>CAWJWT010000002.1:0-1042590 GCA_963846655.1 uncultured beta proteobacterium | reverse complement strand
GGACCTTCTGTTCGACCATCAGGACACCGATTCCTCCCCGAGCAATTTCCTCGATCCGCTCCAACATTGACGAGGCCAGCGAGGGAGCTAGCCCAAGCGACGGTTCGTCGAGCAGCAGAAGACGTGGTGAAGGTATCAGGCCGTTGGCCATCGCGACCATTTGCCGTTCCCCGCCCGAGAGCTTCGCTGCCTTGCGATGCAGAAGCGGTCCGAGGGCCGGGAAGATCTCCAGGACGTGGCGAATCCTGGGTTCGAGCTGCGCTCTATCCTCCAATACAGAGCCTGCGACGTTGAAGTTTTCCCGTACGGTGAGCTCGGTGAAGACTCGGCCCCCTTGCAGGACCAGCCCCACCCCCAGGGCGATCAGGTTCCGAGGGCAGAGACGCGAGACTTCCCGCCCCTCGATCGAGACCTCCCCTCCGCTCGCGGGGATGAGTCCGAAGACCGCCCGAAGCAGCGTCGATTTTCCGGCCCCGTTGTGCCCGAGGATGGCGACGATCTCACCCGCGGCGACCTCCAGATGCACACCATGTAGTACTTCCTTGAGCCCATAGCCTGCGGTCAGGCCCTTGACCTGGAGCAGCGGGGGATTGCGAGCGTCAGGCAAGATAAGCCTCCAGGACATCGGCCTGTTCCAGAACCCCCGCTGGTGACCCGCAAGCGATGACGCGACCTCGACTCATGACGATCACCTGTTCGGCGACCTCCCTCACTACGTCCAGGTTGTGCTCAGTGAAGACGATGGTACAACCCTCGTCCCTGAGATCCCTCAGGTTATCCAGGATTGGTGCAAACAGACTCTGGTGCACTCCCGCAACGGGCTCGTCGATCAGCATCGCCCGCGAACCGGTGGCGAGGCAGCAGGCCAACGCCAAGAGCTTTTGCTGGCCATACGAGAGTTCCCCCGCCAGGTCTTCGGCACGGCCGTTGAGGCCCACTCGCGCTAGAATGGCGAGTGCCTCCTGGCGATTCTGTCGTTCCTGTGGCAGGTAGCCCCAACGGAGCAATGCCCGAATAGGATTCTCCCCGAGTTGACCTGGGCGGGCGAGAAGCACATGATCGAGGACCGACACCCGTGGCAGAGTCCGGTTCTCCTGAAAGGTTCGACATAGCCCCAGCTTCACGGTTTCCGGTGGAGACAACCGACTTATATCTCGCTCTCCGTAAAGCACTCTTCCGCCATCGGGGACGAGGAAGCCCGAGAGTACGTTGAAAAGCGTCGTCTTGCCGGCACCGTTGGGCCCAACGACGGCTGTAATTGTAGAAGCAGAGAACGTCAAAGAGACCTCCCGCAGAGCTTGCACTCCACCGAAGGCCTTGCTCAGTGACTCACAGCGTAGAGTGGCCACGCCGCTCAAACCGATAGGAGCCAAGGATTCCTTGGGGCCGGAAAAGCATCATAAAAATTAGCAATAAGCCGTAAAGGATCTGGCGCACATTCGCTGCGATCGGCGCTGGCAGACCGAGAAACCGCAGCGATTCTGGAAGGACCACCAAAAGAAAAGCTCCCAGGACAGGGCCTCGGAGATCGCCGGCGCCTCCTACAATCACCATGGAGAGAATCAAGAGACTTTCGGACAGCGTGAATCCTGTGGGATCGATGAAGCTGAAAAATGGCGCGTAGAGGACTCCCGCCAGACCGGCTGTTGCACCGCCGAACGTCATGACCGAAACCTTGTAAAACGTTAGGTTCTTGCCCATTGACGAAGCAAAGGTGGGATCTTCGCGAATTGCCCGTAACACGCGGCCATATGGAGAGTCGGCCAAGCGCTGACAAGCCCAGACCACTAGAACAGCGATAGCAGCAAGCAGAGACAGGTATAGCACAGGGCGAGAGAAGCTGAAGCCCAAGATCCGCGATCCGGAGATGCCGGGGATGCCGGGGATGCCGGGGATGCCGAGCGGCCCGCGCGTAAGACTTTGCCAGTTGTTCAGGACCGACCAGACAATGAGCTGTAGGCCAATCGTGGCAACAACGAAGTAATCGTCACCAAGCCGCAGGAGAACGAATGATATCAGAACCGCTAGCGCCGCAGCGCCTGCCACGCCGGCCAGCGCTGCCAAACTGAAAGAAGCACCGAGATCCATAACTAGCAGAGTGCTGACATAAGCCCCCACCGCACAAAGGGCGGCCTGACCGAGGGACACCAGGCCAGTATAGCCCACCGCAAGATTCGCCCCGGATGCCAGAATGATATAGAGACAGACAACCGTAAGGATGTGAACGGCGTACACTCTACATGCCCTTTCTGCCCTGCCTTTGCCCTCGACTTCTACGCCTAGCAGACTCACAAGCGATAGAAGAAATTGCAAACGATTCCCGTGGCCAGCGACCCGATCCCCAGGTAAAACAACCGCCGAAGACGCACCTCCAGAGCATCTCCCCGAATCAAATCCGCCGCCTTCTGGGAGGAGTTGTTAGCCGCCGATAAACACCCAGTTGCCAACTCCCAAAGAATCTGAAAGCAGATCCCTGCCATCAGCAGGCTCAACATGCTTACCAAAATTGCCGGCCGACGGCTCCAGTCGCTTGCATTCCACGCCTCGTCTGGCAGCTGAGTAATGAGGTTGACAACGGCCGACAGCATAAGAATAGACAAGATATTCCACGCGCTCCGCAACTCCAATAACCTATCAGTGGCCATTTTTAAGCCCCTCCAGATAATTCTCCACGCTCGAAAGGCTTTCATCAGAGACAGCAGATAAAGTCTCCGCAACGACCAGAGTTCGAATAGCCTGCGCTCTGTCCTTCAGCAGGAGATAGTCCAGCGCTTCCTTACGCAATGAACGGAGATTCACAAGGAACGTGCGATAGCGATCTCGACGCTTCGCTACATCAGCACCCGGCAGGTGGTTCCACTGGTCGATCTTTCTTGAAGCACCTTCCAACTCGATCTCCGAGACACACTCCTTCAGCGTCATGCCAAGCAGACGCAACTGCATGATCTTTCCGTCCTGATCTATCTCGTCAAGGTCGTCTTGGTCAAGAATGCGCAGGTACAACTTGACCATGTCAGAAAATGTAGTGATATTGTCAATAATCTCCAAAACATCTTTCTCAGTTTCGTCGTTTGCCAGACGGCTGCAAGATCTCCCTCACTCTGCTTTCGTATCGAGCAAGGCAAGCGGGGCTGACAAGCTCCTTCATAAAGTCTTCGACCCCGCCGAATTTCTGCATCCGCACTCTTGGCCTGCAAACGCTGACGACTCCTAGCAAGCATGAGGTAGATGTAATAAATAAATGCGCCGTAGTGAGAAAGCCTGAAACGCGGCAATTCACTCAATTTCATTCGGAAGACAGCTTCGTGAGGGTTGGGGTGAAAATAAAGTAGCGCGCTCTGCTTCGCATCCAACAAACGTCGATAGTCCAGAAGGTCCTCGGAATCGAAGGCAGGTATAAGCCAACTAATGTCTCCAGGGCTCGGCTGATCTATAAAGCCGAGGTTCTCGGAAGCAAGGTGAACTAGCAGGTGGATCAACCGCCGAGAGAGTTCATCCAATGGTTTGTCATCTTGGCTTAGAACAAATTGTATTTCTTCGATTACTTTTTCATGGCCGCCCTCCAGGACAGATATTAGTTCCAAGAATTTAATTGGCGCCGATACAATGGCCAGATTCTCCGTGAGATATCGACTGAAGTACTCTCTCTCACAGATTTCCTCGGCGGTTTCTCCAGGGTAACTAAAAAAATCTGGATCATGCCTCCAGAAATAAAAAATACCTTCTCGAATTTGCGTGAAACACTCCCTCAACGTGAGCGGGTTAAGGAAATAGAGATGGCGAAAGTGGCGAGAGCCGGGCCTGTGGCGTTGCAGCAACTTATGCGCGCTAGCGAGCATCTCGTAGTCTCGCACCACACATAGCGCGAGATCTGGGGGGCTCTCTTTTTTACGGACCTTTTCACGCACATGGCCGATGTAGAAGCCCTTGATGCATTCGTAGTGCAATTTTGTAAACGGCTGGAAACGGCCGCGAAAGAGTACACAGCTCATGATTAGCACACCTAGTGTCTGGCGTAAATATATATCGGTTCAAGACGTGAAGAGCACAAAACTTCCGCCCTCGACTGTCTTAACAATGATCAACTTAATGACATCTCCCTTGTCGTCGAACGATGTCCGGCCAGTTACTCCCTCATATTCTTTGAGCTTGTAGAGATAATCCTTAATGCACGTCCCATCCGAGCCGCATTCCGAAAGCGCGGCGGCCAGGATGTGCAGTCCGTCGAAGGCTAGAACGGCGAAGCCTTCCGAGAGCCTGCCGTAACGAGCCTGGTACTTCTCCTGATACTGTCGGGCCCGCGGATCTGTCGAACTCGGGTCGAAGTGGTGAGGATAGACGACCCCCTCGGCAGAAGCACCTGCGATCTCCAAGATGTCTGGGTTCTCGAACGTGGCGGCGGCAAGGAAGCGCTGCGGCAAGCCAAGCTCCCGCGCTTGCTTCAGGATCTGGCCGGCCTCGGTATATCCTGGGATGAATACGCCGTCGGGCTTTTCGCCAGCGATCAGGGTCAAGGGGCTGCGGAAATCTGTTTGACCCTGCTCGAATCCGTTCTCTGAGAGTATGGTTCCGCCGCGAGCAGAAAAGGACTCCTTGAACTTGGCCGCAAGATCAATACCAAAATCGTTGTTTACGTACAGAATGGCGATCCTTCGTAGACCAAGATCGTCATAGGCAGCGCGTGCCAGTTCCCGCATATAGTAGCTGCCGTCCGGCTGGATCCGGAAAATGAAGTCTCCCGCTTCCCGAATCTGAGGAGAGACTGCCTCTGCCATGACGATCACGCGGTTGCTTTCCGCGATCGGAGCCTGGGCCAGTACGGACGGAAGCCCAAGATCCGAACACGATGGGTACCCTGTCGACCTCAGCCAGCTTCTTCATGGCGTTGGTCGCCAAGTTGGGATTGGCTTGATCGTCCTCGTAGATGATAGACAGCTGCTTGCCGTCGATTCCACCTGTTGCATTGACCTCTCCCACCGCGAGATCCAGCCCCTCCTGAATAAATTTCCCGTACTGGGCTGATTTCCCACTCAGTGGTAAGATCGCACCGATCCGTACCTCGGCCGATTCCTTGTGACCCGCACCGCGGAGTACCCAGAAGGACAGGCCCAGCACCGCAGCCGCGACCACCCCTAATGCTATAACCTTTCCTCTCGAAATGGCTCTCACAGATGACCCTCCTTGTAAAGCCCTTTCAGCCTAGCTCGCTGGCGAGAACTGCCGCACTTCGTGAATGACTGGGGGCAGCTTGACTTCGTCGCCGCTTACCCACCAGCGCGCGATCCGCTCTTCCTTGATACTGCACATCACGGCACCGCCAACCGCATCAATGTATTCCTTCATCGCCTTGGAAACAATCTTCATGACTCTTCTCTCGCCTTGAGCCGTAAAAATGAGTGAGATACCCCATGGTTTTGGAATATAAATTGTGGCGAACCCCATCGCTTTCAGATTTTCAAGAAGCGCCGGAGCGGATCGTTCCGGGCACAAAGCTATATGGATCTCGCTTTCACGGAAACATCCCGGAGGAAGTTCCCTCAGGCTCAGCGTAAATGGCTGCCGTACCCCACCGTGATACGATTGAGGCGTGAAGTCGTGGTCGAGCGCGATAAATTCGCCTTCGACGTAGCCGACCATGCCCTGGAGGCTCGCGAGCCTGGGCCACCACGAGATTGAAGGAACGGCGGAAGGTGCGAGCGCAGTCGAGCTTCAGGGTGAGGTGGTTCTTAGGCTCCGCCTCACTCCCGTCCAACGCCACGAAGTCGGTCCGGCGGAATCCGAGCTTCGGAGCAGAGGTACTCTTCGAAGGCTTTCGAGAGCCATGCAGCGTCGACGTGGATATGAAAGAGCGCCATAAGCTTTCCTCGATCCGGCAGCTCAATGAGACCCTGCGGCTGCGAGGATCAAGACCTTCTGCTCGGAATCCAGCTGTCCAACCGAGCGGTCTCCGGATCGGACCTGATTCGCCTCATCCACGCGCCAGAGTTCCCCATCCTGGGTCCTGATGATTCGGGTTGCGGGAAAGTAGCACCCGACGAGCCGGCCTCGCGGGTCGCGGATGTTACGGGCCAAATTGTTCATCAGGTCTGTTCGATCGTCGGTACTACGCATGAAGCCCATAACTGGTTCTCCATATGTCGAGATTAGCCAAACTTTCCCAGAAGACCCTGAGGCCTGAAGAGTAGAAAGAGGACCAACAGGGTGAAGGCCACGCAGTCCTGCCACTCCGTCGCGAAGTAGAGGACTCCCAAGTTTTGCACCATGCCGAGAAGCATACCACCCAAGACGACGCCACTCAGACTCCCGAGTCCACCAATCACCATGGCCGCCGACACCAGGATGAGGAGACGGAAGCCCATAAGGGGAGTGAGATCCGTATCGAGAGCAATCCAGATGCCTGCCATCCCAGCGAGGCCGCTGCCCAGGGACCGTACACTCGCGTGGACCCGGTTGACCGGAAGACCAAGAACCAAGGCAAGATCTGGGTCATTGGCGACGGCACGGAGCCGCTGCCCCCAGGAGGAACGCCGGAGTGCCAGAGCCATGATCAGCCCTACGAGCAACGAGGTCGCAATGACGCCGACCTGGACCATGGTCAACCGCACCGGGCCCAGGCTCGGAAAGCTGTGCATGCCGCCGCCAGTGCGGATAACCTTCGTATTGTCGCCCGCGATCAGCGAGATCAGATTTTGGAGAACCGAGAAAAGCCCCAGGGAAGCCAGGAGGGAGACGAGAGGGGTGGCGCCGCGTCTGCGCAGGATCCGAAAGATGCTCTGGTCTGCCAGCCAGCCGCCAACGGCCGCCAACGCGACGCCGATGACAACGGCGAAGAACAAGGCAGAACCCAGGCGTTCGCTCGACCGCTTCCCGAAGATCTCCAGGACCCACCAGCAGCCATAGGCGCCGATCGCTATAAACCCAGCATACGCAAAATTGAACGCACGAGAGACACGATACTCCAAAACAAACCCGAGCCCTACGAGGGCGTACAGGCTGCCCGCGTAAAGGCCGTTCGCCAAGAGCTGTGGCAAAACTTGCGACACTTTGGTTTCAGTCTACTAGAACCGCTAGCCTGTAGCGCGCCGTTTGGAGAACCGTTCGCCCAGTTGAGACATTTCCCATTCTAGATGAGAACGACCTTTAGGGCAAAGGGGCCGGCGCCGCCGCCGGCGCCACCGATCCCCGCACCCGACGAGCCGCCCTCACGCACCAGCACCCGAAGGGCCGGACTTCCGCGCCTACCGGAGCGAGGCTCCCCCGCCGGCGCGGGTGGGCGGGACTCCGCTTCCTACCGCGCCGTCCCGTCGACCCCGCCTAGCCCGCGCCGGGCCCGCGCAGGCTGACCTTGACGCACGCCCGGCCGAAGTAGATCTCGTCGCCCGAGCGCAGGCGGACGCCGCGGCGGTCGTGGCCGCTCACCTCGAGCGACTTGCCGTCGCGCAACAGGCGGGTGCCGGAGGCGCTGCCGTCGTCGCGCAGGCGGTACTCGGCTTCCGCCTCGTCCCAGACGATGCGGGCGTGCTCGCGCGACACGGTGGCGTTGACCTCGCCCTCTTCGAGGAAGGCGACTTCGTTGCGGCGCTTGACCCGGCCGTCGGCGTCGAGCACCTCTTCCAGGCGGCCGACGGCGATGCGGTCGGCGGCGTTGAAGGTGTAGACGTGGCGGGTGGCCTTGCCCTGGAGCACGGTCAAGTCGAGCACCGGCCGGTTGCCCACCGCATCGGGCGCGGCGCCTTCCAGCCGGTGGCAGAGGATGCGGAAGCGGCGGTCGCCGAACTCGGCGCCGCCGCGCTCGGCGAAGGAGACCTCGACCCCGAGGTCGGCGGGGAACCGGGCGTCCAGGGCGCGCAGGCGGTCGCGCACCTCGCGCTCCAGGTCCCAGCCCTCGCGCACCACCGCCTCGAACAGCACCCGCTCTTCCGGGTCCGGGGCGAGCAGGCGCACCTCGATGCGGTTGAAGGGGAAGATCCGCCGGCCGTTGCCGACCGCGACCACCCGGCCCTCGATCTCCTCCAGGACGGCGCGCCGCACCTCCAGCGGCTCGGTGCCGGCGTGCCAGGGGCGCAGCAGGCGCCGGAGCTTGTCGAGGACGTCGGTGAAGGCCATGGCGGTGGAGATCCTACCGGATCAGCCTCAGCTCCGCAGCGGCGAGCACGATCTCGCGCGCCGCCTGGGTGGCGAGCCGGCCGCCGTAGCCGCCGTGCTCGACGATCACCGCCACGGCGATCCGCCGGCCGCCGCCGCTCGGCCAGCGGCTGCCGGGGCGGCCGGGCCAGCCTGGAGAGCCGGCCGGCGCCGTCTCAGGGGCCGCCGCCGGCGAGAAGCCGATGAACCAGGAGTGCGAAGGCTTGCCCTGCACCTCGGCGGTGCCGGTCTTGCCGGCGACCGGCGGCTGGACGCTCGCCCAGAGATGCGCGGGCCGCCGTGCCGGAGGTCACCACGCGCGCGCATCGAGCGCGCGAGCCAGGACCGCCGCGTTCTCCGGCTCACCACCCGCTCGGGCGGCCGCTCCGGGGATCGCTCGCGTCGACGCACCCAGCCGCACCTGCGGCATCGAGCCGCCGCTCGCCACGGTCGCCGCGACGCGCGCCATCTGGAACGGCGTCGGCGATCACCTGCGCCCTGGCCGTAGGAGGCCTGCGGCAGCGCGTCCTTGAGCTTGCCTCGGGCGTGTTGGGCTGCGCCACCGTGATGCCCAAGCGCTTGCGCCGTCTCGAGCAGCGCGGCGCGGCCCCACCTCGTAGGTCGCCGAGCTGGGCGAAGTAGGCGTTGCACGACTGGCGGATCCCCTTCTCCAGGTCGACCGTGCCGTGCGGCGTGCGGACGGTGGCGTCGTCGCGGATCGGCCGCCGCCAGCCGCGGCACCCGGTTGCCCACCCGGCCGCCGGCCAGCCGCCACGCAGAAGAAGGTCTTCTGCGCGACCGCCGGATCCGGCGCAGCGCCGCCATGGCGGTCACCAGCTTGAAGGTCGAGCCCGGCGGGTAGATGCCGTAGCGCGCCCGGTCGATGAGCCCGTGTCCGCGCCCGGCTCGGCCTCCTCGGCCGCCTGGCGATGGCACCGGCAGGCCCTCCGGCCAGCGGCTAGGCTGACGCTCGCCAGCAGCTCGCCGGTGCCGGCGTCGAGCACCACCGCGGCGCCGCCGTGCCCGGCCTCGGCGACCGCTCACGAGCGCGCAGGATCTCCGTGGCGCGCACCTGGAGCCGGGCGTCGACGTCGGTGCGCAGAGTCCGGTCGCGCTCCAGGATGCTGCGCACCGCCCGGTGCTCCGGCCGGCGCGGCAGGCGCAGCAGCGGCAGCAGCTCGGAGTAGTCGCGCCGGATCTGCCGCGCCGTGACGGCGCCGCCCTGCGGCGGCTGGGTGACCTCGACCACCGCGGCGTAGTCGTCGTAGCCCTGCAGGCGGATGCGGAAGTCGCGCTCGGCGAACGAGGTGTTGCTCGCCCCCCAGTTGACGCGGCTGCGCAGGTCTCCCAGCAGGTGGAAGGTGTGGCCGCCGAGCGGGTAGAGGCGGCCGGGCCGCTCGCCGGCGCGCCGCGGGCGGCCGGCAGTCGACCGGCGCCGGCCGCCGAGCGCCAGCGGTACGCCGTCTGGTAGCGCGGCAGGTCGGCCGGGTTCGCTGGTGGCGAGCGGCAGGCCGTTGCGGTCCACGATCGGCCGCGCGGGATGGTCTCGGCGATGTCCTCCAGCCGCGGGTTGTACGGAAGCGGCGCAGGCCGTCGCCCTGGAGCGTCGAGGGCGCCGCGGGTGAGCACCTGGTTCGGGCGCGCCAGCTGCACCCAGGCCGGCGCGCAGCAGCGATGCGCCGGCGCCGACGAGCGCCGAGGGCCCGACCGCCGGCCCGCGCAGCGCGCCGTCGAAGCGCGCCCCCTCGCCTCCGGCCTGCCGCCCGGCGGCCGGGCCGACAGGCCGCGAGCAGATGCCGAAGAGCAGGAAGTTGGCGAGCATCGCCGAGCGGCCGAAGCTCAGGAAGGGCGAGACGACGCCCGAGAGCGGCAGCAGCCCGACCACGCCGCCGCCGATGAGCAGGATGTGGAGCGCCGAGCAGCAGGGTGAGCCCGAGGGCCAGGAAGAAGCCGTAGACGCCCGCGGCGCGGCGCGCCGCCCGCCAGCCGCGCCAGACCAGGGCGGCGTAGAGCGCCGAGCACCGCGAGCGAGGCCGAGGAAGCCGAGCTCCTCGCCGATCGCGGCGAGGACCAGGTCGGTGTGGGCCTCGGGCACCCTGCTCGGGCTGGCCGCAGGCCGAGGCCGGCTGCCGGCGAGCCGCCGCCGGCGAGCGCCCACAGCGACTGCGCCAGGTGATCGCCGCCGCGGAACGAGTTGTCCCACGGCGACAGCCACATCTCGATGCGGCCCGTGACCGTGCGCGGGTACGCCCATCCGGTAGCCGACCCAGAACGCCGGCCACCACCAGCGCTGCCGAGCGACCGCATGGCGGCCGGCCGCGCGCCACGCGCGTAGAGGATCAGGAAGAGGAAGGACAGCACCAGCGCCGGCCCGAGGTCGCGCTGCAGGAAGAAGAAGAGCAGCACCGCGCCGAGGCCAGCATCGGCGGCAGCGCGTACTCCAGCTTGCGGCAGGCGCAGCCGCGGAGGAGCCGCGGCAGCGCGCGCGCTCCGGCAGCTCGCGCAGGAACTCCCAGCGGTCGAAGAAGTAGCCGGCCAGGAACAGCACCACCAGGATCTTGACCGCCTCG
The DNA here is from genome assembly GCA_963846655.1 of uncultured beta proteobacterium. Classification (GTDB taxonomy): domain Bacteria; phylum Pseudomonadota; class Gammaproteobacteria; order Burkholderiales; family JACQAP01; genus JACQAP01. The sequence goes on along the minus strand of CAWJWT010000002.1, from coordinate 1,031,896 downwards.
ACCGGCTGGAAGCCGAACAGGTTGACCTTGGCGTCGCTGCCCCCCGGGCCGCTGCCGAACAGGATCAGCAGCACCGACAGGCGAGCGCGGCGAGCAGCGGCAGGAAGGTCATGCGGCGCAGCGGCGAGCGCTCCCAGTCGACCTGGCTGGCGGCGAGCGAGCAGGACGCAGCCGGCGAGCACCCCCTGGGCGAAGCCCGGAACAGCGTCAGGTCGCGCAGCGGATCGCGCACGCTCACCATCATCAGGAGCCGATGCCGGTGAGCAGCAGCAGCGAGCGGCAGCATCAGCTCGTCGCCGGTGAAGCCGCGCAGCGCGGAAGAACACGTGGACGACGGCGAAGCCGGCGCAGGCAGCAGGCCGGCCCAGAGCCAGAGCGGGGCGCGGAAGTCCTGGCGCGGCGTGCGCACGACCAGGTGGGGCTTGAGGCGCGCGCAGCTCGGCGACGGTGAGCAGGCGACGCTCAGCCCTTCGACGGTGCTCGCCGGCCGTCCGAGGTGGCGGCCTCGCGCAGGCGGGCAGAGGGCGCCGACGGTCTCTGGGATCCGGCCCTCCTGGCGCCCGGTTGAGCGACTCGCCCCGGCCATCCGCCCGGCGCGCGGTCCGGCCCGCCGTCGAGAGGTGCCTGCACCGGCTGCAGCTGAACTCGATGAGGTCGACGGCCTGGGCGGCCAGGTCGACCGCGGCGCCGCCGGCGAGCCGCCGGCTGGTTGCCGGCCAGCGGACCGATCACCGCCGGGTAGACCAGGAGCAGGCCGAGGAGGACCACGGCCAGGCCGCCGCCGCAGCAGCGCCGCCTCGCGGTGGCGCGACGGCCGTTGCGGGCCCGCGACCGGCAACGGCCGCCGCCGGGCCGGCGCCCCCGCGGCGCTCCGCGGCGCGTGCTGATCGGTCACGCCCATGTCCGAGCTCCCTCGCCGTCCTGCAGATGACATGCCGTATCCGAGCGAGCGTGATTTCAATGCCCTCGTCACACCGTCCTCAGCGATCGGGCGGATGCCGGGGGCCGACAGCCCTCGCCCAGCACGCCCCAGCACCCCAGCCGGTCCTCGATCTGCGCCGGGCTCGCCGCCTGGGTGGGTTGCGGCGCACGTCGGCATAGCCCGGCGCGATCCTCGTAGACGTTGATCGCCTGGAGGAGGTTGTCGCGGGCGGTCTCCAGCAGGCCGATCTCCTCGGTCGCCGCGCGCGCGCTGCGCCGGCGACCACAGGGCCTCGGCCGCGCATGCGGTAGCCGTCGGCCTCCATGGCGCGCTCGCGCCGGCCGAGGCGGTAGCCGCGCTTCTCCAGCTCGACCAGGGCCGTTCTGGAGCGCGGCGAGGTCGGGCCGGTCGTAGGCGTAGACGCGGGCGAGGCCGAGGTAGGGATCGGGCCAGTCGCGGGTCGCGGCGCGCCGCCTCGCGGAAGCCGGCGATGGCGGCGTCGACCTTGCGCTCGTCCGCCTGCGTCGCGCTCGCCGTTGCTGCGCAGGGTCTGCGACGCGATGCGGTCGAGGTGGGCCGGCGTAGTAGCATCTTGGCCCGCACCTTGCGGTCGCAGGTAGTCGAGCTCGGCCGCCCTGCGCAGGTGTCGTGCGCCTTCTGCCAGCCGCGCTCCCGGGTGGTCGAGGGGCTGTCGCCGTGGTAGCCCTCCAGGATGCGGTCGGCCGAGGTCACCAGCGCCTCGCGCAGCTCGTCGCGGACGTCGCCCATGGTCGGGTTGAACAGGCCCAGCCAGGAGACCTGCGGTAGCGGTTCGAGGATCGCTGGTCAGGTCGGGATCGGTGTCCGTGACCAGGGCGCGCTGGAGGTCCTGGGCCTCGCCCTGGACCCAGACCTGGGAGGAGACCGAAGCGCGATCAGCACCGCGGACGCCGGCCACGCGCGCGCCAGGCCGGCGCCGGCGCCGCGGCGCGGCTGCGGCGCGTGGGCGCGAGCCGGCGACCGGCTACGCGGCGCGGATCGGAGACCGGCGACACCGGCGACATCGGCGGCATCGCCGGCCGGGGCGGCGGGGCGAGCGGGTCGCGCCAGGGGCGGGACCGCGACCGGCCTCCGGCTCGTAAGTCCGGCGGGTGGCCGTCCGAGCGGCGGCGGCGCGGCGCCGGTGCGCCGCGTCTCGTCCGACCGCCGCGCCTCGCCCGAATCGGCGCGATCCGCCATGCCGGCCCGGGAGTCGTCGAGCGGCCGGGAGGTCCGCCGGGTCGCGTGGAGGTCGTCGCCGCCCGGCTCCGCGGCCGGCTCGCGAGAGCGGCCGGCCGTCGCGCCCGCTTCGAGGTCGGCGCGCAGCTGTGCGCGGTCGTGGAGTAGCGGTCCGCCGGCGCGAAGGCGAGCGCAGGTCTAGAGGATCCGCTGCAGGCCCGGCGAGAGGCTCTCCGGCAGCGGCAGCGGCGGCTCGCCGCGCCGGATGCGCGGTCTCCAGATCCTCGGCCTCGCGCCCGGGCAGGGGCGGGTGGCCGGCCGACCATCGAGATAGAGGATCACCCCCACCGCCCAGAGGTCGGACTGGCGCGTCGAGCCGTCCCGCGCTCAGCCGCTCGGGCGGCGTGTAGGGCAGGCTGCCGAAGAGGTTGACGCGTGAAGCGCCGGGTCTGCGAGAGGTGCTTGGCGATGCCGAAGTCGAGCACCCGCACCCGGCCGCCGTCCTGCAGCCGGATGTTCTCCGGCTTGATGTCGCCGTGGACGATGCCGTTCGGCGGCCGCCGACCTCGGCGGCGAAGTCGTGGAAGACCTCGAGCATCGCGCAGAGCTGGAGCGCGATGTCGACCGCCCGCTCCTCGGGCAGCGGGCCTCGCGCCCGAGCACGCGCGACAGGTCGTCGCCGGCCACGTACTCCATGGCGACCCAGAAGAACTCGCCGTCCTGGTCGCCCTGCTCGAAGACCGCCGCGACCTGCGGCGCGACCCGCGCCAGCGCGGCCTGGAGCGGCGACGCCGTTGCGCTCGGCCTCCAGCATCTCGGGGTCGGTGCGCGGGGTGCGCACCACCTTGAGCGCGACCTCGCGCGCCGGCCTCGGGTCCCAGGCGAGATAGACGTCGCCGATCGCGCCGCGGCCGAGGAAGTCGCGGACCTCGAAGCGGCCGACTGTGGCTCGGGGCGAGCATCGGCTAGCGTCCTCCGGTCCCCGGTGCGGTGTCGTCGGGGCGCCGGCGCCGGAGCGGGCGGACGCGCGGCGCCGCCGGGACCCCGCCGGCTGCGCCCGGAGGTGCCGAACTGGTTCCAGCGGCTCGATTTCGGCGCGTAGGCCGATCGCCGCCGAGGGCAGCCACGACCTGCGGCGCGCCGTTGCCCTCGATGCGGTTCTCGGCGATCAGCGGCCGGGCCGCGTCGCCGCACCTCGATGCCGCCGCGCGGCCGGGCTGGGCGTGCCGACGCCGTTGCCGGCGATCAGGTTGTGCAGCAGGCGCGGCGCGGCCCGGCCGGCGACCGACGATGCCGGCCCCGGGGTTGTCGTGGACGTAGCTGAGTAGCGCACCGTCGAGCGGTCGTCGCCGAGGATCTCGATGCCGGCGCTGTGCGCGCCGGTGACCTCGATCTCCTGGACCTCGACGCTGGGAGTCGACCAGGCGCAGGCCGACGGCGAGCGGCGCCGACGGGTCCGGCGCGATGCGGAAGCCGTCGAAACCGCTGCCCCGCGCGCCGCCCGCGCCAGCACCGCCGGGGCGGCCGGCGTGCCGGGTGGCGTGGCGGTGGGGACGATCACGGCGCCGCGCGGCACGAGGCTCACCAGCCGCGACCCCCGCCGGCAGCACGAGGCGCTCCGCGGTAGTGCCGGGGGCGACCTCGACCGTCTGGCCCGGCACGGCGCGCGCCAGGGCCTCGCCGATGGTCGGGAAGCCGCCGTCGCCGGCGCCCGACGCGCAGCGGCTCGGGCTCGCCGCCGGCGGCCCCAGGGCAGGCCGCCGCGCACCGCGAACCAGCCGGCCAGGCCGAGCGCCAGCAGGGTGACCAGGGCGGCCGTCCAGAGAGCAGGACCAGGGCCGGAGCGCGCCGACGCGGGCGGCGCGCCGCCCCGCGCCGGCGGACTGCCGCGGCGCCGTGGCTCGCGACCGGTGCCGGCGGCGCCGGCCGCCGCCGCACGCCGTCGGCGAAGCGCTCGCCCTCGACCAGCACCACCGAGATGTTGTCCTTGCCGCCGGCTTGGCGTTGGCGCGTCGATCAGCCGCTCGACCGCCGCCTGCGGCTCGCCGGCGCGCGCGCTCGACCACCTCGCGGATGTCGCGCGCGGCGACCAGGTCGGACAGGCCGTCGCTGCACAGCAGCAGCGCGCTGTCGGCCTCGAAGGGCATCTGGTGGACGTCGACGAAGTCCTCGTCGTCCGGCTCGTGCGGGCGCCGAGCCGACGTCGCGGAAGATCTCGTTGCGCCGCGGGTGGCGCATCGCCTCGGCCTCGGACAGCTCGCCGGCGTCCTCGCGCGTCCCGACCGGCGAGTGGTCGCGGGTCACCTTGCGGATCTCGCCGCGGCGCAGCAGGTAGAGCCGGCTGTCGCCGACGTGGCCGACGGTGACCCGCGCTGCCGTCGCGGGGCCGTCCTGGCCGCGCGCTCCCCGATCGCCTGCGATCCCCTCGATCGTCGCGATCGTCGCGAGCGCCGTCGAGCAGCGCCACGGTCAGCACGCAGGACATGCCGGTCGAGACTGGGGGTCGGCCTGGGCGCGCTCGTAGATCTGCCGGTTGGCGAGGGCGATGGCCTCGCGCACCAGGCGGTCGAGGTCGGTGGTGCGCCGCGACAGGCGGGCGCGCAGCACCTCGCGGGCGATCCGCGCGGCGACCTCGCCGCCGGACTCGCCGCCGACGCCGTCGATCGACCGCGAAGATGCCGCGCTCCGGCTCGCAGAGGACGCGGTCCTCGTTGTTCTCCCGCTCGCGGCCGGGATCGCTGCCGCCGCCGCCGAGAGTCCGGCGTGAAGGGCTCGAGCTACCATCTGCCCCGGGTGAAGGAGAGCGCCACCAGGGCACCGGCCAGCAGGAGGAGAACGGCGAGGAACACCAGCCGGGCCCAGTAGAGCGTGGTCACTGGCCGAGCCTCTCGAACTCGAGGGCGACGACGCCGGCGAGGCCGATGCGGGCGCGGTCCGGCAGCTCGACCCAGCGGTCGAGGTCGCGGCGACTCGCCGTCGACCGTCTGCAGGCTGGGAGCGAGCGGCGTGCCGTTGACGGTCGTGCCCAGCTTGCTCAGGTCCTTGATGCGGAAGGTGCCCGCCGGCGTGCGCTGCAGCCGGGCGTGCTCGCGGGAGACGTCCGGGAAGGTGTCGAGCCGGAGATCGACCCAGACGAAGGCGTCGCCGGCCTCGCGGCCGATGACGATCTCGTCCTTGGTCACCAGAAGGTCTGGGGCCCGCGGTTGTCGTTGAAGGTGATGCGGGCGAAAGCGGCGGCCGGCACGGCGGGGCCGGCCTCGACCTGCAGCGTCGAAGCCGGCACGGCGCGCGGCTGGGCCATCGCCCAGCGCCGCCGGGACCTCCTCGGTGCGCGGCTCGACCTTGAGCGCGCGCCCTGCCGGCGGGTGGTCGAGATGCGCCGGGTGAGCGAGCCGGCGCCGTAACCCACGGCCGCCGGCTGGGCGAACTCCGACACCACCTCGATGTCGCCCGGGCTGCAGGCGGCCGTCTGGAGTCCTCCTGAAACCGCATGGTCCAGCGCCCCTCGGCGCTGACGTAGCGCGGCGCGGAAACCGCGGCGGCCCGGCGGGCACGGCCGCGGCCGGCAGCGGCGGCAGCGCCCCCCTTGCGGCGGATCACCGGCATCAGCCGCTTGAGCACCGGCTGGCTGCCGCGGTTGAGCCGCGCCAGCTCGGCGTCGAGTCGGCGCCGGGTCTCGGACTCCAGCTCGCCGAACAGGCTGCGCAGGCGGTCGTAGTCGTCGGCGTGGAGATAGACCTGGTAGCGGCTGGGCGCGATGACCTTGGTCACCAGCGGCTCCAGGCTGCTGCGCATGTTCTCGCCGATGGCGAGGATCACGTCCCGGCCGGTCGCGCGCTCGTTGGTCACGGTCGACATCACCTCGCCTCTCGTCGGCGCCCCGGGGCGGGGCGCTCAGGCCTGCAGTATATCGGGTCTACGGGGGCGGGCGGCGGGAGGTTTCGGAGGGCGGGGCCCGCTGGGGAGCGAGCCTCTGGAGCGCCACGGCCGGCCAGGAGCCGCGCGGACCCAGGAACTGACCCGCGGGGCTCGCCTATGGCTCGGCAAGCCAGCCGAGGGCCTGGGATGGCCAGAATCGCCGCATTCTGGCTTGCCGAAGGCTCGGGAAAGCCAGGCGAGGAGGCGGCGAGCCCGCGGCGGTGGGATCGCCAGCCGAGGCGGTGGATCGCCAGATGGACGCATTCTGGCTTGCCCAAGTCTTGGGATAGCCAGAAGACATGGCGGCTGGCCAGCCACTGAGGTGGGATCGTCAGAATGACGGCATTCTGGATTCCCTAAGACTTGGGAAGCCACGAAGAGACGTGATCGCTCTAGCCGCACGGATCGCCAGGAATGCGTGCCTCTGGCTTGCCGAGGGCTGGGGCTCTCCGGCCATCGCCCGCATCGAGAAGAAGCACGGCAAGGGCAAGGCGCTGAGCATACTGGCGCCAACTCGGCACGCACCGTCTCTTTAGCTGCAGCTCGCTGTTCTTCAAGATATCCACTGCTATCGCCCAACGTTTCGGGGCCTCACGCGGGCGCCGTAGGCGCCCGCGGCAGGCTGGGGTTGGGCGTACAGCTCGGGAAAGATCGGGCCTAAAACAGGCTCAGCACAGAAAAAAAAGTGAAACAATCACCAGTGATGCCGCTATGATCGCGGCAACGAGACGGCGCTCCTCGTTCTCTTGGTGCATAACGGACTTGCAGTGCAGAGGCGGTCGGCACTGCGGCGGGGAAGGAGGCAAGTATGCTTTCTTAACGCGCTCCCTCAGCAGTCTCGCCTCGCGAGGATCACCAGGGTAGCGGTTAAGAACTTGTCCACCTTGTACAGCAAGTGCTCTAGCTCAAAACGCGATCCTGCGACAAGCAATTGGCGTCGCAACGCCGTCAGTTCCATTCTCCTTCCTTGCGGCAAGAGAAGCTCGACCAACTTTGCTGTCTCTCGGACCGACGCCTTCTATTGATCTCACGATCTGTTCTGAGACGTAGTCAAGGCCCGGACTCAGTCGAAACAGCGATCTTGTCTGCTAACGTCGGAGAGTACTGAAGAACTTCTTCTCTGGCTGTCCAGGTGCGCCAACGGGTAATCCGCGGTCGGCCGCTGCCTTCGCGCGCCACTAAGCCGCCCAATTCGCGATTCGTCCAAACTTTTTTCAGGTATGACGGACTAAGAATCACCGACCCCAAAAGATGCCTCTGAGAGTCCCTTATCTATGCTCTGTCGCAGCTCTCTACCAACTCTTAACTCGAACTGGTCCGCCATACTCGGAGCCCCCTCCGCTCTAGGCGATCCATCAATGAGTGGTAAAGCAACTTGGTGCTTATCCCTCAGTCGCGTGACTTAGAAAGACGTCGTAGCTCATAGATTCCAACTCGGAATTGAGTTGCGCCCCGGCGCCCGTGAAGATGAGCGGAGGAACCGTGCTGTTGGCGTTTCCGTCGGCTCGACGGCGAGGGTTCGGCTCGCTCATTTCCTGCCGTCCTTCCAGATTGCCCTTCGCCTATTGCTCCGCGAAGCTGTTCCTTGGTGCTAGACGGCACTTCACATTTCCTTGAAGCCAGCCATAGCCACCTTGGCACATAATGGTCACAATATCCCCTTGATTCAAGTCAGACCAGTGCATTACTCGCAACCTCATCAAAGGGGATCTTGACCTGAGCATGAAATGTGTAGCGGCCTGGGCCAACTGTAGCAACCTTCCTTTCACCGTCACCCAAACAGCCAACACTTTGTCGCCGAGGAAATAGGTAAAATCACCCACTTAAACAAAACGCAGTTCTCTACGCACTTCAACCGTAGCAGATCTTGGCCCGGGAGCTTGCTGCTGCACACGCTCCTTCGCATCAGGCCTTAGGATTCTATCTGCTACGCCAAAAGCTCCACCGTGCGATTTTTGCACAAACTTCAGGTTTGAATATACGATACCTCATGCTTCCTGAAGCCGATCCTGAGGCTCATTGCTATCCATGTCAAGGAGCAATTCATAAGAACGAGCTTGATAACGGCTCGGAATGTCGACTCGAACAACCCACCGATATGAATCGGCAAACGACCATGAACCCTTTAGGCCTGCCAGAGAAGCCACATTATCGTCATACAACTCAAGAAAAATTGGAGTTGGAGTCGCGACCCAGGCATCTCCTTCCTGCCGAAGACTCCCCTCCCAATGGCCAACTAACGCTGGCTCCACCAGAGGCTGAAGCAGCCTCGCTGCATGCAAATAAGAAGACGATAGCGACCAAGCAGACGCTCGTACGAAGAGCCGCCCGGTGCAGCGACGTGCTAGAAGCGCGTCGTGCTTCAGTCGCCGACCCGCGCATGCTCCGCCATTAAGAAGCCGACGTAAGACAGGATTAAATTACAGAAACCGCCCCTCTTCGGGCGAGAGAGCGATGCCGTTCATTATCAGGTCAATCCCATGGCGAACACCCCCGCCAGTAGGGGAGGAGAGGTAACCCTGAAGCTGAGTCGCCCAATCAACTACGAGGGCGAGGGCCTTGTTGTGCCTTTGCGGCGGCCTTGAGTTCCTTCGCTATTTGATTGAAGTAACGGCCCTGAACCGTTCCGTTGGGCCAGGCGACGCCGCGAAATGCCGTCGCAATTGACTCAAGGACTCCAGCAAGCATCTCCTGCACCGCTTCCCGAGGGCTGCCTGATGCTGGAGGCCTCTCGGCCCGCTGCAGGATCGCTGGACCACGGCAGCTGCTTCCTCTGCAAGAGTCGGCGGTGGTGCTGGTGTTGGCACGCGAGCTGTGCCCTTAACGTTAAGAAGCCGGGGGGGCCGCACTTCGTAAGGGACGTTGTGCCCTCTCTCAGCAGATCATTGAAGAAACTCGGATTGAGGGGACCTCGAGGTCCTCCTCATCTCGCAGGCTTTCGCAGCCGTCGTAGAACGCCTGAATGAAGAGCGCGGATACTGAGCAGCGCTGTGCATAGTGCGATGCAGGTTATATAGGCCCAGCCTTCGTCGAACTCCATACGTGCGGCGCGCCGATGGCAGCGCAGAACTCGCCCTTGAAGTACTCAAGCAGAGCACGGCGGTCCGCCCTGTGCTACGATCTTCCCGATCAGATCTTCGATTTCGTTGACGAACTCGAATGGGAGAGCTTGGTCAGGAGACCGCTTCTCGCGAACCGGGCGCCCTCTGGCAATTGTAGTGGCATGGCTATCGGTTTCTGTTCGGGCGCCGACGCTCTAACCCCACCCACGCCTGTAACCCGGGTTATCCTCCCTTTGACCGGGGAGAAGCATTCCGCAGCCAGCTTCCTCTCATAGCACTAGATGCATAATATGATTCAACAACTTGACCCCCATTCTCGGGCGTAGGCGTTGGCTGTGTCAAGGCGACACGCAGCGGGCGATATGGGTGCCGGGCAAGGGACGATAGCTGCCGGCTTAGGCGACAGGCAGAAGCCGCATAAGGTCGCCAAGAACTTTCCGTAATAACCGCCCGATTCTCACCGTCCTGTGCTAAGCTACATCCATCGGGGGAACCGCTCCCCCTCCACAATCAAGCGGGGCCGACGGAGAGCGCAACTCCGCCGACCCCATGGCCCAGCAAGGAGATACGACTCCATGCCCAGCCGTCGTGATAGTACCAGTGCGTCCACCCCCACCCCACCCAACGCCTTCGAACCCTCGTTTCTGGCGCAGCTCCAGGAGGACGGCGAGCCTCTGACCGCTGCCGAGGCCGACCTGGCCGGGCCCTGGAAGCGGGTTCCGGTCCCCCTCCATCCCGGCGCGGTCGCCGTGCTGCGCTCCTGGGAGGAGCTGGACCAGGGAGACGGTCCCATGGCGGTCTTCCTGCACGAGGAGACGGCGGCGCTGCTCTGCGCGGCGCTGCCCCGGGTCGACCGGGAGCCGCTGTTCCACCTCTCCGAGGTGCCCGACCCCGCTCCGGACATCCCGCTCCCGGGCGGCTATCCGATCCTCGCCACCTTCGGCGAGCAGGGGCCGACGGTCTGCGGGTGGCTTTCGCGGTACCAGCCGGAGATCGTGACCGCGCTCCACCACCTCGAAGGCCTGGCGCGGGGGCCGCAGGGGCTCGCCGAGCTGCTGCGCGCGGCCGGCCCCGGGGCGCTCGCCCAGATCGGCCGGATCCTCGCCGCCCGACAGCCGGATTGAGCCCTCCCTGAAGTCCCGCCGGATCCGGTCGTACAGTCCGGGTCCGGCGGGTCGCCTGGCGAGGCCGGGTACACTTCAGACCCGCGCGCTCAAAGGCGATCATCTTGACGTCAACCTGCGGAGGCATCAAGATGTCTCCCATGCGGACGACCCTCACTCTCGAGGCCGACGTAGCCGAGCAGCTCGAGCGCGCCGCCCGGCTCAGCGGCAAAGGCATGAAGGCTACGGTGAACGAGGCCCTCCGCCTCGGTCTCGGCATGACCGCCAAGCCCGTCAAGCCGCCGCGGTTTCGGATCCGCGCCTTCGTCAATGGCCTCCAGCCGGGGATCGATCCCGACAAGATGAATCAGCTGCTGGACCAGCTCGAGGCAGGGCGGGCTCGCCGAGCTGCTGCGCCGGCCGGCCCCGGCGGCGCTCGCCCAGATCGGCCGGATCCTCGCCGTTCGACAGCCGGATTGAGCCCTCCCTGAAGTCCCGCCGGATCCGGTCGTACAGTCCGGGTCCGGCGGGTCGCGCCGCCGGAAGCTGAGCCGAGCGGACGCAGCTTCGTTCCTCCCCCGCCGCCGCGGGCCGCAGCAAAGCCGGGATTGCGTCTCCCGCAGCACGGCGGCCTCCGCCACGCCCGGCTGGCGTCTCCCGCGGCGGACTTCGCGTCTCTCGCGGGCGCATTGCGTCTCTCGGCAGCGGGTTGCGTCGCCCGTCCGAGGATTGCGTCTCTCCCCCGCTGGTTGTGTCTCCAGCGGCGCGAGAGACACAATGAGACACAAGCTGAGGGGTTTTCCCGCCAGATTGGCGTGTTTGCGTCGCGGCGAGCGGTGTTGCCTCGGCTGGAGACGCAACGCCCCGGCGAGAGACACAATCCGCGGCGGAGAGACGCAATCACGGTGCGGCGACCGCCAGCCGGCGGCTGCGCGCGCCGCCGCCGGCTGAAAGGTCGTCGACTCGACTCCGCCGGCGACGTCAGGCGATGGCCACGCTCGCTTCGAGGCCGCGGGGCACGTCGGCCCGAAACAGGTGCCAGCCGCCTCGCTATCCGATCCTCGCCCGCGCTCCACCACCTCGAAGGCCGGGCACTGGCGGATGGCGAACTAAGCCATTGACTTGGCAGAGCTCCCCGTTCAAACTCGTCTGGGTGAGGGTGGAATGGGACCAGGCCAAGAATGCCGCAAACCGGCAGAAGCATGGCATCTCGTTCGAGGAAGCACGGGAGTTGTTCGCCACCGGCAACGACTATCTCGAAATCTTCGATGAGGACCATTCCCTCGACGAGGATCGCTTCCTCGCGATCGGCCCCATTGTCCGTGGTCTGGTTCTCGTCGTCTGGACCGCGCGCGACGAACAGACGATGCGCATTATCGGTGCTCGTTGGGCGAACCAACGCGAGCAGGCTCTTTACCACTCCTACATGGACGAAAGTCGATGACCGACGACATCCCTGAGCTCACCGATCGAGACTTCGCCCGTGCGATCCCTGCACGCCTCCGCAACCGTCTGATGCTCGGACAATTCGAGTCCGGCGCAGACATCGCGGCGCTACGTCGTTTCGTGGGGCTTACGCAGACCCGGTTCGCCGAGGCCATGGGTATCAGCGTTCACACGCTCCGCAACTGGGAGCAAGGCCGCCGCCAGCCGGAAGGATCTGCCGTCGCCCTCCTGAGGATCGCTGCGCGCCATCCCCGGATCCTGCGGGAAAACCTCGAATCGGCGGCGTGAGCGCGGGCCCTGGTGGAGGCTCCATGGGGCGCGACGACTGCCGAGGGTCGCCGGCCGAGGACCCACTGCCGCTCTCGCGAGTCCTATTCCCCGTCCTTCATCGGAGCCTGGGCGGGGTTGTCCACGTGCTGCGCTCCCTGCGCCGCCGCCAGGGCTGATCTTGTGCCGGGCCTCGTCGCCGGGGATGAAGCCGGCCTGGAAAGCTTTGAAGACCTGGCCTGCGATACCGGAGATGTGGAGGCCCAGACTCAGGGCGCACCGTCGTCCGGCCTCCTCTTCGATCAGCAGAGGCAGCCCTCGTTCCAGCGCAGATTGGATCGCCGCGCGTTCGCCGGCATCCAAGAGCTCGGCCCCAGGTACCTCCAAATCACCGCGGAGCTCCACGACCTCCACAAGATCCATGATCCCGTAGTGCTCCAGGTAGGCCTGAGAAGTGGCGAACTGGCCTTCGGCCAACTCGTCGAGCACGGCGCGTGGAACGATGATCTTGTCGTAAAGAAGCCGGATGAAGCGGTAGCCGTCGCTGAGCTTTTCCAGGGTGATCAGAGGGCCCGTGTCACTCACCGTCTCGCGCGCGCTCGTCAAGCTCTCAGCTCGATCTCGAGATTCTCCTGGCTGTCGACGAGAATGGAGAGGCCGAAACGGGGAAGCATCTCCTCGAAAGCGCGCCGGGTCATGCCCAAGGCCTCCCGAGCCTGTCGTTCGGTCAGCTTGCCCGCATGGTAGAGCGTAGCGACGAGCGCCTCTTTCAGCTCGCGGGGATCGACGGAGACGAGGACGTCGGGCAGCTCGAGGGAGACTTGCATGGCAGGGGCGATTTTACTCTCAAGAGCCGTCTGGCTCCAAGGGCCGAAACAGGTGCCAGCCGCCTCACTATCCGGCCCGGGGGCCGGCCGCGGCGATCGACATGCCGAGGACCCGCGTGTAGAAGCCGACCGCTGCCACGAGGTCACGGACAGCGAGCACGGAGCGGGCTTGGATCAGCTCGGCCATGGGGTTCTCATACGATCAACTCGTTGATCTTCCGGCTGCCCGGAATCTCCCCGCTCGTGAGGTCGCGATAGAGATCCTGGAGGTTCTCCCGCAGCTCTTCCGGCGTCTTCGCCTGGGTCAGGTAATCCGGATAGTCCGGGAGGTAGCCGAGCCAGAAGCCCTGTTCCTGCCAGTGGACGAATCTGACTGCCTGCATGAGGCTCGCCTCCGGTCGTGGACCCACTCGCCCTCGTCGCCGATTGTGGCAGACCGTCGAGCGCGGGCAGCGGTCTTCGGGCCGAGGAGGAACGGGGCCGGCAGGTCGCCAGCCGTCGCGGGCCGCAGCAAAGCCGCGATCGCGTCTCCCGCGCTCACGGCGCCGCCAGCCTCTCGAAGTCGAGGAAGACGACGCCGGCGAGGCCGATGCGGACGCGGTCGGGCAGGTCGACCCAGACATCGAGGTCGCGCACGCCGCCGCCGGTCGACTCGAGGCTTGACGGCACCGCCGCGCCGTTGACCGTCGTCCCCAGCTTGCTCAGGTCCTTGAGGCGAAAGGTGCCGGCCGGCGTGCGCTGCAGCCGGGCGTGCTCGCGCGAGACGTCGAGCGAGGTCTCGAGGCGCAGGTCGACCCAGACGTCGGCGGCCTCGCGTCCGATCACCACTTCGTCCTTGGTCACCCAGAACGTCTTGCGGCCCGCGGTCGTCGCGGAAGCCGATGCGGGCGTAGGCCGTCGCCGGCGCCGGCGCCGGGCCGGCCTCGACCTGCACGGTGGGAGCCGGGCGCGGCGCCGTCGCCGCCGCCTGGGAGCCGGCGGCGACCTCCTCGGTGCGCATCTCGACCTTGAGCGGCGCCCCCTGGCGGCGGGTGGTCGAGATGCGCCGGGTGAGCGAGCCGGCGCCGTACCCCTTCGCCACCGGCTGGGCGAACTCGGACACCACCTGGATGTCGCCCGGCTGCAGCCGGCCGTCCGGGTCCTCCTGGAAGCGCACGGTCCAGGAGCCCTCGGCGCTGACGTAGCGCGGCGCGGCGGCCGCGGCGGCGGGGTCGGGCTCGGCGGCGGCCTGCGCCGCGGCACCCCCCCGGCGGCGGATCACCGGCACCAGCCGCTTGAGCACCGGCTGGTTGTTGCGATTGAACTTCGCGCAGCGCTCCTCGGAATCGAGGTGGCGCCGGGCCTCGGACTCCAGCTCGCCGAAGAGGGTGCGCAGGCGGTCGTAGTCGTCGCCGTGGAGATAGACCTGGTAGCGGCTGGGCGCGATGACCTTGGTCACCAGCGGCTCGAGGCTGCTGCGCATGTTCTCGCCGATGGCGAGGATCACGTCCCGGCCGGTCGCACGCTCCTTGGTCACCGTCGCCATCACCTCGACTCATCGCCCGGCGCCCCGGGGCGGGGCGCCGGCTGCAGATATCGGGTCTACGGGGCGGGCGCAGGGAGGTTTCGCGACGGGCGCGGCGGCAGGTGGAAGCGGCCGGCGGGCGGTACGCCGGCCGGGCAGGGCATGTCCGCCGCAAGTCGGCCCGCTCAATCCTCGGCCCAAGGCCGATCGGCCCTGGCCCCGTTTCGTCAGGCGGGTGCGCCTTTCCGGGAGGCCCTTGATCGCCACCCAGAGGAAGAACAGGCCAAAGAAACGTACCCGGACCATAGATCGAGAAAAACGTGGCAGTGAGCGCAGACTCGGAAAAAAGCGCCGGCAGCGTGCTCCCGTTCTCGATGAGCCACCTGGCCCATGTGATGGTGTAAATCATCTTTTCGACGAAGAAAACCAACAGCAGATAGGGCACGGATTGGTAGGACTTGGCGACCGAACAATAGGCAAACCCCCAAAGCATGACAGACACCAGGCCAAGCCAGGAACAGACGACGGGGTCGAGTGAAGAAAGCAACGTGTTGGTAAAGAACTTCGAGAAGACCAGGACGCCAATGACGTTGAATGCGCCGGCAAACCAAAAAACCCTTGGTGATGATCGACTTTGGGTGTGCGTTACTCGACATCATAGCATTCTCCTCGGCGCCCCTGCGGAAGCCTCTTACCCGAGCTGTTCGGCAAGTGCGATGAGGACGCCCTCGGGGCCACGGACATAGGCGAGCCGATACGTGTCCTCGCATCGCACCACTTCGCCGACCAGCTCGGCGCCGTGGGCGAGCAGGCGCGCGACGTCGTCGTCGATGTCATCGACGTCGCCACTCACTGGCAGCTTAGCTGCCCGGCCGGGACCAGCAGGCCCGTGACCGCCAGAAAAATCAAAAGGAACCCTGGGACAGCCACTCCAAAGAGATGCACTGCCCCAAGGCTAAGGGAACGTAGGGTCTCGTTCATTGCCTTGCACTCTCATCACATCGCGTAAAGCAACCCACTGACCTGCAGGTACCGGCTATCTGCTGCACCTCAGCGCGCGGCAGCCTCGCCTGCAGGAGGAGAAGTATTCCGGGATCTAGATCCTCTCATGGCACTGAGCGATCATGTCCAGCAACTTGGCTCCATTCTCGGGCGCGGGGCTGGCAGTGTCAAGGCGACACAAACAGGCAGAAGCCGCCGAGGTCGCCAAGAACTTTCCGAAAGGACCGCCCGATTTGGGCCCGAGGGTTGGCGGAGTTGGCGCCGCCGTCTCCCGTGCAGGAAGACCGCGACGGAGAGCCTCTCCGTCGAGCCGTCGAGACAGCGGTTCCGCAGTCCGTATGTAGGCGACCTGCGGAAAGCGAGTAGTGTCTTGGGTTGAAGCGTAATTTTCTCCCTGAGGAGACCGGGGAGCAGATTCGTATTCGCCAGAGAGGTGCTTGGCGCGCGAGATTCTGGTATATTTGTCGCATGCCAGGTACTCCTCCCCGCATCGCCCGCGCGAGCATGAGCCCCGAGGAGCGCCACCTGCGCTCGGAGCTGGTCCAGCTCCTCAGCGGCGCTGGCTTGCTGCGGGCGTCTCTCAATCCGCGCCAGAAGGTCTGCGGTAAGCCAGGCTGCCGGTGTGCGCGCGGCGAGAAGCACGCGGCTCTGTACGTGGTGGTCAGCGAAGAGGGCAAGCCACAACAACTCTTCGTGCCTCGCACCTTGGAGCCGCAGGCGCGCCAGTGGGTGAGCCTTACCAGCGCATCCGTGAGTTGCTCGAAGAGCTGTCCCGGATCTACTGGGCCAAGCTGTCTCGCCGGGAGCCCTAGCCATCCTGCGACGGTTGCTGACCTGGGCCGAAAAGGTCGCCTCGTTGGCCGCACTGCTCAACGGTGTGACCGACGCGCGCCGCCAACCTCGGATCGCCACCTCCGTCATTGTCCGCAGCCTGTTGGTGATGATCGTCACGCGCTTGGGCAGTCTCAATGCCATCGAGCAGACGCGCACGAGCTTGTTCTGGCGGCGCTTTTTGAAGAATGCTCTGCCCAGTGCCGACACGCTCGGCCGAGTCGCCGACCAGATGGACCCCGACTCGGTCCGCAAAGCCCTGCAGAGCCTGTACAGCGACCTCAAGCGCAACAAGGCTCTTCCTGCGCCGTGGCACGGGCTGATGCCCTTGGTGCTCGATGGCCATGAGCTGCATTCGACCGAGCACCGACACTGCCCAGCGTGCCTGGAACGGACGATTACCACGGCTCACTCAGAGCATACCCAGTACTACCACCGCCATGTCGTGGCCCTGCTCCTGGGCGGGGATTTTCCACTCTTGCTCGATGCCGAGCCCCAAAGACCGGGGGAGGATGAAATCGCCACCGCTCTACGCCTGCTCGAACGGCTGCTCAAAAACTTTCCCCGTGCCTTCGACGTGGTCCTCGGCGATGCCTTGTACACCGATCCCCGCCTCTATAACTTCCTGCTCGACCATGGCAAAGACGTCCTCACCGTCCTAAAGAACGAAAACCGCCATTTGCTTGTGGATGCCCGCTCCTTGTTCGAGACCCAGGCGCCCCAGCGCTTGACCGAGGGCCCCACGACCCGAGAGGTCTGGGACCTTCAGGGCTTCACCACCTGGCCCCAGGTCCAACGGCCTGTGCGCGTCGTGCGCAGCCGAGAGACCACCTCTTCCCGTCGCCAGTTGGACGGCCAACTCCGCGATCAGGACGCAGATTGGGTGTGGGTGACCACCCTGTCGGTCAACCGCGCCAGCACTCTGGCGGCCGTCAGCCTCGGCCATGCCCGCTGGAGCATCGAGAACCAAGGCTTCAACGAGACGACCAACCGCTGGGCTGGCGACCACATCTACAAGCACCAGCCCACTGCCATCCTGGTCTTCTGTCTGATGACCCTGTTGGCCTTCAATCTCTTCTATGCTTTCTACTGGCGCAACCTCCAGCCCGCCTACCGCAGCCACCACGACGCTCAGCACGTCGCCCGCTGTCTGGCCAGTGAGATCTACCAGAGCCTGGCGGAGAATCGCGCTCCGCCCGCCTGACACCTTGCCATCCCAAACACTGCACTGACTTCCTGGTCTTCTTGGCCTTGCTGCCGGGCCGGAGCCGACTCGCTCTCGACGAATTCCAGGCCGAAATCTGCCCCTGAGCCTGCCGAAAAATCCCGAACCCCCGGGGGCAGCGCCCCCGAAACCGGCCAAAATGGCCTATGCCGAAAGCGCTCGCTTGCGGGGACGGCTTCAAAATCAATGGCCGCCGAGCCCGAGGGCCACCTCTGCGGAATCGCTGCCGTCGAGACCGGGGCTCGACAAGCAGCTGGCCCCGCGCGTAAACTTCGCTCAAGCCATGACGGCGTACCCGGTGGGCACGAGTTCAGCTCGATTCACAGTCCACGTGCGGCATTCTAAGACGAGAGAAACAGCGCCTTGGGAGACCCCGGAATCATCGCCTCTGCGCCGTGCGACTCGACGAAGCGGCGCCCGCCGCCTCGCTTCCCCTGCCTCCGATTCCCGCCTCGACGCCGTCCTCCGGGAGCCTCGAGCCGCCGCGCAAGACGGTGCTGCGCCAGGGCCACGCCCAGGAGCTGTTCCAGGTGCGGGTCGACGAGGCGGTCGGGCGGCTCACGGCGGTGCCGGAGAGCGCGCGCCCGCTGCCGCCGGCCGCTCCCGGCTCTGCCACAAATTCTGCCCCAAATTCCGCTCAACTGAGGGTGCTCCTGGAGCTCCACCAGGCGGTCCTCCAGCTCCTGCGCCTGGCCGAAGGCGCGCCCGATCCGCTCGCTCCGCGCCATCCGCGCCACCCGCCCCACACGATCGGCCCGACCGATCCGCCCGCATCCGCCCGACCCGCAAGAGGCCCTGCCGGAGGACACGCCCCGGTCTCTGCGAGAGGGTCTCGGCCTGCTCCAAGTCCGCGTCCGCAATCTCCAACATTCCATGGGACTCGCGGCGATCCCCGCCCGCGGCCTGCCCTTCGACGACCGCTGGCACGAAGCCTGTGGCGTGACGCACCGGCCGGACCTGCCCGACGGCCAGGTGGTCGAGGAGATCCTCCCCGGCTACCGGCTGGGCGAGCGGCTGGTGCGCCCGGCGCGGGTCGTCGTCAACGTCCACACTTCGTCCCATCCTGAGGGAGGCGCATGACTCAGAAGATCTTCGGCATCGACCTGGGAACGACCAACTCCTGCATCGCCGTGATGGCAGCCGGCGGACCGCGGGTGATCGACATCGACGGCGAGCCCATCGTGCCCTCGGTGGTGAGCCTCGACCGGCAGACCGGGCGCTTCCTGGTGGGCCGGCGGGCCAGGAACCGCCAGGTGGCCGAGCCGGCCTGGACGGTGCGCTCGATCAAGCGCCGCATGGGCCAGGCGGCGCCGGTGCGCCTGGGTGACCGCGAGCTGCTGCCCGTGGAGGTCGCGGCGGAAATCCTGCGCTATCTCAAGGAGCAGGGCGAGGCGGCTCTCGGCACGCCGGTGGAGCGCGCCGTGATCACCGTCCCCGCCTACTTCGGCGACGCCGAGAGGCGCGCCACCATCCGGGCCGGGAGCGCTCGCCGGCCTCGAGGTGGTCCGCCTCCTCAACGAGCCCACGGCGGCCGCTCTCGTCTACGACCGCCTGGTGGCCCGCCAGATCGCGCCGCGGGCCCTCCGCACGGTCTCCAATGGCGCCGACAGCGCCGACAGCGCCGACAGCGCCGACGGCCCCAACGGCGCCGACAGCGTGCCGGCCGCGGCCGGCCGATCCGATCATCCGCAGAGGATCCTGGTCTACGACCTGGGCGGCGGCACCTTCGACGTGACCGTGCTGGACCTGGACTCCAGCGGCGGCCTACCCCGGTTCCGCGTGCTCTCCACCAGCGGCGTGGCCCGGCTGGGCGGCGACGACTTCGACCGCCTCCTGGCGGAGCACCTGGCCGGCCACCTGCGGGAACAGGCCGGCCGGGAGCTGCCGCAGGACCTGCGCCTCGCCGCCCGCCTGGAGGATGCCGCCGAACGGGCGAAGGTCGACCTCTCCTCCCGCCCCTTCGCCCGGGTGATCGAGGAGGCGCTGCTGGGGGCCCGCCATCTCGATCTGGAGGTGAGCCGGCAGGACTTCGAGGAGCTGATCGAGACGCTGCTCGCGAGCACCCTCGCGGAGGTCGACGGCACCCTGGCCGAGGCCCGGCTCGCCGCGGAACAGATCGACCGGGTCGTCCTGGTGGGCGGCTCGACCCACATCCCGCGCGTCCAGGAGCTGCTCGCCGGGCGCTTCTCCTGCCCGGTCGAGCACGCGGTCGATCCGGCGCTCTGCGTGGCCCTCGGGGCCGCGGTCCAGGGAGCGATCCTGGCGGGCGAGGTGTTCGATCACATCCTGGTGGACGTGGCGGCCCACTCGCTCGGTGTCAAGACGATGGACAACGTCCTCGCGGGCGGCCGCGGGGGCGATTGGACGGCGGACTTCTTCTCCACCGTCATCCGCCGCAACAGCCAGGTGCCGGCGACCCGCTCGGAGCCCTACTACACCATGGTGAACGACCAGGAATGCGTGGCGGTCGAGGTCTACCAGGGGAGAGCTTCGCTGCAGCGAGAACACGCTGATCGGAGAGTTCCTGTTCCCGCTCCTGCCGGCGCCCGCGGACAGCCCGGTCCTGGTCGAATTCCGCTACGACCTGGACGGCATCATCCGCGTCGCCGTCCACCAGAAGGGCACCGACAACCGCAAGGAAGTGACCCTCTCCACCCGCACGCGGGAGCAGGTGCAGACCGGCACGGCCGGTCCGGTGGAGAACTACATCCTGCGCAAGGCCAGGGCGCTGGCCGCGAGCTTCTGCCGCAGGCGCGCTCCGGGAGCGCCTCGGCGCGGCGGCCGGGGCCTACGAGCAGCTGCTGGCCGATCCGGCGGCCGACCCCGGCGCGGTCGACCGGGCCGAGGAGAGCTCCTGGAAGTGCTGAACGAGGCGGAAGAGGCCCCGGCGGTGCACGAGAGCGCGCAATGAGACCTGAAATGAAGACCGTGAGTTGAGAGCGTGAGATGAGCCGGAAGCGGATCCTCAAGAAGCACCAGAAAAAGCAGGAGACCCTCCTGGCGCAGCTGGAAGAGCTGTACCTCCAGGGCGCGGCCGAGGAGTTCCTCCTCCTCGCGGAGCAGCTCCCGGACCCCGCCGCCTCGCCGGTCGCCGCCGGGTGGACCGAGATGGCGGAGCGGGCGGTGCGCGAGAGCCTGGCCGGCGGTGATCTCGGCCGCCTCCCGCGCCTGGTGCGCGCACTGCGCCGGAGCGGCCGTCTCCGCCCGCTGGCCGTCCTGGCCGAAGCGGTCCTCGACCTCGCCGAGGGCCGGCTGGAAACCGCCCGCGGCCGGCTCGCCGCGCTCGCCGGGGAAGGCGGGCCTGTCCCGCGGGATCTCCTCGGTCCCTCCTGGCCCTGGCGCAGGAGGAGCCGGACCGCCGTCCGGCCCCCCAGCCGGCTCCCCTTCCGATCGCGGCCGGGAGCCGCGACGAGCCGTACCTCCTGGCGGTGGGCGGGCTCTTCGCCGCCTTGAAGAGCCTGGAAGCAGCGACCTTCGCGCCGGCTCCCCTGGCTCCGATAGCTCCCCTGGCTCCGATGGCTCCGATCGCTCCGATCGCTCCGATCGCTCCGATCGCTCCGATCGCTCCCCTGCCTCCGCACGTGCGCCGCGACCTCGCCCGCCACCTCGCGGCCGTGCGGTCCGCGGCGCCGGCGGAGCTGGCGGAGCTGGCGGAGGACCCCGAGCTGCACCGCCTCCTCGCCGGCGCCGGCCGGTCGCTGTCCCTCCTCGATGATCTCGCCACTCTCGCCCCGCCGGAGGGCGAGAGGCAGACGACGAGCCGGGAGGTCGCCGGCTGGTTGCGCGGGGCGGGGGCGGTGCTCGCGGCAGCGCTCGGCAGCTCCGCGCCGCCGCTGCTGGCCCCGCTCCGCCACGCTCTCCACCTGCGCTGGCGGGCCGTGCTCGAGCGGGTGGCGGCCGGCGAGGGATCGGCCGGGCTCACCGTCCTCTGGACGGCCGCCCCCGATCTCCTCGCCCACGACGTGGCCCTGGCGCGCAGCAGCCCCACAGCCGTGCGCGAGGCGGGCCAGGGGCGGCAGCTCCTCGCCGCCCGCCGCTACGGCGACCTGGCGCGGCTCCTCCGCTCCCGCAACCGGACGGTCTCCGCCGGCAACACTGGCTCCGCTGGCTCCGCGGGCTCCGCCGGCTCGGATAGCGGCGAGCTGGCGGCTCTCTGGAGCCTGGAGCTTCTGGGCGATCGACCAGATCGCCGAGGACGACGGGGACGATCCCCCGCCGCACCGCACGATCGTGCGCCTGCACCAGATGGCCGGCGAGATCGCGCAGCGCTTTCCTCCGAGGCTTCCGGGCGGAGGTGGCCCGCGTGTTGCGCGACAGGCTCTTCGAGGCCTGCCGGCTGGCTTACTTCTGCGATCACGTCGGTTGGGCAGCCCTCTCCCTCCTCGAGCATCTGCCGGACGACGCCGGTCTGCTCGTGGCCGGCGTCGCCGGGGCCGTCGTCGGCGAGGACCCGAAGTCCTTGCGAGCCCTGGAGGCGCGGCTCGCCCGCGGCGTCGATGTCCGGGCGCAGGATCTGGAAGTCTGCCGGCAATTGATGATCGAAATCAGCCGGGATGGCCCCTGGGACCTGGCCCCGATCCTCAGGCGGCTCCGGCCGCTCTTCGCCGGTGACGTCTGGCCCGGGATCGCGGCGCTCGTAGCCCAGGAGTTGGCCGGCAGCTTCGGCCGGATCCTCCGCGGGGAGAGCTTCGCGGACGGCGACGACATCGACGACATCGACATGATGCGCTCCGTGCTCGACGGCCTGCGGCCGTTCCTCGCCGGGACTCCAGGCTTCGGCGCCGTCGAGGTGGTCGTCGAGTGTTGGCAGCCGGACCGGCGGGTGGCGGAGAAACGGCTGGAAAAGTTCCTCACCGCCTTCCCCGGCCTCGACGCCCCGCTCGCCGCCCTGCGGGCGCTCGACGGGGCCCTGATGCCCTGGTCGCCGCCAGGAGCGCAAGCCCTGTTGGGCCGGCTCGCCCGGGCGGTGGTCGACCGGCTCGACGAGCGCTGGCAGCTCTGGTCTCCAGCGGTGCGCCTGCTCGCCATCGCCGTCGATGCCGGGGAGAGGAAGCGGCTGGAGGCCAAGATCCGGCAGCTCCTCGCGACCTCGGAGCTGCCGGTCGCAGGCCGCGAGGCCCTCGAGCACGCGCTCGAGGGAATCCTTGCGTTCGGGAAGCTGCGGAGCAGCCTGGAGAGCCCGCGGCGCCGTGGCCGACGATCCTCCTCTCCAGAGCCCGGCGAGCCGTCGCCGGCGAAGCGGAAGCCGTGGACCCGGAGGAGCGGCACGCCGCAGCTCCGGTTGGACTTTTGAGATCTGGTGGAAATCGCAGTGGGGATTTTTCCCCGCCCCTGAAGGAGAGAACCGTGGAGACCCCGCACACCGTCCTGGGCGTCCCGGCCACCGCCACCGCTGAGGAGATCACCCGCGCCTACCGCAAGCTGGTGCGCCGCTATCCGCCCGAGCGCCTCGCCCCCGAGCAGTTCGCCCGCGTCCATCACGCCTACCAGCTCCTGACCTCGCTCGAGCGCCGCATGGAAGCGGCGCGGCGATCCCCCGAGGAGACGCTCGATCAACTGCTGGCCGTGCCCGTGACCCTCAAGGAGCCGCCCTCCCCGCCGCCCCCTCTCACCGAACAGGATCTCGAGCCCATCCTCGCACCGTTGCGCCGCGCGCTCCTCCTCCGCCTCCTGCGGCAGAGCTTCGCGGGATAGCCCTACGCAGGTCCGTCCCTTCGAGCACGGTCGGGAAGAAGCCGGTGAAGAAGTCGTCGGCCGCGATCCGGCAGCGGTCGATCATGCGCTGCGAGCGCCTCGGAGTAGCGGGCGCCCTGCACCGCGATCTGCGACGCGGCGCTCTCGATCTCGCGGAGGTCGTCCGCGGTGAGCTCGACGGCGGCCGCGCCGAGGTTCTCCTCCAGGCGGTGCAGCTTCGTCGTGCCGGGGATCGGCACGATCCAGGGCTTCTGGGCGAGCAGCCAGGCGAGCGCGATCTGCGCGGGCGTCGCGTCCTTGCGCTGCGGCGATGCCGCTCGAGCAGGTCGACCAGCGCCTGGTTCGCCTTGCGGGCCTCCGGCGTGAAGCGCGGGACGGTGTTGCGGAAGTCGGTGCTGTCGAACGTCGGTGTTCTCGTCGATCTTGCCGGTGAGGAAGCCCTTGCCCAGCGGGCTGAAGGGCACGAAGCCGATGCCGAGCTCCTCGAGCGTCGGCAGGATCTCCGCCTCCGGCTCGCGCCACCAGAGCGAGTACTCGCTCTGCAGCGCCGTCACCGGCTGCACGGCGTGGGCGCGGCGGATGGTCTGCACGCCGGCCTCGGACAGGCCGAAGTGCTTGACCTTGCCCTCCTGCGATCAGGTCCTTGACCGTGCCGGCCACGTCCTCGATCGGCACGTTCGGGTCGACGCGGTGCTGGTAGAAGCAGATCGATGCGTCGGTCCGCAGCCGCTTCAGCGAGGCCTCGGCGACCTCGCGGATGTGCTCGGGCCGGCTGTTCAGGCCCGCCTGCTTGCCCGTCTGGCATCGATGTGGAAGCCGAACTTGGTGGCGATCACCACCTGGTCGCGGACCGGCGCGAGCGCCTCGCCGACGAGTTCCTCGTTCGTGAACGGGCCGTAGACCTCGGCCGTGTCGAAGAAGGTGACGCCGCGCTCGACGGCCGCGCGGATCAGCGCGATCATCTCCTGCTTGTCGGCGGCCGGGCCGTAGCCGAAGCTCATGCCCATGCAGCCGAGCCCGAGGGCCGAGACCTCCAGGCCGCTGTTTCCGAGTGTGCGCTTCTGCATTCGATCTCCTTGAAGCCGGTCTTCAGTCCTGCCCGTCGCCAGCCCGCCGCGTCCCGCGGCCTGGCCCCGGCGGAGGGCAGCCGGGCCCCGCGCCCGCCCGAGCCGATGGTCAGCCGCCCGTGCCCAGCCGCTCCTCCCGCAGCTCGTAGTGCGCCGAGCGGGCATCGAAGCGGGCAAGGAGCTCGCGGGCGGCGGCGGGCACCACCGCCTGCTCGTAGTCGGCGCCGGCGAACTCGCGCACCGCGTCGAGGCTCTCGAAGCGCATGATCGTCACGAACTCCACCTCCGCGCCCTCCCCGCCGGCCTCGCGGCGCAGGAGCTGGATGCCGTGGAAGCCGGGGATGTTGCGGTCCCCGATCCCCACCAGGATCTCTTCCTTCAACAGGTGCTCGTAGGCGTCGGCGTCCGCCGGCGCCGTCCAGCCGTGCCAGATCCGCAGGATCAATTCGTCACCTCCGCTCGATCGGTTGGGAACCTTTTCGCCAGGGCCGCCATTCTAGCAGCCGACTCGCCCGGAGCCCGGCGGCTCCGCCCAACCGAAAACGCCAGCGCGCTGCGCGCCCACCGTCGGCAGGACCGCCCCGCCGGCCTTGTGCGAGAGGCCCCGCCCTAGGGCGCCCGAACCTGGGCCGCGGGCGGCGCGGTGGCCGGCTTGACGCAAAGCGCCTGCTCCACGCGCTCCCGTCGCGCAGGGAGCGAGGAACGGCGACCAGGCCGCGGGGTCGACGGCGACCATCGCGCCTCGCCAGGTGCCGTCACCGTCTCCGCGCCAGCTCCAGATACCCGAACTGAGTCGACCGAGAAGCCCACGGCCGGCGCGCCGTCGACCGTCTGGGCGAAGGCGCCGGTCGGCGGTCCGGTGTCCTCGGCGACCCCGCTGTTGCCCACCACCAGGGTCGGCGGGCGGCGGGCCGGGGCGGCGAAGGAGAGGGCTTCGAAACGGTGCATGTGGCCGGCGAGGATCTGGTCGAGCGCGGGGAGGAGGGCCTCGCCGGCCGCGCCGCGCAGAGCGCACTGGAGGGTCTGGTTCAACTCGCCGAGGGATACGGCGGGCCGTTCTGCGGCTGGCCGTCACAGCCGTAGAGGGCCTCGGCGCCGCGTCCTGCGACGCCCCCAGACCGGCCGGTGCGCCATCAGCCAGGCGGTCCCTTCCCGTCGCGGCCGCGCAGCCGCTTCGCCGCCGCGGCGAGCTGGCGCTCGTAGACGTCGGAGAGACCCGGCAGCTGGTCGCAGGCGTTGGCCGAGTCGATCACCAGCAGGTCGAGGTCGCCGAGATGGAGCACCTGCGGCTCGACGAGCTGGAGATGCGGCAGCGCCGGCCCCCCGCCGTCCTGCGACGGGCAGGCGAGCTGCCGGCCGCCGCCTCGGGCAGCTCCGAGCTGGCATCGAGAAAGTAGAACCAGCCCGGACCGGCGTGGCTGCACAGCTCGTGATTGCCGCGCGCGAAGACCCAGGGAGCCGCGGTCAGCAGATCGCCGGCCGGCTGGAAGAAATCCAGCCACCAGGCCTCCCACGCGTCGGCGTCCGGATTGCCCGTGCTGTTCTGGCTCAGTAGGGGCCGGTGAGCCCGCACTTCTCCGACGGCTCCGCGCCGTCGCCGGCATCGTAATACCAGTGCTGGACCTGCTGGCCGTCGACCGTGGTCTTGAAGCCGCTCGGCGTGCCGCGGTAGTTGTAGTCGCCGACATGGAGGACGAGATCCGGCCGGCTCGGCGGCCGCGGCCGCGGGCGAGGACCGGAAACGGCCACTCCGGATCGTCCAGTCCGCACCCGGCCTGATCCTTCGGCTTGCAGCCCGAATCGCCGAGGACCGCGATGCGGGAAGGCGCCTCGACGACCGCGGGGAAGCGCCGGGCCGCCGTCGACCGCGAGCGACGCGCCCGAAGGGTAGCGGGCCTCGCAGACCTTGACCGCGAAGCCGTGCGGATTGCGGCGCGGCGTCGTCGCGATCCGCTCTCCCCCGTCGCCGCCAGCGCCGCCCTCGCCGATCAACCCCGGGCAGCGCTGACCGGGATCGACGATCACGCGGGCAAAGGCGACGGTGCTCGCCGGCGGGAGACTCCGCCAGCAGCACGTAGGCGGCATGCACCTTGGTCGGGACTGGCGCCTGATCCGCGCCCACCGGGTTACCGGCCAGCAGGAGCGGGAGGGCCAGGGCTGCGCACACCGCAGGCGAGACTCGACTCATGGAGAGATCTCCTTTTTCTTCCTTGTGCCGCTCCATGATAGCCCGACGCGGGCCGGCCTCCCGTCGCGCCGGCATTGGACCAGATCGCCGCTCGGTCAGGCCGCCCCTGCGAAGACGTGCGCCGCGGCCTCGGGAACTTGGATCGGTACGAAGAGCTTCGCCGGGAACAGATAGTCCTCTCCCGACTCGTCGACGATGCGGAGCAAGCCGTGGGATTCCGCCTCCGGATCGCTGATCGCGCGGTATACGGTGCGCGCCAGAAGAGAAGCGGCGTAGCCCTGGTTCGCGATGCAGAGGAAGAAGGAGTGTCGGGCCTCGTTCATGGTTCCTACCTCAAGAGGCGCTTGATCTTGACGTCGGCTCGCCCCCGGCCGTGTGCCTCGTACCAGTGTACTTCGGCCCGGGAGACGAATCCATCCGGGAGACGGACTGTGGCAATGCCCTTGAGCTTGCGCCAGTTGCCCGCTCCGTAGGCCTTGGCCAGGGCACGACGGGACCGGACCGACGGGCCGGCCGCGATCACTTCGACGTGGTCGATCTCACCCAGGATTTCGACGTCATCGGCCATTTACGGCCATTTTAATACCGAAGGTCCTGGGGTCGGGGGTCTCCTCCTCAATCGGGAGCGAGAGGTACCTCCGACGGCGCGGAAAAGGGTTCTACCGCTTCGGGCTGGCCGAGAACCGCGGGCAGGGCCTCGACGCGCAGGGCGAGGAGCTGCGCCGCCGGCTGGCGGCGATCATCAAGGGCAAGTACGGCACCCGGAGCAACAAGCTCAAGGAGTTCGGGCTCGAGCCGTTCAAGCCCGGCCGCCGCAAGACGGATCCGGAAACCCCGGAGCCGCCGGCCCCGCCGGCACCGCCGGCACCGTCGCAGAGCAAGGCCGAGCCCGTCGCGAAGTCCTGACCGGCAAGGTCCCACGTCCGCCTGAAGTCGGGGACCGGTCTGACCTGAAGTCCCGACGCACCCGCCCCCGGCGCCGCTGCGGCCAGCGGCCCGGGGGCTTTTTCTGTCGCCGCGGCCGGGCCTGGTCGGGGGATCACCCGCCCATCACCCGACCATCCTCCGCCCATCATCCGACCGTGGACGGCCGTCGCGGCTCCGCAGACGGGCGTCGCAGCCGCGCAGACGGACGTCGCGAGGCGCGGCACAGACCGACCGCGGACGGCCAGCGCGGCCCGGCAGACGGGCGTCGCCGCGGCCCGGACGCTCGTGGGCTGGACACTGGAGCGCGCCGCGCAGCTCTGGACAGCCGCCGCAGAAGAGCACCTTGTCTTCCGTGGCGCGGAAACGGGAGGTGCCGGGCGGCTCCGGCACCTCCCTGAACCGGCGTCAGCCGAGGGCCTGCTCCAGCACCGCGGCGAGCCCGGCGACGGCGCGGGACTGCCGGGCCGCCAGCTCGGCCAGCTCCGCATCGGCCGGCGCCAGCTCGCTCTCCTCCAGCCCACGGGCGACCGCGGCGAGGAAGCCCTGGAGATGGCGCAGGTCGGCGGCCGCGGCCCGCAGCTCCTCGCGGGTGGCGGACTCCCCCGCAGCCGGCGCGAAGTGAGCCAGCTCCAGGCTGGACTCGTGGAGCATCCGCGCCAGGTGGCGCAGGGTGCGGTCGTCTTCCGGGTCGGTCACGTGGCGGAGGAACGTCTCGCGGAAGCCGGCGGATTCGTCCCAGCCGGGCGGCGTCTGGGCGTGCGGAGAGGGGTGGGACGGCGGGGGGACGGGTTCGGAGATAGACTGATCTCTGGTCGGCCATGGAGTTACTGCTCCTTGGTTGGCTAGGCTCCGGCGGAGGTTCCCGCCTCTGTCGGGGCCGCTTGGTTGACTGCTTCGCGCCGCCGGTTCCTGAGATGGAAGGCGGCGCACGGTTCCGTTTCGCTCGGTGGGGCCCTGCGGTTCGGTCGCCTCGGTCGCCGGCTCACCTCCTGCGCGCTGGGCGCGGTGGGGTTGGGAAGACAGGCGGGAGTCTAGCAGAAGATCTTTGACCCGACAACCGGAAATGTTCGCTGCGCAACGTCCAGCATCAGCGGCGGCGCGGTGCGCCCATCCTGCTTACTCCGAGCTTCTCCGTCGACAGCTCCGCCTGCCGCAGCACGAGCTGCGTCGCGTCCTCCGCCAGGTCCGGCGGATAGCCGTACATCGCCAGCAGCCGGCGCACCTTGCGCCGCAGGTCCGCCCGCACGCTACTCGCGCTGCGTCCAGTCGAGCTTGGGCATCTTCTTGACCATCTCGGCCAGCTCGCGGGCCATCAGGCGGAGCTGTGTCGGACTTCATCACCTCTTTCGCCGATCCGTTCTCCGCCAGGGCGTCGTAGAACGCGGTCTCCTCGCTGCTCAGGCCGAGCTCCTCGCCGTGCTGCTTCGCCTCGCGGACCCACTTCGCCAGCTCGATCAGCTGCGCGATCATCTCGGCCGTGGTGATCTGCTTGTTCGTGTAGCCGAGCATCGCCTTTTCGAGCGCCTCGCGGAACTTCTGTGCCTGCACGAGGTTCGTCCGCTCGCTGATCTTGATCTGGTCGTTCAGCAGCTTGCGCAGCGTCTCCAGCGCGAGGTTCTTCTGCTCCAGCGCGGCCACCCGGTCGAGGAACTCGTCGCTGAGGATGTCCAGCCGCGCCGCGTCCAGCCCGGCGGCGGCGAACAGGTCGATCACCTCGCCGGCATCCACCGCGCCGCCGATCACCTGCCGCACGGCGGCGTCGATGTCGCGCTGGCCGCGCGCGGCCCGCGCCGGCGCCGCGCTCGTCGGCCAGCCGCTTGCGGATCATCGCCGCGACGCGCTGGAAGAACGCCAGGTGCGGCGTGATCGCTTCGGTCTCCGCGCGCGGCACCGCCAGCGCGAACGCCGTCGACAGTCGCTTCACCATCCGCGGAACCGCTGCCAGCCGTCTTCCTCGCCGTCGTTCTTGACGTCCGAGCACATGGTCGATCGCGCGCAGGTACACCCGCAGCACGTCTTGCGGCTCCGCCTCGAGCGCCGGCGTCGTAGTCGCAGCCGTGGAAGAAGCCGCGCAACTGCTCGAACGCCGACCGCATCGCCGGGATCGCCTCGTCCTGCAGCTTCCTGACCGGCTTGTCCGTCTCGCCCGTCGCGTTGGCGTAGGTCGCCAGCGCATCGGCCAGCGGGTCGGCCAGTCCGATCAGATCGACGATCAAGCCCGCCGGGCTTCTCGCCGTAGACGCGGTTCACGCGCGCGATCGCCTGCATCAGGTTGTGCCCGGCCAGCGGCTTGTCCAGGTACATCGTGTGCGCGCGGGGGCACGTCGAAGCCGGTCAGCCACATGTCGCACCACGATCGCCAGCCGGAAGTCGTCGGCCGGGTCCTTGAACCGCTCCGCCAGGCGCTTGCGCGGCGCCTTGCTGCGGACGTGCTGGCGCATGTGGCTCGGGATCGTCCGGCCGCGCCGGTCATGATGACCTTCATCGCGCCCGCGCTCGTCGTCGGCGTCGTGCCACGTCCGGGCGCAGCTGCGCGATCTCCTCGTACAGCCGCGCGGCGATGTCGCGGCTCATCGTCACGACCATCGCCTTGCCTTCCATCGCGGCGCGGCGCTTCTCCCAATGCTCGACGATGAACTTCGCCACGCGCTCGAGCCGCTCGGCGCGCCGTACAGCGCCTCCAGCGGGATGCGGATCGTTCTCCGCGCGTCTCCGCCCGTCCTCGTCGGCGTTGCGGCGTACTCGGCGATCTTCTCCTCGGCGCCGCGTCGCGCCGGCCTCGTCGATCGTCAGCTTGACGATCCGCGGCTCGTAGTAGATCGGCACCGTCGCGCCGTCGGCCACCGCCTGGCGGATGTCGTACACGTCCGCGTACTCGCCGAAGACGTGCCGCGTGATCTTGTCGTCCGCGGTCAGCGGCGTGCCGGTGAAGCCGACGAACGTCGCGTTCGGCAGCGCCTCGCGCATCCACCGCGCGCCGCCGTCGACGAAGCCGTACTGGCTGCGGTGCGCCTCGTCCGCCATCACGACGACGTTCGCCCGCTCGCTGATCTTGCCGTGCGCCTCGGTGAACTTGTGGATCGTCGTGAACACCACGCCGCCGCTCGCCCGGTCGAGCAGCTGCCTTCAGTGCTCGCGGCTCTCGGCCTGCACCGGGTCCTGCCGCAGCAGCGCCCGGCCCATCGCGAAGGTGTCGAAGAGCTGGTCGTCCAGGTCGTTGCGGTCGGTGACGATCACCACCGTCGGGTTGGCCATCTCCGCCGCTCGCACGAGCGTGCCGGCCAGCATCAGCATCGTCAGGCTCTTGCCGATGCCCTGCGTGTGCCAGACCACGCCGCCGCTTGCCCGTCGCCTCGTCGCCTGCGATCCGGCGTCTTGAGTCGCGCCGATCACGCTCGCCCGCGCCTTGCGCACCGCGCGGAACTGGTGATAGCCCGCGACCTTCTTGACGATGTTCGCCGCGCTCGTCCTCCTCGAACGTCACGCACGACCGCAGGTAGTCCAGCAGCGCCGCGGGGTTCGAGCAGCTCGCGGATCAGCGCCTCCAGCGTCGGCTCGCCGCCGCTCGTCGCCGGCCGCCACGGCGTGAAGCGCTGCCGCCCGCTGGTGATGCGACCCGACGCGCGTCAGCAGCCCGTCGCTGAGCCGACCAGCAGCAGGTTCGGCACGAACAGGTCCGGCGCGATCTGCTTGTAGCGCCCGAGCTGGTCGATCGCGACGTCGAGGTCGGCCGCGGTGTTGGCCGGGTCCTTCAGCTCGATCACCGACGAGCGGCAGGCCGTTGACGTACAGCATCAGGTCCGGCCGGATCGTCTTGCCCGATCGCCCCGGCGACGCTGAGCTGCCGCACGACGAGGAAGTCGTTGTTGGCCGGGTTGTCGAAGTCGATCAGCCGCGCCCGCCCGCCGCGCGTCTCGCCGGTCTTGGCGTCGTTGTACTCGACCTGGACGCCGTCGGTGAGCAGGCCGTGGAACCAGCGGTTGTTCTCGATCAGCGTCGGGTGCGGCGGGCGCGACAGGATGCGCACCACCTCCTCGACGGTGTCGTGCGGCAGGTCGGGATTGAGGCGATGCAACGCCGCGCCGAGGCGGCCTTTCAGCAAGACCTCCGCCAGCACCGCCGCGTTCGCCCGCGTCGTCGATCTCGACGCCGCGTTTGATGGCCGCGCCGATCGCGCCGAAGTAGACCGCGGCGACGTCCTCGACGAGCTGTTCGGTGGGCGAGGACATGGTCATTCGGCCTCCTGCCCAGCCGCGCCCGTCGCGGCAGCAGCGGCTCCGTTGTCGGCTCGAGCTCTGCAGTCGCGAGATACTCGTGTCAGCGCGGCCTTGTACGCCTCGCGATCGGCCGTGAACGAGAACGTCGGCTTGGTCAGCGAGTCCAGCTCGACCAACTCGGATCAGTCTCGTTGTCGCGGTCGAACGCACTCGTTGAAATCAGCGTGGTCCTCGTAGTAGACGCGCGCGCCGGGCGATCTGCATGCAGTCGCGATCGCGATGGATCGCGGTAGAGGAATGACACGATCGTATCCGCGGCCTGCGCGGCTAGCGTGGCCTGCCGCAGGTCCAGCCGCGCGGAGAACGCCGTCGCGTCCGTGAGAGGCCATGCCGTAGCCGTTGCGCAGCTCGCACAGGCCCTGGATCGTCTGGAGCAGGCCCCGGATCGTCTTCTCGCACTCGAGTCGCGCGCCTTGGCCGGCGTTGGGATGGTCACGCGGCAGCAAGCGCGAGCCGGTTGGTGGTCTCCTTCAGCAGCTTCGGGCAGTCCCAGTTCGGGTCGGCGGGCTGGCCGATGTCGGCGAGCACCGTCTTGCAGACCGACTCGACCAGCGTCTTGGAGAGGTCGAAGGCGAAGTCGGGCACGCTCGACAGCGACGTTCTCGATGGCGTGGATCTGCTGCTCGATCGCCTCGGCGATGGGACCGTCGAGCACCGCCGCGCGAGCGCCGACCATCTGGAAGCGCGCTTGCGATCGTGCGAGGCTTCAGCCATGGGCGACCTCCACACGCACCTGGCCGCTCAAGCAGCTTGGGCAGCAGGTAGTCGCGCATCGCGGCGAGCTTGCTCGGATTCGTACGCGATCGCCGTGCAGCAGCTCGAAGAGCGGGTCGAGCGACGTCGTCGAATGCCGCCACGAATCGGTGCGGGGGCACGACCACCGGCAACGCGTGCGGAAGTTCGCCTCGCTGATGCTGGTCGAACGTCGTGCCGCTCGCGTGCGAGCCTCTGAACTGCGTCTGATGAGGCGAATGCCCAGTAGCAGGTACGTCGGCCGCAGCGGGCAGTCGCACGACCATCGCGAAGAAGCCTGGTTGATGCGCAGTCGGTTCTCCTGCAATCGCAGGTAGCCGACTGGCAGCGCGTGCCGACATCAGCACGATGCCAACGGGCAGATCGCCGGAGCTGATCGCATCTGACACCTGCGTCGGTGATCGCGTCGTTCGATGTCCAGTCAGCCGCGATCGTACAGGCGCGACATGTCCTTCGGCGTCGCCCAGCAGTGCTCGCCTCCGTCCCAGTAGTCCAGATTCCTCGTGAGGCTTCTGGCGGTGCCGCCGTCTTCGACGGTGACGACGTCACCAATCGCGCTTCACCTCCCACCCCTCCGGCACGGGGCCGAGGGCGGAGTCGACGAAGCGGGTGGGCAGGGCGGCGAAGGCGGGCGGGGCATGCCGGGGAAGGCGGTCGCGCCGGCGGCCTTGGCCTTCACCGGCTCGAAGTCCACGAACCACGCCTTGAACACCGCCCGCGCCAACCCCTCCAGCGCCCGCCCGTCCGCCGGTTCTGCTCGATCTTGTCGTCGAGCGAGCCGAGGACATCGGCGATGGCGCGTTGCTCGTCGAGTCGGCGGGACTGGAATCTGAACTCTCGAATGTCCGGCTGAGGCTGACGTGCGGTCAGACACGGTCGATCGCTCAGGCGCTCAGCCTGATGTGCCTGCTATACGTCGCGGCGTCGCATGCAGCGATAGAAGAGATAGCGCGTAGTCGAGCTCGTCATCGGTCGCAGTGATTATGCGACCGACGATTCGCTGACGCAGGTAGCGTCGTGCCGGAGTCCCGCGGAACTAGCGCGATATCCGAGATCTGCCTCGTTGCTAAGGTCGGTCATCGTCACGACGAGGTCGTCGCCTCGCCGGACGTAGTCATTCGAGCACCGGTCCGCCATGATGCTTCGGCTGCCGAGCGTCGAATATCCCGTCGAGTGGCCAATTCGACACTGGCGTCGACAGCCGATCGGAGTCGTCGTCAGTCGAAATGCCGCAGCCTTCGATCGCGAGTCCGTGGCGTCACGCAGTCTCGACAGTGTCGCAAGCCGGCATCCAGTCAGTCGCCATCGCAGACCTCTCCGAGTCGCTCGCGCACGACCGCCCATCAACCGCTCCCCCTCCGCCAAAGCACTCCTCCAACTCCGCCACCAGTCGCGGGTACTTCTCGGCGAACGGTTCGGCGTCGTCTTCGATGTCTTCGGCGCCGACGTAGCGGCCGGGGGTGAGGACGTGGCCGTGCTTGGCGATCTCGTCGATCGTCGCGGGCTTGGCAGAAGCCGGGCGTCGGCGGTGAAGGCCCACTCGCCGTGGTCGTTCTTCGTTCCACCAGTCGGGCGTGGGCTCGCCGCGCCACTGCGGTAGGCGTAGACGATGCGGCCGATGTCGGACTGGTGGGGAGCGGGTCGCTCGTGCCGTCGGCACGCACTCGGCGTCTTCGCAGGCCGGTGAGGACGCGGAGCGTCGCGGGTCTGCAGCGTGCCGAGTTTGCGGGCGTCGATGAAGAGCGTTTCGCCCTTGCGGCCGCCGGGGCGGTTCGGCGTGCCTTTGCGGATGTTCTTGCCGGTCTTGTCGCGGGTGAGGAACCAGAGGCAGACGGGGATGCCGGTGGTGAAGAAGAGCTGCGCGGGCATGGCGACGATGCAATCGACGAGGTCGGCCTCGACGATCTTGCGGCGGATGTCGCCCTCGCCGCCGGTGTTGCTGGAGAGCGAGCCGTTGGCCATGACGAACCCGGCCACGCCGCCGCCGCGGCCGTTGGGGTAGGCGAGGTGGTGGATGAAGTGCTGGATCCAGGCGTAGTTGGCGTTGCCGACGGGCGGGTCGCCGAAGGCCCAGCGCTTGTCGCCGCGGAGCAGCTGGCCGGACCAGTCGGAGACGTTGAACGGCGGATTGGCGAGGACGAAGTCGGCCTTGAGGTCGGGGTGCGGGTCGCGGAGGAAGGTGTCGGCGGGCTGCTGCGCCGAGGTTGGCCTCGATGCCGTGGATGGCGAGGTTCATGTGGGCCAGCCGCCAGGTCGTGGGGTTGGACTCCTGGCCGAAGATGGAGACGTCGGTCGTGTTGCCGCCGTGGGCCTCGACGAACTTTTCGGACTGGACGAACATGCCGCCGGAGCCGCAGCAGGGGTCGTAGACGCGGCCGGCGTAGGGTTCGAGCATCTCGACCAGCACGCGGACGACGGAGCGCGGCGTGTAGAACTCGCCGCCGAGCTTGCCTTCGGCGGCGGCGAACTTGCCGAGGAAGTATTCGTAGACCCGGCCGAGCGTGTCGCGGGCCTTGTCGCGCGTCGCCCTTGAAGCCGATGTCGGCGATCAGGTCGATCAGCCCCTTCATCTTGACCGGCTCGATGCCGCGGCGGGCGTAGTCGCGCGGGAGCTTGCTCTTGAGATTCGGGTTGTCGCGCTCGACGGCGAGGATGGCGTCGTCGATCAGCGTGGCGATGTCGGGGCGGGTGGCCTGGTTCTGGAGGTTCGGCCAGCGCGACTCGGGCGGCACCCAGAAGACGCGCTCGGCGGTGTACTCGTCGCGGGATTCGAGCAGGCTTTCGAGCTGCTTGCCGGTGATGCCGTCCTTCGTCAGTTCGGCCTTGCAGCTCGTCGCGGCGGGACTCGAAGCTGTCGGAGATGTACTTGAGGAAGAGCAGGCCGAGGACGACGTGCTTGTACTCGGCGGCGTCGACCTGGCCGCGGAGGGCGTCGGCGGCCTTCCAGAGGGTGTCGGCGCGGGCGAGGTCAAGTGGAGATTGTTGTTATCTGCCACGAATTGCGATCTCCGCTATTACGCTAAAACCGTTCCGCCAGAACAAAGTCATTTTCAGTGGCCAATTTTCTACGACGCTCCTATCGCTCGCATATTGAATTAGGCACGAGAAACAGAAATAGCACACACCACACAATATTCGGCAGCCTTTTACTGATCGGAGAGAACGATGGTTGTGAGGATGACTGAGGGATCGTGAACGGCGTATTCGCTGCTAAATGAACCTGCAAATGCTTGAGAAGAAAATTGAACGGGCAGCTCGAACGAACGCCCGCAACCGATTTCGGCAAGATGGAGCCGCATGTTCCCCTTTACTCGTTCCTCGCCGTGACGGTCGTGTCCCACAAGGGGATACCGGGCTACGCCCATAACGACGTGACGATCGTGACGAAGCTCAAGCGACTGACTCCCGCGTTTCTTGTTTGCGGAGAAGTCTAAGCGGAAAAAGGCCGTGACGACGTGACGACGTGGCGGCGTGACGGTCGTGTCCCACAAGGGGATACCCACAGGGGTACACGCGCTGCGATAACCGGGCTATTGCCCATAACGATCGTGACAAACGTGACGGTCGTGCTCCACAAGGGATCCCTAAAGGGTAACCGGTCTAAACGGATACTCCGACGCGTTGCGCACAAAGGGTATTCGACCATAGGAGAAAAGTCAGAGCTGAGACCTCAGACTGTAGGCCTTTGACCTTCGCTTTTTCCCCTTTAGGCGCGCCGAGCAGCTCGACTCGATGTGGGGAAGTCGACGAGCACTGTTCGAGTCCCGCAGTGAGGCACGTTGTGTGTGCCTCGCCAGGTCGAGTTGCGCAGTCGCCACATCGAGGCAGGCAGCGCAGGGGCACCCCGTGACAAGGGGCGCGAAACCAGGGGCGGCCTTCTTTTGGTTACTTTTCTTGGCCGCGCAAGAAAAGTGACCAGCTACCGGGCTGCCCCCGGTCGCCAAAGCTAAGTCGTAACCCATGTGTTTGAACTCTGGTGTTACCTATGTCTCTAGACTTGTATGGCTTCGCCGCTCGGCCGTGCCCCGCATTTCGGGGATCCCCACGGGGGTTCCGCTACCACACCACCTTCACCCCCGGTATGCCTTTCATTGCCTGATCGGCGGAGAGCAGTTCCGCGCCGGCGGCAAGGGCGGTCCGCAACGTGACGGTCGTAACGACGTGTCCCACAAGGGGATACCGGTCTTCGACCATAACGACGTGACGGGGTGAAGCCGTGAATCGTGAATGTCGTGTCCCTAAAGGGATACCGGGACGCCCACCCATAAATGTCGTGAACTGTGGCAATCGGGCACTAGATCAGCCTCATAGAGACGCCGCCTCGAGAAATGGCGAAGAGAAACGGTCCTGAACGACCGGCGGAGCAGTTTGCCATCCCCCACAGGCTACGCACCAATAACTCGGCCACCCCGCTCGCCTCCAGGCAGAAGGAGACACCCTTCGCTATGCTGGCGGCTCCAACGAGGAGACCGCGCCATGCCAGACACCCACGCCACCCGCAGCCGGATTTTTCATGAGATCGATTTCGACAAGCCGGGCAAGCAGCTCGGCTATCTGCGCGTGCCGCAGTCGCGCGACGGCGGCGCGTGGTCGACCATCGAGGTGCCGATCGCGGTGATCAATGGCGGCAAGGGGCCGGCGGTGCTGTTCACCGGCGGCGTGCACGGCGACGAGTACGAGGGCCAGATCGCGGGCTCACGGCTGGCGCGCCGGCTCGATCCGCAAAGCCTGCGCGGCAAGCTCATCCTGATGCCCGCGGTGGACCTGCCCGCCGCGCTCGCCGGGCGGCGGATGTGCCCGATCGACGAGCGCGACTTCAATCGCTGCATGCCGGGAGAGGCGCGCGGCAGCTTCTGCCAGATGCTAGCGCACTTCATCGACACGGTGATCATGCCGCAGGTCGAGGTGTCGGTCGACGTGCATGCCGCCGGCAATTCCATGGAAGCCGCGCTGTGCACGATCATGCACTGGGTGGACGATCCCCAGGTCATGGCGCGCACCCAGGCACTCACGGAGAATTTCGCCGCGCCCTACAACGTGGTGTTCTGGGGTGTGGACGAGGGCGGCACGGTGGCCGCCGCAGCCGAGCGCCACGGTGCGCTGTCGATCTCCTCAGAGATCGGCGGCTACGGGCGCGTCAGCGTCGAGGGCCTGCGCTATGCCGAGCGCGGCCTCGACAATGTGTTGAAGGGCCTGGGCATGATCGACGGCAAGCCGGACACCTCGCACCCCGGCGGCGGGCGCACCCGGCAGATGCAGGTGCGCGACCAGCGCTCGTATCTGTTCGCGCCGAGCGACGGACTGTTCGAGCCGACATTCCTGCCCGGGCAGGAGGTGCGCGCCGGCAAGCTGGCCGGCACCCTGCACTTCATCGAGGAATGGGCGCGCGAGCCGAAGCCGATCGAGTTTCCGCTCGACGGCTATGTCTGGATGGCGCCCGGTTCCGGCCGCGTGCGCAAGGGCGATGTGATGGCCGTGATCATGCAGGACTATAGGGCGGCGGCGCCGAGGAGCGAGTGACGAGGACTGAGGACTGAGGAAGAGAGAACTGGATGCAGGGTGCTGCGTGTTGAGTGCTGGGTGCTGCGTGCTGCGTCAGAGGACAGAGAATTGAAGACAGAGGGCAGAAGGGCCGGGGGATTCCAGGCTAACCGCCCATGCTGAGGTGAGGCCAATGCTTACGACCCCCTGCTCCCTGGCGAACCGCCAAGAAACACCTCAGGAGTGACGACGGGGCACAGAAGCTTGCTCTTGATCTCCAGCAGGTCCTGATCGCCGGTGACCAGAAAGTCAGCCTTCCCCACAATCGCGAGTTGCAGAAACGGCACATCGAAAACGTCCCGACACGGGGGCGTCTTGGGAACCTTCTGCGGGATAGCCAAGATCTGGCAATAAGGCAAGTAGTCGCCAAGTAGCTCGCGCTGATCTTGGGCCGCAAGCTTGAACTTGGGATAACCGAGCACTCGTACCAGTTCGTCCACTGTGGCCTTGGAAGCCAAGGGCTTGCAACGCCCAGCCTGCCAGGCTTCGCGGACGAGAACGGATCTGCCGTGCGTAAACACAAGGGCCGAGAGCACGACGTTCGTATCGAACACGACGCGTGGCGCGCGTGTCATTTCGGCCGGCGTTTGGGCTTGCGTGCCCAGGTCACGGCGTCGGTGACGTCCTGCTCGGTGATGTCGAGCTCCGCCAGTTTGGCTCGTACCGACCCAGCCCGCTGTATGCGCACCGGGGTCAGGATAATCTGGCCGGCCTTGGCCTCCACTTCGAAATACTCGGCGGCTCCCACTGCGGTGGTCACGCTCTTGGGCAGGGTAAGCTGGTTCTTGGACGTCAGCTTGGCTAGCATTGGCTTTTTAAAGAAAGTAAGGAATCCTTACTTTAGCGAATTCCAGGGCAGGACTCAAGGAAATTGGTCGTGACGACGTGACGACGTGACGGTCGTGTCCCTAAAGGGATACCGGGCTGACGCCCATAAATATCGTGAATGTCGTGAATGACGTGACGACGTGACGACGTGACGGTCGTGACGACGAAGCCGTTAATATCGTGAATGTCGTGTCCCAAAAGGGATACCTGGCTAACGCCCATAAATGTCGTGACAATCGTGACGACGTGACGGACGTGACTACATACCGGGGAATTAGCTGCGCGAGTCAGCTTGAACCAGAATCGGGCCCAATATACGTGACCACGCCAAGCTGCGCCGTTTCAAGATAGGTAAGCAGGTCCGGCACCAGCTGTTGAAGGTCGCCCAGCCTGTTTGACCTGAATCGCAGTATGACGACGGCGATATCGAAGGCGGGAAGATTCTGCTGAAACGAGAGATTGCGATCGACAGTGACAAAGACCTCGAACTGTTTGGATGCAAGCGCAAGCAGTTCGCCGTTTTTTAGAGTTGTCCAACCCATCTGGCGCGCGGTCTTGACCTCGTGCCCAACGATATCGCGTGCGAGACGCCAATCAACGCATTCGTCGACAAATATTCTCAATGGGCAGTGGCGACCAGACGGTCTTTCGCCTGCTCAAGAAAACTGATGATCTGTTCTCGATTGATGGAAGGGAAGCCAGCCAGAAAATCGTCAATTGAGTCCCCAGCTTCAAGATAGTCAAGCAGAGTCTGAACCGGCACTCTCGTGCCGGAAAAAACCGGAGTGCCGCCCATCACATCGGGATTGCAGGAAATAACGGGTTTATCCATGCGGTTAGCCTACCCTTAACTCGCGGGGGCGTGCAACCTTAAGAGCCGTGACGGGCGTACCCCCACAAGGGGAAACAAGGGTCGTGACGGCGTGACGACGTGACGGTCGTGACGACGAAGCCGTGAATATCGTGAATGTCGTGAATACCGTGAATGTCATGTCCCTAAAGGGATACCGGGCTGACGCCCATAAATATCGCGCCCCCCGAGGGGGTACCGGGCGTCGCCCATAACGGTCGTGTCGGGGAAAGCCGTGAATGTCGTGAATATCGTGAGTGTCGTGAATATCGTGCACCCTTGCGGGTATACCGGTCTGTCGACCATAAATGTCGCGTCCCTAAAGGGTACCGGTCTGCGACCATAACCGGGCCAACGTCCCATAAATGTCGTGACGACGTGACGGACGCGACTACATACCGGGGAGTTAGCAGCGCGAGTCAGCTTGAACCAGAACAGGACCCTATATACGTGACCAC
Organism: uncultured beta proteobacterium; assembly: GCA_963846655.1. Classification (GTDB taxonomy): domain Bacteria; phylum Pseudomonadota; class Gammaproteobacteria; order Burkholderiales; family JACQAP01; genus JACQAP01. The sequence continues at coordinate 992,009 of CAWJWT010000002.1, read as the reverse complement.
GCCTTGCCCAACGATATCGCGCGCGAGTCGCCAATCAAGCGGGCGTAATGCGGTGTCAGTTGGCCGCTCAATGGCCCGGTTGGCGCGCAGAGTCGAACATTTCCCGCGCTTCGGGATAAAGCCGTTCCAGGACTTCCCGCACCGCCTTGCGAACGATGGGTGTCAGTTGTTTTTCCACCTCGTGGGCGCTCGCGCGCTCAGTTGCGGCCCAGGTGGCCTCGAGCTCACTTCGATACTGCGCGGCGACCTCGTTCGCCAGAGGCTGCCAGTGCGCCGGGTACTCGGCCTCGACCCAATCGCCGCGCCCGCGCCCGTAGTGGGCGACGGCCAGATAGCGCAGGATCGCCGCGACGAAGCGCTGTGTAAGGAACTCCGCCGACCAGCGCACATGGCCGTCCTCGGTGCCACGTGCCAGGTTATACGCGCGCGCAACACCGCCTCCACCGAGCAAGCCGACAATGCCGCCGATGAGCGCGCCGGCGCCGACGGTAAGTCCGCCCGAAGCGAGATCCGCGGCGAGGCCGCCCAGGGCGCCACTCACCATTCCGCCCAGGGCGCCAGAGGTCGCGACGTCCATGGGCTTGTTTTCCTGGAATTGTCCGGCGAGACGCGCGAGGATGGCCGCCTTCGCACGACCCGAGAGGCCGTGCAGCGCGATCAACCGATCGGTGTTCGCGCGCACCGCCAGATCGAGCCGGCTTGCGAGCGTGTTCATCGCGTGCTCCGTGGCGAGATCGGGTTTCGCGTGGTCGGTCGCGAGGGAGGCGAGCCAACGCCGCGCTCGCTGCGGGATGCTTTGCTTGCCGACGGTTTCCCGGTCTGTTGCGACCGCGGCGAGCTGGGTGGCGACCGAGTGCATCGCGGCGTCGAACACTTCCACGTTTCGTTTGCGCCAGGCGTGGCGCAATCGCTCGAAAGATTGACGCTTCTCCGCGCTTAGCACGTCGCGAACCACGCCCAGGAGCCTGTCTTCCTGCACCCAGCATCGCGCGAAAGCATCCAGCGTGATTGCCCCGCGCGACGCCGACATGCGCGGCCAGGTGCCGGCTCCACAGCGCCTCTTCGGCCGCTTCCGCTTCCTTCGGGCGCGCGGGTCCCAGCTGGTTGAGCAGTACCACGACGGGCTTGCCGACCCAGCCGAGGATCTCCAATTCCTTCTCCACGTAGGTCGAGGACGTCGGATCCTCCGCGGCATTGACGAGATACAGGACCACGTCGCTTTCGTCACGCGCGTTGCGGATTGCCCGCTGGCTGCAAAAGAAGGGTCGGTCGGTAAACCGGTCCCAAACCTGGGTCAGCAGCCAGCCAACCGGGTTCGCGTTGGCGCGCAGGCGTTTGAGCAGCCGCGCGCTGTCACCGAACCCGGGCGTATCCCACAGGCGCAGCGCGTCGCCCTGCGGTGTGTCGATCAGCACGTGGCTTTCGGCCTCTTCTGTCACATGCGGACGGTCCGCCACCTCGCCGATGTCCTGGCGGGTGAGCGTGCGCATCAGCGTGGTCTTGCCGACATTGGTGTGCGAGATCAGGCTGAGGTTGATCGTGGCCGCTCCATCGGCGGGCGTCGCGGGCTGATTCATGCCGGATCGGGCTGCCACAGGGCGCTGCGGATGCAATCGGTTTGCTCGGGAGGCGGCACCCCATTGCCTTCGGCTGTCGCGAGATTCACGATGCACGCGACCATGCCCCGGGCCGCGACGAACTGCTGCCATGCGTGGCGACGTTCTGGTACGCGCGCGTTCGCGCCGCCGTTTGCCCCCATCCTCGATGCATAGGACGCTTCATCTACCAGCACGAGCAATTGGCCGAGGCGCTTCGCGGTGAGCCCGTCGCGCACGCCGGCGATCAAGGCACCATGGTTCTCCTCTTCCGGCGTGGCAGCGAGATTGAACAACAGCACCACGATGTCCGGTTTGCCCGCGTTACCCAGGCCCTGGAGGAATTCGTCTTCCTCGCCGTAACGCACCGGCGCGCGTGCATCGAGGGTGACACTTTCTCCGAGCGCCGCGGGCAGCAACGTGCGCAGCCCCGCGCGCGCGGCCGCGGAAGGTTCGTACGCGTAGGGGATGACCGTGACCAAGGCGCGGCCCACCACGCCGGCCAGCGCTCCGAAGGCCACGCGGAAGTACGCGGAGACAGAGGCCGGAAGCGGCGCGCGGCGCGACCATCGCGCGATGGAAATCGTCCCTGCCAGAGCAAGCACCAGGCGCGGCAGCACGACGTAAAGCGCCACCGTCGCCGCGATGAGATGAATCCAGCGCGCCGCCTGCTCGCCTCCCGCGCCACCCTTCCAGCGAATCGACTCGAGATAGGCGACGTCGGGAATGGAAATCCCCGCGATGAACGATGCCGGGCCATAGATGACCGAGAGGAGCGCACGGGCACTCGAGGCGTTGAGGAAGGTGCTCTCCCAGCCGGCCAGGTAGTCGAACGCGATGCCGCGCACATAGAGTCCCGCGATGAGGCCGATCCCGACGGCTACCGCCGAAAAATGAAAGAGGCGGGTTGCACGCGCCACCAGCAATGGCCTCGCCACCTCGAACCATTCCCTGGTGAAGCGGCGGAGTGCCTCGGCGAGCGGCACGTTGTAGGCAGCGGCCTTCGCCAACTGCCGGGCCACGAGGCGCATCCCGAAGTTTGTCAGTGCTCCGGGCAAGCCCTCGCTGCGGTTGCTTTGTCGTTGAGCGCGCACGTACCCAGTTGACGAAGGTCGCCATGTAGACCGCGAGATTCCAGAGCACCACGCCGAGGAGCGGAAAGGCGAGGATGTTGATGTGTCGCGTGCCGTCCAGGGCAGAGAGCGAGAATCCGAGGACGAGACCGAGGGCCACAACCACCCAACCCACCCAGGCGGGACCAACGGTCAGGTTCAAAACGGTATCGACGAAAGGATGCCGCGCAACGATCTTTCCCACCAGAATTCTCGAGCGCTCGACCCCCATTCGCTGCGCCGCTTCCGAGAGCTTCCCCTGCTCGATACCGTCGCGGGGTGGGGCCACGTCGCCAGCGGCACGCCGGGCTTCCCGTGTGGCAGCGGCTCGGTCCGCCAGCGGCATGAGCGTTCCCGCCTGGTCGACCTCCTCGATCGCCTTAACCAGCAGTATGGAGCGCAGTTCGTCTTGTCGCACGATAGTGATCTCTATGCGGCGCTACCAGACCAGCTTCAAGCCCGGTATGCCCTTCATTGCCTGATCGGCGGAAAGCAGTTCCGCGCCGGCGGCAAGGGCGGTTGCCGCAATCAGGCGATCGGCGGGATCCTTCTGGGTGAAATCCGCGCTTTGCGAAAGGGCTGCGATTTCCGACGTTATGGGAAGCACCCGGTAGCCCCGGGCATCCAGGACTGCCTGGATAAAGGATCCGGATTCCTCGTCGATTTGCAGTCGCCGTTTCGCAATCAACATGGCAATTTCCCAGAGGGAGATATCTGCGCAGGCCAACTGCCCCGCAGACTCTCCATCCTTCAGCCGCCGGCGCGCCTTTGCCGATAGCCGCGCGGGTGCGAGGGCGTCGAAGACGAGCACGTGGGTGTCACAGATGATCACGATCGCCCGTCCAGGCTGCGCCCGCTGGAGAGGTCACGTCGCCTACCTTGGCGGTCTTGCGAAGTTCGGCGAGCCTTTTCTTTGCCCGATCGCTTTTTGCGGCTTCCGGGACCAGGCGGGCGATGACTTTGCCATGCACGGTGACTTCGACTTCCTTTCCCTCCCGAACCTGCTTCAGGTACTCGGGAAGATTCTGACGGAGCTGGGTGACGTTTACGGAGGAAGACATGGCTCGCATCCCGGTATGTACAGATAAGATGTACATGTTACGCTCTTTTGCGGGTGCCGCGGAAGGGCCGTGACGGCGTGACGGTCGTGACGACGTGACGATCGTGACGGTCGTGACGAGGGAAGGTCCGTGAATATCGTGATACTGATCGTGTCCGTAAAGGGATTCCCGCCTTGCCCATAACCCCGCTAGCGCCCATAAATGAGCACCCCGTATGCTCGGGCAATTAGAACTGCCTGCATAACCGATCTGGATTCTCGTCGATTCGCAGTGCCGTTGCCCATAACGGTCATGACGGAACAATTGTGCCCGACTTCACTGGCGTGGGAACTACCAGGGAAGTTCGACCGGAACCTCGAGGCCACGCGCGGCCTTCACAAAGATGCGGTCGAGCGTCAGAAGACGGGTTGTCTTTGCATTCACCGCAACGGCGATATGGAGCGCGTCGCCGCCACGAAGCCCACTTCGCAGATCCTGGAGATAAAACGCTGCGAGAATGTAATCGTCGCGTGAAGGCGTGATGACCGTGACTCCGGCTTCGAACGCTTCGTAATAGTCAGCAAGCGCCCGGCGCGCCAACGGTTCGGTCAGTTCCCGATTTCTATACTTGATCCCGACCGCGCTGGTGAATTCCACGCGGGTCCATTCGCTTATGCAGAAGGCCTCCCCGCTGGCCGCGGCAAGCGCGGACTCTACCCGATCGGAATCGCGCTCCGCGGCGCAGAGTGCGACCACCAAATTGGTGTCCAGGTAGATCAATCAGTACTTCTCGTCCCGCATTTTGCGCACGAGTTTGTCAGCCGATATCTTCGCCTTGGGCATGGTTGCGCGTAGTGCACGCAAACGCGCGAAATCGATGCCGGGCGTGACCGATTTGACCGGGGCCAACTGGACAACAGGTTCCCCGCGTCGGGTAATCACGACCTTCTCGCCCTTCTCCGCCCGATCCAGCATTTCGCTCATATGGGTCTTGGCCTCGGCGACGCTATATGTTTTTTGACGATTGTCCACAGGAAACCTCTGTTGGTCATCTAGTTGGTCATATTACATCAGTTGTCGTGACGGCCGTGACGGCGTGACGACGTGACGATCGTGACGAGGGAAGGCCGTGTCACTGAAGGGATACAGGGCTTCGCCCATAAATGTCGTGTCCCGCAAGGGGATACCGGGCTTACGCGCATAGCGCGACGGGGACAAGCTTGCCCGGCCGGGTGAAAAGGCAGGACTGAGGATTGAGTGCTGAGGACTGAGTAAAGAGAGGACCCTGGGCTAGGCCGCGACTCTAAAGCGGTTCCACCTTCGCAAGCCCGTACCCTTGCGCGAAGTCGATCTTGCAGCGGCGAAGGTGATCCAGCATCTGAGGGTCTTCGACATGCTCGGCGATGGTCTGGGCACCGAGTTCATGGCACATGCGGTTGATGTCGGGCAAGGACGGATTGACCGCGGTGGCGTTGAACTTGATGAAATCGGGCTCGAGGGCCTTCAACTCGGTCAGCGCTTCGGCGCTGCCATCGAACCCGGCGACGGTCAGGCTGCAGCCGTGCGGGCGCAGTTCTTCCATGAGCTGCATCAGCGATTCGCGGTTGGCCTGGGCGCTCTCGCGGGAAATGTCGAAGCCGAGCACGCCATCGGAAAGGTAGGACTCGTCGGCATACTGCAGCACGTAGGCGCCGAACTCCTCGTCGGCCAGGGTCTCGTCCGCCAGGTTGACGATGAAATGCGGGATTTCCCAGTTCGGATTGATTTTCAGGCCGGCGCGAACATGGCGCGCCAGGCGGTTCACCACCCAGCGGTCGAGGTAAGGCAGCAGGCCGGCTTCTTCGAGAATCGGAAAAAAGGTGCCCGGCGGCAACAGCTGCGCGTCCTCTTCGCGGAAGCGAACGAAGATCTCGGTAAATTCCCGGCCGTTGGCGGGCGGCACCATCGAGACGATGGGTTGGTAATAGAGAACGAATTCATCTTCCTGCAGCGCCGCTATGAGGCGGCGGGCAAGCGGGTTTCCCGGGGCGAGGTCAGTCATCGACATCAAAAAATAGGAGCGCAATCGCTCAGCGCGGAGTGTAGGCGAAATAGGGGCAAGTGGCGAGGGGCGAGGGACAGGAAAGATTAAAGAGGAAAGAGATAGCTCAGCCCCCTCGCTCCTCACCCCTCTCCCCTGCAGTCACGCGATCCCTTCCGCCTTCATCGTTTCCTGGATTTTCGGGCGCTTGGCGAGGCGCTCGTAGTACGCCTTGACGTTGGGCCAGGGCGAAAGATCGAGCTTCACGGCCTTGTGCCAGTTCAGGACGGTGAAGGCGTACGCGTCGGCGACGGTGAACTTGTCGCCCATCAGGAATTGCTTGCCGGCCAGTTCGGCATCGAGCGGTTTCAACTTGCGGGCGATTACGGCCAGTTGTACTTCACGCATCTCGGGCGTGAATTTCGGGTTAAACAGCGCGCCGATCTGTTTGTGTATTTCTGCGGCGACGAAGTTGAGCCACTCCATCAAGCGATAGCGCTCCATGGTGCCGAGCTTGGGCGCGAGGCCGGACTCCGGTTTCTGGTCCGCGAGGTACTGGCAGATGACCCCCACTTCGGTCAGCATCTTGCCGTCGTCGAGCTGCAGGGTCGGGACATAGCCCTTGAAGTTGATCTTCCAGTAGTCGTCGCCTTGTTCGGTTTTCTTGTTGGGGATGTCGACCTTGACCAGCTCGAGCTTTTGACCGGTTTCGTTGGCGACGATGTGCGGCGCCATCGAGCAGGCGCCTGGGGCGTAGAAGAGTTTCATGATGTCTCCGATAGGGGGGAAGAATGGGACAACGCCCGGCGTGCGAAGTTTGGGTCGACAGTGAAGGTTGAACAGAAAACGAAGATCGATAACAAACAAGATGCATCGCTTCGCTGCGAACTATACTCCTCGCCCCTTATGGGCGAAGCCCGGTACCCAGCGAATACCCTACGTGCGCCGCACGTCGGAGTTATGGCGTCAACCCTGAATCCCTGTGGGAACCCTTTTAGTCGGGCGCCCCTCGCCCCTCCCGCAAAGCAAAGGCCCCGCGCTATGCGGGGCCTTGCTGTCAACCGCGATGCCGCCCGCTCAGGGCATGTCGAGGCTGCCGACGGACTTCGGATAGGTGACGATGCCCCACGGCAGCTTCTTTTCTGCGATGCGCTTGATCGGCTCCATCTTCTTCGCATCGATGACCACCACTTCGTTGGAGCGGCCGCAGGCGACGAGGATCTGGCTGTCATCCGGCGTGAAGGTGAAGTGCCAGCAGCGATCCCCGGTCGGGATGTTCTTTACCGGCTTCCAGGTTGCCGTGTCGAATACCTGCAGCGCGTTGCCTTTGGCCAGCGCGACATACAGATGTTTGCCGGAGCGGTCGAACGCGAGGCCGTAGGGCACCGAGCCGGTGGGCATCACTTTCTTGACGTTGAACTCGCCGTCGATCACGACCAGCTTGTCGCCGTACTCCACGCTGGCAACATAGTAGCTGCCGTCAGGCGAGCGCTTGACGCCGCGCGGACGGTTGCCGTATTCCTTCGTGCTGATGGTCTTCAGCAGCTTGCCGCTGGCGATGTCATGCACGGTGACGTTCTCGTCCGCCTCGTTGGTGATCAGGATCTTCTTGCCGTCGGCAGAGAACTCGATGCCCTCGGTTTCCATGCCACCGGTGATCTCGCGGACGACTTTGCCTTTCTTCAGGTCGACGATGGCGATCTTGGCCGGTTCCTCGTCGTCTTCCTCGCGCTGCTTGGCCAGTTCCTCCGCTTCCTTGGAGCCGGGTTTCGGCGGCGGGCCGCCGACCGATGCAGGCTCGAACGATACGAACGCCTGGTCGCCGCGAATGCGCACGAACTCGGGGTTCTTGCCGATCTTGATATGCCGGATGATTTTTCCGGTCTTGCGGTCCATGACCGTCAGGTTGCCGGAGTCGCCGTTCGCGGTTACCAGTAGCTTGCCGTCTGCGGTGACGCCGATTCCGCGCGGGCCTTCCGCGCCGACCTTAAACTCCTGGACGATTTCATGCGTCGCCAGGTCGATCACCGTGACGTCGCCGTTCTGATTGCTGACATAGGCCATGCCTTTGTCGTTCGCTGCAATAGCAGACGCGCCTGCGAGCCAGAGAATGCTCAACAGCGCACCACTGAACCGCACGCGCTTTGCAGTCGGGAAATTCATCGTACCTCCTCGTTTTCTGATTTTGGAATTGCCAGACCCGGGATCCTGTGCCCGTGTTGGATGCGCATGATCTCATTAGGTTCAGACAAATCAAAGGGAAACGTCCGGGAAAAATTCCCGTTTTCGGTTCGCGTTGCGTGCTTCACGCGTGGCTCATTTGCCGATCAGTTCGCCGAACCGGACCCACTGCTTGCCATCGAAGCGCTGCAGTTGCGACTGCCGGATGACGTGGTAATCCTCGGGGCTGGTGTTGATGCGGATGCCGGGGAGCAGCAGGGGCAGCGAGAAGTCCTTCAGATTCGCCGCCTGCTTCATGACGTTTTCGCGCGTGAGATTGTCGCCACACTGTTTCAGCACCTGGACCAGGGTCTCGGTCGCAACGTAGGCATACACGTTGTACCAATCGGTCAGATCGCCATCGGGATAATATTTTTTCATGAACGCGATCCACGCCTTCATGGCGGGGTCGTTCTTCCACTGCGGATCGGTCGGGTCCTTGACGAAACCCATGGTGATGACGCCGATGCCCTTTTCCGGCCCGGCCGGCATCATGACCTGGCCGACCGAGGAGCCGACGATCGAGACGAACTGCAGCGGCTTCCAGCCGATGTCATGGGCCTTGCGGATGGCCTGGGCCGCGAACTTGGCGGTGGCGACGTTGATGAAAATATCAGCGCCGGAGGCTTTCAGCGTCACCATCTGGGAATCGACGGTCGGGTCGGTCAGCTCGAAGCTCGCCTCGGCGATGATCATGCTGCGCTTGGCGCCCAGCTCGTCATGCAGGCCGTGCAGATAGTCCTTGCCGAAGTCGTCGTTCTGGTAGAGCACGCCGATCTTCGCCTTGGGATGATGCTTGAGGATGTAATGGGCGTAGGTTCGCGCTTCGCTGTAGTAAGTCGGCAGCCAGCCCATGGTCCAGTGGAAATTCTTCGGGTCGGAAAACTTGCTCGCACCCGAGGACACGAACAGCTGCGGCACCTTTTTGGCATTCAGATATTTCTGCACCGCCGAGTTCGCCGCCGTGCCGTTCGAATTGAAAATCAGCAGCACCTGCTCCTGCTCGACCAACTTGCGCGTCTGCTCCACCGTGCGCGGCGGCGTAAAAGCATCGTCGAGCGAAATAAGCTTGACCTTGCGCCCATTGACGCCGCCCTCGGCGTTGAGCTTTTGAACAAACCCCAGTTGCACTTTTCCGCCCGCGCCGTACGCGGACGCCGGGCCGCTGTAGGGTTTGGTCTGGCCGATCTTGATCTCGGTATCGCTGGCGCCCGGGTCGTACTTCTTCTGCGCGGCGGCCGGGCTCAGCGCGGCGGCAAACGCGAATCCGATAAACAGTTTCAGCAGCACGTTGACGCGGCGCATGTGGCTCATGCGTGACGCTGCGCCTTCAGCGGCGATTCGCCATACGGCGGCGCATAGATCACCAGGACCCTGGCGGGTTCCTCGCTGGTGACGGTGAAGGTATGCGGCGCATCGGCCGGAAAGAAACAGCAGTCGCCGGGGCCGAGCTCCAGCGCCTGCCCGGCAATCTCGGCGCGGGCGCGGCCTTCGAGCAGGTAGCACACCTGCTCGATGCCGGGATGCGAATGGGGTAATGCGCCCTGCCCCTTCTGCACCGTGCCCAGCACGACTTCGACCTGTTTCGCGCCGACCGTTTCCGGGCCGATCAGCCGGCGGTTCACGGTGCCGGTGTGATTGGCCGGGGAATACGTCGCGACGCTATCGGCCTTCACGAGATATCGGTTCGCAGTGCGCATGGGGTCTGTCCTCGTTGGGAAACGGGAATGGCGAACAGCGCGGGGGATTTTACGGCATTCTGCACGTGACGGTCGTGACGAACGTGACGATCGTGACGGCGTGACGGCGGAAAGGCGCGTGACGGTCGTGACGGGGTGAGGCCGTGTCCCTAAAGGGATACCGGGCTAACGCCCATAAATGTCGTGAATGCGTGAATGTCGTGAATGTCGTGACGGCGGAATGCTGGCGTGAAGTCGTGATGTCGTGACGACGTGACGGCCGGAAAGGCGCGTGACGACGTGACGGTCGTGACGGCGTGACGGCCGTGTCCCTGAAGGGATATCGGTCTAAAAGGGCACTCCGACGTGCTACGCGCGTAGGGTATTCGACCATAAATGCGTGAAGGGCGAAGGCGCAACTGCAAGTGCGTCACCAGGCCTGCTCGGCGGCGGGGAGCGCGAGTGGATACACTTATGCCGGCCGCGCTAAAGCTTTGGGCGTGGCGCCAAAGAGGGCGCCGATGACTGCAATCCGGCGCATGGTGGTTCGTCAAGCGTGGGAGGGTGGCATCATGAACAAGGGCATGGCAATCGCAGCGGTAGCGGGAATGGCGCTGACTTTCGCAGTCGGCGTCGCGGTCGGCGAGAGTGCGCCGCCGAAGGAAAACCGGGGTCTCAAGGTCAGTGCGCCGACCTTCATCGATCTCACCAACGAACTCGACAGTGTTGCCGGTCATCAGTTGCGCCTGCGCGTGATGACCCTCGAGCCGGGCGGCGCCGTTGCGCTGCACAGCCATAAGGGCCGGCCGGCCGTGGCTTATATCCTCGATGGCACGCTGACCGAGCACATCGAAAACGGCGGCGTCCACGAGCGCAGGCAGGGTGAAGCGTGGACCGAAGGCAAGGCCGTCACGCACTGGTCGGAGAACACCGGTAATAAACCCGTGGTGCTGATCGCCGTCGACGTGTTAAAGCCGTGACGGCGTGACGACGTGACGGTCGTGACGATCGTGAATGCCGTGAATTTCGTGAATATCGTGTCCCTGAAGGGATACCGGGCTACCGCCCATAAATGTCGTGTCCCTGAAGGGATCCCTACAGGGTACCGGTCTGCGACCATAACCGGGCTAGTGCCCATAAATGCACGTGAAAGCGTGCGATGCATAAAAAGAATCGCCCGGCATTGGCCGGGCGATTTTGGTTCTGGCAGGCACCGAAGCGTCAGACGTCGGGGTCTGCCGTCGTGCAAGCCGGGCTGGCTCCCTCCCCTGCAACTTCGCCGTTCAGGGCTTCTTGGCCAGAAACTTCTTGCTGATGGCAGCACCCACGGTGTACTTGGGATCGACGAAGTTACCGAGCCGGACTTTGCCGCATTGGCTCAGCATCATGTACGCATCCCATTTGTCGAAGCCGTAATCGCGCGCCATCCATAGCACCAGTTCGCGATAGGCGATGCGCGTGGCATCTTCCAGCGGGCGCGCGCTGCCGATGGTCATGATGACTTCGTCGTTTTCCAGGCGCGGCCATTCGATGTTCCAGCCTTTGATGAGGTCCACGCGAATGGTGGTCACGGTGGCGTATTCCACGGCCACGCCACAGACTTCGCCATCGCCCTGGCAGGCGTGCGCATCGCCAATGAACACGCGCGCACCGGGCGAGCGCACTGGCAGATAGGTCACGCTGTCCGGTCCCATATCCGGCAGATCCATGTTGCCGCCATGATTGTCGGGCGTCAGCGAATTGATCGAGTCGATTTCAGGCGAGCAGCTCAGGGTGCCGATGTGCGGCTTGTACGGCAGGGTCACGCGGTCGCTCCAGTACACCCATTTCTCGTCGACGTTGACCTTGCGTACGATCTCCGGCAGCGGATCATTCAGCGTCGCCGTGTAGTAGGTGCCGGTCAGCGCGCCGAATTCGGGGATCATGCAGCAGGTGCCGCGCGGGTTGTCGCCGCGAGGCACCATGGATTCGATGTACACCGCCACGGCATCGCCCTTCTCCGCACCTTCGATCATGATCGGGCCGTTCTGCGGGTTCAGGAACGGCATGCGCAGTTTCTGCGTGGGCTTGTCCTGCTCGGTCTTGATGGCGCCTTCGAAGGCGTCGCGCGTTTCCACGACGATGCGATCGCCGGGTTTGACGTGCAGCACCGGTTGCGAATACGGCCCCATGGTGTAGTGATAGGTGCCTTGCTTGGCTTCGGTCAGGTGGTGCGTTGTGCCGTCCTTGCGGCCCGCGACCCCTTTGGTTTTCATGATCGAGGAATCCATCCAGGTCATTGCGCTCTCCTTCCAGATAAATGCATTGCCTTCAAACCGCGAGGTATTTTCGCACCACGGCATCGCTGGCGAGTTGCTCCGGCGCCACCTGGTCGATCACCGTGCCCTTGTCCATGACATAGCAGCGCTGCGCCATGGACATGATCATGTCGATATTCTGCTCGACGAATAGTACGGTCAGGCCGATTTCGGCGTTGAGCTGCTTCATGTTCTCGCCGATCTGGTGCACGATCGACGGCTGGATGCCCTCGGAGGGTTCGTCCAGCAGCACCAGTTCCGGGTTGCCGATCAATGCGCGGCCGATGGCCAGTTGCTGCTGTTCCCCACCGCTCATGGTGCCGGCGCGCTGGTTGCGCCGCTCCGCGAGTATCGGAAAATAGCGCTGCGCCAGGTCGAACAGCTTTTCTTTTTTCTTGAGATTGATCTGGTTGCCCATTACCAGGTTTTCCCAGACGGTCAACCGCGGAAAAATCTCCCGCCCCTGCGGGATGTAGCCGATGCCGCGATGCGCGCGCGCCTCCGCCGGCTCCTTGGTGACGTCGTCGCGATCGAACAGGATGCTGCCCTGCATGGGCGGGATCAGGCCGATCAGGGTTTTCATTAGGGTCGATTTGCCCACGCCATTGCGCCCGATGATGGCGACGATCTCGCCGCGGCCGATGGTGAAATCCACGCCCTGCAGGATCTGCGTGCCGCCGTAGCCCGCCTTGAGTCCGCGCACTTCGAGGATCGGATTCGCCATCAGGCTTTGCCCAGATAGATGCGCACGACGTCTTCGTTCTTGACGATGTCGTCGAGCGTGCCCTCGTCGAATATCTTGCCGAAGTGCAGCACGGTCACGCGCGTGGCGATCTGGCGCACAAAGGTCATGTCATGCTCGATGACAATCACCGTCATGCCTTCGGCGTTCAGGCGCTTGACCAGTTCGCCGGTCCGGAAGGTCTCTTCGGGTGACATGCCCGCGGTGGGCTCGTCGAGCAGCAGCAACTTCGGCCGGCTGGCGATGGCCATGCCGATTTCCAGCCATTGCTGCTGCCCGTGCGACAAGGTTACCGGCCAGCGCGCTGCGCTGGTGGGCGAGGTCCAGCAAGGCCAGCAGCCGGTCGATCTCGGCATTGCGCGCGGCGTGTTCCACGGTCCGCTGCAGCGCGATGCGCAGGTTCTGCTCGACCGAGAGTGTGTGGAATATGCCGGGCACCTGGAACTTGATGCTCAGCCCGCGCTGCACGCGCGAGTGCGAACGCAGCGCGCGTGATGTCCTCGCCGTCGAACAGGATGGTGCCGGCCGTGGGCGCGTAGGTGCCGAGAATGAGTTTGAACAGCGTGCTCTTGCCCGCGCCATTGGGCCCGATCAGGCAGCGGATCTCGCCCGGGGCCACCTTGATGCCCACGCCGTTGGTGGCGGACAAGCCGCCGAAATGTTTGGTCAACGTCACGCGTTTCGAGCAGCCAGGCCGCGGGCGTCACGTTGGCTCCCCGATCACGTCCTGGCCGCGCGACGCCGTGAACTTCGCGCCGATCGCGTTGACCGTGGTGACGACAAACCCTTCGGGCGCGAACATCACCACGAGCAGCAGAATAAAGCCCATCAGGCACCAGCGCGTATTGGCTGCCGTAGACCGCGAGCGTTTGCGAGACCCACAACAACGCAATGGTCGAGATGACCGTTGCGGTGAGATCCTTGCGCCCACCGGCCGCCACCCAGACGATCGGCATGGCCGCGGCCGTCAGGCCCATCGACGAGGGCGTGATGTACGAACCCCACAAGGTGTAGAGCACGCCGCTCATGGCGGCGAGCACGCTGCCGATGACGAACACGATCAGTTGATAAAGCCGGACGTTGTAACCCAGCATCTCGGCGCGATCCGGATTTTCGCGAATCGCAACCAGCACGTTGCCGAAACTCGAGTTGGCCAGCATGCGCAAGCCCAGATAGACCAGCACCATCAGCGCCAGCGCGAGCCAGAAAAACGGCGCCCCGTCGAACATGATTTCGTGCTCGCCGAAACGCAGCAGCAGCGGCGGCATGCCCGACATGCCGTTGAAGCCGTTCAGCCGCGCGCTGCCGATGGTCCACTCAGGCCCCGCGGTCTGCGCCATGAAGGTTTCGAACACCAGCGTCACCGACAGGGTCACGATGCCGACGAACACGTCGCGCACACCACCATAGAACATCAGGTAACCCAGCAGCGCCGCGAACAGCGCCGGCAGCGCCAGCGCGATCAACACGGAGACCCAGCCGAGCGTGGCGGAATCGCCGAAATTTATGCTGGCCACGCCATAGGTATAGCCGGCCAGGCCGAAGAAAGCAGTCTGCCCGAAACTTAAGATACCCGTGTACCCCCACAGCAGCGACAACCCCAGCGCCATGAACACCCACACCAGAAAAAAGGCGAAGTTGGTCACCGTGAACGCACTAGTAAAGCCGGGCAGCGCGGCAGCGCCCGCCACGAGCACGACGAACACGAACCAGAACGCGGGACCGCGTCCCAGGGTTTGCGGGCCTTGCAGCAGTGAAAGGGGGCGTGCGCATGGTCGGAAGTATTATTTATTGCGGCGAAGCAGCCAGCCGCTGATGCCCTGCGGCAGCACGCGCACGACTACAATGACCGTCACCAGCAAACCGATCTGTCCGATCAATTGGCCGGACGAAGCCGTCAAGGTCGACTGGATCAGGCCGAGCACAAGCGCCGCGGGCGCCACGCCGAGCAGAACGTCGCCACCGCCCACCACCACGGTCACGAACGCCTGCACGATGAAAGCCTGGCCCATGGTGGGCACAGTGGTCATGGTCGGCGCATAAAGCGCGCCGGTGAGGCCGGCCAATGCCGCGCCCAGCGAGAACGTCAGGCTGTAGATCCGGCTCGTGTTGGTGCCCAGCGCCTTGGCCATGGCGGCATTTTCGATGGTTGCACGCGCGCGGATGCCAAAGCGCGTATGCATGAACAGCAGGTAGATGCCCAGCAGGAGCAGCAGCGCGATTAGCGGCAGCAACGCCCGGTAGGTGGAAAACGAAAGATCGCCGAACGCGAAACTGCCAAACGGCGTTTGCAGCCCCTCGATGGAGGGGCCGGCGACGATCAGCATGCCCTGCGTGGCGATCAGGCTCAGCGCCCAGGTCACGACGATGGAATCGAACAGCCGGTTGTAAAGCCGGCGGATGATCAGGCGCTCCAGAATCAAACCCACCAGGCCAGCCGCCAGAGTCCCCAGCAACATGCGCCAGCGGCAGCGGTGCGCCGGCGCGCGCGGAAAGCACGGTCACGTACGCGCCGCACATGATGAATTCACCATGCGCGAGATTGATCACCCCCATCATGCCGAAGATGATGGCCAGCCCCAGTCCGGACAGCACCAGAAAGGCAAACGCGTCGGCGAATGGATAGAAAAAACCGTACGCCTGATGCACGAGATCCATAGGTTTCGGTCCGATTCAGCAGAGCAGCCGGCGCCTTGTGGCGCCGGCCGCGACTTTAGATTTCTGAACCGGATTAACTTCTTCGGCAGACTGCTGGGCGTGTACTGGCTGAAATCATCCTTCTTGGACAGATCGCACCCCACGTCCCCTAGCCAGTACGGCTTGATGTCGTTCCAACCTTGGGGATATCCACCGAGTGATCGCCCTTCACGTGCACTAGATAAATCGTCTGGCTGCCATGATGGCTCTTGGGGTCGATGCAAACCTTGCCCGACGGGCCGTCGGTGCAGATGCTGCCGCTTTCGAGTGCCTTGCGCACGGCCTTCATATCGGCCGAGCCGGCTTTTTCCACCGCGGCCTTGTACAAGTAGACGGCGTTGTACGAATTGGCGGCTTCCTGGTTGATGTAAGGCACGTCCGGAAACTTGGCGCGGAAGCGCTTCTTGAAGGCGTTGCTGGCAGGCGAATCGACTTCCTCGACATAGTTGGCCGTGACGTACATGTCCTTCAGCGCGGGCGCCTTGAAGCGTTTGTGCTCATAAGCCTGGCCGACGTTGACGGAGCTTGCCATCGGCAGGTTGAGTTTCGCCGATGCTTGCTGCTCGTAATAGGACGCTTGGTTCGCCCCCACCAGCAAAGTCACTACGAAATCAGGTTTGGCTTTCTGGATGTTCTGGATGGTCTGGCTGAACTGGGACACCGACAGCGGGATGAATTCTTCGCCCACCATGGTGCCACCTTTTTCCTTGACGATGTTGCGCACCCATTCCGCGGAAATCTGGCCGAAGTTGTAATCCGCGGCGATGGTGTAAACCTTCTTGCCGTACTTCTCCATCATCCAGGGAATCAGCGTCGAGAATTGCTGCTCCGGCACGGCACCGGTCACGAACACGTTCGCGTCGCATACGCCGCCCTCGTACTGGTTGTTATACCAATACAGTTGTTTGTAGCGATCCATGATGGGACGGATGGCTTCGCGCGATGCCGAAGAAAATGCACCGAACACGACATCGACCTTGTCCTCCTGGATGATTCGGCGCGCCATTTGCTGGAAGCGCGTGTTGTCCGACTGCGTGTCGTAATGAATCAATTTGATCTGCCGGCCCATGATGCCGCCCTTGGCATTGATTTCCTCGATGGCGAGCTTGACCGCGTAGATCTTGGGAACCACCGCGATGGCGAAGTTGCCGGACTCGTCCTCCAACAGGCCAAGCTTGATGGGATCGGCAGCCAATACGGCTTGGGTCGATAACGACAGCGCACCCACGGCAATGCCCGCTGCGAGAAGCTTTCTTAGCGTAGTTTTCACTGGATCTCCTAGAAGTGAGGTAGGGTTAGTCGTTCGGGCGTCGGTTGGTGGCGCGCAACCCGAGGGACGCAACAGCGGTACATTGCCGTTGGCTGAAGGCTGGCGCAATCAGGTAGCGACATCATGAGCAATCGTTATGCCAATCAGAATATTTCAATCAACCCGCTAATTTCTCTGCGGAAGTTCGCTCCATGCACCCGCCATGCAGGAGGCGCACCGGAACGACGCACCAAATATACACGAACCGGTGGAGCATCTCGGTGCAACGACAAATTTCGCCGGGGGAAGTTGTCTTCTGCCAGGAAACTTGGCGACGCTCGGACCTGGATGTCGGTTAAGGCAGCACGCTAGTTCTGCCAGACGCCGAAGCCTTCGCTGCGCAGTTCTTCGGCCAAAGCGATTTCCGTGGCGAGCGCGCGCTGATAGGTCATCGGGTTCAAGTGTACGAACAGGTCGGGCATGAGATCCAGACCGAAGGTCTGCGCGTACCAGTTCGCCTTGTGGCCGGCCTTGTGGTTCGCGAAACGTTGTTGGGGTGTCAGACCAGTTGCGCCCACGTAGACGCATGGCGCGCCCTCGACGTAACCGCGATTGGCGGCGCGGAATCCGCGGTTCCTGAGCACTGCAGGATCGAGGCGGATGACGTACACGCTCGACGTTGCCGGCGCATCGAGCACCGGCGCCCACACGCCGCAGCCCTCCGCACGCAAGCTGCCCGCCATTTGCGCTTGCTGTTCCACCGCGACTTCGAAAGGCGATGGCGGGAAGTCGATGGTGAAGTCCGGGCGCAACCCGGTGCCGTACCTGCGCACGAAGGCGTTGTCGTGAATGCCGTGCATGTGCTGGTCGAAGCGCAGATCCACGGCGAGATCGGTGACATCGACGAAGTAGCACGGCTGCCCCGATCGATAACCGGGATTGCGCTGCGCGAACTTGCGGGTGTTCATGACGTCGGGTTCGAGCGCGACGACGTAGAGGCGATAGCCGACTTCGTCGGCGTGAATGTCGTGAAGATCGTGAACGACGTGACGCGTGACGGTCCCGTAAGGGATCAGCCGGAGCGATACTATCGCTCCATATTATGTCGTGTTGCCGGCAAGGGATACACGGGCTAACGGTCATGTCAAGACCTGTCACGTCGTCATGCGCCTTTTCGCCGTCACGCCGTCACGTCGTCACGACGTCACGATCGTCACGATCTTCACGAATTCACGACATTCACGCGTCCGACCTGTCACGTCATCTCACATGCTCAACAACGCTCTCGCCTGCAGCAACTCGGGGCGGTCGGTATCGCGCTTCGCGGTGAGTTCGAGTAACTCGTTCGCGAGTGTACGGGCGAGTTGCCGATCGCCGGCTTGCTCGGCGGCGCGGCTGGCGTTGGCGATGGCGCGGTAACGATTGGGTTCGGTGGCTGCTTCGACCGAGAATTCGGCCAGGGCCGCGGCCGGCTGATTCATTTCCAGCAACATTTCGCCGAGCAATTCGCGCGCGGGCACCAGCGGGCCGGGGGTGACGGGATGCTTGTCGCTGTTGGCTTCGAGTTCGACGGCCTGGCGCATTCCGGCAAGCGCGCCTCGTCGTGCTTGCCGTTGGCGAACGCCAGCCAGGCGGAAGCCGCGGCGATCTGGATCTCGGTCTGTGTCGCCCAATAACCCAGTTTTCTCTTCTGCAATTCGGCGTGCAGTTGCTTCAGGCGAGCGATGTGCGCCGCAGCGGCATCCGGCTTGCCGATACGCGCCGCACCCAGCGCGCGGGCATAGACGCTCACCGCTTCGGCGTGCGGAAACTGCTGCCAGGGCATGTCCTTGGGTTGCAATTCCAGTTGCGCTGCATCCTGCCAACGCCGGCGCTCCAGCGCGAACCGCGCGGGAATGGAAGCCAGCGCGTAAGCCGCCGGGAAATTGGCGGTGTCGAGCTTCTTGATCGTTGCCACTTCGTCGACGATTTTCTGCGCGGCCTTGTCCTGCGCGCGCTGCAGGTAGGCATACATGGTGTAGTCCATCGCGTGCAGCGCGTTGTACGAGCCGATGCCCAGCGCAGAGGCTTTCATCTCGGCCTTCGCCGCCTGCGCCGAGGCGATGTTGGTGGCGATGGAATCTTCCCACAGCCCGAGCCGCGTAAAGATATGCGCCGGCATATGCAGCGCATGCGGTGCCGACGGCGCGATGGAAGCGTAGCGTCGCGCCGCCGGCAAGCCCTTGTCCACGAGCCCGGTGTAGTCGTAGGCGTGGATCAGGTAATGCGCCACTCCGGGATGGTCGCTGCGGCTCTCGAACAGCGGTTGCAGAATGGCGCCTGCCTTGGTCTGGTTGGCAAAGGTCTTGTCGCTGGCCTGCGCGTTGGCGACCAGCGTGAGTGCGTAGAAAATCCGGGTCTCGGTGTCGTCGGGGTGCGCGGCCGCGACCTGCGCCATGCCCTGCTCCCAGGCGAGCGAGCGCGTCCGGAAATCGGTGTTCTGCCAGTCCGCATACAACGCGGCGAGCGCATCGATGAATCCTTTTTCGCGCTTGCTGCCCCCACCGGACTGCTGCGCTTTCTGGATGTAGTCCGCGCCGGTCTGCATGACCTTGGCCGGGGCCGGCCACGCAAATGGATTGCCCAGGGCCGACATCGCCAGCCCCCAGTTCGCCATGGCACACGAGGCATCGTGCTCCAGGACTTTTTTGAACGAGGCGTTGGCCGGCTCGAACCAGAACGAGTGATACAGCGCCATCGCGCGATCGAATTCGCGCTGGGCAGCGGCATTGCAGGAAACCGGGAAGTGCACTTTGCCGATGACTTCACCCGGCTTGGAGGGGGTTACGTCGTCATCGTGGGCCGCAGCGGGCCGCGGGGCGAACAACGCAGCCGCAACAATAACGGCCAATAAAGGCGTTCTACGCATGATCTGCCTCCCTGGAGTTGTAACGTCGTCAATGCCTTTATAGCGCATTGCGCAACCAAGTCAATCCGGAGGGGGACAGGGGGATGAGGGACGAGGGATGAGGGACGAGGGCTGAGCGAGGACGAAGGACGAGGACTGAGGACTGAGTGCTGAGGACTGAGTGGAAGAACTAGGGGGCTGAGTGACTGAGGACTGAGTAAAGAGGTTAAACAAGCAGAGAACCGTTCCCGCGCCGCCGCCTTCTGAGCACAAGCGCCTTTTACTCAGTCCTCAGCCTCAGTCCTCAGTCCTCTTCTTTCCCCCTCAGTCCTCTGGCGCGGAGCGCTAGTGCGACATGAACACCGGCACCGTCATGGAGCTTATGACGGTTCTGGTTGCGCCGCCGAGTGAGCTGTCGTTCATGCGGCCCTGGCCATAGGCGCCCATGACGATGCAGTCGGCCGCATCCAGGGCGGCATTGGACAGGATGAATGCGCCGGGATCGGTGGCCGCGACGCCACAGTGCTTGACGGTCGCGTGGACGCCGCGCTGCGCCAGAAAGGCCTGCACGGCGCGTTGCGCCTTTTCGTCGGCATGGTGATGCTCACCGCCTTCATCGAACGACAGCACTTCCACCGCGTGCGAACGCTCCAGCACGGGCAGCGCATGGGTCAACGCGCGCTCGGCTTCGTGCGCCGCATTCCAGGCAACCAGGGTGCGCTTGCCGATGGATTCGAAATGACCCGCATACGGCACGATCAACACCGGCTTGCCGGCGCACAGGACGGCATCCGCGGCAAACGTCGCGCAGACGCCATCTTCCACGCAAGTGGCCGGATCGGTTTGGCCGATGACCACCAGATCAGCCGTTCGCGCCGCGAGCATCAGCTCGTCCACCGCGCCATCCTCGGTAGATAACCACCGGGCGCGGGCCGTGCTCGCCGGCAACTTGTCGAAGAACTCGGCCTGGGCTGCACGCATGCAGCTCTCACGGCGCTTCAATTCTGCTTCGACGAGAATCGAACCGGCATCCGCGGCGCGCGGCATGCCTACATAAAGATCGAGTGAAAACAAACCGGTGAGTTGCGCGTCGTTCTGCGCTGCGAGCGTTAACGCCAGATCGAGGCGTTCGCTGCGACGCGCGTTGCAATCGAGGTGAACAAGGATGTTGCGGTAGCGCATGCGAGCCACGATACGACTGCGACCGCCAACAAGCAACAGCAATAGTTTGTAAAAGAAAGCAACGGCAACGAAAGCGCTATTTGTAGAAGATATGCGCGCCGATGCGCGTCACCGGCTGCTGGCCTTTCGACCAGCTCGGCCTGATGTAGGACGCGTGATAATGCAGCGCGCCGTCGAGTGTCGCCGGATGGCGACTGAAATAAACCGCCTCGGCCACGTCGCGGGCCTGTTTCCACTGCGGGCCAGTCGGATGCGGCACGATGTCGAATTCGGTCCAGGAGAATGCGCCGACCTTGCGTTTGCGCAACCGGTCCCAGCGCTGCTCATAAACCACGCCGCAAACCGTCGGCGGGTGCCGCGCCGAGCGCACGCGATTCATGGTGACTTCGGCCACGGCGTACATTCCGGCCATCGGTTCGCCACGGGCTTCGTAATAGACATTGAGTGCGAGGCAAGCGAGTTCGCGCTTCTCCAGATCGTTGCTCTCCAACACGAAGACGGCGCTGCCGAGCGTCGTGACCAGCGCGCCGATCACGAATGCAACGATCCACGGGCCCTTGTCGCGCGTGTGCCAGAAAAAACGCACGTTGATCCACCAGCCGGAAAGCCGGGATACGTGCCGGGGAGAACGTCGTCTGAGTGAGGATTTACGCAGCATGCAGTGGGGAGAATTGGCCGGTGCGCGTGGTCTCGCTGTTATTCAGCCATTCTTCAATCATGATCTTTTTTGAACAATGGCCCAACGACGCAAGAACCGGGCCGCCGACGAAATGCGGCAGCGGCTTCACGCAACCGAAGCGCGGCCCGCACGGGAGTTTTGGCAAAAACAGTATTTGCCTGAAGTCGATAGGCCGCTGAATCGAGCCAAGCGCGCCACGCCGCTGGCATTTTTCATGCGCGGAACAACACGCGCATTGCGGCAACGTCTGACGGGGAGCGAACCGTTACAGCGCCTCGACGGGCGCTATGGCAAAACCCTGACCGAAATCGATCTTGCAGCGGCGAAGGTGTTCGAGCACGCGCGGGTTCTCGACGTGTTCGGCGATGGTCTTGGCGCCCAGGCCATGGCACATGCGATTGATCTCGGTAACTTTGCCCGGATCGATATTGACTGCGCTGACCTTGATGAAATCCGGTTGCAGCCCTTCGAGTTGCATGACCATGGCATCGCTGCCATCGAACCCCGCAATCGAAAAAGGGCAGCCCAGCGGGCGCAACTCTGCCATGAGCCGCAGCAGAGCCTGCCGGTTCGCCAGCGCGCTTTGAAATGAAATGTCGAAGCCGAGGATGCCGCCCGACAAATAGGAATCCTCGACATATTTGCGCACGTAATCGCCGAAACTCGGATCGAGCAACGTCTCGTCGGCGAGGTTGATGTTGCAGCGGGGGACTTTCCAGTCCGGTTTGAACTTCAATCCACCGCGCACCCACCGCGCAAGCCGGTTCACGACCCAGCGATCGAGGAATGGCAGCATGTTGAATTCCGCCAGCAGCGGGAAGAACATGCCGGGCGGGAGTAGTTTGGCGTCTTCCTCGCGGAAGCGCACGAAGATCTCCTGGAAAGGGTAATCGTCGCGCTGCGGATTCAATGGCACGATTGCTTGGGCATACAGCATGAATTCATCCTGCTGCAACGCCGCCATCAAGCGCGTGGAAATGTCCTTCTGGATATCCGCCTTGTCGTCCATGATTCATCCAAAGAAGCGGCCGTGCGTTCGTGCCGCGCTACCCGAAGTGTGCCAAAAAACCGCGAGGATGGGGGAGAGAATAGGACTGAGGACTGAGGACTGAGTGCTGAGGACTGAGTGCTGAGTGCTGAGGACTGAGTGCTGAGGACTGAGTGCTGAGCGCTAAAGACTGAGTGCTGAGGACTGGGTAGCAGCCCAGGCACAAACCGGCAAATTATTCCGCTTTTACTCAGTCCTCAGCACTCATCACTCAGTCCTTTTTTCTAGTCCGTTCCCGCCCGCCCCGCAACGCTGGCCACGGTAGCCACGAGTTCCGAGGGTTCGACGGGCTTCGACACGTGCACCAGAAAACCGGCACGCAGTGCCCGCGTGCGGTCTTCGGAGCGTGCAAACGCCGTCAGCGCTATGGCGGGGAGTTGCCCGCCTTTCGCCACGCCGAGCGCGCGCACGCGCCGCAGTAATTCATAGCCATCGATATTCGGCATGCCGATATCGCTGATCAGCACATGCGGCCTTGCGCTTTCGACCAGCGCCAATGCTTCCTCGGCGACACTGGCCGTGTAGACCTCCGCATCGCACTCCGCCAGCACGTGCCGCACAAGGTCGCGCGCGTCGGCTTCGTCATCGACCACGAGCACTTTGAGGCCTGACAGATCGGAGTGTTTGAAGGCCACTGCCGCCGCACTGGACGTAGTCGGATGGATGCGTTCCGCGCCGTCTTCACTGCGACGCAAGACCGGGCGCGGCAAATGCACCGCGAAAGTCGTGCCCTGCCCCTCGCCCGCGCTCTTCACGTGCACAGTCCCCCCATGCAGTTCCGCCAGATGCTTGACGATCGAGAGCCCCAGGCCCAGGCCGCCGAACACGCGCGTGGTCGAAGCGTCGGCCTGGCGGAAACGCTCGAACACGAAGGGCAGAAATTCGGGTTTGATGCCGATGCCGGTATCCGCGATGCTGATCTCGATATGCGAGTTGACCCGCTCGACCAGGACCTGGATTTTGCCGGCTTTGGGCGTGAACTTCACCGCATTGGAGAGCAGGTTCCAGATGATCTGCTGCAGCCTGCTCGGGTCGCCATAAATCGGTCCCGCGCCCGGATCGAACAATTTCTCGATGCGGATTTCCTTCGCCTCGGCCGCCGGGCGAATGGTTTCGATCGCCGCCTCGATGACGGAAATGGGCTCCAGCGACTGGATGTCGAGGCGCATCTTGCCCGAGATGATGCGGCTCATGTCGAGCAGATCTTCGATGAGCTGCGCCTGAACGCGCGCGTTGCGTTCGATGGCATCCAGGCCGCGCTGAAGGTCTTGCGCGTTGGCGCCCATCTTGAGCACCTGTGACCAGCCCAGGATCGAATTCAGCGGCGTTCTGAGTTCGTGGGACAGCGTGGCCAGAAATTCGTCCTTGAGTTCATTAGCGTTCTCGGCGTCGGCGCGCGCCACGCGCTCGCTTTCCAGCAGTTTCTCGCGTTCGTCGGCGGCTTTTTGCGCGGCCTCATACAGCCGGGCGTTGTCGATGGCAACCGCCGCCTGCGCGGCGATGCCGACGACGAGGCGTTGCGTTCGCTCGGTGAACACGCCGGTGTCCGGATGTCCGAAGAACATCGCGCCCAACACCGCGCTGGAACGAGACATCACCGGCACAGCCAGGTAGCTTCGCACGGGTAGATGGCCCTCGGGCATGCCGTGGTGCGGACCCCATTTACCATATCGCGGATCGCGCAGAATGTCGTCCACGCGAATCGGCGCCGCGCCGCCGAAAGTCGGGCCGAACAACGGCGTTGCGCGCGGCTGGCCAAATCGCGCGAAAGCCTCGATGGGCGCGCCAGAGAGCGTGTATAGCATGTAGGCGTCGCCTTTTTCATCGGTCGAGTTGTAGAAAAACGCCCCGAATTTCGCGTCGCTGAGTTTCGTGGCTGCGTCGGTGACGGCCTGCAACAGCGCCTGTAAATCCAGTTTGGACGCGAGCACCGTCCCGGTCTGGTTGAGCAGTTCGAGCACGCGCGTCTCGTCCTGCAGCCTTTCTTCCGCCTCCTTGCGCAGCGTGGCATCCATGCAAACGCCCGTCATGCGTTCCGGATTGCCTTGCGCATCGAAAAACAATCTTCCACGCGCTTCAATCCAGCAGAGTCGGCCATCCGGCCTGATGATGCGGTACTCGACACGATAGTCAGTGCGCCGATCGACACTGTGCCGGATCGCAGCCAGCACCCGGTCCAGATCCTCGGGATGGATATCGCGTTTGAAATCCTCAAAACCACCGCCGAAACTGCCGGCGGTCAGCCCGTGAAGATTCTCCAGCGCTGCAGACCAATGCACCTTGCCGGTGGCCGGAAACCATTCCCAATGCCCCATCTGCCCCGCTTCGATTGCCATCTGCAGACGATTCTGCATATCCCGCAGGGAATCTTCGGACGCCTTGCGCTCGGTAATGTCCTGGAAGACACCGCTCATGCCCAGCATCGAACCATCCGGGGCATAGCTCCCGAGTCCTCGCGCGGCAATCCAGCGCAGGCCCAGGGTGGGGTGCAGCACACGGTATTCGCAACTGTAGACCGAACGCTCGGCGAGGGCCTTGTCAACGGCTTGCCGGGCGCGCTCGACATCGTCCGGGTGCAGCGACTGGCGGATCCGATCGCGGGTCACCGGCTGCTCTGCGGAAAGGCCGAACATTTCGGCGGCGCGCGGGCTGAGCGCAACCCGGTCCGTACCTTCTTCCCAACTCCAGTCGCCCAACTGGCCGGCCGTCAGCGCCAGTTGCAGCCGCCGCGTCGATTCGCGCAGCATCTCTTGCGCTTTCGCGGCCTCCTCGTCCGCTCGCTGGCGCGCCGTGAGGATGCTTCGGGCATTCTGCAGCGCCACCGAACGCAACAGTTCTTCTTCGTTGTCGCGCTCGTTCACTTTCAGCCCCCGATGAGTTTGGACGCCATGGCGGTCCCCTGCACACGCGCCGTGATTTTCGCAAATGCGGTATCGCGGGTCGTCGAGGTGTCGTCACAGAAGGGAGAAAAACCGCAATCGTCGGTCGTGCCGAGCCGGTCCGCGGGAATGTAGCGAGCTGCCTCGAGGATGCGGTCGCGGATTTCCTCCGGCGTTTCGATGCGCGGCGAAATGGGCGAAACGACGCCAACGAACACACGCTGCTCGGGCTTTCTGAACTCGCGGATGATTTTGAGCACGCGTTCGCGGTCCGGCTCGCCGGCAAGGGCGATGTAGAAATTACCTGCCTTGAGTTCGAACAGGCTGGGCAACAATTCCGCGTAATCGACATCCGCGCTATGGGTGGAATCCCGATCGCCGCCCGGGCAGGTATGCACGCCGATACGCTGGCGCTCTCCCGCGGAAAAACGCGACAAAGCCATATTGTTCAGGTCGATGAAGCTGGTCAGCAACTGTCCGGACGGATCGATTTTCATGGCCAGCCGGCCTTCCGTGAAATCGATCTGCACCGTGTGCGCGCCCTTTTCCAGGCAGCGGCGCATTTCCGCCTCGTTCTCGGCCAGCAAATCGTCGAGGAATTCGTCCCGGGAATAGCCGGGTATGCCCTCTGCCGGATACATGAGGCTCAGCGCGGACGGCGAAATCACCGCCTGTTTCACCGGCACGTGCGCAAATTGCTGCGCTGCTTCGAGGTATCGGTCCGCGTAGCGCTTGTAACGAAACGGCCCGCTGGTCAACCGCAACATCCGCCGCGTGTGCCCGGCTATAAACGGTATCTTGAATCCGTCCGGCGCCGTATTCGGCAGCCCGTGTACGCAATAAGTCCAGAAGTTGTGGTATTTGCGCTGCTCGCCATCCGTGATGACGGGCGAGCCGGTGGCCTCGAAGCGCTCGACGGTATCCTGGATTGCCGCTTCGTAGAGGGGATTCAGCTCGGCGGCCTCGCTGTCGCCGAGCCGCGCGACCGCGTCAATCAACTCTGCAGGACGGGGAATGCTGCCGATCGGCTCTGTCGGGATGTTCATGGTTCTGTTTCGCTTCCAATTGCCTGTGGGGGGTCGTGTAGTGTCTTGCCAGAATCACGCGCCTTCATCACCGAAGGGCAAACACCCGATCCCAACTTGTTCGCGATCGACTGTTGACCCGTTCAACTCTTTTTGGTTGCTTGCCAGGAGACGAATTGTATGCCCGCCGCGCGTTTTGCCCAGATGGCGTGATAGAGCAGGTCCAGCGTGCGGTTTTCGCCTTTCACGGTGACCTCAAACTTGGCACTGCCCGCGACGATGGCCATGCTGCCATAGGTGCGCACTGTCGGGTTCCCCCGGCTCATCGTCCGGTATTTGACGTTGCCCGAAGTAATCGACTCGATGAAGCTCGCCTTGGTATCGACCACGGTACTGGAGTGGATATAAACCAGATCGTCGCCAAACAGCTTGTTCATGGCTGCGGCGTCTGCGCCCATCTGCGCCTTGAAGCGGGCGTCCTCGGCCTTGAGCGCCTCCTCGACGGTAATGGTGCCGCTGCACTCCTGTGCGCCGGAACCGGGTGCGGCGGCGTAAAGCGCCAGGAAATTGGTGACGAAGCGAACGGATTCGAACATGTGGCCTCCCTGGATTTTTCGTGGACGTTGCGCGCCGACCGGTTCACCGAGCAGCAACGCCGGCCGGCCTCAACAACACGGGCACAACCGGCGGCAGAATACATCTATTCCGCAAATGTCGTTTGCGTTGCAGGTCGTTTTCGTTGCGAAAACATCGCGCGCGCCAGAACCCGGACCTGGGGGTAAACTCGCGAAAACTCAATCGGGAGCACCCTACATGGTTGGAAGCAGCAGGAACGCCCGCCGGGGGACCTGTGCGGCGCCGATCCTTGCTGCATTGGCCCTGTCAGCTTGCTCGGGCCTCGCCTCGAAAGACCCGGATTTCACGCCGGTGAATCCGACCGCCGTGCGGGAAACGCGCGTGGTCAGCGGCGGCACGCGCGACTTCCCGGAATTCGAAAGCACCCGCGTGAGTTACACCCGTGCGGATAAACGGCGCAACGAGTCGAGCGTGCGGAATTCCAGTGCCAGTTCGGTGGCCGGGGAACAAAAAGACATCGTCATCGAACTGCTCGACCAGAATATCGGCCTGAAGCTCGACGCCAGCAACCGCAAGGCCATCAAGTGCCCGCTTGCCCGTTGCGCCGAGCGAGCGCCGGCAAAATCACCGACCAGGCAACTCACCGCGGCGGCCCGAAGCCAGAAATCCGCATGCAGGCTCAAGGTCGGGTCGAGCGCCCTCTCCGTGGAACCAACCGGTCGCAAGCGCAATGTCAACGGCTTCAGCGCCGAACAGTACGACGTCAAATGGATCGTCACCTTGCGCGACAATGCCGCGCACGAATCCACCAGCACCATCAGCATCGACCTGTGGACCACGCCCATGACGCCGGCGCTGCAGGATGCAATCGCGCTCGAACAAACCTACGCCAGCTCGCTCGACAAGATTCTGGGCAGCCCCTCCGACGCCAACCACGCGCAATTCCTGCCCTCCGAAGCCGCCTTGTTGATCGACCGTTACCTGTATGCCAGTGTCACCCCGGCGGATCGCAAGAAATTTCTTGGCGGTGCGCAAGGGCTGCACAAAGCGAAGGGCCACCCGGTGCTGATGCATCTCAAATGGCACCTGTCCGGCGACGCCTGCTCGACGGGCGACTCCCTGAAAAACCTCGGCGACAAGCCGCTTTTTACGTTCATGTCGGAAGTGAAAGTCCACACGATGGCGCCCTTGCATGAATCGCTGTTCATGCCGCCGAGAGGATATAGGGTGAGATGAGAACTGCGCGTGACGGTGACGACGTGACGGTGACGCGTGACGGTCGTGACGGCGTGACGGTCGTAAAGGCCGTGAATGTCGTGAATATCGTGAATGTCGTGAATGTCGTAAATACCTAAACACCCTTCACTGCCGGCGCATTCACCGCTTAGCCGGCATTACGGGCGTTGGCCCGGTCGCGCGTTGGCGTTAATGTCAGGTGACCGCGACATTCCGCTAGCCCGGTATCCCTTCAGGGACACGATATTTATGGGCGCTAGCCCGGTATCCCTTCAGGGACACGACATTCACGACATTCACGACATTCACGATATTCACGGCACTTACGATCGTCACGCCGTCACGTCGTCACGCTCGTCACGCGCCTTCAATTCCATCCGCAATCCGGCTCGGGGGCCCGATCGGTGCCACGGGCGGTCAAGGCGAGTGGCTTGCGGGCTGCCGGGTCGACTGCAATCGGCTTCTTCGCCCAGGTGTTTTCCCAATTTCCTGCGGTGCAGCCGAGCAGGATTTCATTGCTGCCGTTTTGCACGGCCAGGCGGGCGCAATCGTTGACGGTGGAATAGTCGGGCACTACCCGCGTGAAGCTGCGGTGGTCGGGATCGGTATCGGGAAGCCTGACCAGGCAAAGCTTGCCGGGGTCGGCGATGCCTTGTTTCTTTTCCTGCCACTGCTTGATGCCTTGCGAGAAGACGTGCTGGCGCACCGCGCGATAGACGGTCCGGTGCTCGTCGAAAGCGGGCTTCTCAATTTCGGCGTTTGCGAAGGCGCGGCAGGCATCGTAATACACCGCTTCGACTTCCTCGGGTTTGAGGGGCAGTGCCTTCGCCTGGGTCAGTAGCTCGTCGAGCGTGGTGTCGGCCTCGACCAGCGCTTTGAGTTGGACCGCACCGGGGAGCTGACGGCTCTGCGTCAGGCCGGCGGGTTCGCTGCAAGTGGTGCCATCGTCGAGCGTAATGACGCGCCCGATGTCCTTGTCTGCGCCGGCGTCCGTTACTTTTTTGACCACCGCGCAGCCCGCCAGGGCCGCCATTGCGATCACCAACGCCAGAACATGCTTACCGCGTATCGTGTTGTTCATCGTCACCTGTTCGACGTTCATCAAAAGTTGGTTCCGTGCGTGCCGCCGGTTCGGCGATTTCGCCGGCGGCCTTGCGCTTTTCCTTGCGGACCCTGACCGGCACCGTGGCGCCCATCGCATGGAGGGCCATCGCGCCTACTCCCATGGTCAGCAGCAACATGCCGATGATCCAGCCGGCGAAAGGCACGCGCGCGAACAGCAGCATGACCCCGAGGCCCATCGCGAGCAAGAAAATGCGGCGGCCTTTGGCCTCGGCGTTGGGGCCGGCGACCGCATCGCTGACCGCCATGACGCCCGCCAGATAACCAAAAATGAGAATCATGGGCCAGACCAGCAGCAGCATGAAGGCGAAAGGAATGCCCACGATGGTCAGCATCAGCAAAATGACCGCAATCGGTACGCAAACGATCGCGACAAGTCCGAGACCCAGCGACGACAGGGGTCGGCCTCGCGCGAGCCGGCTCACGTGCGCCGTAGAGGCCGGCAGAAAAAGTATGGCCAGCATGCCGATCAGAAACAACCCGACGGTGAATGCTATGACGCCGATCCAGGCGATCACGCGCGCGACCGGCTGGTAAGTCTCGTCCTCGAAATCGAAACTCGTGTAATTGATGCCCCCGCCCAGGACTGCCCCGGGGTCGATGTGCGCGGGCTGCGAGCCACGGTACGTCAGCATGCCGGATACGCGCGCGTTCGGTCCGATGGACAGGGAGCGCGACGCGATCGTCACATTGCCCGCAACGTCGCCATCGAGCATGACATGTTCGCTGAATATCGTGAGTTGACGGCCGGCTTTGCCGAGGATGGTGGCCTTTCCCCCGACCAGCGTGGTCCTGCCGGATACTTGCCCCGAGCGCGTGATCTCGACCTGGCCCCCGGCGAGTCGCGCATTGCCCGCGACCGGTCCGTCGACGCTGATGCTGGCGCCGGTTGCATACAGGTTGCCGCCCACACGCCCGGCAATCGTCACGCCCCCTCCCGCCAACACTGCATCCCCGACCACTGCGTGGCGCAATTGCACTTGCGCGGCCGCAATGAACGCATCGCCCTCGACGGGCGCGGCAGGGGACGCATCCGCGCCCGCTCCGAAGTAATCGCCCGCAATCACGGTTTCCTGCGCGGCGAGCCGTTGTTCCGCGGCCCCGGCCATCCCTGCACACAGTGCTACGACCAGAATGCCGAGCAAACGGCATTTGCGCGCGACCCGTGCGGCGCGCCAGACGCTGACGGCCAGAAGCTTGATTTTTCTCAATAAATGCACGGATACAAGGGGCTGTTGGTAATTCAAGAGTTTGAGGAGGGGGAAGCCGCGGGCCACATTATGCCGCGTGCGCAAACGTCTTGCATTGCACTGCGGAAACGCAGCCCTGCGCGACGCAATCCGCTACCGCACTCGGTCCGCGAACCCACGACCTCGATTTTACCCAGCCGTTACATTCCGATTTGGCATAGGTCATATTTAAAATCCGGGACTATTGTGCAACGCGCCAAACGTGTTTAATGGCGTCCATGCGATGGGCGAAAGGGTTTTCGTCCTACCCCGAATAATTGCCGGGGATCTCGCAATAACCCGTGCAGTTATTCTTAATTGGATGGAGATCAAATGAACGCAACCAAATTTATCGTCGCCGCAGGATTCGCCATTGCTACTACCAGTGCATTCGCCGAGACCGGCGTCGGCACCTACCAGATCGACAACGTGGCCAATGTTTACGGCCGCGCAGGCGTGCCGAACGTCCGGATCGTCGGTGCCGTCGCTACGCAACCCGGCGATGTAGCAGACGCCGGTCGCGACAGCGCCAGGGGCGATACCAAGATCGCCGTCGGCGCGAACCAGTCGTCAATCGCCTTTGGTCGCAGCTGAACGCCTCTGACCCGATAGTACAAACTGCAATAAAATCAGCGGCGCCCCGGTAACACGGGGCGCCGTTTTCTTTGCCTGCAGGCGGATCTCGAACGGTTTTCCGCGCCGCCTTGCTCGGTGCCTTGCCGAATCGTATGACGCCAGACGTGACGCGCCCTTCTTCTTTCCACCTTTGAACTGCCTGCCCGACTTCTGCCCTTCTGCCTTCCACTCTTAAACTGCCTGCCCGAGTTCTGCCCTCTGCCTTGCCTGCCGCGCCTGGCGCCGGATTCCGCGCGTGACGCAGTGCAAGATTGACGCCATTACCCGGGGACGGTTAGGCTGCGCCCCACTGTGTGAGTTTCATATTCGTTGAATTGAAATTCGTACAGGTGTTCGGTGTTGACCGGCCCCAGTGCAGTTCAAATGGGACGGGCGATGTCTCAGTGATCGACATCCCTGCTCCCGCGAATGCATCGCCGTGGTTTGCAACCGATACCCCGGCGAGTGCCCCGCGTTGTGCCCCCATGGCAACGTCGTCGCCCCGCCAGCGGTCTCCAGACCGTGGGGGAATCTGTTGCGACACTGAACCAGCAGAATTTGCCGCACCGGCAATGCCGGTTCGATGCAAGGAAGGCTTCTGGCCACACAGCCGGGGGGAGGAGTAGCCAGCCGACGCAGAGGCATTATCTGCCGGCTTCGCCAGCTGGCTTAATAAGAAGACGACGGCCTCGAATGCGGAGCGAAACGCCCCGCATCCGGGGCCGCGTTACTTGTACCCGCCTTAAATCACGCCCCCGGCATCGCCAGCGACGGCCAGACGACGTAACCCAGAAACGCTTCCGGCTCGATCAAGACCACGGCTTTTTCGCGCAGGGCGCGTGCGGACGGCGTCGCGCCACTGCGCAGATAGCGTTGCAGGACTTCGATCGGGTCGTCACCGGGCCTGCAATCGAGCGAGCGGCCCCGCAGCGCAATCTGGCGTCCCAGGTAGGCGACGCTGGCCGCATCGCGGCCGAACTTGGATTCGCCGAAATCGGCCTTGACCAATTGCTGGAGCGGAAACGGCGCCTCGGCATGCTCGGCGTAAAAAGTCCACACGTCGAAGACTTCGACGCCGGATGAGCCGTTGCTGAAGTGCAGCGCCGCATCGCCGCACAGCGCGGCGCACAGCACGCGTTTGCGATAAAGCAGGGCCCATTCGCGATGGCGCTCGAAAAAATCCTCGCGCTCCGTGCGCGCAATGCGCGCGAGCTTCTTCAGATCCGATTTCGTTATGGGCGCGAATGAACGGGTGTCGGTCATGACGTTGCTATGGCTATGGCCCGCACATGGCTTCAGGCACGAAACTTCGCCAGCACGGCGCGATCCACTTCGACGCCGAGCCCCGGACCGGAGGGAATTTCGACCCACCCGCCGGTGTGCTCGATGGGGCGGCTGACCAGGTGCTGGCGAAACGGGTGCGCGGAGCGGTCATACTCGAGCACGGGTTCCTGCGCGAACAGCGAATGATGGGCAACCGGCAGCGCCGCGAGAAATTGCAACGATGCCGCCTGCGCGATCGCGGAGCCCCAGACGTGGGGATTGACCTGCACGCCGTGCGATTGCGCCAGGGCAAGGATATGCCGGCCCGCCGACAGACCGCCGCAGGAGCCCAGATCCGGCTGCGCGATGTCCACGGCGCCCGCGCCCAGAAATTCGCGGAAGCCGTAAAGCGTATGTTCGTTCTCGCCGCCGGCAATCGGCATCGACAATTGCCGCCTCATTTCGGCATAACCCTGCACATCCTCGGGCACCACCGGCTCTTCATACCAGCGCAGATCGTATTCCTGCAGCGCCCGGCCCAGGCGCAGCGCCTCCGCGCGTCCGTAAGCATGGTTGGTATCGACCATCAGCGTGATGGCTTTGCCCTGGATGGCGCGGCCGATTTCCTTCATGCATGCGATATCGTCGTCGACGCCATACCCCAGCTTGATTTTCATGAACGAGAACCCCGCGTCGAAATGCCGCAGCGCCTCCTCCGCCAGGCGCTTGGCTTCGCCCTGGCCCTTGATGCGGTAAAACCCGGTCGCATAAGGCTGCACGCGCGTGCGAAAAGCGCCCCCCAGCAGTTTGTAAACGGGCACGTCGTAGAACTTGCCGGCGATGTCCCAGAGCGCGATATCCACGGCGCTGATGCCCGAGACCACCGAGCCCTTGCGGCCGAAGTCGCGGGTCATGTGATACATGCGGTGCCAGAGCACCTCGATATCGAGCGGATCGGCGCCGATGAGCAGCGGCTTCAAGGCCTTGTCGATGACGGTCGCCGCGATTTCCGGGGGCTCCATGCCCTGTGCGAAAGCCTCGCCCCAGCCGCTGACCCCTTCGTCCGTGACGATTTCCAGCAGGGTCGCGGAGCGTTGTCTGACCCAGCCCTGGGAGAACGCAAAAGGTTCGCTGAGCGCGCTTTTCAGAACGTGGATATGCAAGTCGGTTATCTTCATCATGCTCCTGGTGGGTAGGCGGGCGTTTCCAATGCATGCCGTTGCGCGCGATAATTATCCATAAGGCATCGCAAGGGTCTATAAATATCGAACGTTAACGCGATAGGGAGGGCACGATGTACAACAAAATCCTGCTGCCAACCGACGGCTCGGCGCTATGCGAATCGGCGGCCCAAAAAGGCATCGATTTCGCGAAGTTCGCCCGCGCCAGCGTGGTGGCCTTCCATGCGATCCCCGCCACGTCGTACCTCATTTACACGGAAGCCGGCCCCAGCGACATTCTGGCCGAGCAATTCGAGCGCGACGCCAAGGTGCGCGGTCAGCGCCTGGTCGAGGCCCTCGAGCATCGCGCGCGCGAAGCGGGGGTGGCCTGCGAATCCGTGCTGGTGACCAACGATCACCCGTGGGAAGCCATCATCGAGGCGGCGGGAACCAAAGGCTGCGATCTGATTTTCATGGCCTCGCACGGCCGGCGCGGGCTCAGTGCCATGTTACTGGGCAGCGAAACGGCGCGGGTGCTCACCCATACCAAAATTCCGGTCATGGTGTATCGCTGATAGCGCCTTGCGACATCGCGCCACGCAATCGTGGGCCATCCGCCAAGTCAACGCGCGGGACAGTGGAAGGCCGCACGCAAACCCTGCACGATCAGGTAGCGGCGAGGCCGGGCGCGCTCTTCGGGATGCTCCTGCAGATAAGTTCTGACGGCGGCGAACGCGGCCGCCGCGGCATCGTCCGGGACATGCGCTGTGCCCTGGGCAATGCAGAACAGCGTGCCGTCCCAGCGCAGGCGCACATCTTCGATGAAGGCAGACGCGGCTTCGCGGCTCGCGGGGTGGTCCATCAACCCCAGCAGCTCGTTGCCGTCATCTTCGGCCGCTGCGAATCCCGGACAGACGAAGCTCGCCGCCAGCAGGAGTCGCGCACCGGCGCGAACCCAATGCCGCGCAACATGGGCGACGCCACCGGCAAAGATTTTGCGCGTGGCCCGATTGCCGTATGATTCCGCGCAACCAGATCGGGCTGGCCAGTCCGTGCAGGGGCCGGTCTTGTGTATCTGGGAGGTCATGGATGCAGCGAGGCGCCACGAAAGGTCAGAGGGGATGCCATACAAGTTGAAACCAAAAACAAGCTGCGAAGACCCCGCATTTTTGCAGAATCGTCCAGGACCCGCAACGCACCACCGCAATCGACTGCCCTCGCTCAAGCCGGCGCAATCGTCAGAACGTCTGCGCATGCCGCACTTCCCCCCCGCTCTGACACGCCCGGGCGCCAGCGCAACGCAAGCCGGTGCGTAACATCATGAAGGATACCCCGGAGAAGATTTCGTCTGTTCCGAGCGCGACGGCCGATATCGCGCTGACCATCGTCGACAACATCACGGCCATGACGGCCTATTGGGACGCAGACCAGCGTTGCCGGTTTGCCAGCAATGCCTATGTCGAATGGTTCGGCAAGTCCAGGCAGCAACTGGTGGGCGTGACCTTGCAGGAGTTTCTGGGGCCGTTGTACGAAAGAAATCTGCCCCACATCAACGCAGCGCTGAACGGGGAAATCCAGACGTTCGAACGCGAAATTGCGCGTCCCGATGGCGAGGTGCGCCATGCGCTGGCGACCTACACGCCGCATGTCGTCGAAGGCGCGGTGCAGGGTTTGTTCGTTCATGTGAGCGATGTGACGCCGCTCAAAGTGACGGAGCAGGCGCGCAGCGTGTACATCGAGGAGCTCGCGCAAAGCGAACAGCGGTTTCGCAGCCTTGCCGCGATGACCGCGGACTGGCACTGGGAGCAGGATGCGAACTTTCGTTTTAGCCGAGATCAGACCCACGCGTGATGCCGAGCTGCCCGCGCTGGAAGGCAAAGCGCTCTGGGATCTGGACGGCTGCTGCGGCCTGAGCGAGGAACAATGGCACGAGCACCGGCAGCGGCTCGCGCGCCACGAGCCGTTTCGCGAACTGGAGTTCGGCCAGCGGAGCGCAGACGGCCTCACCGTCTGGTACTCGATCAGCGGCGAGCCCCGGTTCGATCCCGCCGGCGGCTTCATCGGCTATCTGGGCAGCGGCAAGGAAATCGCGCGACGCCGGGAAACCAAGACGGCGCTGCAGATCGCGCGCGAACGGTTGTCGCTGGCCATGCGCGGCTCGAATCTGGGCCTTTGGGATTGGGACCTCACGACCGGCATCGTGCATCTGGACGACCAGTGGGCCCGCCTGGCCGATCACCCGGATCACGCCAGCTCCGAGGCGCCGGTGGCGCAGTTGCAGGCAATCGTGCACCCGGACGACTTGCCCGAAATGCTCGAAGCACTGCGCGAGACGGTGAAAGGCACGCGCGCCGAGTATGCGGTGGATCACCGCATCCGGACCGGCTCGGGCAAATGGAAATGGGTGCGCAGTCACGGCATGGTCACTGCGCGCGACGAGCAGGGGCGCACCTTGCGCATGACGGGGACCAGCAAGGACATCGATGCCCAGAAACTTGCCGAGCAGCGCCTGGCGAGCCTGATCGGCGAGCAGACGGCCATGCTGGCCGCATCGCCCATCGGCATTTTCACGACGAAAAAAGATTCCATCCGACGCGCCAATGCGGCCATGGAGCGGCTGTTCGGTTACAGTCCGCGCGAGTTGATCGGCTTGCCAGCACGCGTGCTGTCCGCGACCGGGACGCAATGGGACGAAATCAGCCAGGACGACTTCGCCGCGCTGCGCCGGGATGGCAAACTGCACGCCAAATTCGAGTACCGGCGCCGGGACGGCACGCGGTTCCTGGGACTGTTGCAGGGCGTGCCCATCGAGGCCGCGCACCAGCAAGGCGACCTGCTGTTCGCTGTGGTCGACATTTCCGAGGAAGAACAGCTTCGCCAGGCGCTGGTGGAAAGCGAACATCGCACCCGGCTCGCCACGGAGTTCGGCGACATCGGCGTCTGGGAACACGTCGTTGCATCGGACCGCATCCGCTGGTCGCGCAATATCGGCCCGATGTTCGGCCTCGACGAAGTCGGCGAGATCCAGGTGTCGGGAATGCTGGAGCGCATCCATCCGGAGGACCTGGCGCGATTCGAGGACACGCGCCGACGTTGGGCAGAGGAGCAATTCCACGAAGGCATCGAACATCGCGTGATCCGGCCCGACGGATCGATCCGCTGGCTGTACCAGCGCGCCAGCGTCATCGTGCGCAACGACGGCAGCGCCTCGCATACGGTGGGCATCGTCCAGGACATCACCGAGCGCAAGGACGCCGAACGAAAATTGCGCGCCAGCGAGGCGCGCTTGCGCCAGTTGCTCGAGATCAGCCCCATCGCGCTGCGCGTGATGCGCGTGTCCGATCAACAGCTGGTTTTCGCCAACCAGAATTACGCCGATCTTTTGCACACCACCACCGAGCAGGCGCTGGGCACGAATCCGGTGCAATTCCACGAAGACCCGGACGAATACCGCGAGATCACGAGCCGGGTGGTCAAGGGCCAGAGCGCGATCAACCGCCAGGGCCGCCTGCGCCG
The DNA here is from genome assembly GCA_963846655.1 of uncultured beta proteobacterium. GTDB lineage: Bacteria > Pseudomonadota > Gammaproteobacteria > Burkholderiales > JACQAP01 > JACQAP01. The sequence continues at coordinate 954,941 of CAWJWT010000002.1, read as the reverse complement.
GCTGGACGGACACATCCTGTGGGTGCTGGCTTCCTATTTTCCAATCGAGTACGAAGGCGCGCCCGCCGTGATCGGCTGGTTCTACGACATCACCGCGCTCAGGCAGGCGCAAAGCCAGGCCGAAGATGCCACGCGCCTGAAATCGGCATTCCTCGCGAACATGTCGCACGAGATTCGCACGCCGATGAACGGCGTGATCGGCCTCGCGCGGCTCTTGCTGGGCTCCGCTCTGCAGCCGCAGCAACGCGAATACCTCGAGAAGATCTATTTTTCGGCCAACTCCCTGCTGGGCATTCTGAACGACATCCTCGATTTCTCCAGGATCGAAGCGGGCAAGCTGGAACTCGAATCGATTCCGTTTCAACTGGACCAGGTTTTCGAACGCGTGGCCGATGTGTGCGCCGCGGCGGCGCAGGAGAAAGGCCTGGAACTGGTGTTCGACCTGCCGCTCAACCAGCAGCTCGTCGGGGATGCGATGCGCCTCGGCCAGGTGCTCACGAACCTGGCGAGCAACGCCATCAAGTTTACGCAACGCGGCGAGATCGTCGTGACTGCCCGCTCGCAGCGCCTGGCCGATGGCGCGGTTTCGCTGACCTTTACGGTGCGCGATACCGGCATCGGCATGACCGCGCAGGAACAAGGCCGGTTGTTCCAGCCCTTCGTGCAGGCCGACGTATCGACCATGCGCCGCTACGGTGGAACCGGTCTGGGCCTGGTGATCTGCAAGGAACTGGTGGCGCTGATGGGAGGCGCCATCAGCGTACAAAGCGAACCTGGCGCCGGCACCTCGGTGACCTTTACCACGCGTCTTGCCCGGCGCTTCCGCGCACGCGATGTCGGCCGGCTCGCGGCGCGTTACCGCAATGTGCTGCGCGATCTGGACGTGCTGATCGTCGATGACAACGCATCGGCCCGGCTGATCATGGCGGAGTTGCTGCGCCCGCATTGCCGCAAAGTCGATGCGATGGATGCCAAGGCCTGCCTGGAGGCGGCGCACGACGCGCCTGCCTATCATCTTGCGATCATGGACGGGAAAGCGCAGCGGCTGGGTTGCGGCCACGCGAGCGCAACCGACCTGCCCACCGTATTAATGGTGGGCGCATTCGAGCGCGATGCGCGCATGCGGGAAACCGCCGCCTCGCAGCGCACGCGCGTCGTGGTCAAACCGTTCCTGCCGGCCGGTCTGTTCGATGCGATCGCCGACTTGTTCGGCGTGACCCACGCGGTGGAATCGGGCAGCGACGCCGAAGCCTGGCAAATCCAGCCCGATCCGCTGTTGCGCGGCCGCCGCGTGCTGGTCGCCGAAGACAACGAGCTCAATCGCGTCATCGTCGAACAGTTGCTCACCCGCGCGGGCATCGAAGTGACCTTTGCGCACGACGGGCTGCAAGCCGTCGCGCTGGCCCGCAAGCAACGATTCGACGCCGTGCTCATGGATATCCAGATGCCGGTCATGGACGGATTCAAAGCCGCGAAGCGCATTCGCCGGCTTGCCGGCACCGCGCAACTGCCCATCATCGCCATGACCGCCAACGCCATGCCCGACGATCGGGAAAAATGCCTCAAAGCCGGCATGGACGAGCACGTCAGCAAGCCCATCGACCAGGACGTGCTGCTCAATGTGCTCAAGAGCCGGATTGCCTTACCGCGCCCCACTTCGAGGTCGGAGGCCGCAGCCACGTCCGCGCCGCCGCTGCCCGCCGATGTGCCGGGGCTCGATCTCGAGGCGGGATTGCGCCAGGCTGGCAACCCGGCGGTACAACGCAAACTGCTGGCGGCGTTTTATCGCGATCATCGCCACAGCGTGGAAGCGCTGCGCGAGCTTCTGGCAAAGGGTGAACTGGCGCTGGCGCGCCACGACGTCAATACCCTGCAGAGCATGGCGGTTGTGCTCGGCGCGACCGGCATCGAGTCCGCGGCAGCCGACCTGCATGCCGCGTTGCAATCGGGCCTGGACAAGACCTGCGACGAGCGGCTGGACGCCCTGGCCCGGGCGTTCAACCCCGTCATCGACGCGCTGCGCGTGCTGTTCGCCGACGAAGCCTAGTCCGACAGCCGTGACCGGCGCGATTCCGCGCCGCGAAGCAGCGCCGATCCGGAAATAGACCCGGAAACCCCTTCTGTTCGGCGCCAGGTGTCTTGCCGGCCTGCGGATAATCCATTTCGACTCCCACACACTTTGCACCCGCATCGAGGACGCATCGCATGTCGACACGTAACCCATCCGCGCATCCGTCGCCGGCCACGCCGCCGGCCCAGTCCTGGGAAGGCGATCTGTCCCGCTCGCCGGCCATGCATGCCATCCAGGAGGCCGTCAGCCGCGTCGAAGCCGAAACCAGCGAATCGCTGGCCGCGCAAAACCGCGCGCAGCGCGAAATGCGCTCGCGCACCGCCGCGCAAGAGCGCGCGCGCCTGGAAGCGGACGCCGCGCGCCTGACCGAGCAGCGGGCCCGGGCCGACGAGGACGCCGCCCAAAGCGCGCTTGCGCTGATCGAAGCCGAACGCCTGGCACTGAGCGCGGCGGAACAGCGCAAACGCGATACCGAATCGGCCATCGCGGAAGCGCGCCAACGCGAGCAAAGCGAAGCCAATGCCGCGCGCCTGGCAGACGCCCAGGCCGAGACAGACCGCACGCTCGGCGCCCGCGCCCGCGTGCGCGGCGAAGAGCTCAAGCGCCAGCTCGAGGAACTCAGCGCAGCCCATCAACAGCGCGAGCAGGAAGAAACCCGCGCGGAACTGCAAGCGCAGGCACGCGCCGAAGCGCAGCGACAAGCAGTCGAACAGGCGCGCTCACGCGCCGAGGCCGAGAGCCGCGCCACGCAGGAAGCGCGCGAGCGCGCGGAAGCCGAGGCTCGTGCACGCGAGTTGGCCGATTCGCGTGCGGCCGTGGACGCGCGGCTGAAGCTGCTGTCCCTGGCGCGCATCGAGGCTGAAACCGCAGCCGCCGCCGAAACGCAAGCCCGGATCAAGGCCGAACAGGCCGCTGCGGCGGAAGCCCAGGCGCGCATTGCGCACGAAGGGCGCGCGCGCAGTGCCGCGGAGAACCAGTTGCGCATCGACAGGGAACTGGCCGCTGCCGAAAAATCGCGCGCCGACGAAGCCTGCGAACTGCTGCACGAAACCGAACTGCGCTATCGCGCCGAACAGGAAGCACAGGGCGCCATGCAGGCGCGCCGCATCGCCGAACGCAAACAACGCGAAGCGGCGGAAAACCGTGCGCGCGCCGAAACCGATCTGCAGCGCGCAGCGCAAGAGCGTGCCGACGCCGAGCAGCGCGAACAGGAAGCCGCGAGCGAGCGACTCGAGGCGGAAACCCGCGCCCGGCAGGAAGCCGAGGCGCGCGTGCAAGCCGATCACCTGGCGCAGGAAGCCCTCGCGGCACTCGAAGAGGAACAGCGCGAAGCGCGCGTCGTCGCCGAACAGCAGGCGCGGCTCGATGCAGCTGCCTGGGAACTCCAGCGCGATCGCAACGCCGCCGAACGGGACGCCCAGTTACTCGTTGAAGAACGCCTGGACACCGAGCGCCTGGCCGCCAACGCGGCCCAGGCCGCCGCGCAGGACGAGGCCGCGCAACTCGCGCTATTACATGCCCGCATCGAAGAGACTGTCGCTGCACGGCGCAACGCGGAGGAGCAGTCCCGCCAGGTCGAACAGGCTCGCCTTGCGGCTGAAGAACTCGCCCGCCAATGCGCCGAACAAACGTGCGCGAAACAGCAGCAGGCGCTGGAGGCCGCACAAAACGCAGCCGCCGCGGAGCAGCAAGCCGGCGAGGCCGCCGAAGAGCGCGCCCGCGTGGCCTTCCGCGCGCGTGCCGCCGCCCTCGCGCGCGAACACGCCGAAAACGAACTGGCGATGAGTGAGGCCAAACGGGTCGAGTCCGAACTCGAAGCGGTACGCGCATGCCGCACGCGCGAGCAGGAAGAGCTCAAGGCGGTCGACATGGCACGCGAACGCGCGCGCCTGGAACAGGATGCCGCGGCCGCTGCACAAGCACGCCAGCAAGCCGAGAACGACGCGCGCGATGCGGCCCAAACGCAGCTCGCCGCGGAACGCCAAGCGCAGGCTGCAGCGCGGGAATTGCAGCAAGTCCAGACCGAGCGCACCGAGGCCCTGCGCAATGCGGCCCAGATGGCGCAGCGCAAGATCGCGTTCTATCGCAGCCGCATCGAAGCAACCCAGGCGCGCTTGAACGCGGCCGCCGACCTCGACGCGCCTGAGCAAGACAAGGCCCCGGACGGCCCGGCACAGACTACGCACGAGAGCGCCCCGCTGCGCGAGCTGCTCATCGGGCTGCAGGCCGATGCGGCGCGTATCGAATTTGCAGAGCCGGCCGGCAACGGCGACCTTGCGGAAGCGCCGGTCTGGGCCGCCATCGCCATGGGCGCGGCCGGCAGGCGCGATCCCGAGGCCATCGCCATCGAAGCCCTCAATGAACGCATTGCCGGTGAAATCGCAATCCAATCGATCCTGCCTGACGCGGCGCAGGCCGACCTGGACGAATTGAACACGTCCGTGCTGGTGGAAACGAATGTCGCCGCGTTCGCCGGGCCGCGGCAGCGGTCGTACCGGGGCATACTGGCGGGCGGCATCACCATAGCGGCAACGGTGCTCATCGGCTGGATAATCGCCGCATGGACGCCACCTTTCGCCGGATCGGCGCAAGCCCGCCATGCGGAACCGGTCATGCCGGTTCACGGCGCAGCCGTGCGGGCAACCGAGCGGGCGCTGCCTCTGAGTACCCTGGATCTGCCTGCCCTGAGCTTGCGCATGCAACTGGCGACGCCGACGCAATCCCGCAACACGCCAGTCGCCGGCGCGGCGCGCAAACCCTAGCCCGGGTTCGGTCAACAGTTCGATTCTCGAATCGCACCGCAAGTCACGCCGGCGATGGCATCCTGCCCGTCGCATTCGCGCGACCACGCATCGGCTATGCCGACGGGCTTCTCCGAAACGGCATTGAGTCAAGGCCACGAGCGTCCGCCCGGCCCTCTTTATTCACGGTAATGCGTGATGCGCCGCCTGGAGCCCTTATAATCCGGGGCACCAGCATGCTTGAGCCGCACCATTTCTATAATGAGACTGGATTGATGCAAGAAAGGGAGATCCGCGTTTTGCTCCTGGTTGGTTCGGACGAAGACGCAGAATCGCTACTCGCCACCCTCGATGCGGCAGAATTTTCGGTCGACAGTTGCCGCGTGAGCACTGCGGCGCAATTGCGCGCGGCGCTGCGCTCGCAGTACTGGAACCTGATCCTGTCCGACTATGATCTTCCGGGCTTCAGCGCCTTGGAGGCGCTCGATGTGCTGAGGCACCTTGTCCCCCCGGTGCCGATGATCGTACTCACCGATGCCATCGGCGAGGAACTGGCGGCCGCCGTGATCAAGGCGGGCGCTGCCGATCTGGTGGCGAAACAGAGTTTGTCCCGGCTACTGCCGGTGGTCGAGCGCACCTTGCGGGAAACGGAATCGCGGCGCCAGTATCAAGCCGCCATTGCGGCGCTGACCGAAAGCGAGGCGCGCTTCCAGGCCATCACGGCCAATCTGCCCGGCGTGGTATTCCAGGCGTTGCTCTACGAGGACGGCAGAGCCGAACTTCTCTATATAAGCGAGGGCAGCCAACTCGTGCTGGGCGTCAGCGCCGACGAACTCATGCGGCGCCCGGAGTTGATACTCGACATGATCCTGCCGGAGGATCGGCCCGGGTTTCTGGCAAAGCGTATCCAGGCCGTCGAGCAGCTCGCGCCGCGCAACTGGGAAGGCCGCATCCGCATCGGCGCCAATGGGCAGGAGATCAAGTGGGTCAACCTGCGTGCCGGCGTGCGCCGGCTTCCCTCCGGCGCGGTGGTGTCCGATGGCATCATTTCCAACATTACCGAGAGCAAACTTGCGCAGGAGGCGATCGAGGACCGGCAACTGCAGCTGCGCCAGCTCGCATCGCATATCGAAAGCGTCAAGGAGGAGGAGCGCGGCAGGATTGCGCGCGAAATACATGACGATCTGGGCGGCACGCTCACAGCGGCAAAAATAGATCTGGCCTGGATACGCAACCGCCTCGGACCGGACCAGACGGCGCTGATCGACAAGGCCGAAGCCATGGAAGCCCTGCTCGATTCCGCCATCGAGTCCACCGCGCGCATCTCGCGCAGTTTGCGCCCGCTGATTCTCGATTACGGCGTCACCGAGGCCATCGCGTGGCAGGTCAAGGAATTCCGCAAGCGCATGGGCATTACCTGCGACTTCGTCTATTCGCGCGAAGACATCGTCCTGGATCCCGATTTTGCGACGGCGCTGTTCCGCATCTTTCAGGAAACGCTGACCAACATTGCCAAGCATGCCGGCGCCACGCGGGTGGACGTCTCGCTGGAAGACGACGGCGCCAACGTGCTGCTTACCGTCACGGACGACGGCCGCGGCATCGAACCGGACGACATGCTCAAGAACGAAACCTGGGGCATCCGCGGCATGCGCGAACGTGCCGAGCTTCCTGGGCGGCATCACGGATGTTTCCGGCGCAGCAGGTGCAGGCACGCAAGTGCGCGTGCGTCTGCCGGCCAAACGTCCCTCACTGTCCGAGGGTTAGCAGAAATAACCAATCAAAAACAGCCATTCAACCCAAACCCGACCTTTTATGATCCGCCTGCTCATCGTTGACGACCATGTAATCGTGCGCCACGGCCTTCGCCAGGTCGTATCCGAAGCTCCCGATATAAACGTCGCCGACGAAGCCGGGTCGAGCGCCGAATCGATCAAGCTGCTGCGAGAGAATGACCTATGACATGGTCTTGCTCGATATTTCGCTGCCGGACAAGAACGGCATCGAAACGCTCAAGCAGATCAAGCGCGACAAACCCGACCTGCCGGTAATCATGTTGAGCATGCACGCGGAGGTGGAGTTCGGCGTGCGCGCGCTCAAGGCCGGCGCCTCGGGTTACGTGCACAAGCAAAGCGCGCACGACCAGCTCGTGAACGCCATCCGCCATGTCGCGGCCGGGCGCCGCTTCGTCGGTCCCGACCTCGCCGAGGAACTGGCAAGATCGGTCGGCGAAAGCAGCGAAAAGCGCCCGCATGAATTGCTGTCCGACCGCGAATTCGACACGCTGCGCATGCTGGCCAGCGGAAAGTCGCTGACCGAGATTGCGGAGGCGATGTTCATCAGCCCGAAAACGGTCAGCGTCTATCGCACCCGGCTGCTCGAGAAAATGAAGCTCAAGAACAATTCCGAGATCACGCATTACGCGCTCAAGAACGGCCTGGTCGATTGATCGCGTAAGCCGCGCGGGCAGGAACCCGCCTGCCGCCAGGGCGGGCGAACGCGTTTTCAGGCGTGAATCCGCTGAATTACCGCCTCTTTCCGCCTTTTATCCGTAAATTGCCGGTGCCCTCGCGGCAGTAGAGTGCAGGCATCGCCTATCGGGAAGTCCACCAGTTATGGACACCGGGGCAGTCGGAACAGGAGACGTCATGGCCACCGCACTCAACCACCTGCCCAATCTGACGCGGCCCCGGAGTACCGCGATCATCAGAATGCAGCACGCCGAACAGCAGGCCGCGCCCACGGGCTATTACCATCGCATCGAAGGCTTTGCCAAACGCATTCGCGCCACGCGCAACGTGCGCCAGATCGTCGAACTGCTCGATGAAGCGCTGCGTGCCACGCGCACTCCGGGCGACGACACTGCCGCGCTGGCGTTGGCCGAAGAGCGCATTCGCCGCGCGGAGCGCGAAATCGCGACCCTCAAGGAGCAACTGAGCAAAGCCATCGATCTGACCAATCTCGACCCGCTGACCGGACTGCTCAATCGCCGGGGCCTGGAGGCGGGTCTGACTGCGGAGGCCGCGCGCAGCGACCGCCATGGCGCACCGCTTTGCATCGCCTTGCTCGATATCGACGATTTCAAGCGCATCAATGACGTGCATGGTCATGCCGCGGGCGATGCGGCACTGACGCACCTCGCCAAACTCATGCGCAGTACCTTGCGGCCGAACGACATCCTGGCGCGCGTCGGCGGCGAAGAGTTCATCGTATTGCTGCCCGACAGCAACGAGCAGGCGGCGTTCGCAGCCCTTCATCGCCTGCTGCAAACGGTCACCGACCATGCCATCGTTTGCAGCCGCCACACCCTGTCGCTGAGCTTCACGGCGAGTGTCACGCTACGCGCGTTAGGCGAACGGCAGAAACAAATCGAGAATCGCCTCGACAAGGCGCTGTACACCGCGAAACGCGCCGGCAAGAAACGCGTCATGTTCGCGCTGGCCGACTGACCCGACACCCTAAGGTTTTGCCCTCCTCCCGGGCTGACGGGCCGTAGCGCACTGCGCGTTACGGCCCGCCTTTCTTGCCAGCCCCCTAAAGTTCCCCAAACGCTTTCCGATATCAGTTCCAACGACGGTTCTGTTGCCTCCTACCGGGGCCAGCCAACGTTGACGGCGAGTCGGGTCTTACGCTCCGTGCGCCGCCAGATTCCAACTTTTGGCAAAGGAGAACGTAATGCCTCAGATCATCAACACCAACATCGCTTCGCTGAACGCGCAGCGAAACCTGAACACTTCGCAGAGTTCGCTGGCCACGTCGTTGCAGCGCCTGTCTTCCGGCCTGCGCATCAACAGCGCCAAGGACGACGCCGCCGGCCTGGCGATTTCCGAGCGCTTCACTGCGCAGATCCGCGGCCTCGATCAGGCCCGCCGCAATGCCAACGACGGCATCTCGCTGGCGCAAACCGCCGAGGGCTCGCTGCAATCCGCGGGCGACATTCTGCAGCGCATGCGCGAACTGGCGATCCAGTCCGCCAACGCCAGCAATTCGGCGACCGACCGCGCGGCCATCAACTCCGAAGTCCAGCAGCTCGCGCAGGAACTGCAGCGCGTTGCCACCACCACGGAATTCAACGGCCAGAAACTGCTGGACGGCTCCTTCACGTCGGCTTCCTTCCAGGTCGGCGCCAATGCCAACCAGACCATCACCGCGACGTCGAATAACTTCCAGACGAACGCGTACGGCAACTACCGTTTCGGCGGCCTGGCCGCCTCCAAGGAAGCCGGTGTGGGCGACCTGACCATCGGCACGACGGCCGACGGCGCACTGGCGCAAATCAGCACGGGCGACACTTCCATCGTTGCCGGTGACACGATGACGATTGCCAGCTCCCTGGGCAAGTTCGACATAACCTACACCGCAGGCGCGAGTGCGGCTGATGTAGCCGCCTCCATCAACCAGGCCGGAACAGGCGTGAAAGCCAGTGCCTTTACGTCGGTCGTGCTGGGTGCGGACGATGCGGGCTCCGGTGCGGCGGGTTTCCTGCAAGGCGTCAGCTACACGATGTACCTGTCGAGCGAGCAACCCGGGACTGCGGGTAGTGCGCCGGACGCTTTCCAGACCGTCTCGTTCACCATCGGCGGCACCGGTGGCGGCGCCACGACCGCGGCCGACCAGTTGAATGCAGCGGTCCAGGCATTCAACGACGTGTCAGCCAAGTCAGGCTTTGTCGCCAAAATCGTCAAGACCGACAACGGCGCCTATGGCATCCAGTTGACCAGCGAATCAGGCAAGGACCTGCGCATCGCGGCCGACGCCGACAACGCGCGAAACGGTAACCGTCGAAGATACGACGGTGCTCGACGGCGACACGGCGACCGCCTCCGTGCTGTCGGCCACACGTCAGCGCGACCGCAGCGACCGGCGTATGGGCCGATGCCGACGGCGACTGGATTACCGGTCAGCTGATTCTTGATTCGGACAAGTCGTTTTCCGTGACCGTTGCCGAAACGGACTTCGCCCTGGCCGCCGGCACTTTCGGTGGACAAACGCAGACCGTGGACAAGATCGACGTGAGTTCGTATGACTCGGCCCTGCGTTCATTGGCCATCATCGACTCCGCACTGTCCGTCGTGAACGGCCAGCGCGCCCGTTACGGCGCCTTGCAGTCGCGCTTCGAGAACACGGTGCAAAACCTGCAAACGACGTCGGAAAACCTGTCGGCTTCGCGCTCGCGCATCCGCGACGCGGATTTTGCGGCCGAAACGGCGAACCTCACGCGCGCGCAGATTCTGCAGCAAGCGGGCGTGGCCATGTTGGCCCAGGCGAACGCGCTGCCGCAGTCCGTGTTGAGCCTGCTCAAGTAATCGGGTTCAGGCATTTGGAAGGGGCCGGGCCGGTAAGCCGGTCTGGCCCTCTCCCAGGAGAACTATATGCAACCTATCGCAATCGGAATGTCGTCCCAGGGCTCCACCGGCACGCCCAACATCGGCAGCTCGCGCGCGCCCACGGCAGGTTCGCCGGCCGAAACGGCCGCCGTTCCCGACGATGTACAGCTCAAAAGTGCAGTGGACAGCGCCAATTCCGCCCTCCAATCCGTTTCCAGCGAACTGGAATTCGCGATCGATTCCTCGACCAGCAAGACGGTCGTGCGGGTGATCGATAGCGCCACCCAGCAGGTGATTCGCCAGATTCCATCCGAGGAAATGCTGGCCATCGCCCGATCCGTAGACCGCATGCAGGGCCTGCTGCTCAAACAAAAGGCCTGATCGCCCGCCTCAACCGCCGCCCACGCGCTGCAACGCGGGCGGCATTTTTTTGTCCGGCGACCGGCTCCGACCGGCGCGCGCGACCTCAAGTTTGCCCCCGGCAGTGCCGTTAAATCTGGTGAACGGGTTCACGCAGGTTCAACGAGACGATCAAAATGGCTTCAGGCAGCATTTCCTCCCCCGGACTGGGTTCGAATCTCGACGTCAGCGGCATCGTTGCCAAGCTGATGACGGTCGAAGCGGCACCGCTGACCCAGCTCAACAACCGGGAAGGCGCCCTGCAGGCGAAGATCTCGCTGTTGGGCCAGATCAAGGGCGCCATCGCCAGCATCCAGAGTGCGGCCCGCGCGCTCAACGCCGCCGCGGCAACACCGGTGCAGCGTGCAATCTCCGCCGATACGAATGTGCTCAACGCCAGCGCAACGAGCGGTGCTGCGTCCGGCTCGTACGGCGTCAACGTACTCAAGCTCGCCCAGGCGCAAAACATCGCCACGGCGGGCCAGCCCTCCAGAACCGCCTCGATCGGCGCAGGTACCACCACTACATTGACCATTTCCGCGGGCTCGATCAGCGGCGGCACGCTCGATACCGACACGGGCCTCTACACGGGCGCCACGTTCACCGCCAACACGAGCAAGCAGCCGGTCACGATCGGCCTCGATGCCACCAACAACACGCTGGAGGGCATCCGCGATGCGATCAATGCGGCAAATGCCGGCGTCACCGCGAGCATCGTCAGCGACGGCAGCGCGAACCCGCACCGCCTCGTCATCAAGGCCAACGATACCGGCCTGGAGCACAGCATCAAGATCGCGGTGAGCGGGGATGCCGCGCTGCAGAACCTGCTCGCCTACGATCCCGCGGGCACCCAGAATTTCTCGCAACTGCAAGCCGCACAAAGCGCGCAACTTGTCATTGACGGCGTGACGGTCACCAGCGCCAGCAACTCGGTCAGCAGCGCCCTCGACGGCGTGACCTTCGCGCTGAAGGCAGTGGGCTCGACAACGATCACGGTGGCCAAAGACAACACCGGCGTGACAGCGTCGCTTTCGCAATTGGTGAAAAGCTACAACGATGCCGAAAAAGCGATCGGCGACGCAACCCAGAAGGGGGCGAACCTGCAAGGCGACTACGGCACGGTGACGATACTCAATCGGCTGCGCGGCGAGCTCGGCGCCATGAAGAGCGGGTTCGGCCCGTACGGTTCGCTGTCGCAACTGGGCGTGTCGTTCCAGCGCGACGGTTCCCTGGCATTCGATTCGAGCAAACTGGCTGGCGCCCTCGGCGGGGCTGACTCGCTCAAAGCAGCCGCCCTGGTCGGCAGTTTCGCCAACGCGCTCGGCGCGGCTACTGCCAGCATGCTCGGGACAACCGGCAGCCTGCAGGCCAAAACCGACGGAATCAACCGCACCATCGAGGACATCAGCGGCCAGCGCGATGTGCTCAACCGGCGCCTTACTTCGATCCAGGCACGCTACCTGGCCCAGTTCAATGCGCTCGACGGCCTCATGGGCAGAATGCAGCAGACCAGCACCTACCTGACACAGCAGCTCGCCAACCTTTCGAAAATCGGTAACTGACCATGTTTGCAAGAAACCTGAGCGCGGCACAGGCCTACTCGAGCGTAGGCGTCGTCAGCAATGCGATGTCGACCAACCCGCACGGCCTCGTGCTGATGCTTTTCGAAGGCGCCTCCATCGCCGTGTCCGCGGCCCGCTTGCATCTGCAGGACGGGCGCACCGCGGACAGAGCCAAGGCCATCTGCAAAGCCGTTGCCATCATCCAGGACGGCCTCATGGCCAGCCTCGATCGCGGCAACGGCGGCGAAATCGCGGACAATCTGTTTGCGCTTTATGAATACATGGTGGCGCGGCTCGTGCAGGCCAACATCGAGCAGCGCGCGGATTGCCTCGAAGAGGTCGCCCGCCTGCTCGCCGAGCTCGACGGCGCCTGGCAGTCGATCACGCCTGAACCCGTTGTGCCCGGCGCCAGGAGACCGGCATGACCCACGAGCAAGTGATCGCGACCTACGAACACATTCTCGCCGTCACCGGACAAATGCTCGAGGCTGCGCGCGTCGAGGACTGGGAGGGCCTGGCGCACCGCGAGCAGGAGTGCCGGCAACTGGTGCAGACCTTGCTGGAAGCCAGAGCGGAGGCACAAGGCGCGCTGGAGCCGCAGTTGCGCCAGCGCAGAGTCGAGATCATCCGAAAATTGCTCGCCGACGACGCGGAAATTCGCAACCTGACCGAGCCGCGCATGCGCCGCTTGCAGCACCTTCTGAGCAGCGCCAGCAGCGAGCGCCGGCTGCATACCGCCTACGGCGACGGCGCGGCCGACTGAACGGCGCGCTCCGCGCCTGCCGCAACATGATCCGTCCGGAGGCACTCACCAGGCTGCGAATGTTGGTCGGCGCCACGCGCCCGCCTTTGGTGGCGGGTGAACGCAATCGCGAGCTGCCGCCGCTGCAGCCCGGGCAGGCCATCAACGGACGCGTCGAGCAGCAGCTTCCGTCGGGGTATCTCGTCTCGGTGCGCGGCCGCAGCTTCACCTTCCAGCTCCCCGAGGGCACGCGTCCCGGCGACTTGTTGCGGCTGGTCTATGTCAACGACGATCCCCGGCCGACCTTCGCCCTGCTGCGAATCGAACCCGCCAGCGACAAAGCGGGTTCCAAACTCAGTGACGCGGGAAAATTCCTGTCGATGCTGCAGGATTTCGGTCCCGCAACCGCCGACGAGCTGCCGCTGCGCGCAACGCCAATTTTCGACAAGGGGATTCCGCCTGCCGCGCAGGCTACCGTGCGGTTGCGCGAAGCGCTGGCATTGAGCGGTCTGTTCTACGAGTCGCACCAGGCCGAATGGGTCGTGGGCACGCGACCGACTGCACAATTGCTGCGCGAACCGCAGGGCAAGCTCGGTGCATGGCAATCTCCCCGGCCTGCACCCACCGCCTCGCCGCCCGCCGAGGGCGCTGATGGGGCACGCCTGCAGGCACCGGCGGCGAATGCGCCGGCCGCCGACATCTTGCAATCGGGCGCGCGCGAAGAGCCCGCCCGTTCGCTGGCGCATCCCGATACATTTCCGATCATTCGCCAGCAACTGCATGCGCTCGAAACCGGCCATGTCCTCTGGCAAGGCTTCATCTGGCCGGGACAGATCATGGAATGGCAAGTGTCGGACGACGCGCCGCAGCACCAGCAAGGCGATGCCGGCGCAAGGCCGTGGCGCACCGAGGTCAAGCTGCGGCTGCCCAACATCGGCGAAGTGGTTGCGCGCATCGAACTCGACGGCAATCGCGCAACAGTACAACTGCTCGCCGACACGCCCCAGCATGCCCAGCGCCTGCGCGAGGGCGCCAGCGCACTGGACGAACGCTTCACGGCCTCCGGCTTGCGCATGGGCGCCCTCGAGATCCAGCATGGCTCCGAAGCAGATCATGGTTCCGAAGCAGATCATGGTTCCGAAGCAGACTCATGGTTCCGAAGCAGCCTGACCGCTCCGCAGTCGCGCTCGCCTACCGCGCGGGCCAGGCCGCCCCGCAGGTCGTTGCCAAGGGCAACGGGCTGATTGCCGAGGCGATCATTGCGCGCGCGCAGGAAGCCGGCGTCTATGTTCACGAATCGCCGGATCTGGTCAATCTGCTCATGCGGCTGGATCTCGACCAGCAAATTCCGGCGCAGCTTTACGTGGCGGTGGCGGAATTGCTCGCCTGGCTATATCGTATCGAACACGGGCTTGCCGCCTCGCCCACCCCACCGAATCCTGCAGGCGCTTCGCTACCGGAACCATGAACCAGAAAGATCCAGCCAGCGCCCCGACCCTCCGCGATACGCAGTCCAGGGACGATCAGCGCTATGCCGTGAGCCAGCCGGCCGAAATCGTTTTCGTACTGAAGAAAATCATGCAGAACGCGCAACTGGTCACAGCCTACATCGATGGCCGGACCGACTTTGCGCTGACGTCCGTGCTCGACGTGATGCCCGACACGGCGGAAGTCGTGCTGGATGTATCCCCCGATGCCGCAGCCAACAAACGGCTGCTCTCCGCGCGCAAGGTCACCCTGGAAACCTCGGACGCGCAGGTCAAGGTCAAGTTCATTGCCGGGGCCATCAGCGAAGTGCGCTATAAAGGCCGTCCGGCGCTGCGCATCCCGCTGCCGGAATCGCTATTGCGCATCCAGCGCCGGGACCACTATCGCATCGCCACGCCGATCACGAAACCGCTGATTTGCACGATGCCGCTCAAAGCGCGCGGTCCCGGCGTGGAAATGGAAGCCGTGGTGCTCGACATCAGCATCGGCGGGGTGGCGCTGATGGACAACCAGGAAGCCACCGGATTTCAGATCGGGGACGTTTTCGAAGCCTGTCGCATCGGGTTACCCGAGGTGGGCACGCTGACGGTTTCCCTGCAGGTGCGCAATGCGTTCGAGACGCCCCTGCGCAACGGCGCTAGTTTCCGGCGCTGCGGCTGCAGATTCCTCAAGTTGCAGCCGGCGAGCGAAAGCCTGGTGCAGCGCTACATCATGTTCCTGGAACGTGCGCGCAATTTCCGCATGAAAAAATAAGCCGGGCGATGCAACGGCGAATGGGATGATCTGCCGCAGACGTGCTCCGGCTCCGATGCCGCAACGCAGCCTACATCTGCATGTTCATGATGTCCTGATACGCTGCGACCACGCGGTTGCGCACCTGGACGACGGTCTGGAAGGAAATGCTGGCCTTCTGCATCGAGATCATGACGTCCTGCAGATTCACGTTCGGATCGCCTTTCTCGAAGGCCTGCGACAGATTGCCGGCCTGATGCTCCGCACCGCTGACCTGTTCGAGCGTCGTGCGCAGCATCTGCGAAAAATCCGCTTTGCCGGGCGATTCGGCAGCGGCCGGTTTCTGGCCGCCGGCGGCCATGTCCTGCATCGCCCGGATCTGGCTCAACACGCTTTCCACGGAAATTCGGTCCATGATGATGGCTCCTCAGGCGATGCGCATTACGTTGCGGCTGTGCTGCGATATTGCAGAAGTTTATTGCGCAGGGTGCGCTCGCTGATGCCCAGGCGTTGCACGGTGGCGCGGCGCGAGCCGTTGAGTGCGGCCAGGGTGTGCAGGATGTACAGGCGTTCCAGCGACTTCAGTTCGAGCCTGCCCGCCAGAATCCGCACGGCATTGACCAGTTCGTCGTCCACCGCCACGGCGGCGGGCGCTTGTGAGGCTTGCGCATGATCACTGTGCTGCATATCCCTGCCCTTTTGCACGATGGCGGCACGATACCCCGGCCGGTCCAGTCCCCTGCTGCGAATTAGGGACCTAAAACCCCCTCTTTTCACGCGTTTGAATTGCCATCCGCCAACCATAATCGCCGTCATCGGATTGCGTCCACGGCAGGCGCGGCGGCCGGCGTAAAACGCACAATTAAAGGAATGGGCAATGGCTGGAAGCGCAACAGAGATCGTGCAGCGACTTGGCGGACCGGGTGGACGGCAGGCGCTCGCGCTGATGATGGCTGTGGCAACGGCGCTGGCGCTCGCACTCGGCGCCTGGATGTGGAGCCAGACGCCGGACTATCGCGTGCTGTTCTCGAACGTGAACGACCGCGACGGCGGCGCCATCATCGCAGCGCTCACCCAGATGAACGTGCCTTACAAGTTCGCCGACAGCGGTGGTGCGATTCTGGTGCCCGGCGCGATGGTGCATGAGGCCCGCCTCAGACTCGCCAGCCAGGGATTGCCCAAGGGCAGCCTGGTGGGTTTCGAATTGATGGAATCCTCCAAACTCGGCACCAGTCAGTTTCTCGAGCAAATCAATTTCCATCGTGCCCTGGAAGGCGAGCTTGCGCGATCGATCCAGTCGGTCGCCGCGGTCGGCGCCGCGCGAGTGCACCTGGCGATTCCCAAACCCAGCGTGTTCGTCCGCGACCAGCAGAAGCCAAGCGCCTCGGTGCTGGTCAATCTGAATGCCGGCCGCTCCCTGGAGCCCGGCCAGGTCAGCGCAATTGCCCACCTGGTGTCGAGCAGCGTCCCCGATCTGCTGGTCAAGAACGTCACGGTCGTCGACCAGAACGGCAATCTGTTGTCGGCGCAGAGCGATGCGCCGCTGCAGGCCGGGCTCGATCCGGGTCAGCTCAAATACATCAAGACGATGGAACAGGATTATGCGCAGCGCATCAAGTCGATCGTGATGCCGGTGGTCGGTGGCGAAAACGTCCATGCGCAAGTCAGCGCGGAGGTCGATTTCTCGCAGACCGAAATGGCCGAGGAAGTGTATCGGCCGAACCAGAATACGGCGGCAGCCGCAATACGCAGCCAGAATACCAGCGAGTCGAGCAGCGCGGCCGGCGCCCAGGCGGGCGGCGTGCCCGGTGCCTTGTCGAATCAGCCCCCCGCACCGGCCGTGGCGCCGATCAACGGGACGCCCGCCGCAGCCGGGGCGACGCAGACTGCCTCGGCAGGCCCGGTGAGCAGCAGCCGAAATTCCTCCATCAGTTATGAAGTGGACAAGACGCTCAAGCACGTGCGCCACAGCACCGGCAACGTCAAGCGCCTGTCGGTCGCGGTGGTGGTGAACTATCGCAAGATCACCGCGAAGAACGGCAAGGTCTCGTACAAACCGCGCACGGAAGATGAAATGGCGCAGATCAACAAGCTGGTGCGCGAAGCGATGGGCTTCACCGAAACGCGCGGCGACACGGTGACGGTCGCCAACACCGCATTCCTGGTGCCCGATGCCGAAACCCTTGAACCGGTGCCGGTGTGGAAGCAACCGGGCACCTGGACGCTGGCACAGGAACTCGCCAAGCATCTGCTGATTGCAGCCGTCGTGCTATTCCTGTTCATCAAGGTCCTGCGCCCCATGTTTCGCACCGCCTTGACGCCGCCCCCCGGCATGCAAGCGCTGCCGCCGGGCGTCATGCCGGGCATGATCGGCGCGGCTTCGACGCATCAGGCCAGTCTCGACTCCGCCAAACAGCTCGCCCGGCAGGAACCCAAACTGGTTGCCAACATCGTGCGAACCTGGGTAGCCGGTGATGAGCGCTGAGGGCATCGAAAAAAGCGCCATCCTGCTGATGTCGCTGGGCGAGGAAGCGGCGGCAGCGGTGCTGCGCCATCTCGGTCCGCGCGAAGTCCAGAAACTCGGACAGGCCATGGCGTCGATGAAAACCGTCAGCAAGAACAGCATCGAGAGCGTGATCGGCGCCTTCCACGAGGCCGCGGAAAAGAAAAGCACGGTCGGCATGGATGCCGACGGCTACGTTCGCACGGTGCTCACCAAGGCACTCGGCGACGACAAGGCCGCGGGCCTGATCGACCGCATGCTCCAGGCCAACGACAGCGGGGGCATCGAAGGACTCAAATGGATGGATTCGCCTTCGGTCGCCGAGCTTATCAAGAATGAACATCCGCAGATCGTTGCGACCATCCTGGTGCACCTCGACCGGGATCAGGCGAGCGAAGTGCTCGCGCAGTTCACCGAGGCCCTGCGCAACGACGTGATCCTGCGCATTGCCACGCTTGAGGGCATCCAGCCGGCGGCGCTCAAGGAACTCAACGAAGTATTGACCAAACTGCTTGCGGGCAACGTCAATCTGAAGAAAAGCCCGAAGGGCGGCATCCGCGCTGCCGCGGAAATCATGAACTTCATGTCGGGTTCGATCGAAGGTTCGGTGATCGAAAACATCCGCACCCACGACGGCGACCTTGCGCAAAAAATCCTCGACGAAATGTTCGTGTTCGACAACCTGATCGGCATCGATGACCGCGGCATCCAGGTGGTGCTGCGCGAAGTGCAATCGGATTCGCTGATCGTGGCCCTGAAAGGCGCCAGCGAAGAACTGCGCGAAAAGATATTCAAGAACATGTCGGGCCGCGCGGCCGAGATGTTGCGCGATGACCTGGAGTCCAAGGGACCGGTACGCCTGTCGGAAGTCGAAACCGAGCAGAAGGAGATCCTCAAACTCGTGCGCCGCCTGGCCGACGAAGGCCAGCTTGCGCTTGGCGGCAGGGGCGACGATGCGTTCGTCTAGGGGTGAGCAGGACGCCCGCCGCCAGGCGCACGCATGCGGCGCCGTCCTGCGGGCGGTGTTCTGAGCATGGTAGCGGCCACCCTGATTCCGAAGGAGCAGATCTCGGCCTACGAGCGCTATGAGCTCGACAGCTTCGACGTCCCGGGCAAGAAGGGGCCGGTCTCGCTCACCACGGCCACGCAGGTCGAAAAAATCCACCAGCAGGCCCACCAGGACGGCTATCAGGCGGGGCTGCGTGAAGGCCGGCAGCGTGCCATGGCGCAGGTCGAGCGCTTCGTCGCATTGGGCAACGCATTTGCCGCGGAGAGCGCGGAACTGGATCAGATTCTGGCCCAGCAATTGTTGGATGTCGCACTTGCGGTCGCGCAACAGATGCTGCGCAGCGCGCTCACCGTCAAACCGGACCTGATTCTGCCGGTCATGCAGGAGGCCATCCGCAGCTTGCCGGTGTTGGGGCAGGAGCGGCGCGTATCCCTGAATCCGCAGGATGCGGCGCTCGCCCGGGAGTTGGCCGGAGAATCGCTGACGCTTGCCGGCTGGACGATCGTCGAAGACGCGGGTGTCGCGCGCGGCGGTTGCGTGGTGTCCTGCTCGCACGGAGAAGTCGATGCCACGCTCGACGCGCGCTGGCGCCAGGTCGTCGGCGCGCTGGGCCGGGATCAGGGATGGCTGGTGCAGGATACGCACGGGGTCGCCCCATGAGCACGACAGCCAGCGCACTCGCGCCGCAACGCGCACCGCGCATCGCGGAGTTTCTGCAGGATTGCCGCGCGCGCATCGATGCCAGTGAACCCCTGGCGCCGTGCGGCTATTTGACCCGCGCCGCGGGACTGGTCATGGAGGCCGTCGGCCTCAAGCTCGCCGTCGGCAGCACCTGTACCCTGCTGCTTCCCAATGGCAATCGCGCCGAAGCCGAAGTCGTTGGATTCTCCGGCGATCGGTTATTTCTGATGCCCACCCAGGACGTTTATGGCGTAACGCCCGGGGCGCGCGTGGTACCCCAGCAGCTCGCGCTTGCACCGGTGCGCATGGGCAAGGTCGAAGTGCCGCGCCGGCGCGCAGCCGACCGCGGCAAACATGTGCCGGTGGGTACGGAATTGCTGGGGCGCGTGCTCGATGGCACCGGCAAGCCGCTCGATCGCCTGGCGCCGTTGACCACGCGGGAAATGCAGCCGCTGTACAGCCGGCCCATCAACCCACTGGAACGCGCGCCCATCGCCGCAACGCTCGACGTGGGCGTGCGCGCCATCAACGCGCTGCTCACCGTGGGCCGCGGCCAGCGCATGGGTCTGTTTGCCGGCTCGGGCGTGGGCAAAAGCGTGTTGCTGGGCATGATGGCGCGCTATACCACGGCGGATGTCACCGTCGTCGGGCTGATCGGCGAACGCGGGCGCGAAGTCAAGGAATTCATCGAGCATATCCTGGGCGCCGAGGGCATGGCCCGCTCGGTCGTCGTGGCGGCACCGGCCGATACGTCGCCGCTGATGCGCATCCAGGGCGCCGCCTATGCCACCGCGGTGGCGGAATATTTCCGCGACCAGGGCAAGAACGTGCTGCTGATCATGGATTCGCTGACCCGCGTGGCCATGGCCCAGCGCGAAATCGCGCTGGCCGTGGGCGAGCCGCCGGCGACCAAAGGCTATCCCCCGTCCGTGTTCGCCAAACTGCCGGCGCTCGTGGAACGCGCCGGCAACGGCACCTCGGGCGGCGGTTCGATCACGGCTTTCTACACGGTGCTGACGGAAGGCGATGACCCGTCCGATCCGATCGGGGATGCCGCCCGCGCGATTCTCGACGGCCACATCGTACTGTCGCGGGAACTGGCCGAATCGGGCCACTATCCGGCCATCGATGTCGAGGCCTCAATCAGCCGCGCGATGACTTCGCTGGTCGACGAGGCGCACCTGGAAAGCGTGCGTCGCCTCAAGTCGCTGTACTCGCGCTATCAACGCAGCCGCGATCTGATCAATGTCGGCGCCTATGTCGCCGGCAGCGATCCACAACTCGACCAGGCCATCGCGCTGATGCCGCGCATGGAGGCGTTCCTGTGCCAGAACATGCGCAGCCGCGAACAATTTGGCGCTTCCGTCGCGCAACTGCATGGCCTGTTTGCGGGCGCGGCGCCAGACCACAAGCGTTCATGAAGAAAAAGGCGACCGAAATGTCCAGACGTTTTCCGTTGGAAGTGATCATGGATCTCACGCGCAAGCAGGTGGATGCCGCCGCTGCCGCGCTGGCGCAATTGCGCGCAAAAGAAACGGCCGCATCCTCGACCCTGCAGATGCTCGAGAGCTGCCGGCTCGATTACCAGGCCCGCCTCGAACGCAGCAGCCAGGCCGGCCTGGGCAGCGAGCAGTGGCGCAACTACTACGACTTTCTGGGCAAGCTCGACTATGCCCTCGCGCAGCAGCAGCAGGTCCTGGCGCAATGCGCGCAGCAAAGCCGCACCGGCCTGGAGGCATGGCAGGCCGCGCGCGCGAAGCTGAAATCCTTCGAGGTGCTGCTGGAGCGCCACAATCTCGGCGAATCGCGGCGCGAAGCACGCAATGAGCAAAAAGACCAGGACGAACACAGCGCGTCGAGCCACCCGCATCGCCTGCAGAAATCTTCCTGACACGTCCCGGACGCCTGACCAATGAGCACATTGCCCTTGTTGAACAGTTCGCAGCCCGCCACGGCGGCCAACGCCATTTCAGCGGCGGCGGGCGCGCCGCCCGAGGAGCCTGCGGCGGCCGGTCAGGGCGACGCGGATTTCGCCGAATTGCTCGACAGCGGCATCGGGCGGCTTGCACCGGAGGCTCCCGCGACCGGCTTAGACGCAATGCCGGCAACGGAAGCATCCGGGCCCGCGGCAGCGTGGGATCCCGCCGCGCTGTTGCAAGCGATCGCGGCCGGCCAGGCCACTGCACAGGCCGCACACGCCGCGCCCGCGCAAGGCACGCCCGCAAATCCTGCGCCGCCCCCGGCGACTGAATGTCGCAATAGCGGATCCATCCGCGGCGCTGCCCGCACGCGGGCGCAACGACGCGGGGCTCGGCGCTGCATCCGGCGCTGCGAATCCCGCGATCGACGCCGACGTGCCCGCGGACAACGCAGCGCTACCGCAGTCGATGGACGTCAACGGGCGGGGCCCGCAGCGCGGGGAGTTGCCCGAGCCCGGCACCGCCGCAAGGTCGCCGCTCGCGGACGCCGGATTGGCCGCGGCCGTCAAACCGGATATGTCCGTTGCGCGCGATCCCGTCCGGCCGGCACCGCCCTCGCCTTCCGTCAATGCGCATGGACCGCTGCTGTCAGCCACGCATCCGGGAGCCTCCCACGCGCCGGCTGCAGGGGCCGCGCACCTGGACTATCTGGCGCAGCCGTTCGGCACGCCCGCGTGGGACGACGGGTTATCGGCGCGCGTGGTCTGGATGGCAAAAAACGATGTGCAGTCCGCGGCCATTCGCCTGAATCCGGAGGACCTCGGCCCCATCGAAATCAAACTGACGCTCACCAGCGACCCCGAAGGCTCCCGTTCATCGGCCGCCGTGCAATTCAGTGCCCTCAACGCGAGCACGCGCGAGGCCATCGAAGCGGCGTTGCCGAAATTGCGCGAAATGCTCCAGGCCAGCGGCATTGCACTGGGTCAGGCCAGCGTGGACGCGGGAACGGCCGGAAACGGCAACGCGTTCGCCGACCCGGGCCGGCAATTCAGCGGCACCCCTCGCACCACGGCGCAATCCGGGCGCGAGGACGCGCTGGAAACCACATCCACGCCACCCACTAGACGCGGCAACGCCCTGGTGGACACGTTCGCCTGAGGCCTGTAAGGGCCGGCCCGTTGAATTAGGCATTTTTTGCCGCTCTATTCGCCCAATGGATGCCGGCTGCCCGGCGGAATAATGGCAGCATCCAAGAACAGGGCACGCCATGGCAAAGAATCCGAAAGCCGACGCCGAAACGCAAGAGGAAATCCCCGACGTCCCGGCCAAGAAACCGGCTGGCAAGAAAACGATGATCCTCATCGCGGCGCTGTGCTGCGTGCTGGGCAGCGGCGGCACCTGGTTCGCCCTCCGGTTGTTCCCGGCCGCGCCGGGTGAAGCCAAGGCCGAACCGGTCAAAAAAAATCCCGTCAAGCAGGTCAATCGGGCCGGACCTCCGGTCTATCTGCCGCTGGAAGCGTTCGTCGTAAACTTGCGCAATCCGCAGGCGCAGGGCAACGATCAGTTTCTGCAGACCGAGATGACGCTGCGGCTCGCCGGGCCCGGCGTCGTGGACGCGGTCAAGGCGCACATGCCTGAAGTGCGCAATCGCATCCTGATGCTGCTCGCGAACAAGACCTCGCAGGAAGTGCTCACGACCGACGGTAAATTGAAACTCGCCGAAGCCGTGCGCCTGGAAATCACGGCGGTCGTCGACCCCGAGTCCATCCCGGCCCCGGCCCCGCTCAAGATCACCAGGGTGGCGGCGGAGGGCGAAGCGGCCGAGGCGAAGCGGCCGAGGACGAGGCCACCGAAGCCGAAGCCGGCGACGAAGAAGAGAGCGAAGCGCAGTCGCCCGAGGACTATCTGGTCAAGAGCGTGCTGTTCACTTCCTTCATCATCCAGTAGATCCGCTCCGCGAGCATGGCCAAAGAATTTCTGACCCAGAACGAAGTCGACGCGCTGCTCGAAGGCGTGTCCGGCGAAGCGCCCGCCGCCGCACCGGCGAAAGCGGGCGGGGAGGCGCAGGTTCAGCCCTACAACGTCGCGACCCAGGAGCGCATCGTACGCGGGCGCATGCCCACGTTTGAACTCATCAACGAGCGCTTTGCACGGCTGATGCGCGTCGGGCTGTTCAACTTCATGCGCCGCAGCGCGGAGATTTCCGTCGGTCCGGTACGTGCGCAGAAATACGGCGAATTCCTGCGCAGCCTGGCGGCGCCGGTCCATCTGAACATGGTGGAACTCAAGCCGCTGCGCGGCAACGGCGTGTTCGTTTTCGACCCCGCCCTGGTCGCCCTGGTGATCGATACGCTGTTCGGCGGCGACGGGCGTTTCCCGGCGCGGGATGAAGCACGCGAATTCACGCCCACGGAGCGGCGCATCGTCGAGCGGCTCATGGAGGTGGCGTTCGAGAACCTCGAGCAATCGTGGAAACCGGTTTACCCGGTGAAGTTCGAGAGCGTGCGCGCCGAGCCGGACCCGCAGGTCGCCAGCATTGCGACACCGAACGAAATCGTCATCACCACGACCTTCACCATCGAACTGGGCGGCACCAGCGGCGACTTTCATCTGTGCCTGCCCTACGCAATGATCGAACCGATTCGCGACGTCCTGAACTCGACGGCGCAGGGCGAGCGCAACAAGGCCGACAAGCGCTGGTTACGCCTGCTGTCGCGCCAGGTCCAGTCAGCGGAAGTGGAACTGGTGGCCAATCTGGGCTGCGCGAAGCTCACCTTGAGCCAGGTAAACGGCCTGCAAGTGGGCGATGTCATCCCGCTGCAGATCCCCGCGGAATTGATCGCCACCGTCGATGGCGTACCGGTCATGGAATGCAACCATGGCGTGTTCAACGGCCAGTACGCATTGCGCGTGCAGCGAATGATCAATCACAGCGTCGCGGAACAGAATGACCACTGAACAGGAACGCCGGGACCGCGAAAAGCGGCCTTTTCAATCCAAACCCACGGAGGCAGAAATGCCAGAACCGACCAATGCAGGACTCCACAACGACGAAGGGCACACCGCGGTCGCGGAACCGGGTGCGGCCGAACCGACGGCGGCACCGGCGTTCCAGGAACTTGCGCGCGGCGCCACGGCGGGGGTCAAGAACGACATCGACATGATTCTCAACATCCCGGTGCAGCTCACCGTGGAACTCGGCCGCACCAAGATCACGATCAAGAACCTGCTGCAGCTCGCCCAGGGTTCGGTGGTCGAACTCGACGGACTGGCCGGTGAACCGATGGATGTACTGGTCAACGGCTGCCTGATCGCACAAGGCGAAGTCGTCGTGGTCAACGACAAGTTCGGCATCCGCCTGACCGATATCGTGACGCCCTCGGAACGCATGCGGCAACTGAATCGTTGATGCAGCCCCGGTCACCCAGAGAATCGTGCCATGCAAACCCGTGTAATTAACCCTGGCAACACAGGCTTCCAGTCACGCCTTCCCCAATGGCGGCACCCCAGCGCCCGGCATCGTTGGGGCAGGCGCGGCGCTCGAACGGCGGTTGGATTCCTGGTGTATTCCGCCGATACGCTGGCGGCGGCCGACGCACTGCCCTCACCGGTGGGCGCCGGCAGTGTCTTGCAGGTCTTTCTGGGCCTGGCCATCGTGCTCGGCATGGTGTTCGCCGCTGCCTGGGTCATGCGTCGCTTCAATCCGAACATCGCCACCGGCGGCAGCGCACTGCGCATCGTGGCGGGTACCGCAGTGGGCAACCGCGAGCGCGTGCTGCTGGTGGAAGTCAACGATACCTGGCTCGTCGTCGGGGTGGCGCCAGGCCAGGTGTCGCCGCTGCACACCATGCCCAAGCCCGAGAATTTCCAGCCGGCCCAGAGCGCCGCTGCGCCGGGGGGATTCGCAGGTTGGCTCAAACAGACGATCGAGCGGCGCAATAATGCGTAATTGCTTGCGCCAGATGGCCCGGGGCTGGCCGCTTGGCCTGTTGCTGTTGCTGGCCGCGCTGCCGGCCTTTGCGCAGCAAGCAAGCCTGCCGGCCTTGACCAGCGCGCCGGGCCCCGGCGGCACGCAAACGTATTCGCTGCCCGTGCAGACGCTGCTGTTCCTGACTGCGCTGACGTTCCTGCCGGCGCTACTGCTGATGATGACGGGGTTTACGCGCATCATCATCGTGCTCTCGCTGGTGCGCCAGGCGATCGGCACGCCCACCGCCCCGCCCAACCAGGTGCTCATCGGGCTGGCCCTGTTCCTGAACCTGTTCGTGATGGCCCCGACGCTGGATGCCATCTACCAGAACGCCTACCAGCCGTTCTCGCAGAACAAGATCGATTCCGGCGAAGCCATCGAACGCGCGTCGGCGCCGTTGCGCCAGTTCATGTTGAAGCAGACGCGTGAAGCAGATCTGGGTCTGTTCATGAAACTCGCCGATGTCGAAGTGCAGACGCCTGAACAGGTGCCGATGAAAGTCATGATCCCGGCCTTCGTGACCTCCGAACTCAAAACCGCCTTCCAGATCGGATTCCTGATTTTCATCCCGTTCCTGATCATCGACATGGTGGTATCGAGCGTGCTGATGTCGATGGGCATGATGATGCTTTCGCCGGTCATGATTTCCCTGCCGTTCAAGATCATGCTGTTCGTGCTGGCGGATGGCTGGAACCTGCTGATCGGCTCGCTGGTCCGGAGCTTCTCGCCATGACCCCGGAATCGGTGATGACGCTCGGGCGCCAGGCGCTCGAACTCACCTTGCTGATCTCGGCACCGCTGCTGCTCTCCGCGCTGGCGGTCGGCCTGCTGGTCAGCGTGTTCCAGGCCGCCACGCAGATCAATGAAATGACACTGTCTTTCATCCCCAAACTGGTCGCGATCCTGGTCATGCTGGTGTTTGCCGGTCCGTGGATGATCACGATGATGGTCGAATACATCCGGCGCTTGCTCGAAAACCTGCCGTTCATGATCGGGTGAAGGCCGCCGTTGCGCTTGCGGCAAAGCATCCAGTAATCCCGGCCCTGCCCTGATCACCCATTCATGTTTTCGGTCACGTCCGCCCAGCTCACTGCCTTTCTCGCCGCCATGGTGTTTCCCATGGCGCGCATCCTGGCCGTGGTCATGACGGCGCCCATGTTTGCCAACCGCTCGGTGCCGCGGCGTGTGCGACTCGGCGTCGGGCTGGCGCTGACGGTGGTCATCGCACCGCTCGCGGGGCCGATCCCGTCCGTTTCACCGTCGTCGTATGAAGGCCTGGTCATACTGATCGAGCAGATCATCATCGGTACCGCGATCGGGCTCGCGATGGCGGTCGCGTTTGCAGCCGTCGATGCCGCGGGCGAACTGATCGGTCTGCAAATGGGATTGGGCTTTGCCACGTTCTTCGACCCGGAGCGAGGCACCAACGCGCCCGTCGTGGCAGAGCTCATGAGCCTGCTGGCCGTGCTGTTCTTCCTGGCGCTCAACGGCCACCTGCTGGTCATCTCGACGCTTGCGCAAAGTTTTGCGCAACTGCCGATCGGCACGGGACTGTTCGGGCCGACTGCCGCTTACAACCTGGTCAGCTGGGGTGCGCAGATTTTCGGCGCCGGCCTGATGCTGGCATTACCCGTGGTCGCCGCGCTGCTGATCACCAACCTCGCACTGGGCGTGCTGACCCGTGCGGCCCCCCAGCTCAATATCTTCGCGGTGGGCTTTCCCATCACCCTGATGCTGGGGTTCGCCATGCTCGCACTCGCCCTGCCGCACCTGACCATGCCGCTGGAAAACCTGCTGACATCGGGCGTCTCCGCGGCCCTGGAAATACTGAAGCCTGCGCGCTAGCCGCATGCGGCAGGAAGGCAAGCGCCCGGTGCCACGCAAGTCCAGAGGGATGACGCCGGCGCCGACGCGTCGCTTGAGCGCGGTGGCTGAAGCTGCCCTGATGCGGGCAGCCGCGGTGGGCTTACAGAAATTGGAAGATCGAGAGCTGCGCGGTCTGCACGAAAGTCTTCTGGGCCGCCACCAGGTTGTTCTGCTGCTGGGTCAGGTCGCTCACGGCTTTGGCAAAATCCAGGTCCTGCAGATTCGACAGGACCTGCTTGTACTGCAGCGACAGGTCTTCGCTGCTGTTCTGCAGGTTTTCGGTTTCGCGCATGCGCGTTCCGACGCCGGCCCGCACCGAATTGACGGTGTCGAGATTCTGGTCGAGATTGGTCAACCCGTCGGTCAGCGCGTTGTGCAGGCGCGCACGCGCGGCCGCATCGCCCGCCGGCGCCCGCAGTGCCGCGATCAGATCCGACAGCGTCCTGAAAACATCCCGATTGACGCTGGGATCGATCTGCACGCTATCGCCGGCAGCGGGGACACCGCTGATCTCGATGCGCATGCCGTCGAAGCCGATGTACGCGCCACTGCTGTAAGGTTGGGCGGCTGCGACCGTCGCGCCCGTGGTCACGTTCACCACGTCGTAAGTCGTCGCCGCACCGGTCACGCTGAACGTGACCCGGTACTGGTCACCAGTCAGTGCCGCCGCGTCGGTTACCGTGCCGGCGCCATAGGTGGCCGAACCCGCATTGGTGGCCGGGGCTGACACCGCGAAACGGCCGTTGCCGGTGCGGATGCGCATGAACACATCGGCGCCGGATTCACTGATGGCGATCTGCCGGCCGCTGGCAACCTGGACCAGCCGCTGACCGTCGTCGCCGAGATACTGCATGCCGGTTGCGTTCGCAGAAAACGGTTTCACGTCGGTCTGAAAACCCGAAAAAAGATAGTTGCTTTCGCCGTCGGTGGTATTGGCCACCGCCAGCATTTCGTCGGCGAGCGACTGGAGATCCTGTGCCACGGTACGGCGGTCCGCGTCGGTGAAACTGCCGTTGCCCGCGGCGACGGCATTCTCCCGGGCCGATTGCAGCAAACCGGTGACCCGTCCCAAAGCCTGCTCGGTGAGCGCGAGGCGACCCGCTGCCGTCTGCGCATTGCTGCCGTACTGCGTATTGATGCCGTCGGCCTGCGTGATTTCGAGCGCGCGCGCCGAAGCGATCGGATCGTCGGAAGGCGTGAGGATGCGCCGATTGGCAGCTATTTGCTGCTGCGTCTTCAGCAGTTGCGTCTGTTGCCGGTTCATGGCGCTGACGCTGAGTTCGTAGAGGGTATTGGTGCTGATACGCATGGCGGTTGCCCTTTAGGAGTGGCCCAGCTGCAGCAAGGTGTCGAACAGCGACGACGCGATCTGCAGTACTTTTCCCGAAGCCTGGTAGGCTTGCTGGAATCGAATCAGGTTGGCGGCTTCCTCGTCGAGGTTCACGCCCGACATGGATTGCTGCGCGGTGCGAGAGTGCTCGAGCACGGCAGCTTGCGCAGCCGCGGTGACTTGCAACTGACGCGTTTGCGCGCCGACCTGGCCCACGAGCGCCGCATAGGCGCCTTGGTAGGAAGCGCTGCCGCCGTTGATGAGCTTGGCGGTCTGCAGCCCGGCGAGCAACAAGGCATTGCGATTGTCGCCGCTGCCGCCCGTGTTGGGTCCGATGCTGAACGAATCCCCGTTGGCGGCCGTCCCGCTGATTTGCACGGTCCACCCGTTGAACGTGATGTCCTGACCCGCCACATAGGCCACGCCCGCAGGATTGCCGGTGCCGGCACCGGTGACGTCGAACGTCGTCGCGCTGGTAAACGTAATCGTGACGGGTTGCTGCAGGTTCGGGTCCAGCGCCTCGACGCTTCCGGCGCTGATTTTCGCGGAACCGGTGTTGGTCTGCGCCTGGGCCGTGCGAATCGGGGCGGCAGCTGCAACGTGGGCCGGATCTTTCAACGCCACGCCCAGCGTGGACGCGCCAATGGCGGTCGGACGCAGCAAGAACGTATCGCCCGCCGCGGCCGTGCCCGACCCCAGCGAGAGCGTGAAACCGTCCACCGTTTGCGGGAAGCTCGCGAAGCTTTGGTTAGTGTTGTCCGCGAGCCGCGTCAGGGTGTAGTTCGCGCCGTCGTAGCTGATGCGGTAATCGCTCGTCGTCAGCCCGCCGACGTTGGCAGGATCGAATGCCGCGGCGATCACCGCATTGCCGGTATTGTTGAGATTGGCTGCAACCTGGGGCGTGCCGATGGAGAAGAAATCCGTGCCCATCTGGGCGTTCAAATCCAGGCCCAGACGATGCTGGGCATTGAACGTCTGCGCGAGGCTGATGGCAACGCGACCCAGCGCGTTTTGCGCCGGATCCAGGGAATCGCGGCGGAATGCCAGCAATCCGCCGAGCTTGCCGCCCGTCAGGGTCGGCTCAGGCAGTTGGACGATGCCCGCAGGCGTGCGATAACCGATGGTCATGCGCGTAGCGTCGAATGGGTCGCGCAATGTCGTCAGCGAATAGGCGAGCGCGCCGGCGACCAGTGGTTGCCCGCTGCCAATGAACACGTTGTAGGTGCCATCGTCCTGCACCACGACCGTGGCACGGATGTCCTTGTTCAGTTCCGCGACCAGTTGATCGCGCTGGTCGAGCAGATCGTTGGGCGGCTGGCCGCCGGTGGCGCCGCGCGCAGCAATGATGCGTTGGTTGAGATCGGCGATCTGTACGGCGTAACTGCTGATCTCCCGCGCCGTGGCGCCGATGTCGTCATTGATGCCTGCGCGAAGATCGCCCAGGCGCTGGTCGATGAGCTGAAACCTCGCCTTGAGCGCTTCGGCCGAGGATAGCAGGACCTGGCGCGAGGACGCGATATTCGGGGTCGTGGCAACACCCTGCACTGCGGTGAAGAATTCCTGCACTGCGGGCGACAAACCGGACGACGGATCGGCCAACAGGTTGTCGAGCTGCTGGATTTGCGCATAACCCGCCTCGAGTGAACTCGATTGCGTGGAAGCACCGAGCACTTCGTTGGCCAGAAACGAGCTGTAAAGCCGGCGCACCGTGACGATCTCCACGCCCGTGCCGAAGAAGCCACTGCCCGTGCCGACCGGCAGCGCATTGCGGAAATCCACTTGCTGGCGCGTATAGCCGGGCGTGTTCGCATTGGAAATGTTATGGCCGGCCGTAACGAGCCCAGCCTGCGCCGCCTGCAGGCCGGTGATGCCAATGCCGAAGATGTTGGTAGCCAAACGCGGTTTCCTTCCTCTGCTCCTGCTTGATTAACGGCAGGCCGCGGCCTGACTTGAACTCATGCGAGGCCGGCAAGACGCAGCGACTTGCCGTCGATGACCGCCGCGAGCTTTTGCGCGTAGTGCGGATCCGTGGCGTAGCCGCCCGCCTGCAGTTCGCGCGCGTAGGCGCGAGCGTCGGTGGTGTTCTGCAGCACCTGGGCATAGCGCGGGCTGCCTGCCAGCAGGGCGGCGTAATCCCGCATGGAATCCTGGTACGAATCGTAGGCGCGGAACGTCGCGACCTTGCGGTAAGCCACGCCGCCCGCATACTCGGTGGTCAACACGTCGACGGTTTTTCCGTGCCATCCCGGCCCCGCCTTGATGCCGAAGAGATTGCGGCTGGGTGCGCCATCGGGCGCGCGACTTTCGGCGCGGCCCCAACCGGTTTCGAGTGCAGCATGCCCAAGCAGGAAGCGCGCAGGAATGCCGGTTTCGCGGCTGACCGCCTGGGCATCGGGCTCCAGGCGTTGGATGAAGTCTTGCGCGGCGCCCGGGCGCGCCGCGTCCGGGGCCAGGTGACCCGGTTCTGCGCGGGCGGCGTGGGCACCGGCCGTGGCGGCTTCCATAGCGCCGGACGGGCGCGCTTGCGCCGCGGGACCGAGTTGCCGCTCGATCACCTCTGCGAGTCCCATGCCGCGCCGGGACATCGACTGCGCGAGCTGCTCGTCGAGCATGGTCGTGTAAAGGCGCGTCTGCTCGCTGTCGAACAAGCCATCCTGTGCGACGGTCGCCCGCATGCTCTTGAGCATGACATTCATCAGCAAGGCTTCGAACTGGCGCGCCGTTTCCTTGATCGCGCCTGTCGCTTGCGGTCCGGTATTCGCGCGCAACGCATCAACCGCACGCGTCTGCGCCGCCAGAAAAAGGGTGTTGGGATCAGGACCGATCGTCATGGTTGCCGGTCAGATGATCTCGAGCTCGGCGCGTAGCACGCCCGCCGATTTCATGGCCTGCAAAATGGCAAGCAGATCCTGCGGCGTCGCCCCGATCGAATTGAGCGCCTTGACGACTTCGGCCAGCGATACGCCCGCGGGCATCGTGACCAGACCGCCGCGGTCTTCGCGGATCTCGATGGTGGAGCGTTGCGCCTGCACCGTGGTGCCGCGCGGCGACAGCGGGTTGGGCTGGCTGATGACCGGTTCGGTGCTGATGATCACCGACAGGTTGCCGTGTGCGACGGCGCACGCCTCGATTGACACGGTCTGGTTCATGACGACCGACCCCGTGCGGGCGTTGACGATGACTTTAGCGGCGGCTCTGGCGGGCACAATATCGATGTTCTCCAGCAGCGCAAGGAATTCCACGCGCTTGTCCGGCTCCGCCGGTGCGCGCACACGCACGACGCGGCCGTCGACGGCCGTGGCGAGGTCCGGTCCCACGAACGCATTGATCGCCACGGCGATCTGCCGCGACGTATCGAAATCCGTGGTGTTCGACTGCAGATAGATGAACTCCCCGCGGCCCAGGCTGGTGGCGACTTCGCGCTCCACCGTCGCGCCGTTGGGGATGCGACCCACGGCGAGGTGGTTGACCTGTACCTTGCTGCCATTGGCCGACGCGCCCACGCCACCGACCAGCAGATTGCCTTGCGCAATGGCATAAACCTGGCCATCGACGCCTTTGAGCGGGGTCATCAGCAAGGTGCCCCCGCGCAGGCTTTTCGCGTTGCCCAACGAAGACACGGTCAGGTCGATGGTTTGTCCGGCGCGCGTGAATGCCTCCAGCGTCGCCGTGACGACCACGGCCGCGACGTTTTTCAGTTGCAGGCTGCTGCCGGTGCCCGGCGGCAATTGCACGCCCAATTGCGAGAGCATGGCTTGCAGGCTCTGGGTCGTGAACGGGGTCTGCGTCGTCTGATCGCCAGTGCCGTCCAGCCCGACCACCAGGCCGTAGCCGATCAACTGGTTGTCGCGCACGCCTTGCACCTTGGCGACTTCCTTGAGCCGCTCGGCATGGCTCGACTTTGCCAGCGGTCCGAATGTCAGCGCACTGAGGGCGATCAGCAGCCAGCCCAACGTCTTGATTTTGTCGAATGTGTTCATTGCCGTCCCGTTGTCGCGCGTTTAGAACGGCGAGACATTGTTGAAGAACCGCGCCAGCCAACCCATGGTCTGCGCCTCGTCGATGTAGCCGTTGGCGCGGTATTCGATGCGCGCGTCCGCCACCAACGTGGAGACCACGGCATTGTCCGGGGTGACCGTGACCGGATTGACGATGCCCGAGAAACGAATGAATTCCGATCCCTGGCTCATGGCGATCTGCTTCTCGCCGCTGACGAGCATATTGCCGTTGGCCAGCACTTCGATGACGGTGACGGTAATGACGCCGGTGAAATCGTTGCTGGCGGCCGCCTGGCCTTTGCCATCGAACTTGTTCGATGTGCTCGCCTCCAGCGCAGTGCCCTGCAACGACTTGCCGGGCAAACCCTGCACGATCGGCACCGCGGCCGATATGGCGCTGGTGCGCTCCGCACTTGCGCCGGACTTCTTGTTCGCCGCTGTTTTCTCGGAAATGAGGATCGTCAGCGTGTCGCCGGTGTAGCGTGCGCGTCGGTCTTCGAACAGGGGTCGATAATTGCCCTGCTGGTAGATCGAGCCATCGGCCTGGAACGGCACCGCCGGCTCGGCCACCGGCCGCGCGGTCATCGGCTGGTGGACGATCGGGGTCTGGTTGATCGCGCAGGCGGGAAGCAGCAGGCATATCAGCGCCGCCAGAATCCT
Organism: uncultured beta proteobacterium; assembly: GCA_963846655.1. Classification (GTDB taxonomy): domain Bacteria; phylum Pseudomonadota; class Gammaproteobacteria; order Burkholderiales; family JACQAP01; genus JACQAP01. The sequence continues at coordinate 921,943 of CAWJWT010000002.1, read as the reverse complement.
GGGCAGAGTTTTTTCCATGATGTTCCTAAGTTTGCCGCGGCTCTGCCGACGCATCATTACAGTTGCGACAGTTTCGCCAGCATCTGGTCGGCCGTCTGGATCGCCTTGGAGTTGATCTCGTAGGCGCGCTGCGTCTGGATCATATTGACCAGTTCCTCGGCGACATTGACGTTGGAGGTTTCCACGTAGGCCTGGTTGAGCAGTCCCGCCCCGTTCGCTCCGGGCGCGTTCGGCGAAGGCGCACCGGACGAGGCGGTTTCGACGTACAGGTTCTCGCCGCGGGATTGCAAGCCGCCGGCGTTGATGAACGTCGCGAGCTGCATCTGTCCGACTTGCGTGGGCGCGCTGGCGCCTGCCTGGGTCACCGACACGATGCCGTCCTTGGCGATGGTCACCGTCACCACGTTCGCGGGCAGCGTGATGGGGGGCTGAACCTGGTAGCCGCTCGAGGTCACGAGCTGGCCCTGGCTGTTGAGCTGGAACGCCCCGTCGCGCGTGAAGGCGTTGGTGCCGTCCGGCAACAGCACCTGAAAGAAGCCCTCGCCCTGGATGGCCACGTCCAGCGAATTGCCGGTTTGCTGCAAGTTGCCCTGCGTGAAGATGCGTTCGGTCGCAATCGGCTGCACACCGGTGCCGATCTGCAGGCCGGAGGGCACTTCGGATTGCTGGGACGATTGCGCACCGGGCTGGCGCAGGGTCTGGTACAGCAGATCCTCGAACACGGCGCGCTGGCGTTTGAAACCGTTGGTACTGACGTTGGCCAGATTGTGCGCGATGACATCCATCTGCATCTGTTGCGCTTCCAGGCCGGTCTTGGCTATCCAAAGCGAGCGGATCATGATTCGGCTCCTTGCATTGCATTGAAATGATGGCTGCGCGGCGTAACGCCGGGCGGCCCGATGGACGTGCGGTTTGGCCTGCGCAGGGTCATCGCGCCGCCATCACCGAAGTCGCCTGCGTGGCATTGTTTTCTGCGTTCTGCAGCATCTTCATCTGCATGTCGAACTGGCGAGCGTTTTCGATCAGGCGAACCATCGCCTCGACCACATTGACATTGCTTCCTTCGAGCGCGCCCGATGCGAGCGCCACGCTCGCATCGGCTTCGGCGGGATTGCCGCTTTTCAGGCGAAACAAGCCGTCGCCGCCGCGCACGATCTCGCTTTCCTGCGGATTGACCAGTTTGATGCGGCCCACGGTGGTCACTGCGTTGGGCGCACCGATAGTGGATACCGTTGAGATGGTGCCGTCGGGCGCGATGGTCAGGCTGGAATCCGGCGGGATCGCGATCGGTCCGCCGTCGCCCAGCACGGCATTGCCATTGCGCGTCTGCAGTTGCCCATTGACACTGACCTGCAGATCGCCTGCGCGCGTGTAGGCTTCGGCGCCGTCACCGGTCTGGACCGCGATGAACCCGTGACCCTGTAACGCTACGTCGAGCGGGCGCCCGGTTTGTTGCAGGACACCGGGCGTCAAATCCGAGCCGACCGTCGAATCGACCACGAAGGTGCGCGTATTGGCCCCCTCACCGATGACCGGCACGGCGCGAAACGCGCCCAGCTCGGCGCGAAACCCGGTGGTATTCACATTGGCCAGGTTGTGCGCCACGACTGCCTGCTGTTCGAGCAGGTGTTTGGCGCCGGTCATGGCGGTATAGATGAGTCGATCCATGGAGGTTCCTGAACCCGTGGGTAATCGTGCCGATCAGTGCCCGGTCAATCCGCTGTTAGCCATTCCTATCGCAGGTTGACCAGCGTTTGCAATATGGAGTCTTCGGTCTTGATGGTCTGCGCATTGGCCTGGTAGGCGCGCTGCATGGTGATCAGATTGACCAGCTCGGCAGTCAGGTCGACGTTGGATTCCTCGACCGCGGCCGATTGCAATCCGCCCAGCGAACCGGTGTTCGGCGCGCCCACTGCAGCCGGGCCCGAACGCGACGTCTCGCCCCACTGGTTGTCGCCCAGGGGCTTGAGCCCCTGCGGATCGTTGAAATTCGCCAGCACGATCTGGCCGATGTTGCGCGACTGACCGTTGCTGTAGCGGCCCTGGATGATGCCGTCCTGCCCGACGGCGAGGCCGGCCAGCCGGCCCGAGGTGTAACCGTTCTGCGCCAGCGAATTGACGCCGAAATTGGAACCGAACTGGGAAGTCGGGCCGAAATCCATCGCGAAACTCAGCGGTGAGGCCGCGCCGTTGACCAGGCCCAGATCGGTCGCGACCGCATTCAGATCGACAGTCGCCGTAATCGGCATGGCCGTCGTCAGGGTGCCGCTGGTGTTGAAATCAAGCGTGGCTGGCGCGCCGGCGCCGGCACCCAGATCCACGTTTGCAGCCGGCGTACCATCGACGGTGGCGAACGTGCTCCATTGATTGGGCGTCGCGGTCCTGACGAAGAACAGCGAGAACAAATGCGGATTACCCAGCGTGTCGTACAACGTCAGCGACGTCGAGTTGTTGTAGCTGGTCGGATCGGCCGGATTGAAGATCGCCGTGGCCGGCTGCGCCAGGCGCGCATCGAGGTTCAGCGTGGCATCCATGGTGCTGGTGACTTGGGGCGCGATGTCGCCGGTCGAAATCTGCAGCGGGAGCGGCGAAGAGGGCACGATCAGGCCGTTTGCATCCACCGGATAGCCGGTGAGCTGGCGGCCGTCCGCGTTGACGATGACGCCGTCTTTGTCGACATGAAACTGGCCGTTGCGCGTATAAGTGATGGCGCCGTTGTCGCTCATGCGGTAAAAGCCGTTGCCGTTGATGGCCACATCCAGCGGATTGCTCGACGAGGAAATGTTGCCTTGGGAGAACTGCTGGGCGACGGTGGAAACCTGCGTACCGATGCCCACGGCATTGCCCCCGCCCAGGATCGAATTGGCATACACGTCCGCGAACTGTGCCTGCGAGGATTTGAAGCCCACCGTATTCGAGTTGGCGATGTTGTTGCCCACGACGTCCAAACCCTTGGATGCCGCATTAAGACCGCTCAGACCTTGCTGGAATGCCATGATGTCTCCTTGCCGGATTACAGAAATCGTTTGATATCGGCGATGCCCACACTGCCGAGGCCCAACAACTGCAACTGGATGCTGCCGTCGGCCGCGCTGCCCACCGATTGCACGGTTTCGCCCACGAGCGTGACCGGCGTGACCGCGGCGCTGCCTGCCCGCGCGCTTGCCGAGAGACCATACACACCGTGCGGTACGGCATTGCCGGCGCTATCGAGGCCGTCCCACTGGAAGGTGGTTGCGCCCTGCGCCTGCGCACCGGCCTGGAACGCCTGGACGACCTGGCCCTTGGCGTCCGTGATGGTGATCGTCAACCCATCGACGGCCTGGGGCACTTCAATGCCGAAGCGCGCCGGCTGGCCGGTGAAACTCAATCTGTCGCCCGCCACAAGCACGTCGCGCCCCACCAGCATCGCCGCCTGCAGCGCCTGCTGCGCGGCACTGGAAGCGGCCATTTGTCCGAGTGTTTTGTTGAGCTGCTCGATGCCGCTCACCGTGTTGAGTTGCGCAAGCTGGGTAGTCACCTGCGCGTTGTCCATCGGGTTGAGCGGGTCCTGGTTCTGCATTTGCGTGACCAGCAGCTTGAGGAAGCGGTCCTGCGCTTCGGAGCGCGTATTGGGCGCAGCCTTGGCGGCAGGACTGCTCGAAAGGCTTTGCAGATCTGCAATCGTGGTCATGAGGGTTTATCCGCGGCTATTGGCCGATCGTGAGCGTCTTCGCCAACAGCGTCTTGGCGGTGTTCATTGCTTCGACGTTGTTCTGGTAGGAGCGCGAAGCCGAAATCATGTTGACCATTTCCTCGACGACGTTGACATTGGGCATGGTGACGTAGCCCTTGGCATCCGCCATCGGGTGGTTGGGCTCGAATACCTGCTTCATCGGCGAGGGATCTTCAACCACTCCCGTCACGCGCACGCCGGCGTTTTCGGCGCCGCCGAGATTCTGCGTGGCGAACACGACCTGTTTCGCCTTGTAGGCCTTGCCATCCGGTCCGGTCGCGCTGTCCGCGTTGGCCAGGTTGCTGGCAACGACGTTCAGCCGTTGCGACTGCGCGGTCATCGCGGAAGCGGCAATATCGAATATCTTCAAGAGTGAAGGCATGGTTGCTTACCCCTGGATCGCAGCGATCATCATGCGGATCTGATGCGTGAGCATCGTGATGTTGGCTTCGTAATGCAGCGTGTTCTCGGCAAACTGGGCACGCTCCACATCCATATCAACGGTGTTGCCGTCGATCGACGGCTGTATCACGCTTCGGTAAAGCAACTCCGGCTGCGGCTGCCCGACCGCGGGGGCCGCTGCCTTGGCGCCCTGCGCCGGCACGGCGACCGCCGCCGCCAGCGCGGACTTGAAATCGAAATCGCGCGCCTTGAAACCGGGCGTGTCGGCATTGGCGATGTTCGACGCGAGCACCTGCTGGCGCTGCGAGCGCAGGTTCAATGCCTGATGGTTGAAGTTCAGCAATTCGTCGAGTTTGTTCATGTGCCTGACCCTCCGCGGGCCTTTACCCGCTTTTTCACGGAGCCCATGCTAGGCCTTGGCGCACGTCCGCAATTTTTCGAATAGAGACCTAAAGGCCCCTCAATTCGGAACACCGCGCCGCGCGCTTTGGGCAGATCATTACTCCCGCGGCAATATTTGCCGCTGACATGCAATCGTAAGGAGTCGCATTTGAGAGGGATCGCAGGACTGGCACTCATATTGGCGGCGGGGACGCTGCAGGCGGCGGCGTTACAGCAGGACGCCGCGCCTATATATGCCGCGGCCGACGAGTTGCTGCGCCGGGAAAGCGCAGGCCTGCCGGGGCGCATCAGCCTGGAGATCGGCAAGCTCGATGCCCGCGTATCGCGGCCCGCCTGTGCACGCCTGCAGGCGTTTTTCCCGGCCGGCAGCCGCGCGTGGGGACAAACCAGCGTCGGCGTGCGTTGCGCATCGCCCGCCTGGACCCTTTATCTTCCGGCGCGGGTCACGGTTTCTGGCGACTATCTGGTCGCCGCGCGCCCGCTCGCGCTCGGCCAGGAAATTACCGCCACGGACCTGGTCGTGCAGCAGGGTGAATTGACCCAACTTCCCGCGGGCGTCCTCACGACAACCTCGCAGGCAATCGGCCGGCGCCTCGCCCACGGCGTGCAAGCCGGCCAACCGCTGCGACGCGACGCCGTGCGCGAACCCCCGGCCGTCGTTCAAGGCCAGGCGGTCGCGTTGATCGTGCATGGACCCGGCTTCAAGATCAGTTCTCAAGGCGTCGCTCTGGGCAAGGCCCCGGAAGGTGATCGCGTGCAAGTCAGGACCGGGTCGGGCAGTGTAATCAGCGGGATCGTACGGCCCGGCCCTGTGGTGGAAATCGTCCGCTAGGGCTCAACCCGCCTGCGCAAGAGGTCGATAGGCAGTTGACGTACTATATGTTGAACAGGGGAAAAGCTTGTTCCTAAAGTTGTCCTGGAAAGTGCCGATAACTTAGCCATCAGGCTCCGGAATAGGGAAAAGCATCATGAAAATAGATAACTCGCTGAATTCGATCAGCCCGGCCAATCCGGGCGGCACGGGCAAGAGCGCCCACGGCGACGCGGCCAAACCCAAAGCGGGCGTCAGCGTTGAACTGAGCGGGCTCTCGTCCGCGCTGGGCTCCGCACAAGCCGGCGGCCCCGTGATGGATGCGGCACGGATAGCGGATATCAAGCAGGCCATTGCAGAAGGCCATTTTCAGGTCAATTCGGAGGTCGTGGCGGACCGGCTGCTGCAGACGGTTCAGGAACTCATCTTCTCCGCCAAGCGCTGATCACATGAATGCCGATCGCACCAATGCCGATCACATCAAGTCCATGTCACGACAGGAATTCGCCGACGCAGTGACGCAAGAGCTCAGTGCCATGCGCGCGTTCGTGGCACTGCTCGACCAGGAAAGCGCCGCCCTCACCGGCGGCAATGCAGATACGCTGAGTGGCCTGGCTGCGGAAAAAACCACGCTGCTGGAAATTCTGTCGCGCTGTGCCGAACAGCGGGCCGTGCTCCTCGGGGCACCGGGCCCGGCGCAAACAGACGGCCTGCGGCAACGCATCGGCAAGGATGCCAGTGTGCGGGCCAATTGGAACAGTCTGCTCGACGCCGCGCGCCGCGCCGCGGATCTCAATGCCGCGAATAGTTGTGTCGTCGACTTGAAGCTCGGCCAGGTCCGCCGCGCGATGGATACGCTGGGCGTGCGCGGGACAAGCTTGTACGGCATGAACGGCATCAGCGCCTACGAATCCGGGATTTCCCGCAGCCTGGCGCAAGGCTGAACAGGCGGTTCTCGCCAAGGAAAAAACGCCGGCAGCTGCCGGCGTTTTCGTCAGTGCCGCCGTGCGGCGACGGTGCACCTCAACGTTGTTCGCGCAGCATCGTGCGCAGACGCGCAATCGCCTGGGTGTGGATCTGGCATACGCGCGATTCCGTGACGCCGAGGATCTCGCCGATTTCGCGCAAGTTCAGATCCTGTTCGTAGTACAACCCCATCATGGTTTTTTCGCGCTCGGGCAGGGTTTCGATCGCCTCGATGAGCCGGCCGCGCAGGCCGTCGTCGATCAGCGAGTCGAGCGGGCTCGGATGCGCGCGCCCGGAATGGCGATCGAGAAAACTGCCGTCATCGTCTTCGGAGAAATCTTCGTAATACACCAGTTGATGGCCGCGCGCGTCCTGCAGCATTTGCTGGTATTCGGCCAGGGGCAACTGCATGAAGTCGGCAATTTCCTTTTCGCCGGGCTGGCGGCCAAGGCGCTGCTCCAGCGTACGGATCGATTTCTCGATGGTGCGCATGTTCTTGCGGATGCCCCGCGGCACCCAGTCACAACTGCGCAGCTCATCGAGCATGGCCCCGCGAATGCGTTGCGCCGCGTAGGTTTCGAATTGCGCGCCCTGCGAGTCTTCGTAGCGTTCCACGGCGTCCATCAGCCCGATCATGCCGGCCTGGACGATATCGTCGATCTCGACGCTTGCCGGCAGCTTCGCCATGATGTGATGCGCAATGCGCTTCACCAGCGGAGCGTACTGCTTGATCCACTCCTGCCGGTTCTGCGTTCCGGTTGCCGTATACATTATCCCGATCTCCCTGCCGTGCCTGCGCCGATGCGGGCGCTTTACGCCGCCGAGAGCGCTGCTGCGCCCATGCGTACGCGGCTGCCCAGAATCAAGCGCTGCACAAAGCGATCCATGCCTTGCGCCGCGTCCCGCGGCAGCGGCCAGCGCATGACGTCCCGCGCCTGCGCGCGCCATTGCTCGGAGCCGTGTGCATGCGGAAACATTTCGAGCGCACTGCGCCCCACTTTGGCGGCCCGTGCGATGTGCTCGTCCGCGCACGCGGCACCGAAGTATTCGAGACGCGCGCCAAGATGTCTGCTGGCGACGCCGGCAAGGTTGCAGTACGCAGCCTCGGCCTCGACTTCCGCGCGCGTCAGCGAGACCAGCACTTGCAGATTGCGCGTGCCCAGTTCGCGGTGCATGAGCTTGATCATACCCAGCGCATCGGCCTGGCCGGCACCGCTGCCGGTCGTAACCAGGATGGTTTCGTCCTCCGGATGCACCAGCGGGAGCAGCCGGCTCGAGGATCCGGCAGCGGTGTCCACGAGGATGAAATCCAGGGCTCCCGCGATGCGCGCGAATCCTTCCCGCAGTCTTGCGCATCCGGCTTCATCGATATCGGCCAGGGCGCGCACGCCGTTTCCGGCCGGAAGGATCACGAGGCCCTCGGGTCCGGGAACGAGCGTGTGTTCGAGCGCACGGTTGCCGCGAATGGTGTCGGCCATGTCGGCCACGGTATCGATCCCGAGCGTGCCCGTGACGTTGCGCGGGCCGCAGTTCTCGTCAAACAGCATCACGCTGCGGCCGGCCTGCGCAATGGCTACCGCCAGATTGATCGTTGCGCAAGTCTTGCCGGTGCGTGCACAACCGGACACCAACGTGATGATCTTGGGCATCTGCTTGCCCAGCAGGCGGCGCAATCCTTCAGCTTGATCGGAGGCTTGTATGTTCATGCGCCGCCTCTCATGCCGCGAATGCCGCGCCCATCAGGGCAGCCGGAATGTCCTGCTCGGCCAGCGCGCGCACCGGATTGTCCCGGGGCATGCCGATCGCGCGATGCAACAGGTATTCGCGATTGGCCGGATGGATGTCTTCGGGCACGCGCTGGCCGTTGGCGACGTAATGCACGGGCAGGCGGTGGCGGATCACGGTGTCGAGCACGGCGCCCAGGCTGGCGGCCTCATCGGTCTTGGTGATCACGCAGCCGGCGAGGCCTTCCTTGTTGTAGGCGTTCACGACGTCTTCGAGGGTATCGCCCTGGCAGGTCGCGTTGAGCAACAGCAGCCGGCGAATGCCCTCGCCCTGACCGCTGAACATCGCGACCTGTTCCGCGACATGGCGGTCCTTCTGGCTCATGCCCACCGTATCGATCAGCACCATGTGCTTGTTGCGCAACTCCGACAGCGCAATCTCGAGATCGGCCGCATCGCGCACCGCATGCACCGATACGCCCAGGATGCGCCCATAAATGCGCAGGTGCTCGTGGGCGCCAACGCGATAATTGTCGGTCGTGAGCAGCGCCAGCTTGTCGGCGCCGTGCCGGACCACACAACGGGCGGCCAGCTTGGCGGTGGTCGTGGTCTTGCCCACCCCGGTGGGGCCGAGCAGCGCATACACGCCGCCTTTGGCCACGATATCGTCTGCGGTGCTGGTGATCAGATTCTTGTCGAGCGCTTTCTTGATCCATGCGCGCAAATCCTGCAAGCGCCGCTCGGCGGGCGCCTTGTCCAGCAAGCGGCGCGACAGCGCGGGGCTGAACCCGCTGGCCAGCAGCGTGGACATCATGCGCAACTTGTCCGGCTCGCGGCGCTGCATTTCGCCGAACACGAGACCTGAAAGCTGTTCGTTGATCAGGCCGCGCATCGAACGGATCTCCTGGATCACGGTGCGCGCGATCTGATCGCCCGCGGACGCCACGATCGGCGCGGCGGCGACTGGCGGAACCGGCACGGCCCCCGCGGCGGGCGCCTTTGCCTGGATGCGGTGCAATGCTGCGGCGCCCGGTATTGTTACGCGCACGTTTTTCGACTGCGATGGTATCGCCGCGCTATTGTTCATGGCCGTGCGTACCGGCGCTGGTTTCGTAACCACCGGTTCTCGCGCCGCGGCATCGAGCGCCCGCGCTTCGGCATGGGCCAGGGCGAGAATCTCGACCCCGGCTTCGACGCGCCGGTTCGAAAGGATCACGGCATCCGCGCCGAGTTCGCGCTTGACCTGGCGCAGCGCCTCGCGGGCATTGGTGGCAACGAATTGTTTGACGTTCATGACCTACCTCCGAGAATGGATGCAACGCGGATCTTGTGGCTGTCGGGAATTTCAGTGTGCGCAATCACGCGCAGGGTGGGAATCGTGCGGCGCAGGAAACGCGATAGCGACGCGCGCAACTGCGGCGCGACCAGCAGCACCGGGGAGTGGCCCAGCTGGTCCATTTTGGCCGCCGCCGCGGCAGCCTCTGTTGCAAGCGCATCGGCAAGCCCCGGTTCGATGCCCGGCGCGCCGCCATTTTGCATGGCCTGAACCAGCAAACGTTCGAGATCGGGCGACAGGGCGACGACCTGCACTTCGTTGCCCGCCGGCGCGATCTGCTGGGCAATGGCACGGCCCAGGGCAATGCGAACCTGTGCTGCGAGCTCCTGGGGATCCTGCGTGCGCGGTCCATGCTCCGCAATGGTCTCCAGGATGGAGCGCATGTCGCGGATATGCACGCCTTCCTCGAGCAGGGATCGCAAGGTTTTATGCAGGACCGACAGCGGGACGGTCTTGGGCACCAGGTCTTCGACGAGCTTGGGTGCTTCCTTGCCCAGATGATCCAGCAGTTGCTGGACTTCCTGGCGCCCGAGCAGCTCGGCTGCATGCTGCTGCACGATATGATTCAGATGCGTGGCGATGACGGTACTCGCGTCGACCACGGTATAGCCGAGCACCTGCGCATGTTCGCGCTCGGCCGATTCGATCCAGACGGCCGGCAAGCCGAACGCCGGATCGGTGGTAGGCGTGCCTTGCAGCGAGCCGCTGACGCGGCCGGGGTTGATCGCGAGAAACTGTCCCGGCAATGCATCGCCGCGGCCGACTTCCACGCCCTTGAGCGCAATGCGATAGGCACCGGGTTTGAGCTCGAGGTTGTCGCGGATGTGCACGGAAGGCGGCAAGAAGCCGATGTCCTGCGCGAACTTGCGGCGAATGGCCTTGATCCGGCGCAGCAGTTCGCCGTTCTGTGCCTGATCGACCAGCGGGATCAGCCGGTACCCGACTTCAAGCCCAAGCGTATCGACGGGTGTGACATCGCCCCAGGTTGCGTCCTGCGTTTCCGCCGTTTTGGCTTCCGCGGGAAGCGGTGCGGCGGCCTGCGGTTCGGCCGCGTTCACGCCGCGCATCACGTAGGCAACCCCTCCCATGGCGGCCGCCAGCAGCAGAAACGCAACATGCGGCATGCCTGGCACGATGCCCAGCGCGCCCACGATGGCCGCCGTGACCGCCAGCGCTTCGGGCCGGCGCAGCAACTGGCCGATGAATTGTTCGCCGAGCGGCTGCTCCGAGCCGACCCGGCTGACCACGATGCCGGCAGCCACGGAAATCAGCAGCGCCGGGATCTGCGCCACGAGGCCGTCGCCGATGGCGAGCAGGATGTAATTGTGCGCGGCGTCGCCCATCGACATGTCATGCTGGATGACACCGACCACCAGACCGCCGATGACGTTGATGACCATCACCAGAATGCCCGCTATGGCGTCGCCGCGCACGAACTTGCTGGCGCCGTCCATGGCGCCGTAGAAATCCGCTTCCTGCGATATGTCCGCGCGCCGCTTGCGCGCGACATCCTCTCCGATCAGGCCGGCATTCAGATCGGCATCGATGGCCATCTGTTTTCCGGGCATCGCATCGAGGGTAAAGCGGGCGCCGACTTCGGCGATACGGCCGGCACCCTTGGTGATCACGACGAAGTTGATCACCACGAGGATGATGAACACGACCAGACCCACCGCGTAGTTGCCGCCGATCATGAAATGCCCGAAGGCCTCGATGACCTTGCCGGCGGCATCCCCGCCGGTATGTCCCTGCAGCAATACCACCCGGGTCGAGGCGACGTTCAACGACAATCGCAACAACGTGGTGATGAGCAGCACCACCGGGAAAATAGAGAAATCCAGCGGGCGCACCGTGTAAAGCGCGACCAGCATGACCATGATCGACAGCGCGATGTTGAACGTGAACAGGACGTCTAGCGCAAAGGGCGGCAACGGCAGCACCATCATCGCCATGATCATGACGATCAATACCGGCCCCGCCATGAGGCTCAGGTGGCGGTTCGGCAGCGGCAGGAGTTGCGCGGTGGCCATTACAGGTTACCTTCCTGTGGATCGAGGCCGGCAGGAACCACGATGTCGCCGGGCATTTCCGGCGCACGGCCGCCTTCGGCATTGAAACGGCGCAACTGGAATATGTAGGCGAGCACCTCAGCCACAGCGGTGTACAGCGCTTCGGGAATCTCTTGTTCGAGATCGGTATGGCGATATAGCGCGCGCGCCAGCGGCGGCGCTTCGATGATGGGCACGCGATGCTCGCGCGCCAGTTCCCGGATGCGCAGCGCGGTCAGATCGCGGCCCTTGGCGATGACGCGCGGTGCGCGCATGGAGCTCTCCCGGTACGACAGCGCGACCGAGAAATGGGCCGGATTGGTGATGACGACGTCCGCCTTGGGGACTTCGGCCATCATGCGCTTGCGCGCGGCTTCGCGCTGCAGGCTGCGGATGCGCGCCTTGATCTGCGGGTCGCCTTCGGTTTCTTTCGCTTCGCGCTTGAGTTCTGCCTTCGACATGCGCAGTTTTCGAAAGTGGCTCCAGAGCTGAAATGGAACGTCGATGGCAACGATCGCCGCCATGCCGCCGATCGTAATGAGCAGCATCCAGCCGACCAGGCGCGCCGCGTGAATGAACGCGTTGGAGGCGTTCTCGCGCAGCAGCGCAAACACGGCATCGAGATTGTTCCAGACGACAAGGGCAGCCACGCCCCCAACCGCCGCGACCTTGGCGATTCCCTTGATCAGCTCCACCAGGCCGTGGGAAGAGAAAATGCGGCCCAGGCCGTTCAGCGGATTCATCCGGGAAAAATTCGGCTGCAGCGGCTTGAGCGTAAACAGCCACCCGCTGAGCAGCAGCGGTGCCGCCAGGGCGGCAACAAATGCCGTGAGCAACACCGGCGCGATGCTGGTGAAAGCCTGCGCGCCATGGCGCCCCAGCAAGCTGAGCATGTGCTCGGGTTGAAAGCTGTCGGCGGCAGACAATGTGAGGGCGTTTCGCATCATGGCGGTGAGGCTTGCCAGCATCGGTCCGCCCAGCAGCCAGACCGACAGGCCGACTGTCGCGAGCAGCGCGAATGTATTGAGTTCCTGCGAGCGTGCGACCTGGCCTTCCTCGCGCGCCTGCTCGAGACGCCGGGGTGACGCGGGTTCCGTCTTCTCGAAATCGTTTTCTTCAGCCATGAACAATCCAATGCCAATGGCTGCGAGTATCAGGGGCACGGGGCGGGATCAATCGGACAAACAGGAGGGCGATTCGGCCCCAATTCACCCCTGCCAGCCGGTCTGACGTGCGTGCCGTCCGCGAGCGGTATCCGGCCAAAAGCCGTGCAACGGTCCTGACTGTGTGTGCGCGAGACAGCTTAAGCAGCAGGCCCCAAGGGGCGCAAGGATGCGCCCGGCTCCACCGGCGGGAGCACTTCGGGCAGCGGGCCTGCCAGCTTGGTACTGAGCAGATCGCAAATTTCGCGGAACTGGCCGAAACGTTCCTCGTTCAGCGCCATGGATCCCTTGTTGGCGTCGCAGTACAGCAGTGCGCCGCGGCCGTCGTCCGTGCGTATCAAGCCGGCGAAGAAGGCTTCCCCGTCACTGACCAGGCGCCATTCACGCGGCAAATCCGTCAACGCAATCTCGTTTTCCGCCCTGCTCCACCAGATCGCTCCGTCCTGCATGAGCCTGCGCGTCAACGCATTGGCCATCCCCATGGGCAATGTGTGGCGCATGAATTTGCTGCTCTCGCGTGCGCCCCCAAGATAACGGGACCGCGCCACCGCCCCGGACGCATCCAGAACAAAAAATATCTGACGCGCAAGCCCGATCCCTTTGTAGAGGCCATGGAACGTCAGCGCGACCAGCGCCGCGAGGCCGGGGGTCGGTGTTTGTGTGCTCGGCGCTCCGGAGGCCGCCCAGTTGATGAGATGCTCGTCCGCGTCCGACGCGAGCAGCCGCTTGACCCGATTGTGGATCGAAAGGACGCTGCGCGGACCCGGCGGGGACGCGACGCCTTCCATTGCCAGCGGAAACGGCGGCAGCCACGTCGCCGGCGCACGCTCTCCATACCATTCGTGATCGCGGCTGGCGTCGAGCGCCGTATTGAATATGCGCTGCCTGACTTCGGCTAGCGGCCGGCTTACCAGGCGGCGGATGCCCTCGATATCATCGGGCAGCGCCGCATCTTCCCAGCCATTGTTGGCATGGCGCGTGAGTTTGACCGCCAGCAGGACATTTCGGGCGCGGGGTCGCTCGGCGCGATAATCGTCCATCAGCGACGTGATGAGCGGCGGCAGGCCCCATTGCGCCGCCAGCGCGAGTTGCAATTCGTTCAGCGCGAAGCCCAGCACGGCGCGCTGGACCTCGACGCTGCGCAGAGTGGCATCGCCCGCCAGACGGGCCTCGATTTCTTCGGCCTTGGACGGCGCGAAAAGCCAGAGCAGCATTTCGGCCATGTCGTGCAGCAACGTGGCAATGACGACTTCGTCGGATTTTATGTCGTGTCGCAGGCGCGCCCACTCCTGCGCATGCAGCGCCGCATGGCGGGCGCGACCAACCACCGCAATCAGGCCCTGCAATGCGTTTCTGCTGGACGCGAGTTCCGTATCGAGCGACCGCAGATTGGTGAACGTCCGGAAGAAGGGCGAGACGCCGAGCATCATGATGGCATGTTCGACGGTCGTTATTTCCGTCATCAGGCGTTCTTCGGGCAGATTCTTCAGGAAACGCAGCACCCGCACCGCCATCAGTGGATCGTGAAGGACGACCTGGGACAGATCGCGCGGCCGCACGCTTTCCTCATCCTTGCGCAGCTGTGCAATCTGGCGCAGGGTTTGCCCGAGCACCGGGAGTTGGGCACCGCTCATGACTTCGATCCAGAGCTGGATCGGATGCCGGCCCGGCGTATCCAGGATCATGGCAGCCGCCACACGTACATCCAGTTGCCGCCCGCAGCCACGATAGTCGTGGGCATCACGCCGGGAATGGCGAAACGAAAACTCACGAGCAGCGACCCCGGCCGCATTTCACGCTGCGCTTTCTCCCATAACCGGTTCATGGGTTGGGGAGACAGATAGGCGTAGACGACGTCATGCGGGGCCAGGTCCGTCGTCCAGAAATTCGCCCAGCGGACATGGTAGGCAATCGCCTGCAGTCGCGCCCGCAGTGCAGCGATCAGGCACGGCAAGGGCGCGCGCTCTACGCCGCAGACTCTCGCGTTCGGATGGCTCGCCGCAATGGCTGCAAGCACGGTACCGGTGCCAGCGCCCAGATCCAGAAACGACAGCGCCCGGTCGGCTGGAAGCAGATCGCGCAAGGTCTGCACGGCCGCCGCGCTGGACAAATAAAGCGGGACCCGCGTGGCTTGCGTGCCGCCGTAAACGAGCAGCAACGCAACCAGTGCGGCGGCGGACCAGCCCGGTGCGAGCGCTCCTTCCACGCCTGCGCCAAGCGCAGGCGCGAACACCAGATTCAGTAGCACCCACCACCACGCCAGGCCGGCGAGCGCGGCAAAGACGGCTGAGGCCACGGCCTGGACGAGTAGCCAGTGCATCGTCGTCATCGCTGTACCGGCATGCAGGGACCACAGCGCCGCGGCCAGGATGGCAACGACCGTGCCCGCGAGCTGCGCGAGCATCGCTCGACGCAACGGGCCGTTATCGAATCCAGGCGATGAAACGGGCTTGGTCGTGGTCGAAGTGATCATGCTGTCTGTCTTGAACCTTGGTCGTTCATCGCGCGCCTTATTGCGGCACCAGCGTGGCCGGTTCGGCGATGCCGGCTTCGCCGACATCGACCTGCTGGCCATCGCTGCCCACCGCTTCCTCGATGCGCTTTTTCATGACGATGATGCTCACGCGCCGATTGATCGGATTGTGCGGGTCCGTTTTGTCGAACAGCACCGCCGAGGACAATCCGACGACGCGCATGATCTTGTCCTCGCGCATGCCGCCTGCAATCAGTTCGCGCCGCGACGCGTTGGCGCGGTCGGTCGACAGTTCCCAGTTGCTGTACCCCCGCTCGCCGCCGAAGTACGGCGTAGCGTCCGTGTGGCCGGCGAGGCTGATGCGGTTGGGTACATCGTTCAGGACTTTGCCGATCTCATGCAGGATGTCGCGCGTGTGCGCGAGCAGCCGCGCGCGGCCGAGTTCGAACATCGGCCGGTTTTTCTCATCCACGATCTGGATGCGCAATCCCTCGGAGGTGATGTCGATGAGCAACTGGTTGCGGTACGGCTGCAGTGCGGGGATCGCGTCGATGGCGGCATCGAGCTTTCCTTTCAGATCCTGCAGCCGCAGCATTTCCATCCTGTCGAGTTCGGCCTGGGCGGCCTTGATGTCGATCGGCCGCTTGCGGTCGCGAATTTCACCCCGGTCCATCTGTCCGGCTTGCCGCGTGAGGTCGCGGCCGCCGCCCTTGATCACGCTCGATGCGTCACCGGCACCCGAACCGCCCTGCATGGTCACGCGCAACGGATTCTTGAAATAGTCCGCGATGCCTTCGAGTTCGCCCTTGGTCGTCGAGCCCAGCAGCCACATGAGCAGAAAGAACGCCATCATCGCCGTGACGA
This sequence comes from uncultured beta proteobacterium, assembly GCA_963846655.1. Lineage (GTDB taxonomy): Bacteria > Pseudomonadota > Gammaproteobacteria > Burkholderiales > JACQAP01 > JACQAP01. The sequence goes on along the minus strand of CAWJWT010000002.1, from coordinate 906,039 downwards.
AGTCGGCGTAGGCGATTTTCCATGCGCCGCCGTGCGCTCCGCCTTTGACTACCTTTCGCCGTCTGACGATGATCGGTCGCTGGCTTTCGTCTTGCACGATGGATTCCCGGGAAATGACGGAGTGGGTGAGCCGGAACTATTTTTTCTTGGCCTGCTTGACGTGTTCTTCGAGCTCGGCGAAGGACGGCCGCTCCGTCGAGAACAGGACCTTGCGGCCGAACTCGACGGCCAGCGCCGGCGCATAGCCGTTCAAGCTCGCGAGCAGGGTAACCTTGATGCACTCTAGCGGTTTGCTCGATTCGTTCAGTTTCTGTTCGAGCAGGCTCGCGAGCGGACCAACGAAGCCATACGCGAGCAAGATGCCCAGGAACGTCCCTACCAGCGCATGCGCGATGAGCATGCCGAGTTCCGAGGGCGGCAGGCCGACCGAGGCCATGGTGTGCACGACGCCCATCACTGCGGCCACGATGCCGAACGCGGGCAGGCCATCTCCGAGTTTCTGGATGATGTGGACCGGAATCTCGCCTTCGCGGTGGTGTGTTTCGATTTCGTTGTCCATCAGATTCTCGATTTCGAAAGCGTTCAGGTTTCCGCTGACCATGAGGCGCAGGTAATCGGTCAGAAACTCGACTGCATGATGATCGTCGAGGATATTTGGGTATTTGGAGAAGATCGGACTTTCTTTCGGGGACTCCACATCCGCTTCGATGGCCATCAATCCTTCTTTGCGGACTTTGGCCAGAATCTCATACAGCAGGCCCATGAGCTGCATGAACACCCGTTTGCTGTAGCGGGACCCTTTGAACAGGGAAGGAAGGCTTCGAAACGTGGCCTTGATGCCCTTCATCGAGTTGCCGACGAAGAAAGCGCCCGTGGCAGCGCCACCGATCATGAGCAGCTCGATCGGCTGCGCCAGCGCGGAGAGGTGCCCGCCCGCCAGCGCGAACCCTCCGAACACGGAAAGGCAGACGACAATATAACCAATGATAACCAGCATGGATTGCGCCGCCCGCAGGCAGAAGGTGGAATCTGAACGGAAGGCTAACAGCGGGGCGGCGCCCTCAATACCCGGAAAAGCGGGGGAAACGCCCGGCTAATCCCCCGGCGGGGCTACGCGGCTAGACCGGAACGGCGAGCGCTGAGGCGGTTACGACAGCCTTGCGGGTCTTGCCGGCCCGGGAAGGCGGCGCGCACAACCCGCAGACGAACGCGCAATGCAGGTCGAGCGAGTTGACGACGAAATGACCGGAACATTCCCGGCAGGGCGCCAGGGTCAGCAACTTCGAATCAAAGTAACGGCGCAACGTCCAGGCGCGGGTGAAGGTCAGAATCGGCTCCATACCATCCATCAGCGCATGTTCCTGATAGAGTTTGAACGCCTTGACCGTCGCATGGATACCGCGGGTCGCCGTGTTTGCGATCAGGAAGCGGTGAATTTCCATGAACAGCGAGGCGTGGATGTTCGGCTGCCAGGTCAGAAACCAGTCCGTTGAAAACGGCAGCATGCCTTTGGGAGGCGATACGCCTTTGACTTCCTTGTAAAGGCGCAGCAGGCGTTCGCGGCTGAGCGTGGTTTCCACTTCCAGCACCTGGAGTCTGGCGCCCAGTTCGATCAGGTCGATCGCGAGCTCGATTTGCTGGGCTTCGTTGATGATGCTTTTCATGGTCATGGCCCTGTGTTCGAACGGGTCGTGGGCCCGCTTCAGGCCAGCACTTCCACGGGCCGGCTGGCACCAAGAATCGCGGCATGGGTGCGCGCCATCGGCTTGTCCTTGCTGTGGCTCACCAGCATGTCGAAGATCAGGCGATCGTCATAACGCAACCGGCACAGCAATGTCGACGATGACGCAATCTTCATCAGCTGCAGGGGACTGAGCGCATCGAGCAATTCCGCGAGTTCCTCGCTCACGCCCAGACGATAGATCGCCGCGTCACGGTCCTCGCGTATCAGCGACTGGGCAAGCAGGAGATAATTCAGGTTTGCGTCACGGATTTCGTCCAACAATTTGGCTGTGCTCATTTAGCGCCCCCCTTGAAGGCCCCTGCGTCAATTTTTTTTCGGAACCGGCTTGTGCGGACGAAGCCCGCACGAACGATCCCGTCTCTGTCCGGCGACATTGAACGCCAAGCCAAGGACGAGTTGAAGTAGTCGTACGCCAAATATGCTGTATGTTTATTTCCTGCCGGGACGTAAGGATTTCCTTACATGAGGGCGTGGCAAGGCCCCACCGCGCTGGCACAACGGGATGGGTAATAGTGCAGAAGTCGTTCTATTTGCTAGATCAATTGCAAATTTTCAATGCCGTCATGCCGGTAAGGAAACACCGTCCTGTCAAAGGCTGCCGCGCTTGCAGACCTCTCGCGCGTGGCGATGGCTTCGCCCCTCTTGCGGGTCCGCTGATGCTGATAACGGCAGCAAATGTTGGAACTTGAGCAGGCTTGAATCGCGCAGCGCGCGACGCCGGGCAGGTACGGCAGACCAGGCAGGTCCGGGCGGGGCAGCACCGGGCTTGCGGTGCGATCCGCATGGGCGTGTCCCGCTGCGAGATACGCCAGGTCGATTGGGAAAGCCTAAGGTATTGAGGCGGAATTCTTTTGTTCTGGTGCCGCTGGCCGGAGTCGAACTGGCGACCTTCGCATTACGAATGCGCTGCTCTACCAACTGAGCTACAGCGGCGTGGGCGCGCATTATACGGTGCGCGCGGGCCGGCGGGCAACGCGAAATCCCGTCAGCGGTTCTTGAAAACGGGCGGGCGCTTTTCGATGAAAGCCGCCATGCCCTCCTTCTGGTCGTCGATGGCAAAGCCGGAGTGGAACAAGCGCCGCTCGAAGCGGACCCCTTCGCCAAGGGTCGTCTCGAATGCGCGATTCACCGCTTCCTTGGCCATCATGACCACCGGCAGCGACAGCGCACAAATGCGGTTCGCAGTCTGCAGCGCGTCGTCCATGAGTTGCGCAACCGGCACGATGCGGCTGACCAGACCGACCCGTTCGGCTTCGGCGGCGTCCATCATGCGCGCCTGGCCGAGCAGCACCATCTCCATGGCCTTGGATTTGCCGACAAAGCGTGGCAGCCGCTGGGTGCCGCCGGCCCCCGGGATCACGCCGAGGTTGATCTCGGGCTGGCCGAATCTTGCGTTGTCGGCCGCGATGATGAAGTCGCACATCATGGCCAGTTCGCATCCGCCGCCCAGCGCGTAGCCTGCCACGGCGGCGATGACCGGCTTGCGGCAAAGTGCGACGCGCTCCCAGTCGGCCGTGATGAAATCCTCCTTGTAGACATCCATGTAGGTTTTTTGCTTCATGGCCTTGATGTCAGCGCCCGCTGCAAAGGCCTTTTCGCCGCCGGTCAGAACGATGCAGCCGATGTTCTCGTCACTCTCGAAGGCGTCGAGCGCCACCGCCATTTCGCGCATCAGCTCCGGCGAGAGCGCGTTCAGCGCCTTGGGCCGATTGAGCGTGATCAAGCCAACCTTGCCGCGGGTTTCAACGATTATGTTTTCGTAGGCCATGCTGGTCCTTCCGGTGAGTTTTATAATTCGTCGACGGCCGCATCCGCGTCCGGAAGACAAGAAGAGGAAATGCTTGTGAATTTCAATACCATTTTATTGGATATTGCCGAAGGCGTTGCGACGATCACGCTGAATCGTCCGGAACGCCTGAACGCATTCACCGGCGAAATGCATGGGGAATTGAAGCAGGCCATGCAGCGCATCCAGGCCGATTCGAGCGTGCGCGCAATGATGATAACCGGCGCAGGCCGCGGCTTCTGCGCCGGACAGGATCTGTCCGAACGCAATCCGGGAGAGCAGACAGATGTCGGCAGTTCTCTGGAGAAGAATTACAACCCGCTGCTGAGGCAGTTGCGTGCGCTGCCCTATCCCGTGCTCTGCGCGGTCAATGGCGTGGCAGCGGGCGCCGGTTGTAACCTGGCGCTGGCCTGCGACATCGTGATTGCGGCGCGATCGGCGAGCTTCATTCAGGCATTCAGCCGCATCGGCCTGATCCCCGACGCGGGAGGCACGTTCACGCTGCCGCGTCTGATCGGCACGGCCCGCGCCATGGCCGCGGCCATGCTGGCGGAGAAAGTTGACGCCGAACGAGCGCAAGCCTGGGGCATGATCTGGAAATGTGTCGACGATGAGCGGCTCATGCCCGAGGCCATGGCGCTGGCGCGGCAACTCGCCTCCCAGGCCACGCGCGCACTGGGGCTGACCAAGCGTGCAATCTATGCCGCGGCGGCCCACACGTTCGACCAGCAGCTCGATCTCGAGCGAGACCTGCAGCGCGAAGCCGCGGCCAGTGAGGATTTCCGCGAAGGCGTGACGGCGTTCAAGGAAAAACGCCCGGCGCGATTTACCGGCCGCTGAAGCTAGGAACGGGACGAGTTCGCGGACCGAACGCGGATGACGATGTCCATGCCCTCGCTGATCATTCCAACGGGCAACGATGGCAGTCCCGAAATGCGCACGTCCGCGGCATCGATATCGGTGAGCCTGCCGGTCCCCACATCGTACAGATGATAGTGGGCGGAAGTATTCGGATCGTAGAAAACCTTGTTGGGATCGACGATCACTTCCCGGATCAGCTTCTTTTCCAGAAAAAGATTAAGGGTATTGTAAATCGTGGCTTTGGACGATTCGGAGTGGTGTTCGTTGACGATCGCCATGATCTGATCCGCGGACAAGTGCTCGCATCGCGAAAACAGCGCATAGGCAATCTCGATGCGCTGGTGCGTCGGATTGATCCCGTGGAGCCGCAGTTTCTCGGCCAGATTTTCGCGGTTGTACTGCTGTTGCATGAAATCGATTATAGGGTACGTGTCGGACGCTGTCGAACGCGCCTAATCTTCATGCGGCAGCGCGTCGCCGGCCGCAATGGACGTCAGAGCGCCCGAAATCGAACCGCACCTTCGCGAACATGCGTGTTTTCACCGCTTGCCCATCCAATTTTCCCGGCGCATAGAAAGAGCCTTGCAGTTGCGCGGCGACACTTTCCTCGTACGCACTGAACGATTCGCTGGACGTGAGTGCGACCGTATCGACGACCCTTCCGCGTTCGTCGAGGAATAGCATGACGATCACCCATCCGGACGATTTTTGCTCCTGCGCCGGCAACGGATACGTTGGAATCCTGATCGCTATCGCCGACGGGGGTTCGCTGATGTCGGTCGCGGGTCGATAAGTCTCATCAAGCAGCAGTGGACTGGTGACCCGCGCCGGAATGGAACCCGGATAGAGCATCTCGGATACGCTCACCCCGGGTTGCGCCGGGTATTGCGGGACATCCACCGCGCTTGGTGGCGAGGCGCTTGCAGCCTCGGCACTCCGGGCGGGCGGCGCTCGCTTCGCGTTGACCACCATTGGATTGGAAACGTGCACGGGTGGCGTTGCTTTCCGCGCGGGCGTCGGCTTCTCGATCAGGACGCTTAAAGGCATCTGAACCGGCCAGGTAAACCCGTTGCCCGCCAACGAAACCGAAGACAATGTCATCAGCATGATTGCATGCAGCAGCAAGGACGCCACCACCGCCATCGCAAGTCGCATGTCGGCAGTCGGCCGCTGCGGGCGCAGAATCGAGAGTCCAGCAAATTGCATCGGTATGTTCAAGGGCTTTTCGGTGACTTTCGAGTCAGGCGCGAAAACGTCCGGGACTGACAAAAAACGTCTGCCAACGATAAAGCGTTCCGCGTTTGTTGGCTAGCGTTTGGCCTGCCGTTCGTTCTGCCAAACTGACCTCTCGTCGGAAGACGATGGCATACCGATTCCGCGACCGCTAGTCTTCATGCACCAAAAAAGGAGGATTGCATGAAGAAGTCGGGCGGATTCACGTTGATCGAACTGTTGATCGCAGTCGCGATTGTCGGCGTTCTGGCCGCCGTTGCGCTGCCTTCCTATAACCAGTACGTCCTCCGCGGCAAGTTGCCCGAAGCCTATTCGAATCTGCTCGCGATCCGCGTGCAATCCGAACAGTGGTTTCAGGACAATCGGTCGTATGCAGGTATGCCGTGCTCGACGACGAACGCCAAATACTTCACTTATGCCTGCTCGAACCTGAGCGCCACTACCTATACGGTCACCGCCACCGGCCAAAGCGACCTTTCCGGATTCGCCTTTTCCATCGACCAGAGCAATGCACGAGCTACGGTCATCACCGGGGGCGCTGCAACCAAAGGCTGGATCGGCAATGCCAGCTGCTGGATCGTCAGGAAGAACGGCACATGCTGATGCGCGCCCGTTTTTCGGCTGGCCTGACGCTGATCGAACTGCTGATCGGCTTCGTCATCATCGGCGTACTGCTGGGCCTGGGTGTGCCGAGTTTCACCGCCTGGCTGCAGAACGTGCAAGTGCGCAATGCCGCCGAATCCGTCTTGAACGGACTGCAACTGGCGCGCGCCAACGCAGTACAGCGCAACAAAGCCGTGACCTTCAGCATGGCCGGCCCCGATTCAAGCTGGACGGTCACGATCGACAGCCCGTCCGCGCTGGAAAATGGAACGGTGCAAACGCGTTCCGCGGCCGAAGGTACGCCGAACGCGGTCATTGCCACCACCAATCCAACGATCACCTTCGACGGCCTGGGCAAAGACCAATCTTGCGGCGGCCGCAACCATCCAGGTCACCAATCCGACCGGTGGCGCCTGCGGCACCGGCACCACCAATATGCGCTGCTTGAACTCTGACAGTGGCGGTTGGCGGCCAGATCAAGATGTGCGATCCGCAAGTCGCCACGGCCGGCGATTCGCGCAGATGCTAAAGGGGGGCACGCAATGACATCCAAATCAAGACGCTCTTCGCGTAACGCCCAGTCGGGCGTGATGCTGCTGGAAGCGCTCATCGGTATTCTTATTTTCTCGCTCGGCATTCTGGCCATGGTCGGCATGCAAGCCATGAGCATCCGGCTGGCCACCGACTCGCGCGACCGTGCCGAAGCGAGCAGCCTCGCGAGCCAGCTCGTCGGCGAAATGTGGGTGAACCGCACCGCGCTGGCGACTTATCAGTATTCGGGCAGCGGTACCGCGCCCGCAGCACTGACCAACTGGGTCGCGCGGGTCAATGCCTCCCTGCCGGATGCTGCCGCCAACCCGCCGATCGTTACGGTCGGTGTCAGCCCCCTGGGCGCGGCGGTGGGCACCCAGACCACGGTGACCCTGCGCTGGCGCAATCCGAGCGATACGTCGGTGCACCAGTACGTCATGACGGCATACATCAATTGAGGCCAATCATGAGGCAGCCATCAAAGCGGATACCCCAAAACCCCCGGCTCATGCGCGGCATGAGCCTGCCGGAAATCCTGGCCGCGGTACTGATCGGCCTGGTGGGCATGGTCGTCATCATGCAGGTGTACGCGACCTCCGAGGAAAGAAAGCGCACCACCACCGGGACCAGTGACGCGCAGATCAACGGCAACATTGCCTTGTTCACGCTGGAAAGTTCGATTCGCAGTGCCGGGTTCGGCATGGTTTCGCCGGGCAGCAACATGCTCGGCTGCACCACGCGCGCGTACAACAGCGACCGGCCCGCTCCCGACTTCACTTTCCCGATGGCGCCGGTGTCGATCACGGTCGGTGCGGCCGGTGCGCCGGACTCGATTACCGTGATCTACGGCGATTCGCCCAACGTCGTGGAGGGAAATGCATTTGTCGGTGCTGCCTTATCCGGCGCGGACTTCCCGCTGAAGAACGCGGCAGGCGTCCTCTTGGGTGACCTGGTGGTGGCAAGCGAGTCGGGACTGGACTGTTCGATGGCCGAAGTCACGGGTTTCGTACCTGCCGCCATCAACACAGTCGAACATGCCAGCGGGGTTGCCTACAGCTATGTCGACAATGCCGGCAACACGATCAGCCCCACCGCGACGTACAACAAGGGCGGTGGGTCCGGAGTCGATTACTCGACGGCCGCAATGCTCTTCACGCTCGGACGCGCACCGACCGTCGTCACTTATCAAATCGGCAACGACAGGCTCCAGACCCGGACCTTGATCCCGTACGTCGCCGCGCAAGACGGCGATGGCGACGGCACTTCCGATGCCGACATCGGTGATGGCATCGTGCAACTCAAAGCCCAATACGGCAAAGACACCAATGCCGACAGCGTCGTCGATGCGTGGAATACGACCGCCCCCACCACCTCGGCCGAATGGATGCAGGTGCGCGCACTGCGTATCGCAGTGCTGGCGCGCAGTGCGCAATTCGAGAAAACCGCGGTGACCGCTGCCGCGCCCACCTGGTTCGGTGGCGCATTCACCATGTCGAATCCTGCCGATGGTACCGATTGGCGCAACTACCGCTATCGCGTGTACGAAACCGTCGTGCCTTTGCGCAACATGATCTGGAGCAACTGATGACCTCCTCTTCTTGCAGAATCGTCCGGCTCCGCAGTGCACGCGGTGCGCAGCGCGGCGTGGTGCTGTTTATCGCACTGATCGTCCTGGTCGCCATGACTTTGGCGGGACTCGGCATGATGCGCTCGGTCGACACAAATAATCTGATTGCGGGCAACCTGGCCTTCAAGAACGCCGCCGCAAGCGCGGGCGACGCCGCGATCGAATCCGCGCGCGCCTGGCTGACGACCAAGACACCGGGACAACTGGAAGCCGACCAGGGAGGCTATTTCGCGAACTGGCAACCTTCTTTCGACGCGAAGTCCTTCGACTGGCTCGCCAGTTCAACACTGGTGGGCACCGACAGCTACGGCAACACCATTTACTACGTGGCCCATCGCATGTGCAACGAATCCGGCAAATCCATCGACGCAACCGACTGCGTGAAAGTAGCCACGGTATCGGTCGGCAGCACCAAAGGCGGCAGTTCCTACGGCAGCTCACCGCTGTCCGGCACCTCGCTGGTGTTTTACCGCATCACCGCAAAGATCGAAGGACCCAAATTCACCAACAGTTATCTGCAAGCTTTTATTTACTGATCGACCTGATCCGTTATGCATCCGGGAGCTATCATGAAGCGCACTGCACCGACGAGCCTGACTATGACCAGAGATGGCCCTTGTCCTCGGCTTGGGACTGGCCATGACCACAGTCAACGCGGCGTTGACCGACATCGCACCCGCACCGATGGCCAACACGGCCAGCGCAGTCGTGAAGCCCAACCTGATGTTCGTGCTGGATGGCTCCGGCAGTATGGATCGGGATTACATGCCGGACTCGGTTTCCGACGATCCCGCCTGCAAGGACGACGACGCCACGCTGCGAACCTGCAGTTTTGCCGACCCGGCGTACAACGCCGCGCTGTTCAACGGCATGTACTACAACCCGGCCATCACCTATACGCCCGCGGTTAACTATGACGGAACCAGCCGGACCAGCTATACCACCTGGACGGCAGTGCCGAACGACGCCTACGGAGTCCAGTTCTCGGGCAACATCGATCTTGACGGCGGCTTATCCGGATACGGTCTGGTGCAACACCAACTCCCCTTCAGCGACCGACCGCACCCCGCCGTTCTCCAGCGGCGTGTGCAGACTGCCCATCGTGGGCGGTGTGTGGACTTATCCGAACGGGACATATAACCGGAAGTTCGCCGTGACCGGCACGCCGGACTCCGTATTACTACACCATCAGCGCGCTCGCCTGGTGCAGCACCAGAGACGGCACCAAGGGCTTCGGCAACGGCACCTGCCAGCCGAAGAAAACCGCGACTTTCCAGTATCCGAAATTCGGCAGCGGCAGACAACGGCTTCACGCGGACGGATATCGTTTCGTCGACCGCCAACTATCCGCGCGCGGCTTCGCGCACAGACTGCACCGGCGCTGTCGGCGCCACCGGTTGCAGCTACGCGCAGGAAATGACGAACTTCGCCAACTGGTATGCCTACTATCGCAGCCGCATGCAAACGATGAAGACGGCGACGGGGCTGACGTTCAAGCAGGTGACCGATAACTTCCGCGTCGGTTTCATTACGATCAATCCTGGCAATCCCGTTCTGACATCGAAATTCCTGCCGATCGCGGATTTTACGGCCGGCGCAGGCGGACAAAAGGACCAGTGGTTTACCAAGTTTTACGCACAGGATGCGGCCAGTGGGACGCCGCTGCGCGAAGCCTTGTCCCGGGTCGGCCGCTACTATGGCAATGTGAAGACCGGTATCAATAACGGCATCACGGACGATCCGGTCCAGTATTCGTGCCAGCAGAATTTCACGTTGTTGTCCACAGACGGTTTCTGGAACGGCAATGCCGGACAGCGCCTTGATGGCAGCGCCATCGGCAATCAGGACTCCGATCCGACCACCGCGCCGCGCCCGTTGCTGGACGGTTCATTCCAGCTCACAACCGTCAACACCACCAATACGCTGAACCAGCAGATTTGTACCGGCAACGCCAACGCTTTCGGTGCCTCGCCTTGCGGTTGCTCGGCGAATTTCAAGCGCGTCAAGCAGCAGACGTCCGCCTCGATCAGTACGGTCGTCTCGCGCGACGGCGTGGTCCTGAGCACGACGCCCAGCAGCGCCACGACCTATCAGGACATCACGGCGTGTAACGCGACGGTCGTGACCACCGTCACGCCGACCACCATGACCGACCAGCAGAAACTGAGCGGCAATGCCATGTCCACGTTCAGCGCGGTCAACGGCGTCGCCGCGGGTGCGAACCAGTCGGGCAGTTGCGCTTCGAATTTTGCGAACGTCAAAACGCGTACCACGACCTACAACACGACGGTCGTCACGACTGACGGCGTTGCGGGTGCGCCGACCACGAGCGGAACCACCTATAACTTCAGCAACGGCGCCTGTGTTGCCCAGACCAACACGCGAGTGACGCAGTTCACGGTCATTCAGGAACAAACCCTGACGGCAACCGCCGCAAGCAGTTTTGGCAACGTAACCGCCACGACGTTCGGGCCGAACGTTTCCGGAGTGCCAGGCGGCACGCAAGCAACCGGCACATGCGGGGCCAACCGGGCGCGCGTCTGGCGCAGGACCACGACCTACGATCAGACCGACACCACGGTTGGCGCCGGGCCTACGACCACGACATTCGGCGGCAATACCTATGCGCTGAGCGCTTTGGGCGGGGGCTGCACCAATCTGACCTCGACGACGACCACGCCGATCACCGAGACCGCGCAATGGGTGAGCAGCACCGAGGGCACGAATGTCGCCAGTTCGTTCAGTGCCGCGTTCGGGGGCAGTCCCAATCCGCAGACGACCTATACGTGCTCGGGTTCGGGCGCACGCACAGTGAAACTGCAGCGCATCATGGGTTACAACAGAATCAGCACGACCGTTGGCGGAGGTGCCGCGACGACGAGCTTACAGCGGGACGACCAGCGGCCCGACGTTCAGCACTGTGAATTCTTGCGATACCTCGGGAAAAACCGCAGCTGCGACCAGCACGGTCGTAGGCGGCACTTCGGCACCCGTAGTCACCGGGCACCCCGGCGCCGCGGCGACAAGCAGCAGCAGCAGCGTGATCTCCAACAACTACGACAGGCGGCCCGTCCGCCGGTGCGTCGACCGAGCACGAACGGCGCACCGTCGAGCAACTCCATCGGCGCAACCATCACTTCCGCCGACTTCACCATCGGACCGGTGACTTCGTCCACGACCGCAGGGGCCGCGAATACCAACACGGTGTCCTCGACATCCGGCCCGCTGGGTTATGCAGACACGCTGGCAGACGTCGCGCAGTATTACTACATCACCGACTTGCGCGCGCCGGGCTCGCTGGGCGCTGCCGTCGGCAGCCCCGCTACCCAGCTCGATGTCGGCACGACCAATAACGTACCGGGGCAGCCGGGCACCGACCCGCAGAACGACAGCGCGAGCTGGCAGCATATGACGACCCTGACTTTGGGCCTGGGCGTGGACGGCGCGCTGAATTATGCGTCGGACTATCGCACCAATCCGACCGGGGATTTTCTGGCCATCAAGAACGGCGCCAAGAACTGGCCGCAACCGGTTGCAGACACCGTCACCGCCGTGGACGATCTGTGGCACGCCGCGGTCAACGGCCGGGGCACCTATTTCAGCGCCCGCGATCCGGCGCAGTTGGTGACCGGCCTGTCGAACGCACTGGTGGGCGTCACGGCAGTCTCGGGTTCGGCGGCCGCTGCGGCAACCAGTAACCTCGAGCCCGTGGCCGGCGACAACTTCGCCTATGTCGCGAGTTACGAGACCGTGCGCTGGAACGGGGACGTCGAAGCGCGCACCATCGACCTGAACACCGGTGCGGTGAGCCCGACGGCGCTCTGGAGCGCACAAGACCCAGCTCGATACCCTGAACAATTCGACCACGCCGGGCGGCAGCAGCCGCGCCATCAAGCGGTTCAATTCCGGCAGCACCAATAAACTGCAGGACTTCACTTACGCGAACCTCAGCGGCGCCGAGCAGGCCTACTTCGATGCCGGCTGGATCGGAACCGGTGCAAATCCGCTGACCCAGTGGGGAAGCTTGAATGCCGCCCAACAGGCAGCCGCTGCGGGCCTGAACCTCGTCAACTTCATCCGGGGCGATGGCTCTTTCGAAAGCCAGGCCTCGGTTGCCACGGCGAATCAGTTGTATCGCGACCGGCAGCATGTGCTGGGCGACGTGGTCAATGGCGCACCGGTCTACGTGAAGCAGATTTCGGCTGCCTACACCGACGCCGGATTCGCGTGCACCGGCCGGCGCGAACTTCAAGGAGTGCGTCAACACTGGCGGTGCAGGTTGTACCGGGATATTCAGCGGTCCGCGCAGTTCCAGCGTGTACATCGCCGCCAACGACGGCATGCTGCATGCCTTCAACGGCGACACTGGTGACGAGCGCTGGGCGTTCATCCCCAATATCCTGATCCCGAACCTGTATCGCCTTGCCGACAAGGACTACGGCAACCGTCACCAGTACTATGTCGATGGCTCGCCAACCGTCGGCGACATCTACGATCCGGTCGCCGCTAAATGGAAGACGATTCTGGTGGGCGGTCTGAGTGCGGGCGGACGCGGGTTTTACGCGCTCGATGTCACCGATCCGGCGACGCCCGTCGGCTTGTGGGAATTCAATGTCAGGCCCACGGCAAGCTGCCCGTCGTCCGTGACACTCGGCGTCAGCACCGACGACTGCGACCTGGGGCTCTCCTACGGCAACCCGATCATCACCAAGCTTGGCAATGGCACCTGGGTCGTGGTCGTCACCTCCGGCTATAACAACGTCAGTCCCGGAGACGGCAAAGGCTACGTGTATGTGCTGAATCCCGGTCACCGGCGTGATCCTGAAAAAGATCCAGGCCGCCAATGCCTCGCAGTTCCTCAACCCGGGCAGCACCACCACGCCGCTGGGCCTCTCCCGCCTCAATAACTGGGTGGATGACACCAGTGTGGACAACACCACGCTCAGAGTGTACGGCGCGGACTTGCAGGGTTATCTGTGGCGCTTCAATCTGGATACAGCCACTGCGTACGCAGTCGCGCGCTATACCGATCCGTCCGGCGTTGGACAGCCGGTGACGACCAAGCCGGAACTGGGCGAAGTCAACGGGGTGCCGTTCATCTATGTGGGCACCGGGCGTTATCTGGGCACCAGCGACCTGCCCTCCACGCAGACTCAGACGATCTACGGCATCAAGGATGCGACCAACGGCACTGCGCCCGCCTCACCGATCAATGTGCGCGGCGGCACGATTGTCGCCCAGACGTTGACGAACACGACGACCGGCGTCGGTGCAGGAACGCGCACGGCGACATCGAATACGGTCGATGCCTCGAAGAACGGGTGGCGGGTGGATCTTCCGGACCTGGGTGAACGGGTCAACGTGGATCCGAAATTGCAACTGGGCACGCTGATCATCGGTTCGAATATTCCGGCGTCGAGCGCCTGCACGTCGGGCGGCACCTCGTATCTGAACTTCCTGGATTACAAGACGGGGGGCTACGTCGTATCCTCGGGCAGCACGCTTGCCGGCGTGCTGATCGGCAACTCGCTGGTGGTCGGTATCAGCGTGGTGCGCCTGCCGAACAACAAGACGGTTGCGATCGTGACCACATCGGATAACAAATATCCCAACCTGGCGCCGCCGTTCTCCTCACCGAGCCCGACCGGCCGCCGCAGTTCCTGGCGAGAGTTGTCGCAGTAGCCAGGTCAAGGCAAACAAAAAGCGGCTCGCAATGCGAGCCGCTTTTCTTTCTGGCCGGGCCGCAGCGTCAGCGGCTCAGTGCCTTGGGCAGGGGGAACGTGACCCGCTCCGCAATCCCGTCGAGCTCCCGGACCGTTTGCGCGCCCAAGGTCCTGAGCCTCGATATGACCGCCTGGACGAGCACTTCCGGCGCGGAGGCGCCCGCCGTGACGCCCACAACCTGCTTGCCTTTCACCCACTCGGGCTTCAGATCGGCGGCATCGTCAAGCATGTAGGCGGGCACGCCGAGATTGGCGGCGACTTCTCGCAAGCGGTTGGAATTCGAACTGTTCGGCGAGCCGACGACGATCAACACATCACTGTGTTTCGCCAGCGCCTTGACTGCATCCTGGCGGTTCTGCGTCGCGTAGCAGATATCGTCTTTTTTGGGGCCGATGATGGACGGATAACGCCGCCGCAGCGCCTCGGTGATCGCGCGCGCGTCGTCCACCGATAAAGTCGTCTGGGTCACGAACGCAAGATTGTCCGGATTGCTCACCTCAAGGCGTGCGACGTCCTCGACGGATTCCACCAGATACATGCCGCGTCCACCCTGAGCGTCGACCTGGCCCATGGTGCCTTCCACTTCCGGATGGCCCGCATGGCCGATCATCACGATCTCCCGCCGACCCTGGTGCATCTTGCCGACTTCGACATGGACCTTGGTCACCAACGGACACGTGGCATCGAAGACATTCAAGCCGCGCGCTTCGGCATCGCGACGCACCGCTTGCGATACGCCATGGGCGCTGAACACGACGGTCGCGCCTTGCGGAATCTCGCTCAGCGCTTCCACGAACACCGCACCCTTGGCGCGCAAATCCTCCACCACGTACTTGTTGTGGACCACCTCGTGGCGCACATAGATCGGCGCCCCATGCAGTTTCAAGGCACGTTCGACGATCTCGATGGCGCGGTCTACGCCGGCGCAAAAACCGCGGGGATTGGCAAGCAGGACTTCCATGGACACGGCAATCAAAAAGGCAGGCCGGAATTATACGCCGTGCCGATTAATCCAAAGCGGCGTGGGAGAAGCGCTGTTCCTGCCACGGGTCCGCCTCATTGTGATAGCCGCGCACTTCCCAGAACCCCGGGCGGTCCGCGGCGTGCAATTCGATGCCGGTCAGCCACTTGGCGCTCTTCCATGCATAGCGTTTGGGTACCACCAGGCGCACCGGTCCGCCATGTTCGGGGGTCAATGGCTTGCTCAATACGCTGTGCGCGAGCAACACGTCATCGTCGAGCAACGCGTCCAGCGGCAAATTAGTTGTGTACTCGTCTGCACAATGCAGCGTGACAAAAGCGGCCTCGCGCAGGGGGCGCGCACGCAAAAGAAGTTCACGTGCCGAGACGCCCTTCCAGTGCATGTCGAGTTGCGACCAGCGCGTGACACAGTGGAAATCGGTCGTCCGCCCGACTTGCGGAAGCTGTTGAAAAGCCTTCCACCCGAATTCGAGTTCGTGCTCGACCAGGCCGAATATGCGCAGATTCCAGTTCGACGGCGAGACGTCGGGCTCGAGTCCCAGATCGAGGACGGGAAAATCGTGCACCTGCTTTTGCCCCGGCGGAATTCGCGGATTGTCGCCCACCTTCGACGGTTTCGCGCCGCGCCTCGCCAACGCGATCTTGGCGTCAATCATTTTCATCCAGTTCGGCATCGACTCATCCGGTAACGAACTCACGCCCCTTGGACACGCGGTCTGCGGAAACTATCCCAGATCAACAACACGGCGCCGATGGTGATGCAGGAATCGGCCAGGTTGAATGCCGGCCAGGGATCGAACAAGGCCGGCCCGCCGGGCCAGCGCAGCAGCAGGAAATCCACCACCTTGCCGTAAACGACACGGTCGATGAGATTGCCCACCGCGCCCCCAAGCACGAGTGCAAGCGCAAAGCACAGGAAACGGTTCGAATGATGCTTGACCATCATATAGGTGATCAACGCCGAGGCGACCAGCGCAATGACCAGGAAAAAATAACGCTGCCAGCCCCCCGCGGATGCAAGGAAGCTGAATGCCGCGCCGGGATTGTAGGCGAGCACCAGTGTCACCACCGGCGGCAATACGTCGATGGTTTCGCCGGGCCCCAGTGCGCGCTGAATGAGGATCTTTGTGATCTGGTCGAGGGCGACGAGCAGCGCGCTGAAGCCGAACCAGATGCGCAGGCTACGCATGAACGCGCCGCTCGCCGGAACCAAACAGATTCGCCGTGCACCGCCCGCAGATCTCGGGATGACCGGCGTCCGCGCCCACATCCTCGCGGTAATGCCAGCAGCGCTCGCATTTACGGTAAGCGCTCGGCTTGACCCTTATTTCGTTTGTGCCCTCGACGACCGTGGCTTGCGAGGTGACGAACACGAAGCGCAGATCGTCGTCCAGGGATTGCAGCAACGCGAGGCGTTCCCCCGAGGCCTGGAACTCGACCTCTGCCTGCAACGAGGAGCCTATTTTGCCGGCGGCCCGGACGGCCTCGATCTCCTTCTGGGCTTCGGAGCGCGCGACCCGGATCTCGTCCCAGCGCGGGCACAGGTCCGCGCCCGAATCAGGGAACGCATGCCAGGTGTACAGCAGCACGCTATCGCCCTCGTTGCGTGTGACCACCGGCCACGCTTCATCCGCTGTGAACGACAGGATGGGGGCCACCAGGCGCAGCAGGCTGTGCGCGATGTGATACAGCGCGCTTTGTGCGGAGCGGCGCGCACGGGAATCTTTCGCGGCCGTATACAGGCGATCCTTGAGGACGTCCAGATAGAACCCGCCGAGGTCTTCGGAACAGAAGGTCTGCAGTTTTTGCACGACAAAATGAAATTCGAACTCGTCGTAATCCTTGAGTACCTGGCGTTGGAGCCGTGCGGCCATCTGCAGCGCGTAGCGGTCGATCTCGATCCATTCCGTCACGGGCAACGCATGCGCCTTGGGATCGAAGTCATCCAGATTGGCCAGCAGGAAGCGCAGCGTGTTGCGGATGCGCCGGTACGATTCGACCACACGCTTCAATATTTCGTCGGACAGCGACAATTCGCCCGAGTAGTCGGTCGATGCGATCCACAGACGCAGCACATCGGCGCCGAGCGTATCCATGACTTTCTGCGGCGCAATGACATTGCCCACCGATTTCGACATCTTGCGCCCCTGGCCGTCGACCACGAAGCCGTGTGTCAGCAAGCCTTTGAAGGGCGCCTGCCCGTCTATGGCGCAGCCGGTCAGCAACGACGACTGAAACCAGCCGCGATGCTGGTCGGAACCCTCCAGGTACAGATCGGCCGGTTTGCACAGTTCCTCGCGCCGCTGGAGAACCGACCGATGGGTGGTGCCGGAATCGAACCACACATCGAGCGTATCGGGCACCTTGCGGTAGGTAGTCGCCTCGTCGCCCAGCAATTCGGCAGCGTCAAGCGAGAACCAGCCTTCGATGCCCTGGCGCTCCACGCGCTGCGCGACCTGCTCGACGAGTTCATCGGTACGTGGATGCAACTCCCCGGATTCCTTGTGAACGAAGTAAGCCATGGGTGTGCCCCAGTGACGCTGGCGCGATACACACCAGTCGGGCCGGGTGGCAATCATCCCCTGCAGGCGCGCTTCCCCCCAGGAAGGATAGAACGCCGTCGCCTTAACTGCCTTCGCCGCGATCTGTCGCAAGTTGCGCGCGCCATCGAGATCCATACCGATGAACCATTGGCGCGTGGCGCGAAAAATCAGCGGCGACTTGTGGCGCCAGCAATGCGGATAACTGTGCCGGTAGCTTTCGATGCGTAACAAGCGCTCGTGGTCCTTGAGCGCCTGGACGACCACATCATTGGACTGCCACACTGTCTGCCCCCCAACGAGCGGGACCTTCGGGAAAAACCGGCCGTCGTCATCCACCGGATTTTCCACCGGCAGTTGGTAACGCAGGCCGACTGCAAAATCTTCCACGCCGTGGGCCGGCGCCGTGTGAACCAGGCCGGTACCCGAATCGAGTGTCACATGATCGCCCAGCACGACCGGCACGAGTCGCTCGTAGAACGGGTGCTCGAGCGCCAGGTTCTCGATGTCCGCGCCCTTGAACTCGGCGACGATTTCGCGTTCCTGTATCTGATACGACTGCAGGCACTGGTCTGCAAGATCCTTGGCGAGAATCAGGAAACCCGCGGAGAAATGCACCAGCACATAATCGAAATCGGGGTGCACGGAGACGGCCTGATTGGCCGGCAATGTCCAGGGCGTCGTCGTCCAGATGATCGCGAACACCGGCTCATAGATGTGCGTAAATCGCAGGATTTTCGCCAGCGCGGCATTGTCATGCACCTTGAAAGCGACATCGATCGCCGGTGACGTGCGATCCTCGTACTCGACTTCCGCTTCGGCAAGGGCCGACCGGCAATCCAGACACCAGTGCACCGGTTTCGCCCCCTGATAGAGAAAGCCCCGGCGCCGGATCGCATCCAGGGCCCGGATGGTATCGGCCTCGGTCTTGAAATCCATTGTCTGGTAGGGATTCAGCCAGTCGCCGAGAACGCCCAGGCGGATAAAGTCCTTGCGCTGGCGCTCGATTTGCTCGGCGGCAAAATCGCGGCAAAGCTTGCGAAACTGCGCGGCAGGAATATTCTTTCCGTGCTTCTTTTCGACCTGATGCTCGATGGGCAGGCCGTGGCAATCCCATCCCGGCACATAGGGGGCGTCAAAGCCCGCCAGGGTTTTGGACTTGACCACGATGTCCTTGAGTATCTTGTTGACGGCATGGCCGATGTGAATATCACCGTTGGCATAGGGCGGCCCGTCGTGAAGAATGAATTTCGGCCGTCCCTGGGACGCCTCGCGTATGCGCTCGTACAGCTTGCTCTCCTGCCACTGCTGTACCCAGGCGGGCTCACGCCGGGACAGATCCCCGCGCATCGGGAACGGCGTGTCAGGAAGGTTCAATGTGTTCTTGTAGTCAGCCATGCTTTTTTCGAATCCTCACTCAGACGGGCTCATGCGTGCGCGGACCGCCGCGCAAAATACTGCCTTGCTTGCTCGGCATCGCGGTCCATCTGCGCCACCAGCAATTCGATATCGGCGAACTTCTGCTCGTCGCGCAACTTCTCGAGGAAACGCACGCCGATGCGCCGTCCGTAAATGCGCTCATTGAATTCAAACAGGTAGACCTCCAGCGTGGGTTGACCCCGCTCCTTGACGGTGGGACGCACGCCAAGGCTCGCCACACCCGGCAAAGGCGCCGGACCAAGGCCCTCTACTTCCACTACGAAAATCCCCGACAGCGGCGCCTTGGCGCGCTTGAGCTGTACGTTCGCGGTCGGGTAGCCGAGTCTGGCGCCCAGTTTGTCGCCATCCACCACGCGACCGCTGATCGAATACGGCCGGCCGAGTAATTGCTGGGCACCGCGCAAATCGCCTTGCTGCAGGCGGGCGCGAATTGCCGTGCTGGACACACGCCCACCCGCGGCCACCACACTCGCCATGGCTTCGACTTCAAAGGAGAACGACGGCGCCAGCGACTTGAGCAAGGTGAAATCCCCGGCGCGTCGGGCGCCGAACCGGAAATCGTCCCCCACCAGCAACCAGCGCGCCGCCAGCCCGTCGTGCAGGATCCGCGAAATGAATTCGTCGGCGGTCAATTGCGCAAAGGCGTAGTCGAAATGGCAGACGTACACACGCTCCACGCCGCACTCGCACAGCAGGTCCAATTTTTCGCGCAGGGCGGTCAGGCGCGCGGGCGCCTGATCCGGCGCGAAAAATTCCTGAGGCTGGGGTTCGAAAGTCATGACCGCCACAGGCAACCCTCGCCGACGCGCCACGTCGGCCAGGCGCGCGATCATCGCACGGTGGCCGAGATGAACCCCGTCGAAGTTACCGATGGTCAGCGCGATAGGGACGTCCGCCCGCGCCGGGATGCCCCGAAAAACTCGCATGTCCGACAGCCAAAAGGCAGGATTCTAGCGGCTTTCCACTTGCCGGAGCATGGTTTTAAAGCGCCCTGCCCGGCCGGCTGTCAATCAATGCGGGACAAGTGCTGGTCGAGTGCCCAGTCGGCAATGGCGTTGGTAAGAGTTTCCGAGTCGCCGATGGCACTGGTTACCGTGATGCGCAGACGCGGGTTATCTGAGCGAATGGCCTCCAGCAAGCGCGGCAGATCTTCCCGCAGATGCCCCCCTTGGGCCAGAAAAAGCGGGACCACCGTGAGCCGAGTAAAGTGTTCGGCAGCCAATGTGGCGACAGCCGAGGCCAGGGTGGGTTGCATCATTTCCAGAAACGCCAGTTCCACGCGCGTACCGGGCCGGGTATGGCGTAACCGCTCCACGATCCGCCGGAAGGGCTCGGCCCATGCCGGATCGCGCGCACCATGTGCGAACAGGATGATCGCCGAGTCTGACGCCGGAGTCACCGCGATACTCGAATGTATGCCATGCCCTCTAGTGTAACGGACGGCCTGGCGGCGTGACGGCGACGACGGGCGGGGTGGATCAGCCGGGCAGAACCTGGCGGGGTATCACCGCACTGAGCAACGCTTGCCCGATCAGCGCATGGGCGCGCTTGCGAAATACCGCGCCGAATAGCAACAACGCCGGACCCGTCAATTCGCACGCAGCCCCACTGCGCAGTCCACGCAGCGTGCTGCCGATATGGCGCGCGGCCGGCAGCGATGCATTCTCGACCAGAATCACCGGCGTCGCCCCGGACATGCCGTGCGCTTCCAGAACTGCTGCAATCGCAGCGGCCTGGCCAACTGCCATGTACAGGACGGCGGTATCGGCGCTGACCACGGCCGGCGCCCAATCGCTGGCATCTTCGCCTTCACCGATGCGAGGCGTGGCAAACACCACGCTGCGACTGACGCCACGCTCGGTGAGTGAAACGCCCAGTTCCGCACTGGCCGCCAGCGCCGAAGTAACGCCTGGCACGATCTCGCAGTCAACGCCGGCGGCCGTCAACGCCTGAAGTTCTTCCTGCGCCCTGCCGAACAGCATCGGATCCCCGCCCTTGAGCCTGACAACGGTATCGTATTTGGACGCCGCCTCGACCAGGCTGCGATTGATGAAGCGTTGGTCGGTCGAAATACGGCTGCAACGCTTGCCCACGGCAACCTGCCTGGCGCGCGAGGCCAATGCAAGCATTTCCGGCTGCACCAGCGCGTCGTAATACACGATATCCGCCCGCTTCAATAATTCGGCGCCGCGCAGCGTAATCAAATCAGCCGCCCCCGGCCCCGCGCCAATCAGGTACACCTTGCCCATCACACCGCCTCCAGATAAGGACGTTTCTGCTTGATCGCTGCCCAATGATCGGCATCGGCCGGCGCGGATTTCCTCTCCGTGATGGCGGGCCACACTTTGGCTGCCTGCGCATTGATGCGGATGAAATCGCGCTGCGCCTCGGGCACATCCTCTTCAGCACATAT
Source organism: uncultured beta proteobacterium (assembly GCA_963846655.1). Classification (GTDB taxonomy): domain Bacteria; phylum Pseudomonadota; class Gammaproteobacteria; order Burkholderiales; family JACQAP01; genus JACQAP01. The sequence goes on along the minus strand of CAWJWT010000002.1, from coordinate 884,556 downwards.
GGCCTCTACGGGACACTCGGCCACGCACAAGCTGCAATCGATGCAATTATCCGGATCAATTGCCAGAAAGTTCGGGCCTTCGACAAAGCAGTCGACAGGACACACGTCGACGCAGTCGGTATGTTTGCAGTTGATGCACGATTCGGTTACTACATAAGTCATGGCGTATTCCTGTGCCGCCAGGCCCCGGATTATTCGATCAGTCCGGCCGCGACCGTGTTGTTGCTGGTCTCGTCGATGACGATGAAACTCCCCGCTGCGCGATTGAGGCGATAGGATTCGAATGCGATCGGCTGGGCGGTCTTGACCGAGATACGACCAATGTCGTTCAGCATGAACGTGTCGGCGGGCTCTCTCGCCAACGTGTTGACGTTCACGCGAAACTGCGGCGAACCCAGCAGGGACTTGACCACGCGCGTGCCCTGTTTGACCAGATAGCGCCGGCTGCGGTTGAAGGGTTCGGTCGCCAGCCAGCAGACGGTCGCTTCGAACTCGCGGGCCACGCTCGGTAGGGCCCCGGTCGCGGCGAGAACGTCCCCGCGCGAGATATCGAGTTGGTCTTCGAGCACCACCGTCACCGACTGCGGCGCCTGCGCGCGCTCGATCGCGCCGTCGAACGTGCGCACGCAACGCACACGCGACACCTGCCCGGAAGGCAGGACCGTCACGGTATCGCCGGCGCCGATACTGCCGGATTCTATGCGCCCCGCGTAGCCGCGCGCGTCGTCAATGCCGCTGTCGCCCGGCCGGGAAACCAACTGCACCGGGAAGAACAGTCTGCCGTGCACCGCAGAGCGGGCTACTTCGGCGCTCTCGAGCACTTCCAGCAACGTAGGCCCGCGATACCACGACAAGTTGTCGCCGCGCCCGACGACCATGTCGCCTTGCAACGCCGACATCGGCAGCGCATCGACCCGATGAAAATCCAGGTCTCGAACAAAGCCCGAGAAGGTTTCTCGGATTTCGTCGAATACAGACTGCGAATAATCCACCAGATCCATCTTGTTGACCGCAAGCACCACATGCGGAATGCGCAGCAGGCTGGCGATGTACGCGTGACGCCTGGACTGCGTAAGCAATCCCTTGCGTGCGTCGACGAGCACGATCGCCAGATCCGCGGTGGATGCGCCGGTCACCATGTTGCGCGTGTATTGCTCGTGGCCGGGCGTATCCGCGATGATGAATTTGCGCGAAGGTGTGGCGAAATAACGATACGCGACATCGATCGTAATACCTTGCTCGCGTTCGGCGAGCAGGCCATCGGTCAACAACGAAAGATCGATGCTGGTGTGGCCGCGCCGCTGGCTGGATTTCTCGATCGACGAGAGCTGATCTTCGAATATGGCTTTAGTGTCGTAAAGGAGCCGTCCGATCAGCGTGCTCTTCCCGTCATCGACGCTGCCGGCGCTGCTGAAGCGCAGCATCCCGGTGTCGACCGGCGACATGGTTTCGATGGCTGACATGTTAAAAGTATCCTTCTTTTTTGCGCAGCTCCATGGACGCCTCTGAAGTCTGGTCGTCCATGCGCGTTGCGCCGCGTTCGGTGATGCGGGTCGTAGCCGTTTCGAGAATGATCTGTTGCGCGTTGGCCGCAATGGACTCCACCGGGCAAGTGCAGGTCATGTCGCCCACCGTGCGAAAGCGCACCGATAAAGTTTCCACGACCTCGCCTGCTTTCGGACGCACCAGCTCCGAGACAGGCAACAGCCCTCCGGGCCTGCGGACGACTTCACGCGGATGAGCGTAATAAATCGACGGCACTGCGAGCCCTTCGCGCGCGATGTACTGCCACACATCCAGTTCGGTCCAGTTGCTGATCGGAAACACGCGAATATTCTCGCCCTTGTGCACCTTCGTGTTGTACAGGCTCCACAATTCCGGTCGCTGATTTTTTGGATCCCATTGGCCGAACTCGTCCCGGAACGAGAAGATACGTTCCTTGGCCCGCGCCTTTTCCTCGTCGCGGCGCGCCCCGCCGATGCAGGCGTCGAATCCGTACTCGGCGATAGTGTCGAGAAGCGTCGTCGATTGATGCACGTTGCGGCTTTCCTCCGCCGAGCGCAGCCGGACCCGTCCGGACCGGATCGAATCGTCCATATGACCTATCACCAGCCGCTCGCCCAGTTCGGCCGCGCGGAAGTCGCGAAAACTGATGACTTCGGGAAAGTTGTGCCCGGTATCGATATGCAGCAGCGGAAACGGGAACTTGCCCGGCCGGAAGGCTTTCTCCGCGAGCCGCAACATCACGATGGAATCCTTCCCGCCCGAGAACAGCAGCGCAGGATTACTGCATTCCGCGGCCACTTCGCGCAGGATGTGAATCGATTCCGATTCCAGCCAATCGAGATGATTGATTCGCGTTGCATCGATTTGCAATAGCGCACTCACGTTGCTTTTCCCCTGTCCGTTACGACTATCGGCGAGACATGAAGGCCGCATTCCTTGCTGTCCTTCGATTCCCACCACCAGCGCCCCGCGCGGATATCCTCGCCGGGCCGGACCGCGCGCGTACACGGTTCGCAACCGATAGACGGATAGCCGCGGTCATGCAGGGCGTTGTAGGGGACATCGCGACTCCGGATGTAGGTCCAGACATCCTCTTGGCTCCAATCCGCCAGCGGGTTGAATTTGACCAGGCCATGCGTGGAATCGAATTCGCGCAGCGGCAGTTCAGTGCGTGTGATCGACTGCGCGCGGCGCAGCCCCGTCACCCACGCATCCCGTCCGTCCAGCGCGCGTGCCAGCGGGGCAACCTTGCGGATACCGCAGCATTTCTTGCGCAGCTCGACGTTTTCGTAGAACGCGTTGAGACCATGGACGGAGACATATTGCGTGATGTCCTGTTCGGCCGGCCGGATGATCTCCGGCATGCGGGCGTAGCGAGTTCGCATGCGATCGAGCAGATCGAGCGTTTCGCGTGGGAGACGTCCGGTATCGAGCGTGAAGACGGCGATCGGCAGTTGCGCCCCATAGATTGCGTCCGCCACGACCATGTCTTCCGCGCCGAGGCTGCTGGCAAATGCGACGCTGTGAAACTCACCCACCACGTCTTTCAGTCGGGCGGTCAGAAGGCTGATGCGTGAATCTGTAGTGGCCGGCACGGTCCGGGCGTGCGGCTGCGCGGCCGAGTTCATGATTTGCCGGGCGCCGCCGGCCAGGCACGCTGGTGGCGCCGGTAGGCGGGCACCGCATTGTCCCAGGAACCTTGATAAGCGTCTGTAAACGGCTGCAGACTGCGCAAGGCCTTGCGGATGTCTTTGTCCGAGCGCACTGCAAAGGCGTCGAAGCCCACGCGTTTCATGTAAAAAAGCTGATCCGGAAGCACGTCGCCGATGGCGCGGAGCTGACCCGTGTAGCCGAATCGCGAACGCAACAGATAGGCAATCGAATAGCCGCGTCCGTCGGTGAACTTTGGAAAATCGACCGCCACCATCGAAAGCGACGCCAGCCACGGCGCGAGCGCCGCCGGATCATCGTCACCGCTCAGCCAGACGCCGATATTTCGCCGCGCGTTCAAGTCCTCGCGCTTCGGTCCAGCCACACGCGCAGAGGCACGATGAAGCGTCCCGCTGGAACGACAGCGATTCGTCCGCGCCCGGCCGCAGGATTTGCCAGTCGTCCACCACGACCGCATCACGCAGAATGATCTCAGACATCGGCGACGACTCCTTCGGCAGCGCGCCGGCTAGCCCGCAATGGCGAACCGTATACGCCTGTCTTGAATGGAGCGATGCCGAGACGGCCGACCGTATCGATGAAGCGCTCGTCTTCCTGGCGCTGCTCGAGGTAAATGTCGACCAAGCGTGAGATCACGTCGGGCATGTCGTCCGCCTTGAACGACGGTCCGATGACTTTGCCGATGGCGCTGCGCCCGCGCCCGGCCTGGGATCCGTCGGCACCCCCGACCGAAACCTGGTACCACTCCTCGCCATCCTTATCGACGCCGAGGATGCCGATGTGACCGGCATGGTGATGGCCGCAGGAATTCATGCAACCCGATATGTTGATATTGAGTTCACCGATGTCGTGCACGAAATCCAGATCATCGAAGCGCCGCTGGATGGCCTCGGCAACAGGAATGGACTTGGCGTTCGCGAGCGAACAGAAATCGCCGCCGGGGCAGGCAATGATATCCGTGAGCAAGCCCAGATTGGGTGTCGCCAGGCCGGCCTTGCGCGCTTCCTGCCAGAGCGTGAACAAGTCATCAGCGCGCACGTCGGGCAGAATCAGATTCTGCTCGTGCGACACACGCACTTCGCCGAAGCCGAAACGCTCGGACCAATCGGCGACCAGCTCCATTTGTTCCGTGGTCGCATCGCCCGGGGGGATGCCGGTTTTCTTGAGGGACAGCACGACGGATCGATAGCCCGGAACGCGGTGGCCCTTGACGGCGCGACCGGCCCAGCGGGCAAATCCGGCACTTTCCATGACATCCCTATTGAACTTCACGTCGCTCGACGGGAAAGCTGCGTAATCGGGAGCCGCAAAATACGCCGATACCCGCGCCAGTTCCTGATCCGTCAGGGTGTCCGGCCCGTCCTTGATCAGCGACCATTCCTGTTCGACCTGGCGCGCGAATTCCTCGGTACCTAGCGCCTTGACCAGGATCTTGATGCGCGCCTTGTACAGATTATCGCGCCGACCGTACCGGTTATAGACGCGCAGGATGGCTTCGACATAGGTATTCATGTGCCGCCACGGCAGGAACTCGCGGATCACGGGCCCGACGATCGGCGTGCGTCCCATGCCGCCGCCGACCAGGACACGCAGGCCGACGTCGCCCTCGGGCCCGCGGCGCAAATACAACCCGATATCGTGAAACGCCGTTGCAGCCCGGTCTTCCACAGCACCGTTTACGGCAATCTTGAACTTGCGCGGAAGAAAGGCGAACTCGGGATGAAAGGTGGACCACTGCCGCAGGATCTCGGCGAACGGGCGCGGATCCAGGATTTCGTCGGGCGCAACGCCGGCAAACTCGTCGGACGTAATATTGCGCACGCAATTGCCGCTGGTCTGGATCGCATGCATTTCCACCGACGCGAGATCGGCAAGAATTGCGGGCGTGTCTTCGAGGCGGGGCCAGTTGTACTGGATATTCTGCCGCGTCGTGAAATGCCCGTAGCCCCGGTCGTAGCGTTTGGCGATCTGCGCCAGCATGCGCAACTGCCTGGCCGAGAGCAACCCATACGGGATCGCCACGCGCAACATATGTGCATGGCGCTGCATATACAGCCCGTTCTGCAGGCGCAGGGGCCGGAATTCGTCCTCGCTCAGCTCCCGGCGAGAAATCTTTCGACCTGGTCCCGGTACTGCGCCACGCGCTCGTTGACCAGATTGCGGTCGACTTGATCGTATACGTACATGACAACCCTTTTAAGGATGACCTTTGGAACGGTCTGATCAGAGGACCAGCTTGGCCCCGACCAGCACCAGCATGGAAGCCAGCGCCGGTCGTAGCCAGCGCTCGGCAATCCGTCCGCTCAGGTGGCTCCCGAGGTAGATTCCGGGCAGCGAGCCGATCAGAAGATTCAACAGCAGTGACCAGTCAACGCTCCCCATGAAGAAGTGCCCCACGCCTGCCACGGCGGTCAGCGGTACCGCGTGGGCGATATCGCTGCCGACGATGCGCGAGGCGGGCAACAGCGGGAACAACCAGAATAATGCCGCGACACCGAGTGCTCCCGCGCCCACCGAGCTCAACGCAACCAACGCGCCAATCACCGCGCCGGTCGCGATCGTGGCCGCAACGACATGGCGCTCCCGCCAGCGCTTTCCGGCGCTGTTCTGTCCCAGACGCTGGAGCCTGTCTTTGAACAAAATAGCGAGGGCGGTCAAAATCAGCGCGATGCCCAGCGAGCCGGTGATCAGCCCGCCCACCTTGTGACTGCCGACCCCGAGAAGATGCAAGGCGATGAGTGCGACTATTGCCGCGGGGATACTGCCCGCGGCAAGCCAGCTCACCAGTTTCCACTCCACGTTGCCGCGGCGGCCATGGACCCACACACCGGTCGCTTTGGTGAAGGAGGCATAGAGCAGGTCGGTGCCCACGGCCGTTGCCGGTGGAATGCCGAACCCCATTACCAGCAGCGGGGTCATCAAGGAGCCGCCGCCGACGCCCGTGAGCCCGACGATGAACCCCACCAATAACCCCGATAATGCGTAACCGATTTCCATTTTCCCTGGCGAGCCGCCGCGCCACGTGCGATCCCACCCCGCCTGTGCATCGAAGAAGGCATGGTACCGGCGGCCTTATATTGCTTATGAATATTCTGTTAGTATTAAATACGATTATCTTATTAAGCGTAGATGCTCGGGACCACATGAAACTTCAGCAATTGCGTTATATCTGCGAAGTCGCACGGCAGAATCTCAATCTCTCGAATGCGGCCGAAATTCTGCATACCTCGCAACCGGGTATCAGCAAGCAGATCCGCAGTCTCGAGGAAGAACTCGGCGTCGATATCTTCGTGCGCCATGGCAAACGGGTCGTCGCTGTGACTGAACCCGGCAAGGCAATTCTGGATATCGCGCGGCGGATATTGAAGGACGCCGAGAATCTCAGGCAGGTTGGCGAGCAATTCACGGAAGAGGACAAGGGACGCTTGACGATAGCCACCACGCATACCCAGGCCCGCTATGCGCTGCCCCAGGTCGTCCAGCGTTTCACCAAACGTTATCCGGCCGTTCGCCTTTCACTGCGCCAGGGCAGTCCGACGCAGATTTCCGAGATGGTCGCCTCCGGCGAAGCCGATATCGCGATCGCAACCGAGGCCATCGAGTTGTACGAAGATCTGGTGATGCTGCCCTGCTACAAATGGAATCGCTGCGTGCTGGTGCAGCCGGGTCATCCCTTGTTGAAGGTCAAGAAACTCACGGTCGAGGCAATCGCGACATTCCCGGTCATCACTTATGACTTTGCGTTTACCGGGCGATCGAAGATCAACCAGGCCTTTGCCGACAAAGGGCTGGCACCGAATGTCGTGCTCACGGCGATCGATGCCGACGTGATCAAGACGTACGTGGAACTCGGAATGGGCGTGGGGATCGTGGCGATGATGGCTTACGATCCAAAACGCGATACGCATGTGCGCGCGATCGACGCGAGTCATTTGTTCGAGCCCAGCACAACGCGAATCGGCATTCGCAAGAACAGTTATCTGCGTGGCTACACGTACGATTTCATCGAGATGTTCGCGCCGCATCTAACCCGCCCGGTGGTCGATGACGCGATGCACGGCAAAGCCTGACCGTACCAACCAATGAACGGGTTCGCGCCGCCCACAGACGCGATGCACTGCTTGCCGCTGCCGTAGTTCTGGGCCGGCGCGAGACGCCCTGAGGTCGCGGTTTTCTGCGTTTCCCGCAAGGCCTGCATTCGCGACAGCCATGCGCATTGCATAGCGATTTCACGTCCGTTTTTCGTCACTTCGGACGAATTTCGGCGCGTGACGCATTTCCCGCCACCACAGGCGTGTTTTCGGCATTCACCGCCGGCCGAATAGTCGCCTTTCCTTGCAAATTCCCTGTAACTACTTGAACGCAGAGCCAATAAAAACATGTGCATTTGACTGGCATGGGCTACGAGTTTGGGTACAGACATTGCGTATTCCAATGGCGTTACACCAGTAACGAATCAAATGTTTGATAACAGGAGAAAGTGATCATGAATACCGAAATGCAGCGGTCTTTTCTATCGCTGTTTGCGCGTGGTCTGTTTGTCTGTGTGCTGGGTGCCAGTGGAGTTGCCGGCGCTGCCTCGATTACCGAGACGGAACCCAATGACTCGCTTTCCGGCGCGCAACAAACGCCCATTCCTGCCGAAGGACTTAGCGTTTCTGGCTCAATCGGCAACAGCGCGGGCGATCCCTCAACGGATGCGGATTACTTCACTTTCGAGGGCACCGCAGGTGATACGCCCTTGATCCAGATCGTTGGATCGCTGCAACCCGATGGGGCTGGAAGCTGTGCAGGTTTTCCCAGCCTTCTCGCCCTCTATGACTCGATGGGCAACGTGCGCGCCATGTCCGACGCCGAATGCGAAACGGGAACGGAACCGCGCATCACGGGGTCGACCTTACCCACAACCGGAACCTATACGGTCGTAGTCAGCGCCTATCCGCATTGGGCGGATCAGGATGGCGTCCTGCAGAATATGGAGTATGCGACGCCGGGCGGAACCTATGTGCTGCAAATCAGCGGCGTGCGCAATCCCAATCCGCCGGCGCAGACTCCGCCTCCCGTGGAAACGCCCCCGGCGCAAACCCCGCCGGCCGAATCTCCGCCGGCTGAATCGCCGCCTTCCGTACCGCCGGTGCAATTGCCACCGCCGTCAGCCGCCAAGCAAGTGCCGATCGAAGTCAGGCGCTGGCACCAGGACGAGCGCGATATAGAGAAGCGCACGGGGCATCGACCCGATCGCCGTGGCCATATTGACCATGGATGGCTTCGACGCGACGACGGTCAATCCGAATTCGCTGTCGTTCGGCAAGACCGGCTACGAGAAGAGCCTGTACCGCTGCCGCAAGCAATCGCATGACATCAATCGCGACGGTCGCATGGACAAGGTGTGCTATTTCAAGGGCGATGTCGCCAACTTCCAGCCAGGCGATTTGAATGGCTTGCTCAAAGGCAAGACCATGTCGGGTGAACAGATTGAAGGCACCGCGGCGCTGAAGATCTTTTCGGTGCCGACCGAAAAACGCGGCTTCAAGCGGCATGACAAGCGTCACGACCGCAAGCGCGAAAAGGAAAAGCGCCGCAACTAACCATCCTGAACTAGCTGTTTGTGCTTCGCCCCCGTCAAAAGCGGGGGCTTTTTTTTGGCTGGCCGTCCTGGCGACCTGTCGGGCCGCGCGAAGCGAGCCACAGTTCAGGCCGAGCGCTTAACAAAATCCCGCGGCCGCAACCCCAGCAGCCACAGACTGGCGAAATAGGTGGCAGCACCCAGCACCACGAGCATCGACAGCCGCGCAATGCGCCACCACACCCCCGCGCTCAGCCATTGAGCGTCAGGGCCCATCGCCCACCACAACCCTGCGCCCATCGCCAGCAATGCAGCGGCGATTTTCGCAACAAAGATTCCCCAGCCAGCCAGAGGTCGAAAAATATCGTGGCGTCGCAGCTGATAATAAAGCAGTCCGGCATTCAGGCAGGCACCGAGTGAAATCGCCAACGCCAGTCCCGCATGGCGCAACGGCCAGATAAAAGCCAGGTTCATCAATTGCGTCGCCGCGAGCGTAATCAGCGCGATCTTCACGGGCGTGCGGATGTTTTGCCTGGCGTAGAACGCGGGGGCGAGCACCTTGACGAGAATCAGACCCAGCAAGCCGATACTGTAAGCAGTAAGCGCGTTGCGCGTCATCATCACGTCTTCCGCGCCAAACGCGCCGTGATGGAACAACGTCGTGATCAGCGGCACCGCAAGCAGTGCGAGCGCCAGGGCACATGGCAGCGCCAGCATGACCGTCAGGCGCAGTCCCCAGTCCAGGAGTCTTGAATATTCCTCGCGGGTTTTTTCGGCGAAACTCCGGGTCAAGCTCGGCAAAAGGATCGTTCCAAGCGCCACGCCCAACAGGCCGGTTGGAAATTCCATCAATCGATCCGCGTAGTACAGCCAGGAGACGCTGCCGGTCACGAGAAAAGAAGCAAAAATAGTATTGATGAGCAGGCTGATCTGACCGATGGAAACGCCAAAAACAGCCGGCCCCATCAATTTCAGGATTCGCCACACGCCCGGATCCCGCAGTTGCCAACGCATCCGCGGCAGCATGCCGATGCGCGCAAGAAACGGGAGCTGGAAAGCCAGTTGCATTACCCCGCCCGCAAACACGGCCCACGCCAGCGCCAGCACCGGTGGATCGAAATACGGTGCGAGCCATAGCGCGAATACGATGAAGGAGATATTAAGGAACGTCGGCGTGAAGGCAGGGACCGAAAAACGGCTCCACGTATTCAGTATTCCACCGGCCAGCGATGTCAGGGAGATGAAGAATATATAGGGGAAGGTGATGCGCAACAGTTGCACGGTGACGGCAAACTTGTCGGCATCCGCTACGAAGCCTGGTGCCGTGAGATAAATGATCAGCGGCGCCGCGACAATGCCGAGTGCTGAAACGACGATCAGCGCCACCCCCAGCAACGTCGCCACGTGATCGATCAGGCTATGCGTTTCCTCCGCCGTTCTGGCATTGCGATATTCCCCCAGAATCGGCACGAAGGCCTGGGCAAAGGCGCCCTCGGCGAACAATCGGCGCAGCAGATTGGGCAGCCTGAATGCCACGAAAAACGCATCGGTATAGAGCCCCGCGCCGAACGACCGCGCGATGACCGCGTCGCGCACGAACCCCAGAATTCGCGATACCAGCGTCATGCTGCTGATTGTCGCCAACGCCTTGAGCAAATTCATTGTCGAGTGGTGTGGATGCCTGCAACCGGTGGATTGTAACCGAGCAATTCGGCGGGACCGGCCGGGTGGCCCTCATGCAGCAGGGCCCATCATATCGGTCGGCCCTGCTATTTACGGTTGCAATCGCCCTTCCAGGCCAGTACCATAGCGCCCTTTTCCGCAGTCCCGGTTCAAGGAAACTCCATGGCCAACATAGCCTCCGCCAAGAAACGCGCCCGTCAGGCCGAAAAACGCCGCGCCCATAACGCCGGGCAGCGAACCGAATTGCGCTCCGCCATCAAGAACGTCAAGAAGGCGATTGCGGCGGGCGACAAGAAAGCCGCCCAGGCCCAGTTGCAGGCATCGCAAAGCCGCATTGATTCGATTGCCGACAAGCGTATCGTGCATAAGAATACGGTGTCGCGACAAAAAAGCAGGCTGTCTGCCGCCATCAAGGCAATGCCCTGATCGATCCGATAGCCCAAATAGAAAGGCCCGCGGATGCGGGCCTTTTCTTTTGGCAATGCTGGCGAGCCGATCGGATCAGGCGACTTTGTCCTTGCGAAATGGCATCGATTGACGGATTTCGTGCCGGCCTTCCCTGATTTGCAATTCGTTGTCGCGGCAAAACGCCATCAGAAAATGGAAGGCCTCGGGATTCATATGCTCGAGACGGCGATCCACCACGACGCATTTGATGCCCGAGGACAAAACAGGTTTCAAATAGGGCGAGTAGCTGATGCGCTGATCTTCGCCAAACAGCGCCATGCATCCGCAAAGACGCTCGGCCCAGTCGCTGGGCCGGAAAATTTCCCCATTCGTCGTCGTACCAACAATGATGAGTTCTTGAATGGGAGGTCCGGACATCTGCTATTCCTCAGTTGTGTACATCGTAGCATATTTTGCAGCGCACCAAAATTTCCCCATATGTGAAGACTGAAGAACAAACGGCTGATTCGAAGTTGATTATCCCAGACATTCTACTGCGCGTAAGTAGTTGGGAGGCAAGTGTATTAAACCACGACCGGCACCGTCTACCCCCCCCGTGCAGGCATTCCGGCGGCTGTAACGACACGATTGTGACGGGGTCCGCGCCAGGCCCGCGCGCAAAGCGAATGAGAGATACCTGTTGGAGGGAAGTAACGGATGCGGGCAGCACGGTAAAGCGCTTGCGTCCTCAGGCCGATTGGGATAAATATAGGCTTGAAACCCCAACGTTTTCAAAGGCACGCACGGCGGCTTTTTGCCGCCGTGTGCTTTTTTGGTCGTCAGAACCGGCTAGGTGCGCAAGATGATGCAACACGTGATGACGACATATGGCCGGCAGGCAATAGCGTTTACGCACGGCATGGGGTCCTGGCTGTGGGATCTGGAGGGGAAGCGTTATCTGGACTGCGTCAGTGGCGTCGCAGTCAATGGCCTGGGACACGCGCATCCGCGGTTGGTCGCGGCCATCTGCGAGCAAGCCTCGCGGGCCATGCACATATCGAATCTGTATCAGATTCCCGAGCAGGAACAACTGGCGGCCCGCCTCTGCGAGTTAGCGGGCATGGACAACGCCTTCTTCTGCAATTCGGGATGCGAGGCCAATGAAGCGTCCATCAAGCTCGCCCGCCTGTACGGGCATCAGCGAGGCGTTGGGTCCCCGGCAATCGTGGTCATGGAAAACGCCTTTCACGGACGCACCATTGCCACCCTGTCGGCAACCGGAAGTCGCAAAGTGCAAGCCGGATTCGAACCCCTCTCAACGGGCTTCGTGCGGGTTCCCTATGACGACGTTGCCGCGCTGGAACAGGTGGCCGCCGTAAACCCGAATATCGTCGCAGTGCTTGTCGAGCCGGTGCAGGGAGAGAGCGGAATCCAGGTTCCGGAAGACGGCTACATTCCGAAACTGCGCCGGATCTGCGATGAGAAGGCCTGGCTGCTGATGCTCGACGAAGTCCAGTCCGGCATGGCGCGGACCGGCAAATGGTTTGCTCATCAGCATCTGGGCATCCAGCCGGATGTCATGTCGCTCGCAAAAGGGCTGGGCAACGGCTTTCCCATCGGGGCGTGCCTTGCGCGGGGCCCGGCCGCACAGGTATTCACGGCCGGCAAGCATGGGTCCACCTTTGGCGGCAACCCCCTCGCATGCGTCGCCGCCCTGATAACCCTGGCGATAATTGACGACGAAGGCCTGGTCGATCGTGCAGGCAGGATCGGTTTGCAGATCCGCAACGGCATCGCCCAGGCCCTGGCGGGCGTCACGGGTGTCAGGGAAGTACGCGGCAAGGGTCTCATGATCGGCATCGAACTCGAACGCCCATGCGCTGCGCTGGTCGCTCAGGGCATCGCTGCCGGGCTTTTGATCAACGTCACGGCGGATAACGTCGTTCGCCTGCTGCCGCCGCTGAATCTGAAGGACGACGAAGTGCAACTGGTGATCGATGGGGTTTCGCGATTGATCGTTCAGCACCTGCATGCCACCGCCGACGCAGCCGCGGTCAATCGCTAAGCCTCTTATGGATTCGCCGAAGCATTTTCTGCAGTTCAAGGATATGTCGCGCAGCGACTTCGAGCATCTGTTCGCCCGCACGCGCTCCATCAAGGAGCAATTCAAGGCGTACAAGACCTATCACCCGTTGTTCGACCGCACCCTGGTCATGATTTTCGAGAAACAGAGCACGCGTACGCGGCTGTCGTTCGAGGCGGGCATGCATCAGCTCGGCGGATCCGCCATATTCCTGAGCACACGAGATTCACAGCTTGGCCGCGGAGAACCGGTCGAGGATGCGCGCTGAAGTCATCTCGCGCATGTGCGACATCGTCATGATCCGCACGTTCGAGCAGGACATCATCGAGCGATTCGCCGCGCACTCGCGCGTGCCCGTCGTCAACGGCTTGACGAACGAGTACCATCCCTGCCAGATCCTCGCGGACATCTACACATTCATCGAGCACCGCGGCCCGATCCAAGGCAAGACCGTCGCCTGGATCGGCGACTCGAACAACGTGTGCAACACGTGGCTGCAGGCGGCGGAGGTGCTCGATTTCAACGTGCATGTTTCCACGCCTCCGGGTTACGAGGTCGAGCCCGAGCGCGCCGGCCTGTACGGCACCGATCATTACGAGGAATTCATCGACCCCATGCAGGCCGCGCGCGGAGCGCGATCTGGTGACCACGGATGTGTGGACCAGCATGGGCTTCGAAGCGGAAAACGAGGAGCGCAAACGCGATTTCGAAGACTGGCAGGTCGACGCGGAGATGATGACCTTCGCGGCGCGAGATGCGCTGTTCATGCATTGCCTGCCTGCTCATCGCGGCGAAGAAGTGGCGGCGGCCGTCATAGACGGGACCCAAAGCGTGGTCTGGGATGAGGCCGAGAACCGGTTGCATGTTCAGAAGGCGCTGATGGAGTATCTCGTTCTCGGAAGAATTGAATCGGTCTAGAAGCAAGGCGCGTTCGAGACGCCTGCGCAGCCCGGTTGGCCGCAGAACGCCTGCTTGGATTCGACTGTCGAAGACAGGGGTACTTAAGGGAAGTACGGCGAACACCGATGTGCCCGCATCCGAACAATGACTTACTTTCGAAGGAGCATAAATGAACCTGACCAGCATTCCGCGCATTGCATTGGCCTTGTCGTTGTTGAGTCCGCTCGCCGGCCTCGGCGCCGAGGACGATGTCACCTGGATCGCGGATCAGAGCGGCTGCAAGGTAGCCAATCCTTTTCCGCAGCCGGGCGAGACGATTACCTGGAGCGGTGAGTGCAAGAAAGGCAAGGCCGACGGCGAGGGCTTGCTGCAGTGGTTCATCAATGGCAAGGCGGCGGATCGGTACGAGGGCATGCTCAAGGAGGGCTGGGCCGAGGGCAAGGGGACGTTGACGCGCGTCGAGGGGGGTCGCTATAGCGGTGACTGGAGGCACAGCCTTCAGGACGGCGACGGCCGCTACGATGCTGCGGATGGCAGCTGGTACGAGGGCCAGTGGAAGGAAGGCCAGCCGCACGGCCAGGGGCAATACCGCACGCCGGACGGGCGAACGTTTGTAGGAGAATGGGTGGACGGGGTTTATGAAGGCGACATGGACGCCGAGGACAACTCGAACCGAACTTAATCGTACTCATGGCAAGGGACAACGTGAAGAAGAAAAACTCGGAAAAACCGATCAAGAAAGTCGTGCTGGCCTATTCGGGCGGACTCGACACTTCGGTGATCCTTAAGTGGCTGCAGGACGTCTATCAATGCGAAGTCGTGACCTTCACTGCCGACATAGGACAAGGCGGGGAAGTGGAACCGGCGCGCAAGAAAGCCCGGAAGCTTGGTGTGCGGCAGATTTATGTCGAGGATCTGCGTGAAGAGTTCGTCCGCGATTTCGTCTTCCCGATGTTCAGGGCCAACGCAGTGTACGAAGGCGAGTATCTCCTGGGCACGTCGATTGCGCGGCCGTTGATCGCCAAGCGTCTGGTCGAAATTGCCCGTAAGACCGGCGCGGATGCGATTTCCCACGGCGCGACAGGCAAGGGGAACGACCAGGTGCGTTTCGAACTGGGCGCCTACGCCCTCATGCCAGATGTCAGAGTGATTGCTCCGTGGCGTGAATGGGATCTGCTATCGCGCGACAAACTGCTGGCGTATGCCGACCAGCACCGCATTCCCGTGGACTTCAAAAAGCGCAAGGGCGGTGGAGCCCCCTACTCCATGGACGCCAACCTGCTGCATGTGTCGTATGAGGGCGGCATCCTGGAAGATCCGGATTTCGAACCGGAAGAGTCCATGTGGCGCATCACGGTGTCCCCGGAAAAGGCGCCAGCGCGGCCCGAACATATCGAGCTCGAGTACCGCCGTGGGGATATCGTCGCGGTAAACGGCAAGAAACTCACCCCCGCGCAGATCCTCACGAAACTCAACCAGCTCGGCGGCAAGCACGGTATCGGCCGCCTCGACATCGTCGAAAATCGCTATGTCGGCATGAAATCCCGCGGCTGCTACGAAACGCCGGGCGGAACCATCATGCTCAAAGCACATCGCGCCATCGAATCGATCACTATGGATCGGGAAGTACTCGCACTGAAAGACGACCTGATGCCGCGTTACGCAAGAATGATCTACAACGGCTACTGGTTCAGCCCCGAGCGCCTGCTGCTGCAGTCGCTGATCGACAAATCCCAGGAACCCGTGAACGGGCTCGTCCGGCTGAAGTTGTACAAGGGCACCGTGCTGGTCGTCGGGCGCGCATCCAGAGCCGATTCGCTGTTCGATTCGCGTATTGCAACGTTCGACGACGACAAGGGCGCATACAACCAGGCTGATGCCGCGGGGTTCATTCGCTTGAACGCATTGCGGCTGCGCATTGGCGCGAAACGCGGGAGGACGTCGCAGTAAGCGTGATACCGGCAGCATGGCGCTGCCGAGACCGGAAACTCTGGAAAAAAGGAACAGACATGCCCAGTTTCGACATCGTCTCTGAGGTCAATCAGGTCGAACTGAGGAACGCACTCGACCAGACCAACAAGGAGGTAAGCAACCGCTTCGACTTCAAGGGGTCGGACGCGCGCGTGGAGCACACCGAGAAGATATTGACGATTTTCGCCGACGACGATTTCAAGCTTGGACAGGTGTACGACGTCTTGATCGGCAAGTTGGCCAAACGCGGCGTGGACGTGCGCTGCCTGCAGCGCGGCAAGGCCGAAACAATCAGCGGGGACAAGGTCAAGCAGGCGATCACCGTGAAAGTCGGTGTCGATCAGGAACTGGGCAAAAAACTGCAGAAGCTGATCAAGGACGCCAAGCTCAAACTGCAAGCGAGCATCCAGGGCGACGCGGTGCGCGTCTCCGGCGCCAAAAGAGATGAGCTGCAGCAGGCGATTGCGCTGGTTAAAAAGAACGTGACCGATTTTCCCGTGCAGTTCGGCAACTTTCGGGACTAAAGGCTCAGGTCTTTACAAGTCCCTCGGTCCAACGGTCGTAGAGTCGCGTCGCGATCGCTCGTAACGCTTCGAGTTTCTCATCCATGCCGCGACGCATCTGTTCCGGCGTCTGCACCGCCGGGCTGGAAGCCGAAGCGATCTCGCCGGCGCCCGACGCACACCAGCTCTCGATGAGATCCTGCGTCATTTCCACATGGCATTGCATGCCCAGACTGCGCCCGACCACAAAGCCCTGGTTCTCGCAATGGCGATTGCCCATGATGCGCACCGCGCCGGCCGGGATCGAGAACGTTTCGCCGTGCCAGTGGAAGGATTCGAAGCGGGCCAATCCGGGTCCGAACCAGGCGCGCGCTTCGTCGTTGTTTTCCACCCGCACCTCGCCCCAGCCTATTTCCTTGACCGGATTGCGCGCCACGCGCCCCCCCAGCGCCTTGGCGATCAACTGGCCGCCCAGACAATGTCCCAGCACGGGCACGTCATCAGCCACGGCGCGCCGGATCAACTCGAGGACCGGCGCGATCCACGCAAGCTCATCGTTGACGCTCATGGGCCCGCCCATGAACGCCAGGCCGCTGAACGCCCCAGGATGCGACGGCACGGGCTCGCCCTGGTCGAGCGCGATCAGCCGCCAGGGCAAGCCGCGCCTGTCGAGATACGTGGCAAAATAGCCCGGACCCTCCGTGGGCGAATGACGAAAAATTGCGACCGGATTCATCTGCAAGGGATTCTCATGAAGCGCATTGGCGACAAATGTTACGCGAGTTTTGCTCGGCCTTTTCGCGTTATGCGCGCCAGCCTGGGCGCTGGACGTCAGTGTCGTAGCATTGTTTCCGGGCAAGGCCATGCTGGTCGTGGACAAAGCCAAGCCGCGCACCTTTCGGGTCGGCGAAACCTACGCCGGCGTCACCCTGGTCAACGCGAGCAGCGAGGAGGCCGTGATCGCTATCGGGGGAAAGCAGCAGCGTTTGCGAATCGGCGAAGGCGTCTACAGCGCGCTGTCGGCGCAAAGCGAGCGGTCAACGGTGGTTCTTATGCCTGATCGCAACGGCCATTTCGTCGCAACCGGCAGCATCAACGGTGCCTCGGTTCGTTTCATGGTCGATACCGGCGCCACGATGGTTGCCATGAACGTCGACGATGCGCGGCGTGCCGGCGTCAATTATCTGGCCGGTGAACGCGGATACTCGCAAACCGCCAACGGCCTCACGGCGGTTTATCGCGTCAGGCTCGCGCAAGTCACGTTGGGGGACATCACGCTGCGGGACATCGATGGGATGGTCCATGAGAACAGTGCGCTGCCGGTCGTTCTGCTCGGAATGAGTTTTCTGGGCAAGCTCGACTTGCGCCGGGAAGGCAGCAGCATGACCCTCATCAAACGTTATTAACAACCGACCCCAACCGATACGACAAAGGCGCCCACATGATCTACGAACTGCGCATCTACCACGCTTTCCCGGGCAAGCTTCCCGCGCTAAACGCGAGATTTTCCAACCACACGCTGAAAGTCTGGGAGCGCTTCGGGATTCGCCAGGTCGGCTTCTGGACGACGGCGATCGGCGAGAGCAATAACGATCTGTACTACATCCTCGAGTGGGAGAATCTCGCCGAACGCGAACAGAAATGGAACGCCTTCGCTTCGCATCCGGACTGGCTGGCGATACGCGCCGAAACCGAGAAGGATGGCCCGCTCACGACGCACATTACCAATCTGATTCTGACGCCGACCGCGTATTCGAAGATGCGCTAGGACCCGAGGCACAGGGCGCCCTATCCGCAAGGCGCCCGATTACGTAGAATTATCGGTCCAGCCTCTGACAAAACAGCCCCAAGCATCATGGATGAAAAACTGGTTTACAACGTAAACGTCGCGGCCCAGGACGTCCTGCTGAATCCGGATGAAATCAAGCGCCGGATTCCATTGACGGACAAGGCCGAACAGACCGTCCTCGCCGGCCGGCATGCCCTCGAGCGCGTTCTCGACCGCCGCGACCATCGTCTCATGGTCGTGGTCGGCCCCTGCTCCATCCACGATCCGGACGCGGCGATGGATTACGCGCATCGGCTCAAACGGATCTCGGACGAGGTCTCCGACACGATGCTGATCGTGATGCGGGTGTATTTCGAAAAGCCGCGCACCACAACGGGCTGGAAAGGCCTGATCAACGACCCGCACATGAACGATTCGTTCGACATCGAAGAGGGCCTGCAGCTTGCGCGCAAGGTGCTGCGCGACATCAACGAACTGGGCCTGCCCGCCGGCACCGAAGCGCTGGACCCGATCAGCCCGCAATATCTGGGCGACCTGGTGACCTGGAGCGCCATCGGCGCGCGCACGACGGAATCGCAGACGCACCGCGAAATGGCGAGCGGCCTGTCGACGCCGGTCGGTTTCAAGAACGGCACCGATGGCGGCCTGCAGGTCGCCATCAACGCATTGCTGTCGGTGTCGCGTCCCCACAGCTTCCTGGGCATCAACCAGCGCGGCGAAGTATCCGTCATTCGCACCAGCGGCAACCGCTACGGACACATCGTGCTGCGCGGCGGCGCGAAAGGTCCGAACTATGATTCCGTGACCATGGCGGTCGTCGAAAAGGAACTGGCGAAGAACAAACTGCCGGCCAATATCGTGGTCGATTGCAGCCATGCCAATTCCAACAAGGATCACAATCTGCAGCCGCTGGTAATGCTCGACTGCGCGCACCAGATCGTGGAGGGCAATCAATCCATCATCGGCGTCATGCTGGAAAGCAACATCAATCCCGGCAACCAGTCGATCCCCGCCGATCTCGCACAGCTGAAGTACGGCGTCTCGGTCACCGACGCGTGCATCGACTGGGCGACGACCGAGAAGTTGCTGCGCGATACCCGCCACGAAACTCAGGGATGTCCTCCCCAAGCGCATCCCGCGCAGCGCCGACATCAGGAAAATCGGCTAAAGGAAAACGCAAGTACGCGTGCAGTGCGCACCCCTTGTGCAGGGTGCGCACTGCCTCGCTCTCACGAGGAAGCCGCAGGACCGTTGCTGTCCACTGCCGACCCCGTTTGCGGCCAATCTGAAAAGGGGAACGGCTTTTTCTCCGTGTTGTAGGTCAGGAACATCCACAGGCTGTACGTGTAAATGGAAAGCTGCTTGCCGAAACGCTGCAGACGCTCGTTCGGCGATCCCGTGGCGAGCACGACGGCGAGTTGAATCACGACCACCACCCACATAACGAATTCCGCCGCCTTGAACAGGATCGCAAACAGGATCATGTACAGAGCGCGTATCCAGCGCGTCGTTTTTTCCGGATGGTCGAGGTTGCTTTCCATACTTGCTCCTTTGTGAGGCAGGCAGCCCCTGCGGGGCTCAGCGCATCACGAACGGATTACCGGTCTTGACGCCTGTGTTGATCCACACGCTCTTCATCTGCAAATACTCGTAGATGGCGCTCTGGCCGTTCTCGCGACCCATGCCGCTATCCTTGTAGCCGCCGAAAGGCGACATGAAGCTCACGGCGCGATAGGTATTGACCCACACGGTGCCCGCTTTGATGCGTTCCGACATGCGTATCGCCCGTCCCACATCGCTGGTCCACACGCCCGCGCCGAGACCGAAGCGGACATCGTTGGCAATGCGCACGGCGTCGTCTTCGTCCTTGAACGGGATGATCGACAGCACGGGGCCGAACACTTCCTCCTGCGCGATGCGCATCTTGTTGTCGACTCCCGTGAATATGGTCGGCTCGACAAACCAGCCCTTGCCGCATTCGGGACGCGTGGCCGCAGCCCCGCCCATGCGCAGCTTTGCGCCTTCGTTCTTGGCCACATCGATGTACGACAGGACTTTCTGGAATTGCGGCTGCGTCGTGACCGGCCCCACCTGGGTTTCCAGGCTCATCGGATTGCCCATCTTCGCAGTCTTGGCCAGCGCCAGCAGCTTGTCTACGAAATCATCGTGAATCGACTGTTGCAGCAGCAGGCGCGAGCCCGCGATGCAGGTCTGGCCGGTCGCTGCGAATATCCCGGACACCGCACCGTTGACGGCATCCTCGATGACCGCATCCTCGAACACGATGTTGGGCGATTTGCCCCCGAGTTCCAGTCCCACTTTCTTGAACCCGCGCGCCGCCGTCTCCGCAATCACGCGGCCGGTCGCGTCCGATCCGGTGAACGTGATTTTCGCCGTCATCGGATGCTCGACCAACGGCATGCCGGCCTCCTTGCCGTAACCGGTCACGACATTGACGACGCCGGCGGGAAATCCCGCCTGCTCGACCAGCTTGACGAATTCCAGCGCAGACGCCGAGGTGAATTCGGAGGGTTTGATCACGACGGTATTGCCCGCCGCCAGCGCCGGCGCCAGCTTCCAGGCGGTCAGCATCAGCGGCGAATTCCACGGCGTGATTGCCACGACGACCCCGAGCGGCTCGTAACGCGTGAAGTTGAAGTAGCCTTTCTTGTCGAGCGGAATGACGGCGCCCTGGATTTTGTCGGCGAGGCCGCCGAAGTAGTAATACCATTGCGGCACGTAATTGAGTTGCCCGGCCATCTCGGCAAGCAGTTTGCCGTTGTCGCGCACCTCGGTCTCGGCCAGTTGCTGGGCGTTTTGCGCCACCAGGTCGCCCAGCTTCCTGAGCAATGCGCCGCGTTGCGTGGGCGTCATCTGCGGCCACGGACCATCGGTGAACGCTGCGTGGGCGGTGCGCACCGCATGGTCGGCATCCGCCGCGTTGCCGCGCGGGATCAGTGCCCACGGTTCTCCCGTGAACGGGTTGTAGCGTTTCGAACCACTCGCCGGAAGACGGTGCGACCCATTCGCCGCCGATGTACATCTGGTACTTTTGCATGGAATCCTCGCGCTGGGAGCAGATCGAACTGTCAAGAAACTATCGAATGGCGATAGGGGCCACGGTGGAACCGGTACCGCCCTTTATTTTCAGCGGTTGCACGACGAAGGCAAATTCGTAGACTTTCTTCGCCGCGAGCTCGTCGAGTTTCATGTTCTCGAGCAGAAAGATCCCATAGACCGCCAACGCAAGCTGATGAATCGGCAAGCTCAGATTCTTGTCCGGGTTAGGTGAGACTTCCACTGGAAAATTGTCGGCGCCGAACAGTACCGGCTCCTGTTTCGCCAGCCACTCCCCGGCCGGAACGCCGATACCGGGGCTGCCGCTGTTGTACTTGGCGTTATCCACCCCCCATAGCCGGCCCCAGCCGGTATGGATCAGCACCGCGTCGCCGCGCCGCAGCGAGACGCCTTGTTTTTTTAGCGCTGCCTGCAGGTCCTCCGGGGTGATTTCGTAGCCGGCTTCGAGCATTTCCACACCGCGCGAGGCGGCCACATCGATCAGCACGCCGCGCGTGTAGATGGCACCGATCTTTTCCACGCCGAGTTTGCTGAACCCGTTGCGCGTCGAGATCTCATCGGTGACGAAGCAGTTGTAATGGCGATTGTCGATGCTCTGGTGCGAGAACATGTCGAACTGGGTGCCGACCTGCCCGATTTCCGTCACCACCAGTTCTTCGTTGGTGAGCCGCTTGTTGCTTCCCATCGGGCCCCCCGTGCGCTTGGAATGTATGTCGAAGCGGCGCGAGCCAAACAGCGGCATATCCATGGCCAGCACACGACCCAGTTCGATGACTTCCCCGCTGCGGATGAGCCGCGAAGCATTCAGCACGGACTCCGCTGACAGCAAGTTGGCGGCCCCGCGTTCGTCCGCAGCGCCCCATCTGGAAGGACAGCGCTCACCGGGCGCTGGCGGCGTCCAGGATTGACCATGAGCGGTAACTGACATCAGCGACCAGCCAATCACAGCGGCCGCGACAAGTGTTGTTTTCATTTCTGATTCTCCCCCGGTTCTTTGACTTGCAATCCAGCAGGGCTGGCCTTTAGACCTTCACTTGATGCGCTCGATCCTGATCTTGTTGAAGCCGATCAGGGAATTGACGATAAAGCTGAAGACGGCCACGAATAGTGCCACCACGAATCCGGACCAGAAACCGCCCACGATGAAACCGGGCACGACCCAGGCCACGAGCAGCAGCATCAGCGCATTGATGATCAGCACGAACAGGCCCAGCGTCACGATCGACAAAGGCAGGGTGAGGAGCACGAGCAGCGGCTTCAAAAAAGTATTGACGAGACCGAGCATCAAACCGCCGATAAACAGCGCCTGCGCCGACGCGAACGACAGGCCGTCGAAGAGGGTGTCGGCGACCCATAGCGAAAGCGTATTGACGCCCCAGAAGACCAGAAAACGCAACAAAGGATTATTGAGCATGCAGTGATGGTAACAAAAAAGACCGTGCCCGCCGCGCCCGGCCGGAAACCGGGTTACGGTACACTGCCGCGCTCTGCGCGATAGCCGCCATGCCCATGACTCCTCCTTCCACCCTTCCGCGTTCGATGTGGTTCCTGCTCGCGCTGCTGACCCTCGGGTGGGGCCTGAACTGGCCGATGATGAAAATGACTTTGGCGGAGATGCCGGTATGGACTTTCCGGGGACTGTGCGTGGCATCGGGCGCAACGGGCCTGTTCCTGCTGGCGCGCATCGGAGGGCAAGCGATTCGCGTTGCGCCGGATCAATGGGGTCGGCTCGTCGTGATCGCTCTGTGCAACGTGACGTTGTGGAACGTGCTGATTGGCTATGGCCTGCAAATGTTGCCGGCCGGCCGCAGCGCCATCCTGGCGTACAGCATGCCGGTGTGGGCCGTCGTGCTGTCCGCTCTGATCCTGCACGAACGCCTCACTCCCCGGCGTATCCTAGGCCTGGCGCTGGGCATGGCGGGCATGGCCGTCCTGCTGGGCGGTGAATTGAGCATCATGCAAGCGGCCCCCCTCGGCACGGTGCTCGTGCTGGGAGGCGCCATCTCCTGGGCACTGGGCACGGTGCTCATGCGCCGCTATCCCATGAAGCTGGGCACCCTGGCGCTCACTGCCTGGCAACTGCTCGTCGGCGGCCTGCCCCTCATGATCGGTGCGCTGATCCTCGATTGGGGACAGTGGCAACCCATCAGCGTGCGTGCCACCGTGGGCCTGGTCTACAACATGACGTTCGTGTTTATTTTCTGCTATTGGGCGTGGTTCAAGATCGCCACCACCGCGCCCGCCAGCGTCTCGTCGCTGAGCACGCTGATGATTCCAGTCGTTGGCGTATTCAGCGGCATCTGGCTGCTTGGCGAGTCGCCACGCTGGCAGGAATACGTTGCCCTGGTGCTGGTCATCGCGGCGCTCGCCACGGTGCTGATCCCGCCGCGCCGCGCCGGGGCGGCTTGAAGCTTGCGAAAACGGCATCTGTAATAGAATTCGAGACGTACGCCCCTGGCCTGTGGCCAAAATGGCGTGAAAGTTGCTATTTTCCCTGGTAAATGAAAACAACGCCTCTCCTCGTACTGCTTTGGGCGATTACTGCCGGAATTGCGCAGGCGGATATCTATCGCTATGTGGATGCGGACGGCACGGTTCACTTTACCAACGTGCCGCAGGACAGCCGTTTCAAGGTGTATCTCAAGGAAAAGCACAAGCGCAACCCGGTCACGGAAACGCTGGCCAGCGAAATACGTCATTACGATGCCAAGGCACGTGCGCGCTACGCCAAACCCATCGAAGACGCCGCCCGGGCCACGCGCCTGGAGCCCGCGCTGATCCACGCCGTCATCTCGGCAGAATCGGGTTATAACCCCTTGGCACTCTCCCGTAAGGGCGCTGCCGGCCTCATGCAGTTGATGCCCGAAACGGCCCGGCGCTACGGCGTCAAGAATCGCCTCGACCCGGCGCAGAACATCAGCGGCGGTGCACGCTATCTGCGCGACCTGATCCGCCTGTTCAACAACGATCTGCACTTGGCGGTGGCGGCCTACAACGCCGGCGAAAATGCCGTGCTGCGCGCCGGAAACCGCATCCCGCCCTATCAGGAAACCATGACTTATGTGCCGCGAGTCATGACTTACTACCGGAAATATCGCACCGCCTCCTGACCCGGCGCCGCTTTCGCGGCCGTCGAAAACGCCCTGGGCATCCCCTGCATCATCCGGCGCGCACGCGCCGAGCCGCTGCATCCTCTCGCGGGCGCGCATGCAGGCGCGCGCGGCCTCGCCTATCATTGCTTTCTTTGCCCGGGTAAAAACAAAAATGAAAATCGAAACCATCGAGACCACGGTCTTGCGCATTCCCTACAGCAGCGGAGGGCCCGCCGATACGCAGGTCTGGGGCGGCAAGGCCTGGCAAACCGCCGACGTGCTGCTGGTCAGAATCAACACAGACGAGGGCATCACCGGGTGGGGCGAAGCATTTGGCTATAACGTCATCCCGGCGACGAAAGTGGCGATCGACCAGATCCTCGCGCCCATGTGCGTGGGCCGCAACCCGCTTGAGATCGAAACGCTGACCCAGGAACTCCAGCAGAAGCTGCATATTTTCGGCCGCAGCGGCCCGATAATCTTCGGGCTCTCCGGCATCGATATCGCGCTGTGGGATATCGCCGGCAAAGTCGCACAACAACCCATCCATCGATTGCTGGGCGGAGGCAAACCGGAACTGCCCTGTTATGCGAGCATGGTTCGCTATACCGAGCCAAAAATCGTCGCTGCCAACGTGGAGCGCGCGCTGAAAGAAGGTTACCGCAGTATCAAGCTGCACGAAATCGAGGTGGCGCCAACGGCCGCCGCGCGACACGCTGCCGGACCCGAGGTGGACATCATGCTTGACGTGAACTGCCCCTGGTCGCAGCGCGAAGCCCTGGACATGGCGCAAAAACTGCGGCCATTGAACCTGCGCTGGCTCGAAGAACCGATCTGGCCGCCGGAGGATCACTGCGCGCTGGCACAACTGCGTGCGAGCTGCGGGATTGCGATCGCGGCGGGCGAAAACGCGACAACGGTCGCGCAATTCAAGCACCTGTTCGATGCGGGCGCGGTCGATTTCGTGCAGCCCAGCCCGGCCAAAATGGGCGGCATCTCGGCACTCAGCAAGGTGTTCACCCTGGCCGCAGCCTACAACGTGACGGTCATGCCTCATAGTTTTTATGATGGGCCGGCATTCCTGGCGGGGGTACACGTCAATGCCGCACTGGGTCGCGCGTCGATGGTCGAGTGGCGCTACTTCGACCTGGAAAGGCGCCTTTACGGCGATGCCGCCACGCCCCGCAAGGGATCGATCGCCGTGCCCCAGTTGCCCGGGCTGGGGTTCGACCCGGATCCCGAGGTCATCCGGCGTTATCGGGACGCCTGAAGGAGTGCGCGGCGCTTCTGCGGCCAACTTGATGCGCGTAAGATTGGCGGCATGAACCTCGAACGCATCACTGTGGAATTCCATGCGGAAGAAGACCGCCTGCTCGCGCGCGTTTTCTTCGACAAAAAAGCCGAGATCGGATTCTGGCTCACCCGTCGCCTGGTCAAGCGCATCTGGCCGGTGCTGCTGCAGATGGCGCAGGAAAAGCCGGATATCCGCGCGCAGCCCAATCCCGAAGTACGCAATGCGCTGCTGGGCATGCAGCACGAAAAAGCGCTGCAACAAGTCAAGTTTTCGAAAGCCGCGCCCGAACCCGAACGCGAACACCCGCTGGGCAATGCGCCGATGCTGGTCAGTAAGGTGCGCGCCCGTCGCAACGACCGCGGCCAGACCGTGCTGTCGCTGCAACCGCATCAGGGAAACGGCGTTGACCTGGCGTTGGGCGACACTTTGCTGCATGGACTCATGAAACTGATGCAGGATACGATCGTCAAAGCGGAATGGGATCTGACGCTTGCCGTGCCCCGGTTCACGCATGCGAACTCCGAGGAAGATACGGATCGCACTGTCAACTAAGCCACGGCTGCGGCGTTGGTGCCGGCAGGATCGCGTTTTGAATTCCCTCCCCCCCACATTGTTGCGTGCCCGGTTGGCGACAGCGGCCTTGCTTTTGGCCCTGTTGCCCGGATGCGCCGTGTTCCGCAGTTACGATTCGGAACTCACCCGTACCATAAATCTGGCGGCGGCCGGCAACGTTGAAGGCGCCATCAAGCAACTGGAAGGCAACAACAAGCTCCAACGCAAGGACCTGCTCTACCACATGGAACTCGGCGAACTGCATCGCCTCAATCGACAATACGAAGCAAGCGAAAAAGCCTGGCTGGCCGCGGATGCGCGGGTCCAGGCCTGGGAGCAAACCGCGATCACCAATGCGGAAAAGCTGTTCGGCAACTTGACCAGCACCGTTCTGAACGACAAGTCGATTCCTTATGAGGGCCACGATTACGAAAAAGTCATGCTCACCACCCGGCTGGCGCTGGATCGCCTCGCGCGAGGGGATTTCGATCTGGCCCGCGTGGACATCAAGCGCACGCACGAGCGTGAGGCGGTCATTGCGCAACTCCGGCGAAAGGAATTGCAAAAAACTGAGGAAGAAGCAAGAAAGCGGGGCGTGAAAACCAGCTTCAAGGACCTCAATGGATACCCGGTCCAGACCATCGACAATGCCGAGATCAACGCGCTCAAGAACAGCTATGAGAGCGCCTTCAGCCACTATCTGGCCGGCTTCGTCTATGAGGCGCTCGGCGACACAAGTCTGGCGGCCGCCGGCTATCGCAATGCGATCGAATTGCAGCCCGATCGGCCCCTGCTTGACGACGCGCTGGCCGGTCTCGATGCGCGCAGCGCCGCCCCCGACGACGGTTACACCGATGTGTTGTTCGTGCTCGAGTCGGGCATGGCGCCGGCTCGGCAATCGCGCCAGTTCAGCTTGCCCTTTCCTTACCACGACCGGCTGCTGATCGTGCCGCTGTCGTTCCCGGTCATGGCGCCGACGCAGCCTTCGTTCATGCCGTCGCAGTTGCAGATACAGGGCATGGCGCCAGTCAGTACGACCGTGATCACCGACATCGACCTGATGGCGCGCAAGGCCTTGCAGGAAGAAATGCCGGGCATCGCGCTCAGAGGTATCATTCGTTCGAGCGCCAAAGCGATCGCGCAGTATCAGCTGAGCAAAAACGACCAATCCGGGCTTGCCGCTTTTGCAATGGCGCTCGGGTCGATCGTCACCGAATCTGCCGATGAGCGCAGCTGGCGAACGTTGCCAGCCCAGATTGCGATCGCGCGGGCGCGCATACCGGCAGGCGAGCACGTCCTGGGCTTCGGCGCCACTCCCGGCGGACAGGATTTGCGCTTCCGGGCGACGGGGCGCCATGCGGTGATTGCGCTTCGTTTTCTGGGCGGGACCACCTTCGCGGCCCTGCCCGCAGCGCCAGGCGGCAAGCCCGTCGCCGAGATTGGCGCGAGCCAAAGCCCGTCAACGGGCACGAAGCCGGAAACGTTCTGATGGACCACAGTGCATTACTTCAGGAGCGAATCATGAATTTTCGCGTATCTATCGGCATACTGATGGCAGCGGTCGCGATAGCGGGCTGCGCCGGCGGCAAGGCTCCGCGCTCGGACTATGCCTACAGTTGCCCCCAGGGCATGGAAAAGAAAATCACGTCGAGTGAGGATTTGATCGATGCCAAACTCGAACTGGCCGGCTCGGTGCCGAATATCGACGTCGTGGATCTGCGCTGCTCGGAACGTGGGGGCCGCTTGCGCATTGACGTGGACCTGCGCAACGAAGGCAGGGAGGCACGGCGGATCGCCTATCGATTCCGCTGGCTGGACAAGGACGGCATGCGCGCGTGGGAGGATGAATCCTGGAAACCCTTGCTGATTTATGGCAAAACGCTTTCCACCGTGACGACGATGGCGCCTTCGTCAGAGGTAGCCGATTTCAGGCTCGTGGTCAGAGACCAGGATTAGAAAATTTTTCGCTCAATTGCAAGGAGTAATGACATGAGGCAATTCCTTTCCCTCCGGCTCACCGCCGTGCTCGCGCTCGGCGCGCTGGTTGTCCTTTCGGGTTGCGCGGCAAAAACACGTTATGGCGATGCGCGCGGCGTCGAGACCGTGACCAACCAGTTCGGCTCGACCGATTTGCAATTGATCGCCGAATCGATGACGCGCTCGATGCTCAACAATGCCGTGGTGGCGGGCGGCAGCCGGCCTATCGTGACGGTGCAGGAGGTCAAGAACAAGACCAGCGAGTACATCGACACGCGTGCGATTACCGACTCCATCCGCGTCGAGTTGCAAAAGAGCGGCCAGGTCCGCTTTGCAGTTGACGCGGCCGCGATGGAACAGCAGGTCGAAGAACTCAAGCGGCAGCAAAGCGATTATTACGAAGCGAACAAGTCCGCCGAAATCGGCAAGATGGTCGGCGCAGCCTTCCGGCTCGAGGGCAACATCACCTCGATCGTCAAGGAAGCCAAGGGCGTGAAAGACGTGTACTACAAGTTCAATCTGCAACTCTGGAACGTGCAGAACGGCTTGCTGGAATGGACCGACGAGAAGGAGATTCGCAAGACCACTTCCTGATCGGCCGCAACGAATCGGCGCGGCGAAGTGGCGGGCCGCTTCGTTGCGCAGGGTGCTGTCATTCGGTCATGCCCAGCGCTTCGGCCATGACGTGGAATATGACGTGCTGTTCGATGACCCCGCGGATCAAGTGGGCCTGCGGACCGCGCGCGTAGACCGCGACGTCTTCGCCCCCATGGGATTCTTCCCTCATCGCCACGGTGGATTCCTGCAGGTAGCCCGGTGCGGCGGTGTCTACTCCGGTCAGATCCGGCCGGCCGGCAGTGATGCCGCGGTAGCCGGGACCGTAATGCGCATACGTCTTGCTGCCCTCTGGCTGTGTGGCCGAGCGGCCGCTATAGCCGGGGCCGTTCGCATAGCCTAAAGTGGTATAGGGCTGGCCCAGCGCGTCCTTCGCGTAATCATCGGCGGGCCCCGGCTCGATCACCTTGCCCAGAATCGGATTGCCACGCCGGGGATAGCCCGAGATCGTCAGGGTATGGCTATGGTCGGCGGTGACGATAATCAACGTGTCGCGCGGATCGGTGCGCTGCAGGGCAAGTTCGACCGCGCGCGCAAACTCGATGGTGTCGGTCAACGCCCGGTAGGCATTGCCGGCATGGTGCGCGTGATCGATGCGCCCGCCTTCGACCATCAGGAAATAACCTTGCTGATGCGCGGATAGCAACTCAAGTGCCTTGTCCGTCATCTCCGTTAGCGAGGGTTCGCCGGCGGCATCCTTGGCGCGATCGTGCTCGTATTGCATATGCGAGGGCTGAAACAAACCGAGCAGATGGCGCACTTGGCGCAGGTTCACGGCATCCAGCTGCGCTTTATTCCAGACATAAGCGGACTGTGGATGGCGTGCCAGCCATGCTTGGGTCAGGTCGCGGCCATCGCGTCGCTCCCCGGTCTTGTGCGGATATTCCGGATCACCCCGGCCGCGAGGCAAAAACTTTGTTCGTCCGCCGCCGAGCGCCACCTCGAGCCCGTCGCCATGCGCCGACTCGATCAGCTGCCTGGCAATGTCCGGGAAGCCCGCTGCATTGGCAGCGTCGGACTGGTCTGCGTCGCTTTCCCAGTCGCGCTCGGGCGAGTGCGCGTAGCAAGCAGCCGGCGTCGCATGCGTCAGGCGCGCTGTCGTGACCACGCCCGTGGCCATGCCGCGATCTTCCGCGCGTTCGAGTATGGTATTGGCGGAGTGCATCAGGACGGTGCGAAAGTCCCCGCGCGCCACGCGATCGTTGACCGAGATCAATCCGTCGTTTGTTTTAATACCGGTGACGATTGCGCTCATGGTGGGCGCGGAGTCGGAGGTCTGCTGGTTGGCGCTGTAGGTTTTGGACAGCGCCAGATAGGGCATTTTCTCGAATGAAAGCTGGTTTTCCTCGCCCGGCCGGCCCTGCTGCTGGCCCTCCAGGATGCGGGCGGCGGTCACCGTGGCGACACCCATGCCGTCGCCAATGAACAGAATCACGTTCCTGGCGTGACCCGTGACCGGTTTTTCCTGGCTGGCTTTTTCCACCGCGGCACGGCCGCTCTGGAACCATTCTTCCGGCGACTGAGCTGCCGCTGGACCGACCTGCCCGGACAACATGCACGCAAACATCGCTGCGAGCGCAATCCTGATCATGCCAAAGGCCCCAGTGCGGCGGCATAGCGTCGCGCGCAGCGCAGGCCGAATTCGCTGGGGAGCAGTGCCGGTGCGCGATCGAACACTTCTCCCAGCCCGAGCCGCAGGGCGGCAATGCGCTTGCCGTAGGTGTGCAAGGTCTGCAAAGACTGCATGACAAAAACAATTGCCGGCAGCACCTCCCGGTAAATCGATTCGGCCTCGCTCTCGGCCCCCGCGCGCAGAAGGTCGAAAATGCGTGCCTGGCGATCGAAAGAATCGGTTGCCGGGATCACGCCCGCGCAGCCGGCGCGCAGATTGTCGAGGAGTTCAAGTCCCCCGCGGCCGTTGAACACGGTTACGCTGTCACCCGTTTCCTCGATGACCGCGCGAATGGAGAGCGCCGCGCCCTCCGCCTTGAGCAGACGGAAGTTCGGATGGCCCTGTGCCAGCGCCCTTACGCCTGCCGGCGTCAAACCCACACCGAGATATTCCGGGGCATTCTGGATCGCGACCGGCAACTCGACCCGGTCCGCCACCGCGCCGAAGAAGTGAATGAAGAAATCTTCGGGCACGCCACGATCCGGCGGCGGCTGCAGGATCAACCAGGATGCGCCACGCGAATGCGCGAACCGGGCGAACTCGACCTGTGCGTCCACCGTCGGGGCATTGACCGTGACGGCAAGAGGCAATCGGCCGGCCAGGTCCTCGGCGACCCAATCGACCATCTGGCGGCGTTCCGCATCGGACAGCTTGTTGATCTCGGTACCCAATCCCAGAACGGCCACGCCGTGCGCGCCATTGGCGACGCACGCCTGCACCTGACGGCGCATGGCCGGCCGGTCGATATTGCCCCTGTGGTCGAAAAAGGCATACAACATGGGATAGATGCCGTGCGCAATCTCGCCTTTGTTCATGCAAATCCTCCGGGCTGCATCCTAACCGCTCGACCACGTCCGCTCAAATTCACCGGCCCCGGCACTGAATCGGTGTACCATTTTTCCATGTGGACGACCTGAAAGCCGCATCGGGAAAAGGCCTTGATCCCGCCTTGGATGGCTCCCATGGCGGGCGCATTCGCTACCGGCAGTTGCATGGACAATTCCATCGCGCAACGCGCGCGAATGCCCCCTGGTCGTCCTTGAACCAATACCCGCACTACGACTGGACAAGACGCGGACATGGCTGGGCCGGAGAACTGAATGGAACTGACGCAGGAGGAAATAGAGCAGGTACGCAACAGACTCTCGGCATTGAAGGTCGAGCACCGCGATCTTGACGATGTGATCGAGCACCTGTCGCGCGATCAGAAGCTGGACGAATTGCAGATGCAACGCCTGAAAAAGCGAAAACTGCTGCTCAAGGATCAGATCTCTGCACTCGAGCGGCAACTGGTCCCGGATATTTTGGCCTGATCGGTATTGAACTGCGGCGGCTGCAAAGGGTCACAAGAACGTAACCCCCCTCCTGCGGATGAACACTCCAATATCCTGTTTTGTGGCCGTTTTTCTTGCGCTGATTCTGCTGAGTGGATGCAGCAGTTTGCAGCGACGCCCGGCCCCATCCATTGAACAGATCGTGGAGATGAGCAAACAGGGCAAGCCGGCCGAAGAAATCATCCGCGAGTTGCAGGAAACACGCGCGGTTTATCCGCTGACTGCCTCGCAGATCATCGCCCTTCATGACCAGGGGGTAGCCGAACCGGTCCTCGATCATATGCAGAATGCCTACGCGGCCGGCATCCGCTGGGATGCGCGCATGCGCTATGAGGGCGCTTACTGGTGGCACGATTGTTTCTATTGTTACCGCCGTCCGGTCATCGTCGTGCCGCGCTAAACGTTCACGTAGCGTCCTTATGACGCAATGGAGTGGAAAAATGCCTGTCCTCACCCGATCCCTCACCCGCCCCGCCCTGATTGCCGTCGCCTGCGCGTTGGTGGCAAGTGCATGCTCGGTGCTGACGCCGCGTCCCGTCACGCCCATCTCGGAGGTTATCAACCTGAGCCGAGGCAGCCGCCCCGAGCAAGCGATCGACCGCATTGATCGCGCCAAAACGACTTATGCGCTGCGCGGCTCCGACTTTGGCAAACTTGCCGATGCTGGCGTACCGGCCAACGTGCTCGATCATCTACAACAGGTCTTCGTCAATGACGTGGATCTGCTCACCCGCTACTGGGTGCTGGGCGAATCGCTCGGAGGTTGCAGGTCGTGCTATCCGCAACCGGTGGATCTCGCCAATCTGGACAATGGCGGCAACGGCATGGCCGACGCGCAAGGCGTCGCGGCATCGAGATCATTCGGCAAGCCGCAGGGACTACCCGACTGGGTCACGACGTTTCCCGGCAACCCCACCGCTCCCGCGCTGACCATCGACGAAATTGCACGACTCGTGAAGGACGACGTGGCCAGCGGGGACCTTGCAGCGCGGATTCGTGCCTCGCGCCTGCACGACATCATCGGCACGCGAGGCTTTCGAATCGGCACGCATTACGTTGCGGGCTTGAGCGGCTCGGAGCTTGCGCAATTGCACGAAGAAGGCGCCAGCGCGGAAGTTCTGGACGCCTTGCAGCAGAAATTCCTGGCGGAATTCATCGAGTTCGACCGAATCCGCTATCAGAGCTGGGGGAAAGGGCCGGGCCGATCCATTCCCTGACTCGGCGCTCGCAATCGCCGAGTCAGCATCCGGCGGCGGCCCGCACCGGCCACTGCCGCCGTTGCTTTTTTTGTCCGCCGCCTGGTTTGCTGCGGTCAGATCACTTTTTGGCGTCGTCGAAGGAATCCGTCACAGCACCCCGGGTCGCCGTAGAAACCAGGTACGCATACTTGGCAAGCAAACCCCGCGTGAATCGCGGTTTGGGCTGTTTCCACGCGGCCCGCCGCCTGGCCAGCTCATCGTCGGGAACGTTGAGCTGGATCAGTTGTTTGTGCGCGTCGATCGTGATCGAGTCGCCCTCCTTGACCAGCGCGATGGTGCCGCCGACATAAGCCTCGGGCGCGACATGACCGACCACCATGCCCCAGGTCGCTCCCGAGAAGCGGCCATCGGTCAGCAGACCCACGGTGTCCCCCAGACCCTGGCCGGTTAACGCGGATGTGGGCGCGAGCATTTCCTGCATGCCTGGCCCCCCCTTGGGTCCCTCGTAACGAATAACCACCACGTCGCCCGCCTTGATCTTGCGGTCCATGATCGCCGCCATCACCTCGGGCTCGGAATCAAACACGCGCGCCGGTCCGGTTATCGAAGGGTTCTTCAGTCCCGTAATCTTGGCAACAGAGCCCTCGGTAGCCAGATTGCCTTTGAGAATCGCAAGATGGCCTTCCTTGTACATGGGATTGTCGAACGGGCGAATCACATCCTGGTCCTTGCGCGGCTGATCCGGAATATTCGCCAGTTCCTCGCCGATCGTACGCCCGGTGATGGTCATGCAATCGCCGTGCAGCAATCCCTTCGCCAGCAGCATCTTCAGCACCTGGGGCGCGCCGCCGGCCTTGTGAAAATCCGTTGCCACATAGCGGCCCGAGGGCTTCAGGTCGCACAGCACCGGTACTTTGCGGCGCACGCGCTCGAAATCATCGATGGTCCACTCGACTTCGGCGGCCGAGGCAATCGCCAGGTAGTGCAATACCGCGTTGGTTGATCCGCCGGTCGCCATGACCAGACTCACCACGTTTTCGATGGATTTGCGCGTGATGATGTCGCGGGGCCGTATGTTCTTTTTGATGGCGTTGACCAGCACTTTCGCCGACGCCGCGGCCGAATCCGCTTTTTCGGCGTCCGGAGAAGCCATCGTCGCGGACATCATCAGGCTCAGGCCCAGTGCTTCGAAAGAAGTCGACATGGTGTTCGCCGTGAACATGCCGCCGCAAGCGCCCACGGTGGGACAGGCATTTTTCTCGATGCCCTCGTAGTCTTCCTTGCTCATCCTGCCGGCAGTGAATGCCCCCACCGCCTCGAAAGCGCTGGCTATCGTCAAATCCTGGCCCTTCCAGTGACCCGGCTTGATGCTGCCGGCGTAAACATAAATGGCCGGCACGTTCATGCGCGCGATCGCCATCATGCCCCCAGGCATGTTCTTGTCGCAGCCTCCGACGACCAGCACGCCATCCATCATCTGGCCATTGACCGAAGTTTCAATCGCATCCGCGATGACTTCGCGCGAAACCAGCGAATACTTCATGCCATCAGTGCCCATGCCGATGCCGTCCGTGATGGTTGGCGTGCCGAACACCTGGGGCATCGCACCCGAAGCGCGTAGCGCGTCCATGGCGCGGTCAACCAGCGGCTGGATGCCGGCGTTGCACGGATTCATGTTGGAATGCCCGTTGGCCACGCCGACAATGGGCTTGTCGAAATCGCCATCCTTGAAATCCACCGCGCGAAGCATTGCCCGATTGGGCGACCGGGCCACACCCGCGGTGATAAGTTTGCTGCGCCAGTTGTCTGCCATATTTTTCCTCGTTGGAGTTGGATGCGCCATCCCTTTAGCGGGAGAGTCGCGGTGCGAGGCGCGCAGTGTGGCCGCGCCTGGGCTTCGCGTCTAATATATTATTGAAGCGTTCTTGATAGCCTTTTCGAATCAAATGGACCTGCGCCACCTGCGCTATTTCGTGACCGTCGCCGAAGAACTTCATTTTGGCCGCGCAGCGGCGAAACTCCACATTTCGCAACCCCCGCTGTCCATGCAGATCCGGGCGCTGGAACGCGAGCTTGGCGTGACGCTTCTGACCCGCACCCAGCGCCACGTTTCGCTGACCCAGGCCGGCACGGCACTGCTGGCGGAGGCCCGGTATATTCTCGCACGGGTCGAACAGGCAGTTCTCACCACCAAGCGCGCAGGTCGCGGAGAAATAGGCGAACTCGCCATCGGGTTCATCAGTGTCGCGGATTACAACGTGCTGCCCATTGTGCTGCGCGAGTTTCGCCGCCGTTTCCCCTTGGTCAACCTGAACTTGCGCGAATCGACCAGCGACGCCCAGCTACGCGATTTGCTGGCCGGGCGCATCGACGTTGGTTTCGTGCTGCCGCCCATTGCCGAGGCGTCGCTCGACTCCATGCCAATCCTGCGCGAGCCACTGATCGCCGCCCTGCCCGAGAAACACCCGCTGGCACGCAGCCGCGGCAAACTGGCCCTGGAAAAGCTCAAGGACGCGCCTTTCATCCTGTTCCCGCGGCCTAACGCCCCGGGTCTGTATGACGACGTGGTAAGTTGCTGCAAGGCCGCCGGGTTCAGTCCGCGCGTGGCGCAGGAGGCCATCCAGATGCAAACCATCGTCAGCCTGGTGTCGGCCGAACTGGGGGTGGCACTGATCCCGGCATCGCTGATCAACCTGCAACGCACCGGCGTCATCTACAAGCACTTGCGTGCAGGCAGCCCGCTCACCGAAGTCCGCCTGGTCTGGCGTCGCGGTGACGACCTTCCGGCCCTGCGGGTTTTCATCGACGTGGCGGCCCAGGCGTCAAGCCTCAGCGGGGCCGCGCGCCGCGGCGCACGCCGGCCATGAGGGCAATCGGCAACCCGGTCTCGGTATTCCTGGCGAACGAAGAGGCCACCCTCGCCCTCGGGCGCAAATTGGCGCAGGTGCTCGAACCGGGCCTGTACGTGGCCCTTTCGGGCCACCTCGGCAGCGGCAAAACGACGCTCACGCGCGGCATGCTGCGGGGACTGGGCTATGCGGGAAAGGTCAAAAGTCCGACCTACACGCTGGTTGAACTTTATAATCTTTCTAGGTTAGACTTATATCACTTTGATTTTTATCGTTTCAACGATCCAAGCGAATGGACGGATGCGGGTTTCAGAGAGTACTTTGCACCGCGTAATATTTGTCTGGTCGAATGGCCTGAGCGCGCAGAGGGACTGCTCCCTGCACCAGACCTGAGGATCGAATTGAATGAGGAAGGTGGCGCAAGGCGTGCACGCATCGCTGCTGAAACGGAGCGCGGAATAAATTGTTTGAATCTCTTGTCCGATTGAGTTTGCAACCCATGCGTCGGGGCGCCATCCGCGAGCGCCGCTCGGGGCCGCTATGCGCGCTGCTCGTGGCGATCTGCTGGTTTGCATCGGCAGGGCCCGCGATGGCCGGGGCGCAGATCGTCTACGCGCGCGTCTGGCCCGCCCCGGAATATACGCGTCTGACACTCGAATCCGACGGCCCGATAGCCCACAACGTTTTTACCGTCGGCACACCTTCGCGTCTCGTGCTCGATCTGGAGAACGTGGAATTCAATGCGGCGCTGGAGCAAATTCCCGCCAAGATTTCGCCGAACGATCCGTATGTGAGTGCCGTGCGCATCGGCCGGTTCAAGCCCGGCGTCGTACGTCTCGTGCTCGACCTGAAGACCGAAGTGAAACCCCAGGTTTTCGTACTCAAGCCCGTGGGCGAATACGGCCACCGGTTGGTGCTCGACGTCTATCCATCGATCGAAATCGATCCCATCCTCGCATTGCTCGACAGGAAAGACGCCGCGCCCGCCTTCATCGTGCCGCCACAGAGCCCGGCCAAAGCATCGGGAGCCTCTGCCGAGCCGCCGGTACAGGCGCCAATCACGCTGCAGGCGCCCAGGAAATCGGCGGTGCCGGCCGAGGTGGCGCGACTGATTACGGTTGCCATCGATGCGGGGCATGGCGGTGAGGACCCCGGCGCGCGCGGCCGCAGCGGCACTTATGAGAAGTTCGTCACGCTGGCCATCGCCCGCAAGCTCAAGGCGCTCGTGGATGACGAGCCCAACATGCGAGGCGTGCTCATTCGCGACGGCGACTACTTCATTCCGCTGGTCAACCGCGTGATCAAGGCGCGCAAGATCCAGGCCGATCTGTTCGTCTCGATTCACGCCGATGCGTATGTGAAGCCGCATGCGCGCGGCTCATCGGTGTTTGCGCTGTCGGAACGCGGCGCCACGTCGGCTGCAGCGGGCTGGCTGGCACGAAAGGAAAACGAGGCGGATTTGATCGGCGGCGTCAATATCGACGTGGCGGATCCGACCCTGAAACAGGTGCTAATCGATTTGTCGCAAACCGCAACCATCAACGACAGCCTCAAACTCGCGAAAGCCGTGCTTGGCGAGATCGGCGAAGTCAACGATCTGCATAAGGCGCATGTGGAACAGGCCGGATTCGCGGTCTTGAAGGCCCCCGACATTCCTTCCATCCTGGTCGAGACTGCTTTCCTGACCAACCCCGAGGAAGAGAAACGGCTCAGGGACGACGCCTATCAGGACAAACTCGCGCAAGCGATCCTGGTGGGGATCAGAAAATACTTTTCGGCGAATCCGCCTTTGGCCCGCTCGAAGCTGGCACAGAATTAACCTGTCGCGCACCATGAGAGACTTCGCATGCGGATTCGACGGCGCCGTTCCCGCAAACGGGCGTGCCGCTAACGAGTCACGGCGCCATCCGCCTTTGGCCCGCTCGAAGCTGGCACAGAATTAACCTGTCGCACATTGAACGTCGCGTGACGGCGTGACGGCGTGACGATCGTGACTGTCGTGACTGACGCCTAAGACCTTTTCCTCAATTGAAAATCGTCGGAATATTGCTCTGCGCCGGCAGTGGCAGTCGCTTCGGGGGCGGCAAGTTGCTGCACGAGTTGAACGATGGGACGCCTATCGGCGTCGCGGCGCTGCGTAATTTGCGCGCAGCCATTGCAGACGCCCAAGCGGTTGTACGCAGCGGCGACAAAACCCTGGCAAGTTTGCTCGAAGCAGAAGGCATCGTGGTTCATGTCTGCCCGGATGCGCATCTGGGCATGGCGCGCAGTCTGGTCTGCGCGGTCGATGCGACGCGAGCTGTGGACGGCTGGGTGATCGCGCTCGGGGATATGCCCTTCGTTCAGCCGGATACGATCGGCGCCGTTGCGCAGCGCGTCGCGAAATCCGGGCGCATTGCAATTCCGGTTTACAAGGGGCAGCGCGGGCACCCTGTCGGCTTCGGCCGTCGCTACCTGGACGAGTTGTTGCGGGTGCAGGGCGATCAGGGTGCGCGCTCGGTCATTGCGCACCATGCCGATGAGGTGGAAACGATCGAGCGCGACGATCCTGGTATTTTGCAAGACATCGACCGCCCGGCGGATCTGAAGTAAGGTCAGTTCGGTCGCAGAACGATGGCTTTCAGTTCGCCTTCCACGGCGAAGTTGCCCCGTATCTGCGCCGCTTGCGAACGCAATTCCACGGCAATGCGTCCGTTGACTTCCTTGTTCTGGGAAACGTCGAACGCACCATTGGCTGACAGCAACCCTGACGAGAGCTTCATGTTGCGGTACTGATAACGGCCGGCCGCGAGGCCCAGTGTTCCGTTGATCTCCTCGAACCGGGTCGCGCCGCCCTGGGTCACGCCACGTCCCCCGGATTGCAGGGCGCGCACCAGGTCCACGCCATCCACATCGCCTTTCTTGACGCTGAAGTTTCCGTCGATCCTGGGCGAATCGAACAACGCGGCGAGTCCCTGCGACGCCATGGCATAACGGAACTTCGATTCCAGTTGTCCGGTCGCTTTCGACTCCCGCGTAAACACCGCCATCAGTTCCTGCAGGCTCACGCGATCTGTAGCGACATCCCCCTCGAGCGACCAGGGACCACCCCAGTTGATGAGGGCGCTGCCTCTGGCTGCCCCCCCATAGAGCAATGCCTCGAATTTATCGACACGGATCTGGTTGCGCACCGCCACTGCCTGAACCGTCAGGTCGGAGAACTCGACCGGCGGGCCCAGCGGCGGCACCCATCCTTTTGCGGCACTGAGCGCTATGTCGATCTGATTATCACGCGGCGTCAGTTCCACCTTCAACTTGCCGTCGGAACTGGTGAGCGAGGCGTTCTGCACTGCGCCCTCCCGGGACAGCCGCAGATCAGCATCGAACGGCGGCACTTTGGCATGGCGGGTTTCGAGTTTGACCGATTTCAGGACGACGCGATCGACCTGCACCGCACTGTCGGCGGCTGACGCATCGAGCCATTTAGGCAGGCGCGGCAAAACCTCTTCGGCGACCGTTAACGAGTCCGCGTGCAATTCGCGAATGACTTTGACATCCCCGAACAGCGAACCGATGTCCGGCGATATCGAAACAGTGCCGATTTTCACATCCTGGGTGAGGCCGACCTTGACGTTGGTTAGATTTATCGTCAGCCCGTCCAGTATCGACAGGCGCATCGAACCGATGGAGACAGGCTCCTTGATATGCCCGGTCGCAAGCTTTTCGATCGCGGGCACGTAGGAGTTCATCGGCATCAGTTGCACGCCGC
Organism: uncultured beta proteobacterium; assembly: GCA_963846655.1. GTDB lineage: Bacteria > Pseudomonadota > Gammaproteobacteria > Burkholderiales > JACQAP01 > JACQAP01. Next base: position 845,087 of record CAWJWT010000002.1, on the reverse strand, counting down.
CGAGGATCACCGCAACGAGCACCACGATGACGATGGCGACGGGCTTGAGACGGTCCAGTGGCGTTTTAATTGCCTTGGTTTTCTTCAGCGCGTCGACTTCCGCGCGCTTGCGGTCACGCTCCTCCTGTTCCTTGCGCCGCCTGACGAGATCGTCTTCGCGCCCGCGCCGCTCGTTCTCGACTTTCATCGATTCCTCGCGCAAGCGCTCCTGTTCCCGCTTGACCTTGGCTTCCTCCTGCTCGCGGGCGCGCACCTCTTTTTCTTCCTGGCGCTTTTTCTCCCTCTGCTCGCGATCCATGCGCTCGCGCTCCATGCGCTCGCGCCGCTCCATGTCCTCGGACTCGCGCCGTTCCGCCTCGGCGCGCGCCTGCTCCTCGCGTTCAGCGCGCTCCATGGTGAGCCTGGCCTGCTCTTGCTGCTCGCGTTGCCGCTCCTCTTCCTCTTCGCGTTTGCGCAATTCCTGCTGCTGCTTCTCGAATTCGGCCGCGACCTGCGTTTCCATCGCCCGCAGGCCGGACAGATCGAACTCGGGCAGATCGTTTTTGTCCGAGGCAGCACGTTGTGCAAGTTCCTTGCGACGCGACTCTTCCGCGCTGGCACGTTCGGACGCTTCGCGCTCCCTGCGTTCAATTTCCGCAGGGCGGCTGGTCTCTTCTTCCTCACGTCCTCCCTGCGCCTGCGCGTCTTCGCGGCGGCGTCGCTCGTCCTCCTCGCGGCGGCGGCGATCTTCCTCTTCGCGCCGCGCGCGCTTTTCCTGCTCCTCGCGACGGTGGCGCTCTTCTTCCTCCTTGCGTTTGCGCTCTTCCTCCGCCCGGATGCGCTCCTGCTCTTCCTTGCGCTTGCGCTCGTCTTCTTCGCGCTTTCTGCGCTCTTCTTCTTCCTTGCGCTTGAGTTCTACTTCCTCGCGTTTTCGGCGTTCCTCTTCTTCGCGCCGCTTGCGCCCCTCTTCTTCCTCGCGCCTGCGCTCCTCTTCTGCGCGCCGCTTGCGCTCTTCTTCTTCCTTGCGCTTGCGCTCTTCTTCCTCGCGTTTTCGGCGTTCGTCTTCTTCGCGCCGCTTGCGTTCCTCTTCCTCCTTGCGCTTACGCTCTTCTTCTTCACGGCGCCGGCTATCTTCTTCTTCCTTGCGCTTGCGCTCTTCTTCCTTGCGCTTGCGCTCCTCTTCGGCGCGGACGCGTTCCTGCTCCGCTTTGCGGCTGCGCTCCGCCTCGTCCCGCTTGCGGCCATCCTCCTCTTCTTTGCGCTTGCGCTCTTCCTCGTCCTTGCGCTTGCGCGCCTCTTCCTGCTGGCGCCGCTGCGATTCGTCATCCTGAAGCTTGCGCTGGGAGTCTTCCCGATTGCGCCGCTCCGCGTCCGCATTCGCCTTTTGTTGCTGTTCTTCGAGTTTTTTATGCTCGGCCAGTTCGAACGCCTGGCGCTCGGCTTCGAGAATTTTCGACAGATCGCGCTGGGTCTGCGCCATGACGTCCGCTTCGACTTTCGCCTTGCGCTCCGTCTCATTGCGCAATTTTTGCGCCGCGGCCTCCTTGAGCTTTCGCTCTGCTTCGACCTTCGCCAGACGTGCCCCTTCTTCCCGGGCCAGTTGCGCAGACTGTTCTTTCTTCAGCCGATCTTCTTCCTCGCGCTTGCGCTTGGCGTCCTGTTCGGCCTTCGCCCGGTCCGCCGATTCGCGCTGACGCCACTCGGTCTGGGCATTCTGGTAGACGTTCTTGCTGGGCGAGAGGGAGGAGGTAAAGTCCAGATCATCGACGTAGGATCCGCCCGCGCCGCCTTGAGTACCGGTCGAGGTATTGGCGAATTCCTTTATGTAACCGCCGGTGGTCAGATCGCCGAGGACCTTGTTCATTTCGCCATCATTTAGCTTGGACCTGGCAAGCAGATCGGCGATCGTCGATTTGCCATCGATGAGCGTGAGAACCTTGAGAAGCTCTTTAGGCAGTTTGCCGGCTTTGTTCTTGATTTCGAGAACACCCTTGCCGGTCTTCGAGTAAATCGTCTTCTTATCCATCCTGTTCTTTCTCAGTCCCGGATTGAGCCACTGAATTCGCAAGCTGCCCCATGATGCCTGACCGACACCGGGGACATCAGCGAATAACGGCTACTCGCCGATATGCCTTGATAACCGGCTAATTATTAGGCTTGCGGGCACGCGCGTCTAGGCCCGCCGCAGGATAAATAGGCTTATTGAACGCGGTCTACCATTCCTCCGGGAAAAATTCCGATCGCATGCACACTGACAGGGTAGGGCACAGCGGAGCGTTTCGATCCCCGCACGGCACGCGCGCAGAACGCTGCTTCGCGGCGATCCTGCCGTTCGATGATTGCCCCCTGCGGCTATAATCGGGCTAACTGTGATTTGTGCCCATGCCTCCAATACGCCTGCTCCCTGACTTGCTGGTCAGCCAAATCGCCGCGGGCGAAGTGGTCGACAGACCCGCCTCGGCGCTCAAGGAATTGATGGAAAACAGCCTTGATGCGGCCGCCACGGAAATTTCCACGCAGCTGGCCGATGGCGGCATTCGGCAAATCCGCGTGACCGACAATGGCGCGGGTATCGCGCGCGACGAACTCGCGTTCGCCCTCGCGCGGCACGCCACCAGCAAGATCGCCTCGTTGGAAGACCTCGAACGCGTGGCCAGCCTGGGCTTTCGCGGCGAAGCCCTCGCCAGCATTGCCGCAGTATCGCACTTCAGCCTGGTCAGTCGGGCGGGCGGCAGCGCGCACGCCTGGAAAGTGGAAGCCAGCGGCGACGCGCGATCCGCACCGGAGCCCGCCGCCCTTGCAGCGGGATCGATCGTGGAATCGTCCGACTTGTATTTCAACACCCCGGCCCGGCGCAAATTTCTGCGCAGTCCCCAGACCGAGTTCGCGCATTGCGAAGAAACCTTCAAGCGGCTGGCGTTGTCACGACCCGACGTGCAGTTCTCGCTGACTCATAACGGCCGGGCGCAGTGGCATTTGCCGGCTGCCGGCACGCACGAGCGCCTCCGCGCGGTCCTCGGTGAAGAGTTCGCGACCGCTTCCCTCCCGGTCGATGCGCAAAGCGGGGGCTTCCGGCTGCACGGGTTGGCCGCCCAGCCGGCCTACTCGCGCAGTTCGCGCGACGCCCAGTATTTTTTCGTCAATGGGCGGTTCGTGCGTGACAAGGTACTTGCGCATGCCGTGCGCGAGGCCTACCACGATGTCCTGCATCACGACCGGCACTGCGCTTACGTGTTGTTTCTCGAACTGGATCCGGCGCTGGTCGATGCGAACGTGCACCCTACCAAGATCGAGGTGCGTTTCAGGGATTCGCGTGGCATGCACCAGTTCGTATTCCACGCACTGGAGAAGGCCCTTTCGAACTCACGCGCCGGTCTCGGTGGCGGCCGCGAGTCAGCCCCTTCGGCGACCGCCTTTCGTTTCGACGCGGGTATGCGTCAGCCCTCCATGGAACTGCTGACCAACGAACCGGCCGCCTTCTATGCCACGCTTTTCGGCGCCGCCGGCAGCGCAACCGCGACGCTGCCTGAGCGCGCGGCGGCCGTACTGCCATCCGGGGAGGCCCATCCGCTGGGCTTCGCGCTGGCGCAATTGTCAGGCGTCTACGTGCTTGCGCAGAACCGGCAGGGGCTGGTGGTGGTGGACATGCACGCGGCGCACGAGCGCATCGTCTACGAGCAACTCAAGAGCGCGCTCAATGAAGCGAGCATTCCGACCCAGACGCTGTTGATTCCCGCGACCATGCACGCGAGCGCCCTCGAAGTCGCCACCGCCGAAGAGAATCCGGAAACGCTGGCGCGGCTGGGCTTCGAACTCGCCACCGTCGCGCCCAATGCGCTGGCCGTGCGCTGCGTGCCCATGACCCTGGTGCAGGCGGATGCCGCGCAACTGGCGCGAGATGTCCTGCGCGAAATCAGCGAGTTCGGCGCCAGCCGCGCGCTGGCCGAGCGCCAGAACGAAATGCTCTCGACCATGGCCTGCCACGCCGCGGTCCGGGCCAATCGTGCGCTGACCGTGCACGGAGATGAATGCGCTGCTGCGCGAAATGGAAGCGACCGAGCGCTCCGGGCAATGCAATCACGGCCGGCCGACGTGGTTCCAGGTCACGCTGGGCGAGCTGGACAAAATGTTCATGAGGGGCCGGTGACGCCGTGACTGCGTGACGATCGTGACGTCGTAGAGCGGCATGATCGGCCACGACCGTCACGATAGTCACGACCGTTACGAAATTCAGCCCCATGCCCCGCCCCTCTCCCCTTGCCGCCTGTCCCTCCACAGATCTGCCTGCGGCAATTCTGCTGATGGGCCCCACCGCCAGCGGCAAGAGCGCCCTTGCGCTGGAGCTGGCGCGCCGCTTCGCGGTCGAGATCGTCAGCGTGGATTCCGCGCTGGTCTATCGCGACATGGATATCGGCACGGCCAAGCCCGACCGCGACACGCGTCTGCAGCGTCCGCCATCATCTGATCGACCTCATCGATCCAACGCAATCGTACTCGGCCGCGCAGTTTCGCGACGATGCGCTGGAGGCCATGCGCGGCATCATCGAACGCGGTCGCACGCCGCTGCTCACCGGCGGAACCATGCTGTACTTCAAGGCCCTGCGCGATGGGTTGGCCACGCTGCCTGCTTCGGATCAAGCCACGCGACGGCGCATCGACGCCATGGCCGCGCGCGTGGGGTGGCCGGCGATGCACGACGAACTGCGGCGCGTCGATCCGGTTACGGCGCAACGGCTCGATCCAAACGATTCGCAGCGCATCCAGCGCGCAATGGAAATTTTCCATCTCACCGGCAAGCCGATGGCGCAATTGATCGCGCTGGCGACGCCGGCCGATCTGCCCTACCGGCTGGTGTCGATCGCGCTGCTGCCAGGGGATCGCGGGGCATTGCATCAGCGCATTGCGCAGCGTTTCGGCCAAATGCTCGACCTCGGACTCATCGAGGAGGTGCAACGATTGCGCGATCGCTATGCGCTCAATGCCGATCTGCCTGCGATGCGCTGCGTCGGATACCGCCAGGTCTGGCAGTACCTGGAGGGCGAATTCGGCCTGGATGCCTTGCGCGAGAAAGCCGTTGCAGCCACCAGGCAGCTGGCAAAACGGCAATTGACGTGGTTGAGGGCTACCGCCGGATTGCAAACCTTTGATTGCCTGGCGGCAGATCTGCCGGAGCAGCTTGCAACCTGGTTGCCGGAACGACTCCGCCGTTAAGGCGGGAGCGCGCCGCGCGCTCCCGTTGCCGATCAGTTCCCGAGCGTATCCGCGCCGGCCTTCGCGATCTGGCCGTCCTCGGTGGATTTCACGCCGCTGACTCCGATGGCGCCGACCAACTGGCCGCCGGACATCAGCGGCAATCCGCCTTCCAGCGGCAAGGCGCCGGGCAGTGCGAGCAGCGCGGTGCGCCCCCCGGCAATGGCGTCTTCGAACACTTTGGTCGAGCGCTTGAATGCCTGCGAGGTGCGCGCCTTCTGGATCGCAATATCGATACTGCCGGTTTGCGTGCCGTCGTTGCGCTGCAGATAAAGCAGATTTCCTCCGTCATCGACCACGACGATGACCACGTTCCAGTTGTTCTTTCGGGCTTCGGCATCAGCCGCTGCGGCCACTTTTTTGGCGCCTTCCAGCGTCAGCACTTTCTTGTCCGCGAGTTGCGCGGAAGCATTCAGTGAAGCCGCAGCGAGTACTGCGACAACGCACAACGAAAGCAAATTCTTGACGGATAGCATGGTTTCTCCTCTTCTGGTGATTGGTTATACGAGCCGACCCAAGGGCGTTTGCTCACGCACGCATCATGCCGCCCCGCGCGGTCATGCGCCGGCTACGATAGCGCACCGGGCCGGCGATGCCAAATCACTCTTCGGATTGCTCGACCCGGGTCTGCGCCTCGCCACGGGCGAAGGTGATGCGCAATACCTCGCCGGGCGTGACTTGCCGCGCGGCGCGCACGATCTGCCCGTCGTGTTTGGCAACGATACTATATCCGCGCTCCAGCACCGCGTGCGGATTGAGATGGTCGAGGTTGGCGCTCATTTTCCCCAACCGGGCCGCATAGTGCTCCAGAACACGTTGCTGGCCGAATTGCAGGCGCTGGCGCCAACCTCGCTGGCTCGCGATCAGCGCATCTATGTCGGGCATCGCGGCGCGAAGACGCTGCGCAAGCCGTGAAAAATTCCACGATGACCCGTTGAGCGCATGCGCGGCCGCGGAGCGCAGGCGATTGCCCAGATGCTCCAGGTGGCGTAGTTCTGCTTCAATGCGCTCGCCCGGATGCACGACGCGCTTGCCGAGGTAATCGATGAGCTGCATGCGGGCGTTCAGCGACCGGTGGATGTCCCGCGCGAGGCGCAAGCGCAGGACGCCCACGCGCGCCAGCAATTCGATTCGGTTGGGACTTACCAGCTCCGCGGCCGCTGTGGGCGTCGGCGCGCGCGCATCCGCGACAAAATCCGCGATCGTAAAGTCGGTTTCGTGGCCCACGCCGCACACCAGCGGCACGGTGCATTCCGCGATCGCACGGGCGACGGCCTCGTCGTTGAAAGCCCACAGATCCTCCATGCTGCCGCCGCCGCGACAGACAATCAGCACATCGACCTCGGCACGCTGGGAGGCGGCACGGATCGCCTGTGCGATGCGCGCACCGGCCCCTTCGCCCTGGACCGGGGCCGGATATAGCACCACGCCGATGCCCGGCATGCGGCGCGCCAGGGTCGTCAGCACGTCGCGCAGTGCGGCGGCCTTGAGCGAGGTGACGATACCGACCGCGCGCGGGAATGCCGGTATGGGTTTGCGTTTCGCAGCATCGAACAGCCCCTCGTGCTCGAGTTTTCGTTTCAGGCGTTCGAACGCCTCGAACAGCGCGCCAAGGCCTGAACGCCGCATGCCCTCCACGGTCAGCTGAAATTCCCCGCGCGCCTCGTAAAGCGTCGGCAGGGCACGCACTTCCACCTGCATGCCATTTTCCAGTTTCCAGTCGAGCAGCGCCGCCTTATGCCGGAAGAATACGCAGCGGACCTGGGCGGAGGCATCTTTCAGGGAAAAATAACAGTGCCCCGAGGCGGCACGCGTGAAATTGCAGATCTCGCCGGCAACCCACAACAGAGGGAAGCCCGTTTCGATGAACTGGCGCGCGCGCCGGTTCAGGTCCGTAACCGTAATAATTGCCGTATTTGAATCATCGACATGCATGGGTGCATTCTAGATCACGCCCGTGCAGCCGTTTTGCATGCACGCTTGCGCCCCCCCGGGCCGAATCACCTGTCATTTTGCTATTGACAAAGCGACACCGGGTCGTCTTGGTCATCCACAACGGTCATAAAAATGTAGGACGACTGCCAGGAACGTCAGACGGCCACGGGCATAATGATCGCAACAATCTGATTAAAAACGATAAACCATGAAGCGCATTTTTTAATCGCAATACAAAAAAGGCTTTTGGCGAATCGACTTACGATTTGTTTGTACAAAGTGTGCACACAGTTATCCACAAAGATTGTGGACAAATCTGACGAGCTAGATTGTGCTTCGCGATGCTTGTCAAGTCTCCAATGCCGGCGATCTCTCAACTTGCTGCGCCTATCGATGCGGTTTAAAGTGGCGCCGGTTTTCACATGCTGCGGAGTCGAGCTTGCTACACATCATAGAAGCGGCCGGATGGCCCATCTGGCCGTTGATCCTGTGCTCCATCATTGCGGTCGGCATCATTGGCGAACGCTTCTACAGCTTGCGCAAGGAGTTTGTCGTTCCCCGCGGCCTGCTGCCCAAAGTGGTTCAGGAGTATCGCCAGAAAAGCATCTCCACCGACATGCTGGATCGGCTCGCCCAATCCGCGATCCTCGGCAGAATTTTTGCAGCCGCGCTCAAGGAAGCCGCCAGTTCGCGCGAAATCATGAAAGAGTCGATCGAGGAAGCGGGTCGCGCCGCCGCCCATGAACTGGAACGTTTCCTGACAACGCTGGGCACCATTGCCACGATGGCACCGCTGCTTGGATTGCTCGGCACCATCATCGGCATGATCGAGATATTCGGCTCGTCGGGCCCAAGCGGCATGGTTAATCCCGGACAACTGGCGCACGGCATCTCGATCGCGCTTTATAACGCCGCCTTCGGCATTATCGTGGCCGTACCGAGCCTGGTTTTCTATCGCCACTTCCGGGCCCGCGTCGATACGCTGGTGGTGGAAATGGAAATCCAGGCCGTCAAGCTGGTCGAGATCATTCACGGCCAGCGCCAGGTTTGAACTTTCGGGCCTCATGAATTTTCGCCGCGGGTCATTCAGGGAGGAACCGGAAATCAATCTGGTTCCCTTCATCGATGTGCTCATCGTCATCGTCATTTTTCTGGCCGTGACGACGACGTATTCGCGTTATTCCGAAATGCAGATCAACCTGCCGACCGCGGACGCCAGCAAACCGGCGGATCGTCCGAACCAGATCAACGTCGGCATATCCGCCAATGGGCAATTCATGATCAATCGCTCGGCGATCGCTTTCACCACGCCGGATGCGTTCGCCGCCGAACTGAAGCGCGCCGCCGGCAGCAACGCTGACCCGGTCGTCATTATCAATGCCGACGCCAATGCGACGCACCAATCGGTGATCAATGTCATGGAGGCTTCGCGCATCGCCGGCTTTGGCAAGATCACTTTCACGTCCCAGCAGCAGCGGCGCTGAACCCAGGCTGCCGAACGGACAGATTGCGCGATCCATGCATACGGCCAAATCGCGCAATCAGGCCATTGAGTCCCACCCCGGCCTGACTTTCCCGGACCGTCACTGGTATCGATTTTCCTGGCTATCCCTGCTGCTTTTGCCCTTCGCGGCAGCGTTCGCCTGTACCGTCGCGGCACGGCGCGCGCTCTACCGCGCCGGCATGTTGCCGTCATACGCGCTGCCGGTGCCCGTCATCGTGGTCGGCAATATCGCTGTCGGCGGCACCGGCAAGACGCCGTTGGTGCTGTGGCTGTGCGAATTCCTGAGAGGGCGTGCGTTGGTGCCGGGCATCGTCAGTCGCGGCTATGGCGGAAAAGGCCAAACCATGGCCGTGACGCCGGATTCGCCTCCTGGTCTCGTCGGCGATGAGCCAGTGCTGCTGGCGCAGCGCAGCCGCTGTCCGGTGTGGGTCGGACGCGACCGGGTTGCCGCCGGCCGCGCACTGATTGCCGCCAATCCGCGCTGCAACGTCATCGTCAGCGATGACGGGCTGCAGCATTACGCGTTGCGGCGCGATGTGGAGATCGCCGTGATGGACGGCACCCGGCGCACGGGTAACGGACTGCCCCTGCCCGCAGGTCCGCTGCGTGAGAGCAGAAGCCGGCTGGCCAGCGTCGACGCGGTCATCGTGACCGCGGGGGCGGTTCCGCCCGCCGCCAGCACGGCCACTTTCGGCATGACGCTGGAAGGCCGGGAGTTTCGCAACCTGCTCAATCCGGCGTTTCAGCAGGACGCGGGCGCGTTCCACGGCAAACGCGTGCATGCGATCGCCGGCATCGGCCATCCGCGGCGCTTTTTCGACCACTTGCAAGGGCTGGGGTTGAGCTTTACCGCCCATGCCTTCGCCGATCACCATGCCTACACCTCGTCCGACCTCGAGTTCGGCGACAGCGATGCAGTGATCATGACCGAGAAGGATGCGATAAAATGCCTGCGGTTCGCGCGCGAAAACCACTGGGTGCTGCCGGTGGAGGCACGCGTTGACGCTGCCCTGGGCAGCCTGATCCTGGAAAAAATGAAAACCCGGCATGGATCCTAAACTGCTCGACATCCTGGTCTGCCCTTCGTGCAAGGGTCCGCTGCTGTACAAAAAGGCCGAGAAGGAATTTTTGTGCAAAGCCTGCCGACTTGCCTATCCGATCCGTGACGATATCCCGGTCATGCTCGAAGACGAAGCGCGCAAGCTGCCTCCCGAGGAAGAGGTTTGAGTGAGCGGTGAGCGGTGAGCGGAGATCGGTGAGATCGAGGTGAACAGTGAACAGTGAACAGTGAACAGTGAACAGTAAGACCTGCCCCGAAAGTCCATCCATCGCTTGATCTTCGATCACTTCACCGATCACCGTTCACCGATCACCGTTCACCGATCACCGTTCACCGATCACCGTTCACCGATCACCGTTCACCGATCACCGTTCACCGATCCCCGTTCACCGATCACCGTTCACCGATCCCCGTTCACCGCCCTTCATGGACTTCGTCGTCGTCATTCCCGCCCGCTACGCCTCTGCCCGCCTGCCCGGCAAGCCCCTGGCCGACATCGCCGGCAAGCCGATGGTGGTGCATGTCGCCGAGCGCGCACGCGAATCGGGTGCACGCGAAGTCATCGTGGCAACGGATGACAGCAGGATCCGGGACGCCGTAAGCCAACATGGCCACGATGCCGTCATGACGCGCGCCGATCACGCGTCGGGCACCGACCGCATCGCTGAGATCGCCATCGCCCGCGGCTGGCCGGATGAGCTCATCGTCGTCAACGTCCAAGGCGATGAGCCGCGAATGCCTCCGGAGCTGGTGCGTGCCGTGGCCCGGCAACTGGGCGAGCATCGGGACGCCGCGATTGCAACGCTCTGTCACCGCGTGCATGCGGCCGCAGAACTGTTCGACCCGAATGTGGTGAAAGTCGTACTCGACAAGCAAGGGTACGCCGCCTACTTTTCACGCGCGCCAATACCTTACGCGCGTGACGCTTTCAAAGCCGACCCCTCTCATCTGCCCGAGGGACTGCCGGTCTACCGTCATCTCGGTTTATATGCATACCGCTGCAGTTTTCTGAAGCTCTACTCGACCCTGAGTCCGGCGGCCATCGAGCAGTTCGAATCCCTCGAGCAGTTGCGCGCGCTCTGGCATGGTTACCGCATCAGCGTGGCCGTGACCGACCGGGCGCCCGATCCCGGCGTGGATACGCCGGAAGATCTGGAAAAAATGCGCCGGGCCTTTCTGAGCGCAACTTGATCCCCCGTATAATCGCCGCTGGCAGGCCGCAAACGACGGCTCCAGTCCCGGACGATCCGGGACAACAACTAAACAGGACAGGAGACAAATGCGACTCATCCTTCTCGGCGCGCCCGGCGCCGGCAAAGGCACGCAGGCCGCCTTCATCAGCCAGAAATTCGGCATTCCCCAGATTTCCACGGGCGACATGCTGCGCGCAGCCATCAAGAACAACGCACCGCTCGGCCTGGAGGCGAAGAAATTCATGGATGCGGGCGCATTGGTGCCCGATGATGTCATCATCGGGCTGGTCAAGGAGCGCATCAAACAGCCCGATGCGGCACACGGTTTCCTGTTCGATGGTTTCCCGCGCACGATCCCCCAGGCCGACGCGATGAAAAGCGCCGGCGTGATGCTCGATTACATCGTCGAGATCGATGTGGACGATGCCGAGATCGTCAAGCGGCTGTCCGGGCGCCGCGTGCACTCCGCCTCGGGGCGCACCTACCATGTCGCGTTCAATCCCCCCAAGGTCGCCGGCAAGGACGACCTTACATCCGAAGATCTGGTCCAGCGCGCCGACGACAAGGAAGAAACGGTCAAGAAGCGGCTCGATGTCTATCATTCGCAAACCAAGCCGCTGATTACCTATTATTCCGACTGGGCCAAAAGCGGTAAACCGGGTGCGCCGAACTACGTGAAAGTCGCGGGCGTCGGCTCGATGGAGTCGATCCGTGACCGGATATTTGCGGCGCTGAAGTAACTGAACAGAACAGAACCAACGCACACACCGCGCAATCACGAAGGCGCTGCACAAGCGCAACCGCAACAAGGACGGCTTCGCGCGCACTGTAGTTGGAGTGCCCGCCTGGCCGCGTGACCGGAAATTTCCTGACCACGCGGCGCCGCCGCCAACAAGGAGCAGAGAAATGCCCAAACAGAATGCTTTTTACGCGCAGTCCGGCGGCGTTACCGCGGTGATCAATGCGTCGGCGGCGGGCGTGATCGAAACCGCGCGCAAGCATAAATCAAAGATCGGCAAGGTCTACGCCGGACGCAACGGCATCATCGGCGCCCTCACCGAGGATCTGATCGACACGACGCGCGAATCCGCCAAGGCCATCGCCGCACTGCGCCACACGCCGGCAGGCGCATTCGGTTCTTGCCGCTTCAAGTTGAAAGGCCTCGAGGAAAACCGCGCGCAGTACGAGCGGCTCATCGCCGTTTTCAAGGCGCACAACATCGGCTACTTTTTCTATAACGGCGGCGGCGATTCCGCCGACACCTGCCTGAAAGTTTCCCGTTTGTCTGAATCCATGGGCTATGCGCTTCAGGCCATCCACGTGCCCAAGACCGTGGACAATGATCTGCCGATCACGGATTGCTGCCCGGGCTTCGGCTCGGTTGCAAAATACGTCGCCGTCTCCATGCGCGAAGCGAGTTTCGACGTCGCTTCGATGGCCAAGACGTCGACCAAGGTGTTCATTCTCGAAGTCATGGGGCGCCACGCCGGCTGGATCGCGGCGGCCGGCGGCCTGGCATCGGACGAGACCACCGATCTGCCGATCATGATCCTGTTTCCGGAAATCCCGTTCGACAAAGCCGGTTTCCTGGCCCGTGTCGAGAGCATGGTCAAGCGGCACGGCTACTGCTCGATCGTCGTCTCGGAAGGCGTGCGCGATGCGCAAGGCAATTTTCTGGCGGACCAGGGCCTGCGCGACGCATTCGGTCACGCCCAGTTGGGTGGCGTGGCGCCCGTGGTCGCCGGAATCGTCAAGGACGCGCTCAAGTTGAAGTATCACTGGGCGGTGGCCGATTACCTGCAGCGCTCGGCGCGGCATATCGCCTCGAAGACCGACGTCGCGCAAGCCTACGCCGTGGGCAAGGCCGCAGTCGAGCTGGCGCTCAAGGGCCGCAATGCGGTCATGCCGACCATCGTGCGCAAATCGAACAAGCCTTACAAATGGGCCGTGGGCGAAGCCAGGCTCGAGGATGTTGCCAATGTCGAGAAAAAGCTGCCTCGCGACTTCATCACCGGGGACGGCTATGGCATTTCCGCCAAATGCCGCCAGTATCTGGCCCCGCTGATTCAGGGGGAGGACTATCCGCCGTACAAAAATGGCCTGCCCCAGTACGTGACCCTCAAGAATGCTTCGGTGACGCGCAAACTGCCCGATTTCAAGCTTTGAGCACAAACCGGTTTTACGCCGGGAAGTCGGTTAGAATCGCGCGCTAACTTGCCGGCCAGCGGGTGCTGGCAGGATGCCGTCCGGGGCAAAGCAGCCGGGGCGGCCGTTGTATTGGGTTTTGGGCCGGCCTTTTTCGGCCCAGTATTGAGTTGCTATCGATAAAGGGGGAGTCATGTCTTCAGCGCTGATCTTCGCGCTCGTCTGCGCGATCATCGGGATTGCCTACGGGGTGTTTTCCATTACGTGGATTCTCGGTCGACCGGCCGGCAATGCGCGCATGCAGGAAATCGCGGCCGCCATTCAACAGGGCGCGCAGGCCTACCTGAACCGCCAGTACACGACCATCTCCGTAGTGGGCATCGTTTTGTTCGTGCTGCTTGGATTCGGGCTGGACTGGTATTCGGCGATCGGATTTCTGATCGGCGCGGTGCTCTCGGGCTTGACCGGCTATATCGGCATGAACGTATCCGTGCGGGCCAATGTGCGTACCGCGGAAGCGGCCAATCACGGCATCAACGCCGCATTGCAGGTTGCGTTCCGCGGCGGCGCCATTACCGGCATGCTGGTGGTGGGCCTGGGTCTGCTGGGCGTAGCCGGGTATTACGGCATTCTGCTGAACATGATCGAGCCCGATCATGCATTGCACTCGCTGGTAGGCTTGGCCTTCGGTTCGTCACTGATTTCCATTTTCGCGCGCTTGGGCGGCGGCATCTTTACCAAAGGCGCCGACGTCGGCGCGGACCTGGTCGGCAAAGTCGAAGCCGGCATTCCCGAAGACGATCCGCGCAATCCGGCGGTGATTGCCGACAACGTCGGCGACAACGTCGGCGATTGCGCCGGCATGGCCGCGGACCTGTTCGAAACCTATGCGGTCACCATTGTCGCCACCATGCTGCTGGGCGGCCTGATGCTCAGCGACGTGGGAACGAATGCGGTGCTCTATCCGCTGGTTCTCGGCGGCGCCTCCATCATCGCGTCGATCGTCGGCACGTTCTTCGTCAAGGCGAAAGAAGGCGGCAAGATCATGAACGCGCTTTACAAAGGCGTGATCGTGTCCGGCGTGCTCGCAGCGATCGCGTTCTACTTCATCACCGACCGGATGATGGCCGATAGCCCGCTGGGCGCGATGAACCTGTTCTACGCGTCGCTGGTCGGCCTCGTGCTCACCGCGTTGATGGTGGTCATCACCGAGTACTACACCGCCACCGAATACGGTCCGGTGCGCCACGTTGCGGCAGCTTCGCAGACCGGCCATGCCACTAACATCATCGCCGGCCTGGGCGTGTCGATGAAGTCGACGGCACTCCCCGTGCTGGCGGTCTGCGCGGCCATCTGGGCGTCTTATTCATTCGCCGGCCTGTACGGCATCGCCATCGCCGCGACGGCCATGCTGTCGATGACCGGCATGATCGTGGCCCTCGATGCCTATGGCCCCATCACGGACAACGCCGGCGGCATCGCCGAAATGGCCGGATTGCCCGCGAAAATCCGCGACATCACCGACCCGCTGGATGCGGTGGGCAACACGACCAAGGCGGTGACCAAGGGTTACGCGATCGGCTCGGCCGGCCTGGCCGCGCTGGTGCTGTTCGCCGATTACACGCACAACCTGGCCGCCCTGGGCAAACTGGGCCCCGTGCGCTGGTCAAGGGTTTTGAGCTTTCCGATCCTGCGGTCATCATCGGTCTGTTCATCGGCGGACTGGTGCCCTACCTGTTCGGCGCCATGGCCATGGAAGCCGTGGGCCGCGCGGCCGGCTCGGTAGTCAACGAAGTGCGCCGCCAGTTCCGCGAGATCAAGGGCATCATGGAAGGCACTGCAAAGCCCGACTATTCGCGCGCGGTGGATATGCTGACCAAGTCCGCGATCAAGGAAATGCTGATTCCTTCATTGCTACCGGTGCTCGTTCCGGTTGTCGTCGCCTTCGGCATGAACTGGCTGATGGGGCCGGGGGCGGGCATTCGCGCGCTTGGCGGCCTGCTGATCGGCACCATCGTGACCGGCCTGTTCGTCGCCATCTCGATGACGACTGGCGGCGGTGCCTGGGACAACGCCAAGAAATACATCGAAGACGGTCACTACGGCGGCAAAGGGTCCGATGCGCACAAGGCCGCGGTCACCGGCGATACCGTGGGCGATCCCTACAAGGACACCGCGGGTCCGGCCGTGAATCCGCTGATCAAGATCATCAATATCGTCGCGCTGCTGCTGGTGCCCTTGCTCTAAAAAGCAGCGCCGCGCAAGAACCGACCCGGGTCGCGTTGCGGCCCGGGTTGTTTTTTTTGCGGACTCAGAAAGTCCGCGGCGGTCGTTACTCACGTGCCGAAACGTGACTGCCGTCAGGGCGCTTTGCGCATTTCTTGCACGTCATGCGGGCGTCCCAGCCAACGCGCCGCAAAAGCCAGCCCCGAGATCAAGTAAACCAGTCCGGCGGGGACCCACATCACCAGCCCGCCGAGTTGCTGGTCCTCGAGAGCGGTGAGCCCGTATGCGGGGGCTGTCGCGACGTAACTCTGGTACCAGATCGTAGGCGACATCGTCAGCAGCGCGCCGAGCACCGTGGTGTGAACCATGGTGGTAAACAGGCAGATCAATGCCACACCTTGCTCCTTGCGGCGCCCGGCGCCGAGGATGCTCCACCAGAACAGCAACGCCGCAAGCAGGAACGTGATGTGCTGCCAGGTGTGCAGCGCTTCGCTGCGCAGGGCGGCGTCGAACAGCATGGGCACATGCCAGCCCCACAGTGCTGCCGCATGCAGCACCCACGCGAATATGGGGCCGGTCAGCACCAGCCACGGGGTGCGCCACGCCGGTGCATGGAAGAACGCACCGGCAGCGCGACGCCATGCCGGCGGCAGCGCCCAGGCCCATGCCGCCAGCGGGCGTCCCAGCACCAGCAGCGGCGCGGCGACGATCATCAGCAGTTCATGCTGAATCATGTGGCCCGCAAACAGATGGCTGCCCAGTTCATCGAGGGGACTGACCAGGGCTGCCACGAGGACCAGCCAGCCGAGCCCGAAGGCGGCCGCCTGCACGGGCCGCACACCCCGGCCCGCTTCGGTTTGGCCCCACAGCCGCATGAGTCCCAACCCATAACCAGCGGCGCTCAAGGCGAGACAGAACAATACCCAGGGCTCGAAAGACCAGTGCAGGTCCCATGCTCGGGCGAGGGATTCGTCCACGGTATGCGCGCGCGCGCTGCGCCCGGCAGCGGCAACCAGCATGCCAATGCCGATTGCCGCCCGGAAACGCTGCGTGGGCATCGGCCCGCCGGCCGGGGAAGGACTGCTTTTGCTCACCCGGTTCAGACGTGTGTTCGCGATGGCATGCCGGAATGCCCGACAGCGCTCATTGATCGGGCAGCACGCAGCGGCCGTTGACGCATGCCGCGGCCGGAGCTTCCCGCGCCGAACAGGCCGACGCACCGGATTGCGCGCGGGTGTGCACATCCTCGTACACGAGGTTGTATTCGGCGATCTTGGTCTGCAAGGCATCCGCATCCGTCGATCGCCAGGAGTACGCAATGTATTGCGCTGCGCCGCACGCGGTCACGCCCAAGGCCGCAACGCGGCAGTTGACCAGGTTGGCGCAACGCGCCGCGCCGACGAGCATCGTTATTTCCGCGCGCAGGCGCGCCAGTTCGCTGTCGTCATCGGCCTGCGCGCAGAACGGGACCGCACTCGATACCAGCACCAACACGATCATCGCGAGCCGCGGCTGCACAGGGACCTCCGTTTTTTTGCCGTATGCCTCATGTTAACGCCGCGCAGCATGAATTTGTCCGGACAGTTCGACGCGGCCGGCGCTTTCTGGGACAGTACCGCACTCGTCCGACCGCCGGAATCTCTCACATGGCCCTCAAGGCAACCATATTCAAAGCCGCGTTGCATATTGCCGATATGGAACGCGGCTATTATCGCGATCACGCGCTCACCGTTGCCCGCCATCCGTCGGAAACCGATGAACGCATGATGGTGCGCCTGCTTGCTTTTGCACTGAATGCCGATGAGGCGCTGGCGTTCGGCGCCGGGCTGAGCGCCGATGACCAGCCCGATCTGTGGCGCAAAGACCTCACCGGCAACATCGAAGCGTGGATCGACGTCGGCCTGCCGGACGAAAAACGTATTCGCAAGGCCTGTGGCCGCGCCGGATCGGTCATCGTCTACGCCTATGGAGGCCATGCCGCCCGGCTTTGGTGGCAGCAGGTTGCCGACAAACTCGCGCGCTCGAACAATCTCGCGGTCATCGAGTTGCCTCAGGCCGGCACGCGTGACCTCGCCGCGCTCGCGGCCCGCAATATGCAATTGCAGGTCACCATCCAGGACGGCCAGGTTTGGGTGGCGGACGAGCGCACGTCGGTGCAGCTGGATCCGCAAACGATTGTGGCGGCGAAATCTCCGTGGCGGTGAAATCGTCCGTGGCGGTGAAATGTCCGTGGCGGTGAAATGTCCGTGGCGGTGACCCGTACCCCCGAGGGTTGGACGTTCCAGGCGGTTACACGCCATAATATTTGCCTGAATTGCATCCGGACAGCCCCCCATGAGCGCAACGTCCCTGAGTTCACTCGACGTTCTGGCAGCGATGATTGCAGACGCCGCGCTGCTTGCGGTGCCCAAGGATACGTCGGGCGTGGCGATGGCCGCCACGCGCGCGCTCGTGCGCCGCGGGGTGCGCGACCTGCACCTGGTGTGCGTACCGACCAGCGGACTGCAGGCCGATCTGCTGATCGGCGCCGGGGCCGTTGCAACGCTGGAAACTTCGGCCGTCAGCTTCGGGGAGTTCGGCGCCGCGCCGTGCTTTAGCGCGGCCGTGCGCAACGGTTCGATTCGCCTCAAGGACGCGACCTGCCCCGCCATTTACGCGGCCTTGCAGGCCGCCGAGAAAGGCTTGCCCTTCATGCCGCTGCGCGGCCTCCTTGGCAGCGATGTGCTGCGCCATCGTGCCGACTGGAAGGTCATCGATAATCCGTTCGCCGTCGGCGATGCCATCGTCGCCTTGCCCGCGATCCGGCCCGATGTGGCGCTGTTCCATGCGCGCTGCGCCGATCGCCAGGGCAATGTCTTCATCGGCAAGGAACGCGAAGTACTGCTCATGGCACATGCCGCGAAAACCACCCTGGTCACCGTCGAAGAAATCGTGGATTTCGATCTGCTGGAAGATGCGGCACGCGGCGGGGCCGTGCTGCCTTCGATCTACGTGTCTGCCATCGCCGTGGCGAAGCGCGGTGCCTGGCCGCTGGCCTTTGCCGATCTGTACGCGCAGGACGATGCCGCGATCGGTCGGTACCTGAAGCTTGCGGCGGGCGCGGAGGGCCCTGCGCAGTGGCTTGCCGAATGGGACCGCGGCGCGCAGGCCGCGGCGTGAGCGAATTCAGCCAGACAGAACTGCTGATCTGCGTCATTGCCCGCTTGCTGCGCGGGTGCGCGCATGTGGCAGTCGGCGCCTCCTCACCCATCCCCGGCGCAGGCACCCTGCTTGCGCGCGCACAATCCGCCGGGGCGATGCGCGTTACCGTGCTCGGTTCGCAGCGCAATAACTTTTTCACCAGCGGCGGCGTCGAACTGTTCGATCTCGCCGCGCAGGGGCGCATCGACGCATTTTTTCTCGGTGGCGGGCAGATCGACGGCCAGGCGAATATCAATCTGGTCGGCACCGGAGACTATCCGGCCACCCCGGTGCGCTGGCCGGGATCCTTTGGCTCGGCCTATCTGTATTTCCTGGTGCCGCGGGTGATCCTTTTTCGCGAAGAACACACGCGCCGCGTCATGGTGCCGAAAGTGGACTTCATCAGCGCGCCGGGCACCAGCGATGCCGGCGTGCATCGCCCCGGCGGCCCTCACGCCCTGCTCACGGGGCGGGGTTTGTTTGCTTTCGACCGCGACCGCCGCCGCTTCCGGCTCGAGAGCGTGCATCCGGGACACAGCGTCGAAGAGATTCGCGACCACACCGGATTCGAGTTCGACTGCCCGGCACAGGTGCCGCCCACGCCGGGCCCTGATGCCGCCACCCTGGCAGCCATTCGCGGTCGCGTACGTGCGGACATCGCGGAAACGTATCCGCTGTTCGCGGCACGGCTGGCGCCCGCCCCCGCGCCTGAGGTGCGATAAGGCCGGTGGCGCTCAGACGGCAAGCGCGCAAATAATCCCATGGCTGCAACCGAACTACATCACCACTACGCCGATCTGTCCGAAGTTCGCATGCACTATGTCACGTCGGGACATGGCACTCCCCTGGTGCTGTTGCATGGCTGGCCGCAGACCTGGTACGAATGGCGCAAGGTGATTCCCCGTCTGAACCGAACCTTTCGGATCATCGCGCCGGACTTGCGCGGCCTGGGCGACACCTCCAGGCCCGCTGCGGGCTACGACAAGAAAACCATTGCCGCCGACCTGTGGGAACTGCTTCATCAGACGCTGGGTCTCGACGCATTCAATCTGGCGGGTCATGACTGGGGCGGGCCGGTGGCCTATGCGCTGGCCGCTCATCATCCCGATGCCATCAAGAAACTCGCGATCGTGGATGTCACCATTCCCGGCGACGGCAGCCCCGACATCAGCCAGGGAGGCAAACGCTGGCATCACGCGTTCCATCAGTCACAGCACCTGCCCGAACAACTCATTGAAGGCCGCGAAGACATTTATCTGGGATGGTTCTACCGCAACTATGCGGCCCGGCCCGACGCCCTCGATGACGAAACGATCCGGGAATACCTGCGTTGTTACACCCAGCCCGGCGCACTGCACGCGGGTTTCGAGTATTACCGCAACATCCCCAACGATATCGCCTGCAACGCCGAGATCATAAGGCGGTTCAAGCTGCCGATGCCGGTGCTGGCATTGGGCGGTGCCGAGAGTTGGGGGCGCCGCATGGAAGTGGTGGAGTCGCTGCGGCGCGTCGCCCTGCACGTGCGCGGCGGCGTCATCCGGGAAGCCGGGCATTTCGTGCCGGAGGAGCAACCGGACGCGCTGGCTGCCGAATTCCTGGAGTTCTTCGGGGCCTGATGCCTGCGGCGCGACGGACGGCCGTGAACCCGCTCAATGGGCGATTAGCGCCGCACCGAGCATGGTCACCCCGGACACGAGCAACAAGCCTTCTATGAGCATGCGGAATTGTTCGGCCCTGAGTCTGAGCACCAGGCTTCTTGCAACGACCGAGCCCACCATCAGCGAACTGCCGATGATCAGCCCTTTCGAGACGATCTCCATGGGCAGCGCGCCGAACGTGCGGAAGACGAGCGCCTTGCTCGCATAGACCGCAAGCGAACCCAGCGCCTCGGTCGCAAGGTAAGCGCCCTTGACCAGTCCCAGCGCCAGAAAGAACGGCGCATTGATGGGTCCGGTCGACACCACGATGCCGGTGAGATAGCCGATCAGCGCGCCGGCCAATGCGAGTTGCCAGAGGTTGATGCGCACATCATGCCGCGCGAGCCAGCGCCGCGCTGGGATCACGCACAGGAAGAACAGGCCCATGGCGATTTCAATCCAGCGCTGCGGAATGACCAGCAGGGTGGAGGCGCCCAATGCGGCCGCCGGCGCGCCGGTTGCCGAGTACGCCGCGAAGGCGCGCCAGTCCACCTCGCGCCACCACACCAGCACGCGCGATGCGTTGGCGAGCAGCGCCGCCACTGCCATGATGGGCACTGCTTCACGCGGCCCGTACAGGATCACCAGCACCGGCATCAGCATGATCGACGAGCCGAAACCGATGACCCCGCCGAGTGTGCCGGCCGCCACCCCCAGGGCCAGTACCGCGAGCAGTTCCAGTTGCACCTTTGAGCCCTCCCGCCATCGGCAACGGACCGCCGCTGCCCCTGGAGTAAAATGACCATCGCGCGTTCGCACGACGCCCCCTTCTGTTCGCTTTCGCCGCAGTGCTAACGGCCGGCGCGGCATGCATCACTCACACGTGCCATGGAACTGCGGCAACTCGAATATTTCATCGCCATCGCCGAGACCGGCGCATTCTCACGCGCGGCCGTGCGCCTGTGCGTCGGTCAGCCTGTCCTGAGCCGGCAGATGAAAGCGCTGGAACAGGAACTGGGTACCGAACTGTACTACCGGACCGGGCGCGGCATCGTGCTGAGCGAAGCCGGCAAAATTCTCGAACAGCATGCGCGCGGCGTGCTCGAAACGACTGCCGGCGCGCGCCGCGCGATTCGCGCCCTGGGTTCGGCACCGGCCGGCCGGGTGGTCATCGGCATGCCCCCGTCGGTGGGCGCAGTGCTTACCGAGCCACTGGTGCGCCAGTTCCGCACCGAATTCCCGATGGTGTCACTTGGCGTCATGGAAGGATTCAGCGGCCACGTCCTGGAGTGGCTGACGACCGGGCGCATCGACGTTGCCGTCCTTTATAACGCGCCACGCACCAGCGCGCTGGTCACCGCGCCGCTATTGACCGACGAATTGTTCCTGCTGGGCCCGGTCGCGGATCCGGCCGGCGCCGGTGACGGTGCGGTGCGCGCTGCGCAACTTGGCAGCATTCCGCTGATCCTGCCCAGCCGGCCGCACGGCCTGCGGGTACTGGTGGATGACTTTCTGGCAGGTATCGGTGTCGCGCCCAACGTGCAAGTCGAGATGGACGCCATGCCCTCTACCTTGAGCCTGGTGGAAAGCGGCATTGGCTACACCATCCTGTCCTATTCCAGCGCGCATCAGCAGATTGAATCGGGTCGCATCAAGAAATGGACGATCGTGGACCCGAGCATGACCCGGTCGCTCGTGGTCGCGACCTCCACCCAGCGGCCCGTGACCAAGGCGGCACGGGCGCTGGTGGGCTTTGTGCGCAAGCATGTCGATGCGCTGGTGGCCCAGGGCCGCTGGTCGCCTCGGCGCGCAACGTAACTTTGCGCGCAGCCTAGCTTCAGGCGACCGGCTCGGCATCGAGCCGCACGATCCACTCCTCCATGCCGTTGCCCGCCGCGGGATAACGATCCATGACCAGCGGGTCGTGCCCCGGAATGATGTGCCGCGGCGAACTTGCCAGCCTGCGCAGCGTGTTGAATCCCTCGAGCATGTCGCTGAGGTTATACAGGATCGGGAACGCGCGATCCTGCTCCATGTGCGCGTAGAAGTGGCTGGCATCGGAAGCGAGCACCACCCATCCGCGGCGCGTGCGCACGCGTACCGCCTGCATGCCCTTGGTGTGGCCGCCGATATGATGCACCTCGATGCCCGGCGCAATCTCCGCGGCGCCATCGTGAAACTGCACGCGCTGATCGAACACGCAGCGCACCAGGCTGACCACGTCATCGGCCTCGTAACCGTGGCGCATGAGACCGTGGCACATGCAGCGCCCGGTCGCGAAATCCATTTCCTTGTCCTGCAGATGGAAGCGCGCGTTGGCGAACAGCGGAATGTTGCCCGCGTGGTCGTAATGCATGTGCGTGATGATGACATCGCCGACCTGCCCGGGGTCGATGCCCAGCGCCTGCATTCCCTGCGCCACCGGCCGCACGAGTACCCGATTGCGTTTGCGCGCCATGGCTTCGCTGAAGCCCGTATCGACCACGATACTGCGCTGCTTGTTCGAGATCACCCAGACGTAATAATTCAACGGCATCTCGGTGTCGTGCGCATCGCCGCCGATGAAATTGTCCGGCGACCGGCGCATCAGGCGCGCATACCTGATCGCCCTGATCTCATATAGTTCTTCCGTCATAAGCATTACCTTCCCGTTCGAAGCGCTCACCGCAGAGCTTATGGAATGTCTTTGCGGTGTTCGCCGATTCTTATTTCTTCTCGCTGCGATCGAGTTCGGCAAACGTCTCCTTGGCGACGCGAAATGCGTCCACCCCCGCCGGGATGCCGCAATAAATCGCGACCTGCAGCAACACCTCGCGGATTTCCGCGCGTGTGACGCCGTTGCGCAACGCGCCGCCGATATGCATTTTGAGCTCATGCGGCCGATTCAGGGCGCTGAGCATCGCCAGATTCAACATGCTGCGGGTTTTCTTCGGCAGTTCTTCGCGCCCCCAGACCGCACCCCAGCAATATTCCGTGGTCAGCCGCTGCATCGGCATGTTGAAGTCATCCGCGGACGCCAGCGACTTCTCGACGAATTCGGTGCCCAGCACGGATTTGCGGATTTTCAGACCTTTCTCGAATAGATCGTCATTCATTATTTTTTCTCCTTAAGTTCATGCAATTAAAAAAGGCCACAGTTCCTCTGTGGCGAATCGCTTTGCCCTATGGTTTTGGCCAGATGGGCGGGGAAATCGCGTCCTTGGCCGGATACACCGTGATCGGCACGCCGTTTTGCCACTGCACGATCAACAGGCTGGCGTCCGCACGACGGCCGTTTTCTTCGAACTTGAGTTTGCCATTGCCGGGGAAAAAATCCGCCGGTCCGCCGCTGAGGTTCATCGCATGCAAGGCCTTGGCCACCGCCTTCCGGTCGGCCTTGCCCGCTGCTTCGAGGGCCGCCTTGAAGATCAGGATGTCGCCGTAGGTCGTGACGAAATGCTGGGTGGGCCAGGGCTCGCCGGTTTTCTTCTTTACCTCGGCCACGAAATCCTTCTGCGCGCGGGTGGTCCAGTCGGCCACCACCGCCATGACCCCTTCGAGCTGGTCGATGTTCATGTTGCTGCGCAGGTCCGGATCCAGGATGGCCGCGCCGTTGGCGATCGTCGGCAGTTTTCCTCGCCCCAGTCCGAACTCGTTCATTTTCTCCAGCAGCAGCTTGGCATCGGAGATCACGGTGGGCAACAGGATCAGAATGTCGGGTCGCGCCGATCGCACTTTCTGAATCAGCGGCGTCGCATTCGCAAGCGGCGGCGTGAACGTCTCGTCCACCACCACTTTGAGTCCCAGTTTGGCGAACTGATGGTCGCGCATCGGCTTGACGAACGAAACGGATGCCGCGGTGTTGTCCATGACGATGCCGACCGTCTTTGGCCGCTGTCCGGAGGCCTTTTGCGCCATCTCCAGCAACGCCGGCAGCGAGCCTTCCGCCTGCTGCACGCCGGTCGCGGACGTCTGGAACACGTACTTGAAGCCGCGCGCGGTGATCAGATCCGAATAGGAGAATGTGATCACCGGTAGTTGCGCGCGTTCGGTGACCTCGGTCACCGCAAGGGTAAACGAACTCAGATAGGCACCGGTTGCCACCACCAGATTCGGCGCATCCGCCACCATGCGCTGCGCGGCATTCTTGGCCTTCTCCACGCTGTCGCCGGCATCGAAGACGCTGAGCCTGAGTTTCGCGCCGCCCATGGATTTGATGCCGCCTTGCCGGTTGACGGTCTCGATCGCCATGTCGGCCGCCATCTTCATGACCTGTCCCTGACGCGCGTAAGGTCCGGACATCGGCGCAATCAGGCCGACTTCGACCTCCCTGGGTTGTGCGGCGCCACTGGTTTGCGCCGCCAGCAGCACTGCCGCAGTCAGCAGCAGCCCGAGACCGTTGCTGGCCGCCCGATTGGTTTCAGTTCGCATTTTTTCCTCCGCCTTTGTTCAGCCTTCACATGCCGAGATAGGCCTGGCGTATCCGGTCATTATTCCTGAGTTCGTCATGGCTGCCCTCCAGCACCACTTTTCCCGCTTCCAGGACATAAGTACGCTCGGCGAAGTGCAGCGCCTCCGCCACGCGTTGTTCCACCAGCAGCACGCTCAACCCGGAGCCGGCGTGAATGGCAACGATGCGCTCGAATATTTCATCCGCGGCGGCCGGCGCCAGCCCCATCGAGGGTTCGTCCAGCATCAGCAGTTTCGGCGATGACGCCAGCCCGCGCGCGATCGCCAGCATCTGCTGCTGGCCGCCCGATAGCGCACCGGCCTGCGCCTTGGCGCGTTCGGCGAGCACCGGAAACCAGACATGAATTTTTTCGAGATTTTCTTTCCACGCGCGACGCCCTGCGTCCGTATAGGCGCCCATCTCCAGATTCTCCCGAACGCTCAGCGAAGGGAACACCTGACGCCCTTCGGGAATATGCGCGATGCCCAGGTGCGCCCGTGCCGCCGGTGCAACGCACAGCAGATCGCGCCCCTCGAAGCGGATGCTTCCCGCCATCGGCCGCACGATTCCGGAAATGGTCTTGAATAACGTCGTCTTGCCCGCGCCGTTCGGCCCGATCAGGGCGGCGAACTCCCCGGAATTCACGCGCAGCGTGACCGAATTCAGCACCGGCAACAATCCATAGCCGGCACTGAGCGCCTCGATCTCAAGCATTGGCGATCCTCCAGCGCTTGCCCAGATAGGCGTCGATCACCGCGCTGTTGCGCGTGATGTCCTGCGGCAGCCCCTCGGCGAGCAATGCGCCCTCGTTCAGAACGACGAAGCGATCGACCAGGCGCACCATCGCCTGCATGGTGTGTTCGATGATGACGATGGTGATGCCTTGCGCGGCCAGGCTGCGCACCACGGCGATGACGGCATCGACCTCCCCCGCGCCGAGGCCGGCCAGGGTTTCGTCGAGCAGCAGCAGGCGCGGCTTGCCGGCCAGCGCGCGCGCGATCTCCAGCAGGCGCAACTGCTTGTTGGTCAGCGTGCCTGCGAGCCGGCGCGCATCGTCCTGCAATCCGACCTGGCGCAATGCCTCTTCGGCGGTCGCGCGCGCCTGCACAGCGGTCGGCGCATTCACATACGCGCCGACGACGACGTTCTCCAGCACGGTCATGCGCCGAAAGGGTCGCACGACCTGGAAAGTGCGTCCCATCCCCGCTGCACAGATCTGGTAAGGGCGCTGGCCGACGATGTCCTCGTTTCCGAACAGGATGCGGCCCTGGTCGGGACGGATGAAGCCGTTCAGCAAATTGAACAGCGTGGTTTTTCCGGCGCCGTTCGGTCCGATGATGCCGAGAATTTCGCCGCGCTGGACCTGCAGGCTTACATCGCGCACGGCCTTGAGCCCGCCGAACGCCTTGGAGACGTGTTGCACTTCGAACACGACGCCGCCCTGCGCAGACCTGGTTCTCGCCGGCATCGGATCGATGTCGGCCGCGGCAGGCAAGGGCGTCCGCGCTGCGGCCGGCGCGCGCCGGCGCGTCACCATATCCCTGACTTTCCAGAACACGCCTTCCGGCGCGAGCAGGATTACGGCGACGATGGCGACGCCGTACACCACGCCCTGGATGCCCGGGATCACGTCGCCGAGCTGCGCATGCAGCACTTCGCTCAGCGGCACCAGCACCACCGCGCCGATCACCGGACCCCAGAGCGTGCCGACCCCGCCGAACATGGCAACGATCAGCGCCTGCGCCGAGACCAGCATGCCGAAGACCGCAGGCGGCGTCACCACCAGCAGGACGATCGCGTAGAAACCGCCTGCCGCACCGGCCAGAGCCCCGCTCAACGTGATCGCCTTGAGCTTCCACGCCAGCGTGCGGATGCCGGCCGCCTCGGCGGCCGCCTCGTCTTCGCGAATCGCCACCAGCGACATGCCGAAGCGCGAGCGCTCGACCAGGCCGGTCAACAACATTGCGCCGACCATCAGCGCCAGCGCGATCCAGACATACACGCGATGATCTTCGAATTGCATATAGGCAAAGCCGTTTTCGCGCTGCATCGGCAGGGCGAGTTCCTGATACCCCAGCCATTCGAATACATAGAGCAGCGCCAGCGGGTAGGCCAGCATGGCCAGCGCGAAATAGTGGCCGCGCAGGCGGAAGGTCGGAATGCCGATCATCAGTCCGGCCAGCGCGCCGACGCCGGCGGCGCCGGGAATGCCGATCCACGGCGACAGACCCCAATGGATCTGGGTCAGCGCCACAAAGTACGCACCGAGGCCGAAAAAAGCGGCATGACCGAAGGACACGAATCCGCTGTAGCCGCTCAACAGGTTCCAGGCGAGGCCCATGACCGCCCACACCGGCACGACAGCGAGGACCAGCAGGTAATAGGAATGCTCGACGAATGTCGCCGCCAAACCATAGGCTATCGCGAAAACAGCGATCAGCAGGATCTGGCGCCGCGCATTGGTGTCGAGCATGTCAGGTCCTGCGCAGGGCCGTGCCGAACAGCCCTTGCGGGCGCAACAGCACGATGAACAGGAAGACCACGAAGATCGCGGTGTTCTGTAACTGATTGGGCAGAAACAGGGTGGACATCTGCTGCACCAGGCCGATCGTCAGGCCGCCCAGGAAGGCCCCCGCGACACTGCCCAGCCCACCCAGCACCACACCCGCATACATGACGATGACGTATTCGAGGCCGACATAGGGCTGGAACGAAATGCCGGATGCGAGCAGGCCGCCGCCGATGGCCGTGATCGCGACACCGAATCCGAACGCGCGCCGATGCGACCGGCCGACATCGATACCCATGTAAGTAGCCGCCTCGGGATTATCGGCCGCTGCGCGCAGCGATTTGCCGAGCCGCGACCGGTTCATGATCAGCACGAAGGCGAGCACGACAATCACGGCGATGACTGCGGCGACCGTCTGGCCCTGATTGACGAACACTTCGACCCGGTCGCCCATCAGCGGGCCCACCGCCCACGCGCTGGAGGCCAGCGGCGTGGAAATCGACACGGGCGTGGAACCGAACAGATAGAGCCCGCCGTTTTGCATGATCAGCGCCAGCCCGAGCGTCAGGATCAACTGCGCGTAGTGGCCTTCGGATTGCAGCGCGCTGCCGCGCATGCCGGTAACCTTGCTGATCAGCAGCCGATGCACCAGCATGCCCGCGAAAAATATCACGGGACCGGCGATCAGCGCGGCAACATAGGGGCCGGCCACGTCACCGAATACCGCCTGGATGCCGAGTGCCCCGAAAGCGAAATACGCCGCGTACATGCCCAGCATCATGAAATCGCCGTGCGCGAAATTGATCACGCGCATGACGCCGAAAATCACGCTCAGGCCCACGCACATCAGCCCGTAGATCGATCCGGTGAGCAGGCCGGCGACCAGTGCCTGCAGAAAATTTTCCAGGAACTGCGCGCCGCTCATTGCTCAATCCGAGGAGTGAGCGTCCGGTGAAGGGGACTGCTCATTCAATCGTCGGCACGCAGCAGCGCAGCGAGCCGGCCCGCGTCGGTCGCGCGCTCCAGCGTTTCGATGCAGTCTTCGATCTCCCGCGCACGCGCGCCGCCCAGCGTCTCGACGGCGGCCCGCCGAAAGCGCTCGCGCACCTGCGCGGGCGTGGCATTGACCACGTCTTCGAGACGAATCTTGCGCGTGGCGCCGTCCGTTTCCCGGAGTTCGACTTCGCCGCCCTGCTTGCCCGGATAGGCCCGGGTCATCTCGTCGTCGATCTCGAGCGTCATCAGGCCCAGCAACCGGTGCAGCCGCGTGTCGTTGAGCAGGGTGAAATTTTTCTCCGACACGCCGCCTTCGATCAACGCCGCCGCGACGTTGTACTGAATGCTCATCTTTGCCTGCAGGATGTGGGCGAAGGGTCCGCTGTAGTCGCAGCCCGGGTACAGTGCACCGGCACGCGGCACGCGCACCGTGATCGAGGCGATGCTCGCGGGCTCGCACGCGCGTTCACGCATCAGCGCGAGCGCGGCCTGGCTCGTGCTTTGCGCGAAATTGCAGGCCGGCACCGGCTTGTGATAGACGCACAGTATCTCCGGTTCGCCCTTGAACAATTCGACCCGCGAAGCTGCGGAACGCTTGGTCAGCGCCGCAAACAGGCCGGCCTCGCCATCCAGCGCGGAGGGTGAGGCAAACGCGCCTTGTTCGGCCAGCCGCACGGCGGTGACGGCATTGCGCGCGGCGAACCCGGCCTGGAAAAACATCTCGCTACCGCCCGTATGCGCCCACTGGTTGTAGCCGGCCGTGGTGTTGGCGCCCAGCGCGATCGCACTGGTTGCCTGCTCGACATTCAGGCCCCAGGCGCGCGCGCCCGCGGCGGCCGCGGCAACCGGGCCGGTAATGCCGGTGGGGCGGTGAATCTTCGCCACCTCCGCATCCATCAGGGCGCGCCCGATCTGCCCGCCGACTTCATAACCCGCCACCGCGGCGGCGATGAAATCCCGGCCGCTGATGCAGCGCAGTTGTGCGAGCGCCAGCAACGCCGGCAACACCGCGATACCCAGATGGCTGATGCTGCCCGCATGCATGTCTTCGCGCACCAGGCCATGGCCCATGACGGCGTTCGCGAACGCGGCATCGGCGCAACTGAAAGCCCCGCGGGCTCCGGCAATGGTCGCCCCGCCGGGGCCTTGCACCGGTTGAGCGATATTCCTGGCCTGGCGGCTCCAGGGCAGGTCGCGCGATTCCAATGCACAACCGATCAGATCGGTCAGGCACAGCTTTACTTTGTCGGTGACGTCGGCTGCCAGCTGATCCGCCGGGACCGCAATAATGGCGCGCGCGATGCGCGCGCCCAGCGGCTCATGGGCTTCGAGGATCACGGGTTGATTCATGGATCGGGTCGCCAGGGCCATCACACTCTCCCGGGGGCAAAAAGGAAATCGGCGCTGCGCGCTCGGCGCATCAGCCGCGGACTTCGACACCGGCCCAGGATTCGACGACCTTGCACATCGCCGTGAAATCCGAATCGGGCCCGTACATCGCATTGGTGACCGCCAGCATCTGGCGCACGGCTGCGCCGCAGACCATGGGCACGCCCAGCGCTTCGGCCTCGTCGATGCACAAGCGCACGTCTTTATAGGACAGTCCGGTGGCGAATCCAAAATCGAACGTTCCCGGCAACACCGACTTGGGAAACTTGTCCTGCGACGCCGTATTGCGTCCCGAGCCTGCATTGATCACATCGAGCATGACTTTGGGATCGAGCCCGGCCTTGACACCCATGACCATGGCTTCGGAGGTCAGGGCCATCGCCGCGGCAGACAACAGGTTGTTGGCGAGCTTCATGGTCTGTGCCTGGCCCGCGGCTTCGCCCAGGTGAAACGGCTTGCCGAAGGTTCTGAGGATCGCCTCGAGTTCGACATAAGTCGCCTTCGGACACGACACCATCACGGCGAGCGTGCCTTCGCGCGCGCCTTTGAGGCCGCCGCTGACCGGCGCATCGACATAGGTAATGTCGCGCTCGGCCAGGGCCTTGGCAACGAGGCTCGCCGTGCGCGGGCCGATGGTCGAGAAGTCAACCACGCGCGTCACCTTTTTGCCCTCGACGACGCCGCCCGCGTCGAGCGACGCGCGCCGCACGATCTCGGGATTGGGCAGGCTCAGAAAAACCGTGTCGGCCTGGTCCGCGACTGCGGCCGCGGAAGCAGCCCGCTGCGCGCCCTTTTTCTCCAGCGCAGCGACCGCTTCGGCGGCGACGTCGAAGACGACGACCTGATGTCCCGCATCCAGCAAGCGAGCCGACATGAGCCCGCCCATGCGGCCGACACCGATGAATCCGAACGTCTGTTGTGGCATGGCAAGTTTTCGGGTGGTTTCGATGCGTGCCATGGTAACGGGATGGGCGCCGGCAAGCATCCCTGCTGCAGACATAGCTGACTCATCATTTCGCGCATAACAGCGTCGCTGCGTCGCAGCAATACGAACCGAACCGGCGCTTACTTGCGCATCATGACGACTTCGAGATAGTCCGCCGATACCACCAACGTGTCATCGCCGGATTTGTTGAAACGGTTCAGCGTGGCGTCGAGCTCGCCGAGGAACTCGTGGTGCCTGGCTTCGTCCAGGGTTTCGCGCACGCGGATGATCGGCCCGAAATAGCGGCTGAACACTTCGATCCAGTGCGCGCTGCTGCGAAAACGGAACAGCGCGCTGCGCCGCACGATGCGCGTCGCGCTGACAGCGGCTCCGAACAGCTCGCCGAGTCTTTTCTCGGTGCCCCAGGCAACGGGTGGCTGCACGCCGGCAGGCGGCGGAACATACTTGCCCACCAGTGCAAAGGCCTGCCCCCAGAACCCGTCCGGCGTCCAGTTCGCCATGCCGATGCGGCCCCCCGGGCGGCAGACACGCAGCAGCTCCCGCGCCGCCCGTTCGGCGTCCGGCGCGAACATCGAACCGAAAACCGACAGCACGACATCGAAATTTGCCTGCGCAAACGGGATCTCCTCGCAGTCGCCGACTTCGAATTTCGCCGGCAGACTTTCCAGCACCGCGCGCTGGCGCGCCCGCTCGATCAGCGCCGGCACGTAGTCGATGCCGCTGGCTTCGCAATTTCTGCGCGCGGCGGAAAGCGCGGTATTGCCGCTGCCGGTGGCGACATCGAGCACCTTCTCGCCGGCGCGCAACGCAGCCGCTTCGCACAGCAATTCGCCGGGATAAACCGTGTGCCAGCCGATCATGGCGAAATCGCCTTTTGCCCAGGTCCGCTGCTGCTGGCGCTTGATTGCCTCGAAGTCTGCCATGGTCGCTCTCCGCGCGGTCCGCGTTACCTGCCGTCGTACTCCTGGGATATGTCGCGGTTGGTGTAGTCCTTCAACATTGCCGTTGCGATCAGGCTGACGATGGCGCAACCCAGCACGAACACCGCAATGGCGTAGCCCGACTTGTAATACGCATAGAGCGCCGCGGCGATCAGCGGGGCGGGTCCGCCTGCAATGACCGATGCGAGCTGATAACCCAGGGAAGCGCCGCTGTAGCGCAAGCGGCCGGTGAACGACTCGGCGATCAGCGCCGCCTGCGGGCCGTACATCATGTCGTGCGGAATCAGCGACACGAGGACGGCGATGAATATCCATTGCGGCACCAACGTGTCGAGCATGGCGAAGTACGCGAAACCGAACAAACCGGTGGCCACTGCGCCCAGCATGTACATTTTCTTGCGCCCGATGCGGTCGGACAGATAACCGCTCAACGGGACGGTCACGAAAGAGAGCACGGAAGCCGCCAGCAGCGCGGTCAGCACGAAGTCGCGCGGACTGTTCAGGTGCAAGGTCGCGTAGGTGAAAATAAACGCCGTGAAAATATAGAACGGCGCCTGCTCGCCCATGCGCGCGAAGGCCGACAACAGGATTTCCCTGGGATGGCGTTTGATTACCTCGATCATCGGCTGGCGCGCCACGCGCTTCTCGGCGAGCAGTTTCGCAAACACCGGTGTTTCCAGGACGTTCAGGCGGATGTACAGGCCGATGCCGATCAGGAAGATGCTCAGGAAGAAAGGCACTCGCCAACCCCACTGCAGGAATTCATCGCCGGAATACCAGCTGAAACCCAGCACCGCGAGATTTGCCAGGAACAGGCCGGCAGGTACGCCGAACTGCGGCCAGGACGCAATGAAGCCGCGGTGCGCATTGGTCTTCGCCCATTCCATGGACATCAACACCGAGCCCCCCCATTCGCCTCCCACACCTACCCCCTGCAGGAACCGCAGCACCGTGAGCATCACCGCGCCCCACACGCCGATCTGCTCGTAGGTCGGCACGAAAGCCACCAGGAAGGTCGCGACGCCCATGAGCACGAGTGTGGCAATCAGTGTCGATTTGCGCCCGATGCGGTCGCCATAGTGGCCGAAGATCGCAGCGCCCACGGGCCGCGCGACAAAGCCCACCGCGTAAATGCCGAAGGCCTGCAACGTGCCGATCAGCGGATCAGACTGCGGAAAATACAATTTGGCGAACACCAGCCCCGTCACGATGCTGTACAGAAAGAAGTCGTACCACTCGATGGTGGTGCCGATCGTGCTTGCGATCACCGCACGTCGTAATTGCGTGCGGTGCTCTGCATCGGTATGCGCGGGCATTGCGTGCTGGGTCGTCGCCATGATTTTCCTTGCCGTGTCCGTCCTGTTCAGATTTACTGCGCCGGAGGAATTCTTCAGCAGCGCCCGGGCTTGCCCATGATCGCTGCCGCTCGCCATGAGACCGATAAGCCGCAACCTGCCGGAACCATCCGCAAGGCGAGCACGCAGCACCCTCTCTTATTTTGCATGGCGCACAACCTTCGATGACCAGCGCTGCGGGAAGTCGCGCGCGATGCCCGCTCACCGCCCCGACGCACACGGGCAATCATGGCGTTTTCAGCGTACGCGGTCGTGCATGCGTGCCGCGCTTTTGCCGGCGGCCAGTTGGTACAGCCAGAAGCGAACGCGGTCTCGCGATTCGAGCTGCTCGACCGGGCCGGCCTCCGGCGCCGCATTCCGGGCCTGTTTGACGTAAACGCGCAGACGTTCCTTGCGTTCGATTTCGTGCACGAGTGCAGCCACCATCCAGCAATTCGCACTCTGGCCTTTCTGCCTGGCGGCGAGCGCGATGCGTCGCTTGAGGTTCGCGGGCAATTTGAGCGTGAGGGTCGTAATCATGGGGCTTCCTCCGTTGATCATCCGGGATTAACGCTAACCGAGACCGCCAGAACCGTCAAATCTACCAATTGAGAGGATTGCATCGAGCGCCTGCGTTCGGGCGCGCAATGGGCCGGGACAGCCTGGGTCGACAGATTTTCGCCGCCGGGCATGGTCGCCGGGAGTTGCGCAATGCCTCGCGCTCACGGTAGAGTCCGGGCAGTCACCATAAATACGAGAACATGCGCAAGCCCGGAATCTTCCCGCTTTCAGCCAATCCTGCCGTTCGCGCTTTGCCTTGTGCGTCGCGAGCATGAACCGCCGCTACAAAATTCTGATGGTCGAGGACACCGTCGCCGACGTGGAACTGGCAACGAAGGAGTTTTCTCGCGCACAGATCGATTGCGACGTTCGCAGGGCCGAAACGGCGGTCGACTTCCTGCGCGAAATCGGCGAATTCCAGCCCCAGGTGATTCTGTCCGATCTGTCGATGCCACGCTTTAATGGCATGGAAGCGCTGGCGATCGCCAGACGCACTTGCCCCGACGTCCCGTTCATTTTTGTGTCCGGCACGATCGGCGAAGAAAACGCAGTGCGCGTGCTGCGCGAAGGCGCAACCGACTACGTCCTCAAGAGCAACCTGCAGCGGCTGCCCTCCGCAGTCGACCGGGCGATGAAAGACACGCAGGAACGCCGCGCGAGGCGCGCGCTGGAGCAGGAATTGCGCGAAAGCGAGCGCCGCTATCGCGTCTTGTTTCATTCCAGTCCGCATCCGACCTTCGTGTACGACACCGAGAGCCTGCGCATCCTGGCCGTCAACGACCGGGCGGTCGGCCGTTATGGATTCAGCCGGGACGAATTTCTCGCGATGACGATGATTGAACTGCAGCGCGGGCAAGACTCCCTTCGACCGGACGCTTCGCTGTCGCGGCGACAGCAGCAGCATGTAACCAGAAACGGGGGCCTGCTCAGTGTTGAAGTCGCTTCCGCCGCCATCGATTACGAGGGCCGACCCGCCACCATGATGGTGGCCTCGATCTCGCCGCAAGCGTAATGTGGCGCGTCAAGCTAACGGCCGCGCGTCAAGCGAGCCATCCGCGGCCAGGCACCGAGCGCTAACGAACGCGCGATTCAACGGCCGGGCCGACTTCTCCGGCATAGCTTGTTGATGGTGGCGCGCTCGCGCGCCAGCACGGCATGCGGATCCAGGCCCGCGTCCAGTCCGAAAACCCGCATCGCCTGCACGACCTTGTCGAAATTCTCGAAAGTCCCGGTCAGAGCCAGGTCCTTCGCCTGCTCGCGAACTTCGCTGCGTCTTTTTTCCAGCCTCAGATCCGTACTCATTCTCTACACCTTCGCACTCTACACCCGCGCACATGCGCCATGGCCGCGATGAACCGAGTATCCATGCTAAGCCAGGGCGCGGCCCGGGCGAAAGGCGCCGGACGGTCTACTGTCGGAATGCCAGTGTAAAAATCCACGCGCCACCGAGCACGCGCGCCGTGGCATCCGGGCATCAACCCCGCGCAAGCCCTGCACGCGGGTGAGCGCACGGCATCCGTCGTCAGCCGTCGGAACCCTGCTTGGAGATGACAGTAATGAGGTCCGCGGCGTTGAGTGGCTTTGCAAGATGCGTGTTGAAACCCGCCCGCAGCGCTGCCTTGCGATCTTCCGGCCGTGAGAACGCCGTGACCGCGACCGCCAGCATTCTTGCCGCATAGCCTTTCAATTTGCGCACCGCCTCGATCAACTGATAGCCGCTTTGGCCCGGCATGCCGATATCACTGACCAGCACGTCGGGGGGATCTCGCTTGATCTTTTCCAGCGCGGCAGCGACCGAATGCGCGGTTTCGACGTGAGCCCCATGCCCTTCCAGAATCATGCGCAGGACTTCGCACGCATCCGCATCATCGTCCACGACCAGAATGCGCCGCCCCGCTATTGAGCAGCGAGGTTCGCGCAAGCTCGCGCTGGCGGCCGGCGGGGTGCCGGGAGCGTCGCCGGCGGCCCCGGGCAGCGTCATGCCCATGCACCGACCTCGCCGATGCTGCACGTTACCGCCCTGGCAGCAAATGCAATGCGATATTGCCGGGCGTGGCCGTTCCTCGGCGAGGGCCTGGCTGCCTGCCGCAACCCTATCATCGCTTCCAGAAATCCTGCCACTCGACCCGCGTTCTCGTTGTTATGCATCAGCTCTGTTTGAATTGCGAACACCCGAAGAGTTTCAACCATGGGCCTGTCAGACGCAGGACCGCCATATCATGCGCAAGCGCACATCCATCAGTAATGGGGTGTATGTCAGCTTTTCTTTTTGAGATCCGTCTTGCGACGCTGCGGGATGATCAGCGGTTGCCCCTCCGTGCATTCAGTGCACACGCGCCCTGCACCGGGGGAGACGCGTTCCACGTAATTCCATAGCGGCCACTCGGAACACGCCGGCGCCAGATGCCATACATCCGTGCCGCGCTCGCGCCGGTACCTCTTTTCTCTGCGTTCAATGACCACGCGCAGAGAATAACATCGTTCGAATCGGCCACTCGCATGGGTACGCTCGCCTGAGAACCGCCTTGCCGGCACCCGACAGGCCCCGGGCGGTGCGAGAGGAAATTGGAGCGGATTGAGGGAGTCGAACCATCTATGGCAGCCGGGTGAGGCTGTTGCCCGCCGTCGGGTAATCCGCTTGGTGGCCAGCGCGGTGCGGATGCGCCTATCACGGTTCCCCGCACAGGTGCGTGTAACACCGCACTAACCAGGGCGAACTATAACGGTGGCGTGCTTCACGGGAAATGGCCCGGACCGACGCGAGGATGGGACGTTCGGCCTATGCGTTGCGCCTGCCTGTTGCGCCGCGCGCCTGGCCTGATCTGGCGCCGGATTGTGCAACAGCGCACAGACGCGTGCAGCCCGCAGGCGCAGAATCAGCACCGTAAACCAACCCTCCCCCTGCCGCGCACCGCGAATTTTTGTGCCTCGGTAGGTTACCCCCGGCTAGTCCGGGGTTTTTTTTTGCCCCTGGCGATTACGCTCCCGACGGGGCCCCCGCATCGCCCTTGGACTGGCGCACGAGGCGCTCAAGCAGGACACACAGCGCGTCCATATCGCAGGGTTTGGAGACGTGCGCATCGAATCCCGCCCGCTTTGCGCGTTGACTGTCCTCGTGCGTCGCAAATCCCGTCAGCGCGACAGCAGGAATGGTTACTTTGTCGCCGAACGATTCGCGCAGTTCGCCCAATAACGTGTAGCCGTCTTTTTCGGGCATCGCGATATCCAGAACCAGCACGTCGGGCGTCCAGGTCCGCGCGACGGCCAGCGCGTTGAAGGCGTCCAGAGCAGTCATGACGGTTGCGCCCTTGAGCTCTAACAGCTTGCCGACCATTTCGAGGTTGCTTTTGTCGTCATCGACTGCCAGCACTTTGATTCCGGTCAGGTCCGAATTGAGCGCCCCCACAGGCGACGACACGTCCGTAAGCCTGATGTCTTCGCGGTAAAGTGGAAGCGTGACGGTGAAAATTGCCCCCTTGCCAAGGCCGGCGCTCGTGGCTGCAACGCTGCCACCATGCAACTCGACCAGCGAATGCACGATCGATAATCCCAGGCCCAAGCCACCGTGTCGCCGGATCGTGGAGCCGTCTGCCTGGCGGAAGCGCTCGAAAATATGCGGAAGAATCTCCGCGCGCGATGCCTTCGCCTTCATCGCTGACCGATACGCTGACTTCGTTTGCCGAACCCTGCAGGCGGATTTCGACCCGCCCGCCGCGCCGCGAGAACTTGATGGCATTGACGAGCAGGTTATTGAACACCTGCTGCAAACGCTCCGGGTTCCCGTTGACTATCCAGGTGCCGGGCTGCAGGGAAGACACCAGCACAACACCGCGCGTGCTGGCGGCGGCACCCGCCGATTCGATTGCGCCCGCCACGGCCGCTTCCAACGCCAAACCCCGCATGTCCAGGTCCATCTTGCCGGTGATGATCCTGGAAACATCGAGCATGTCGTTGACGAGCTGATTCTGCAGATAAGCATTACGCTCGATCGTTTCCAATGCGGCGCGCTGCTGGTCGGCGGTCAACTGCCCGGTTTTCAACAAGTGCAGCCAGCCGAGCATGGCGCTCATCGGCGTTCTCAGTTCATGGCTCAGCGTGGCGAGAAAATCGTCTTTCGTCCTTGCGGCCTGTTCCGCGTCGAACTGCGCGCGGCGGGCCTGTTCGAGCAGCTTCTCGCGTTCGCGTTCGGCGAATTTCCGGGCGGTTATGTCCGTCGCCACGCCGATCATGCGTTGGCCGTCGTGCAGTTTGCCGAACAGGGATATCCAGCGCTCTTCGCCATCCGCAAGCACGATCAGATGCTCGGTCTCGAATGGAAGGCTGTTAGCGACCGCGTACTTGAACTCCTCGAGCAACCGGGGCCGGTCCTCCGGGGCAACGCGGCTGAACCAGGTCTCCAGCGTGGCTTGTTCGCTGGAGCCCTCCAGGCCCAGGAGCTTGCGGTAGCGCTCGCTCCACACCGAACGGCCGGTTTGCACGTCGACTTCCCATGTGCCGATTCCGGCGGAATCCGCTGCGAGCCGCATGCGCTCCTCGGCTGCCGCGAGCCCCAGCTCCGTACTGCGCAAGCGCAACATCGTGCGTATCGCCGCCAGTAATTCCGGCGGTCCGACCGGCTCGGCCAGATAAATGTCGGCTCCGGAATTCAGGCTTTTCGCTTCGTCCTGAGCGCTGACATAGGTTGCCGAGATGTGAATGATCGGCATCTGCCGCGTGCGCGGGTTATTGCGCAGTCGCTGGCAAACATCCAGGCCGCTCATATCCGGCAGGCGGATATCGAGCAGAATCAGATCCGGCAGACGCTCAAGAGCAAGATTCAGCGCGCCGGCCCCTGAGCCTGCCTCGAGGACCTCGTAACCGGCTGTTCGCAGTATTCGCGATTTCGCGTACCGGTTCCCCTCGTGGTCATCGACATTCAGAATGGTTGGCATCGCAATCAAGCAGTCGAAACCGTCCGTTTCGTGGCCGCGTCGAGCACGCTGGTCAGGCTATTGGCGTTCAATTCCGACTTGTCCAGTATGGCGGCTGCCTGTCGATGCAACCGGTCGCGTTCGCCGGCGGGCAGTGCTTCGGATGTGGCGATAATGACGGGAATGTCTCGTGTCAGATCGTCCGTCGCAAGTTCCTCGAGTACGGCGTCCCCGCGCCGGTCGGGCAGATTCAAATCCAGCACGATCATCCGGGGTTGCATCGTGGCGGCAATTCGCAGGCCTTCCTGGGCGTTTCCCGCTTCAAGTATCCGCATCTTCCGCGATCCCAGCAATTTACGTATCGCATAGCGCGCCGCAGGATCATCATCGATGACCAGGATTCGTTCACCGGTCAGGGCATTGAGCGTCCGGATGAACTCCATGCGCGACACGGGCTTGGCGAGATAAGCGTCGGCCCCCAGAGCATAGCTCTTGCGCGGGTCATCTGCGGCGGTACTGACGATGACGGGCAGCGACGACGTTTCGGGCGAACTCTTGAGTTCGCCGAGCCAATTCCAAGTCTCGCTGCCCAACTTGATATCCAGCACGACGGCAGCCGGCTGAAACCGGGACAGCGCTTCGCGGCCCTCGCGCAAGGAGCGCGCGGGCAGCATGTAGTAGGCCGTTCCACGAACCAGTTTCTCGTAACCAAGCTGGGATTCCGCATCGTCATCGACCGCCAGGACCGGGATTCTGGAAGCGTCGATTCCGGGGTCATTGTCTGCGGCGGATAGGACCGACAAGGCCGGCTCGTGCTGGATCGGTATCACCGCCGTGAAGACGGAGCCCTGGCCCGCCGCGCTGCTGACGCTGATCGATCCATGCAACAGTGCCGCCAGCCTGCGGCACAGGGGCAACCCCAGGCCGGTGCCTTTAACCCGGCCCTGAAGCGGATTGTGAACTTGCGTGAATTCCTCGAATATCGCCTGCTGATCTTCGGGCGCAATGCCAATGCCTGTATCGGCCACCGCGAACGCCACGCGGGCGCCGTCAGCAACCAATGTCGCAGTCACCCTGATTTCGCCCCGCTCGGTGAACTTGAGCGCATTGGAAATCAGGTTTCGAAGAATCTGCGATATCTTTGCCTCATCGCTGTAAAGTTCGGGGAACTCGGGCGCAACGTCGAAAACGAGCGCTACATGATCGCTGACGAGCAGGGGACGCAGCATTCCTCGCAACGCGCTGAAAAGGCTCGGCACGCAAAACTTGTTTGGATGCACTTCGACTTTTCCCGCCTCGATTTTTGCGATGTCGAGGAGATCATCCACCAGTTCGCTGAGACTTTCGGCTCCCTTGCGGACGAACCCGAGCTGAATGCGCTGCTCGTCATTGATCGGTCCGTCCGATTGATCCAGCAACATCCGCGTTAGCGCCCCGATGGAATTCAGGGGCGTGCGAAATTCGTGCGTCATGTTCGAAAGAAACCGCGACTTCGTTTCATCGGTTCGGCGCAGAAAATCCGCACGTTCTTCCAGTTCGGCATACAGCGCCACCACACCGCGATTCGTGTCTTCGAGTTCGTTGTTGACGGCCACCAGGTCTTCCTGGCGACGACGCAGCTCTTCGAGCGTCGCCAGCAGTTCCTTGTTCTGCTGCTCCACTTCTTCCAGCGGCGAAGCGCCCCCTCCCTGCGACGCCAGCTCGTTCGCCATCCGCGAGGCATCGGCCGCAGTAACGGGCGGCACCCCGTCAGGCAGCAGTTTTTTCAGCGATATCGAAGTTGAACCGGCCGCGGAATCGACTGCAAAATGATCCATCAACCGGCGCGCACCGACAATGCCCAGCCCCATGCCCGTTGCGGAGCGATACCGGCCTTCCAGGATCATGTCCAGATTGGCGATGCCGGGGCCGGTGTCCTTGATCGCGATCGCCAGCAATTGGGGCGCGCGATCGCCCTGGATTTCGAATTCAACGCTGCCCCCGCCGGCGTAGCGGAAGGCGTTGCGGGCGATTTCGGATACCGCCGTGGCGATGCGCACCTGATCCTGCAGGGCAAATCCGACGAGCATGGAGATCTGGCGTGCGCGGCGACGGGCCGCGACGACATCTTCCTGGTTGCGAATCGCAACCGTAAGCAACCGCATGCTCATACGGCACTCGCCATGCAATTACGCAGCGCCAGAACGGTCAGGTCATCGCGGCCGCGGTTGTGATCTCTGAAAAGCGCCGCTGCAACGACCGAAGGATGCCGTCCTTCCAGGCCCGGATAGGTCGCAAGATCCCAATGGGTCGCAATGCCGTCCGAGTGCGCAATGAACAGGGCATGGGGCGGAAATGCATACCGGAACGCCTGCAGCTTCCTGATGTGCTGACCCAGGGTCCCGTTGTTGGAAACCATGCTGTGCCCTTTGGCCCCGGTGTAGATAGTGGCGGAGATGTTGCCCACGCCGCAGAAATCGCATTGCTGGCTATGCGGCGTCAATACGGCGATTGCGCCCGCGGCCCCCCGGGTGGAACGCAGCGCGTCATGCACAGTTTCCATGATCGTTACAGGCTCGAGTTCGGGACTCTTTTCTACTACCGCTATGGCAGCCTGCGCGGCCGCCGCCGCTTCTGGGCCATGACCCAGCCCATCTCCAACGAATATCACGACACGGTTCCGGTGCTCCAGGACTGTCCAGCCGTCGCCGCTCATGGTCTCGCCGGTTTTCGGCATGGCTACCACGCCGGTTACCGTGGAATCGGGCGGGACCAGTGCGTCCTTGGGCCATATTTCGAAGCGAAGAATCGTACCCTGGCCCGGGTGGGACCAGATTTCAAGATTTGATGCGACGCGTTGCAAGGCACCGAGCCCCTGTCCCGCGGTTCCCGTGGTCGAATGACCATCGCGCATGCTGGCCGCTACGCTCGCAATACCGGCACCCTTGTCGATGGCCAGCACTTCAATGCCCTGCGCGCCGCCGCACGCAAGGATACGGGCGACTACCGTTCCCGCGCGCGCGTGGTTGACGATGTTGGTCGCAGCCTCGGTCACGGCCAATGCGAGGTCTCCCGCACGCGCCTGGTCAAGGCTGATCGAGATGCCGAGCGCAGCGATGACGCGGCGCGCCTCGCCCACTCCGCTGGGATCGGTTATGGCGATGACCCGCTGGCGTGCGTTGTAGACATTCATCATCTATTCCATCGCACGATCGTGACGCGCGTGCCCTTCCCGACCTGGGTATCGATACTGAATTCGTTCGACAGGCGCTTCGCCCCGCCCAGGCCGAGGCCCATGCCCGCGCCCGTGGTATAGCCGTCCTTCATGGCGAGTTCGATATCCGGGATGCCGGGGCCATCATCGGCAAACAGCAGCTTCAATCCGTTCCGGCCGTTGCTGGCGATGTGCTCCACGGTGACCGAGCCATCCCCGCCGTAGTTCAGGATATTGCGGGCGAGCTCGCTCGCCGCCGTAACGACTTTGGTTTGATCCACGAGGCTGAAACCCAAGGTTATCGCTCGCTCGCGAATCGCCTGGCGCATGCGAACGATATCTTCGGCGGTGCGGATCGGCAGGACCATGCCAATCTCGCGGCGTCAGTGGTGGGCGTCGACGCGACGCTGCAGAAGTGCCATGCCTTTTTCGACGTTGAGCGCGGTGTGCACCCCTTCCATGGGTAAACCGAGTTCGACCAGGGTAATCGCCACCGCCGGCTGCATGCCGACGACAACGGTCTCCGCATCCAGCACCCTGGCCATGGCCGACATGTTGGCGATCATGCGACCGATGAAAGAATCCACCACATCGAGTGCCGAAATATCGAGCAACACGCCGCTCGAACGTTCCTTCGCGATTCGCGTCGTCAAATCGTCCTGCAGGGTCAGCGCGAGGCGATCGTGCATATCAACCTGGATGGTTACCAGCAGAAACGCGCCCATTTTCAGGATAGGGATGCGTTCCATCAGGACTTGTCCGCGCTGGACTTCAGGTCGATGTTACTGCCCACGCGCTTCAGCGCGACCTTGAAGGCATCCGCCAGGGTGGCCTTCGTGGTCACCTCGCCGAGATTCACGCCAAGGTGCACGATGGTCTGCGCGATCTGCGGGCGGATTCCGCTGATGATGCAGTCGGCGCCCATCAGCCGGGTGGCCGCAACCGTCTTCAGCAGATGCTGCGCCACGAGGGTGTCGACGGTCGGGACGCCGGTAATGTCGATGATTGCGATGGCCGCGCCGGTATCGACGATTTTCTGGAGCAGCGTCTCCATGACGATTTGCGTGCGCTGACTGTCAAGTGTCCCCACCAGCGGCAGGGCGACGATGTCCTGCCAGAGTTCCACGACCGGGGTGGAAAGTTCCAGCAATTCCCGTTGCTGCCGCGATATGACGCCTTCGCGGCTTTCCACGTACACCTCCACCGTGTAGAGCCCCAATTGGTCCAGCAAGAGGCTGATCTGCCACATTGCGTTGGCCAACTCTTCTGGGTCCTCCCGGAGCCCCTCGCGCAATCGCGCGAACAGGATTTTCTTCAGGGAGAAAATGAATATCGCGGTTTCGGTCGATGAAAATCCCGCCTGGGCACGTGCGCGCGACAACTCGCTGAGAATTTGCCTGACAGGGGTCCAGTTCTCGCTTTTGATATTGTCGAGATCCGCCTTTTGCAGGGCGGCTTGCAAGGCAGTCAGAAAGGATTTGCTCTGTGCGCGAAGGTCCGCGTCGGTATATGCCTGCCCGCGCACGCCGACGGCGCTGACCTGCTCCCTGATCCAGTCCGACAGAATCTCTTTTTCGAACTTCTGCAGCAGTTCCGCCAGGCGGTTCGGAGAAGTCATCGTTTGCTCCCGGAATCGAATATTGTTTTAGCCATTGCACCGCAGTGCGCCGTGGCGGATTGTTGGCCTACGTCTGTGCACCGGACAGGCAGCCCTGCGCGCCTGTGGATTCCGACGAAGCAACGAGCGCCTGCAGCCGCGCAAGATCCGCCGGCTTGGTTAAATGCTCGTTGAAACCCGCCAGCGACGAGCGCTGCCGGTCCTGGTCCTGGCCAAAGCCTGTCAAGGCCAGCAGCAGCATGTCCCGGTTCTGCGCGTCTTCGCGAATCCGGGTCGCCACCGTGTAGCCATCCATGCCCGGCATGCCGACGTCCAGTAACGCGACGTGGGGACGATAAATCGGAATGGCCGCCAACGCACTTGGCCCATCGTAGGCAACGTGCACGTCAGCGCCAGCCAGCGTGAGCAACATGCCCAGGCTGTCTGCCGCATCGCAATTGTCGTCCACGACCAGTACTCTGCGTCCCGTCAATGCGGCGTCGCGCGAGACAGCGCCGGCGCTCCTGCTCGGCGCGTTCCCGGCACCAGATGTATTACTCATAGCTCCCTCCGATCACATGCCTGCTTCGTACAGCCGCTAAAATCCAACCCGCGCCGCCTGAATCAGCGAGCGCAGGCCAGACGGGTCCACCAGCTCGAGAAGGGAAATGTATCCC
The DNA here is from genome assembly GCA_963846655.1 of uncultured beta proteobacterium. Taxonomy (GTDB): domain Bacteria; phylum Pseudomonadota; class Gammaproteobacteria; order Burkholderiales; family JACQAP01; genus JACQAP01. Next base: position 801,496 of record CAWJWT010000002.1, on the reverse strand, counting down.
CCCGCGTGCCAGCGATCGATTTTGGTTCGGGGATGCCGGATGTCCCGAGATGATTTGCTCCACATGGGTCCGGCTGATGTTTCGTGCATCTGCGCGGACACTAAGCTTTTTTACCAGGTCGAACAAGGGGCACGTTGCGCACGTAGGAATGCACCTACATGAATGCCAAGTACGCGAATGCGTTGCCGGGGGCGCGTGCGCGAGATCTCGTCCGCAGAAACATAAAAGCGGTATCGCCCACACGCGAAACGTCCCGCTTTCCCTCGCTCGTGACGGCGCATGTGAGGGTCCTTGTTAACAGGACCGACCTACAGCCGCCGTGCCGTAGCGTGATACCGCTCACCGCCACAAGACAAAGCCTGGCCAGCGCTATGCGGCTGCACCGTCAGCAGGCTTACCCGTCCGTGACTTTCGCTCCAGTAGGCATCAATGATTTCCGCGGACGTCAATCCCTGCGCGGCCATCAGCCGTAGCAACTCGATGATGTCCCGCTCCTGAGATGCTTCCGCCGTAATATCTCGTGTCACATCGGGCATTCCGTCTTTCAGAACATTTATACGCCAGACTGCCATCGATTCTCCCCATGGTCCTTGTGTCGCGCGGCGCGAAAGGCCCCTATAGCAACCGGACAGCCATGATGGTGCCCCCCGGCGATGGGGCGTTCTGTTCGTTGGCGAACACAACAACGCGGGCCAGCGCCCGGTGCCGCCTACGAGCGCCGCATGAACTCCCAACGCGAGCGCAGCAGGATCCCGCTGACCCCACGGGGAGCCGCACCCGGATCTGTCAGCCGCGAAATCGAACTTGCCGATGCGTGCCGGCGCAAAACTGGAGCATTAGCCGCAAGCTGATTCTTGCGGACCGGCCGGGATCGCAACAGCGCGGATGGCATCGATCAGTACCTCCACGCCGTCGGCGAGCAATTTCGCCCTCTCGTCATCGATGGCCGGAGCAATCATCATCAGCAAAGAATCCTGCAACGGGATGGCGGTGTAGCGCGCGCGATAATGCGCGACGAGCAGCGCCAACACGCGGGCAACTGCGGCTATTTCCTTCTTGCTTGCCTCGTCGACCAAATTGTCGGACAGGCTCAGGCAGGCGCTGAAGCGTTCGATTTCCTCGGACATGCACGTTCTCCCGTTACTTGGCGAAATGAGTACGATTGACTCCAACGCCAGCTGAAATATCCTGGGAGCCTTGATGCGAGCGGATCATTGGGCGTGCGGCGCGTCTGCCACCGCGCGAGGTCAAAACGTTTCGGGGTGGCCTTTTTGCGCGTGCCGGACTTCGGTCACGCGCCATTCCTGTAACACATAGACATAGCCTCGCGCCGTTTCGAGTTCTTCGAGCCCCCGCAACGTAAAGGAAAGCACTGTCATCCCGGTCATGCGCGGCTCTACCATGGGCTTGAGCAGGTGGCCCATGGGATTCGACAGACCGGCCATCCGGCGCAGCGGGCTCCCCACTTCGCGCGCCGCTTCGTAGATGGTCAGATCTCCTATCACTGCCGCCTTGGCATCGAGTTCCTGGTCGGAAAAGCGTTTCCCGCGGTGATACATGGGCACAACGGCAAAGAACATGGGACGCATGACTGGATGGATATACAGTTATTTGCCATTTTAGTCCCATCCAATCTTGTGCGGCAACTGGTCGGCGAGGCGCCAGGCGTTCACTGGAAGCTCGAAGGCAATGGCGCTGTTCGCTCCTTGAACAACTCGATTGCACCGGCAGCGATCAGGCGCAGCGGATCCGGCGCGCAATACTTGTCCATCCATGCGTAGACCGTCTCCCGACTGATCGGGCCCTTCAGACGCGCGCCAGAACTCCTTGCCGGTCCCCACCGAAAGTCCATTGAGGCAGCCCAGCACGAAATGTTCATAGATTGCTGCATCGCTGGCGTTTCTGGCCTGCGTCCACAACGCGCACTCGGTAGAGCCGCCTGCAACGGACACCACCTGTGCCATGGGCGTTCCCTGCAGGGGCAACAGCAACAGCCAGAACATCCACCACGCCTTCATGTTTCGCTCCTCGCGGCCCGGACGCACGCTCAGTCGATGGTCGCTACCGGTTACCGAATTTTCGCGCGCCAACGCCGGTTTTGATCTTGCGAGTTCGAGAATTTATACTACCTACTTTTTGACGCCGCTGCTGATCGGCCCCGAAGCAAATGCTGACCGGAGCATGAGAAACCGAACGGCCAAACCCTCCCCACAATTTGATCGAGTCTAAAATTCCAGGCACCACTAGGTCTTTTTCTGTGCAGCACCCATTGCAGCCGTCTTCTTTGCTCAAGCGCCTGTTCTGCAGACGTCCCGAAGCGCCCGCCATGAGGCGCCTCGCGCGGCGACTGCGGCGTACGCTGATCGAATTGTGCGTGCTGACGCTGTCGCTGCCCTGTCTCACGCACGCCGAGACCGACCCGGACCGGTCCGACACCGGCCGCGTATCGCTGGTGTTTTCGCCTTACGTTTGGCACACGCACAATGGCGACCACAATGAATCGCCGTGGCTCACCGGGCTCGAACTGGAACCCACTGGATTCCCGTTGAATCTCGGCGCGGTTTTTTTCAGGAACTCTTTTAATCAGAACAGCGTTTATGCCTACGTGGGCAAGCGCTGGTTCCTTGCGCCGGACGAACAAGGACCATTCGTCAATTTGACCGCGGGTCCGTTGTACGGTTACCGCCATGAGTACGAGGACAAGGTGCCGCTGAACCATGGCGGCCTGGGTCTGGCGATCATTCCCGGCGTCGGTTATCAGTACCGCGCATTCAATGCACAACTGGTCGTCCTCGGAACGGCCGCGTTGATGGTCACGTTCGGTTACGACTTCAGGCGCTGACGGGGGTCCCGGGTCATGCGCGTTCACCATTTTCTGGCATAGCAGTTGCGTAGTTGCTCCGCACAGTCATTTCTGCGGAGCCCCTCGTGAGCAAAACTTTTTCGGTTGTTGGTGCGGTGGGAGCGTCGGTCATCTTGTGGAGTTGTACAGGCGAGCCGCACAACACGCCCACGCGAGACCAATCCCCACCGGCAACGAGCGCGCGTGGCGATGCCACCGGTTCTGCACCGCCGGTCCAGGAGAGCGATCAGCGTCCCACCAGGCTCGAGAACTGCGTGACAGCGGTAGGCGCGGACCGGTCTGGTTGTGTGGCAAAAGCCAGGTAGTCGCGCCGGACGCTGCAAGCGCGCCAAGGGGCCCCACTGTTAAACCTGCCCGGTCGGATCCTGATCCGGACGGACTATGTCCTACGGTTGATGCGAGCGTTCGAATGCAGGACAATTCCTACAAGCGTAAGGAATAGCACTACGCCAGAACTCGTCAGGTGGCCAACCCGATGCTAACAGCCGGGCAAGAACGGCCAAGCAATGCGTAGCCACCGACCGTTCCGTTTTCAAGAAAAAGCTTGAGTCAGAAATAGCAAAAGGTACGTCCCACCGGGCGTACCTTTTTTTTGCCTTCAGATTTACCTGGCCCCGGGTGTTTAACGCGGCGGTTCGTCGGAATGATCCGGATTGACGACCGGATGTGGATGGACCCGCTTGGGCGGTTTACGCATGCCCGGGTACCTGCTCTGCGGTGCCAGCGGCTGCCGGTCCCCCTGATCCCTTGGTTCCTTGGTGCGTTTTCGGCGTAAGAAGGCCATTCGCTTCCCTTTCCATCTGAGTCAAGCGTGCGCACGCGGCTGCAAGCGTCACGCACTTTGGTCATCGCGAGACCTGCAGAGTTCCGTGCACCGGATCGACTTCGACGCAGCGGGCAAAGCGGGGCCGATCGCCTCTCGTTGCGGCATATCTTCTGGAAGGCATGGCCCTTGCATGATGCTGAAGCGGGAGCCATTGCAAGCGGGTTTGAAGGAGTCGGATCATGAAGTCGTATTCGAAATTGTTCGTCGTGCCCTCGGTCCTGCTCATGAGCGCCGCGGGTTGCATGCATCTGGAGCAACAGGATTCGGGCACAGCCGGCTTGTCTGGCACCGATCGGTTCGCACCGCAACTCGCCACGCCGGTCCAGTTGGGCGCCGGTCGTACGCTGCGCACGGTTGACGGCGCAGTGGGATCAGGCGATAGCGATGACCATACGCGGGATTCGCCAGATATCCTGGCGGCCCATGACAGCGTCGAAAATGCTAACGCCGATTTGAGCGCAGCGCAGATCCAGGATGATTACCTGCGCGCAGTCCAGACCATAGGCCGGCGCAGTCTGCCGTTTTTCCCAGTATTCGCCGTGCGGCCCTGGTAACAAGCAGCGCGCCGGTTGTAACAGCAAAGGGCCCGGCCTGCCGACCGGGCCCTTTAGTTGTGCAGTTCCCTCTTTTACAAAAGAACCGGTAAGAACCAGCCCGATCTGCCCCGTCGATACCCGGCTCGACCCGACCTGCGATTGCAGGATTAGCCGATGCGAACCAGCGCCCCGCCATCCACCGGCAGTGCCACGCCGGTGATGAAATCAGCCTCCGACGAGGCCAGAAACAACGCGGCATTGGCAACATCCCACGCAGTGCCCATTTTTCCGCGCAGGGGAACGCGTCGATCGCGTTCGGCGACGATCGCTTCGCGGCTCTGGCCAGTGGCCTGTACGCGCAGGTCGACCGCCATCGGCGTGTTCATCAGTCCCGGCAGGATGACGTTGGCGCGGATTCCATGGGGGGCGTTCTGCAGCGCGAGTTGCTGCGTGAACGCGATCAGCGCGGCCTTGCTGGCTTTGTAGACGACGGTTGGATAATCGATCCAGGCCGCGATGGACGAAATGTTGATGATTGCACCTGCACGCTGCGCCTGCATGATGGGCAGCACGTGTTTGCAGGCCATCATGGTCCCGCGCAGGTTGATGGCATTGATCCGGTCGAACACTTCCTCGGTGAGTTGCAGGAGCGGCGCGTCGCCGCCGGCAATGCTGACGCCTACATTGTTATGCAGGATGTCGATGCGACCCCAGCGCCGGTGCGCGAACTGCACCGCTGCCGCCAGGGCGGCTTCTTCCCTGACATCGGCTTGCAGCGCGATGCATTCCTGCCCGGTTTCGGCGGCGAGCTGCGCGGTGTGCGTCGCCGACGCGACGTCGCGGTCGACCGCCAGCACTTTCGCGCCTTCCTGCGCGAAGCGTATCGCGGTCGCGCGGCCATTGCCGAGGCCTTCGCCCGGCGTCTGGCCGGCGCCCACGATGATTGCTACTTTGCCCTCGAGCCGCATGGCCTCTCCCGATTTGCGCCTAGGCTACACCCTGGGACACACGCCGAGGTACCCGGCGACACCGGCCCCCCCCAAGGCCCGGCCCCGTGCGATATCGGGTGCGGCGTGGTAGCGTAGGCCATTTGGAGCAGGGCCGGCGGTTACGATTTTCAAAGTCCTTTTTACCGGCGAGCAGGCAAATTTTGCTATTGCGACGCACCGGACGCGCGCGGGGAGCGGTGAATCCGGCATTAACCGGGCGGCGAGCCATGGCACGAGCATTGCACATGATTCCGGAAGCCACGGCCGTGCGGTCGTGAATACACCGGCAGGAATCTGCCACAACATTTGACGAGGAGTCTTCATGAACAAACTGCTTACCGCCTTGCTCGCCGGTGCCTCAGCACTGGCACTCAGCACCAGCGTTTTTGCCGGCGACCAGAACGCCGATGCGCAGAGCAAAGACAACCAGACGCAAGCTCAACCCAATGCAACCGAGGGCAAACCCGACCAGAGCGCCGCGGATGCGGCGCATCCAACAGCGACACGGCAGCCGGCGCTCAGGATTCGACCCAAAGCGACACGACGGCCGGCGCTCAGGATTCGACCCAAAGCGACACGACTGTCGGCGCACAGGATTCAATTGACCCCGCCGATCAGCCGACCGCAACCGATTCTACGGCCCAGGACGGCACGCAGGACGGCGCTACGGACCAGACCTATTCCGCGGAAATCAAGAAGTGCGATTCGCTCGAAGGCGACAGCAAGCAACAGTGCCTCGATGCGGCCAAGAAGAAGGCCGGCCAGATGTAAGCAGGGCTGTTACCGAAGTTTGTGTTTCCCGGGCGGACCGTCCTTGACGGGCCGCCCGTTGTTTGATCTACCGGACATCATCGCCAATGTGACAGGCCTTCCGGGCCCGACTACGCCATAGAGGCCCTTGCGGCTTTACAGGGCTGGCCTCAAGCTCAGCATGCCATGCTTACGGCTTTCCTTTTCGCGATCATCGTCCTGCTGTCGTTGATCATCTGGTCGATCAAACGGCACCGCGAGCCGCGGCTGAACATCGCTACGACTGCGCCCCTTGTCGAGCTGCTTCCTTCGCTTGCCGGCCTCACGCATGCAACCGTCGTGGAGGGCAATGCGGTCGACGTTTTCGAGAATGGGGCTTTTTTCGACGCCTTGCTCGAGGACATGCGCAATGCGCAGCGCTCTGCTGCATTTCGAAACTTATCTGTGGGAAGAAGGGGAAATCAGCCGGCGCGTGACCGCCGTGCTGGCCGAGCGCGCGCGCGCCGGTGTGCAGGTTCGTGTGCTGGCGGATGCGTCAGGATGCAACCGCATGGGAGAAGCCGCGCCGCGCGAGTTGAAAGCCGCGGGATGTGCGCTGCGCATGTTCCATAAGCGCCACTGGCGCAAGATCGGGCTGCAGAACGAGCGTGATCACCGCAAACTGGTGGTGCTCGATGGGCGCATTGCCTTTCTCGGCGGGCACTGCATCAAGGACAACTGGCTGGGCGACGCGCAGGACAAGCAGCACTTCCGCGACGTGTCCGTGCGGCTGCGCGGGCCGATCGTACAAGCGGCGCAATCCACCTTCAGCGAAAACTGGGTCGAGGAAAGCGGGGAACTGTTTACCGGCGACGATGTGTTCCCGGAGATCGAACCGCAGGGAGACGTCGCCGTGCATATCGCACGGGTCAAGCCGATGGGCGCCGCGCCTGCGGTAAAAATACTCTATCACCTCGTGATCTGCATGGCCCGAAAGCGCATCTACATCCAGAACCCGTATTTCCTGCCCTCCCTGCCGGCCATCGAGGCGCTCGGCAAAGCGGTCGCGCGTGGCGTTGACGTGCGCGTCATGGTGCCCGCGGCAACGGCCTCCGATATGCCGCTGGTACAGCATGCCGCGCACCGCAATTTCGACAAGCTGCTGGCCCTCGGGGTGCGGATATTCGAGTATCAGAAAACCCTGCTGCACCAGAAAGTGATCAGCGTGGACGGCGTCTGGTGCGCGATCGGCTCAAGCAACTTCGACGATCGCTCGCTCGAGATCAACGACGAGATCAGCGCCGGGTTTCGCCATGAAGGCCTCGCCGCGCAACTCGAAGAGATCTTTCATCGCGATATGCAGCACTGTGTCGAGCTCGAAGCCAATGGCTGGCAAAAACGCGGCCTGTGGCATCGCTGCCGGGACAACGCTTCCTACCTGCTCAAGTACCAGTTGTAACGCACCCGCTACCGGCGCACACGCGGCCCGTGTTGGTCGAGATAGTGGCGCAGGCACAGCTTCAACTTCAGCACATGCACATGATCCCCGCGCAAGCTGGCTTCCCGCATATCGTCCACGATCATCGACTTGATGCGCTTCTCTCCGGCAGGGGTTTGCGTCAGGTAATGGCCGAGCTCGACGGCGACCATTCCCGGCAAATGCTCGTGCTCCGCGATCGCGTCGATTTCTTCCTCGCTCAGTCCGGACAACTCGATACAGTCCTGAATCGTCAACATGAATTCTCCTTCGCGCCGGTACGCAGGATCGCTGTCACAACGTCGTGGAGGCGCGTTGCAGTTGGACCGCGTTGCAATCTGATGCAGCGGACAGGCGAGGCGTCTGTCATCGGGCTTTATAGCGCTGCGTCGGCCTGCGCGTGTTGACCTGAATCAACCGGCCTGCGCTTTGTTTGCATCCGTGATGCTTCCGATGAAACCCGCTCGAGGGTACCACTCAGTTCCTTCGCCGGTGGTACGGTGTTACTTTGATTAACCCGCAGCAGGATTACAGGATTCTGAATCGTCAACGGAGGCGCGCCATGAAACATCTTCTTTTTGCGTTTGCGGGACTGATCGCGTGCGGCGCGCTGGCGGCACCATTGTCCGGCGACCCGGCAGCAGGAAAGCGCTTGCACGACGCGCACTGCACGGGTTGTCACAATGCCTCGGTGTACACGCGAGAGGATCATTCGGTCCGCTCGCTCGCAGGACTCAAGCGGCAGTTCCAGGCCTGCAGCCACATGGCGAACAAGGAATTCACGCCGGCCGAAGCACAGGACGTTATCAAGTATCTGAACGACGAATTTTATGGATTTCAGTAGATCGCGATTTGAGCCTGTCGCCGCGATGACCCGGCATGACGCCAGATCAATTACCGCCGCCTTGCACGGGATAGCCTTCCGCCCGCCAGCGCAGCATGCCCCCCGCAAGATTCGCGGCTTCGCCAAAGCCGGCGCGCTGCAGGATCACCGTGGCCTGGGCTGAGCGCGCGCCCGAGCGGCACACCGCGACCACCGGCTGGGCCGGGTCCAACTCGCCGATGCGCTGCGAGAGCTGTCCCAACGGGATCAGCCGTGCGGCCTGGATATGCCCCAACGGCCCCGCATACTCCCCCAGTTCACGCACATCGATGAGTTGAACTTTGTCCATGACTTCTTCCAGGGCCTGCGGCTGGATTTCCCAGATGCCCGCGAAGGTGTAGGTCAGGGGCGCCCAGCTCGTTGCATCCAGCGCAACGTCTGCATCCACGGGCCGCCCGCATTGCAGGTTGGCCGGCACCGCGATGTCGATCTGCTTCGGATGCGGCAAGCCCAGATTGTCCATGTAGCCGGCGAAATCATCCTCTCCAATCTCGCCGCCCAGCCGCGGATTGAAGCGGCGCTCCTCCTCGACGCTGGTCACCGTGAGACCGCGATAATCGTGCGCCGGATAAAGCAGGCACTGCGGCGGCAGCGTGAGAATGCGTGCGTGCACCGAGCGATACAGCGCGTGCGGGTCGCCTTGCTGAAAATCGGTGCGTCCACTGCCGCGGATCAACAAGGCATCGCCGGTGAAGGCCATGGATTCATCATCGAGCACATAGGTCAGGCAGCCGCCGGTGTGGCCGGGCGTGGCGCGAACCTGAAGATGACGCGTGCCGAATTCAATCGTGTCGCCCTCCACAAGATAACGGTCGGCGCCTTCGGCGCCACTGGCTTGTGCGACCGCGATGCGGCTGCCGAACTGCTTTTTGAGCAACCATGCGCCGGTGACATGATCGGCATGGACATGGGTTTCCAGCGTAGAAACCAGGCGCAATTGCAGTTCGCTGACCAGCGCGGCATCGCGGCGCGCCTGCTCGAATACCGCGTCGATGAACACGGCTTCACGGCTGGCGCCATCGCCCAGCAGATAGCTGTAGGTCGAGGACTGCGGATCGAACAACTGCCTGAATATGAGCATTGCGATTCCCGCGCCGCACCGAGGCGGGCATGTCGGTATGTTGCATCAGAACACGCCCAGTGTACGCTTGGGCAGGCACCTCGCCGTTGCAATGAAATCAAGCAGGCGCCACGCGGCAGCCTACGGCTGGGTCTGCACGCTTTCCAGGAACGTATAGATGCGCCAGATCACCTCTTCGCTCAGCACACCCTTCCATGACGGCATGCCCTTGTCCGGCCTTCCCGTGGTCAACGTGCTATCGAAAACGTCCGGCGCCTTGTCGGCGTAGCGGATCTTGAGCCGGCGCAAATCGCGCGGACGCTCGCCCTGGATGGCGTTGGGCCCATGGCAATGCGAGCAATACTGATTGAACAGGCTGCGCCCTTCATCGAGCAGGTCGGCGCGTCCTTCCAATGGGTTCTTGACGGCGGCTACCTCCGCCGCATGCGATGCGGCCGGGATAACCGACGCGATGACCGCCCCTGCGGCGAGGGCCGCGAACAAAAATCGACTGAGCTTCGCCAACATCTCCTCCGGATTCCATTGCGTACAAATAAAACGGCAGGGCGAATGGCCCCTGCCGTTTTGTCGTTGCGAACTGCAATCGTTACTTTTCCAGTTCGAAGACCACGACCAGCCCACCCTCCGGGCTGGAATCAATGATCTTCTGACCGGTCGCGCCGAGGAACGACGGCGGGCCCTTGATGCGCCCGGCCACGACCGCGAGGTACTGCTTGCCGTCCGCCATATACGTGATCGGGCTTTGCGTCATGCCGGTGCCCACGCTGAATTGCCACAACACATCGCCTGTCTGGGCATTCACCGCTTTCAGAATCCCCGCGGGCGTGCCGTAGAACATCAGGTTGCCGGCCGTGGACATCGCCCCGCCGATAATGGGCAAGGGCTCCTTGATTCCCCAGACTTGTTTTTGCTTGACCGGGTCCCAGGCTTTCAACTCCGCCATGTGATCGCCGACATCGCGCTTGTCGAGATCGAATTCCGAAGCCAGATAAAATTTGCCCGGCTCGTACTCTTCGTTCTTCCCGGCGATGTCCATGCACAGGTTGAAGGTGGGGATGTAGACCAGCCCGGTTTGCTGACTATACGACATCGGCTGCCAGTTCTTGCCGCCGAAAAGATTCGGGCAGACATTGCGCGCCCATTTGTTGAGCTGGGGGCGCTTGGTCGGATCCTCGATGGGCCGACCGGACGGGTCGATGCCCTTGGCCCAGTTCACGTGCACGAAGGGCTCCGCGGAAAGCAACTTGCCATCCTCGCGGTTCATCACATAGAAAAACCCGTTGCGATCCGCTTTCATCAACGAGGGCACTTTCTTGCCGCCCAGGTTCAGGTCCGCGAGCACCGCCTCATTCACGCCGTCGTAATCCCAGACGTCCGCCGGCGTCATCTGGTAATGCCAGGCGATCTTGCCGGTATCGCCGTTGAAGGCGAGCTGCGACGCGGTGTACAGATTGGTATACGTACCGATATCGCTCGAATCGTTGCCGCGGGTATGCCCGCCCCAGGGTCCGGCATTGCTCGTGGAAAAGTACACGAGGTTCAGCTTCGGGTCGTATGAACCCACATACCAGGCGGTACCGGCGCCGGTTTTCCAGGAATCACCCTTCCAGGTGTCAAACCCGGGTTCACCCGGCCCGGGAATCGTGTGGGTTTTCCAGACCATTTCGCCGGTATCCTGGCGATAGGCCTGTACCGCGCCACGCACACCATATTCGCCGCCGGCAAATCCGGTGACCACGAGATCCTTGACGATCAGCGGTGGCGACGTAATGGCATGACCCTTCTTATAGTCCATCACGGTCGTGGACCAGAGCTCCTTGCCGGTTTTGGCATCGAGCGCCACCATTTTTGCGTCCAGGCGCGTTACGAACACGCGCCCGTTCGCGTACGCCACACCGCGATTGCCGAGGCCGCAACACACAGTGGCCATGTAGTCGTTGGGCAATTCGGGTTCATATTTCCACTTGATCGCGCCGTCCTTGGCATTCAACGCGAACACGTAGCGCGGTCCGGTGGACGTGGTGACGAACATCGTGTCGCCGATGACGAGCGGGGTCGATTCCTGCGAGTCGATCGAGCCGAGCGAACGAATCCACGCGACCTTGAGCTTGTTGACGTTCTTGGCGGTGATCTGATTCAGGGTGCTGTAGCGGGTATTTGCGTAATCGCCGCCATAGGTGACCCATTCATTTCCGGATTGCGCGCTCGCGAACGGCGCGGCCGCGGCCAGGACCAGCCCAATAGCAGCGGTGGTCCAAGTGCGATGGACTCTGCTCATGCTTGTCTCCCCCAGTTGTTATAGGAATGCTGCACTGCGACCCGCTACACAAGTATGGTTCTCGCGTTAGCGGCCTTCCTGCGACTTCCGGGACGGATTATCCAGCCGAAAATGAACATCGTGCAACTGGAATTCCAGCCGCTCCTCGACCGGCATTCTGGCGCTGTTAAAAGGCAGGCGCCTCGTCAAGCGCCGAACCGGGCGCTTTTTATTGCGCTGACTCGATGATAACTGTGCTTTTTGTCAGGCAATACCCTTAGTCCACGCGCCAACAATGTGGTGAATCCGCAACAGGCGTTGCTTTTCTGGATATCGCGGTTTTATGATGCTCGCGCGTTCTATAACAGGGGGACAAACATGGCACGCTATGTTGCGAAGTGGGATGCGATTCAACGAATGGAGTTCGACGATCTGGCCGATGCCGAGCGCAGCGTCCAGGCACTGCCGGACGGCACTGTTGTCGAGATCAATGATGTGGCAGCACCGGCAGGACAGCCTTGCCTTTATTTGCTCAGGGCCGGACAGTCGGGCGTGCTTGCAGTGGAAGGCCCGGGCTTATAAGTTTGCACCGATCCAGTTACGCGCCCAGGAGCGGCCCGCGATGGCGCCGCAAGTGATTCCGGCGATGCGCTACGCCGGCGCGCACGAAGAATGTCGTTGCTGCAGTCGAGCACGCGAGCATCGCCCGGCGCGCGAATGCGTCGCTGCCGCTTCAGATCCCTGCAGCAACCCGGGACCGGGTGACATCACCAAACTATGTCGCTTTGCCCCGCCCGCTTGATTACTCCACCACTTTCACCAGTTCACCCTGCTTGATCTCGCCCCCGCCGTAAACGCCGTTCAACAGGCGCAACTGCTGCTCCGCGTTATTCTTGAGCGGCGATTGTTTCGCCAATTCGGCGAAGCCCCCACCAGGCATCTGCACGGTCTTTAACTTCCAGGGCTGCGCCGCCGCACGATCCGCATCCGTCAGGGGACGGAACGACGCTTCGGCATTCTGGATCTGCTGATAGGCGCGCTGCAGCGACTGCCGATCCTTCGCGGCATAAATGAATGCGAAGTTCTGGTTCGACGGGCCGGTGACGATTGTCAGCTCAACGGCCTGCGACTGGCCGCGCTCGTTTTTGACGGTGCCCGAGAAATGCGTGGCGGGAAGGCCATTGAATGTGCGGCGCTCCATCTTGCCCGAATTCGGCTTCACGGCGTTGCGGATGATTTCTTCGTGGGTATTGCCGGCTTTCGGCGAGACTGCCCTGACGATCAATCCTGCGTTTGACTCGGCATTGACGAGTGCCAGGGCTTCGGCAGAGTTCTGGATTTTCCATCCGGGCGGCGCCGTCAGCGCGATGCCCAACGGCTCGTGATAAAAATTCTGTCCGCGCACGACACCTTGATCGCGGCTGTCGGCGAACGCGAGGCCGTTGACAGCTTCGAGGTAACGCGCGCGGCCCTCGTCCACATAGGCGCTTTGACTCTTGTACTGGTTGGCAATCTGGGTAATGTCGCGCAGCCGCTTTTCATTCGTCGGATGCGAGGCGAGCCAGTCCGAGCCGCCCTCGCGCGCCGAGCCGCCCGCGGCACGCGCCTGGTCCGCGGCGAAGCGCTCCTGGCTTTCGAGCAACTTGATTACGTCCACCATGTTGTGCGGATCATAGTTCAGCTTCGTCAGGTATTCGGCGCCGAGCTTGTCGGCCTGCGATTCCTGCTCGCGGCTGTAGCGCGCGACATATCCGGCCGCCACCCCCTGAGAAGCTTGCGATGCCGCGCTGGCTGCGCCGGGCAGGCCCTGACTTTCCAGCACTACGCCAAGGATCGTCGCCGCCAACACGCCGAGTCCTGCCTTCTGCTGGCGCGTGGCGCGCTGCGACCCGTGGCGCGCCGTGACGTGCCCGATCTCGTGGCCAACGACGCCTGCGAGGTCGGCCTCGCTATGCATGTAAGCCATGATGCCGCGCGTCACATAGACATAGCCACCGGGCAGCGCGAAGGCATTGACCTCGGGGCTATCGAGCACGGTGAAGTGCCAGTCGAGTTCCGGGCGGTGGGATTGCCTGGCCAGCCGCTGGCCGACCTCGTTGACGTAAGCCTGCAATTTTGGGTCTTTGTACTCGCCGAAGGTGGCGACGATCTGCGGATGCGCTTTGGCGCCTTCGGCGATTTCGCTGCGCTCGTCCATGATCGTGCGCTCGGCCTTGCCCGTAACCGGATTTGTAACCGTCGCGCAGCTTGCAAGGACCAGGGTGGCAACGAGACCAAGTGCAGTCGGCAATCGGCGCATGGCGAAGGCTCCACGTGAAGAGTGCGTTTGGACAGCGGCGTTCGAGCGATGGTTTCTTGCTTGTTCGACGCGCCGCACCAATGCGCCCCTTGCCGCCAGAAAAACAACGGGCACCACCCGGTGCCCGTCAATTGGATGCAAAGCTCGCCCCCAGGATCACATCTGGCCGGACTGCTTCTTGGCTTCGTCCATACAGGTCGTTTTCTCGTCGCCGCTCATCTCTTCGCATTTTTTCAGCGCCGCCTGGTAATCCTGCTCGCGCTGCGAATCGCTTGCGGCTTCCGCTTGCGAATCCGCGGGTTGGGATTCGGTGGCGGCTCCGGCTGCTGAGTCATTGGCTTGGGGCGTATTCTGGGTGTCGGCACTGGGCTGCTCGTCAGCGGTGACATTCTGGGCCATGGTCGACGATCCAAGGGCAGCGAACAAGCCGGCGACGAGCAAGGACAACAGGGTGCGTTTCATTTTCAAGGCTCCTATCGATGAGTTTTCCGCAAATGGCGCCTCCCGCTTTTTGGTTGCGTGACGTCTCGCGGCGGCATTTTCTTCCGGGCCGATTTTCGGCGACCAATGCGCCCGGATCGCCAGTAGGCCACAATGCACTTGGCATGACACCGTGTATGTCTGCCAACGCACCAAACCCGCATTGTTTGTGCAGGGCCCTGCCGATCAGGCCTCGCGGGCGATACCCTGCACCAGGCGATTGATCTCGGAATCGACCTGCGCGTTCGCCCCTTCGCGATAGCCTGCCAGGTCTTCGTGGGAGAACTCGGCTTCCGCCATCACGCCTTGCGGGGCAAAAATATTAAGCGGCACCGGATCTTCCAGGTGGCCGAAGTCCAGGCCGTCGTTCCATTCAAACCGCAATCCGCCCGAGGTGCCGTTCGCATTCGCCAGTTCGATAATGCGCGATTCGACCGCCATCAATCCCGCAACCGCCTGATCGATATTTGCCGTATGGGTGCCCATGGTCATCTCCTTGTGCCGGATTGGATGCCGCCAGCTCTCAATACAGGAGGTTCTAGACGCTCTGTAATCTCGGGAGTTCTCGACCTGAGAAGACGCGTGACGAAGACGCTGCCCCGGTTCGGTCCGTCACTGTGCGCCGTCACGCTGCCCCCGTGCATTTCCACCAGACGCTTGACCAGAGCCAATCCGATGCCCAGCCCCCGTTCGGATTCTCGTTGCCTCCCGCGTCCTTGCGTAAACAGCTCGAAGACATTCGGCAAGAGTTCGGCCGCAACGCACCAAGCCAAAGCCGGCGATCTCACGCAAGGCCCCACTTGCGCACGGACGTCACACCCAGCGTATGACGATCGTGCTTTTATGACAAGGTGGGGGAGGAAAAGGTTTATGCGATGTTGCGCGTGATCGGTAGCCATACGGACCGGTGAGCTCTCGCCGGAACGCTTGCGCCGCTTTGCAACCCGGTGCGGGCGCTAATTATTCCCGCGCTGTCGGGCGCGCTCAATCGGCCGTCCTCGCACGCCCGATCGAAACTGCGTTCCAGCGCGACATTCGCGCCGCGCAGACCTTCGACGACCTGGCTGGCCCAATCGAAATAAGCCTGCCGGCGACCCGTTTCCCAGTGCGGCGGCGGATTGTCCTGCATGTCGCGAACATTGCAGATCTTGTCGGCCAGTTTCACCAGCTTGGCCCGATCGCTCAAATGCGGCGCGTGTTCGATCTGAAGGCGCTTGCGTTCGGCCTTGGGCAGCGCTCTTGTCGTCCGCTTACCTCGCAGACGACCTGCGTGATGTCCTCGCCAAACGCCTGGCGCAATTCGGCCTCGCTGGTCTCGGTATCCTCGAGGGTGTCATGCAGGACAGCCGCCGCGATAACGATCGGATCGGTGATGCCGCCCTCGTCGGTCAGTACGTTTCCCACCGCGATCGGATGATTGATATAGGGGAGGCCTCGGCGCCTTTGCGCCGTTGGTCGCGATGCTTGCGGGCGGCGAAATCCAGCGCCCTGAACAGCAGCGCTACCGTGTTGTCCTGTTGACTTGGCGTGGCGCTGGCTGACATCAAACGTCCTCCGCGCACAGGGTCTTCGCCAGTTCCCGTGCATAAGCCGAACTGCGAAAGCGTAACGGCCCCACGCCGGCGGGAGGACTGATGAGCGCAGAATCTCCAAAGTCGTACCAGTCGGATACCAGGTCGTCTGCCGTGGTATCGAACTGCCTGCGGCAGAAGCGCTGGCTCAGCAGGTAGCCCAGCGACTGTCTCACGATGTTCGTGCGGCCCACAGGGCCGCGCCGGGCAGGATGAACTCGCCTACCAGATCGCCGTCTTCGTCGCGATCGCCGGAATGGCAGTTGTCGAACCTCGACACCTTATATACCGGCCGCGACGCAGGCGTTGGAATCGAAGAGCGGATGCAGCGGCTTTCCGTAAAACACATCGGTCGCTTTCGACATATCGACCTCTCTCACGACGGCGCTGACGGGACGAGCGCCAAGAACAAAAGCCCCTGCGATACCGGCACGTGGCCGGTTCCAGGGGCTGCTCGTGGAGACCGGACGTTTTAGCAGAATTTCTGAATCGCCCTGCAAGTAGTCGGTAAAACGGCGATGACGACAGTCTAGCAAACGGCCTATCTACCCGGAATAATCCATTCGGCGCAGAATGCGCAGCAACGAAACGGCACTGCACCCTTTATTAATGACGGCCAGGCGCCTCACCAGCGCGGCATTGTTTCGACTTGACGCTATACCGAAGGGGAAATGCAAAATGACTCGCCAGACTTTCCTGTGCATCGCGCTCGCAACGTCGTTACTGGGCGGCTGCGCGACGGTCATGAACAAGATCTCGGGGCTGGGCGTCATCACCGAGCAGAAGTCGGACGTCGACGGAAGCGAAATCGTGGAGGTCACCGGCAATCACGTGGTGGGCAATACCGGCATGTCCACATTCGATGGTGCCATGCTCGGTGGCCGATGGGAATCCGTGACGCCCGAGATCGTCTACGTTCCCGTGACCTACATCTCCAGCGCAACCGGCGAGCGGATCGTTATCGATTTCGATGAGCTTCGCGTGAACGTCAATGGCGTCGTCACCAGTTTCGCGCCGATTCCGCCGGCAACGATCAGGATGCCGCTGACTTACCTGGAAAGCATGTTGATTGCGGATACCTGCATGCTCGAGCTCGTGCGCGGACGCAACGTCACCGAAGGCGACTTTACGATCGCATCGAATGCCGGAAGGCCCACGGCCAAAGTGAGTTTGCAGCGCTTTTACGACCGCGTGCGCGCCAGGCAGGCCGAACGCGCCGCCATCAAGCCGTTGTGACGGGCGCCGCGCGCCTCAGCAAGCCGCCCATTTCTCAACCAGCGGCCGCACCGCACGTTCGATATTGATGCCCTTGACCAGCGTGCCGAACTCCCCCCGCCGCACGACCACACCCGTGTAGTTTTTGCTGCGGTCCCAGAACGGATACGAGCCAAACGCGCCCGGGCTCGAAATTCTGCTGCCCGCCACGCAATTGTAGGTTGCGCTCTGGCATTCGTGCGCCAGGCCGAATCCGAAGTGCCAGTCTTCTCCGAGGCCGGGACCGCCGCCGATGCCGGTCTGGAACGGCGAGTAAACGATCGGGATGCCTGCCGTGCGATCCGCCAGCAATTGGCTCATCGAGGCGCCATTGAGCAGCCGTCCGTCCTTCAACGCTTTCAGGAAGGCCAGGTATTCCTCGCCGATGAAATTCATGCCGCCGGCGATACGGGGATTGCTCTGCGATGTGACATTGAATGTCGCAGTCGGGAACAGCCCGGTTTGCGCCTGGAACTCCGCGAAAATATCCTGCCAGCTTGCCACCCCCCGCGCCTCGATTGCCATCATCCCCGCCACCTGCTGGTCGCTCGCCGAGTAGTAAAACTGCGTGCCCGGGGTGAGTCCGTTTCCCGCATTGATGTTGGCAACCTCGATGATGCAGGACTCAAAATCCGCAAAGGCATCGTGCAGGCAAGCCGGCTCCTGCGTCAGGCCCGAGGTGAAGCTCATCAGATGCGCCAAGTTCATCGGGTAGAGGCTGTTGCTGCTGCCGATCGGCCACCCGGCGATGTAATCCTGCGGCCTATCGTCCAGCGACAAGTAGTCTTGCTCGACCAGGCGCATGATGATGACGGACGAAACCAATTTGGACGTCGACGCGGATTCATAGAACGTGCGCAACGAGGAAGCGCCCCTGCTGTAGGTGTACCGCCGACCATTCCGGCTATCGACCGCGAACGAGAAAGGCACCTCGGAATCCGCCTGGGCAAGGCGCACATCCATTTCCGATTCGACTGCGGCGACGTCGGCGGTCGAACAGGCGGGCTCTGCGCTACCGCCTCCGCCGCATCCTGCGGCCAGAATGCCCAGCGCAGCGATTGCGTACCAGTAGCGGTATTTCAGCCGCGTTTGTTGTCCAGGCAAAGATCTGTCGAATTTCATGAACGAGTATCGTTGTCAGAAATGAGAAATGTTGGAGGATCTGCATGGCGTTAGATTCGTTGCGAAGCAACGTCCAGGCGATGAGGTCCATTTTATGACGCGTCCTGATTGCGAATGGTTTATGAACTGCGCCGTTTGGACTATCACGCGCGGCGGCCAGCCCGTTTGCCACGCGCCCGCCCTATTGTCCGCACCCCCACCCCTTCCGGATTGGCGCCGGAAAACTTGCGGTGGGCAGAATGGAAAAATTTACCGACGCAACGGTCGCAAGGCCCCGCCGCGGCGCTGTTTTCCCGTCTTGATGCAAGGCAACCACCCTACGAATCGCTGGCCGCCAATTTGCTAATGGAATAGTTGTCGGGCTGTTTATTGCCGGGGCCCGGGCGCCGGAGAGGGCTTGCATAAAACGGCAGATCGAAACACAGGAAGACACATCATGAAAGCAGGTCTAGCAGCCGTTCCTCTCCTCGCGGCCATCGTCGCAATCTCTTCCCACGCAGAAAATGACGTCAAGCTCGCGAGCGCAGAAAGCGAGTTCCTCGCCAGGGCCGATCAGGAAAGCGTACCCGGCGAGAGTTGGCGTCGTCATTTGGAAATCTGGCAGCGCATCAACCCGGAACTTCGCGGTGGCTCTGGTGGCATCGCGGCGGTGGCTCCGCAGCGACAGCAATTCGCCTCGGGATGCTCCCAGTAACACTGCATTGCACTAGAAGTGCGTAGGGCGCTCATGCATTGCCGGAGCCTGCCGAAGAGGCTCGCACAATTGCTGGAAGCAGCGCTAACCGGCCGCGCGTGAAACCGTCCTAAGCACCCTGCAGCACAGATCGAGCGTCGGCGTCGCGACGCCGAGTTTCGATGCGAGCGCCAGCGTGTGGTCCAGCGTCTCGTGGACTTCGAGCCGCCGGTTGCGGTCCGCATCCTGCAGGATGGACTGGCGAAAATCCGGGGCGCTGGTGCGCATCTTTTCGCCATGCGCCTGCACGGCCTTGACGGCGTCTTCCTCGCTGGCGTTGCGGAAGGCGTTGCTGGCGAATGCGCTGTCCTGCAAGGTTACGCCATGACGAATCGCGACGGCAGCCGTCTCGCGCATGACCCGCGCGGCGATCAGTGCCGTGTCGGCATCGGTTAGAAACTTCCAGGTCGGCAGGCGCGTCATCACCGCCAGCGTGCTGAACCCGGACCAGCCGACGAACTTGGACCACTCGACCGAGGTGATGTCCGCCGAGGCGCGCGCTTCGAGGCCCGCTTGCACCAGCGTGTCGACCAGTTCATTCACACGGGCAGAATCGCCGCCAGCGGTCTCACCAATGATCGTGGGTCCCACCACGTTATAGCGCACCACCCCCGGAAGCCCGCTCTTCGCGGGCAGGACTTCGCCGCCGAGCATGCCCACTGCGCCCAATGTGGCGCGCGGCCCGAATGCCTCGCTCAACTGCTGGTTCTTCAGCACGCCGTTCTGCACGGACAACGCGCTTGTGACCTTGAGCCCGCGCAGCGGCGCCAGGGCCTGCCCGGTGTCGTACGTTTTTATAGCGACGATGACCACATCGGCCTCAGGCAACGTCTGCGGTTGCGTCACGATATTGCACCGCGCGGAGAATGCGTCTTTGCCCTCCACGGTAATCCCGTGGCTGGCGAGTGCCGCTGCGCGTGCGCCGCGCGCGATCAACGAGACCTGGTGGCCTGCACGGGCGAGATAAGCGGCATAGATCGAGCCCAGCGCGCCGGCGCCGAGGATAACGAAGTTCATTCAGGCCTTCCCTTGATTTCTGGTTTGATGGGTTTCTGGTTTGATGGATCAGGCAGGTATTCAAGCGCAACTGTCCCCTCGAGGCGCAGGGCAGTGCTGCCGGGCCGGCTAGGCCTGCTTCTCAAAACCGGCGATGACTCCCGCCACACACGCCGTCAGCTTCTTCGCATAGGGCACATGCAGAAATTCGTTCGGTCCGTGCGCGTTCGACTGGGGTCCAAGCACGCCGGTAATCAGGAACTGGGCTTTCGGAAACGACTTGCCGAGCATGGCCATGAACGGAATGGTGCCGCCCTCGCCCATCATCATGGCCGGCTTGCCGTAGAACTGTTGCGACGCGCCATCGACTGCGGCCTTCAGCCACGGCGCGGTCGCGGGCGCATGCCAGCCGCTGGCCGCCTGATCGGCCTCGAACGTGACGGTCGCGCCGTGCGGCGGATTCGCTTCGAGGATGCGCTTCAGATCCGCTGTCGCGCGCGCCCCATCGATCAGCGGCGGAATGCGCAGGCTGAGTTTCAACGCAGTCTTCGGCCGCAACACGTTTCCGGCATCCTTGATGGCGGGGATGAAATCCGCACCCACCACCGACAGGAAGGGCCGCCAGGTGCGATTCAACACCGCTTCTGCGTGATCGCGCGTCATGGGTTGGGTTTTGCCCGCGAACGGAAAACGCGTCAGCATCGCCTCACCCAGCGTCTTGCCCGCCAGCGTTGCCTGATCGATGCGCTCTGCGGGAATGTCGCAGTAAAACTCCTTGGGCAGAATGCGACCGGTTTTCGAATCTTCCAGGCGGTCGAGCAATTGCCGCGCGATGCGAAAACTCGACGGCACCACCCCACTGGCATCGCCCGAGTGCACGCCTTCGTTGAGCACCTCGACCGTCAAGGTGCCCGCCGCTATGCCGCGCAGGCTGGTGGTCATCCACAACTGGTCATAATTGCCGCAACCCGAATCGAGGCCGATGACCAGGTCCACCGCGCCGATGCGCGATTTGAGCGCGTCGAGATACGCCGGCAGATCGTAGCTGCCGCTTTCCTCGCAGCATTCGATCAGGCCGACAATGCGCGCGTGCGCAATCCGTTGCTCGCGCAGCGCGGAAAGCGCCAGCAGCGACGCGAATATCGCGTAACCGTCATCGGCACCGCCGCGGCCGTAGAGCTTGCCCTGATACAGCACCGGAATCCAGGGGCCGTAGCCTTCTTTCCAGCCCGTCATTTCCGGCTGCTTGTCGAGGTGGCCGTACATCAATATGGTGCCTGGCGCCTCGCCCGCCAGTTCGAAGAAAATCAGCGGCGTGCGATTCTCGAGCCGCACGACTTCGATCTTCAGGCCCGGAATGCGCTGCGCCTGCGACCATTCTTCTGCCAGCGCAACGGCGGCCTCCATGTGGCCGTTCTTCGCCCAGGCGGCATCGAAATGCGGCGACTTGCACGGGATGCGGATGTACTGGCTTAACTTGGGGACGACGTCGTCATCCCATTTCAACGAAACAAATTCTTCCAGCGATTTCGTATCCAGGGCGGTGGTTGTATTCTGCATGGGCATCCTGTTGCGTCGTAAAGATTCGATGCGCCCATTGTAGAGCATCGTCCCCGGCGTCAGGGCTGCAGCACTTCATGCTCGCGCGCATCCCGCTCCAGGGGCGCATCGGGATAGCCGCAGTCGATGACCTGGCGCAGATACAGCGGCAGGAATCCCGCAATCGATCCGTTGTTCTCGTACTGATGAACGTGCCGCAACTCATGGGACAACAGGCGCGTACCGGTTTTTCCTTGCAGAATGAAAATGGCATAACCCAGTGTAAGCCCTGCCGTGTCGGGCCCCAACATCCCCAGTTGCTCCGCCGCCTGCCGCAACGAAGGATGCTCGGGATGGGGCAACACTTCAGTCACCACCACGCGAACTTTCTCCGGGTTCATCACGCCCACGGCTCGGGCCAATTCAATACCGGCTGGACCCAGTTTCTCGCCATCGCGCAGGCCTGCCGCTTCCTGATCCTGGGCCCAGGCAATGGCAAGCGGCAGAAGATTCGGAAGTTCAGCCGAGAGGTCCATTCAAAATGCCGTCGGGATCAGAGCCGGGTTTCGCATGCCAGTGTTCTGACGCAGGAAGGAGTTATCCAATGCATGGCCTTCGGGAAAGTACCGGTCGATTCGCAGATCGCGAGTGCCAGAATGCAAACGCCGGCCTCAGATGCGAGCACCCGTAGACCGGCGGGCCATGACGCAGCGGACTTTGAGGAAGGCACGCCATGGTTAGCACATTATTGGACGAGCGCGCCGTGGCGACAACGCTCCGATCGGCTCTCAGGTAGACCCTGTGCACACCATCGGTTGCACGGCACCGTGAGCGGTGTCCTGAACAGGACATCAGCATGGCCACCCGAAAGTGACCAGGATGAAACTGAAACTTGCCAATGGCATTCGCCGCAGATCGATGCCGGAGCCGGGCCTGCCGGGTTTGCCTTCTATCGCCGCCACGACCGGCGTCCCCGGCTGCCGGCCATCGACCATCGCAACGAAAGTCCGGAGACCAATACCGCGAGCACCAGACCGCCGAGCACATCGACCGCCAGATGCTGCCGGGTTGCCATGGCGGAATAGATGATGGCAACACACCACGCCCAGTTCAGCAACAGTAGCCATCGCGGAACGCTGCAGCGACGAAGCAGATGGTGCAACCAGGCCGCAGAAAAAAAAGCGGTGGCGACATGCAAGGAAGGGCAGGCATTGCCGGAAGCGTCCACGCTTTTCAGGAATTCGAGCTGCGGATATGCGGCCCAGTCGATGTCTGAAGCAGGCACTGCGGTAGGCCAGACATAAAAGATCGTCAGCCCCGTCAGACACATTGCCGTCATGGCGATCGTGTAGCCGAGGAGTTCGCACCGCGTCTCCAGCAGTGCCGGCGGAAGGGAAACATAGACCCATAACGACAGATACACAGGCAGGGCCAAAGGCTGAAAATCAATCAGTCGATCCAGCACCGTGGCGGACAGGATGGTGGGCGTGCCGATCGGCCTTTGCAGCACATAAAAGTAACCGACGAAAAACAGCGCAATGAAAAGCATCGTTCCAATGGCTTTTACGTAGCTGTACTTCGACGCTGCTGCAGCGACCTGATGGCGCCAGGGCGCAGTGCTGACGGTGTTCATGACTTGGGCCCGATAGTGCCACAACGAGGGCGCACCGGGGTCGCGGCCGGACAAGCACCTGCGAAGCGGCCGCGATTTATTTCGCACTATGTTCGGTAACGAACCGATCCCCTTCCTTAGGCCGCATAAGGTGTTTCACCGACCGCAACGACTCAGCAGGGTAGCGTCCTGAACTGGAACTGGGAATTTGCCAACGTCCTGCAGCAGGTCATGGCGACGTCATGATAAAGCGCCTCAGGGTACGTACCCGCCGGAACTCGCCATCGAGATCTGTCGGGCAGACGATTCAGGAGAAGCGTATGAACAGCAACATGTTTAAACCATTTAGCGTCTTGCTTGTGGCTTCGTTAACGGCGGTGCTCGTAGCGGGCTGCGGCAGCGGCGGTGGCGGTGGCAGCAACAGCTCGAGCGCAGCGGCCGGTCCTAAAGGCGCGGTCTGTGAGGGCTCTGCCTGCGTTTCGCTCGGTACGGCCGCCAATTACGCAATACTCGCAAAGACGGGGGTTTCGACCATTCCGAGTTCAGTCGTCACCGGGAATGTCGGCGTGAGCCCGGCGGCGAGGACCGCCTTGACAGGCTGGTCGCTTGTATCGGAGCCCACGGATACCTACTTCACCTCCGCTCAAGTCGCGGCACCTGGCAAGCTCTATGCAGCGGATAACGTCGGCGGCACCACTTCCTCTGATCTGGGCATCGCCGTGCTCGACATGGAAACGGCTTACACGGACGCGGCAGGGCGGACGGCTACTTCTGCCGGAACAACCGATGTGGGGACGGGTACATTGACCAATCTGACCCTCGCTCCCGGCACCTACGAATGGGGATCGGCCGTCAATATCCCCACGGACCTGACTTTTAACGGCACGGCGACAGATACCTGGATCTTGAAAGTGGCGGGAACGCTCGACATGGCTGCTGCCAAGAACGTCATCCTGAGCGGCGGTGCACTATCGAAGAATATTCTCTGGCAGGTTTCGGGTGCCGTGACCGTCGGCGCGAATACGCACTTTGAGGGAATTATCCTCGGCCAGACGTCGATCACATTCGGTAATCTTTCTTCCATCACCGGCCGGTTACTGTCTCAGACGGCGGTCATCCTGGATGCCACGACCGTTACCCATCCGTAAAGCAGTCACCGCAGCAGCAGGAAAGTACTGCTGATTAAGAGAGGGCCCTCACGGGCCCTTTTTTTCGTCAGATGATGCGATTCTTTGTTCACAAGCAAACCGGTTGATTGCCGTCGTTTCGTTCATTGCCAATCACATCGGTTATGTGCGTTACCCCACATAACCGTACACGAGAGCGTTCTTGCTGTAGCCTTTAATTGCGTTTCACCATGTGTCGGATCTGTGCTACCGCTTCGCGGTTCCGATATGCCATAACGTCGGAACTGAATCTTGGCTTCTCCGTATGCCGTCAACCCAGGCACGCCACGGAGAACCCGATGAAAAAAACCCTGCCATCACACCAACCCCGAATCGACAATCGGCTGCTCGCAGTTTTGCCGCTCGCGGATCGCGAACGCTTGCGCCCTCAGCTCGATTGGGTGTCGCTGACTTTCGGAGAGGTGCTTATGGAGCCGGGCGACTTGATCAGGCATGTTTACTTTCCGAACAATGCGCTGGTGTCGCTCCTGACCATGGTGGATGACCGCCACGCGCTTGAAGTGGGCATGGTCGGCCAGGAAGGCATGGTGGGCACAGCCCTCGGGCTGGGAATCAATGTCACGCCGGTGCGCGCCCTTGTGCAAGGCGGGGGCAGGGCCATGCGCATGCGTGCCTCGAACTTTCGCAAGGAGATGCGCCAGTGCGCGGCCCTGCAGCGTGGGGTGCATTTTTACATACACGCGCTGATGAAGCAGGTCGCACAGACTGCGGCGTGCAATCGTTTCCATGCCGTCGATGCGCGGCTGGCGCGCTGGCTGCTGATGACGCGCGATCGCGTCGGAACGGACAGCTTCCCCCTGACGCAGGAATTCCTGGGTCACATGCTCGGTGTGCGCCGGGCCGGCGTTACCGAAGCCGCTCAGGGGCTGAAGAAGCGCAAGCTGGTCGAATACAGCCGCGGCGTTATTTCGGTACTCGACGGACCCGGCCTGGAGTCGGCATCCTGCTCATGTTATGTGAAACCGGACGCGGTGCGCTCATCCAGGCATTAATGAATTCAGCGGTTGCGGGGTCCTCCGTGCGAACCCGAGCTGACACGTCAAGTCACGTCGATCGACTGCATGCTGACGCCGAATTCCGGGGGGCGGACCACCAATGGACGGCGCTGTACTCGCCAGCATCGCAGCGCACCGGATCAGTCAAACGGACAGGCCAATCACGAATGTGCTACTGGAACTGCTTGTTGCTTTTCATCTTGGCGAGTGCAAACGACATGCGCCTTTGGTGACCCGCCCCAACTGTGGGTGCGAGCGCTTATGCGTGGAGGATTGACGCCGGTGCCCACGCAGCTGCACCGGCTGTCGAAGAAGATGGCCGCCTGAAGTTCGGCATCAGACGGATTGCGTTACGGGCACTTAGCCGGGAAAGTCCAGGATGATATTGACCCTGCGGTTCTCCTGCTGCCCCTCCGTGCTGGTGTTGTAGGCGAATCGGCGCGTATCGCCGAACCCCGCCGCGACCAGCCGGCCGCGGTCGATCCCGAACTGATTCACCAGCGCGTTCACGACGCTCTGCGCTCGACGCTTCGACAGTTGCATGGCCTGGGTATGGGTGCCCTGCTGGTTACTGCTATGACCTTCGACGGTGGCCGTCACGGCTGGGTTTGCTTTCATGAAATTTGCCACCTTGCGCAGCTCTGCATCGTACTGAGGCCGGACATCGGCACGATCGACATCGAACTCCATCTCCATGGCCATGGTGATCCGCGCCGGTACCGGGGGAATGCCTTCGATATCCGTCGCGCAGGCGATCACGGCGTTGATGCGACGGTTCAGCCGCTTTCCTGCCTCGGTGTTGTTGTCGCCAATGGGCCGTGTCATGCCGTAACCGACGGCGCTGAGCCGCGATCGCGCGATGCCGCTGGTTCGTACGAGGTAATCGACCACGCTGTCGGCCCGGCGCTGCGACAGTTTCATGTTGTCGGACGCCGTTCCCACTTCATCGGTATGGCCTTCGATCACCGCGGTCGTGGCGGGATACTTGCGCATGAAGGTTCCAACCTTGTCGATCTTCTCGTTTGATTCGCGCTGAACCGTGTTCTGATTGATTTCGAACTGGAGATCGAGAATGCTGCAATATTGCTGGGTCGCGGCAGTGACCGGCACGATGACCAGCAGCGGCGCGGGTGCTTTGTCGAGGGGCGACGTGGCGACGGGTGCCGCTTCAGCAGGGGCCTGCGCCCTGGGCGCTGAATCGAGAGGCGCTGAATCGACGGGCACTGGCGCTGCCGCGATTGCTGGCGGTGTCGCCGCGCGCTCGACCGGTTTGCCGGCGCCAAAAGCGTACACCAGGCCGACCGAGAACAAGTGGACGTCCCCATGATTGCCCACGGCATCGTTGACGCGATAGCGCTCCCACTCGCCCCTCATGGCAAGCGCATCGGTGAAAGCGTACTGGACGCCGAGCCCCAGCTTGTAGCTGCCTTCGGTCTCCTTCGGATTGGAGTCTCCGCCCGCCACGGCGCCGCGGCCGGTAAATGCGTCGCGGCTTTGGGTATACGTGAAACCCACTCGCCCGAGCGCGGAGAATTTGTCCGTGATGGGCAGCGTGCCGACCGCATCGAGATTCAGGCCCTGAATCCTGATGGTGCCGTTCAGCGAGCCGTCCGGGGTGGTATTTGCCGTGAATCCGAATTTACCCAGATTGAAGTAGCCGCCCTCGATCGCGAAGTAGGGGTTGAAGCTTCTGCCCGCGAAAACCTTGAATCCGAGCGCGTTGTTGTCGTCATCGATCGATCTGACGGTCAGCCCCGACCCGACGAAATCTGCGGTAATGCGGTCGTCATTGATGCTGGCGCGCGACCATCCCAGGCCGACGCCGCCATACCAGTTGGGTTCATCGTCAGCGAGCGCCATCTCACCGTTCAATGCTGTAAGGCCCACCAGGCTAAATGCCAGGACAATTTTGCTGGGTTTCATTTTTTTGTTCTCCGAAGTCGTTCGTGCCTTACGGGGCAGGAACATTGATGACGGTGTTTACGACTGTCACCGAAGCGTTGAGGGCAAGTGCCCTGCCGTTGAGCGTCGTTATCGTGGCGTTGCCTGCCGTCGAAATCGTGGTCGCGGCAGACGAGATGATCGTTCCGACCATGGTTCCGCCGCCCGCGGCATTGATCGTGGCGGCACTGCCGACCTGCCAGAAGATGTTCTTCGGTTGCGCGCCGCCCGCCAGGATGATGCTGCGCGGAAGCGCCGGGGCGCCGACCGTGAGCGTGGTCGCCATCTGGAACACCCAGACGGCATTGGCATTGCCCCCCGCGTCGAGCGTGAGGTCCGATCCCGTGATCAGAAAACTGCCGGACGCCGTGCTATAGACGCCAGGAGCCAGCGTGAGGCCGCCAAGGTTGGCGCCCGGATCGGTCGCACCCGTTCGTCCAGCCAGATCGTTGAACGCCGCCAGCGCCGCCGCGGCGGCGGCATCTGCCTGCGCTTTCGTTCCGGCAGTTCCTTCCGCGGGACAGGTAATGGTCGGCGGCGGCGCGTCGGTGATGATCGTCCCGTTCACGACGCCGATATTCAACGTCGTTTCCGTATAGCTGCAGCCCGATGTGGCCGGAGGCGGTACATACGCCACCGAGGTATCGTGAAAGCCGGTGACGGTGGTGGAAGCCGCCGTGGTTCCGATTGAAACCGGTTGGCCCTGCGCGCCCGTGATGACCGTTGAAGTACCCTGATTGGTCATGCCCGCGCCGCCGCCCGCCAGTCCCGCAAACGCGGCTGCCGCGCCAAGCGCCGGGGCTGCACCGGCAGGCCCTGGATTGTTCGCCAAGGGGCCCGACCCGCTGCCTCCCCCGTTACCGAATAGTTGTCCGTTATCCCCGCTGCCGCATCCCGCAATGATGGCCGCGCCCAAACCCGCTATGAGCCACGTATAGGTGTAGAGCCCCCGCTTAGTCATTTTATTGTCCTCAAGTGAACCGATGGATCGACAGACCCGTTGGGCGTCTGCCGCACGCCGGCGTGCAGGCCAAAGGTGCGCAAGCTTGCGGGGTAGCGGACGCATTCATTGGTTCGCCACCGAACATAGCGAAAAATATTCAGACCTTGACGGTCGCGATGTCGTCAAGGCTTTACGGCGAACGCCGAAATTCAGCGCGCGACGAACTGCGACGGTAGACGCGAAAGGACCGGGGGGCGTTTTCGAGCGATTACGCCGTAACGCTTTACGCCAGGCGGGCGGCAGCCAACGTCAGCACGGAGCCGGTCTTGCGGGGGAGTGCGTCGCCCAGCAGTCTGCTCCACTCCTTCCTGACCGCGGTATAGCACTCGCAGGCGAGGCTTTCGAGACCGCTGCGCTCGAGCACGGTGATGTGGCCGCGCCGGTAACTGATGAAGCCCGCTTGCTGCAGTTTTCCGGCCGCTTCGGTGATGCCCTCGCGTCGCACGCCCAGCATGCTGGCCACCAGTTCCTGCGTCATGACCAGTTGACCGGAGGGTATCCGGTCGAGGGTCACCAGCAACCAGCGGCACAGCTGCTGCTCCACCGAGTGATGGCGGTTGCAACCGGCGATCTGCGTCATCTGCGTGATGAGCGTCTGCGTATAGCGCAGCAGCAGATGAAGCATCGGGCCGGCGCGTTCGAATTCGTCCTTCAGCGCGCGGCGCTCCAGCCGGTATGCGCAGCCGGCCGTCTGCACGACGGCGGAGCTCGGCGTGGTATCGCCGCCCATGAACAGCGAAATGCCGACGACGCCTTCATTGCCGACGCCGGCGATCTCGGCGGACGCGCCGGACTCGATGACGTAGTGCAAGGAAATGATGGCTGTAGTCGGGAAGTAGGCGTGCGTCAGCTGCTCGTCCGGTTCGTACAGCATGTCGCCGAGCCGCATGGAGACCAGTTCGAGATTTGCCGAAACGCGCGCCAGTTCCGCTGCAGGCAATGCCGCCAGCAGGTGGTTCTGATCAGGACTGTGCGTGGAGGGCTTGTTCATGCCGGTTCGCGCGTTCTATGGCTTCGCGGTGAGTTCGACGCCGATGCCGCGATAGCCGATGAACGCGCACGACCGGTTGAACATCGGCTCGCCGCTGACTTGAAACGTCTGCAGCCTGCCGTCCGCATTGACCCGGCTGAACACGAAATCCAGGAAAGGCTGGCGCGCAGCGATGGCCGTCTGCAGCGCCTTGCGCTCTGTCTTCGTCCCAGCCTTCGACTTGCGGCGAAAAAGTGTTCGCCGCGGCCAGGCCGTCCACGCGGATGCCGAGCATCTCCAGCACGGGTCCGGAGACCTTGGTGAAATTGCCGTTCTCGTCCTGCTCCCAGTACCAGTCGGACGCCAGTTCGGTCAGGCTGCGGTAGCGCGCCTCGCTTTCGCGCAGTTCGGCGGTGCGCTCCTCGCACCGTGCTGCTCCAGCTCCTGGTTGTAGTTGCTCGAGCGCCCGGTACAGCAGCCGCACTTCGAGCATGTTGTGGATGCGCGTCTTCGACCTCGACCAGATCGAAGGGCTTGCTGATGAAATCCTTGGCGCCGGCCTGCAGCGCGCGCAGCTTGTGGCCCGGCTGCGCCGTGATCACGAGCAC
This sequence comes from uncultured beta proteobacterium, assembly GCA_963846655.1. Classification (GTDB taxonomy): domain Bacteria; phylum Pseudomonadota; class Gammaproteobacteria; order Burkholderiales; family JACQAP01; genus JACQAP01. Next base: position 771,545 of record CAWJWT010000002.1, on the reverse strand, counting down.
CGGCAGGTAGCCGTCGGCAAGCGTTGGTCTTCAGCGCTTCCATGACCTGGAAGCCGTCCATGCCGGGCATCTGCAGGTCGAGCAGGATCAGGTCGTAGTGGTGCTTGCGATGCAAGCGCGCAGACCTCGTGCGGATTCATGGTCGAGGTGACGCCGGTGTAGCCGGCCTCGCGCAGCATCTGCTCGAGCAGCGCGACGTTGGCCGCCTGGTCGTCGACGATCAGGATGCGCGCCGTCGAGAATGTCGGATTCGGTGACCGTCATGCCGCGCCTTTCTTGCCGGAGCGCGGCGGCGTTCGATTCTGCAAATATCAGCGCGACGTCCAGCGCGTCCATGAACTCGTTGACCTTGATCGGCTTGGTCAGGTAGTTGAAGAAGCCGGCCTCGAGCCCCTTCTCGATGTCGCGCGGCATGGCATTGGCGCTCAGCGCGATGATCGGGATGTGCGCGGTCGGCGGGTCGGCGCGCAGGATCTTCATGGCGTCGATGCCGCTGATGCCCGGCAGGTTGATGTCCATCAGGATCACCTCGGGCTGGTAGGCGCGGGCGAACTCGATGCCGAGGTCTGCCGTCGGCCGCGCTCAGCAGGCGCAGGTCCGGCCGGCGCGCGATCAGCTGCTCGACCAGCTTCAGGTTGGCCGGGTTGTCCTCCACGTAGAGCAGGGTGCGCACCGGCGCGCCGTCCGTGCGCCGGCCTGCGGCGTCGCGCGCTCGGATTCGCGGCTGGCGATATCTGCAGTGCAGCGGTCGTCACGCAATTCGATCCAGAACACGCTGCCCTCGCCGACGATGCTGTCCGACGCCGATGGTGCCGCCCATCAGCTCGACCAGCCGCTTGGTCACCACCAGGCCGATGCCGGTGCCTTCCTCGGCGCCGGCCTCCTGGCCGAGGCGGTTGAACGGCTGGAACAGCTGCGCCAGCTGCTCGGGCGCAAGCCCTGCGCCGGTGTCGCGGATGCTGATGCGGATCAGCCCGGGCGGCATCGCGGTGCATGTCACCTCCACGCAGTGCCGCCGGGCCGGTTGTACTTGATCGCGTTGGACAGCAGGTTGATCAGCACCTGCTTGACGCGCGTGCGGTCGGCGTTGACGAAGCGCGGCATCGTCGAACTGCGGGAAGGTCATGCTGATGCCGCGCTTGTGCGCCTGCGGCTCGATCATCGCCCGGCACTCGAGCATCACCTCGGCCAGCGACACCGGCTCGCAGCGACAGCGTCAGCTTGCCGGATTCGATCAGCGCGAGGTCGAGGATCTCGTTGATCAGCTCCAGCAGGTACCAGCCGGCCTTCAGGATCTGGTCGAGGTTGCGCTTCTGCGGCGGCGTCGGCGGCGGCGAGTCCGGTTTCCATGCAGCTGCGCGAAGCCGAGGATCGCGTTGAGCGGCGTGCGCAGCTCGTGGCTCATGCTGGAGAGGAAATCCGACTTGGCGCGGTTGGCCTTTTCGGCGGCGGCCATGGCGTCGTTCAGCTCCGATTCCGACGCGCTTGCGCACGGAGTTGTCGGTGCCGATCAGCAGGTAGCCGATGATGGCGCCGGTCGTCGTCGCGCAGCGCCGTGATCGACACGATCGCCGGGAAGCGGCTGCCGTCCTTGCGGATGTAGGTCAGCTCGTAGATGTCCTCGATGCCGCGCGAGGCCTTGAAGGCCAGCGCCTCGAAGCCCGGCGCGATCGGCGTGCCGAGCTCCAGGCTCAGCGCCTGGGCGCGCCGGCTCACCTCCTGCGGATCGTGGATGTCGCTGGGGCTGATGCGGTTGACGACCTCGGCGGCGCTGTAGCCGAGCATGCGCTCGGCGCCGACGTTGAACAGCTGGATGATGCCCTGCTCGTCGGTGGCGATGATCGAGAAATTGGCGCTGTTCAGGATCGCGTTCTGCAGTGCTCCCGCCTTGAGTAAAGATGCCTGGGGTGACTCGGTGATGCTTTGCGTGGCCCGGGGGGCACTCCCGGGCACGAGACCCTTTCCTGCTTGGCGCATGGCCGGTTACCGGGGACATGGTGCATAACACGTATGGAACGAACTGCGCTATTCCGGCCTGGTCCATTCTGGGGACCTTGCGCACTCGCTGGAACGCCTCTCGCTCGATGAGAAGCCCCTCATGGTCCCCGTCTTACCGCCGGGGGTCTGTTCGGTACCGAACATTATCAAATGCGAAAAATTTTTCCGGCGCCAGGTCGATTCCGGGGCGGTCGATCCCGCGGCGGTCGATCCCGTGGCGGTCGATCACCGTGGCGCAATTGTACGCTACGGTACATCTTTGTACGGTATCGGACATATGAGTCTATACTGGGAGCATTGCAAGCGCCGAGGCCGCAAGCGCCGAGGCCGTATTGAATCGGCCCGAAGGGGTAGCGCAGTGACATCAAACTTTTCAGCGGAAAATCAGCAACTCCCGAAGCAGAATCATTTGCTGCGCGCACTGCCGCCCGCGGATTTTCAGCGGCTGTTGCCGCGCCTGGAGTACATCGCCTTGCCGCTGGCGTGGTCGGTTTACGAGGCCGGCAAACGCATGGAGCACGTTTTTTTTCCGACCGAAGGCATCGTGTCGTTGCTGTACGTCATGAAGAATGGCGCCTCGGCGGAAATTGCCATCACCGGCAACGAAGGGCTGGTCGGCATTTCCCTGTTCATGGGGGGCGAGAGCACGCCCAGCCGCGCGATCGTGCAAAGCGAGGGGCATGCTTTCCGGCTGCATGCGAATTACCTGAAGGAAGAATTCGAGCGCGGCGGCGAACTTCAGCATTTGCTGCTGCGCTACACGCAGGCCCTGATCACGCAAATGGCACAGACGGCGGTGTGCAACCGGCACCATACGGTGATCCAGCAATTATGCCGCTGGCTGCTGTTGAGCCTGGACCGGCTGCCGACCAATGAGCTCACCATGACCCAGGAACTGATTGCCAACATGCTCGGCGTGCGTCGCGAGGGCGTCACCGAGGCGGCCGGACAGCTCCAAGCGGACGGCTTGATCCAGTACAGCCGCGGCAAGATCACCGTGCTGGACCGGCCGCAATTGGAAGTCCGCGTGTGCGAGTGCTACGCGGTGGTCAAGCGCGAGACGGATCGCCTGCTCGTCGATCATTCGCGCGCGGACGTGCTGCAGTAGCCCGCTTGGGCGAGGGCATCGCGCGCCCGGCGCTTCAGATCAGTTCCCTCGACTCGTCCAGGCCGTCCCGTACTGAATGGCGCGGCAGGTCGATCGTGAAAATGCATCCCTCCCCCGGCCGGTCGCGAACTCGCAGCACCCCCCCGTTGGCCTCGACGCTGCGCCGAACGATCGACAATCCGAGTCCCAGGCCCCTTTTATCCGCGCCGCCTTGCGCAAACGGCTGCGAACAGTTTCTCGGTGTCACTCCAGGGCAGTCCCCCGCAGTGATCCCAAACGTCGATGAGTATGCGGTCGGCCGCCGCATAGGCGTTCAATGTAACTTCGGTGCCGGGATGCGTGAATTTGAACGCGTTCTGCAGCAGATTCCCGATCGCAGCGGAAAGCAGATGCCGGTCGGCGCGTACCGCAAGGTCAGGATCGACCGAAGAGAAAAAACAAGTGCACCCATGCGCCCGCGCTTGCAGCAAAGCGGCGATTTTGACTTCGACGATGAAGCCGGCCAGGGCAAACATCTGGTTGTGCATCGCCATGCCGGCTTGCATGCGCACCTCGGAGATCGAGCCATCCACCATGCGCTGCAGTCCGATCAGGGTGCGATCCATCACTTCGGCAGTGGCGCCCGACAAGCCCGACGGTCCCGGCTTTGATGGCCGCAAAAGTCAGCGTGGCCGTCTGGATGAGATTGCGCAGTTCGTGCGCGAGAGAGCCGAGCCGCTCGTTCAAAGCCTGATTCTGGCGCTCCGACACCATCGTCTCGCGCTGATACGAAAATTCCGTTACGGCATCGGCAATGGCGTTATCCAGGCAGCGGTTGAGCGTGCGAAATTCATCCACCTGAAATGGCTTGCCGCGTTCGAACGCCAGATCCGTAATTGACTGGCACACGTCACCGTAGGCATGAACGACCTGGTCGATGGTAAAACCCCGATCCAGTAGCTCGCGCCCGTGAATGGCGGCCGCAGCGCCCATTTCGGACAGGGCCGACCGGTCGCCACCCGCCGGGCCGGAAACGTCCAGACCGCGCATGGGATCCTTGGTCTGCTCTATGGCGAGCGTCTTGATCAGTTGCCGAAGGAACAACGGAATGCCGTGCTGAAGCGCTACTCTGGTTTCCATGGGCAAAGGGCGCTCCGCGGCTTTGGAACGGCAGCGATCGATCAGATCGGACTCGTGGTCCGCAAGGAATTGGTGGAGCATGGCGCCACCGTACGCCGGTCTTTCGGCGCGATATGTACGCTACCTCGCTTATACAAAAATTATACAAAGCCTTACTGGGCGCGCCAGGGATGCGATATGCACCGCAGCACGCTGATAGCAGAGCCATTTGACTGCCAAGCGCAGCCAGCATGGAACGTGTTGTTCGTATTCGATCGCGCGGTTTGAGGACCACCGGCTCGTCGCGTTATTTCATTTACAGCCCAGACTCCGAGCAGTGTGAAAAGTCACAAAACCGCGCCGCCACCGGCCACAGGCCCGCAGTTCCGCCAGCAGGGAAGTCGATTGCCACGGCGTTGCGGCGTAGCTCATCTGCTCTTCCGTGAATAAATCACACGTTTGAGCGGTAACAGTTCAACGCGCCGCCACCCCCCGCAGCCGTAAAGTTTCTCCAACACGAAACGCTTCTGGAGGAACGGATCATGAACAAACTGCTCACCACCCTGCTCATCGCCGCCGCTCTTTCCAGCACCGCCAGCTTTGCCGAAGACCGCTACCGCGTCTCCATGGAAGACGGCAAGCAGCGCATCGATTTCAGCCTCAACGGTAACAACCGCTGCGTGATCATCGACGACAAGATCCGCTGCCTGCCGGTGGCGCAAAAGCCGGTCCACGTGGCCTCGACCGAATCCCACTGAACCGAATTCCTCCTGTCGTACCTTAAAGCCGGGCAGATTGCCCGGTTTTTTTGTATCCAGTCCGCGAGGAAACGCCCCGATCCTGGTGCCCAAGACTCGCAATCCTAGCGTTTGGGGCCACAGCCGTGACCTTGGCAAAGGCGACGCAGGCTAAAGCCAGGGTTGCTCCTCACGCATGTGCAGCCGCCATGGCGGCTGGCTGCGCCAACATGGAGGTTATCCGATAGCTTATATTTGCAATGTCGCACAACGATCGGAATGCCTGTAACCAATCTAGGGGAAGGAATGACCAGAAACTGGAAGCTTATCGAGATTGCACCCCAGCAGTGGATTTGGGTGCGCGAGAACCCGGACGGTACATCGTCGAGAGCGGAGCCTTTTGCCACGCTTGACAGTTGTATAAAGGATGCCGAGACCAATGGCTTCGATGCATCGATGCTGGAAAGGAGAAAATTTCAGCGACAACCGAAGGATGTTGGGAAAGAACTTAACAAATGAACAGCGCGCGCCGCTCGCGCTGCCGGTAACACACCGGCCTGGTGGTTTGAGCGGCGAATCGATCCGCATTCAATTGGATACCATATGCCCTTCCCATCGAGGCGTGCAGGTAGTCTTGCTGGCGTTTGCCCTCGTCGTCATAACAGGTAGCCCACATGAACCAAGCACTTGCTGCTGCAGTCCTCGTTGCGATTGCCCCGGCCGCATCGGCACTGGAAACTGAATCGGCCGATTCCCCGCTTACCCGGCGCGGCTGGGAGATCGGGGCGCAACTGTCGGATTATCAGTATGAGGAGCCGGATATTGGGGTCAAGATCTGGGGGGGCAGAGTGGGCGTCACCGGCGCTTATACCCATACCGGCGCCAGTCGATGGTTTTTCAAGCTTGACGGGCGTATCGCGTACGGTTCGCTCAAATACGAGGGTTCCGGTACCAAGGACTCGGTCCCGGATTCTATTTTCGAAATGCGGGGGGTCCTCGGCAAGGATTTCTCACCGCGCCGCGGCGTTTCTGTTTCGCCTTTTGCAGGATTCGGCTACCGCCATCTCTACAATGATCTGAGAGGCACGACTTCCACCGGGGCCGTTGGATATCAGCGCTATTCGCGTTATTGGTACGCGCCTGTCGGGTTGACCTCACGCATCAAAGCCGGCGGGCAATGGGTGATTGCCCCCACCATCGAGTACGATTACTTCATCGAGGGCAAGCAGGTAACCCATTTCACCGACGTCGGTGTCGGGTATGGCGATGCAACCAATATGCAAAAAAAAGGCTACGGGTATCGCATTTCGGTGATGGCAGAGAAGGATTCGTGGGCGTTCGGCCCCTGGATGAATTACTGGCGTATCGAGGATTCGAATGTCGTACCGATCGGTTTCGGTGTTTTCGGACGCGAACCGAAAAACGAGACGCGCGAATACGGGCTGGAAGTGAAATACAGATTCTAGGGCAACGTCCGTTCACGCACGGTGCGGCCATCGGCCTTTCGCGTTCGCGCAGTGGCAGAAAAACAGGAAGTACCCCGCAATATCGACCGCGCTATCTGCCCCACGCCCATAAATGATCACCGCAAGACGAACGTGACGTGTTGCCGACAGCCGGCCACGAGCGCCTGAACAACAACAGAAAAAGGATCCGCAAGGATCCTTTCGTTTTTTTGTCCGCCAGGCTTTTCGGTCTGCAGTACGGGGGTCAACGAGTTGCGAGCGGCCCGGAGAGCGCTTCGATGAGCAACGCCCCGGGGGGACCCGGAAGCGACGTGCCTGCTATGTGGGGTAGCGAACATAGCGTTGTCATGGGCAGGCACTCATCGACGCGAGGCCGACTTTTATCTTGCATTAAGCGCGCCAACGAACGGAACGTTCTGTGACGGCGACGGATAGTACCCAATGCACGAGGCCAGAACCTCGTTCCCGTACTCAAGGATTCCGCGGCCGCATCAATGCACCGCACACCGATCCCTGGCGGCTTTCAAATGTGAGGATAAAACATGATGACCAGATTCGGCAGATTTTTCGGACCACTTGCGTTGCCCACGGCACTCCTGCTCGCCGCCTCGGTGGCTGGATGCGGCACCGGCAGCGAGGAACAGGTCGCGAACCCAAGCAACACGACTGCAGCCGCCATCGCGCCAAGACTGGGCACGGAGCAGGTCTTTGCAGTGCTCGGTGGCCAGACGGTGACTAATACCGGTCCGAGCGTCATCACCGGAAACCTGGGCGTGAGCCCGGGCACAGCGATCACCGGCTTCCCGCCCGGGATCCTGACCGGAGTAATCCATGCGGGGAATGCGCAGGCGCTTCAGGCTCAGAATGACACCACCATTTTGTATGATGATCTGGCAGGCCAGGCGTGCACTGCCGACGTGACGGGTCAGGAGCTTGGCGGGATGACGCTCGTGCCCGGCGTCTATTGTTCAACGTCCTCGGCGCAGTTGACCGGCGAGCTCACGCTCGACGCCGGCGGCGATGCCGGTGCAGTCTGGGTGTTCCAGACAGTGAGCACGCTCACGACGGGAAGCGGCTCGTCGGTGGTGCTGAAGAATGGCGCTCAGGCCTGCAACGTCTTCTGGAAGGTCGGCAGCTCCGCGACGCTCGGTACAAATACATCGTTCGTTGGGACTATCGTCGCGCTCACGAGCATCGCCCTTACGACCGGCGCAAACGTTTCCGGTAGAGCCCTGGCGCGAAATGGCGCAGTGACGATGGATTCCAACCTCGTCACCCTCCCCGTTTGCGACATCCCTGTCACTTCCAGTCGCCCCACGATGGTCAAGACCTTCAGCCCGGGCACCATCAATGCGGGCGGGACATCGATGCTCACCATTACGTTCAGCAACGCCAACGACACACCCGCCTACCTGACCGGGCCATTGATAGACAAGTTGCCCGCCGGCCTGGTAGTGGTCGACGGCAGCCCCAGGACCACCTGTATCGAAACGCCCCCTTTCCTGGCGGGGTGGTTCATCGTCGAAACCGGCAAGGTGGGCCTGACGGCGGAAGGCCTGATCCCGGCCAATGGCTCTTGTACGGTTACGGCAAACATATTGGCGCCGGCCGCAGGCAGCTATACCAATTCTTTGGCAGCCGGGGCCCTGCAGACTACCCACGGCAGTAACGCCACCGCGACAGTCGCGACCTTGACCGTCAACTAGCGCTTGTCATTGGGACTTCAGCGTCACCACTCCGGAAGGGCGAAACCTTCTGCAGTGGTGACTTTTTTTTGCAACGTATGAATTGTGGTCCTGTCGCTGCGCCATCCGCCGGGGCGTACCGCAAAGCGGATGTTCTGCAACCCACACTTCGACAGTCAGGCGCTCGCATGTGATGGGTTCGGGCTTGCGACTGCCGGCGGCTTTCAAGACTCCATTTCGCCCATGGCGTGGCTTTCGTCGAAACATACGGGTCCCACTGCCTGTCGTTACCTGATCCGACCGGCCGGTTCGCTTATGTGGCGAATAACGGCTCCGACAACATAACGAGTTATACGGTTGATGCCACCACAGGCGCTTTGACCCCGTTGGGCGCACCCGTCGCGGCGGGCACGGCTCCCCGATCCATCATAACTATCCGCACGATCGAATAAGGCAGCGCGGCTTTGGCGCCGGAGGCCCCAAGCTTCGCGGTTTGCTAGCAGCGCGTTGCAAAGACTTTGCGGGGTCCGGCGGGTGAAGCTGGGTCTCGTAATCCGAAGAGGCCATCCCGGGAACCGCATCGGAATTAGTGAAGTTCTCCTGGTGTCTCATTTTCGTCTGCGCATTGCTGGGCCCCACGACGTCAGATTATTCCGGTGCCAGGCGCCCAGGAGCGGACACCGCGCGGTTTTCGATCATCAAGACTTTTTTCTGCTAAAGGCGCCACTATGCGAATACTTTCGTCGATCAGCCTGTGTCTCCTGGCAATGACCTGCGCGACGGCATTTGCGCAATCCCCGAGAGGCACCTGGTCGACGGCGACTGCGTTGACGCAGGCGCGTGCCGAGCATGCGGTCGTAGAGCTTGACGGAAAGATCTACTCGGTTGCCGGCGGGATTGCGAACGCGGCGGGCACGGATAAGCAGAACAATGGCGCGTCTGATCGTCTGGAGGAATATGATCCGGTCACTGACCGCTGGCGCGTGCGCGCTCCGCTGCCGCGCGCACTGACCCACGTGGGTGTCGCGGCGCTGGACGGGAAGCTCTACGCAGTCGGCGGTTTCGTGGGCGACATCCACCGGCAAGCGCAGTCGGATGCGTTCGTATATGACCCGGCCACTGATAAATGGAGCGAACTGCCGTCGCTGCCGGCACCTCGCGGCTCCGTTGGGATCGTGGCATTGAACGGAAAAATTCACGCCATCGGCGGCCGCGATCCGCAGGACCGGGTGCAGGCCACGCACGAGATATTCGATCCGGTGAAGCAGGCCTGGACTTCCGCTGCGCCTCTGCCCGTTGCCCGCGATCACCTGTCCGCAGTCGTCGCGGGCGGCAAGATCCACGTCATTGGCGGCCGGACGGAAGACTTAAACAAGGTGACGGCGTATCACGACGTGTACGACGTCGACTCGAATACGTGGAAGCAGGCTCCGCCGATGCCCACTCCGCGCAGCGCCATGGCAGCCACGCTCTATAAAAACATGATCGTAGTGTTCGGCGGCGAATGCCGCGACGGACAGACGTTCTCTGAGAATGAGGCCTACGATCTTGCGACCGGGAAGTGGCAGACGTTGAAGCCGGCGGAAGGTCGCCACGGATTCGGCGCGGCGACCGTCGGAGATCGCATCTACTTCGTCGCCGGCGCACTCGGTTGCGGCGGCGACGGGTTGTCGAAGGAGTTGCTGATTTTTACACTGCCGTGAGTATGTCGGGACAGTTCAGCTTGCATAATTGCATGCGCAGGGGCAAACGGTGAACTACGGACGAAGTTCAGCCATTCTTTACAAGCATCACCCCTACAGTTTTGGCTTTTGCCGTCAGATCAATCAGTAGCGAAGCCACTAACTTCGCAGAAGCGATCATCTATGAACCCCGTACCATCTCGTAACCACTCATGGGGAATATTGCGCTCTCTTACGGACACCGGTGCGCCGCGGACAGAAATCACCAGTATGTGAACCTTGTGGTGGCCTGGCCCGAGACCAGCATCGATATCTACATCAATAAGGCTTATATCGAAACCACGGCGAGTGGCAACCAGGAAGACGATCTCCCTGGCATCACGCATAACCGATTCGTACCGTTCCGGGGAATGCATTCTGCAGGCCTTAATCCTCGCGTCTGCGTAGGTCGAGAGATCTCTTATGCCGCGCTGAAGTCCTTTATATAGGAACCAACAGTTGAAGTGTGCAATTTTGCTAAATATTGAAATCGGGCGATCCGTCAAGGATGATCCAGCCTTGTGCCAGCGCAACGACGTGGGAGAGGTAGATTGAAGTCCAGTAAGAATGGACAGGCTCGACCGGAGACGAAGCAACGGATTACACGCTGGCGAGAGTTTGCCGCTTCGACCGCTATAAAATTTCCAAACTCCACCCAAATTCAAATCGCCCGTGCGATCCAGCGCTCTAGCTTAGGGAAACGAAAGGGCGGCGTTCTGCCATACTCGATATCAAGCATTTTGAAACACATTCGGAATATCAAGGCCGGTACCTAGTAACACCGCAATATTCTTATACTGTATGCTTACACAGTATGGCGAATCCTGCGCTACGCCCTGTCTTTGAATGTCCCGTCTGCGGGCACGATAGCTATTGCGATGTCTGGGTAAAGGACAGCAAAGGCCAGGAGCGCCGTACGAGCGCCTTTCAATGCCGGCAGTGTTCCGTGATGTTTCGAGACCCCGATTTATTCACGGCGAGGCGGTACGTAGTCAAACGGACGGGTCAGTAATGCTATTCATGAGAAACCTTCCCGCCTTCGCGCAATCTATCGAAGTCAATGGTTGGAAAAACGAGGTAAAGCAGTGGGATTTTTGAAGAAAGATGAACCCGCCGGCGACCAGATCAGTCTTGAAGAGCGCTGGGAGCGCGGGTATTGGACTAGATTGCTTGGCGTCACCGAGGAAGAGTTGAACGAGGCAATCGCCGCCGTAGGGAGCGACGCGGAGAAGGTTAGAAAGTACCTGAGACATCCGCCTAAAGTAGCAAGGAAATAACCTTGTCTGTTTCCACGGACATTGCCGAGGCTCGGGCGCTGCTTGAGAGGGCCGAGCGCGAATCTGATCCCGAGCAGGAAAGTCGCCATATCGAAGAGGCGTTGGCGATTCTGGAAACTGTCGACAGTCCAACGGACCAGGAGACCGCCCTTATATCGAATTTACGCACTTCCTACGCGCGCCGGCTGCTGACCCGGCTACCGAGGCTTGAGTCAGTTTCGTTTGATGTGTGGCTGTTTTACTACGGGGTGTTGGTGCAACTACAGCACGAAGTCCAGGCGCTGACCGCTGAAGATCCCGGTCTGGCCGAGAAGCGCGAGCAGTTCTTGTCGGTGTGGGGACCAGAAATTCTCTCCGACCTGGAAAAGAAAGGTACGCACTAACTGGCTCCGGGTGCTCACCGATCCTCGACTCTTTTCGCCTCTCGATCCTTCCCTCCTGCTGTCTTAATCTTCAGCGGCCCACTGAGTCGCCGTGCTCAGCGTTTAGATCAACCGCGACGCTTCGTCTTCGGTCGGCAGCCGGCCTGCTGGCGTAAAGGTGTCGACCGCTTCGGGTAATTCCCGTGTCAGCCGGGAAAGCAACTCTTCCCGCGACAGCCCGGTTTGCTGCGAAAGTGTGTTCAACACATCGGGGCCGATCGCCTTCTCGAGCTGATCCGGGCCGAGCGGTTGATTGGGGCCGTCCTTGACCCAGGAGTCCGCCGCAGGGCCTTGGCCATTCTCCTTGAATCTTTCGACGAGGTCGCGAAGCCCGCCGCTCAGGACACTCCCGACACTCGCACCGCCGAGGAGCCCGCCCAGATTGCCAAGCACGCCGCCCTGACCGCCCCGTTGATCGTTCTGTCCGACTCCGCTGCCTGGGCCTTGCTTCTGTCCACCAAGCATTTCGGCGATTTTGCTCCTGTTCTTATATCCCGCGACAGCGAGAAGTCCCAACAGAGCAACCATGGATGGCATTCCGCGACTCATTTCATTCTCCTTTACAGAACACAACAGCACCATCGAACCGTCTATCGGGTGTATCGTCTAGTGCCAGCTCGGCCCGTGCCCGAGCGCCTCATAGGAGCAAGCCATGGGTATTATCTGGACGATCATCATTGGATTAGTTGCCGGCGTTATCGCTAAGTTCATCATGCCCGGCAAGAACGAGCCGTCCGGATTCGTGTTGACGACAATTCTCGGTATCGTGGGCGCCTTCGTTGCGACTTATCTGGGCCAGGCGCTTGGATGGTATTCGGCCGGTGAAGGTGCCGGGCTGATCGGCGCCATCATCGGCGCAATGATCGTTCTCTTTGTCTGGGGAATGTTTGCGAAGCGGCGAAATTAGACACCACGCCGGCCGGGCTTGGTGGCACGCCGCCACAATGCAGCCATCAAGACGGGACTGACGCCATCTTCATGCTGCGAGCAATGCTACGGACGTGTGCTTGATTAAATTGTCCGGAGAACCCGGGACAGCTCAGCCTGACCCCCGTTGCCTGGCGCTATTGCAATGGCGTGGCCGACTTGTTAGAGATGGGAGCCTTGGGCGAATTTGAATACTGCGGACATCTTCTTCCTTTCCACTCCTCTCGCAGAATGCTGCGAAACTCGGGCTGTTTCAAGGAGCTGTTGATTTTTTGAATGCTCGCCGTCTTTACAAAGTGTGTACCGAGATCTTGCACGTGATTGTCGGGTGAGCCGAAAATAATGTTCGGCGTTTTGATTTCCGCTGGCAATTCCGCCACAGAAATTCGCTTCCATTCTTTCCCTTCGTATTTGAAGACAACATAAGGCGGATTCGGTCGCCCCCATTTGTTGTAAGCAAGGCAGCCCACTGGGTGCGCTACCACATACGCCGATCCTTTAGAAATATCCACCAGCAATGGCTGAAAATCGGCGAGACCTACATCACTGCTGAATTCGCTTTGCCAGGTGATCCGCTCGTTTGTTTGCGGCAACGTAAATGTCAGACTTTGTTTTTTGATCGGTGGCTGCTGGCCGATCTCATGCCGCCCGCCTCGGTCGACTGAACGGCTTACGACGATCTTGCTGCCATCGTGCAGCAGCACTTCCTCCTTCCAGCCTGTTCCGCTGAAGCCCGGGAGGCTAACGCATGCGCTGATGATTGCGCCCAGTGCAAATACCGCGCTGATGTTACATAGTGCTCGTAACAGACAATGTCTATTGTTCACGATGCTCTCCAAGCTTGAGTCCTGCGAATCGTCTCATCCCGGCATTTCGCGTGCGTCGTCCACGCTGCACGCTAGCCGATTCCGCTGCGCAACCGCCTGATCACGATCAGCGGAGACTTTAATCAATGCTATGGTGTGTTGTTTGGTTAAACTATTTGGGAGAACCCTGCATAGCTCCATCTGACGCCAGCTTTCAGTGTCTTCACCAGGGTGTGCTCCCATCAAAGGGGTGAGAAAGGGAAATGATTAACTTCTGCGCGAGGCCTCGTAATAGGACGCATCGGCGAACAATCCCTACTCATATATACTTGCCATGGTCTCCCTCTCATCGCAGAATTACTAACTTCTATTGTTTTATTTGCTGATCTATAAATTGCCGGGCAACCGGGTCATCTGGCCGAATCCAATGCCCTTTGTAAAGAATTCTCTCTTCGCACATCGCAGTTATTCGCTCCTTCGTCAGTACTGTCCTCAGAATGCTGCGTAGATAAACTTCCAGGTGTCGGTTCTCTTCCTTAATTGTGGCAACCGACAATGTGCCCGTACGGTGATTCGTATCTGGCCTGCCCACCGTCACATTCGCGTCGACAAATTCCACCGGCAATTCATTTATCGGAATCTGCTTCCATGTCTTGCCTTCCCACTTAAAAAAAACATAAGGTGGATTCGGCCGTTTCCATTTGTTGTATGCAATACATCCAGCAGGACTCGCGGCGAGATAGGGTGTCCCGCTCAGGAAATCCAGCCTGAGCAGCATCAAATTGCTACTGTCGCGCGTTCTCCCATAGTCATTTTTCCACGTAACTCGCTCGCTGGTACCTGGAATTGAGAATCGCCACACCTCCTCCACTAGTTGTCGCTCCCGGCTGGCGGGCTCCGAATAACCTCCATATTTTTGCGAGCGATCGACGATAAGCGTTTGTCCGTCATGGAGCAGCAGTTCTTCTTTCCAGCTCGCATTGCCGGACCCGGGAAGGCTGGCGCATGCCCCGATGCTGGTTGCCACAGCAAATGTCACCGCAAGCGTTTTCACTCGTCCCAACAGACACTTTGATGTATTCACTTTGCTCTCCCTAAGCTAGGCATAATCTAGCGAATACACGAGCATTAAAGTGCGAATAGTAGAGTGCGAGTATGCGAATAACGGGCCGCCTGAGGCGGCCGTCGGATTGGGTTCTTGCAAGAGCTGCCAATCTCGCTCCCGTATAAGAGCCTACCCCCAGCCGAACGTACGATTCCGTTGCCAGAACTGCATACCGGAATACTCAGGGATAGCAGCCAATCTCTTAGCCTCTATTTAGGTAGATGCACACCTTTCAAAACTATGTCATAAATTGTCGCGTGCATTTTCTCACCGTCCAACCCCGAGACGTTGCAAAAAATGGTTGGACGATCCAAACCTATAAAAAACCAAGGCGCCCCACGCGCATATGTCTTCTCTCGTCCTAGCACCTCACCTGAAGTTACATTCTCCACCAGATACTCAAACATATTTATCCTGTGCGCCACGATGGTATGACTGTGCGGTTTTGAAAACCGATACTGTGCTGACGGCTGATCAATTTTAAAATGACGCAATTCCCTGCCATTCCGCTCCACCCGCCAAAGGCCACCGTAAGTGTTATCTCGCGACTCCACGAACTGGTAATCCGACTCGGCCAGTTGCCGCCACCAATGAGTCGTATCGTCGTAGAAGCCATCCACCTCCACAGTCTTGTAAATGGATATTCCCGCATCCTTCTTGCAGAATCGATCGAAGTTCCACGCGATCCAGAATTCCTCTGCCACCGGTCCCGCATAGAGGAGCAGAAAAAGCGGCACCATAACCATCCAGGCCTTTTTCCACCGTTTGCGCAGCCACAATCCGAACCAGGTCAGCAATCCGGTGCCGACCAGATAGATCAACCCCAGAAGCAAAACACTGAAGATACTGATGTAGTAGAACCTCATTAAGGTCTTCTCCTTGGTGCCAATCTGATAGGGACGTTGCCTGGCTCGACCACGGTGCAATCTGGCGGTCGAGTTGTACTGAATACGTCTTGCATCTGACTGGCTTGCTCGCCAATGCTGGCACCGATCAGATCGCGGTATATATCTCCACCGGTGAGACCTGCTTCGGCCCCGCGGATCGCCAGAACGTTCTCTTCGCTGTTTTGGAACAGCGTTGCCGCGAAGCCGGATTTCTCTTCGACACCTGGTTTATCGTCAGCGTGGTAGTAGGCGATGGTCCATCGCATCGCATCGCATCGGGGTCGGCTGGATTGAATCGCTCGGTTGCAAGGGACCGCGGGAGGCGTTGCTGTTCCTCGGAAGGCAGACAATTCGATAAACGTTGCCCCGTCCCACGAGCGATTTCCCACGCGCACGTAGGCGCAGTGGCCAACTGAGCATACTTGAAATAAGCAAGAGTGCTCATTGACGTGCCTCCTCGTGCTGAGGTCGTGGATTCAGTACATCCCGATAAATAAGGAAACTGTTCTTGTGCTTGCTATGTGGACCACCATCAGGGCCATCGCAGCCCATATTTGGACGATCCAATCCGACAAAGAACCAAGGAGCCTCTCGAATATAGACGCGATACTCTGCGATTGAATGGCTCTCCTGATTGTCAACCACACGAGATTCCTGTTTCGCCAGTTTGTACCCAATCGCGTGTCCGGAATCCCGAAAGAAGTGATATCTCGCCGTGAGACGGTCGATTTTGAAATGTCGCACTTCTTTGCCATCCCGCTCAACCCGCCAAAGGCCACCGTAAGTGTTATCTCGCGACTCCACGAACTGGTATTCCGACTCGGCCAATTGCCGCCACCAGTGAGTCGTATCGTCATAGAATCCATCTACCTCAACTGTCCTGTGAATGAGTATCCCTGCGTCCTTCTTGCACAGTTGCCCGAAGTTCCACGCGATCCAGAATTCCTCCGCAACAGGCCCAGCGTAGAGCAGCAAGAACAGAGGGACCATGACCATCCAGGCTCGCTTCCACTTTTTCCGAAGCCACAATCCGAACCAGGTCAGCAATCCAGTGCCGACCAGATAGATCAACCCCAGAAGCAGAACACTGAAGATACTGATGTAGTAGAACCTCATTAAGGTCTTCTCCTTGGTGCCAATCTGATAGGGACGTTGCCTGGCTCGACCACGGTGCAATCTGGCGGTCGCGTTGTACTGAATACGTCTTGCATCTGACTGACTTGCTCGCCACATGCTGGCACCGATCAGATCGCGGTATATATCTCCACTGGTGAGGCCTGCTTCGGCCCCGCGGATCGCCAGAACGTTCTCTTCGCTGTTCTGGAACAGCGTTGCCCCGAAGCCGGAATTCTCATCGACACCTGGATTATCGTCAGCGTGGTAGTAGGCGATGGTCCAAGCATTTGCATTCGGGAACTCCAGTGTTGGAGCAAATAAATAGCTGACCGGTTGAAAGCGTAAGACGGCCGTCGGATTGAGTGAGCGCCAGACTCGCAAAGTCACGTCCATACGTGACACTTCCGGATATTAGATTTCCTGCGCGTACGTACGCAGCTGTCGCAAGCTGCGCGTACCTGTAGAAATCAAGAATCGTCATTTCTCGACTCCGTCGCTTTTTCGTTTTGGCCCATGACCGAATACCAGCGCATCCAGCGAGATTGTTCCGTATCTACTGGTATCGCGTTCCGTTTCTGCGCACGGTATTGTCGGAATATCCAAAGCAATGGAAAACCAGGGCGCGCTCCGGTAATAGTTCAAGTAACTAGCCATAATGCCGCCAGACTGCATATCAACTACCGTCTTTTCGAATTTCTTTATCCCATGCACAACTGGTTGATGGCTGGCAAGCGTCCTGTAGTGATACCTCGCAGTCGGATGATCAAGTTGCGTTATGCGCCAACTATCTCCCTTCCTGGGGTACACAAGCGCCTCAGTTCTCTCGTCCAGACTTACCCGAATCATCTCTTGGTCGGCGGCGTTCTTTCCGGGGAACTCGCTCTCAAACTGCGCAAAAGCTCGCCTCTTTAGGTCCGCGTCCCCAACGCTGACCCGTACCGATCCCTCCCCCTTGGACCCTACTGATTCAATGAACTGGTAACGCTCTGGTCGAATCAAATCAAGCGTGAGCCCCGGTCGCGTCGTAAAATCCGTCTACTTCTACAGTCTTGTAAACGAATATTCCCGCGTCCTTCTTGCACAATCGATCGAAGTTCCACGCGATCCAGAATTCCTCCGCAACAGGCCCAGCGTAGAGCAGCAAGAACAGAGGGACCATGACCATCCAGGCTCGCTTCCACTTTTTCCGAAGCCACAATCCGAACCAGGTCAGCAATCCAGTGCCGACCAGATAGATCAACCCCAGAAGCAGAACACTGAAGATACTGATGTAGTAGAACCTCATTAAGGTCTTCTCCTTGGTGCCAATCTGATACGGACGTTGCCTGGCTCGACCACGGTGCAATCTGGCGGTCGCGTTGTACTGAATACGTCTTGCATCTGACTGACTTGCTCGCCAATGCTGGCACCGATCAGATCGCGGTATATATCTCCACCGCTGAGACCTGCTTCGGCCCCGCGGATCGCCAGAACGTTCTCCTCGCTGTTTCTGTACAGCGTCGCCGCAAAGCCGGAGTTCTCCTCGACACCTGGTTTATCGTCGGCGTGGTAGTCGGCGATGGTCCATTTATTTGCGTTTGGTACTTCTGATTGCGGGTCAAAAAGATACTGTGCGATGGACAGCGGGAGTCGACCCATGGACTGGTCGATAGAGCTTGCTTCGTCCGCAAAAGTCGCCCCGTCGAGTGACTTGTCACCCATTCGGACGTATGCTGCAGTGGAAAGTGCGGCGTATTTGAAGTAGTCAAGAATGTTCATTTCCGCACGCCATCCAACTGCTTAATGGGCTTTAGCACTTCGCGATAAATCAAAAAACTGTGGTTAGTGTGCGGACCGCCATCTGGGCCGTCGCATCCGAACCCGGAGTCATCCAAACCGATAAAAAACCATGGAGCCTGCCTGCTATATCTGATGTAGCGCGCGAGAACATCTTTCGTTTCAACATCAAGAATTGAGGATGATTGGCGATAGACCTTGTGGTTCGTCCGATGCCCAGAATCTTTGACGTAGTGATACCTCGCAGTAGGGTGGTCAAGTTTGGTGACACGCCAGATCTCTTGCGTCTTTGGAAAGACAATCGCGTCGACATTGGTCTCCATCTTCGCTCGTATGACATCTTGCTTAGCCGCACGGGTGGCGTTTGGCTCCTCTGGAAGACGTGCCATCGCCTCACGCATGAACTCTGGATTGCCGAGTGCCAGCCTCTGTGCACCGGTGCCTTCTCGCGATGGACCTTCCAGCCACCGATATCCTCCCGAACGCACCAGTTCGAACGATGCACCTGTCGAGTTATAGAATCCATCCACCTCCGCAGTCTTGTAAATGAATATCCCCGCGTCCTTCTTGCACAATCGATCAAAGTTCCACGCGATCCAGAATTCCTCTGCCACGGGCCCCGCGTACAACAGCAGAAACAGAGGAACCATGACCATCCAAGCCTTTTTCCATCGTTTGCGCAGCCACGATCCGAACAACGCCAGCAATCCGGTGCCGACTAGATAAATCAAGCCCAGAAGCAAAACACTGAAGATACTGATGTAGTAGAACCTCATTGCGGTCTTCTCCTTGGTGCCAATCTGATACGGAAGTTGCCTGGCTCGACCACAGTGCGACCTGGCGGTCGAGTTGTACTATTCCGGTATTGATCTGGCTTACTTGCTCGCCAGCGATGCTGGCGCCGATCAGGTCGCGGTATATATCTCCGCTGGTGAGGCCTGCTTCGGCCCCGCGGATCGCCAGAACGTTCTCTTCGCTGTTCTGGAACAGCGTTGCTGCGAGGATTTGGGGGGTCAGAAACAGGCTTTGGGGCTCAGGCCTTGCCTTTTGCCTGGCACCACAACCTTCTGCCATTTACATCTCAAGACCGGTCATGCGTACCGGCTTTGCCTTCTGCCTCAAAGATTTTTGCAGTTCCCGTTTTTCTATTCACGACAGCCGCACTTGTCCTTGCTGTAAATCCTGCAGCGGTCGCAACCGCTGCGCCTCGCTGCCAAAACCACGGCGTCTTCAACACGTCCTGTGCTTGCGCGAGGTCGATGCCCGTCAGCGTCCCGTTCAAACCGTATCGATAGGCCAGGTCTCCCCCGATCGCCTCGCTGTCACTGCCCGTCAGATGGGCATCGAGCAGCGCATTGCTGAGGCTCCACTGACTCAGCGCAGGATTCGCGGCGCGAGCCAGATCGAAACGGTCCGTGAGCACGCTGAAATCGAAGCGCTCGATCTTGTTGTCGAGCAGCGGATTTGAACCGTGGGGATCGAACCCTGCCATGGCTTCGGCCACGACTTGCAGATTGAGGACACCGGGCTTTGCCTTGTGCGCATACCAATCCCGCAACGTCAGCCGGTCTGAACCGCCGGTACTGAGCACCAGGTCGTTGTGTACTTTGCTGAAAACCAGTGCCTCGTAGTTGATACCACCGCCCAATGAAATGGTGTTGTCGGTGGCAGTGCCTGGCTTGATGAGGTCCTGCCCGTCGCCGGCATTGAAGGCAATGATGTCGGCGGCCTTGCCGGTCGTAATGGTGTCGTTGCCGGCGCCGCCGATAAACAACTCGCGGCTGCCGCTGCCGGTCAGCGTATCGTCGCCTGCGCCGCCATCGAATACGGTGCTGCCGGAGGTATTCTTCAGATCATCGTCGCCCCCAAGCCCCTGCAGGATGTCGCGGCCGGCACCGGCCTTGAGCGTATTGTCCAGCGCGTTGCCGACCACCAGATTATCCAGATCGTTACCGGTCCCTTTCACGGCGCTACGGGTCAGAACCAGATTCTCGAAATTGTCATCAAGGGTGAAATTGATCGCGCTGAGCACCGAGTCGATGCCCTCCCCCTCGTTCTCCGTGATTTTGTCTGCGGAACTATCGATCACGTAAGTGTCATTGCCAGTGCCGCCGATCAGCGTGTCCTTGCCGGCTCCGCCATCCAGATAATCATCCCCGGCGCCACCCGTCAGCGTGTTTGAATTCACGTTGCCTACGATGCGGTTGTTGTGCGCATTGCCGGTGCCATTGATCTTCGAGACCCCAGTGAGCGTGAGATTCTCTACATTGATACCAAGCGCAAAGCTGATCGAACTCAGTACCGTGTCGTTTCCTTCATCGTGGAATTCCGAAACAATGTCGCCAGCGTTATCGACGTAGTAAATGTCATCTCCAGCGCCGCCGAACAGTTTGTCTGCACCGGCGCCCCCGTCGAGAATGTCAGTGCCGGCGCGTCCATAGAGCGTGTCATTTCCCGCCAGACCAAGAAGTTCATCGGCGCCGGCACCGCCGCGCAGCACGTCGTCACCCGTCGTGCCCGAAATCCGGAGGTTCGGCGGAGCCACGACGAATTCGAATGTATCGTGTGCCTGCGCGCCGGCAAGATCTGTTGCACTTATGCGCACACTTGTCACGCCGGTCATATCGATATCGGGGGTCGCAAAGAAGATCATTCCGCCTGCGTCGAACGCTAGCCAACCCGGCAGCGCGGTGCCATCGTGCAAAGTGGCCGTGTAGATGAGCTGGTCGTCGGGGTCCTCGTCGTGGAACGTGGTGCCTGGCACCGAAAAGGAGTGATCCGCGCCCCCGATCACGTATTGATCCCCGAGCGGCACGGCAACTACCGGTGCGGCGTTTGGCGTGATCTCGACGCTGACGGTACCCCAGGCCAGTCCGCCGTTGCCGTCGCTGAGCTGGTAGTCAAAGCTTGCCGCGCCGAGATAACCGTAATCGGCGATGAACGAAATCATGGCACCTTCGTCCACACTCGCCGTTCCGTGCGAGCCATTGCCGACTGCGACGATTGAGAGAATGTCCAGCGTCGGATCGTCGTCGTAATCGTTGCGCAGGAGCGCGTCACTTGCCAGGGACAAGGTGCGTCCCTGCTTGACGCTGGCGAAGTCCGCGACCGGAATCGGCGCGTCGTTGACATTGACTACCATCACTTCGAACATGCCGGTTGCCGACAGCCCGCCTGCATCGGTTGCCGTTACCTGGATCAGCAAGGATTCGACGTCGTCGTTTGCGGGGGTTCCGTGGAACCGTCCGGTCAGAGAATCGAATTCAAGCCACGCAGGCAGGCCGGCACCATCGGCAAGCGTGGCGCTATAGCCCAGCGTATCGCCTGCGTCCGCATCGGCGAAAGCGTCCGCCGGGACCATGAAGCTAAATGCGGTGTCTTCTGTCGCGCTCTGCTTGGCAATCTCATGGACGAGTACCGGCGCATGATTGAGCGGCACGTCGGATACCGGCTGGAGTGCAACGGCAAAAGCCGGACTATCCAGGATCGCCTGCATCCGCATTTCAGTCAGCGCATCGAGGTTTCCGGTCCATCGCATATTGCCAGGCCAGCGCTCCGCCCAACGCCTGATCGGCGCTGTACGAAATCTGATGAGCCGGCAAGACGTCAACAAGGGACAGTACCAGCGCTGGATCCGAAACCGCTTGCGCTTGAAACTCTGCAATGACCGCGTTGAAGTCGTAGCTGTAGACCGACCCGAACAACTGCAAGGTAATTGTTGACCCTATTTGGGCTTCGGCTTCCCATGGGCTCGAAAGACGAATCGAGTCGTTGCCGCCGATGGAGAGGATCAGGTCTGTGCCGTCCTGCCCCAGCGAAAGGTCCGCACCGTCGACCCCTCCGCCAATCGAAAGCACCACGTCGCCCGCGACATAAACCGTGTCGTTGCCGTCGCCCGGGTTGAAAGCGACGACACCCCCATGCGTAGCGTGGTACACCGTGTCATCGCCCGGTCCGCCGATGACGAAATTCGTCCCCTCATGGTCGTAGATGAAATCGTTGCCTGCCCCGCCATCGATCAGATTATTGCCCGATCCCGCTTCGAAGTAGTCGTTACCTTCCCCGCCGAAGAGCATATCGTTTCCGTCATTGCCGAAGATCTGATCATCGCCGCCCAGAGCATCGAGCACGTCGGCATCGTCCGAAAGATTCAGAATATCGCCGAATTCGGTTGCGGGCGCCGTGGTGACGAGGCCCTCCATTGCAGCTACGTCCCAAAGCGTGCCATCGAAGAATTCAACCCGTTCGATCCGGTTTTCTGGCGTGTACCAGTCGTATATCTCAACCCGATTCTGCGGGCCTCCGACTTCGAGATAGAGCGTGCCGTACGGATCACGCGTAACCAGCATATCGCCAGGCTCAATACCCTCGCCGAATCGCAGAACATCGTTTCCATCCGAGTCATCGATGCCGTCAATTCCGTACGCAGGACCATACACATAGGTGTCGTCTCCCTCGCCGCCCTGGAGGTAATCATTGCCGCGGCCGCCGTCGATGACGTCATGTCCGCCCCCCGCATCGACGGAGTCATCGCCGCCCTGCATGTCGAAATAGTCGTCGTATGGCGTTCCGAGCGCATATTCCGCATCGTCGGAGCCTGCGTACGAAATGCCCACGCGCGATCGCATATCAAGGTCGTCCGCGGACCAGGCCGAGCCGTCGGCAAACGCAACCCGCTCTATGCGCGAAGCCGGATCCTGTGCCCAGTTGGCCATCGTGATTTGCTGACCGTTAAATTGAAGCGCCAGGTACAGATTGGTTTCGTCCGCAGTCACCCGGATGTCATTGGCGAAGATGCCCGGGCCAAAAGCAAGCGTGTCGATATCTCCCGGCGCGGCGTCGCCATCGTGGATGACATCGCTGCCATCTCCCAGGTTGTATTGGTAGGTGTCGTTGCCGAGCCCTCCGAACAGCGTATCGTCACCGGGTCCCCCGATGAGCAGGTCGTCTGCCTCCAGGCCGAAAAGAATGTCATTGCCGTCCGCGCCGTTGAGGCGATCTTTGCCCGCTGTTCCGGCCAGGAAATCGTTCTCGGCAGTACCCGCAATCAGCGTCACAGCCATCGCCTCGACGAGCGCGGCATCCCATATCGCGCCGTTGCCGAATATGAATCGCTCTATTTTTTTTGACTGTTCTGCAATCTGGCCTTGCACCGTCAGCGTGTCGTTGCTGCCGTTGATGGCGAGGATCAGATTCTCGCCTGTGAGGTAGGCAGCAACGTCGGTGGACAGGATGCCCGGGGCGAAGCTGACGGTATCGACCACGCCCGGCTGGTCATCCCCCTCCTGAATGAGGTCGCTCCCGCTGCCATTTCCGAATACGTAGGTATCACTTCCCGCGTTACCGACAAGCCAGTCGTCGCCGGCGCCCCCGTCGAGATAGTCCTCGCGGTCTCCGCCGATGAGAACGTCGTTCCCGGACTCGCCGTACAGCGCTGTTCCCGAATCCATCGAGCGAGGACAGCGTATCGTCTGTTGCCCCGCCATGAACGGTCAATCCAGCAACGGTCAACGCATCAGCGCTCAATATCGAACCGCCGTTGTAGAACTGGGCCGACACCGTGGGCATCGCGTCGGGATCGGCATACCAGTTCGGGATGCTCAACCGATCACTGCTGCCGATTCTGGAGATGACCAGGTCTTCATTGAATCGGCTGATCGCGATGGAACCGGCCGCAATAGTCGCGTCGAAATAAATGTGGGTGTAGTGGGCCTCGAGCACCCGATTACCGCTGCCCGGGAGAAAGTTGAAGTCGTGGGGACCCTGGTGCAGCACCACCGGCGTCGCGAGCGCGAGCAATTCTTTGGTGGAAATCGAAGACCCGTCGGCGAACTGGTAACGCTCGACGCCCGTTCCGATGGGGTCGTCGCGCTGCGCCAGCGCCACGCGTACGCTATGACCATTGGCCCAGGAAAGAACCAGTGCGCTGTCCCGGGCACCGGCCCCGTCTGTAACCTGTTCGCGCACTGCAGTGAGATTGTTGAGGTTCACGCCTGCCAGGAATGAAACAACGTCCTGATCGATGATTCCAGCGTCGTACAGCGGCTGCAGCGCTGCATAATCGTTCGCGCGAACTTGCGGTATAGCCGGTAACGGGGCGATATAGCGAATATCTTCGGCCTGATAGGTGATGCCCAGCGCCGTGAACTCGATGCGCAGGTCATCGAGGCTGGCGTAGACAGTGCTTTTCGCGTCGGACGGATAGCCATTGCTGTCTCGGTAATAGAGATTGATCTCGCCGAGCAGGTTTTCAAATTCACCGGGGTGGCGGTAGAACTGGTCGATCGCGAATCCGCTTTCACCCACTACGCTCCACCTGCCGCCGAACTGGAGATTTTCGGCCGGCCAGGCGATGCCCAGCGCCTGGTAGGTCCAGTTTTCGATTTGCGCTTGACTGACGCTACCGGTATCGACGATGGAATCGATGCCGCCGTCCTGCGCATCGATGACAAAGATCGTCGCGCCCGCACTCCCGGTCATCGCGTCGTCACCCTCTCCACCAGACAGAACGGAGCGTCCGCCATACAGATGATCGTTGCCTGCACCGCCGTACAGGTAACTGACGGCGATGCCGGGTGCGGTGTCGCCATACAGGGCATCCTCGCCGTTGCCGCCATAAACAATGTGGCCGCCATGGATGGCATCGTCACCATCGCCGCCGTATACGAAATCGAATGCACCGGCTGATATGGAGTCGTTACCCCCGCCGGCATCGATCAACGCCACGTGGCTGCCATCACCCCCAATTGCGCCTGCGATCGCGTTATCGCTGGCGCCTGCGTCAATCTGCTCGATGACGCGGTGTTCGGTGACACGCGTCAGCTGCAAGGCGCCATCGACCGCTCCGGGACGATCCAGCGCGATCGGCACCCATCCGACCGTGGTCGATGAGACCACCGTACTTTTGGAGGTCGTGCCGCTTTGATAGGTGGTGCTGCTCACGTTGCGATTGCCCTGCGGCTCCGCGAGCAGCGTGACGAAATGGGTTTCAGAGGACGATGACTCGGTTGCAAGGCCCGCCAGGCCGATCACGGCATCATCCGACTGCGTGCTTAGCAGCTGCGATTGGATGCTCCGGATTGTCATATTCGCCGGAACGATGTCGCTGCCCTGTGTTACGCCGTAACCATGGATGTTCTTGTAGGTGACGGGATTCAACACTTCTATCTGCGGAGGTTGATTGGGATCCGCGCCATAGGTAGTGACAGTGGTCTGTGACCACGAACTGAACACACTGGCATGAGTCGGAAGGGCGGCGACCGATTTCGCGTTCCAGGAGGCCGCCAGGCTTTGGCGATAGGCTTCCCGCGCGGCCAGTGCCACATCATCCGCAAACGGATCGGGCAGGCCGATCAGGACCTCGATGTCCGTTCGGGAGTCATCCGCGGTTTGAACTTGCCACCGCTGCGCAGGACCGGCAGCGGCATAGTAGTTATGAATCCGCACGCCATCGGACGAGCCGCGCAGGAATATGCTCAAGTCGTCGCCGCTGCGCTGCGTCTTGAGACTGGACAGACCGTATCCCGGAGCCAGTTGCAGAGTATTTTGACCGCCGGCGGCGTCGGAATCGATGACTGTGTCCATGCCCATGCCGGCATACATCCGATAGGTATCGGCACCCGCACCGCCTTCCAGCCGATCGTTTCCCGCTCCCCCGTCGAGCACGTCGTCACCGTCGAATCCGAGCAGCGTATCGGCAGCATCTGTTCCGCTCAGCACATCAGCGCCGTCAGTGCCTTCTATCGGTGCAACCGGTATCGCCGCCAGCTGCACGAAATCGATGAAGGTGCCGTCTGCAAAGGCGATCCCTTCGATCGAATTTCCTGGCGAGTTGTAGTGCCCCTTGATGATGAGCTGATCGTTTGATGCATAGCGGAGAATCAGATCGCCGTTGAACTGCCGAAGCAGCGAGACGTCCTGCGCCGAGATGCCTTCGCCGAACCAGACGATATCGAATCCGGCGATGTCCGGAATGCCGATGGCGATCAACCCTTGCTCGTCGATTACGTCCTGTCCGTCGCCGGCTTCGAAGACATAGATATCCGAACCGTTGTCGCCAATCAGCAAGTCGTTGCCGTGGCCCCCGATCATCAGATCGTCCCCGCTGCGTCCGCGCACGACGTCATCGCCGCCGTAGCCGGTCATGACGTCGTCGCCGTTACCCCCCTGCAGCGACACGGATTGCGTGAAGGCGGTGTTGTAAAGTTCCCACTGGGCGAGTTGCGTACCGTCGGCGAAGCTAAAGTCGAAATCCTGCTGGACCACATCCCCCTTGATCCGCAAGCCCTCCGGCAATCCCGGCGCGATCTCGCTCGCGCCGAGTAGAGACAGAACCACGAACGGCTCGCCCTGGATCGTCAACTGTTGGGCCACCAGCGCGCCGGGCGTTACACCGGAAGCAAGCGTGATCGAATTGTGACCCTCGCTATCTTCGATGGTATCGGATAGGTCGGCGATGTAACGATCATCTCCCGGCCCTCCTTGCAGATAGTCCGCGCCTGCGCCACCGTCGAGCGTGTCGTCACCTGCCAGACCCACCAGGATGTCATTGCCGTCATGTCCGCGGATGCGATCGGTCACCGCGGTGCCGACCAGCATCAGCAGCGGGCCCGGACGTTGCACTGTCGTCGCCTATCGGTACCGTCGATGTCGAAACCCTGGGCGAGTACGTCGTCGTAGGTGACGCGGCTGCCATCGTCGAACGCGATGTAGTCGAACATCGGCTTGCCCTGCGGATCGATGTCGTCAAACCCTTCCAGGTGGATGGCATCACCATTGCCAAAATCCAGCAGCAGGCTGCCTTTACGGTAAGTCAAAACGTCCCGCGAAAGACCTCTTACCAGGATGATGCTTCTATCCGGGTTGGCAAGCCGCGGTTGGCCATTGGGATCGAAGGTGACCTGGTCGTCCTCGTCAAAGATGGTCTCGACGCCGTCCCCTTCGTAGAAAATGTACGTGTCCTTCCCCGCCCCGCCTACCAGGATGTCCACGCCGGGGCCGCCCCACAGTACGTCATCGCCCCCAAGTCCGAACAAACTGTCATTGCCCTCACCGCCCGCGAGATAATCGTCGCCGTGCAGTCCGGCATCCAGATAGTACGCATCGCCAACGAGGGTATCGTTGTCGGCGCCACCGAGTAACACGTCGTTACCGCCCTCTCCCTGCAACCAGTCATCGCCAGCGCCCCCATCGAGGTAATCGTCGCCCTGATTGACGCTGCCCGTATCGTTGAAGATCAGTTCATTCGCGTCACCCGTCATCGTGTCGTTGCCGTCACCCCCCACGAGGATGTCGTTATCGTGACCGCCGGCCATCACGTCGCTGCCCGCTCCCCCATACAAAACATCATCGCCGAAACCGCCATAGAGCCGGTCGTTGCCCGATCCGCCGTAAAGCACATCGGCTGAGCCTGCAAGGGGTACGACATTGTTGTTGATGATGGGGGTGAAGAAACTGTCGAATGGATTGGATGTTGCAGTTGCGGTCCATTCGAACGTCGTCGCCGTGTAGTCGTCGTCACCGTCCAGGTTGTCATCCCCGGCTCCGCCAATGAGCAAATCCGACCCCAAACCGCCCATCAGCACGTCATTGCCGGAGTAGCCAACGATGTAGTCGTCGCCCGGTCCGCCGCTCAGCCAGTCGCCTTTGACGGTGCTGGCGATGTTCTGGAATTCAACACTGAATGCCTGCGCCAGCGTGATTCGGACGTTGCCGAACAGGTCGTCATCCCCCGACCCCCCGGAGATGATGTCGCCCTCACCAAAATCATCCCCGCCGCCTTCGAGCAAGTCGTTGCCTCTGCCCCCATCCAGATAATCACGACCTTTGCCGCCGCTTATCCAGTCATCGCCACCGTAGCGATCGAAAAAGTAGTCGTTGCCACCGAGCAACCGGACGCGATCATTGCCGGCGGTGTCCTGGGGGTTGTCCGCGCGACTGGTATCCGTGCCGGCCGGTAGCGCATTGCCGGCCGCATCGACCTGCACGTAACGGATGTCATGACTGATGGGCCGGCCATTGCCGTCGACTTGCGTCGCCAGTATCTGGACCCCGGCCCAGTCCGGCTCCGGCGTAAAGTCCGCCGGCACATTTAAAAAGTGTTCGTTCGGAAAAAAGTCTCCGACGAACTCATAGCTGGTGTGGGGTTCGGCATGTACGCCACGCATGCCCAGATGAATGTTCAACTCGCCTTCGCGCCAGTCCTTGAGCAGCAAACTGCCCCCGGCCGCGTCATTCAGCGTCACCCGAAGATCGCTACTTTCCAGTACATAGGTGAACTTGCCGTCGGCACTCCGCCATTGGTTGCCGGATAACTTGACCGAGGCATCGGCGATGGCGAAATCGTCGATCTTCGACAAGAGCGCCTGATCCCGCGTCATAGGTGTAGCGCAGTATCCCGCGCCCATCGGTATCGAGGATGGTGTCGTTGCCATCATTGGAATTGATCCCCGCTTCGGAAGCGCTGTACTGGTAGACATCCAGCCCCGTCCCGCCCTCCAGGTAATCGTCGCCGGCTTTGCCTTCGAGGTAGTCGATACCGCCGCCGCCATAGAGCCGGTCTGCTTCGGCATCGCCTTCGAGCACATCGGAGCGATCACCGCTGAAAACGATACGCTTCGGGTTCGCAGGAATAGTTGGTGCTTGACCATCGCCTCCGACTGACGTGGTAAAAACCTGGAACAACTCCGCCAGGTCTACGAAAAGTTGCTCGTCCAGCCCTGGCGCCGCGACCAAATCCTGGTCTCCCCGGAACGCGATGTTTTTTGCGTACAGAAACGCCGCCCGATCCTCGAATCCATTCGTCCGTCAGCGTGCCGCTGCTTTCCGTCGCGTCGTCCCCGGGAATGTATCGATCGAGTTCGCGATTGGAGTTGTGTATGGAGTAATCGATTCCCGTCACGGCGAAGGGCATCAGCTTCCTGAGTGCATAGCGGAAGGCCTTCTCGTCCGGCCCCGACGACGCGCGGTCGACTCAATTGCTGCTTCGACAAGGGACCGGCGCTATCGTCCATCATGGATACGACATGCGTGCCATCCAGATCGAGTTCATCCAGCTTCTTGTTGATTTCCAGAATGGCCGTGTGGTACGCGTCGCGCGCGGAAATCTCGCCTTTTCCGGTCCACCAGTCCAGATCCTCAGAAGCGTCCGATATAGGCAATTGCAGACCGTCCTGCGCAAGCAGACTGTCGGCAACGAGTAGGCCGTGCAACGCTTCGACCAAAACCTCTTCACTCGCGCCTGGATTCTTCTCTGCCGCATCCACAAATTTTTTGAGCGTTGTTAATGTCAGGACGTTATCCAGCCGATAAAGCGTCGCGTGCAGCGCGAGCGCATCCATGAGTTGCTCGATGGAATGGCTGTTTATTTCGGTAGGAACGGTAATCTCTGCACCCAACGCAGTGCTGCCGGCCAGAGCGCTCGCGATGAGGCTCGCATCGTCGCCCAAAAGACTGTCCTCACTCTCGAGGCTGTGAACCACCGGAAAGGCAGCACCGACCGGCGTCGCGAAAAAAGCCTGCAGCGCATTGACGATGCGGTGGCTTTGCTGCTGACCGCCCGTATCAAGCAGGCCCGCGCCCGATCCTAGTGGATCACCCAGGGCGCCTTTGACGATAGCAGCGACTCCGATAAACAACGCGCTCAACACGAAATACTTCGTGGGCAGCGGCACGCCTACCAGATCCCAGGTCGACGGATCGAAGCCCGGGGCGTTGTAGGCGAATACCTCGCCGTTGACGCGCTCCGGGAAAATCATGCTCGCGGCTGCTGCGAGGTGCCCTCCCAACGAATGACCGGTGAGGGTAATTTTGTCCGCCGAATCGAACGTGCCAAGACCTGCTTTGTCGTAGGTGGTCAGCACCAGATAAAGGGGAATTGGCAGAGAACCTACCGGACCAGCCTCCAACGCGCCCTTCAGTTCAATGGCGGTTGTCGTGCCATTTTCGAGATCTTCTTTCCCGGGCAGAATGGGAGTCAGCACCGCCTTTATCTGCTTTGCTTGCTGATCTTCCGGCTTGTACAGACGCTCAATCAGATTAACAAGATCCACCAACTGCGTTACCGCGACGCCGAGCAGTCCGATGCCGCCAAGGCTGGCACCGATCAGATCGCGGTATATATCTCCACCGGTGAGACCTGCTTCGGCCCCTCGGATCGCCAGAACGTTCTCTTCGCTGTTCTGGAACAGCGTTGCCGCGAAGCCGGATTTCTCATCGACACCTGGTTTATCGTCAGCGTGGTAGTAGGCGATGGTCCATTTATTTGCATTTGGTAATTCTGATTGCGGGTCGAAAAGATATTGTGCAATGGACAGCGGGAGTCGACCCATGGCCTGGTCGATGGAGCTTGCTTCGTCAGCAAAAGTTGCCCCGTCGAGTGGCTTGTCACCCATTCGGACGTATGCCGCAGTGGAAAGTGCGGCGTATTTGAAGTAGTCCAGAGTGTTCATTTCTGCACGCCATCCACTTGATTGATGGGCTTTAGGACTTCTCGATAAATCAAAAAGCTGTGGTTAGTGTGCGGACCGCCATCTGGGCCATCGCATCCGATACCCGGGGTCATCCAAACCGACAAAAAACCATGGAGCCTGCCTGCTATATCTAATGTAGCGCGCGAGAACATCTTTCGTTTCAACATCAAGGATTGAGGATGATTGGCGATAGACCTTGTGGTTCGTCCGATGCCCAGCATCTTTAACGTAGTGATACCTCGCAGTAGGGTGGTCGAGTTGCGGTGACGCGCCAGCTCTCTTGCGTCTTTGGAAAGACGATCGCGTCGACATTAGTATCCATCTTCACTCGTATGACATCTTGTTTAGCCGCACGGGTGGCGTTTGGCTCCTCTGAAAGACGCGCCATGGCCTCACGCATGAACTCTGAATTGCCGAGTGCCAGCCTCTGTGCACCTGCTGCCTTCTCGCGATGGACCTTCCAGCCATCGATATCCTCCCGACCGCACCAGTTCGAACGACGCGCCTGTCGAGTTGTAGAATCCATCCACCTCCGCAGTCTTGTAAATTAATATCCCCGCGTCCCTCTTGCACAGTTGTCCGAAGTTCCACGCAATCCAGAATTCCTCTGCTACGGGCCCCGCGTACAACAGCAGAAACAGAGGAACCATGACCATCCAGGCCTTTGTCCACCGTTTGCGCAGCCACAATCCGAACCAGGTCAGCAATCCGGTGCCGACCAGATAGATCAACCCCAGAAGCAGAACACTGATGATGCTGATGTAATAGAACCTCATTGGTAATGACTCCTTCTGAGCGCACCGGCAGAGAAGCGTGGGATTGGGGGTGGGAATAACCGTGGCAAGGAAACGAATCTCAGCCGGGAGCATGCGCGGACCGCCCCGCAGTCCCCCGCCCGAAAAAGGCCCCATGGCCTTCTTCGTCGCGAAGAACAAAAGCGAGCCGCCTGACGGGTGCCGCCGGGTCCAGGGAGGCACAGCGCTCTCGGTCGACACCCGGGCCAGATGGATGCGGCTCGCTTATAACCGGTGACAGCAGAACAACAGTTCGCGCTGGTTGCTTCAGCCGCGCGTCTGGATTTTCAACAAAAGGAACACCCGAGGATTGCCTGGCCACCCAGCGCAGCCCTTCGCATGCGAGCGGCCAATCGTGCGCGCGCCCCCCTTGTCGATCCCGCAGCCGTCCCTCAAGGAGCGGCTGCACCGCGTGCGGACCCAAACGCGAGCTTCCTTTATTAACTTCATGTTCGGTCTTGTTTTATTGTCGGCGTCTGTGCGCGGCGCCTTGTTGATTCGCGGGTATTCGATTTGCATGCGAACCCCATACTCTTTTTACGGCATCCGCGAATTTTGTCAAATCTGACAATTGGGAGGTTCCGCAGATCGTATGCGCCACCTTTGTCGAGCGAAATTGCCGGTAACCTGCTCAATCCAAACAATGTTGCAGCGCGTTGCATGACGGGGCGCGCGAGACCGCGCAAACCCGAACGTCATAAGCTAATTACAAAAAATACTTTGCACGGCCGCCGGGCGCCCGGAGGGGGGCGAGGCATGAAAAAGCGCGGCCGGGCATCCCGGCCGCGCTTTTCCCGGCTCAGCTTTTCTTCCGGAAGATGCGGTCCAGGTGTTCCATGTCGTTGACCACCTTCCAGTCCGATGCGCCGGCACCGCGCGCGCGCTTTTCCCACCACTCCAGGCGATTGATGTAGCGGCGCGGATCGACGTTGTCGGTGGAGAGCTTGGTCACGTTCAGCGCCACCACGCGGATGCCGTCGAGCTTGATCGGGATATCGCGCACCGTCTTGTAATCGAGCTCTTCCTGCATGTCGGAAAAGATGACGATGGTCTTGCGCCCGGCCTGCGTCTCGTTCAGGTATTCCGCGGCCTGGATGAGCCCGCCGGTGATATCCGTGTAGCGGCTGCCCTTGGCCTGCTTCTCCGCCTTGGTAAACGCGCTGAACTGTTCGCTGAAAACGCGCTTCTGGGCGTTGGCCGCGAGCGGATCCTTGCCCAGGCTGACCTTGGCCACGATCTCCTTCTCGCTGAAGCTGCGG
Source organism: uncultured beta proteobacterium (assembly GCA_963846655.1). Classification (GTDB taxonomy): domain Bacteria; phylum Pseudomonadota; class Gammaproteobacteria; order Burkholderiales; family JACQAP01; genus JACQAP01. The sequence goes on along the minus strand of CAWJWT010000002.1, from coordinate 738,893 downwards.
CTCTTGACCCGGCCGACCGCCAGCGTGTCGCCCGGATTGATGGTGCCCAGCAGATAATTGACCACGGCCTGCGCCTTGTTCATTTCCCTGGCGTAAGTGCCGGACGTGTCGATCAGCACGAACACCGCATGGTTGTGATTGACCGTGGGGCCGCAGGCGACGACGAACAGAAACGCGCCGAGCAACCCGAGGCTTGAGGTAACTCTCATAGGGCCTCCTCGGTGCCGATGGCGCGCTTGAGCGGCGGCACGGTGCGCAGCTTGTTGCGCCGGGCCGAGCCGTCGCGGTAGCTTGCGACCCAGCGCTCGATGGCGAGGGGCGCAAAAATCAGCACGTCGTAAAGCATGACCGTGAAGCGGCCCATCTCGCGGGCGACGTTGGCGGCGAAGCGCAGCACGAACGCGAGCCCCTGCAGGCCCAGTTGCAGCCCCGCGCCCAGCACCGTACGGCCGGAGTTGATGAATGTCTCGAGCGGGATCGCGACGAACGCCAGCGCGAAGGGCAAGGTAAAGCCCAGGATCATCTGGCCGAACGTCGGGATGCGGGTGACCCAGCCGGCCTCGGGACGAACCGCGGCTGCCGCCGAACCCAGTTGCTGCTTGAGCGCGACGTCTGCGGAAATGATGGTGTCGCGCATCACGGCAAGGGCGACTTCCACGCCGGCCAGAACCAGCAGGATGGTCAGCGACGCCCACATCAGCCGGCGGCGCATTTTTTCCGTGATGCTGCCCAGCGGGAACAGGTTGGTGAAGCGCAGCGTTTCCATCAGGAACAGCCCCATCAGGGTTTCGAACAGCACGATGACCAGTGCTGCGACTTCGGAAGCCTGCAGGTTATCGGTGATGTAGTCGCCGCCGCCGACCATGGCCGACATCGGCAATGCGATCAGCTTGAAGTTCACGTACGCGCCGCCGAACGCGATCAGCATGACCATGCCCGCGACGACGAACAGGGTCGATGCCGACGTGGCCAACGCGTGCGCCGCGTCATTGCCGCGGGCCGCGATGTTCTCGAGCTTCACCACGTTGGCATCGATTTTAGCGGCGCTGGCCTGCAGGCCGGTGATATTGCGGTCGACTTGCGACAGCGTCTGGTTCACCGAACGCCAGAACGGCATGAAGCCCTTCAATATCTTGTGCCGGTCTTCGTAGGCGCCGCGGTATTCGGACACCACTTTCTGGTAGATCTCACCGATCGAATCGCGGATCTCGATGAGAATGCGCTCGACCACGCCATCACCGGACGCCTTGATTTTCGCCAGCGACTCGATGGCCTTCACCCATTCCGGCGGCGGCAGCGGCACTTCGCCGGTTTTCTTGTAATCCTCTTCGATGCGCGTGATCTCGTCCATGAGCTTGCGCTGGAGCGCGGGATAGCCTTCCAGGTCGCGTTGCACCAGGGTCGTGACGCGCTCGAACTCGCGCTCGATGGTCTGCTTCACTTCATGGCTGCCCTGCGCGAACAGCACCTGATGGTTGCGGGTGCGCAGGCGATTCGCCGCATCGGCGAGCCAGCGCGCGCCCAAACGCAGCGGATTGGACAGCACGCGCGCTGCACTTCTGATCAATGCATGCATCGGTGCACGCGCCGCGTACAGGAACGGCACTGCAAGCAGCAGCAGGATCAGCAATGACGGCAGGATTCGATCCGGCCAGATCAACAACGATTCGAAATACGACATAGCTCCCCCCTGGAGGTTGGTTGGTGCACTGGCAAAATATGCCTATGACCTGCCTGTACCGTGCAACCGACGGGCCAGCAGTTCGCTTCGCGCACCACCTGTGTGCGCACTCCGGGGGACAGCGTTACGTCTCTGTTATTGCGAACAGAATTCGGATTGCATAACGGCGTAAAAGGTCACCCGGCGCTGGCCGTGTCGTTCGCCAACGACGCGAGTGCCGCATTTGCGCAAGGAAGGCCAGGCATTTCGAACAGGGATGCGGTGCGCGGGGAAGACCCGCAGTTTGTGCCGCAATCGATGCACTTTTTATTGCATTGCGAGGCGCGAAACCCGAATCGACTGCGGGAAACATATCGGCCTGCGCCACTGAGGAGAAAAACTTTTCTCTGGCAGAACGTCGTGCTGGACAAACGCTGATCACGCACCGGCATTTTTTGCCACGGTCCGCCTTGGCCCTGACCTACGCAGGAATCTCGATGTAGGTTTTTTCGAATTCTTCGAGCGGGACGGGTCTGCCGAGCAGATAGCCCTGCACCTCGTCGCAGCGGCGCTGCCGCAGAAATGCCATCTGCACTTTGGTTTCCACCCCTTCCGCGATGACCTTCGCACCCAGCGACTGCGCCAGGCGCAGGATGGCGTCGCACAGCGTATCGGCATTGCGGTTGGAACCGATATTCGCGACGAAGGACTTGTCGAGCTTGATCGCATCCACTTCGAAGCGGCGCAGCTTGGTGAGCGACGAGTGTCCGCTGCCGAAATCCGCAATCGACACTTTCACACCCAGCTCGCGCAAGGTCTGGAACCGCGCGGCCGAACGCACGACGTCTTTCATGGCCACGGGTTCGGTGACTTCCAGTTCCAGGGACGATGCCCCGATCCCCGCCGCGTCGAGCGCGCGTGAAAGTTGCCGCGACAACGCGGGATCCGCGAACTGATCCGCCGTGAGGTTGATGGCGATGCTCGGCGACCGGCCGAATCGGTCGATCCACTGGCGAATCGCGCGGCAAGTGGAACGCAACATGAACTCGCTGATCGGCTCCATCAGGCCGATGGATTCGGCCAGGGGAATGAACTGATCCGGGGGCACCAGTCCGCGTTCGGAATGACGCCAGCGCACCAGCGCCTCGGCGCCTGATAGCCGCACGCCGCCGTCGTCCTGCAGCGCCCATTTCGGCTGCAGCACGGGAAACAACCCGCCTTCTTTTAATGCGCGCTGCAGATCGCCGGCGAGGCCTTTGCGCTCGCGCGCCTGGGCGGCCAGGTCGGATGAGTAGCGCAGTGGGTTCGGCCCGTCGGCTGCCGCGGTTCCCGCCAGCGCCCGCTCGGCCTCGTCGAGCAACTTCCCGCCGTCGAATTTCTGGCCTTCGCTGTGCGCGATGCCAATGCGCAGATTCAGCGAATCGAGTTCCGTGCCGCCCAACTCGTAGTGTGCCGCGAGGTCCTTGAGCAGCGCTTGTGCAATCTCGGCCGCGCCCGCTTCGCCTGGCGAGGCGTCATGCACGACAACGAATCGATCCGCGCCGATATGGGCCACGAAATCGCGCGAGGGCGCCGCGCGGCGCAAGCGCACGGCCATCTGCCGCAGCAGTTCATCGCAACGCTCCGCACCCAGGGTGCTATTCAGGATCGGAAACTGCTCGAGATTGAGCAGCAGCAATGACGTTGTTCTCGCGTCCGCGCCCGATTGCGCCGCATTCAAATACTCCATCAGTGCCTGCCTGTTTGGCAGCCCGGTCAGCGGCTGGTGGCGCGCAAGATAGCGATCGCCCGCCGGCGCGCGATCGCGCTTCTTCGCTTCGGACAACCGTGCAAGCAGCTTGTTGTACGCGCCGATCAATTCGCCCATTTCGTCGCGCCGGCGCGTTTGCACCGTGAACTCGGATGCCCGCTCCGGTTTGTCCGCGGCCAGCAACGCGCTGCTGCGAAGACGCAGCAACGCGCCCAGAATCCCTCGATGCACGATCAGGTAAGCGGCTCCGGCCCCGATCAATGCGACCAGCACCAGCAGCGCGCCCATGCGCATCAGGTAGCCGACCAGTTCGCCTCGAATGCTGCTGGCATCGAGCCGCACCGCGACAACTGGCGTGCCGGCGGAGCGGCTGGCCCATGCACTTTCGAGCCTGGACCCGACACTGGTGCGGGTATCCGCCGGCTCGCTGCCGGTGCGGGGCTGCACGCCTTGCGGAAAAGCTGGCGGCGGCGCCCCCAGCGCCAGCACCGGAACGCCAGCCGGTGTGTAGACCGCGAGCGCCTCGACATGCAGCTCGCCCATCGTCGCGGCGAGCTCGCGCTCCGCCGTCGCAGCGTCACCGCCGGCGAGCGCCAGGGCCAGTTCAATGCGGCTTTCGGCGCGTTCGGCCATGCGCTGCGTCTCGATGCGCTGAAAACGGATTGCCGCCGGCATCAGCACCAGACTCTCTGCGGCCAGAAGGATGAGGAAAGTCGCGAAACCGGTGCGCCAGCACACGCCGCACGCAAGCCGTTCGCGCAGGGTGCCGGGGTTCACTGCGGATTCCCGCGGCCTGGAACCGGACCCGCGGCTTTGCATTCGGGCCTGCGGACGACCGACGCGAATCGGGCCAAGGCACAGCGACACCCTCTGCCGCATTCGGCGGAACCAAAAAAAGGCGGCCCGCCGGCCGCCTTTTCAACGAGGGTCCATGCGATCTCAGGCAACGGTGACCTGCTTCGACAGATACACGTCCTGGATCGCGTTGAGGATCGCAACGCCTTCCTTCATGGGCCGCTGGAACGCCTTGCGCCCCGAGATCAGTCCCGTGCCGCCCGCGCGTTTGTTGATGACCGCCGTGCGCACCGCGTCGGCCAGATCGTTCTCGCCCGAGGCACCGCCGGAATTGATGAGGCCGGCGCGGCCCATGTAACAGTTGGCAACCTGGTAGCGCGTCAGATCGATCGGATGATCGGTCGTCAGCTCGGTGTACATGCGCTTGTCGACTTTGCCGTACGGGTTTTCCTTGCTGGTGATGGCGTTATAGCCGCCGTTATTCTCCGGCAGCTTCTGCTTGATGATGTCGGCCTGGATGGTGACGCCCAGGTGGTTGGCCTGGCCGGTCAGATCGGCCGAGACGTGATAGTCCTTGTCGGTCTTGAAACCGGGATTGCGCAGGTAGCACCACAGCACCGTGGCCAGCCCCGCCTCATGCGCCATGGCGAACTGCTGCGAAACCTCCACGATCTGGCGCGCGGACTCCGCCGAGCCGAAATAGATGGTGGCCCCCACCGCAACCGCCCCCATGTCACGCGCCTGCTTGATGCTGCCGAACAGGATCTGGTCGTATTTATTGGGATAAGTCAGGAATTCGTTATGGTTGATTTTGAGCAGGAACGGGATGCGATGCGCGTACTTGCGCGAGCAAGCCCCCAACACCCCCAGGGTCGAGGCCACCGCATTGCAGCCGCCCTCGATGGCGAGCTTGACGATGTTTTCCGGGTCGAAATAAGCCGGATTCTTGGCAAACGAAGCGCCGGCGGAGTGTTCGATGCCCTGATCGACCGGCAGGATCGACAAATAGCCGGTTCCGCCCAGGCGGCCATGCTCGAACATCTGCTGAAGGCTGCGGATGACCGGCGGCGTGCGATCCGACGGGGTCCATACGCGTTCGATGAAATCCGGTCCGGGCAAGTGCAGGGATTCCCTGGGAATCCCCTTGCAGACGTGCGTCAGCAGCTGGTCGGCATCCGCCCCAAGCAGCTTGACGATATCGGTTTCCCCGGCTGTTTCCCCTGCTTTTTTGACGGCGGTAACGGCTGACATGAGCTAGATCTCCTGAGCACGGTAAAAGGTATTATGACTCGATACGCGGGGCACTGTTAAGCGTCCCTTATAATGCGCGCAAGATCCTATAAACATAAACAAGAAATAAATGATTCATTCGCTTGGTAACAGGAAAGTCATTACGCGCGGCGATTATTGGGTCGCGGAGAACGCGACCGTGATCGGATCCGTGGTGTTGGAGCACAATGCCAGCGTCTGGTTCAACAGCGTGGTGCGCGGCGACAACGACCTGATCACCATCGGCGAGGGCTCGAACGTGCAGGACGGCAGCGTGTTGCATACCGACGCGGGCGTGCGCCTGACGCTGGACAAGAACGTAACGATCGGCCACCAGGTCATGCTGCACGGCTGCACCATCGGCGAAGGCAGCCTGATCGGCATCAAATCGACCATTCTGAACCACGCGAAAATCGGCAAGCACTGTCTGATCGGCGCGCATGCCCTGATCACCGAGGGCAAGGAGATTCCGGACCGCTCGCTGGTCGTGGGCTCGCCCGGCAAGGTCGTGCGGCAACTGACCGATGAAGAAGTGCAACGACTGCTGGAGAATGCACTGCACTACGTTGAGAATTTCCAGCGTTACCGGCTGGATCTGGCGGTTCAGCCGGGGTAACTCATGTCCGCGCCCGCCCCGGTCACACCGCAAGCCGATGGTGAAGTTCACCTTCCGGATCCGCACGCGCAGCGGCCTGCCGGTGGACAACCTCGTGGTGCAGGCGCGCGACCAGGCCGACGCACTGCGCAAGATCACGCAGATGTACCTGCACTGCGAGGTCATCGAGTGCCGGCAGATCGAAGCGCAACCCCGCGAAGAGGGCGCCGACCTCGAAGGCATCATCTCGCTTATAGCGAGGCAGTCGGGCGAAGAAAAGCCGTAACCGGCGATTCGCCCGGCGGTTTCGGGTTCGCGCGGCTCGATAAATCCCACGCCGACCAGTTCATCGAGCAGCGCCGCATAATCCACGGCGCCGCGACTGTCGGGCGCGTGCGCGAAGACGTCCTTCTTCGATGCGGGGCTCTCCGCAATGCTCACGTTCTCGGTAATCCGGGTGTTGCACACTTCATCGCCCAGGCGCTGCTTGAGTTCCTTGTAGATCTGGTGCGACATCTTGCGCCGGCTGTCGAAGCGCGTCATGACGTAGCGCCGCATCACGCGCTTGCGCAGTACATGCTCGAGCGCGCGCAAGGTCTTCTCGACCTGGAACACGCTCTGCATGGCCAGATAATCGGTGGAGACGGGAATCAGCACGCGGTCCGACGCAAAAATCGCGCTCAAGCTCAGCACGCCCAGCACGGGACAGCAGTCCAGCACGATCGGGCGCCCCGTATTCAGATTTTCCTTGACGATGCCGACATTGAGCCGGTTCAGGATGTTCGGCCCCTTGCCGAACTGGGTGTCGACCTTCGACAGTTCGACATGCGCCGGGATCACCAGCCAGCCGCCGGTGGCAGGACGGATCAACTGCGTCAGCGGTTTGGTGCTCTGGTAAAAGCCGAACATCGAATCATCGGCATTGCCCACCGTGCTGCCACAGATATAGGACAGATGCGCCTGCGGATCGAGATCGATTGACAACGGGTTATAGCCCCGCCGGGCAAGCGCTGCCGTGAGGTTCAGCGAAGTAGTGGTCTTGCCGACTCCGCCTTTCTGATTGAAAACCGCGATCTTGGCCATGGCCTACCCGCTACCGGCGTGCCTGCAACACCTATGAAGACAATCACAATACAAATGGCTTTGTTTGCTTGTCAATCGACTTCGGCCCCACCGGACGGTGGCGCGCCGCCGGCGCCCCGGCAGCCATTCATTCCGCGCGCACGCCCGCTCGTCCCGCGGCATTGCCCGGGCGGCGCATGCGGGTGTGATAAAGTTCGCGTCCGCGCGTTTCACGCAGGTGCGCGATGTGAGTGGCGAGGCGCCACGCCCGTGTCAGGGGCCGAGCGCCGAATTCCCCGGGTAAACATGAGCAACGATCCGTTTCTGGCTGCACTCGGACGCATGGGCTTGCTGAAGCCAGGCGAAACACCCGCCATTGCGCCGCTGACCGGCGGCGTCTCCTCGGACATCGTGCGCGTGGATCTTGCCAGCGGGCCGCTGTGCATCAAGCGCGCATTGCCGAAGTTGAAAGTCCAGGCCGACTGGCAAGCCCCGGTCGAACGCAACCAGTTCGAAATCGAGTGGATGCGCATCGCCGCCGGCATCGATCCGCTGGCCGTACCAAGGATCCTGGGCGAAGACCGGGAAACCGGCATGTTCGCGATGGCGTTCCTCGACGAGGCGCGCTACCCCGTCTGGAAATCGCAATTGCGCGACGGCAACATTTCCATCGACGTGGCCCGCGAGGTCGGCCGGCGCATCGCGGCCATCCACGGCCACACCGCCGGACGCACCGAGGTTGCGCAGAAATTCTCGACGGATCACATTTTCCTGCCGATCCGGCTCGAGCCGTATCTGTCGGCCACGGCGAAGAAGCACGCCGATTGCGCCGCGCGCCTGGAGAGCCTGGTGCGGGTCACCGCCGCCACCAAGAAGGCGCTGGTGCACGGCGATGTCAGCCCGAAGAATATTCTGGTGGGCCCGGACGGTCCGGTTTTTCTGGACGCGGAATGCGCGTGGTACGGCGATCCCGCCTTCGACCTCGCGTTCTGCCTCAATCATCTGCTGCTCAAATGCGTCTGGCGCCCGCAATGGCAGCCGCGCTATCTCGCGAGCCTGGACGCGCTGGCCGAAAGTTATCTGGCGCACGTCACCTGGGAGGCGCGCGCCGATATCGAGGAACGTGCCGCGCATCTGCTGCCTGGCTTGCTGCTGGGCCGCATCGACGGCAAATCGCCGGTCGAATACCTCACCACCGACGCGCAGCGCGATCCGGTGCGCCGCGTCGCACGCGCGCTGCTGCTCGAACCGGTGGACGATTTCGCCGGAATTCGAGCGGCCTGGCAGCGAGCGTTTGCCGAAACGAACCCATCATGACCGACACCACCATCAGCAAAGTACACGCCCGCCGCGTGTGGGACTCGCGCGGCCGGCCCACGGTTGAAGTCGAAGTGCATGCCGCCGGGAGCGTGGGCCGGGCGATCGCGCCGGCAGGCGCTTCGCGCGGGTCGCACGAAGCGGTGGACCTGCGCGATGGCGGGCGAGCGTTCGGCGGCATGGGGGTGGCGATGGCGGTGGCCAACGTCAATACCCGGATCTCGCGGCTGCTCGTGGGACGCGATGTCACGCAGCAGGCCCAGATCGACGAAGCGCTGATTGCCGGTGACGGCACGCCGAATAAATCCAGGCTCGGCGGCAATGCCATGATTGCCACCTCGATGGCGGCGTTGCATGCAGCAGCGGCCACGCAGCACCTGCCGCTCTACGCCTATCTCGCGCAAGGCCGCAGCGTGCGCCTGCCTTTGCCGGAGATCCAGATTTTCGGCGGCGGCGCGCATGCGGGCCGGCGCGTCGATATCCAGGACTTCATGGTCATGGCGCTGGCCGCGCGCAGCTTCGGCGAGGCGCTCGCCGTCACCGCCGAGATCTATCGCGCCGCGGGCGAGCTCATGTCCGAGGCGGGCAAACTGCAGGGTGTGGCGGACGAAGGCGGGTTCTGGCCGGCCTTCGCTTCCAACGAGGAAGCGCTGACCATGCTGATGCGCGCGATCGAACGCGCCGGCTACCGGCCCGGCCAGGACGTCGGCATCTCGCTGGATATCGCTGCCTCGGAATTCGGTCGCAACGGCCGTTACCGGCTTGGCCTGGAAAGCCGCGAACTCGACAGCGACGGGTTGTGCGAACTGCTGCTGGGCTGGCTTGAGCGTTATCCGATCGTTTCCATCGAAGACCCCCTGGCCGAAGACGATGCAGAGGGCCTCAAGAAATTTACCGATGCCGCCGGCCACAAGGTGCAGATCATCGGCGACGATTTTCTGGTGACCAACGCCGCGCGCGTCGCCAGCGCGGCCGCTGCGGGCGCCTGCAACGCCGTACTGATCAAACCGAATCAGGCCGGTACCGTGAGCGAAACCAAAGCGGCGCTCGATGCAGGCAAAGGCGCCGGCTGGGGCACGATCGTCTCCGCGCGCTCGGGCGAAACCGAAGACGTGACCATCGTGCATCTGGCGGCCGGCTGGGACGCCGGACAATTGAAAGTCGGCTCCTTCGCGCGTTCCGAACGCATGGCCAAATGGAACGAAGCCCTGCGCATCGAGGACGCGCTTGGCGGCAAGGCGACATTCGCCGGCCGCGGCGCGCTAGCGCGACGCGCGTGACGATCGCGATGACGCGCGTGACGGTCGTGACGAGCGGCTTCGCCCGTGACGGTCGTGACGGTCGGCTTCGCCCGTGACGGTCGTGACGATCGTAAAACCGGCGATGCACGCAGTGCAGTGCCTGCGACGCGGCGGACACGACATTCACGACATTCACGACATTCACGACATTCACGGCATTCACGGCATTCACGACATTCACGACATTCACGATCATTCACGACCGTCACGACCGTCACGCGACCGTCACGACCGTCACGCGCTTCACGGCCTTCACGGCTTCGCCGATGACTCTCTCCGACGCCCAGCACCACCGCCGCACGGTGCGCGGCATCGCGTTGATGATGGTCGCGGTATTCATGTTTTCGGCGATGGACACGCTCGCCAAGCACATGCTCAAGACCTATCCGATGTCGGCGCTGATGTGGGCGCGCTACATGGTGCATGTGGCCGTCATGCTGGCATTGCTGGCGACCGCGGCTGGGCCTGCGGCTGGTCCGCACCGCGCACCCGTGGCTGCAGATCCTGCGCGGCGTGCTGCTGGTGGCGAGCACCACTTTTTTCTATTTCGCGCTGCGCTATCTGCCGCTCGCAGAGGCTGCCGCCATCAGTTTCGTGGGGCCGGTGCTCACGGCGCTGCTGTCGGGGCCGATGCTGGGGGACAAGGTGACCGGGCGCCAGTGGTTCGCAGTGTCGATGGGATTCGTGGGCGTGCTGATCATCATGCGGCCGGGCGGGGGCGTGCTCTCGCTGCCCGCGGTGTTTCCGCTGGCGACCGCGGTCCTGTTCAGCGTTTATCAGATCGTGACGCGCAAGCTCTCGGGCCGCGAGCACCCTTACACCACGCTTTTCTATACGGCGATCGTCGGTGCCGGCGTGACGAGCATCGCGGTGCCCCTGCACTGGGTCACGCCGACCTTGAGCCAGGCCGGGTTCGTCGTGTGCATCGGCCTGCTGGGCGGATTCGGCCATCTGATGCTGATCCGCGCCATGGAACACGCGTCGCCGTCCACGCTTGCGCCTTTCGTCTATTCGCAGTTGATCTGGTCGACACTGCTGGCCTATCTGGTGTTCGGTGATTTTCCGGAGCCCATGACATTGGTCGGCATGCTGGTGGTGGTGGCCGCAGGTTTGCTGGCGGTGAACTGGAAACACATGCGTCGTTTGAGCGATGCCGGCGATCAGACCGGCACACATTGATAATAAAAGGACCTGACATGAGCCGACCCGAACCGCAATTGCGCGAAACCTACCGCCACTTCCAGGAAATCCCGACCCGCTGGGGCGACAACGACGTGTATGGCCACGTCAACAACGTCGTCTACTACAGTTACTTCGACACGGTGGTCAACCAGTATCTGATCGAGCGCGAGGCGCTGGATCCTGTAGCCAGCATGGTGATCGGACTCGTCGTGGAAACGCAGTGCGAGTACTTCGCGCCGCTCAGTTTTCCGGACGTGGTGCATGCCGGACTGCGCGTGGCCAAGATCGGCAACAGCAGCGTACGCTACGAGATCGGATTGTTCAGGAACGAGGAGTTGACGGCCTCGGCACAGGGATATTTCGTGCACGTGTACGTGGATCGGCGTTCGCGACGCGCCAAACCCGTTCCCGAGGAAATGCGCGCCGTACTCGCGGGCCTGGTGATCTGAACCCGGGGTTGAACCGTCAGGCAAGATCCTCGAAGGCGTGACCGTAGCGCACTTCGCCGCAGGCGCCCTCGAAGGCGCCGGTTTCAAGTTCCAGCGCCAACAATGATGGGTCGGGCGACCCGGACGACGGGTGCAGCCCATAGCGCGTCGCCGGCACGAATCCGAAGCGCGAAAAATAAGCTGGATCGCCGAGCACCAGCACACGCGCGTGCCGCGCCTGACGGCAGTGATCCAGGCCCGCGCTGACGAGCGCACTGCCAATGCCCAGGCGCTGAAACGCCGGCAGCACGGCGAGCAGCGCCAATGCCGCAGCTGCCGCCTCGCCCTCCCGCGTCATGATCGCAACGTTCGAAAACATCACCTGGCCGAGCATGCGCTGCTTCTCCTCAGCCACCAGCGCGATGACGAGCTGGCCGGCGGCACGCAACCGGTCGGCCAGTTGCGCCTGCGTCTCGCGCCGGAAGGCCGCCAGCAGAAGCGCCCGGATGGGATCGTAATCCGCTGCGCTGCTCCGGCCGGATCAGGGCCATTAACCGCCCGGGCCGCCGCCGTTGACGAACACGATCTGCCCGGTCATATAGCTCGCCGCGTCCGACACCAGGAAAGCCACGGCCTGCGCGATTTCCTCGGGCTCGCCCTTGCGTCCGAGCGGCACCGACTTGACGAACGCGTCCGCGCGTTCGGGGCCGATCTTGACCATGGTTTCTTCCAGCATGTCGGTGCGGATCGGCCCCGGCCCGACGGCGTTTACGCGGATGCCGTTGCGGCCCTCTTCTTTTGCCAGGATGCGCGTCAGGGCTTCGACACCGACCTTGGAAACGGTATAGACGCAGTTCTGTGCCGGAAACCGATTGGTGATGTTCGACGAAAGATTCACGATGTTGCCGCTTTGGCGCGCACGCATAGGCGGCAACACGGCTTGAACCATGTGGAATGTGCCGTAGAGGTTCACGCGCAGCACGCGATCCCACTCTTCGGGCGTGGTCTCGGCGATGCTCACCCCGGGCAGATGCGTACCCGCGTTGTTGATCAGCACGTCGATGCGGCCGTAGGCCGCCAGCGTGGCTTGCACGACGTCTGCGGCGGCCTTGGCATCGGCGACATCGGCGCGCAGACTTTTTGCCTCGCCACCGGCAGTCCTTACCTCCTCCTCCACAGCCGCCGCGTCGGCCGCGCGGCTTGCATAGGTGAACATGATCCGATAGCCGCGCGAGGCCAGCAGCAGGACGACCGCGCGCCCGATGCCGCGCGAGCCGCCGGTGACGAGTGCAACCGCATTGGGTTCCATGGCCATTCAGCTCACGCGCGGAATGCGACCGCTCAGCGGATACTGCGGATCGTTGTACCCCGGTGTCGAAGGATGTCCGATGGCGACCAGGGAATCCACGAGCGCCTCGCCCTTCGGCTCGAACCTGAACTCGAGCGCCTTGAGGTAATCCTGCCATTGCTCGAGCGTGCGCGGGCCGCCGATGACGCTGGTGACGATCGCGTTGTTGAGCACCCAGTTGATGGCGAAATGGCCCGCCGTCGTGCCTTTCTTCTCGGCGAAGGCGCGGATCTTCTGCGCGATGGCCAGCGACTCCTTGCGAAATTCCGTTTCCATCATGCGCTTGTCGGCGCGCCCCGCGCGCGAACCTTCCGGCGCCGTTTCATTGGGTTTGTATTTGCCGGTCAGCACGCCGCGCGCGAGCGGACTGTAGGGCACCACGCCAATGCCGTAGTAACGGCACGCCGGAAGTATTTCCACTTCGGGCTGGCGGTTCATCGCGTTGTAGTAAGGCTGACACACGATCGGCTGCGGAACGTTCAACGCGCGGCACAAGCGCATGATTTCGGCAATGCGCCAACCGCGAAAATTCGACAGCCCGAAATATCGCGCCTTGCCCGAGCGGATGATATCGCCCAGCGCGCCCACTGTTTCCTCCAGCGGCGCATCATCGAAATCGCGATGCAGGTAGTAAATATCGATATAGTCGCTGCCGAGCCTTTGCAGGCTGGCGTCGATGGCCTGCATGATCCATTTGCGCCCGAGGCCCCCCTCGTTCGGGCCCGGGCCGCATGACGATTGCCGACCTTGGTGGCCAGCACCCAGTGGTCGCGGTGCGATGCGATGAGCCGGCCCGTAATACGCTCGGATTCGCCTTTGGCATACTACGTCGGCGGTGTCGATGAAATTGACGCCGGCGTCGAACGCCGCACCGATGATGCGCCCTGCTTCTTTTTCATCGGTGCGGTCACCGAACATCATGGTGCCAAGGCACAGGGGTGAGACCTTCAGTGCGCTTCCGCCCAGTTTGCGATATTCCATCGGAATCCTCCGCTGTTTCTTTTTTGTCGAAAGAGCGCCGCATGATGCCGCAAAGCGCCCGCGCGGCGCAAACCCGGCGGGGCCAGCGCCCAAAAATGCTATAAGGCGCCTTCCACCTTCAAGGTCATCCATCATGCCCAAGCCCATTCCGACCCAGATGCGCGCGATCGAAATTTCCAGTTTTGGCGGCCCGGAAGTCCTGCGCCCCGGTCAACGCCCGGTCCCCGCGCCCGCGGTCGGCGAGGTGCTGATCGAAGTGGCCGCCGCCGGGGTCAATCGGCCGGATGTCCTGCAGCGCAAAGGCGGCTATCCGCCGCCTCCGGGCGCCTCGGACATTCCGGGCCTGGAAGTATCCGGCACCGTCGTGGCGCTGGGGCCGCAGACCACGGCATGGAAGATCGGCGACGAGGTCTGCGCGCTGGTGACCGGCGGCGGCTACGCCGAATATGTCGCAGCACCTGCCGTACAGTGCCTGCCGATTCCGCGGGGCCTCACGCTCGAACAGGCCGCGAGCCTGCCCGAAACGTTCTTCACGGTGTGGGTCAACGTGTTCCAGCGCGGCGCCCTGAAGCATGACGAGACCTTGCTGGTGCAGGGCGGGTCCAGCGGCATCGGCGTCACGGCCATCCAGATGGCGCACGCCTTCGGGCATCAGGTGTTCGCAACTGCCGGCACGGCAGAGAAATGCGCCGAATGCGAGAAACTGGGCGCGACCCGGGCGATCAACTATCGCACGGAGGATTTCGTTGCCGTCATCAAGCAACTGACCGGCGGGCGCGGCGTGGACGTGATCCTGGACATGGTCGGCGGCGATTACGTGCCGCGCGAACTGGCGATCCTGGCAGAGGACGGGCGGCTGTGTTTCATCGCCTTCCTCGGCGGCACCAAGACCACATTGGACTTGACCGATATCCTGCGCCGTCGCCTGTCGATTTCGGGTTCAACCCTGCGCCCGCGGCCGGTGGCGGTGAAGGCGGGCATTGCGCGCGAGTTGCGCGAAAAGGTGTGGCCGCTGATCGAGACCGGAAACATCCGGCCGGTGATTTACCGCACGTTCGCTCTCGATGACGCGGCGGCAGCGCATGCGCTCATGGAGTCGAGCGAGCACGTGGGCAAGATCATGCTGAGGGTGCGCGCGAAAACCTAGAACACTTCGAACGATTCTTCGTCCAGGGTGGGTGGCTCGCGCCGCAACAGCGACAGGTCGCGCTTCTCGGCAACCGACGAGGCGTACTGCATGTTCTTGTCGATTTCGTCGAAGTACAGGTTTTGCCCGCCGAAGTGCTTGCCGGCATAGCCGTACGCCCCGCCGAGCTGATCGTTGAGGCGCGCGGTCGCGGTTTTATAGAAGCGCGGCGTCTGTAACATCAGATCCTGCACTGAGCGGAACATCACGCTGCTGCGCTGATCCGATTCGTCACGCGCAGCGAGGCCGCCTTCGACGAATTCTGGATACAGGCGGTCGCGGCATTTTTCCAGATAACAGCGATCGGCCATCTGGGCAATGATGTCGGCGGTGCCGATCATGTTGCCGATGAGCCGGAACGTCAGGTTCGGCACGTCGATTTTCGCGATCGATTTTTCGTAACCCGTGAAATGAATCAGCTTGGACGCAATCGGTGCGAGCTCCGCCATGCCAATGCGGTTCATGTATTCCTCGAGGAATTTCGCCCCGCGCGTGACATGCTTGAGCGTGTACTCCGCGCCGTTCCTGTGCCGGGTGTCGTTGACTTTGCGCAGATAGCCGATGTCGTGAAACAGCGCGGTGACGATACCGAAGCGGAACAGCCGCGCGCCGAGCTCCGCGCTGCGTTGACGGGTGCGCTCGTAGCCGTCCATCAGGCGCGCCATCGCCAGGGTGACATCGAGCGAATGCTGCAGGTTGTGATAGTCGGTATCGCAGGCGTGATAGCCGGGATACTCGCCCGCTTGCAGGCGCGTCAGGTCCCGGAAGCAACGGTTCAGTACGTGGGTGGACGCCTTGGGATAGAGCTCGAGAAAAATACGATTGATCTCGGCGTTTACCGATGCCGGATCCGTCGTGTTGATCCGATCGGTTACGTCGTAGTCGTTACGCCGTGGCATGGGTCAGGGGCCCGGGCACGGAACGGTCTCGTCACTCATTGCGCATGTTACCCTCGCCGGCACCGAATGTTCAAGGCGCCCTTTGCCGGTGCGCCTCGCGGCCCTGGCGCCGGGGTGGGCGGACGTCAGCGTTCCAGCGATGTGACGGGTCGCGGCGTCGTGGCCTCGCGCTTGGCCCGCGACGCGCTCAGGTAACGCACGAGTTCCTGCAAGGCGCGCTGGTAGACTTCGCGCTTGAATTCGATGACATTCTCCAGCGGAATCCAGTACTCGTGCCAGCGCCAGGCGTCGAACTCCGGATGTTCGGACTGGCGCAAGCACACGTCGCAGTCCCGGCCGATCAACCGGAGCAGAAACCAGATCTGTTTCTGACCGCGGTACTGGCTGCGCGTGTCCCGCCGCACCCAGGTCTGCGGCACGTCATAGCGCAACCATTCACGTGTGCGCCCGAGGATCTTCACATGGCAGGGGTCGAGGCCGATCTCTTCCTTGAGTTCGCGGTACATCGCCTGCTCGGGCGTTTCACCACCCTTGATCCCGCCCTGCGGGAACTGCCAGGCATGCTCTTTTATCCGCTTACCCCAAAAAACCTCGTTCCTGATATTGCAAAGAATGATTCCTACGTTCGGGCGATAGCCATCACGGTCGATCATGTGAGCCACCCCAGCCGATTCAATGAGCGGATTTTTCCACAAATGGCGCCATAAAAGAAGTTTCACACACCGGTATCAGACCAGCAGGCGCGCGGCCGAGCGCGGGTTGGACTCGCGCAGCGCCTCAACAAAATTAATAAATTCAAGACCGTAGAGTGTTTGCAACGAGCGGGCTGCGGCGCGCAGATCGTCCCACCGGGGCTGGCCCGGAGACTGGCGAAACGCCAGCACGGCCATGTTCCCGCGCCGTTCTGCCGGCAGGCAGACCACGGATTCGAATACGCTTTCGATGCGCTGCAGGTAGACGTCGAACCGGCTGTCCGAACTCCACAGATTCACCACCAGGACGCCGGCGTCGTTCAGCGCGCGGCGCGCGCTTGCGTAGAAATCCTCGGAGGACAGTTCGGCGCCCTGCTCGCGGCCGTCGTAACCGTCCACCATCAACACGTCGCAACACGCCGGGTGGTCAGCGACCCAGGCGGCGCCTTCCGCGGAAAGCACGCGGAAGCGCTCGTCGTCGGGCGGGACCTGGAAATACTGCCGGGCAATGGCAATCACGCGCGGTTCGCGCTCGAGCACCGTGGTCCGGGTCGCCGGCAGGTACCGGTATACGAATTTCGGCAGCGAACCCCCACCGAGGCCGATCATGAGTACATGTTCGGGGCACGGGCGAAACAGCAGGAACGCCATCATCGCCCGCGTATAAGACAGCACCAGCGCATACGGGTCGGCAAGCTTCATCGAGCTTTGCACGGTATCGCTGCCCAGATGCAGGGAGCGGACGCCATTGATCTCGCTGACTTCCACGCTCGCCTCGCGGTTCACCGTGCGATTGATCCTCCATTTGCCGAGCAACGTCCCCTCCTCATCGGAATTCACACCGCAATCGCCGCACTTTGCGCCAGCCAAGGCGACGGGGCGCGCGTGCGGCGCGCGACGGCCTGTAGAATAGCCGCTTTTCGATAACGGAATCAGGCGCATGCGCACCTCGCAGTTCTTCATTTCCACCCTCAAGGAAGCCCCCAGCGAAGCCGAACTGCTCAGCCACAAGCTGATGTTGCGTGCCGGCCTGATCAAGAAACTCGGCAGCGGGCTTTATACCTGGATGCCCCTGGGCCTGCGCGTGCTGCGCAAGGTCGAGCACATCGTGCGCGAGGAAATGAATCGTGCGGGTGGGGTGGAGTTGCTCATGCCGGCGGTGCAACCGGCGGAGCTTTGGCAGGAAACGGGACGCTGGGACGTATTCGGCCCGCAAATGCTCAAGATCAAAGACCGTCACGAGCGCGACTTCTGTTTCGGTCCAACGCATGAGGAAGTCATCACGGATATCGCGCGCCGGGAAATTCGCTCGTATCGGCAGTTACCGCTGAATTTCTACCAGATCCAGACCAAGTTTCGCGACGAGATCCGGCCGCGCTTCGGCGTGATGCGCGCGCGCGAATTCGTGATGAAGGACGCCTACTCGCTGCACGCGAACTATGCGGACCTCGAGCGTGAATATCGCAATATGTACGACACCTATTCGCGCATCTTCACGCGCCTTGGCCTGCGGTTTCGTGCCGTGGCGGCAGACACCGGTGCGATCGGGGGCACCGGCTCGCATGAATTCCATGTGCTCGCCGACTCCGGCGAAGACGCGATTGCGTTTTCGCCTGCCTCGGACTATGCGGCCAACGTCGAACTGGCTGAAGCGCTGGCGCCGGCAAAACCGCGGGCGAGCGCCTCGCTACCCATGCAGAAAGTGCCGACACCGGGCAAGACGACCTGCGAAGACGTGACCGCGCTGTTGCATCTGCCATTGTCGCAGTCGGTCAAGGCGCTCGCGGTCATGCACGAAGAGCGCATGACCCTGCTGCTGATTCGGGGCGACCACCAGTTGAACGAAGTCAAGGCGTCGAAGCTGCCGGGACTCGACCCGTTCCGCTTCGCGACCGACAAGGAAATCGAGGCGCGCATCGGCTGCCGGCCCGGCTACATCGGACCGGTCGGGCTGCCGGCCGATATTGCGCTGATCGCAGATCGCGCCGTTTGCGCCATGAGCGATTTCGTGTGTGGCGCCAACGAAGCGGGCTTTCACCTGACCGGCGTGAACTTCGGGCGCGACCTGGCGGAGCCGGCGCTCGTTGCCGACATTCGCAACGCTGTCGCGGGCGATCCCGCACCGGACGGCCAGGGCACGCTGGAAATTTGCCGCGGCATCGAGGTCGGCCACATTTTTCAGCTGCGCACGAAATATTCCGAGGCGATGAAAGCCAGCTTCCTGGACGAGTCCGGCAAGTCACAGGCACTGGAAATGGGATGCTATGGCATTGGCGTTTCGCGCATCGTTGCTGCCGCCATCGAACAGGGTAATGACGACAAAGGCATCGTGTGGCCCTTCCCGATGGCGCCGTTTCAAGTTGCCATTGCGCCCATCGGCTATCGCAAGAATGCGGAAGTCAAAAAAGTCGCCGAGCAGCTGCACGACGAATTACAAGCCGCCGGCCTGGAAGTCTTGCTCGACGACCGCGATGAGCGACCTGGCGTGATGTTCGCGGATCTGGAACTGATCGGCGTGCCGCATCGCGTGACCATCGGCGAACGCGGTTTGAAAGAAGGCAAGGTAGAATATCAACATCGTACCGGCAAGACCGCCGATACGATCGGCGTGCAGGACATCGCCCGCCATTTGAAAACACTTTGCGCATGAAACGGACAACGAACACCACAGCCGTCGCGCTGCTCATTGCCGGCAGCTTGCTGCCCGGCTCCAGCGATGCGGGCGACCAGCGCTATGAACCGCTCGCCGTGAGCGTGCAGGCGGTGTTGCACCAGTCGGTGGCCGACCGCGCCAGCCCGCGCCTTGCGTTCGATTCGCAGGCCGAAGGCAGCCAATGGCTGGCCGAAATGTCCCGGCGCCTGCAGAAGCACATCCCCGACGACGTCGCCCGGCAGGAATTCCTGATTACCGCGCAGTACGAAGCCAAACGCGCCGGGCTCGATCCCCAGCTCGTGCTGGGGCTCATCCATGTGGAAAGCCGGTTCAAGAAATACGCGGTATCCAGAGCCGGCGCGCGGGGTTACATGCAGGTGATGCCGTTCTGGGTGAAACTCATCGGCGACGGCAAGCAGAATCTGTTCAATCTGCGCACGAATCTGCGCTACGGCTGCACCATCCTGCGCCACTACCTGGATATCGAACGCGGCGACATGACCCGTGCCCTGGCGCGCTACAACGGCACGCTGGGTAAATCGCGCTATCCGGACAGCGTGATGCGGGCCTTGACGGCGAACTGGCAATACGATCGCAGCCAGCCGCGCATCATCATTTCGCCCACGCACTATCTCGGCGACGGCTGAATCCGGTCAACCGGCCTTTTTGCCGGCCGTCAGGCGTTCGAGCTGCTTGCGGGTGATTTTGCCGACATGGCGACTGGCGAGCCGCCCTTGCGGATCGTAAATGAACGTTGTGGGCAGGCCGTCGACCCGCCCGATGCGGTCGGAGAGTTTGCGGTCCCCCAGCACGATGGGATAGTTTACGAACATGCCCTCGGCGAACTGCAGCACCTGCTTGTCGTCCTGAAATTCCATCGCGATGCCGATGACCTCCACGTCCTTGCGCGCCTCCTTGAGTGCGACCAGGTCCGGAATTTCCTCCAGGCACGGCGGGCACCACGTGGCCCAGAAGTTCACAATCAGCCATTTGCCGCGATAGTCCGCGAGGCTATGTGACTTGCCCTGCGCATCGGTCAGCGTGAAATTCTCCGCTGCGGGAGCGACGGCCGCGCAGCCCAGTGCCAGACCGACGAACCATCGCAAAAAAAACGTTGCCATGCGTCGCCTCAGGCGATGCGGGCGGCGCGCGCGCCGCTGCCGCTGGTGAACAGATCACGCAGACTGAAATTCAGTTCACCATCGACCGTGGCGGAGACGTTTGCGACCAGCTTGCGCACGGCGGATTCTTCGCTGACTTGGGCCGCGTCGCGCCCGAAAACGAACAATCTGAATATTTCCTTGACCGAAATCCCGGCAGCGTCGCGCGCCAGCACCCAGCCATTGCCCTGAAGCTTGGCCACCCACCCGGCTTCCACGAGCCGGTCCAGAATCGATTCGGCCTCCTCCCACGACAACTTCAGCGCCGTGCGCAACTGCTGCAGATTGAGCACGTACCCGTCCAGATAAGCGCGGTAGAGCATCCTCAGAATCTCCATGGCCGAGACGAACTGCGAGCCGGGCGCCTGGTTGAGCAGCACGCCACCGCTGCGCCAGTAAGGCAGCACCGCGGTGATCACGGCGGCAAACACGATCACGACCCAGGACAGATAGATGAACACAAGCAGGATCGGCAAGCTGGCGAACGTTCCATAGACCAGCTTGTAGCTGGCGAAGTTCGCAATGAAATTACCGAAGCCGATCTTCATGGCTTCAAACGCAAAGGCCGCGATGATGCCGCCGACGACCGCATCGAGCACCGTGACCTGCCGGTTAGGAACGGTGCGATACAGGAAACCGAAGGCCACCGATGTCAGCACCAGCGGCCCCAGCTTGAGCAGGGCCACGACCAGGACGGGTGCCTGCCTGCCCAGGCCCATCGACTGCGACATCAACCAGGAGGTGAGCGACAGGCTGCCGCCGATCAGCATCGGACCGATCGTCAGCACGGACCAGTAGATCAGCACGCGCTGGATCAGCGAGCGCGGTCGCTTGACCCGCCAGATGGTGTTGAATGCCCGGTCGATCGTCAGCATCAGCATGATGGCACTGACCCCGAGCAGCACGATGCCCAGCGCTGTCAGGCGCGCGGCGTTCTCGGTGAACTGTTGCATGTATACCGTCACGAGCCGCGAAGAACCCGCTGGCACCAGGTTGCTGGCCACATAGGCACGCAAGGTGTCGATGACCTTGTCGAAAACCGGAAAGGCGGTCATGACCGTGGCCATGATCGTGACCAGCGGCACCAGCGCAAGCATGGTCGTAAAGGTCAGGCTGCCGCAGAGCTGAAAGCAGCGCTCTTCCTTGAAGCGCCGGTACACCAGCACGACGAAATTCCCCAGCAACCGGAACTGGTGAACGATATCTTTGAACGAATGCAACTGTTGGCTCATGTCGGGTGTCGATATGCTGCCGATATAATACGGGCTTCCAGGGCCGGACGACAGCGATGCAGGAAATTCTGATTCTTTACTACAGCCAGACCGGTGCAGTAAAACAGATGGCACAACTGGTGGCGCGCGGGGTGGAAAAAATTGCCGGCATGGGTGCGCGGTTGCGCACCGTGCCCAAGGTGTCCACCGTGACGCAGGCTACCGAGCCGTCCGTGCCGGATGCCGGCGCGCCCTATGTCGAATACAGCGATCTCGAAGAATGCGCAGGACTGGCACTGGGCAGCCCGACGCGCTTCGGCAACATGGCGGCACCGCTGAAGTATTTCATCGACGGCACCGGGAGCATGTGGCTCAGAGGCGCCATGAGCGGCAAGCCCGCCGCAGTGTTCACCTCGACCTCATCGATGCACGGCGGGCAGGAAACGACCCTGCTGTCCATGATGCTGCCGCTCATGCATCACGGCATGCTCATCGTCGGGGTTCCTTATTCCGAACCCGAACTGATGTCTACGCGCGGGGGGGGCACGCCGTATGGCGCGAGCCATCTTGCCGGCGCGAATTCCGATCAGCCGCTAAGCGACGACGAGCGTCGCCTGTGTATCGCGCTCGGCACGCGGCTCGCCGAGGTCGCCCGCAAGCTGGCACGTTGACGCTGCAATGAGTCGGGGCTCCGAGGCGCGCAGACTGGTGCGCAGGTTTACGAGCGGCGTGCTAGCCACCCAATCGCTCAAGCACCCCGGTTATCCGCAGGCCTCGTCATTGCCGTTCTGCACGGACCAACGCGGCCGCGTGGTCGTGCTGATCAGCCACCTCGCCGAGCACACGCAGAATGCCGATCGCGATCCCAGGGCGGGATTTCTGATTTCATCCTTCGGCCGCGACCTGCAGGAACAAGCACGTGTCAGCTTCATCGGCGACCTTGCCCCGCTGGAAGATGCGGCCCTCGCGTCGCGTTACCTGCGCTTCTTCCCGGAGGCGGAACAATATCTGCAGATCGGCGGCTTTCGATTCTTTCGTCTGGAACCGCGAGCCTTGCGCTACATCGCCGGCTTCGGCAGCATTCATACGATCAGCGCCGAAAGCTATCTCGCACCCCACTATCCGATCGCGGACGCCGAAGCCGAGGTCATCGAACACATGAATGCACAGCATGTGCAGAACCTGTTGGACTATTGCCGCCATCGCACCGGCAGAAAAGCAGCAAGCGCGCAGATGATCGGCATCGACTGCGATGGCCTGGATGTGCGTGCGGACGCCGAATTAATGCGCATCGATTTCCCCGGCGCGGCACGGGATGCCGATGAGGCACGCGTCGAACTGATCAAGCTGGCGCAAGCGGCTCGCGCATGATCCGCGTTGCGCATCTGCTCGCCAGCGCAAGTCTCATCGCGCTGATTTTCCTGTGCATCGCATGGGAGCTTTGGCTGGCGCCCCTGCGCGAGGGCGGTTCGGCGCTGTATCTGAAGGCGCTGCCGCTGTTATTGCCGCTGTTCGGCGTGCTGCGCGGCCGGCGTTACACTTTTCAATGGTCGTCGATGTTGATCCTCGCCTATTTCACGGAAGGCGTCGTGCGCGCATGGGGCGAGCGCGGAATCGGACAAACGCTCGCCGTGGCAGAGATCGCACTATCCCTGGTGTATTTCACAGCGGCGCTGGCATTCGCCCGCCTTGGTCGCATGGCGGCGCCCTAGCGGCCGGACCCCATGGCAAACTACTGCGGGAGATTCGCGCCGACCCCGTCGGGGCCGCTTCATTTCGGTTCAATGGTCGCCGCCGTGGGCAGTTATCTGGATGCGAAGTCCCGTGGCGGCTTGTGGGTGCTGCGCATCGATGACGTGGATGCGCCGCGAGTGGCCGCGGGTGCTACCGACGCGATCCTTCGCTGCCTGGCGCAATTCCAGATGCATTGGGATGCGGTGCCGGTATTGCAGAGCGAGCGCACTGCTGCCTATCGTGCCGCGCTCGATGACTTGCGCACGCGTGGACTGGTGTATCCGTGCGGCTGCAGCCGCAAGGAAATCGGCGAAGGGGCAGCGGGTGCCCTGGTCTACCCCGGCACGTGCCGCAATGGCCTGGGGCGCGAGCGCGAAGTGCGGGCGTGGCGCGTGCGCACCGAGGGCACTGCAATCGCGTTCCAGGATCAATTGCAAGGGCGCGTCGAGCAGAATATCGAAGCCGAGATTGGCGATTTCGTGCTCTATCGCGCGGACGCGGTCTTTGCGTATCACCTCGCCTGCGTCATCGACGATTGCGCGCAAGGCGTCACCCACATCGTGCGCGGCGCCGACTTGCTGGCATCCACGCCACGGCAGATTTATCTTCAAGAATTGCTCGGGCTGCCGACGCCGGAGTATCTGCACCTTCCGGTGGCGTTGAGCGCGGCGGGCGAAAAATTATCCAAGCAGACGCTTGCGCACCCGGTGCAAGCCGAACAGGCCGAAGCAGTCCTCATCGAGGTTCTGCGATTTTTGAATCATGCGCCGCCCGAACACTTGCACCGCAGCAATCTGGCCGGGATCTGGCGTTGGGCCCTGCAGCATTGGCGCCGGGAGCGGTTGCCGGCGGTGGCCGGGTTGCCAGTAGACGCCCGCTAGCCGCTTTCGAGGCGGGTGGCTGTACGCACGGCGAGCAGGCACTTACTGTAGCGCCTGGCGGCTCGATGAAATCTACATTAAATCTAAATAAATATGCATTTATTCAATGCGTTAGCAGAGTGAGACAGGTAACCGCGATTATCGGCGCTTGACGGAGGCTCGGGGATCAGGAACAATGACATTTGTGCAGTGCAACATTTATCGCTTTGTCCCCTAACCCCTAGAAAAGGAATCGCCATGATCACCAAGCCAGAGCAAGTCGCCGCAGCCGGGAAAGCCCAACTGGAGGCAGGCGTGCGTATCGCAACGATTGCCACCGGCGGCGCGGAAAAGCTTCTCGATTTGCAGTTCAGGAACATCAGGGCTTCGTTCGACGAAGCCGTCAAGAACGCCAAGGCCTTCACGGAATTGAAGGATGTTTCCCAGATCGGACCCTGGCTGAGCACGGCGATGCAGCCGAACCTGGACAAATTCACCAGCTACGCGAAAAGCGTGTATGAGGTAACCGGCGAAACGCAGCAGGAAATCAGCGCCCTGCTCGAAGAACAGGTCGGCGAATTCAACAAGAATCTGACGGTCGCCCTGGATACCGCGCTCAAATCAGCACCGGCGGGTTCCGAATCGGCAGTCGCCGCGGCGAAGTCGGTCATCGATGTCGCAAATTCGGTGTACGACACCGTCAACAAGGCCAGCAAGCAGCTTACGACGATGACGCAATCCAATGTCGCCGCTGCCAGCAGCAAGAAAAAAGCGTCATAAAGCGACGCTGCGTGAAAAAGCCCCGGATGATCCGGGGCTTTTTTATTTTGCGCGCGAGCTGCGCGAGCGCTTGTCAGTGCGCCAGCCGCCAGGCTGATCAGGGGCCACGTCGCTCAGGCGGCAGCAGGGCCTGCAAGCGCTCGGGCAGCGGGTAATCCGGATACTGCTGGCGAAAGCCAAGCAGTTGGCGGCGCGCCTCGTCGTGCTTGCCGGTGCGCAACAAGTCATCGATTCTGCCCAGCCAGGCCTGGGGCGGTGACCGCTTTTCGGCATCTTTCTTAGCCAATCCTTCCGCCGCTTCTTCACGCAGACGCGTTGAGCGCTGCACCTGCGCCTCGTCCTTCATATCGGCATTGCTCTGCGGGGCAATCTCGCGCTGCGGATCCAGCGCGGATGTCCGTTCATGGGATTCGGCGGGCGCGGCAGACGTTGCCGCCGGCGCAGTTGCGGGGGCGGGACTCCTGGCCAGTTCGCCGGGTGCGGCGGGGAGCGTTTCGTCGCGCACGTCGGGCTGGCGATCCGGGCGCGCGGTGCGCTCACGCGTGGGCCGGTCTTCGCGCCGGGAATCGCCGTTCGCTTTCGGTTGCGCTTTCAGCGCAAGACTGGGCGCTGCCGGGCGCGCCAGCTTACCTTCCTCGGAGAATTGCTCGAGTGACGGCGTGGGCGGTTCGTTGTCCTGCACCATGAAGACCAGCGAAACGCCGATGACCAGTACCGCGGCGAGCGATGCCGGCACGCGCCAGTTGTTGCTGGGCCGTCGCGGGGCCGGCTCCACCTCGCGACGTGCGGCCTCGGCAATCAGCGCATCGATACGTGCCGAAGGCTCCTCGCGCGAACCAGCCCGATAGCGCTCTGAAAGCTCCGGGTTGATGTGTTCCGGTTCGCGCTCGTCAGGCGACGTCGGCTTCATGTTCCATTCCTTCACGCAGTTTGCCGAGCGCATAGCGCAGCCGGCTTTTCGCGGTTTCGCGTCCCGTGCCGGTCACCGTAGCAATTTCGTCCAGTGTCAGCCCGCCTTCTTCGTGCAGCAAAAAGACTTCGCGCTGCTCCGGGGGCAGCAATGCAAGCGCATTGAGAAGCTTCTTCGCCGCTTGCCGCAGGGCCACCACGCGCTCCGGTTGGTCCCGTTCCGGAGCCGCCACATCAAAGGCTTCATCGGGATCGTCATCCAGGGATAGCAGGTGCAGTGGGGTCTTGCGCCGAAAATGATCGATCACGCAGTTATGGGCGACGTGGTACAGGAACGTGGCGAAGCGCGCTTCAACGCGGTAGCGGGTGCGCGATGCGATGACCTTCATCCATATTTCCTGAAACACCTCTTCGGACGCGGAGCGCAAAACCACCTGACGCAGGACGTACCGAAAGACGCCGCCGCGATGCCGCCCATATAGCTCGTTGAACGCGGCAACGTCGCCGTCTCGGTAGCGCAGCATCAGGTGTTCGTCGGATTCGGGTTCGCTGGCCACGAGCGCCAGTCTAGCCGGAAGCATGGATCCTGGCATCCGCATCGCTGCTGCGCCCACGCACCGGCAGCCGCTATCCGCGTTGCGGCGGATCGGCGACGAATCCGCCGGGAAACGGCGACGGAAACCGGCGCTTGTCGCGGATGACGCCGCGTGCGACCAGATTGGCGTAAGTGTCGTAGTGAATCGCGATGACTTCGGCGGGGATCTCCGAATCGCGCTCGAATTCGACATACCGCGCAGGCGCCTGCTGGCTGCGTCCATGTCCCGTACCGATTCTTTTCTCCGGGACCGGCGCCGCGGCCGGGTGACGCGCGCGGTCGCTGGCCGCGCCGGCCTCGTCGCGGGCCGGTTGCTCCAGCTGCGCGAGCGGCTCGGGTTTGCGGCGGAACACCGCCACGCCGATCACCCCGACATTGTCGGGACGCCCGGTGCGCGCCGCGTAGGAATCGCCCAGATCGGTGAAATAGAACGCCGCAATTTTCTGCAGGCTTTTGCGCCAGCCGGCGATCGCCATCGTCCCGCCGCTCTCGATGACGTAGCCGCTCTGCGCCGGGTTCGCGGTCTCGCCGGTAACGACATTGACGCCGTCGACGGAAACCACCGCGACCAGATCGCCCTCACCGCGATTGCGAATCATGACCTGGTACTCGCTTCCCGGCCGGCCCGCGACAAACCACTGGCCAGCGCTTTCGTATAGCGGGAGCATGCGCCCGGATGAGCGTTCCTGGATTTCGACCTCCGCGGTTCGCCCGGCAGCCTGGGCGGCACCGGCGAGCGCCAACAATAAGAGCACTGGCAGATAGCGTTTCATGAGTTGTCCTGGGTGTGATGAGACAACGCTGTAAACGCAGGCTGCGCGGAAACGGGGTTAAAGAAAGGGGCGAGGGGCGAGGGTAAATATCAGGATCTTTGGACAGTGCGCGAAAATACTGCACTGCTATCACAGTGGACAAGAAGCGCCCCTCCCCATTCCTCGCCCCGCGTCCCTCGCCCCTAGCCTCTTTCTTCCCACTCAAAACCCAGCGCGCTGACGCCGTGCTTGATGAATTCGAGCGCCTCCACGGCGAGCGTTGCATCGCCTTTGATCCCGAGTTCGATGCGCCGCCCCACGGGCTTGAGCGTCGGCAGGCTGAAGAGCTTCAGGATCGGATAGCGCGCGATGCATTCGTTCATCAGGTCGATCAGCTGGCTTTCGGCCGCATCCGTGACGACGATGGCCAGATCCACCGGCGGATGCGCCTGGTGCGAAGTGCGGATACTCGGTGTCGAGCACCCATTCCATCATCGGCCAGGCCATCTTCGGGAAACCCGGGCAGAAAGTGATGGCGGCCGAGACTGAACCCGGGCACGCGGTTGTAGGGATTGGGAATGATGCGGCTGCCCTGCGGAAAGACGCCCATCTGGATGCGCTTCGGGTAAGCCTCCGCGCCAAATCGCGCTTCGATTTCACGCTGCGCCTCGGGATGCAGTACCAGCTCGACACCGGCCGCCCTGGCGGCGCATTGGCGGGTATGGTCATCGGGCGTGGCGCCAATGCCTCCGAAACTGAAACACGATCTCCGGACGCGCCAGGGTGCTGCTCGAGCACCTGCGTGAGGATCTCCGGATCGTCCGGCAGGTTCATGTTCCACGACAACCCCAGACCGCGCGCCTTGAGCAGACTCCACGATCTTGGGAAAGTGCTTGTCCTGTCGTTTGCCCGACAGGATTTCGTCGCCAATGATGAGCGCGCCGAACACTGGGTAACTCCCCGCAAGCCAAGGGCGGCGAGTGTGCGGGCTGCGGGGAACCCGCGTCAAGCGAGCCATTTTGCGGGCGCATTGACACGACCCATGGCCCGCGTCAGAATAGTTTGCATTAGAACTAAATACCCGGAAAACGTTTCTATGTCTACCGAGCAGTTCATCAGGACGTTGCGATCCCTGGCCGAGTGCTATCAGGCCTTCGAAGCCTACTCGGCACTTCACGTGCGCAAGCTCGGTCTGACCAGCGCGCAATTCGATATCATCGCAACGCTCGGCAACACGCCGGGCATGACCTGCAAGGAACTCGCCGAAAAGACGCTGATCACCAAAGGCACGCTGACCGGGGTGCTGGATCGCCTGGAAGCGCGCCGCCTGATCCGGCGCTCGGCGTCGGACGCCGACCGCAGGCAGATCTTCGTGGCTCTGACCCCGCAGGGCATACGCACGTTCGAGCACGCATTTCCGGCGCACATCGGTCACCTCAAGCAGGCATTCACGGCGCTGTCCGCGAGTGAACTCGATCAAACGGCCGAATTGCTGCACAAGCTCCGTGATGCCTTGCGCGATGCGCGCGGTCGACGACCCATGGCGCCTGATCTGACCGCGGCCCGTCGGCGTTATTCCGCCGTGGCGATCGCATTACACTGGCTGATCGCCGCGGCCATCCTGTGCACTTTTGTGCTCGCCCAGTACATGACGGAGCTTGAGATCTCACCGACCAAGCTCAAGCTCTATGCGTATCACAAATGGATCGGCGTCACGATTTTCATGCTGGTCCTGGTGCGCCTTGGCTGGCGATTGTCGCACCGTCCGCCACCGCCACCGGTCACCATGCCGGCATGGCAACACAGCGCGGCGAACATCACCCATTTCTTCCTTTATGCGCTGACCTTGCTGATCCCGCTATCGGGCTGGCTGATGAGTTCAGCCCTCGGCTTTCAGGTGGTTTACCTCGGTGTGCTGCCGATTCCGGATCTGCTCGGCAAGAACAAGGAGATGGCGGATCAGCTCATGCAGCTGCACGAAGCATTGAACTGGCTGATGGTATTGCTGATTGCGCTACATGTGGCTGCCGCGCTGAAGCACCACCTCGTGGATCGCGATGATGTGCTGCGGCGCATGCTGCCCTTTATCAAACAACGGAGCGCCTCCAAATGAAAGCATACGTTTCCCCGTTCCTGCTGGCGCTGGCTGCGATCGGCTTGCCAGCCCCCGCCGCCGACGTCGATTACAGCAAAAGCGCCATCACATTCGTCTCGAAGCAGATGAATGTTCCGGTCGAAGGACGTTTCAAGAAGTACTCTGCGCATATCGACTTCGACGCCAGGAAGCTCGCGTCCTCCAAGGCCGAGATCGAGGTCGATCTGGCGAGTGTCGACACCGGCAGCGAGGATGCCGATGCCGAAGTCGTCAAGAAGACCTGGTTCAACACCAGCGCATTCCCCACTGCCAGGTTCGTCTCCAGCTCCGTCAAGCAGCTCGCACCCGGCCAGTACGAGGCGCGCGGCAAACTGTCCATCAAGGGCATCGGCCAGGAGGTCGCGGCACCCTTTACGGTCAAGCGAGCGGGCGACGCGATTACGTACGAAGGCCGCTTCACGCTCAGGCGCCTGCAATTCAAGATCGGCGAAGGAATCTGGTCGGACACCGACACGGTCGCCGACGAGGTGCAGGTCAATTTTCGTTTCGTTACCACGGCAAACAAATGACCGGTGCGCAAGCGCGCCCACACGGCAGTGACCGAATCATTCAACCCGCAAAAGGAGAAGCACTTGAAAACATTACTCGCAGCACTGATTACCGCCACCTTCGCATTGCCGGCAGCGGCAGCCGATTCGTACACCGTGGATCCGGCCCACACTTATCCGAACTTCGAAATCAACCATCTGGGCTTCTCCACGATGCATGGCCGCTTTGGTGCAACCACCGGCAAGATCACGCTCGATCCGGCGGCAAAGACCGGCAGCATCGACATCACGATCGATGCGACGTCCATCGACACCGGCCACGCCAAGCGCGATACGCATTTGAAGAGCGACGAGTTCTTCAACGTTGGCAAATTCCCCTCGCTGACTTACAAGGCCGACAAGCTGAAATTCAGCGGCGAAAAGCTGACCGGCGCTGAAGGCTCGCTCACCATGCTGGGCGTAACCAAGCCGGTCAATCTCGTCGTCACCTCTTTTCATTGCGGGCCGCATCCGATGAACAAGAAACAAATGTGCGGGGCCAATGCCACCGCCGCCATCAAACGCAGCGAGTTCGGCCTCAGCGCGTACGTACCGGCAGTGGGCGATGAGGTAAAAATCGCGATCGAAGTGGAGGCAGTAAAGGACTGAATATTCTGATCAGTCGGCGCGGCCGGTGGATGGCGCGGCGAGTGTGCCGGCCCCTGCCGCCAGCTTCCGGCTCGACGCTCGGTGCGACGGGATCATGGGGAGTGGGGGCGTGCACATCGCGCGCCAATCCCGTTTTCCTGCAGTGCAGGCGCCGATCCGGGCCCATCCAGCCAGTGCGCCAGCCTGTCGGCCGCACGTCGACCGGCCCATCGCCTCACTCGCATGCGCCTGGCGTGGCTTCCTTGCACTCGGTGCGGCTGTGATCCGGATTGGAGACGCACTGATACAGCTTGTTTTTGCACTTCGCGCACCAGGCCGTGGTGGAACCCTCGCGCGAGTAGCGGCTGTCGACGATGTCCACGCTTATGGTGCGGCAGCCGGTGGCGCTGGCGGTCATGGCGGTCTGGGTTTTACAACCGCACAGCACGCAGGCGACCAGCAGCAACCCGAGGATTTTGCAATTCATGGACGCAATCGGAACGAAACCGTGGCGACGCGGACGGCCGGCCACGCTAGTTGTGGATGTAACTTTCCAGCTGCTGGATCACGAATTCCTTGTCCGAGAGCATTTCCTTGACGACGTCGCCGATGGAGATCACGCCCACGACTTTCTTGTGGTCCAGCACCGGCAAATGGCGAATCCGCTTGTCCGTCATCAGGCCCATGCAGTCGTCGATGGTCTGCTCGGGACGCACGCACACCACCTTGTCGGTCATGACTTCGCGCACTGGCGTATCCCTGGAAGTCTTGCCCTGCAGTACGACTTTTCGCGCATAGTCGCGCTCGGAAAAAATGCCGACGAGGTGTTCGCCATCGATCACCATCACGGCACCGATTTCCTTCTCCGCCATCACTTGCAACGCGTCCAGCACCGTGCTCGAAGGCATCACGGATACGACGCTGTAGCGCTTTGACTCCAGGAGCTGCTGGACTGTCTTCATTTTTTTCCTTGGAGAAACGATCCCGGCGATCGGCTCGCCTGCGACAACCCAAGCCAGTTTAGACCAGCCGGCCGCGTTGTCAACGCATCGACCGCGCGTGGCGACCCGGCTTCACCCCCTTTCCGGTGTCGCACGCCCTGATCGTTCAGGCCGTCGTACTGCGGCGCTTCTTGACCCAGGTGACCGGCTGCGCCTTGACGGGCCGGGGCGCAGCGCCGTGCCCGATCAGGGTTTCGTCGAGTGCCTTGCCGGCGTCGTCGGCCAGGGCGGCGGCGCGCGCCGCCCGGACCGCCTCTGCTCGCGCAGGTACGCCTGTCGCCAGGTGGTCGAGCACGTGCAGCAGGTTGTCCTTGCCGCGCTCGTTGGTGCTGCCGTAGCCCTTGATCAGGCGGCCGCACAGCGCGATCTCGTGGCCCAGCTGCCAGTGCGTGCGCGTGCCCTGCACCACCGCCGCCAGCCAGCGCTCGATCATCTGCCTGCTCCTGCGCGAAGCGGCTGCCGCGCAGGCGCAGCCACTTCAGGCCGGCCAGCAGGCGCAGCGCGAGCATGCCGAAGACGCGTGTGGGTGCCGACCTTCAGCGGCAGGGCCCAGGGCTGCCTTGCCGCGCGCTGGCGGCGCGCGGTCCCAGCCCGTCAATCGCGCGTGCCCAGCCGCGCCGGCAGCAGCGCCGCGAACTCCGGCACGCCGGGCTTGAAGTGGTCGTAGACGCTGCAGCAGGTCGTCGTCGCCGCGCCTTGACTTCGCCGCTGCACGCGCGCGCAGCGGCTGGCGCGGCTCTTGAGGTCGGCCACCCGCACGATGTCGTCGAAGGCCATCCACAGCGCGAGCCAGCGCGCCATCTCGCGGGTGGTCGCGAAGCCGTGCGCGCCGGCCGGGTCGGCGGCGCGCTCGGCAGCGAGCACCTGCTGCAGGCGCTGCACGTACAGGTCGGCGTAGGCGCGGTCCTGGTACTCGAGCAGGCGCGCGTAGCCGAGCGCCGAGCATGGTCGTGCGCTGGCGGCGGGAAACGCCGCGCGTGCCGACTTCGGCGGCGGCGATGGCTTGCGGCGCCGGCGTGCGTCGGATCGGCCGGCGCAGCACCTGGCCACGAGTCGGCCTGCGCGCGCGCCTGCGCCGCCGATCTCGAAGCCGCGCGCGAAGCCGCGCAGGCTGGCTTCGGCGCCCTTGCCGCCGCGCGCGCACCACGCGCTTCGTACGCCTCGCGCGCGAAACGGCAACAGGCCGCTGCCGGCGATCGCGCCGAGCATCACGGCGCTGACCACGGTGCCGGCTTCCCGGGCCAGCGCGCCCATGTCGAACACGTGGTGCTCGCGGCTGAACTGCTGCACCACCTCCAGCAGGTCGGCGCGGTCGGCGCGGCCGTCGCCCGAGCTGCATGCGTTCTCTGCGGTGGTCAGCGTGCGGCCGGACGAGGTGATGACCAGCGTGCGCTCCGGCGAGGTCATGCCGTTGCCGATCTGGCGCGCGGTCTCCAGCAGCTCCGAGGAAACCATGCGCGTCGAGCGCGCCGGGCACCGGGTTCAGGCTGAACACCGGGCTGCGTGCCGCCGAGCTCGCGCCAGCGGCACCGGGAAACACCTCGATGTAGTAGGTGGTCGCGCCGGTGCGCTGCGCGACGCCGGGGATCGAGGTGCTCTGCGCCGCGTAGCCGGCGTGGCGCGGCGATGTCGACCAGCCATTCGGTCGAGCACGCCGCCGCCTTCGCCGCCGAGGGCGCAGATCAGCAGGGTGATCGGGCCGTTGCGCGTGACGGGTTCATGGCGGCTGCAGCGCGCGCACGACAGCGCGCCGCGCAACGCGTCGAGCAGGCGCTCGTGCCACTGCGGGTTCTGCATCACCTCGGCGCGGTAGAAGGATCGGGCACAGCGTCGCCGCATGCGCGTTCTCGCCGCACAGGCCGCAGCCGACGCAGCCGTCGATGACGGTGGCCACCGGATCGACCTTGCAGCGGATCGGGGTTGTCCTTGAGCGTCAGCGTCGGGCAGCCCGACAGGCGGATGCAGGCGTGGTCGCCGTTGCACACGTCCTCGTCGACGCCGTACTTCACGCGCACCACGCGCTTGCCCTTCTTCAGCAGGCCGGCGAGCCACGGCTTGATGCGGCGCTGGCGCTCGAGCTGGCATTCGCCTTCGGCGATGATCACCTTCAGGCCGTTGAAGTCGCTGGTGAAGGCCTCGTTGAGCGTCGCGCGCATCTTGTCGACGTCGTAGGTGTGCACGGTGCGCAGCCACTGCACGCCCAGGCCCTGCAAGCGTCGATCTCGATGGTCGTGGTTGCGTGTGCGACCAGGCTCTGCTGCTTGTCGGCTGCGCGCCGTCCTTGCGTCGCTCGTCGGGCGTCGAGATGATGTCCTGCGTGCCGGTGGCCGAGGTGTAGCCGTTCTTGAAGATCAGCAGCACCGCGTCGTCGCCGTTGAACAGCGCGCGATCTGCACGCCGGTCAGCAGGCCGTTGTGCCAGAAGCCGCCGTCGCCCATGATCGACAGCGTGCGCCGCTGCATCATCGGCGAGACGCCGGCGCGGCTGGCCAGGCTCATGCCGTAGCCGAGGATCGAGTGGCCGATCGAGAACGGCTCGAAGGTGCCGAAGGCATGGCAGCCGATGTCGGCCGCGATGTGCACCGGGCCGATGTCCTGCTGCGCCAGCTTCAGCGCCGAGAACACCGGCCGCTCGGGGCAGCCGATGCAGAAGCCGCGGCGGGCGCGCGGGCAGCGGCGTCGTCGCAGCTGCGCGCGGCACTCGCCTGCGCGGCGCGTCGCGCGTTGCCGCGCAGCCAGTGCTGCGCCGGCTTCGTCGCCGCGCGCCGGGCAGGTAGCGGTCGAGCGAAGTGCGGCAGGCCCGCGGCCAGCACTTCGACCGTGTACTCGCCGGCCGCCGGCAGCAGGTCCTTGCCGTGCAGCGGCGTCTGGATGTCGCGCCGGCGCAGCAGCGTCGCGATCTCCTGCTCGATGTATTCCGGGCTGGCCTTCCTCGACCACCAGCACCGCGCGCTTGCCGACGCAGAAGTCGCGCGACCTGCTCGGGCACCAGCGGGTAGGTGACGTTGAGCACCAGCAGCGGGATCTCGCTGTGCGCCGAAGGCATCGGCCAGGCCGAGCTGCTGCAGGCTGCGGATCAGCGAGTTGTAGAGGCCGCCCTGCACGATGATGCCGAGGTCGTGCGTGCTTGCCCGGCAACAGCTCGTTCAGCCCGTGCTCCACGATGTAGCGGCGCGCGGCCGGAATGCGCTCCTCGCCCTTGAGCTTCTCGTGGCGGAAGGTCACCGGCGGATGCGCCAGCTTGCATGTAGTCGAAGCCGGCGGGGTCCTCCATCAGCGCGCGCGTGGAGATCGGCCGGCGCGACGTTGTCCTTGCACTCGAAGCTGCCGCGCACGTGGCAGGCGCGGATGCGCAGCTCCAGGATGGCCGGCATGTTCGAGGCCTCGGACAGGCGGAAGCCTTGCTCGACCATGCGCACCATCACGGCCAGGTCGGGCCGCGGATCGAGCAGGCACATGCGAGGACTTCAGCGCATAGGCATGGGTGCGCTCCTGGATCACGCGACGCGCCTTCGCCGTAGTCCTCGCCGACCACGATCAGCGCGCCGCCGATGACGCCGGGCGACGACAGGTTGGACAGCGCGTCGGCCGCGACGTTGGTGCCGACGATGGACTTCCAGGTCACCGCGCCGCGCAGCGGGTAGTGGATCGAGGCGCCCAGCATCGCCGCGGCCGAGGCCTCGTTGGAGCAGGCTTCGACGTGCACGCCGAGCTCGTCCATGTAGGGCTTGGCCTGCACCATCACGTCGAGCAGGTGCGACACCGGCGCGCCCTGGTAGCCGCCGACATAGGCCACGCCCGGACTGCAGCAGCGCCTTGGTGATCGCGAGGATGCCCTCGCCGTGGAAGGTCTCGCCCGCGCCCAGGCGCAGCAACTCGATCTCTTTTTTGAACGACTTCTCCACGGCTAGCTTCCGCTATTTCGTCCGCTCAAATGCTAGCAGCCCTGCTCAAAGCTCGCCCCAGTATTTCTCGACGCGTTTGAACGACACCGGATAGGGCGTTTTGAGCTGCTGCGCCCAGAGCGACACCCGCAGCTCTTCGAGCATCCAGCGTAAGTCCTCGAGCTTCGCATCGCGCACGCCGCGCGCGCGGTCGGCCACCAGACGGGCCTGATAGGCCTGCCAATAGCGCGTCAGTTGCTGCTGCCAGTTGGCATCGCGCTCCGGGTTGGAGGCGATCTTGTCCAGCCGCATGGCAATCGCCCTGAGATAGCGCGGATAGTGCTTCAACCGGTCGAAGGGCACGCTCGCCAGGAATCCCGGCGCCAGCAGCTCGCGCAATTGTGCGCGCATGTCCGCCAGGGCGCGCGGCCATGCCGCGTAAGCCGGCTGGGTCAGCTTTGCGCGCACGGCCTGGTGCTCCACCAGGATTTCGCCGGCGATGCGCGCGATTTCCTGCGCGACATCCATCAGCCGGGTCTTGCCTTTGGCGACGCGGGTGTCGAACTGCTTGCGGTTACGCACGGGCTCCTGCTCGACGAAAAAAGCCCGATCGCTGATCGCGCTCACCAGCTCATCGCGCAGCCGGTCGGCAATGGCGGCCTTGTCCTGCTTGCCGCCCGGATCGTCCAGCAGCGCCTGATTCATCACCATGTAGCGCAGTTGCATCTCGTTGAACCCCGGCAGGTTACGCGCCAGTGACTTCATATGTTCCGGCAGTGCCAGCTGAAACAGCCGGCGCAGACCACGCCGCGTCGCGGCCTGCGCCTCGGCTTCGGTATCGAGCAACGTCAGCCCGACCGATTTACCTTCGTCCACGACGGCCGGATAACCGATCAATTTGCCGCGGCCTCGATCCACTTCCACTTGCTCCGGCAATTCGTCGAAATCCCAGGTGGTGGCGCCTTTGCGCTCGAAGGCCGTGCTGGCCGTTTCGCTGAATGTCCGGCGCGCTTTCACGCCGAGCTGGTTGCGCAGCGCCACCAGATCGCGGCCGCTGGCCAGTTCGTGATCCTGCTCGTCGACCACGCGAAAATTCATCCGCAGATGCGCCGGCAGGTCCGCGACGTCCCACGCATCCGCAGCGACCTCGACCCCGGTTTTCTTGAACAAGGCCTGCGATAGCGCGGCAGTCAGCGCGGTGCTGTCGGGTTCAAGAATGTCCATGCACGCCGTGACCACCTGCGGCACCGGCACGAAATGTTTGCGCAGGCCCTTTGGCAAGCCCTTCAGCAGGTAGGTCAGTTTGTCGCGCAGCAAACCCGGCACCAGCCATTCGCAACGTCCTTCGTCCACCTGGTTGAGCAGGTGCAGCGGCACCGTCATGGTCACCCCGTCGAGCGCATGGCCCGGATCGAAGCGATAGCTCAGATCGAAAGTCTGCAAACCCACCGTCAGCGCATCCGGAAACAGATCCTCGGTGACTTGTTCCGCGCTGTGGCGCATGAGGTACTCGCGCGTCAGGAACAGCAGCTTCGGGTTGCGTCGCTCGGCTTCCCGCCGCCACTTCTCGAAATCTACCGCGCTGTAGAGTCCATCGGGAATGCGTTCGGCGTAGAACGCGAAAATCGTTTCATCGTCGACCAGAACGTCATGGCGGCGCGATTTGTGCTCGAGTTGCTGCACGTCTTCGACCAGCCGGCGGTTGTGCGCAAGAAATTCCGGCTGGCCGGGATAGTGCCCGGCGACCAGCGCGCCGCGGATGAACAGTTCGCGCGCTTCCTTTGGCGCAATGGGCCCGTATTGCACGCGTCGTTTGGGCACCACCACGAGGCCGTACACGCTGACCTGCTCATAGGCGACCACGGACCCGCTGTCCTTGGACCAGTGCGGCTCGCGGTAACTGCGCTTGGCCAGATGCCCGCCGAGGCGCTCGATCCATTCCGGCTCGATCGCGGCCACGCCCCGCGCATACAGCCGCGTAGTTTCGGTGAGCTCCGCCGACATCACCCACTTCGGCCCTTTCTTTTTCAGGCCCGATGCCGGGCTCAGCACGAACTTGATCTGGCGCGCACCCAGATAGATTCCCGCTTCGTCGGACTTGAAACCGATGTTGCCGAGCAACCCCGCCAGCAGTGCGCGGTGGATCTCCTCGTACCCCGCCTCTTTCTCGTTGAGCCGCCAGCCCATCTCCGCCACCAGTGCGTGCAACTGCGCGTGCAGTTCCCGCCATTCGCGCAGCCGCAGATAGGACAGGAAGCGCTCGTGGCAGTCCTGCACCAGGCTGCGATTGGACTTCTTGTGCACCAGCGCCTCTTCGAACCATTTCCAGATGCTCAGATAGGCCTGGAAGTCCGAGCGATCGTCGACGAATTCCGCGTGCGCCTGCGTCACGGCCTCCTTCTTGTCCATCGGCCGTTCGCGCGGATCCTGTACCGACAGCGCCGCGGCGATGATCAGCACCTCGGCGAGGCAACCCTCCTGCTTCGCGGCGACCAGCATGCGCGCGACGCGCGGGTCGATGGGCAGTTTCGCCAGCTGTTGCCCGACGGGCGTCAAGGCCCGCGCATCATCGACGGCGCCCAGTTCGGCGAGCAACTGGTAGCCGTCGGCGATCATGCGCGAGGCCGGCGCGTCGACGAACGGGAAGTTCTCGATGTCTCCGAGCTTGAGCGCGCCCATGCGCAGGATGACAGACGCCAGCGAGGAGCGCAGGATTTCGGGTTCGGTGAATTCAAGGCGCGCCTTGAAATCCTCCTCGCCGTACAAGCGCACGCAGATGCCATTCATGACGCGACCGCAGCGTCCGGCGCGCTGGTTCGCCGATGCCCGCGAAATCTTCTCGACCTGCAGCAGTTCGACCTTGTTGCGATAGCTGTAGCGATTGATGCGCGCCAGCCCCGAATCCACCACGAAGCGGATGCCCGGCACGGTCAGCGAAGTTTCCGCCACGTTGGTTGCCAGCACGATGCGCCGCGTCGCACCGCCCGCAGAGAAAATGCGTTCCTGTTCCGGCGCCGACAATCGCGCGTACAGCGGCAGGATTTCTGCGCCTTGCGGATGATGCTTGCGCAGGGCCTCCGCCGCATCGCGGATTTCCCGCTCGCCCGGCAGGAATACCAGCACGTCTCCGGAAGTGGTTCGCGCTGTGACTTCATCCACGGCCTTGACAATCGCTTCGGGAAGATCGATCTCGTGCTCGTCCTCGTCATCTTCATCGAACGGCCGGTACCAAACGTCCACCGGATACAGCCGGCCGGACACTTCGACCACCGGCGCGTTGTCGAAATGCGCGGAGAAACGATCCGCATCGATGGTGGCCGAGGTGATGATCAGCTTGAGTTCCGGACGGCGCGGCAACAACTGCTTGATGTAGCCCAGCAGAAAGTCGATGTTCAGGCTGCGCTCGTGGGCTTCGTCGATGATCAGCGTGTCGTATTGCGATAACCAGCGGTCCGCCTGCGTCTGCGCCAGCAGGATGCCGTCGGTCATGACTTTGATGTAATTGTCCGCGCTGGTCTTGTCGGTGAACCGGACCTGGAAGCCGACCACATCGCCGGGGGCCGTGCGCAGTTCCGCAGCGATGCGATTGGCCACGGCGCGCGCGGCGATCCGGCGCGGCTGGGTATGGCCGATGATGCCATGCACCCCGCGGCCCAGCTCCAGGCAGATCTTGGGCAATTGCGTGGTCTTGCCCGAACCAGTCTCGCCGCACACGATCACCACCTGGTGGGACTCGATTGCGGCGGCGATCTCGCCGCGCTTGCCGCTGATCGGCAGCTCCTCGGGATACGTGACCTGCGGCAGGCGCTCCTTGCGCGTGCGGGCCTGCGCCTCAGACTGCTTTGCGGCGGTGAGGAGTCTGCCGATTTCCGCCGCATCCGGCTTGCCGCTGCGCGCTGCTTGTTCCAGCCGGCGCATGCGGCTACGCAGGGGGCCGCGCTCGCGCAACATGCCGCGCTCCACGCATGCGCGCAGCGCGCGCCAATCGACGTCGGGGTCGGAAGGTTCTGGAGAAACCGGGTTGGAACTCATGCGAAAGAACGAGAAAAGACTTGCCTGTGCAGCAAGGAGGGATTGTAGCCGACTCGCCGCACCTGGCCCGAGGCGTTGTTGCCGGCAATGCTCACGCCGGGGGCCCGCCGCAAGGCCGAGGTTTGCACGCGGCCCGGGCCGACCGGCATCAGTCGCGCCCGTTCATCTTCGCGATGACCTTCAGCAGCGCATGACAAGGATCGTGGTTACACCAATCCCTTGAACGGCGAATAGCGCTCGCACCATGCAGCCGTGGCCAGCAGATAGTTTTCCTCTTCCGCGGCACCAATGAGCTGCAACCCCATCGGCAGGCCATGCGGACCCTTGCCCGTCGGAATGGTGATGGCCGGCAGTCCGACCAGCGTCCAGATGGTGCAGAAGCGCGGATCGCCCGTATTCTCGAGCGTGGCCGGCGCCTCCCCCGCGGCAGGCGGCGTGATGATCGCAGAATAGCCGCGGTCGAAAAACTCCGCGAGGCTCTGCTGCAACTGCGTGCGAATCTTGAGCGCTTCGCGGTAATCCGACTCGCGCAGCCGCTCGCCTTCGTCGAGTGCCTGATTCAGGAAGTCGGAGAATCCGCCGCGCCAGATCTCGCGAGCCTTTTTCGCCAATCGAGCGGCCTCGTACAGCATGATGGTGCGATGCGTATGGTGAGCGCTGTCGAACGCGCCCGCGATCTCCAGCACATCCACCGAAGCGCCGGCTTCGCGCAGGCGATGGATGTCCGCTTCAAATTGCAGGCGCTGGTCGGGCTGCGCCAGATACCACGCTGGCGAGCGCACGGCGGCGAGTTTCGGCGCGCTGCGCAGGGGCCGCACTTCCGGTGTGATCACCGTGCGCTGCGCGGTGAGGCTCGATGCCAGGAATGCCGCGTCGCCGACCGAGCGCGCGAATACGCCGGGTTGGTCCAGGGTCTGGGCAAAGGGCATCACGCCGCGCACGGATATCTGGCCAAAACTCGGCTTGTAGCCCACCACGCCGCAGAATGCGGCAGGCCGGATGACCGATCCGTTGGTCTGCGTCCCCAACGCGCCGGCAACGAAGCCAGCGGCGACCGCGGCAGCCGATCCGCTCGAAGACCCTCCCGGGGTGTGGGCGATATTCCAGGGATTGCGCGTCTTCGCCGGCACCATGAACGCCGCCTCGGTGGTAACAGTCTTGCCGAACATGATTCCGCCTGCGGCTTCCAGCCGCAGTACCACGTCGGCCGTACTCTCCGGCACATAGCCCGCGTAGGCGCGGCATCCCATCTCGGTGGGAATGCCTGCCGTATAGAACAGGTCTTTCACCCCGATCGGCAGGCCGTGCAGTGGATGCGCGACCCGCATCGCGCGGTCTGCCTTGTCGGCGCTCGCCGCCAGATCCAGGGCGCGGGCGCGATCAAGCCATTGCCAGGCCTGCACGTCCTTGTCCAGGGCATCGATGCGAGCAAGCAGCGCTCGCGTGTAATCGGTGCTGCTCAGCATGCCGGATCGGATGCGCAGTGCAGCCTCGCGCAATCCCAGTCGGTATAGTTCAGTCATGGGTCGGTTCCAGACACGGCCACACGCCGCGTCGAAGCATTGATTACGTATTCAGAAAATTCCTGTAATCGGGATTCAGGAGATTAGGTGGCGTTTGACCGGACAATGCTGCCGTCAGGTTGACGGCCGCAGTCATCGCCATGGCCTTGCGCGTGGGTTCCGAGGCGCTGGCAATGTGCGGCGAAAGCACGACGTTGCTCAGCGCCAGCAGTCCCGGATTGAACTTCGGTTCGTTCTCGTAGACATCCAGACCCGCCGCCCAGATCGTCCTGTTCTTCAGCGCTTCGACCAGCGCGGTATCATCGACGATGCCCCCGCGCGCCATGTTGACCAGCACCGCGCGTGGGTTTCATGAGCGCCAGTTCCTTTGCGCCGATGTAGTGCTGCGTCTCCGGCGTGAACGGCAGTATCAGCAGCACGATATCAGCGCTGCGCAATAACGCTTCCTTTGCGGTATAGACCGCGCCGGATTCTTGTTCCGCGGTTGCCGTGGCGCGGCTGCGGCTGTGATACAGGATTTTCATGTCGAAACCGCGCGCGCGCCGGGCGATGGCCTGGCCGATGCGGCCGAAACCGAACATGCCCAGGGTCGCGCCATGCACATCCTGGCCGAGCATCTGTTTGAGGAATGTGCCGGTCCACTCGCCTTTGCGCAAATAGGCTTCGCCTTCGGTCATGCGCCGGCAGGTGGCGATGATCAATCCCATCGAATAGTCGGCCACGCTGTCGGTCAATACGCCCGGCGTGTTGGTGACCATGACCCCACGGCGGGTGCAGGCCTCGACGTCGATATTGTTATAGCCAACCGCCGTATTGCAGACGGCCCTGACGGCCGGACACTGGTCCAGTACTGCCGCGTCGACCCGATCGCTCGACGCGGTCTGCACGCCCTGCTTGCCCTGCAGCCGGCCGATCAGTTCGTCGCGATCGAGAATCCTGTCGGCCTGATTGGCATCGACCTCGAAACTGCGCTTCAGGAAATCGATGGTCTCATCGAACACCTCCCTGGTCACCAGTACCTTGTGCTTCATGGCCTCGCCTGTTTACAGTGGAATCCGGAATATTGCTATTTGTAGAGCATCTGCGGCAACCACAGCCCGATCATCGGGAACAGGTAGAGCAGCACCATGGCAAATAGTTGCAACAGCATGAACGGAATCATGCCCAAAAAGATCTGTGCCAGCGTCACATGCGGCGGTGCCACGCCCTTCAGATAGTAGGCGGCCATGGCCATGGGCGGCGACAGGAACGCCGTTTGCAGGTTCAGCGCGGTCAGCAAGCCGAAGAACAGCGGGTCGATACCGAAGTTGGCCAGCATCGGCAGGAAAATCGGGATGAATATGATGATGATGACGGTCCAGTCGAGCGGCCAGCCCAGCAGGAAAATGATGAACTGCGACAGCAGCAGGAAGCCTGCCGGAGACAAATCCATCGAATAGACCCAGCTCTCCAGAATGCGCTGTCCGCCGAGCACCGCGAACGTCGAGGAAAACACCCATGATCCGACCAGCAGCCAGCAGACCATCGCAGTCGTTCTGGCGGTGAGGAAAGCGGATTCCTTCAGCCGCTGAAAACTCATGCGGCGGTAGCATACGGCCAGGATCGCCGCACCGAGCGCGCCCACGGCGGCCGCTTCGCTCGGCGTGGCAATCCCGAACAGGATACTGCCCAGGACCGCCGTGACCAGCAAGGCCAGCGGAAAAAATGACGTGAGCAGCATGGGAAAAATCTTGCTCCACGGCACATTGCGTTCCTCGACCGAGAGCCTCGGCGCAAGCTTCGGATTCAGGATCGCCCGGACGATGACGTAACCCACATAGAGCAAGGAGAGCATGATGCCGGGTATCAGCGCTCCCATGTAAAGCTGCACGACCGACACGCCGGCCGTCGCGCCGTAGAGGATCAGCATCACGCTCGGCGGAATCAGTATGCCCAGACAACCCCCGGCTGCGATGGCGCCCGTGGACAGCTTCACGTCATAGCCGGCCTTGAGCATCGGCGGCAGGACCAGCAGTCCCATGAGCGTGACCACGGCACCGACGATTCCGGTCGCGGCGGCAAACACCGCACAGGTGACGATCGTGGCCACGGCCAGCGCACCCGGCACGCCGGACATGGCCAGTTCGAGGCTCTTGAACAGACGGTTGATGATGCCCGAGCGCTCGACGATATAACCCATGAAAATGAACAGCGGCACCGCAATGATGACGTCGCTCGTCATCACGCCATACGTGCGCAGCACCATGTTGTCGAAGATGGGGTTTTCCAGCCACGGCACCCCGGGCCGGTGAAACGCCACCAGCCCGAAAATGATGCCCAGTCCGATCAGCGTGAAGGCAATGGGAAAGCCCAGCAGGATCGCGGCGACGATGACACCCAGCATGACCATGCCCAGGTGGGCATGGGTGATCTGCGAAGGCGGCGGCAGGAACAGGACGTACGCCAGCAGGATCAGCGAGATCAAACTGATGCCCAGGACGCGCCCGTCGAACTTGAGGGCCTTCATGTGCGCGCTCCGCCGGGAGTGCGATCCGCCACAATCTCCTTGAGCTGGTCGATGTCCTCCTCTTCGACGTCGTGCAAGCGTTGCGGCCATTGTCCGTTGCGCAGGCACAGGATGCAGCGCGCGATTTCCGCAAGCGCCTGCAGCAGCAGCAGCGCCCCAGCAACGGGAATGACCAGCTTGAACGGATAGATCGGCGTGCCCGAGGAAGTCACACTCGAGACTTCCAGCATCGCCCAGGACACGCGCGTGAACTCAACGCCCGCATACACCAGTGCCGCCACGCCCGGCAGGAAGAAAAACACGTACAACACCAGGTCGATGGCCGCCTGGCTGCGCGGCGAAAGTGTGCGGTACATCAGGTCGGCGCGCACGTGGCCATTGCGCGACAACGTGTAGGCACCGGCCATCATGAACCCCGCGCCGAACAGGATGTAGGCGATATCGAACCCCCATTGGCTCGGCGCGTTGAATACATAACGCGCGACCACCTCATAGCACACCACCACCGTCAGGATCACGACGGTCCACGCAAACGCCTTGCCGGACCAGGCGCTGATGCGGTCGATCAAAAGCAGCATGTTGTTCATGGCACGGGCTCCACTGCACCGGAATCGCGAGGTGCGTTACGCTTTACCAAAGAAGTGCTTGTACGCAAGATCGGGCTTCACGACGAACTTCATCTGGTAGTCCACCACGCGCTTCATGAATTTTTTCTGCGACTCCACCACTTTGGCGAAGAACGGATTCTCCGCGGATTTCTCCGCGATCACCGTGTCCCAGGCCTTGAGTTGCGCGTTGAGGATATCGTCCGGGGTTTCGACGAACTTGACGCCCTGCTTGTCGCGCGTTTTCTCGTACTCCGTGGAATAAATGTCCATCGTTTTCCAGTACATGTCGGTACTCGCGGCCTTCGATGCGATGCGCAGCACGTGGCGGTAGATTTCCGGCATCGTGTCCCAGACCTTGCGGTTGATCAGGATCTCGAAGCATTCGCCGGGTTGGTGGTAGCTCTGTACCATGCAGACTTTGGCAACGTCGGGAAATCCCAACGCTGAATCGGAGGCGGCATTGTTGTATTCGGCGGCATCGATCACGCCGCGTTCGATGGCTGGCACGATCTCGCCACCGGGCAGCGCAACGACCGAGGCGCCCATGTTCTTGAATACGTCGATCGACAGGCCCACGGTGCGATATTTCAAGCCGACGAACTCCTTTGCCGATTTCACTTCCTTGCGGAACCATCCGAGCGGCTGGCAAAACATCGGGCCGAACAGGAAACCGACCACGTCGAGCTTCAGGATATCGCGATAGAGTTCTTCGTAGAGCGCCTTGCCGCCGCCGTATTCGACCCACGCGAGCAGCGTATTCGCGTCCTGGCCAAAAGCCGGCCCGGTCCCGAACAGCGACAGCGCCGTATTCTTGCCGTACCAGAATGCGGGTACCGCCAGCGAACCATCGAGGATGCCCTTGTGCACAGCGTCGGCCTGGTCGAAAGCGCCGACCACCGCGCCGGAAGGAGACATTTCAATTTTCAGATTTCCGTCCGTGAGATCCGACACCATGCGCACATATTCGGAGGCGCGGTCAAAGAACGGATCCTTGGCCGAAA
The DNA here is from genome assembly GCA_963846655.1 of uncultured beta proteobacterium. Lineage (GTDB taxonomy): Bacteria > Pseudomonadota > Gammaproteobacteria > Burkholderiales > JACQAP01 > JACQAP01. Next base: position 693,950 of record CAWJWT010000002.1, on the reverse strand, counting down.
AGCCCGCCTGGAATCGCAGCGTTTGCGCCTTCAGACCGGTACCGGCCGTGACGCCCTTGCCCGGCGTGGAATCGCCCCCGAGTCCGCAACCGGCCAGCGTCGTCAGCGTGGCGGCCCCCCCTACTGCTGCGGCCCCGCCCAGGAAGCGGCGGCGCGCACTGGATGCACCGGCACCCTGCCTGGTCATGCGTTTGGCTTTGGTCATGTTCTTATGCTCCTCTCGAAACGTCGAACTGCTGATTATGCATGCGCGAAGGCCGCGCCAGCCCGCTGTTCAGGCCGCCTTCGCCGATGCCCGTTTGATCAAATAAGACAGAATCGGCGGGGTCATCAAAGTCGTCAGAATGACCATGATGACGATCACCGAGAATTCCTCATCGGATATCACGCCAAGCCCCCTGCCCACGGCCGCGAAAATCAGACCGACTTCGCCGCGCGGCACCATGCCCCAGCCGACCAGCCAGCGATTGCCGGGGCCGGCCGCGAGACCGGCGACGACTTTGCCAAGGACCGCCACGGCCGTGAGTGCCAGTGCGATCATGACGGCGTGGGTGTTGGCCAGCAGATCGAGCTTGACCTGCATGCCGGTCATGACAAAGAAGAACGGCACGAAGAAGTGGCCCAGCGGCTCGATCAAATGTTCAAGGTGCTTCTCGTTGTGGTGCGCCAACACCCCGCGCATGCGCTCTTTGGTGGCCGGTCCGGCAGAATCGAGCGCAGTTTCGATATCCCGCTCGAAGGCCGGGCGATCATAGTCCCGGAAATGCACCTCATCGAGCACCAGTCCGGCCGCAAAGGCGCCGACGATGGGCGCCAGATCCATCTGCTGGGCGATAAAAGCGAAGATCAGGCAAGTGGTAATGACCAGCATGAACTTCATGCCCACGCCGGTATGGATGGCGGCAAACAGCCGGCTGATGCGCGGCGCGGCAAGCTGGCCGAGCACGAGCGCGCCTGCCAGAAACAAGATGGCCTTCACCAGGATCAGGCCGATGCCCAGTGCATCCAGCGAACCGGTTGTCACGATGGCGGACACGACCGCCAGAATCACCAGCCCGAGCACGTCGTCGATCACCGCGGCGCCGAGTACGATCTGCGCCGCCGGCATTTGCAAGCGCCCGAGGTCCTGGAAAACCCTGCCGGTAATGCCAACGGAGGTGGCGGTCAGCGTCGCGCCCAAAAACAGGTAGGCGTTAAAATCGAGTCCCGGTAGCAGTGCCGGGCCCACCACCCAGGTGCCCAGCACAAAGGGCACGACCACGCCGATCACCGCCACGACCGAAGCGCGCACGCCGACTTTCATCATGGATTGCACGCTCGACTCCAGACCGATCTGGAACAGCAGGATGACGACGCCGAGTTCTGCCATGAAGACCATGATCTCGTCGGTCGCCAGCGGGTCGAGGTAATCGAACCCGAGCAGCGCGAGATTACCCAGCAGGATGCCGGCCAGCAGTTCACCCAGCACGATGGGCTGGCCGATGCGAGCCACCAGGCTGCCGACCTTGGCCACGATCAGGATTACGGCGATCCACAGAAAAAGTTTGGCCGAATGCGCGGCGGCGTCGCCCGCTGCCAGCGCATGCCCGGGCGTCAGCAACTCCAGCACGGCACTGGCGAGCAGCCCCAGCGCCGCATAGTTCAGGGCACGACGCACATTCATCAGGAATCCCCCCTTCTTTTTCTCGTTATGTGTTCCGCCACGCTCAGCCACTGCGGGCTTGACCGGCGCGGTGCGTCGATTGGGGTACCGGTACCGCGGACCTGTCTTGGGTGCCTACCGGGCGCTGCAACAGGCGCGGTTCCTATGGACCTTTAATGCCCCCGGGTGGCCATGCAGCGAGCACTTCAATCCCCGTAATCATAAAGGCAGGCTCCGGCACGGGCAAACGCGATTTAGCCCGCACCTTTTGCGGTGCATGGGCGTGGTCGCAAAGACCGCTGCGCCGCCACATCGAACAGTACGGTCAAGCCGGCCGGGCGGCTGTGGGAGAGCAACCCTGATGCCGCGTCGCGTCAGGCTGAGGTTGCGCTGCGGGCAACGCCTGACCAAAGTTCGCTTTGCAGGCGCACCACGCTGTCGAGCGATCCGGTTCTGGCGAATGTCTCGCGCAGCCATCCGCTATCGTTTTGACCGTTCTTGACCAGGCCGTCAATCTCGGTGACCACACTCGCACAGCCGAGCGCCTGCGCGTGCGGCGCCACCATCGCCAGCGTCGCGGCGATGTCCTCGCGCAATATGCGCCGCTCGCGCGAGTACGCATCGATGAATCCGGCCTCCAGGCCATAGCGGCTGGCGGTAAACCGGTTGTAACTGTAGACGCGGTACACGTCCTGCGAGGGCTGGCGCGGCCGGTCCAGCATGAGATGCCGTGCCAGCGCCTGCGCGTACGCGCCGAGCAGCACGGCGCGCTCCACGGTAAGCGGCGTATCGCAAACGCGGATTTCGATGGTTCCGTATTCCGGCTTGGGTCGGATATCCCAGTAGAAATCCTTCATGCTTTCGACGACCTTGAGCTCGCGCATGGTGTCGAAATAGGCGTTGAACTCGTTCCAGTCCGCAACAAAGGGCATGGTGCCCGAAAGCGGAAACGCATTGATGCTGTTCAGGCGGGAGGAATCGAATGCCGTGTCCGCGCCCTGGGAAAAAGGCGAGGAAGCCGACAGGGCGATGAAATGGGGCATGTAGCGCGACATCATGTGCAGCAAGTAAATGGCGTCGTCGCCGCTGCCCACGCCCACATGGATGTGCTGGCCGAACACGGTGAACTGCTTGGCCAGATAGCCATACATTTCGTGCAACCGCAAGAAACGCTCCTTGGGAAATATGCGCTGTTCGCTCCAGTGCTGGAACGGATGCGCGCCGCCTCCCGCGATTGCAAGATTCAGCCGCCGGGCATTGCGCACCACGATGTCGCGCATTCCGCGCAATTCGGCCAGCATCGCCGCGCAGTCCGTGTGCACCGATGTGCTGATCTCGATCATGCTTTCGGTGATTTCGGGCTTGATGTCGCCCGCGTGCCCTTCTTTCTCGATGAGTCCAAGCAGATCGCCCGCTCCGCGCATCAGATTCCAGTCGTGCGTGCTCAGGATCATCAGTTCGAGTTCGATGCCCACCGTCAGGGGGGCGGAGTGGCTGAACTCGAGCGTCACGCCCGGACTCCGGATTGCGGCGCGGCTTCACCCGACCGGCGCAACGCCCACTGCGTGGCGAGGGGGCCGATCAGTTCCAGAATTACTACCGCGGACAACACAGTCGCAGACAGTTTTGCGCCGAACTCCGGATACAGGGCCGAGGCGCCCTGGACCATGACGACTGCGATCGCGGACATGGGCACCATGCCAACGCCCAGCAACAACGCTTTACCGGGAGCAAGGCCGGACAACGGGGCAAACAGCACTATGCCAAGCATTTTTCCGGCGAGCCGGGCGGCCACGAACGCGGCGCCCATGAGGCCGGCTACCGCCAGTTCTGAAGGCTGCAGGCCGGCGCCCGTAATGACGAAAAGCATCACCAGAAAAAATTGTGCGCTGGGACCGAACTCCACGGCCATCAAATCGTGGTTGCGGTCGAGATTCCTGGCGAACACGCCAAACGCAAGCAAAGCCAGCAGCACCGACAAATTGAAGGAAATGGCGCAACCGACCGTGCCGACGATCAGTCCCAGCAGCATGGCGAACTGCGCGTCTTCGCGCTTGCCGAGCCAGCGCGCGAACGTGCGCGCGAGAAAGAAGGCCACAAAACCAAGCCCACACGACCCGGCGATCAGGTACAGGGGATGCAACACGACTCGCAATCCGCCCGCCTTGTGTTCCAGATGGACAAAACCGACCAGCAATGCGATCAGCAGGAATGCATACACATTGTTGAGCGCAGTCAGCGCCATCAAGCGCTCTGTGAGCGGTCCCTTGGCGCGCTGGTCGTGCACGATCATGATCAGCACGGCCGGAGAAGTGGCCATGGCGATGGCCGCCGCAGTCGCCGCATAAAGGGGCGCCAGATCGAAGAAGCGCAGGCTTGCATAGACAAAAAGAAAGGACAACAGGCTCTCGCCCAGGCTGCTGGCGAGTAACCACGGGTCGTGAATGAACCAGCGCAAGTTCAGACGGCGTCCCAACTCGAACAGGATCAGGCCGAGAGAAATGTCGGCAAAGATCGAAAGTTCGCCCAGCACGGCGCGGTCAAGCACCCCGAATACGTCGGGACCAAGCAGCAGGCCCGCCGCTACGAACCCCGTAATGCGCGGTAGCCTGAACAGGCGCGTGAACAGTTCGCCCGCCGCGAGACCGAACAGCAGGATCGCGCCGACCAGCATCAGGGTCGAGGCGGTGAACGGAAATGACGGCAGGATCCCAATGTCATCCACGGCAGATTTGTCCAGGTTACAGGTGCAGGAATCAAAGCGGCGGCAACACGCCCGTAGCGCGCTTGCGACACGGGCCGGACTGCCGCGTCGGGATCGTAAACGACCTTAAGTCTGGACCAGCACCACGTGAACCCGGAAAGGCCCATGCGCTCCCAGGACGAGCGTCATCTCGATGTCGGCCGTGCGCGACGGACCCGAGATGAAATTGACCTGGCGCGGCATCCCGCCGCCTTCACGGCGCAACAAGTCCCAGGCATCTTCCATGGTCCGCACGATGCGCGATACCGGAACGATAGCCACGTGATTCTCCGGCAACAGGCTGGTCGTGGCAGGCGTATTCTGCCCCGAGAGCAGCATCAACGTGCCATTTTCTGCCAGTGCGCAATAGGCGCCGGTGATCCCGAGTTTGTCGTCACCGTGCGCGGGGCGCGCTTGCATGTGCAGGCCCGCGGCCGCCCAATCCAGGTTGCCGAATTCGGGCCAGCAAGCTCCGCTGGTTGGCAGGTTTTTGTCTCTGAGGTAGGTCGCAACCGCCTGCGGCACCTGCGCTAGCGATGCCGCTTCCGACACCGTCGACATCATGGCCGCGCAGCGCTCTTTGAACCTTTCGACCGTTTCCCATTCCATGGTCGGCAACGGCCCGCGACCATGCGCGCGCAGCCTTGCCGATACCGTGTTGGTGGCCGCCTCGCCATCGCTTTCCAGGCGGCCATTGGCTTCGCGGATGCGCCGCAGAATATTGTCGCGTGCGCTCATGAAGTCCTCCTGTCACCCCTGCGGGCATACAATTCGCGGAAGGTCTTGCCGCGCGGCGCCGGAAAATCACGCGCCGACGTCCATTCGGAGCCCGCCATCGGCAATCGGTGCAGCAGCTTGTCGCGCCCGCCGATCCATTTGCCCAGGCGCGCGGCGATTCGCGTGAGCAAACCATAGAGGGCCGGACGCGTGGCCGCCCACGCCCACAGCCTCAGTCCGAGCCGCTCCGTCCGGGGCCGCAGGCTCAACTGCACCTGCTGCTCGCGCAATTTGCGCATCAGATCGGGCAAGGGAATCTTGACCGGACAGACCACGCCGCACTGATTGCAAAGCGTCGAGGCATTAGGCAGGTCGATGGCATTCTCGATGCCCGCATACGCAGGCGTCAGGATCGAGCCGATCGGCCCGGGATACACCCAGCCATAGGCGTGTCCGCCGATATTCTGGTAAACGGGGCAGTGATTCATGCACGCGCCGCAGCGGATGCAGCGCATGGCTTCGCGGATCTCCGAACCGAGCACCTTGGTGCGGCCGGCATCGACGATGATTACGTGGAATTCGCCGGGGCCATCCTGATCGCCGGCACGCTTCGGGCCCGTGGTGAACGACAGATAATTGCTGATGGACTGTCCTGTCGCGGAGCGCGTCAGCAATCGCAGCAGCAACGACACGTCTTCGAGCGTTGCCACGATCTTCTCGACACCGGTGATGGCCACGTGCACGCGCGGCATGGTGGTCGTCATGCGGCCGTTGCCTTCATTGGTGACGATCATCGTCGAGCCGGTTTCGGCGACCATGAAATTGGCGCCGGTGATGCCCATGTCCGCATCGAGAAAATGGGGCCGCAGGATCTCCCGCGCTTCGTGCGTGAGCGCAGCAATGTCGTTGAGCCTCGGCCGGCCATGCTTCTCGGCGAACAGATCGGCAATATCGTCCTTGGATTTATGCACCGCCGGCGCGATGATATGCGAGGGCGTTTCGCCGAACTGCTGGATGATGTATTCGCCCAGGTCCGTCTCGCGCACATCGAGCCCGGCGCCAATGAGCGCCTGATTGAGGTTGGTCTCCTCGCCCAGCATCGATTTGGACTTGATGATCTTGCGCACCTGATGGCGGCGCGCGATTTCGATGACCAGATCATTGATCTGCTGCGGCGTTTCCGCCCAGTGCACGATGGTTCCTGCAGCCAGCGCCTTGTGCTCCCACTGCTCGAGCAACACGTCCATGTGTTGCAGGCCGAAGTCCCGGATGCGCGCCGCCTCGTCGCGGATGTCCTCGAAATTATCCAGCTCGAGAATGGAGCGGGAACGCGCAACCACGAGCTTGCCTTTGGCATTGCGCAGCGCCTTCTGCACCTTGGGGTCGGCGAGCTTGTTGCTGGCAGCCTGCTTGAATTGATTCGATGAAATCTGCATGTTTGATGCCTTCAGTTCGCCGTTCTGCGGTCCATGTCCCCATCGGGATCGGTCATGCCGGCCAGCACTTCAGCTACGTGCAATACCCGGATAGTGCTTTCACCGCGCCGGCGCAGCCTGCCTTCGATGTTGAGCATGCAACCGAGGTCGCCGAGCACCAGCGCATCGGCCTGCGCAGACTGCACGTCTTCACATTTGAGGTCGGCAATGCGCGCGGAGATTTCGCCGTACTTGATGGCGAAAGTGCCGCCGAATCCGCAGCACTGGTCGGGCTGCTGCATCTCGCGCACGCTGAGTCCGGCCACCTTTTCAAGGAGCGCGCGCGGTTGCGCCTTGACGTTCAATTCGCGCAACCCCGCACAGGAATCGTGATAGGTGACCGATCCGCTGAACTGCCCGGGCACGCTGCTCACGCGCGCCACATTGACCAGAAAATCGGTAAGTTCGAAAGTCTTGCGCGCGATCGCCTCGACCTGCGCAGTCAATTCCGGAAACTCCGACAGCAGTTCGGGATAGTGCGTGCGGATCATGCCGCCGCAGGAGCCCGAGGGCACGACGATATAGTCGCAGTCGGAAAATTCCGCGATCATTTTTCTGGCCAGGGCTTGGGCGGCCTTGCGATCGCCGGAGTTGTAGCCGGGCTGGCCGCAACAGGTCTGGTTGGCGGGCACCACGACTTCACATCCCGCGGACTCCAGCAGCTTCAGCGAGGCAAAGCCGATGCTGGGACGCATCAAGTCCACCAGGCAGGTGACGAACAGGCCGACTTTCATGGATTCCCCGGAAGATATCAGGCCGCCGGACCTGCGAGGCAGCGTTTTTATTTATTCAATTGGGGAGCGGAACGCGCACTCCCATCGTTTTTGTGGTTGCGCTGGGATGGCCATCGGGGCAAATCGTGCACACTGAAACAACAGCGGCGCAGCGCAACATGCACGCCATCATAGCATGGCGAAAATTTGCGCCTCGCCGCCGTTGTAGGCGCAGTTTTCGCCATGTAAAATTGCGGCATTGCACAATTCCGTGGGGCGCCCAGTGGCCGAAGGAAAAACCTCGATTCAAGTCATCGAACGCATGATGGACCTGCTCGATGCGCTGGCGCGCAACGACGAGCCGGTGAACCTCAAGCGGCTCGCCAACGCGACCACGCTGCACCCGTCCACGGCGCATCGAATCCTGAACATGATGGTCGAGTTCCGCATGGTCGATCGCATCGAGCCGGGCACCTACCGTCTCGGCATTCGCTTGCTGGAACTGGGAAACCTGGTGAAGTCTCGCATCAATCTGCGCCAGGAGGCGCTGCCGTTCATGCGCCGGCTGCACCAGGAATTACACGAAACCGTGAATCTATCCGTGCGCCAGGGCGACGAAATGGTTTATGTGGAAAGATTGCTGTCCGATCGAACGGCAATGCGCGTCGTTCATCTGATCGGCGCACGCGCGCCGCTGCACATCACCGCGGCCGGAAAAATATTCCTGCTCGAGGACGGCCCGGAGAAATGCCGGGAGTACGCGCAACGCACCGGACTCGAGGTATTTACGAAGAATACGATCCGGGATCTGTCGACCTTGAGCAAGGAACTGGATCGGGTGCGCAAACTCGGCTATGCGCTGGACAACGAAGAAGCGGAAAGTGGCGTGTCCTGTATCGGCGCCGGCATTCACGACGACGAAGGACGCCTGGTAGCGGGGTTGTCGCTCTCGGCGCCTTCCAATCGCCTGGACAAGGCGTGGTACCCCAGAGTCAGACAGGTTGCAGACGAAATTTCACGCGCCCTGGGTAATTTTCCGGGCGCACAAGTGGCCTGAGCGCTGCCGCGCAAGCCGGCCGATCAGCCCTCTACGCGCAGGATGTCTTTTTCTATCCAGCTTTTTATCCGGTTGGCATCGGCGATCCGGGAGAGCTTGCCCCATGAATCGAGCAGCACGATGATGACCGGCTTGTCCGCGATCATCGCCTGCATCACCAGACAACGCCCCGCTTCGCTGATGTAGCCCGTTTTGGACAGGCCGATGTCCCACTTGCTGCTCTTGATCAGACGATTGGAATTGACATAAGACAGCAGGCGGTGGCGGCGCCTGCCCTCGGATTCGATCTTGAAGGAGTCCGAAGTCGTATATTCACGTATGAGCGGATAGGTGTGCGCAGCCGCCACCATTCTGGCCAGATCCTCGGCCGTCGAAACATTTTCGGGGCTCAGTCCGGTCGAATCACCGAAGTGGGTGTTGTCCATGCCGAGTTCGGCAGCCTTCTGATTCATGGCGACGACGAACGCCAGGGTGCCGCCCGGGAAATTGCGCGCGAGTGATGCGGCGGCACGATTTTCCGAAGCCATCAGCGCAAGTTTCAACATTTCCGCACGCATCAGGTTGGTGCCCACCCGCAGTTTCGAACGCGAGCCCTTCTTGCGATCAACGTCGTCCTGGTCGATGTCGATGGTTTCCAGCAGCGGCAAACCCGAATCGAGCACCACCATGGCAGTCATCAACTTGGTGATGGAGGCAATGGGCATGACCTGATCCACGTTCTTGGCCAGAAGTGGTTCGCCCGAGTCCTGGGCCAGCACCAGAAACGCGCTGGAGCGAAGCCGCAACGCGGCAGGTTTTGCCGAAAAATGTGCCTGCTTCATGCCGGTACGCACCACCCGGTCGGCTGCCCCGGTCGGCATACTGCAAAGAGCCAAGCACACGCCCAACAACCCAAAGATCACCTTCATCAATACCACCCCGAAGTCTAACAAACTGTTTTTATTGATTAAATAAACCGCTCGCAACGCCCGCATTTACCGCCGGCCGCGATCAGAATCGGCCCACGACGTATGCAGCTAGTTTGCAAACGGTCGGTAACATACCAAAAATCAAGGGTTAAGCAAACACATTCAATAACTGGTTGAGCTTATTTTGCTGGCTCATTCATTTGTTGAATGTTTATACCGACCCGAGATGCAAGCAGCGGGCCAGTTCGCTGATCCAGGCTAATTCGCGGGTTCGACGCTCTGCGCCAATTCCTCGACCTTTTTCTGCTCCTGCTGCAGGTTCCACATGTGGGCGTAAGTGGCGCCCTGCTCCAGCAACTGGCGATGGCTTCCGCGCTCCACGATGCGCCCGGCTTCCATGACCAGAATCTGATCGGCGTCAATGACCGTCGACAGACGATGGGCGATGGTCAGCGTGGTACGGCTGACGGAAATGCGCCGCAACTCGGTCTGAATGGCTTTTTCGGATTTGGAATCCAGTGCCGAAGTGGCTTCATCGAATATCAGGATCCTCGGATTCTTCAGCAAGGCGCGCGCGATCGCGACGCGTTGCTTCTCCCCGCCCGAGAGCTTGAGGCCTCGTTCGCCCACCATGCTGTCGTATCCGTCCGGAAGCGATTCGATCAGGTCATGGATGTGTGCCGAGCGCGCCGCCTCGATGACCTGGCTGCGTGTGGCTGCCGGATCTCCATAGGCGATGTTGTAGAAAATGGTGTCGTTGAACAGCACCGTGTCCTGAGGCACGATGCCGATTGCCGCACGCAGGCTTTTCTGCGTGATATTGCGCAGATCGACGTCGTTGATCTTGATGCATCCGCCGCTGACATCGTAGAAACGAAACAGCAATCGCGCGAGCGTGGATTTGCCGGAACCACTCGCCCCAACCACCGCCACGGTCTGGCCGGCCGGAATCACGAAGCTCACGTCATGCAGGATGGTACGGCGCGGTTCGTAATGAAAATCCACATTCTCGAAGCTCACGCTCGGCAGATCCGGCGGCAGCTCGATCACGTTGGCGGAATCCTGCACTTCGCGATTCTCCGAAAGCAGGCGGAACATCTTGTCCATGTCGACCAGCGATTGCTTGATCTCCCGGTACACCATGCCCAGGAAATTAAGCGGTATGTACAACTGGATCAGCAGGCCGTTGACCAGCACCAGATCGCCGAGCGTGAGCTGCTTTCCGACGACGCCTTGCGCCGCCAGTATCATGAGTGCCGTTACGGCGCCAGCGATCACGAAACTCTGACCGATATTGAGTGCGCCAAGCGAAGCTTCATTCTTTACGTCGGCGGCTTCAAAATTCTTCAGGCTTTCGTCGTAGCGACGCGCCTCGAACTCCTCGTTGTTGAAGTACTTGACCGTTTCATAGTTCAGCAGACTGTCGATGGCCCTGGTATTGGCCTTCGCGTCGAGCTCATTGGCACGCCTGCGGATGTCCATTCGCCATTCCGTGACGATGATGGTGAAGGTCAGATAGATCACCACTGCGGCCATGGTGATGGCCATGAAACGCCAATCGAACTTGGCAAGCAGCACGAACGCTACCAGACTGAACTCGATGAGCACCGGGATGATCGAGAACAGCATATAGCTCAGCAAGGTAGAAATGCCGCGGGTACCGCGCTCGATATCGCGCGAGACACCGCCTGTCTGGCGGTCGAGGTGAAAACGCAGACTCAGACTGTGCAGATGCCTGAATACCTGCAATGCCACCCGGCGAATGGCTCGCTTGGCAACGCGCACGAAGACAATGTCGCGCAGTTCCGCGAACAGCGTCGTGGATAACCGCAGCAGTCCGTATATCGTCAGCAGCGCGAACGGCAGCACCAGCACGGCTTGCCTGGAGTCGAGGGAATCGATGATCTCCTTCATCACCAACGGCACCCCGACATTGGCCAGTTTGGCGGCCGTCAGGCAAAGCAGTGCGACCGCTACCCGTGCCTTGAATTCCAGCAGGTAGGGCAGCAAGGTGCGTATGGTTTTCCAGTCATTGCGGCGCGAGCCGGCAATTTTTGGAGACCGCGCGGAAGTAGCGATAGATTCCAATGGCGACGGCGGATGCGGCAAAGTTAACGGCGAAGCGACATGGGAAGTGTATACGACACAGCCCCCGCAACGCGCCCTCTGGCCGCAGCATGCGGATTCCGGCGTGATTTCCGGGCGCGAGGCATTCTATCCGGGCCGCACATTGCTGTATATTGCTTCGCCAGTGGCGACGGCGCAGCGGGGATAATTCCGGTGCGTTCCCCGAAACTCGAATCAGGAGTGCAAGTTAGATCATGAGTGCAACTTCTCGCTGGATATTCGGTGCGCTCGTCATTTTTGCGGGGTTGTTCGCCGCCTATACCTGGGTCACGTTGACCTGGAGCTACTCGGTAGGCGAGCGCGCGGGCTATGTTCAGAAGCTCTCGAAGAAAGGCTGGCTGTGCAAAACCTGGGAAGGCGAACTTGCATTGATCACCATGCCCGGCACGGTCGCCGAGAAGTTTTACTTCAGCGTGCGCAACGACAGCATTGCCCAGACGATCAATCTCTCGATTGGCAAGCGCGTGTCCCTTGACTATGAGGAACACATCGGCATTCCGTCGAGCTGCTTTGGCGAAACCACGCATTTCATTACCGGCGTGAGAGTGATCGAGGACGCGACGCCGCTGAGTCCGATGCCCTCGCAAGCCCCGCCAGCGCCGCCGCCCGCGCCTGCAAACTAGCGCGGAACTCGAATGCCGCGGAACTCGAATGCCTCGGTGGCGCGCGGGAATGCCGCACGGCGCTGAATGCGGAGCGAGGTACTTACAATCGATCGAGGGGCGCGAAAAAAGAATACGGGCGCATCAGATGCGCCCGGACGCAAACCGCGCAAGACATGGCTGGGAACTAGCAGACGCACGGACATCAGAGAACATCCGCCTTGGTTCTGCACGCGGATTATTGCGCGGCGGAATCGGCGATGCTGTTAGTAATTGTAAGCTGAACCGCGCGTCATAGAACATCACTCGCCCGTCCATAAGCCGAACTGCTGGTCAGCAGGCGCACCACCGCGTACGCCAGCCATGCCATCAGCCGCGCCGTCATCCCCATGTTGAGCCCGTATTCGCGGCTCACCGGCGTGGAACTCAGGGCAATAGCGGTATGCAGACTGTTGCGCAACTCCCGCGCAAAGGCGCCGTCCTTCACCACCACGTTTGCCTCGCGCGCCAGGATCAAGCTCAGCGGATCGATGTTGGAAGAGCCTACGGTCGCCCAATCGCCATCGATGACGGCGACCTTGGCGTGCAGGAAACTGCGATCGTATTCATGTATCTCCACCCCCCCATCGAGCAGTTGCTGATAAATCGCGCGCGTGGCGTGATGCACCAGAAAGTATTCCACGCGTCCCTGCAGCAGGAGCACGACCCGCACGCCGCGCGCGGCCGCCTCGCGCAGCGCGCGGCGAAAGCGCTGCCCGGGCAGGAAGTAGGCATTGGCAATCAGGATTTCGGATCGCGCGCCGCGGATTGCCAAAAGATAAGCCCGCTCGATGTCGTGACGATGTCGGAAGTTGTCGCGAATCAGGAAAGCCGCGCGGCGCTCGCCGGCCCGTGGTGCATCGGGCCGGGGATTCAGCGATGGTTTCCAGTTGCTGCGCATCTGCGCCGAGGCGGCCCGCATCCACACCGTCCTCACGGCGATGTGCATGTCCAGGACCAGCGGCCCCTGCACGCGGACCGCGTAATCGAATCGGGGGTGATTGGTTGCCGAAGGGTCGATGTCGTCGATGACGTTGATGCCGCCGCAGAAGCCGATCCTGCCGTCGATCACCGCCAGTTTGCGGTGCAACCGCCGCAGGCGCGTCTTGTGGAACCGGAACAGCGATCGTTCAGGCCGGAACACCAGTACCTGAACCTTCGCGTCCAGCAGCCGCTGCTGCAGTTTCAATGTGAACCGACGCGAGCCGAAACCATCCACCAGAAGATGCACGGCCACTCCACGGCTCGCTGCGCGCATGAGGGCCAGTGCAATCCGCTCGCCGGTGGCATCGGGTTCGAATATATAGGTCTCGAGGTAAATTTCGCTGGCGGCAGCATCGATCTCGCGCTCCAGAACCGGGAAAAACTGTTCACCGTTGCGCAGCAGATCGATGCTGTTGCCGGCGCGGAACCTCATACCTTTCGGATCAGGCGCGCCGACAACGCAATGTGATCGGACACCCGCGACCAGGAACGGCCGTGGTGGGCGTGTGCCAGTTCGATGGAAAAGCCGCGCACGTAAATGCGATCGAGGTGCAACACCGGCAGAAAGGCCGGATAGCTGCGGGCCGGGCGGCCGGCGGTTGTCTCGAACACCTCAGCCACCGCGAGCGAGGGCACGAGCGCATTGCTGGCGTAACGGCGCCAGTCGTTGAAGTCACCGGCGATGACCAGGGGCGCATCCGCGGGGACCAGTTGCTGGATGCGATTCTTGATCAGGTTCAACTGCTTCTTGCGCCAGTGTCCGAGTAAACCCAGATGCACGTTGATACAGTGAAGCGGCTGCGTCCAGCCCGGCACCGCGATCTCACAATGCAGCAAGCCGCGATGTTCACTGTCGTGCATGGAGATATCCACGTTGTCCCAGCGCGAGATCGGATACTTGCTGAGAATCGCATTGCCATGGTGCCCATGGTCGTACACGGCGTTCTTTCCGTAGGCGAAATCGTGCCAGATGGAATCGGCCAGGAACTCGTACTGGGGCGCCGTGGGCCAGTTGCTGTGGCGCACCGAATGCGTTTCGTGCAGGCCCTGCACTTCCTGCAGGAACACGACGTCGGCGCCAATCCGGCGCAATCGGTCGCGCAACTCGTGCACGGACATCGATCGCTTGAATTGCGAGAATCCCTTGTGAATGTTGTAGGTCACGACCTGGAGCTTCTCGACTTGCGGGGGTTGATTCGTCACCTCTTGCTTCCTCTCACCGGGCCAGGTCCTCTCACACGCGTTCGCCGGGGGCGCATCCTGATCAATGCGCCGCGACGCCGCTCTTCTTTTCGATCTCACGCACCAATGCGACGAACCGCCGCTCAATCGCGTTGCCCACCAGCAGGGTTCCGATCAGGGGCGGAACACCGAAGTCCGGCGTAAAGCCCCCATCAAAGCGTAACTGCACGCCGGACCCGCGCTGCTGCAAATAGTAGACGCCGTGCAACTCCTTAAAGTTGCCAGCAATGGCCCTTGAAACGATCCGGTCGGGAGGGAACTCGTCGATGGCCAGGCGCACGTACAGCGGGAACCTGAGGAATAGCAAGCGTGTCTCCCCGCGCTGGTCGAGCACCACACTTGAACCATTTCGGGACAGCACCCGGCTTTCCAGCACGCCGGGGACGAATTCTGCCAGGCGGCCATAGTCCGTGAGCACCTCCCAGGCGTCGGCGCGGCGGGCGCTGATCTCCGCCGTAGCCGTAACGTCGAAGCGATTGCCATGGCGCGTGGTTTTTACGCTGACATCGGTCGCCAGCGCAACGGGCGCAGCCAGTGCGAGCAGTCCGAGCGCGGTGACTTTCCCGAGGCCGCACCACAAGCTGGCTGCCGCCCGGGCGATGAGCCGGCCCTCAGGAAACCGCGAGCATACGCTCTAGCGCAACGCGGGCAAGTTGTGCATCGCGCTCCGGAACCTTGATCTGGTTGACGACTTTGCCGTTCACCAGATTTTCCAAGGTCCAGGCGAGGTGCTGCGGATCGATGCGAGCCATGGTGGAGCACATGCACACCAGCGGCGCCATGAACTGGATCTGCTTGCCCTGCGGCTTGAACTCCTCGGCGATACGGTTGACCAGATTCAGTTCCGTGCCGACCAGCCAGCGCGTATTGGCGGGCGCGGCGGCGATGGTCTGGATGATGGTTTCCGTCGACCCGACGTAATCCGACAGCTTGCACACTTCAAATTTGCATTCAGGGTGCGAAATGACGAGGCCGTCCGGATGCTGGTTGCGGAACTTCAATACGTGCTGGGGCTGAAACATCTGGTGCACGGAACAATGCCCCTTCCACAGGAGTATTTTGGCGTCCCGGATCTGTTCCGCGGTCAGTCCTCCCATCGGTTCATCGGGATCCCAGACTTGCATCTGCTCGAGGCCGATGCCCATCAGGTGTCCGCTCCACCGTCCCAGGTGCTGGTCCGGGAAAAAAAGCACTTTCCCGCGCTGCGCGAACGACCATTTCAGAATCTTGCCGGCATTCGACGAGGTACAGACGATGCCGCCATGTTCGCCGCAAAACGCCTTGAGGTCCGCGGCGGAATTAATGTAGGTGACGGGCGTGATGGTCTGGTCGGGATCGAGCACTTCGGAGAGCTCTCGCCAGGCGCGCTCCACTTTGGGCAGGCTTGCCATGTCAGCCATGGAACAACCGGCCGCCATATCGGGCAGGACCACCGCCTGACCGGGCTTGCCGAGAATGTCTGCGACTTCGGCCATGAAGTGCACGCCGCAGAACACGATGTAATCAGCATCGGTACTGCCCGAGAGCTTTGAGAGTTTCAGCGAATCGCCGGTCAGGTCGGCATGCTTGTAGACGTCCGCACGCTGGTAGTGGTGCCCGAGAATGACCAGACGGCTGCCCAGCGCTTTCTTCGCCGCAACAATGCGCGCCTCACAGTCATCATCGCGCAGCTGACTGTAGCGGTCGAAAGCAATTGCAGTAGCAGGCATTTCCCTAGCTCCTCAAAATGACCGGATTCACCTTCAAAAACCTTACCATACTGAGACAACCCGCGGCGCCAATTGTTGCATCAGGACACGGTCCGCACCATCTGCGGCAAGGCACGCAGTACCTTGGCATTGGTCCAGGAAAACACCTTTTCTGCCGCCTGGTCATGGGGCAACCAGACATGGGCGACATGCTCGCGCGGCGCGAGCCTGATGGGGACTGGCCCCGCCACGCGCAAGCCGAACACATGCTCGGTATTGCGCACGACACCGGGCGCATAACGCCAGCGCCATTCCTGGTAGATCTCGAATTCATTCTGCAGGTGCCAGTCCGCCAGCGCGCCCGCGCGCGCAACCAGGCCGGTCTCCTCCTCGACCTCACGCATTGCGGTCTCGGCCAGACTCTCGCCTTCGTGCTGGCTGCCGGTGACCGATTGCCAGAAACCGGGGCGATCGGCACGCTCGATCAGCAGCACATTCAAATCCGGGGTGTAAATCACCACCAGCACCGAAACAGGACGCTTGAAGGGCTTCACCACGGCGGCGCGCAATGCTCAGCCAACCGCCATTGCAGTCCGGCACGACATGTTCATGCCGTGCGTCGGTCGTCGTGGACCTGGCGCGCCCGCCTGCATGACCCTAGCTCGCCTTAGGCTGTTCGGCGGTGCGCAATCGAATGTGCAGTTCGCGTAACTGCTTCTCGTCCACCGGACTCGGCGCCTTGCACATCAGGTCCTGGGCGCGCTGGGTCTTCGGGAAAGCGATCACGTCGCGAATGGATTCGGCGCCCGCCATGAGCGTGACGATCCGGTCAAGGCCGAAGGCCAGGCCGCCGTGAGGCGGCGCGCCGAATTGCAGCGCATCGAGCAGGAAACCAAATTTCTGTTGCGCGTCCTCGGGCCCGATGGCGAGCGCGTTAAACACCTTGGACTGGATGTCCTGGCGATGAATACGCACCGAGCCCCCACCGATTTCCCAGCCATTGAGCACCATGTCGTAAGCCTTGGCCAGGGCTTTACCCGGGTCGCTGTCGAGCAAGGTTTCGTGACCATCCATGGGGCTGGTGAAAGGATGATGCAGCGCATCCCAGCGTTTCTCGTCCTCGTTCCATTCGAACATCGGAAAATCGACCACCCACAGCGGGCGCCACGCTTTCTCGGCGTAGCCCTTCTCGTGGCCAATTTTCACGCGCAGCGCGCCCAGCGCATCGTTGACCACCTTGGCCTTATCCGCGCCGAAGAAAATCAGATCGCCGTCTTTTGCACCCGATCGTTCGATGATTTTCGCGAGCGCCTCGTCCGACAGGTTCTTGACGATCGGGGATTGCAGTCCTTCGCGGCCTTTCGAAGCGTCGTTAACCTTGATGTAAGCAAGACCCCTGGCGCCGTAAATACCGACGAATTCCGTATAGCTGTCGATCTCGCCGCGCGTCAGTGTGCCCCCACCCGGAATGCGCAACCCCGCCACGCGCCCGTTGGGCGCGTTGGCCGCTGCGGCAAACACCTTGAATTCGACCGACTTCATCACGTCCGTAAGTTCGGTAAATTGCAGCGGTACACGCAAATCAGGCTTGTCGGATCCGTATTTGAGCATCGCCTCGGCATACGTCAGGCGGGGAAACGCATCCGGCAAATCGATCTGCAGCACCTCTTTGAACAAGCTTCTGACCATGGCCTCCATCAGCGCGGTGATCTCCGCCACGCCCAGGAACGAGGTTTCGATGTCGATCTGGGTGAATTCCGGCTGCCGGTCGGCGCGCAAATCCTCGTCTCGAAAACATTTCGTGATCTGGTAATAGCGATCGAATCCGGCGACCATGAGCAACTGCTTGAATAACTGCGGCGACTGCGGCAGCGCGAAGAACTCGCCGGAATGCACGCGACTGGGCACCAGATAATCCCGGGCGCCCTCCGGCGTGGACTTGGTGAGCATCGGCGTCTCGATGTCGATGAATCCCTGCGCATCGAGAAAACGCCGCACCGCCATGGCAACTTTGTAGCGCAGGCGCAGATTCTTCTGCATCGTGGGACGGCGCAGATCGAGATAGCGATATTCGAGCCGCACCATTTCAGAAAGGTTTTCATCATCCATCTGGAATGGCGGGGTCGCCGACGTATTCAGGATTTCCATGGAACGCGCCAGCACTTCGACTTCTCCCGACACCAGGTTCGGGTTGACGGTGCCGGCCGGACGGCCGCGCACGAGGCCAACGACCTTGACGACGTATTCATTGCGGATCTTCTCCGCGGTTGCAAAGGTCGGGGCGTTGTCCGGATCGCACACGACCTGCACCAGTCCCTCTCGATCGCGCAGATCGATGAATATCACCCCGCCATGGTCGCGACGACGGTGCACCCATCCGTAAAGCGTGACGGTTTGATCGAGGTGTCGGGAACAAACGAGGCCGCTGTATTCGGTGCGCATAAATTGGAAATCGGCAGGAGTGTTTTTGAATGTCGGTGATGGTGCCCGGTGCCGGGCGCGGCCCTGGCCTTACGTGCGATGGATGCCGGCCGGTCGGCTTTCGGGCGGGACAACGCCCATCGAGATGATGTACTTGAGCGCTTCGTCCACGTTCATGTCGAGTTCGATCACATCCGCTCTGGGCATGATCAGAAAAAATCCCGAGGTCGGATTGGGCGTAGTCGGAACGTAGACGCTGACGTAATCCCCCGACAGATGGTTGGCGACGTCGCCACCCGGTTGTCCGGTCAGGAAGGCCACTGTCCAGGAGCCGTGCCGCGGATATTGCACCAGGAGCGCCTTGCGAAAGGCCTGCCCGGAAGACGAGAACAAGGTATCGGAGACTTGCTTGACGCTCGAGTAAAGCGACTTGACGACCGGAATCCGGCTCAGCAACGCTTCCCAGATTCTGACCAGCCGCTGGCCGATGATGTTTGCGGCGAGCATGCCGGTCAGAAGCACCACGGCCAGGGTCAGCAACACCCCGAGGCCGGGAATGTTGAAGCCCAGCCATTCGCGCGGCTGCCAGTCGTGTGGCAAGAGCAGCAGCGTCTGATCGAGCATGCCCACGAGCACGCTAAGCACCCACACCGTGATGACCAGCGGTACCCAGATCAATAGTCCGGTGATGAGGTATTTTTTCAAATGGATCCTGCGACTTTCCGTTGCGATGCTGTTCTGCTGTGTAACCAGTTATTCCCTCGACATACGCGCCTGACAGCTTGCCCTGCGGGTCTCAGCCCTCGGCCACACCCGCTCCGGCGCTGCTGGCCGGCGCATCGGACTTGGCGACTCCTTGGATTTCCTTCTTGGATTTACCCTCTTCCTTGGGCTTGCTTTCAGCGGCAGCCGTGCCTGCCTCCGCCGGCTTGCTCTGCGCTGCGGCGCCGTCGCCTTCCTTGTCCTTGGCAGGCTTGGCTCCGCCTTTGAAATCGGTGGCGTACCAACCGCTGCCCTTCAGTTGAAAGCCCGCGGCACTGATGAGCTTGTTCAGCGCGGCCTTGCCGCAGGCCGCGCACTCGGTCAGCGGCGCATCCGCCAACTTTTGCAGAATTTCCTGCTTGTGCCCGCAACTGGAGCACTTGTACTCGTAAATCGGCATGATATTCCTCGTAAAATCACCGGAAATTATACCGTAACGCCTCGCCGCCATGCCTCTATAAGCGCGACCCGCCGCGGCACGCCGCTATAATCGACGCATCGACTTTTGAATGGACGGTGAAGAGCTTGAACCTGCCGCGCCCGCTGTGGCCCTATCCGCGCATCATCGCGCATCGTGGCGGCGGTCTGCTCGCCCCCGAGAATACCCTCGCGGGGATCGGGCTTGCGCGTAACCTGGGATTCACCGGGGTGGAATTCGACGTCAAACTCAGCGCAGAGGGCGTTCCCGTGCTGATGCACGACGACACGCTCGAGCGCACCACCAACGGCCGTGGCGCCGTGGAAAGCCTGAGTTATCAGGAGATCGCGAAGCTCGACGCCGGAAGCTGGTTTGGCAACGAATTCGCAGGCGCGCCGGTACCGAGCTTCGCGGCAGCCTCTGCGCTGTGCCGCCAGGCCGGCATCTGGGCCAACATCGAAATCAAACCGAGCCCGGGACTCGAGCGGCAGACCGGCGAAGCGGTAGCGCGTATGACGAAACTGGTCTGGAGTGGAGCGCATCCCGCGCCGCTGTTGTCGTCTTTCTCGGCCCTGGCGCTGGAAGCTGCCGCGGTCGAGTCACCGGAATTGCCCCGGGCGCTGCTGGTCGTCGAGATTCCGCCGAACTGGATGGCGCAACTCGAACGGCTGCAATGCGTCGCCCTGCACGTCAGCCATGGCCATCTCGATCGGGACACGATCAAGGCTGTGCACGACGCCGGCTGCGGTGTGTTGGCCTATACCGTCAATGATTCGGAAACGGCACTCGACCTGCTTGAATGGGGTGTGGACGCCCTGGTAACAGATCAGCTTGAGACCATCACCCCTGCGTTCGCCTGAGGGCGGCTGAAGGCGCGCCCGGCGCTGCCGCTGACAGCGCCGGGGAACAGGTCATCCACACCAGGATCAAGCCGCGCGCACCGCTGTCAGGCGGCGGATCGCACTTTCTCGGGCGATCGATACGCTTCCAGCAGTTGCGCTTGCCGCGCCTGCGCACTCACAAGATGGCGGTCCTTGACATGGCCGTAACCGCGAATGTCCTCGGGGATCGACGCGATTTTCACCGCCAGCGCATGGTTGTCGAGGCTCAGTTTGTCGATGAGTTCCTCGACCATGGCCTCGTACTCGCGGATCAACTGCCGTTCCATGCGCCGCTCGCGCGTATAGCCGAACACGTCGAACGCGGTGCCGCGCAAACCGCGCAAGCGGGCGAGGAGCTTGAATGCCGTGAAAACCCAGGTGCCGTACTCGGCCTTGCGCAGTTCGCCTGTTGCCGGATCGCGTTTCGCGAGCAGCGGCGGCGCCAGATGGAAATGCAGCTTGTAGTCGCCCTCGAACTGGGATTTTATTTTGTCCATGAAGGCCGGATCCGCGTACAGGCGCGCGACCTCGTACTCGTCCTTGTACGCAAGCAACTTGAAGTAATAGCGCGCGACCGCCTCGGCCAGCCCACTCAGTCCCTTGGCCCGCGTGGTCTCGGCCTGTTTGACGCGTTCAACCAGCTTGACGTATTTCGCGGCATACGCGGCGTTCTGGTAGCCGGTCAGAAACTCCACGCGGCGCGCCACGACCTGCTCGAGGGTCTGGGCGATTTCGATCGCCGGCGCCACGTCGGGTCTGGCAGCGATCAGGCGTTCTATCGCGGCCAGATCGACTGCCGCGCGGCGCCCCCAAAGAAATGCGGCCTGATTCATTTTGACCGCCGTGCCGTTGAGCTCGATCGCCTTGTTGATCGCGTCGGATGAAACCGGTACCAGGCCGCGCTGAAAGGCATGACCCAGCATGAACAGATTGGTCGCGATCGAGTCGCCCAACAGCGCGGTGGCGATGCGGGTGGCGTCGACGAATTCCGCGTTGGCTTCGCCCACGCCTTTCTGGATGGTTCGCCGCAGGGACTGCGCCGGAAACCGCACATTGGCGTCGCGGGTAAAGTCTCCCGTCATTTGCTGGTGCGTATTGACGACCATGCGCGCGCCTTCGCGCACGGTGTCCATGGTTTTCTGGCTCGCCGAGACCACGAAATCACAACCCAGCACCAGTTTCGCGCCCCCAGAACCCAGTCTTACCGTCTTGATGTCCTCGGGCTTGGCCGCAATCTGCAGATGGCTCCACACCGCGCCGCCCTTCTGCGCGAGGCCCGCCATGTCCAATGCGCCGAAACCCTTGTTCTCCAGATGCGCCGCCATGCCCACGATGGCACCGATGGTCACCACCCCGGTGCCGCCGACGCCGGTCACCATGATGCCGTAAGGCTGATCGAGGCTCTGCATCTGCGGTTCCGGCACGACTGCGAATAATGTCTCGACGTTCTGGCCCGCGGCCGAGCGGTTGCCCTTGCGCAATGCCGCCGCCATGCACGGTCACGAAGCTCGGACAGAAACCTTTCACGCAGGAGAAATCCTTGTTGCAGGAGGACTGGTCGATGGCACGCTTGCGACCGAATTCGGTTTCCAGCGGCAGCACCGACACGCAGTTCGACTTGACGCCGCAATCGCCGCAACCTTCGCACACCAGGTCGTTGATGACCGCGCGTTTGGCCGGATCGGGATACTGGTTGCGCTTGCGCCGGCGGCGCTTTTCCGCCGCACACGTCTGGTCGTAAATGATGACCGACATACCGGGCACTTCGCGGAAATCGCGCTGCACCTGGTCGTAGTCGTCGCGGTGATGGATGGTCACGCCGGGCGCCCATTCCACCGTGGCCGGATATTTTTCCGGTTCGTCGGTGACCACCGCGATCTTCTTCGCGCCTTCGCCGTGCACCTGCAATGTGATCTGCGGCACGGTAAGCGGCCCATCGACGTGCTGGCCGCCGGTCATCGCAACCGCGTCGTTGTACAGGATCTTGTAGGTGACATTCACGCCCGACGCGGCGGCGGCGCGCACGGCGAGCAACCCTGAGTGGTAATAAGTCCCGTCGCCGATGTTCTGGAACATGTGCGAGGTCTTCACGAACGGCGCTTCGCCAACCCAGCTTGCGCCTTCACCGCCCATCTGCGTGTAGCCCGCGGTGCTGCGATCCATCCATTGCGCCATGAAGTGGCAGCCGATGCCGGCCAGCGCGCGGGACCCCTCGGGGACGCGCGTGCCGGTGTTGTGCGGACAGCCGGAACAGAAATAAGGCGTGCGGTCCATGGCCGGCTGTTCCGGCACGCGGGCTTCCAGACGCTCCTGCTCCGCCACGCGCGTGGCCAGTTGCGGATCGGTTACGCGCGCCAGCAGCCGGCGCCCGATTGCGATCGCGATCTCGTTGGGATCGAGCGCAGCGTTGGAGCGAAACAGGATCTTTCCGACCTCGTCGCGCTTGCCCACCACTTCCGGCGCCCCGGCCTTGCCGTACAGGATTTCCTTCAACTGCGGCTCGATCAGGCCGCGTTTTTCCTCGACCACGAGGATCTTGTCGAGGCCTTCGGCAAATTTCGCGGCAGCGCTCGGGCTCGAGGGGCCAGGTCATGCCGATCTTGAACAGGCGCAGGCCCAGCTTGGCGCCTTCTGCGTCGTCGATGCCCAGATACTGCAATGCCTGGCGCACGTCCATATAGGACTTGCCGCAGGTCGCAATGCCCAGTTTCGCGTTGGGCGAATCCATGACGACCTGGTCGAGCCGGTTAGCCCGCGCAAACGCCTTGGCCGCCTCGAGCTTGTAGGTGTGCAGCCGCGCCTCCTGCTCCAGCGGCGCATCGGGCCAGCGGATGTTCAGCCCCCCTGCGGGCAGGTTGAAGTCGGAGGGAATCACGATGCTGACCCGCTGCGCATCGACATTGACCGAAGCGCTGGCGTCGATCGTATCTTTCATGCATTTCAATCCGACCCAGGTTCCGGAGTAACGCGAAAGCGCCCAGCCATAAAGGCCGTAATCGAGCAGCTCCTGTACGCCCGCCGGATTCAGGATGGGCATCATCGCGTCGACCATGGCGAATTCGCTCTGGTGCGCCGTGGTCGAGGACTCGCAGGTGTGGTCGTCGCCCATCAGGCAGATCACCCCGCCCAACGCGGCGGAGCCTGCGAGGTTGCCGTGGCGAAAGGCATCGCCAGTGCGGTCCACGCCGGGCCCCTTGCCGTACCAGATGGCGTAGACACCGTCGTACTTGTTATCGCCATCCAGATGCGCCTGCTGCGTGCCCCACACGGCCGTCGCTGCCAGATCTTCATTCACACCCGGCTGAAACACGATGTTGTGCGCCTTCAGGTGTTTTGCGGCCGCCCAGAGTTGCTGGTCGAACCCGCCCAGGGGCGAGCCGCGGTAACCCGAGATATAACAGCCCGAGGTGATGCCCGCGGCGCGGTCGCGCAAATGCTGCATGATGGGCAACCGCACGAGCGCCTGCGTGCCGGTGATGAAAACACGTCCGGTTTGCAGGGTATATTTATCGTCAAGCGCTACAGTGGACAAAGTCATGGCTGGTCTCTTTGTGGTCGTCCGACCCTTCGAATATGTGTTCAGAACGGGCCGGATCAACCGTCATTCTGGCGCAAATCAAGGCTCTTCCCATCAGCAGGCGCACGCCGGGGGCATTTTGTGGGCCGCGCGTTACGCAGCACGGTGCGCGGTGCCCGCCCGGAGCCGGGCAAGCCCTGCGCACTCAAAACGGTATGTCGTCCTCGAGATCGTCGAATCCCCCGCCCTTGGCGCTACTGCCGCCCGCGGGCTTTTTGGAACCCGCCGCAGGCGAAGATCGGGCCGGGCCTGCATCCTCCTCCGAGGGCGCCATGCGCTCTGAGCCTCCGGAGCGCGATCCGAGCATTTGCATGCGGTCGGCGCGAATTTCGGTCGTATAGCGTTCCTGGCCTTCCTTGTCGGTCCACTTGCGGGTCTGCAGTTTGCCTTCAATGTAGACCTGGGAGCCCTTTTTGAGGTATTCCCCTGCGATCTCCGCCGTTTTTCCGAACATGGCCACACGATGCCATTCGGTCTGTTCCTGCTTCTCGCCGCCCTTGTCCTTCCAGGTCTCCGTGGTGGCGATCGTGATATTGGCGACCGCGTCGCCGCTGGGCATATAACGGACCTCGGGATCGCGCCCAAGATTGCCGATCAGAATTACCTTGTTTATCGAGGCCATTGTTCAAGTCTCCCGTGCCAGTAGTTTGATGACATTCTGTTCGTCGAAGCGCTTGCTGTCCACCTTGAGATAGGCGATGTGCTCACCACTCAGATTCACTTCTCGCACGCCCGGCAGACCCGCCAACGCGCGCACGAGTCCCCCGACGCTCAGCGCATCGACCCTGGGCAATTGATAGCGGCGCGTTTCGAGATTGCGCGGCACACGCATGCCGAAACTCGACAGCAGCCACGCGAGCGCCAGCGCCCCGCAGAAACCGAAAACGGCCTCCGCGCCGTAATGCTGCGACAACCAGCCACCGCTCGCGGCGCCGACAAAGGTACCGACATATTGTACTGAGCTGTAAACGCCGATGGCCGCGCCTTTGGCGCCAGGCGGTGCACGCTTCGAAATCATGGACGGCAGGGTCGCCTCGAGCAAATTGAAGGCGGCAAAGAAAAACAGCAACCCCGCCACCAGGCCAGGCAGGTCCCGCTGCGAGAACATCAACAAGGCGAGCGCGACGATCAGTACGCCTAGCGCGCCGATGAAAACGGTTTTCTGCAACCCTCGGCGTTCGGCAAGCAGCAGCGGGGGAAGCATGAGCGCAATCGCGCCGAGCATGACCGGCAGGTAGACGAGCCAGTGCCTGCTGGCGGGCAGGTGCGTCTGCAAGGCGAACGGCACCACGACGAACAGCGCCATGAGGATTCCATGCAGGGCGAAGATGCCGAAGTTCAGGCGCAGCAACTGCGTATCGCGCAGCACGGCGAACCACGCCGGGCGTGCCGCAACCGGCGGGGCCGGCACCTCGACGGGATCGGGCACCACCATGCGCACGACCAGCAGGGCCGCCAGCGCGAGCAAACCGGTCAGTGCAAAGATGCCGGGAACACCGATGATGCGGTCGAGCACCGGCCCGGCCGCCATGGATAACGCGAAGGTGCCACCGATGGTCATGCCGATGACGGCCATCGCCTTGGTGCGCTGGTCGTCACGCGTAAGATCCGCCACCAGGGCGAGCACCGCGGCGGAAATGGCGCCCGCCCCCTGGATGATGCGGCCCACGATCACCATGTGAACATCATGGGCCAGCGCGGCAATGAAGCTGCCCAGTGCGAAAATGAGCAAGCCCAGATAGATGGCGCGTTTGCGCCCCCAGTGATCCGACAACCACCCGAACGGCACTTGCAGACACGCCTGCGTCAGGCCGTAAGCGCCCAGCGCCAGGCCCACCATGGTGTGACTGCTGCCCCCCGGCAGCGTGGCCGCGTAGAGGGCGAACACCGGCAGGATGATGAACATGCCCAGCATGCGCAGGCCGAAAATCGCGGCAAGACCAAAGCTCGCGCGCAACTCCTGGGGCGTCATGCGGTCTGATACGGACATTCGGGAAGGGACTGAAGCGCGGGTTGGGAAACGCTTTTGAAGTGCAGTATATTAACAGGTTGACCAGAGACTCTTCCAACGAATGGATTTCATCCGCGTACGCGGCGCCCGCACTCACAATCTGAAGAACATCAATCTCGATCTGCCGCGCAATCGGCTGGTCGTGATCACGGGCTTGTCCGGTTCCGGAAAGTCCTCGCTGGCCTTCGATACCCTGTATGCGGAAGGCCAGCGCCGTTACGTCGAGTCGCTGTCGGCTTACGCGCGCCAGTTCCTGCAGTTGATGGAAAAGCCCGACGTGGACCTGATCGAGGGCCTCTCCCCGGCGATCTCAATAGAGCAAAAAGCCACCAGCCATAATCCGCGCTCGACCGTAGGCACGGTGACCGAAATACACGATTACCTGCGCCTGTTGTACGCGCGCGTAGGCGAGCCGCATTGTCCGGAGCACGCGCTGGCGTTGTCCGCGCAAAGCGTATCGCAGATGGTCGATCACATGCTGCAGCTGCCCGCGGAAACGCGCGTGATGATCCTCGCCCCGCTGGTGGTCGATCGCAAGGGCGAGAACGTGGATCTGTTCGAGGAATTGCGCGCACAGGGCTTCGTGCGCGTACGCGTCGACGGCAAAGTCCACGATCTCGACAACGTACCCAAACTGACCAAGACCAGGAAGCATACCGTCGAGATCGTCATCGACCGCTTGAAGGTGCGCGAGGACGTAAAGCAACGTCTGGCGGAATCGTTCGAAACCGCGCTGCGCCATGCCGACGGCCGCGCATTGGCCGTGGAAATGGATGGCGAGACCGAGCATCTTTTCTCGGCGCGCTTCGCCTGCCCTGCCTGCAGCTATTCGCTGTCCGAACTGGAGCCCCGGCTGTTCTCGTTCAATAATCCGATGGGCGCCTGCCCGCGCTGCGACGGCCTGGGACAGATCACGTTCTTTGATCCGAAACGCGTGGTGGCGTTTCCGCACATGTCGCTCGCCGCCGGCGCGATCCGGGGCTGGGACAAGCGCAATCAGTTCTATTTCGAGATGATCGGCAGCCTGGCGCAGCAATACGGCTTCGACGTCGAACAGCCGTTCGAACAATTGACGCAAAGCGTGCGCAATCTGATTCTGCATGGCACGGGTCGCGACAAGGTGCGCTTCACTTACCTCGGGGAACGCGGCAACAAATACCACCGTGAGCATCCGTTCGAAGGCATCCTGCCCAATCTGGAACGTCGCTATCGCGAGACCGATTCGGCTGCCGTTCGCGAGGAACTGGCCAAGTATCTGGCCAGCCAGCCGTGCCCGGATTGCAAAGGCACTCGGCTGCGGCGCGAGGCGCGCAATGTGTTCGTGGCCGGCCGCGCGATTTTCGAGATCAGCGGCTTGCCGCTGAAGCAGGCGCGGCAGTTTTTCAAGGACATCGCACTGGTGGGCTCCAAGCTAGCGATCGCCGACAGGATTGTCCACGAGATCGCCAATCGCCTGGAGTTCCTGGTCAATGTCGGCCTGGATTATCTGTCGCTGGATCGCGCGGCCGATACGCTTTCGGGGGGCGAAGCGCAGCGCATCCGCCTCGCCTCTCAGATCGGCTCGGGCCTGACTGGTGTCATGTACGTGCTCGACGAGCCATCGATCGGGCTGCACCAGCGCGACAACGACCGCTTGCTGCAGACCCTGAAGGAACTGCGGGATCTGGGCAATTCCGTCATCGTCGTGGAACACGATACCGATGCGATTCTGAACGCCGATTACGTGGTGGACATGGGCCCCGGAGCCGGCGTACACGGCGGGCGCGTCGTCGCCGAGGGCACCCCCTCCCAGATCGCCGCAAGTCCGGAGTCGCTCACGGGGCAGTATTTGTCCGGCAGCCGCCACATCGCCATTCCGCCGCTGCGCCACAAGCCGCAGGCGAGCCAGATGTTTCGTCTGCTGGGTGCGCGCGGCAACAATCTGGACAACGTGAACCTCGACTTGCCGGTGGGCCTCTTCGTTTGCATCACCGGCGTATCGGGTTCCGGCAAATCGACGCTCATCAACGACACGCTATACAACGCGGTAGCGCAACACTTGTATGGCAGCACGGCAGAGCCCGCATCCCACGACGAAATCCAGGGGCTCGAGTTCTTCGACAAGGTCGTGAGCGTGGACCAGAGCCCGATCGGCCGCACGCCGCGCTCCAATCCCGCCACCTACACGGGCCTGTTCACGCCGATCCGGGACCTTTTCGCAGGCGTGCCGCAGGCGCGCGAACGCGGCTATGGCGCGGGGCGCTTTTCTTTCAACGTCAAAGGCGGCCGCTGCGAAGCTTGCCAGGGCGACGGGGTCCTGAAAGTCGAAATGCACTTTCTGCCGGACATTTATGTCGCGTGCGATGTCTGCCACGGCAAGCGCTACAATCGCGAAACGCTCGAGATCCAGTACAAGGCCCGCAACATCCACGAAGTGCTGGACATGACGGTCGAGCAGGCGCGCGATTTCTTCAGCGCCGTGCCGGTGATCGCGCGCAAACTCGATACGTTGCTCGATGTCGGACTCGGTTACATCCGGCTCGGCCAGAGCGCGACCACATTGTCGGGCGGCGAAGCGCAGCGCGTAAAGCTGGCCCTGGAGTTATCCAAGCGCGACACCGGGCGCACCCTGTACATCCTCGACGAACCCACCACAGGCCTGCATTTCCATGATGTCGAACTGCTGCTCACCGTGCTGCACCGGTTGCGCGATCACGGCAATACTGTGGTGGTCATCGAGCACAATCTGGATGTCATCAAGACGGCTGACTGGATCATCGACCTGGGGCCCGAAGGCGGCGACGGCGGCGGACGCATTATCGCGCAAGGCGCACCGGAGGCCATCGCGGAGAACGCCGCGTCCTATACCGGCCGCTACCTGTGCCAGGCGGCAGGCAAAAAGCCCCTGCGCAAACGCATCGCCGCCGCCTGAGCGCCCGGCAAGGGCGTCGCTCAAGCGCCAACAAAAAAGCCGGGTATGAACCCGGCTTTTTATGAGCGCGATGAATGCCGGCTTACTTTTCGGTGGCTTTCGGCTGTTCCGCGACTTCGGGACGATCCATCAATTCGATCACGGCCATCGGCGCGTTATCGCCCTGCCGGAAACCGAACTTCAGGATGCGCAGATAACCGCCATTGCGGTTGGCAAAACGCGGCCCGAGCTCATTGAACAGTTTGAGGACCATTTCGCGATCCCGCAGGCGTGAAAAAGCAAGACGCTTGTTGGCAAGCGATGGCTTCTTGCCCAGCGTGATGATCGGCTCAGCCACGCGGCGCAGTTCCTTGGCCTTGGGCAACGTCGTCTTGATGACTTCGTGGCGCAACAAGGAATTGGTCATGTTCCGCAGCATCGCAAGCCGATGGCTGCTGGTGCGGTTGAGTTTTCGCAGTCCCAGTTGATGACGCATTTGCTGTCCCCTTAAACCTTCTCGAGTCCGACCGGCGGCCAGTTCTCGAGCTTCATGCCCAGCGTCAGGCCGCGCGATGCAAGGACTTCCTTGATCTCGTTGAGCGACTTGCGGCCGAGATTCGGTGTTTTGAGCAACTCTGTTTCCGTGCGCTGGATCAGGTCGCCAATGTAATAGATGTTTTCCGCTTTCAGGCAATTCGCCGAGCGCACGGTCAGTTCCAGATCATCCACCGGACGCAGCAGGATCGGATCGACCTGCGGGGCCTTGGGCTGCTCGATCGGCGCCGGCGTGCCTTTCAGATCCGCGAACAACGACAACTGATCGACCAGGATGCGCGCGGCATAGCGGATCGCCTCCTCCGGTTCGACGACACCGTTGGTTTCGATATCCATGATCAGCTTGTCCAGGTCGGTGCGCTGCTCCACGCGAGCCGATTCGACGGCATAGCTGACCCGCCTTACCGGGCTGAACGACGCGTCCACCATGATGTTGCCGATGGTACGGCCTTCCTTGGCCAGGGCGCGCGTGGTCGCGGGCACATAGCCACGGCCGCCTTCGACCTTGATCTGCATGTCGAGTTTGCCGCCCGGGGCGATGTGCGCGATGACATGCTCGGGATTGATGATCTCCACATCGTGCGACGCTTCGATGTCCCCGGCGGTGACAACGCTTTCACCCTGCTTCTTCAGATTCAGCACCACCTCGTCGCGATTGTGCAGTTTGAGCACGATGCCCTTGAGGTTCAGAAGAATGTCCACGACATCTTCCTGCACCCCGTCGATGGTGGAATACTCGTGCAGAACGCCATTGATCTTGACTTCGGTCGGTGCGAAACCCGGCATCGACGACAGCAGCACCCGGCGCAGTGCGTTGCCGAGCGTGTGACCATAGCCGCGCTCGAACGGCTCCATAGTCACCTTCGCATGGAAGGCGGAGATCGTCTGAACATCGATGATTCGCGGCTTCAGAAAGCTGCTTTGCATAAACGTGACCCTCTAGATTGAATTCGGGACGTCCGTATTAAAAAATACACGGCCCGGCCGGTCACGGAAGACGACGGCGGGCCGCAGGACCAAATCGGTTACTTCGAGTACAGTTCCACCACCAGCGATTCGTTGATCGTCGAGGGCAGCTCGGAGCGTTGCGGCTTCGCCTTGAAAGTGCCTTTCAGCGCCTTGGTATCCACTTCGATCCATTCCGGGAAACCACGGCCTTCGGCGGCGTCGACCGCACCCTTGATGCGCAACTGGCCTTTGGCGCCCGTAGCCACCTCGACCGCATCACCCGGACGCACCTGGTAGGACGGAATGTTGACGCGCTTGCCGTTGACCAGGATGCCGTTATGGCGCACCACCTGTCGCGCCTCGGTGCGCGACGACCCGAATCCCATGCGATAGGCAACGGTGTCGAGCCGGCTTTCCAGCATCTGCAACAGGGCCTCGCCGGTCACTTCCTTCGCGCGGCTCGCCAGCTTGTAGGTATTGCGGAACTGGCGCTCGAGCATGCCGTAAATCCGGCGGATCTTCTGCTTTTCACGCAACTGCGTGCCGTAGTCGGACCGGCGCAGGTTCTTCTGGCCATGCTGACCGGGCGCGTACGAACGGCGCTCGATGGAGCACTTGTCGCTGAAGCATTTTTCGCCTTTGAGGAAAAGCTTCTCGCCTTCACGGCGGCACTGGCGGCACTTCGGGTCTAGATTCCTTGCCACAGCAATCTCCTTGGGATCAGATACGGCGCTTCTTGGGCGGACGGCAGCCGTTGTGCGGAACCGGCGTGACGTCCGAGATGCTGGTGATCTTGAAACCGACCGCGTTCAACGCACGAACCGCGGATTCGCGGCCCGGGCCGGGACCCTTGATGCGCACTTCCAGATTCTTCACGCCACACTCCTGCGCGGCACGACCGGCTTGCTCCGCCGCGATCTGTGCCGCAAACGGAGTCGATTTGCGCGAACCCTTGAAGCCCGCAGCGCCCGACGTTGCCCAGGACAACGCGTTGCCCTGACGATCGGTGATGGTGACGATCGTGTTGTTGAAGGAAGCATGAATGTGGACGATGCCTTCGGCCACATTCTTCTTGACCTTCTTGCGCACTCTTGCTGCTGGAGTAGATGCCTTTGCCATGTCGATCCTTGATCTGTGTTCGTTTACTTCGCCGGGGACGGAGTGCCGCCGCCGCGCTGGATGGCCTTGCGCGGCCCCTTGCGCGTGCGCGCATTGGTGCGCGTGCGCTGGCCACGCGCCGGCAAGCCGCGGCGATGTCTGGTGCCCCGGTAACAGCCCAGGTCCATGAGCCGCTTGATATTCATGGTGACTTCACGGCGCAGATCGCCCTCTACCGTGAACTTGGCGACCTGCTCGCGCAGTTTCTCCATGTCGTTGTCGGACAGGTCCTTCATCTTGGTCGAGCCTACGATGCCGGCGGCCGCACAAATGGCGCGTGAGCGCGCGCGGCCGATGCCGTAGATCGAGGTCAGCGCGATGACTGCGTGCTGATGGTTCGGGATGTTTACACCGGCGATACGAGCCATATGTCCTGCGTCCTGTTAATTTAAGTTGCGTGGCGCCAGGGTCATCCCTGGCGTTGCTTGTGGCGGGGATCCGTGCAGATCACGCGCACAACGCGGTTGCGCCGAACCACCTTGCAGTTCCGGCACATCTTCTTGACCGATGCCTGTACTCTCATTTCTGCTCCCTCACCCGCCGTTGTCCAGTCTTATTTCGCGCGGAATACGATGCGCGCACGCGTCAAATCATAAGGCGTCAAATCCACCGTCACCTTGTCGCCCGGCAGAATGCGGATGTAATGCATCCGCATCTTTCCGGAAATGTGTCCCAGCACCACATGGCCGTTCTCCAGCTTGACGCGAAACGTCGCGTTCGGCAGGGTTTCCAGGATTTCTCCCTGCATCTGGATGGTTTCTTCCTTGGCCATGCTCCTCCGCTATCGGGTTGGAAACATCCCGCCCTTGAAGTTCGCCTTCTTGAGCAGGCTTTCGTACTGATGGGACATGATGTAGG
Organism: uncultured beta proteobacterium; assembly: GCA_963846655.1. Classification (GTDB taxonomy): domain Bacteria; phylum Pseudomonadota; class Gammaproteobacteria; order Burkholderiales; family JACQAP01; genus JACQAP01. Next base: position 661,534 of record CAWJWT010000002.1, on the reverse strand, counting down.
CCTGAACCTGCGCCATGAAATCCATCGTGACCACCACAATGATCAGCAAACTGGTGCCACCGAAATAAAACGGCACGTTCCACTTCACGATCAGAAACTCCGGCAGCAGGCACACCAGCGTCACATAAATGGCCCCGGCCAGCGTCAGGCGCAGGGTGATCTTCTCGATGTACTTCGCCGTCTGGTCGCCCGGCCGGATTCCCGGCACGAACGCACCGCCTTTCTTCAGGTTCTCCGCGGTTTCCTTGGGGTTGAACACCAGGGTCGTGTAGAAGAAACAGAAGAAAATGATCGCCGATGCATACAACATCACGTAAATCGGCTGCCCCGGGTGCAGCGTGCCGCTGATATCGTTCAGCCAGCTCGTGCTCTCGCTACTGCCAAACCATCCGGCCAGCGTCGCCGGAAACAAAATGATGCTCGAAGCAAAAATCGGCGGAATCACGCCAGCCATATTCAGCTTCAGCGGCAGATGCGAACTTTGCCCGCCATAGACCTTGCGCCCCACCTGTCGCTTCGCATAATTCACCAGAATCTTGCGCTGGCCGCGTTCGACGAAGACCACGAAGCCCGTTACCAGCATCGCGCCCACCAGCAGCAGCAGCACCAGCGGAATCGAAAACGCGCCGGTGCGCGCCAGCTCGAGCGTGCCGCCAATCGCCGCAGGGAAACCCGCCGCGATGCCCGCAAATATGATCAGCGAAATGCCGTTGCCGATGCCGCGCTCGGTAATCTGCTCGCCCAGCCACATCAGGAACATGGTTCCGGTCACCAGCGTCACGACCGTGGTGAAGCGGAACAGCAGGCCCGGATCGATCACCAAGCCGCGCTGCGACTCCAGCGCGATCGCAATACCCAGACGCCTGGAACAGTCGCCAGGAACAAGGTGCCGTAGCGCGTGTACTGCGTAATCTTGCGGCGGCCCGCCTCACCTTCCTTCTTCAGCTGCTCGAGCGTCGGCGACACCACCGTCAGCAACTGCATGATGATCGACGCCGAGATGTACGGCATGATGCCCAGCGCGAAAATCGTGAATCGCGACAGCGCACCGCCGGAAAACATGTTGAACATGTCCAGGATGCCGCCCTGCTGCGACTTGAACAGTTCGGCCAGCTGCACCGGGTCGATGCCCGGCACCGGAATGTGCGCGCCGATGCGGTACACGATCAATGCGCCCAGCAGAAACAGCAAGCGGCGCTTCAGATCGCCGAATTTGCCGCCGATCCCGGAATCGTAGCAGATTCTTCTCCGCCAAGCTTCAGCCTTCGATGCTGCCGCCGGCCGTTTCAATGGCCGCGCGTGCACCCTTGGTGACCAGCAACGCCGCGCAACTTCACCTTGCGCTTGATTTCGCCGGCCAGAATCACCTTCGCCGCCACGCGCTGAATGCGGCACGATGCCCGCCTGCTTCAGCACCAGAATGTCGATGTCGTCCACCGGCAACTTGTCCAGCGCCGACAGGCGCACTTCGACCGTATCGTTCCGCGGTGAGCGAGACGAATCCGCGCTTCGGCAAACGCCGGTGCAGCGGCATCTGGCCGCCTTCGAAACCGACTTTGTGAAAGCCGCCCGCACGCGACTTCTGACCCTTGTGGCCACGACCGGCCGTCTTGCCCAAGACCGCTGCCGATGCCGCGCCCGACACGCTTCTTCGCGTGCTTGGCGCCGGCTGCCGGTTTAATCTGATTCAATCGCATTTATGCCTCGCTACTTCACCAGGTATGCGACCTTGTTGATCATGCCGCGTACCGCCGGGGTATCTTCGAGCTCAACCGTGTGGTTGATGCGCCGCAAGCCCAGGCCGCGCACCGTCGCGCGATGGCTCTCGCGGGTGCCGATCAGGCTGCGTACCAGCGTGACCTTGACGGTCTTGCCCGATCTTCTTCGCCGTTTCTTCTTGTTGGCCATCGATCTATCCCGTACCCGGTTAACCGAGGATTTCTTCGACGGTCTTGCCGCGCTTGGCGGCAATCTCCGCAGGGCGTGTTCATGCTCTGCAAACCGTTGATCGTGGCGCGCACGACGTTGTAGGGATTGGTCGAACCCAGGCACTTGGCCAGGACGTTGGTCACGCCCATCACTTCGAAAATGGCGCGCATCGGACCGCCGGCGATGATGCCCGTGCCTTCGGAGGCGGGCTGCATGAAGACCTTGGCCGCGCCGTGCTCGCCGATCACCGCGTGCTGCAGCGTTCCGTTCTTGAGGCTGATCCTTGACCATCTTGCGGCGCGCCTCGTCCATGGCCTTCTGCACGGCCACCGGCACTTCGCGAGCCTTGCCCTTGCCCATGCCGATGCCACCGTCGCCGTCACCGACCACTGTCAGCGCTGCAAAGCCGAGAATGCGGCCCCCCTTCACCACCTTGGTGACGCGGTTGACCGACACCATCTTTTCGCGCAGGCCGTCGCTGCGCTCGTCGTTCCTGCTGCTGCATTCTGGCCATGGTTATATCCTCTAGAACTTCAATCCGGCTTCGCGCGCCGCTTCGGCCAGCGCCTTTACGCGTCCGTGATATTTGAATCCGGCGCGGTCGAACGCGACCTGCTCGACGCCCTGCGCCTTGGCCTTTTCCGCAATGCGCTTGCCGACTACTGCCGCTGCCTTGACGTTGCCGCCGTTGCGCAGCTCCTTGCGCACATCCGGCTCGAGGGTCGACGCGCCGCGAGCACCTTCGACGTGGGGTCGATCACCTGCGCATAGATATGGTCGTTGGAGCGGTACACCGCAAGCCGCACCGCCTTCAATTCCGCGATCTTGGCGCGGGTCTGGCTGGCACGGCGCATGCGCGATCTGTTTCTTGTCAATCATGGTCGTGGGCTCCGTTACTTCTTCTTGGTTTCTTTGAGCACGACGCGCTCGTCGGAATAACGCACGCCTTTGCCCTTGTACGGCTCCGGCGGACGATAGCCGCGGACTTCCGCCGCGACCTGGCCGACGACCTGCTTGTCGATGCCCTTGATCACGATTTCCGTCTGCGTCGGCGTTTCCACCTTGATGCCCTTGGGCATCTGATGCACGACCGGATGCGAAAAACCCAGCGTCAGGTTCAGCTTGTCGCCCTGTGCCTGGGCACGGTAGCCGACGCCAACCAGTTGCAGCTTTCTCTCAAATCCCTTGGTCACGCCCTGCACCATGTTCGCCACCAGTGCGCGCAGGGTGCCGGACATTGCATTGGTCTGGATCGACTCGTCCAGCGCCTTGAACAGCAGCTCGTCGCCTTCGCGCTTGACCTCCACGGTCGTGGACATCGGCTGCGAAAGCGTGCCGAGCGGCCCCTTGACCGAGATCTGGCCCGACGCCACCGTCACATCCACGCCCTTGGGCACGGTGATCGGAAAATTGCCTATGCGAGACATCTTGAATTGCTCCTTAGCCGCTTTACGCAACGATGCACAGCACTTCGCCGCCGACGCCGGTCTGGCGCGCCTTGCGATCGGTCATGACGCCCTTGGACGTCGATACGATCGCAACACCCAGCCCGTTCATGACTTGCGGGATATCGCGTCGCAGGCTTGTAAATACGCAAGCCCGGGCGGCTCACCCGTTCGATGCGCTCGATCACGGGACGACCGGCGTAGTACTTCAGGCCGATCTCCAGCAGCTGCTTGCCGCTGTCATCGCGCACTGCGAAATCCTCGATATAGCCTTCGTCCTTGAGAACCTTGGCAATCGAAACCTTCAGCTTGCTCGAGGGCATGACTACCGACGTTTTTTCCGCAGTCTGCGCATTGCGGATTCGCGTCAGCATGTCGGCGATGGGATCACTCATGCTCATGCAGTAGTCTCCTGCTACCAGCTGGCCTTGGTCATGCCGGGAATCTCGCCACGCATGGCGATCTCGCGCAGCTTGCTTGCGGCCGAGGCCGAATTTGCGGAACACGCCGCGCGGACGACCGGTCAGCGCGCAACGATTGCGCAGCCGTACCGGGCTGGCGTTGCGCGGCAGCTTCTGCAGCTTGTCGCGCGCTTCCGTGCGGTCTTCGTCGGATGCCTTGCTGTTGTTGATGATCGCGAACAGTTCCGCGCGCTTGGCCGCGAATTTCTTCACGGTTGCGCGGCGCTTCTGCTCGCGATTGATCAGGGCAGTCTTTGCCATGACGACCTCAGTTCTTGAACGGAAACTTGAAGGCGGCGAGAAGCGCACGCGCCTCTGCGTCGGTCTTCGCAGTCGTGGTGATCGTGATGTTCATGCCCCGGAGCGCGTCGATCTTGTCGTACTCGATCTCCGGGAAAATGATCTGTTCCTTGACGCCCAGGTTGAAGTTGCCGCGGCCGTCGAAGGATCGCGCCGAAATGCCGCGAAAATCGCGAATGCGCGGCATCGCAATCGACACGAGACGATCCAGGAATTCGTACATGCGCGCGCGGCGCAGGGTCACCATGCAGCCGATCGGGTAGTCCTTGCGAATCTTGAAGCCGGCGATCGACTTCTTCGCCTTGGTCACCACCGGCTTCTGGCCGGCGATCTTGATCATGTCGCCGACGGCGTTGTCGAGGATTTTCTTGTCGTTGACCGCTTCGCCCACGCCCATGTTCAGCACGATCTTGTCGATGCGCGGCACCTGCATCGAGGTCTTGTAGCCGAACTGCTGCATCAGAGCCGGCACCACCGTATCGCGGTAATGGGTCTGCAGGCGTGCCGCATCCGTGGTCTGCGCGGGAGCTGCTGCTTTTGCTTTGCCTTCGCCATATCTTCCTCTTTACGCGTCCAGCATTTCGCCGTTCGACTTGAAAATCCGCACGCGGCGGCCGTCGTCCAGCGCTTGATGCCGACGCGGTCGGCTTTCTGCGTGGTCGGATTGAACAACGCCACGTTGGAAACGTGGATGCGGCATTTCCTTGTCGACGATGCCGCCGGTCGTGCCCTTCATCGGGTTGGGTTTCTGGTGCTTCTTGACGCGGTTGGCGCCTTCGACCAGCAGGAAGTTATCGCCCAGCACGCGCAGCACGCGTGCCGCGCTTGCCCTTGTCCTTGCCGGTCATGACGACGACGTCGTCGCCTTTGCGTGATCTTGCGCATGATCCTTCCTTACAGCACTTCGGGAGCGAGCGACACGATCTTCATGAAACGCTCGGTGCGCAATTCGCGCGTGACCGGTCCGAAAATGCGCGTGCCGATCGGCTCGAGCTTGGCGTTGAGCAGAACCGCCGCGTTGGAATCGAACTTCACCAGCGAACCGTCCTGGCGGCGCACGCCACTGGCGGTGCGAACCACCACGGCGTTGTAGATCTCGCCCTTCTTGACGCGGCCGCGCGGCGCACCATCCTTGATGCTGACCTTGATGACGTCGCCGATGCCGGCGTAGCGGCGCTTGGAGCCGCCGAGCACCTTGATGCACATGACCGAGCGCGCACCCGTGTTGTCGGCCACGTCCAGCCTGGATTGCATTTGAATCATGTGCTTTGCTCTCTCCAACTTCGTCCGCCCGCTACCACTTGGTCGGCAGACCAGTTTTGGAACCCGTCCGGGTCAGAAGCCGGAATCGCCGTTGAGCGCTCCGGGGAAAAGGCGGCATTCTACGGAATAATCGCCGCCACGGCAAAGCCTACATTACAGGTCCTGCTTGCGCCTTTTCGACCAGCTTCACCACTTTCCATGCCTTGGTCTTCGACAGCGGCCGGGTCTCCTCGATCAGCACCAGGTCGCCAGGATGGAACTCGTTCTTCTCGTCGTGGGCGTGATACTTCTTCGAGCGAGTGACGAACTTGCCGTAGAGCGGATGCTTGACCTTGCGCTCGACCAGCACGGTCACGGTCTTGTTCATCTTGTCGCTGACGACTCGCCCGGTCAGCGTGCGCGGGTTGGACTGTGGATGTCTGCTTCGTTCATGCTTTTTTCGCCTTTTCGCCGATCAGCGTGCGCACGCGAGCGATGTCGCGACGCACTTTCTTGATCTGGCTGGTGTTGGTGAGCTGCTGGGTGGCCTGTCTGCATGCGCAGGGAGAACTGCGCCTTCAGCAGCTATTGCAGTTCCTTGCTCAGATCGGCATCGCTCTTGGCCCGCAATTCACTCGCTTTCATCGCTTAGTCCCACCTGTCTGATGACGAACGTCGTCTGCGATCGGCAGCTTGGCCGCAGCCAGGCGGAAAGCCTCGCGTGCCAGCGCTTCGTCGACGCCGTCCATCTCGTAGAGCACCTTGCCGGGCTGGATCTCGGCAACCCAGTACTCCGGATTGCCCTTGCCGTTGCCCATGCGCACTTCCGCGGGCTTCTGCGAAATCGGCTTGTCCGGGAAAATGCGGATCCAGATCCGGCCGCCGCGCTTGATGTGGCGCGTCATCGCGCGCCGCGCAGCCTCGATCTGGCGCGCCGTCAGACGCCCGCGGCCGACCGCCTTCAGGCCGAACTCGCCGAAGCTCACCTTGTTGCCGCGGGTGGCTACGCCGGTGTTGCGGCCTTTCTGTTCCTTGCGATACTTTCTTCTAGCTGGTTGCAGCATGTCTTCGCTCCTCGTCTTGCCTTGCGTCTCGCGGTTCGGGCGCGGGCAGCGGCCACCGGCTGTTCGCCGCGGCCCAGCACTTCGCCCTTGAACACCCAGACCTTGATGCCGATCACGCCGTAGGTGGTCTTCGCTTCCGAGAATCCGTAATCGATGTCGGCGCGCAGGGTATGCAGCGGCACGCGGCCTTCGCGATACCACTCGGTGCGCGCGATCTCGATGCCGTTCAAGCGTCCCGCGCTCATGATCTTGATGCCCTGCGCGCCCAGGCGCATGGCGTTCTGTGATCGCGCGCTTCATCGCGCGGCGGAACATGATCCGCTTCTCCAGCTGCTGCGCGATCGAATCGGAGATCAGCTGCGCATCGACTTCGGGCTTGCGCACTTCCTCGATGTTGACGTGCACCGGCACGCCCAGCAGCTTCTGCAGCTGGCCGCGCAGGTTCTCGATGTCCTCGCCTTTCTTGCCGATCACGACGCCGGGGCGCGCGCTGTAAATGGTGATCTGCGCGTTCTTCGCCGGACGCTCGATGACCACCTTGCTGACCGCGGCGTGGGCGAGCTTCTTCTTCAGGAAATCGCGAACCTTGATGTCCTCGTGCAGCATGCCGGGAAAGTTCTTGCTGTTCGCGTACCAGCGCGAAGTCCAGTTGCTGTTGCACCGAGAGCCGGAAGCCGGTCGGATGTATTTTCTGTCCCATGCTTACTCCTTGTCCCCGACCGTCACGAAGATGTGGCAGGTGGGCTTGGTGATCTTGAATGCCACGGCCCTTGGCGCGCGGCATGAAGCGCTTCAGGCTCGCGCCCTGCTCGACGAGGATGGTCGTCACTTTCAGCTCGTCGATGTCCGCGCCGTCGTTGTGCTCGGCATTGGCGATCGCCGATTCGAGCACCTTGCGGATGATCGCGGCGCCTTTCTTCGGGCTGAAGGCAGCATGTTGAGCGCCTTGTCGACCGGCATGCCGCGAATCTGGTCGGCGACCAGCCGGCCCTTCTGGGCCGAGAGCCGCACGCCGCGCAATTTTGCTGAAGTTTTCATGTCATGTCTCCTGTCGCCTACTTGCGCGGCGCCGACGGGGTCGACCGCGGCCTTCTTGTCCGCCGGTGTGGCCCTTGAAGGTGCGCGTCAGCGCGAACTCGCCGAGCTTGTGGCCGACCATGTTCTCGGTGATGTAGACGGGAACGTGCTGCTTGCCGTTGTGCACGGCGATGGTCAGCCCGACGAAATCGGGCAGAATCGTCGAGCGGCGCGACCAGGTCTTGATCGGACGCTTGTCCTTGGATGCGCGCGCCGTCTCCACCTTCTGCGACCAGGTGATGATCGACGAACGGGCCTTTCTTGATTGAACGTGCCATATTTCCTTACCCCTTATCTTGCCGTGGCGGCGGCGCACGATCATGCTGCGCGTGCGCTTGTTGCTTGCGGGTCTTGTAACCCTTGGTCGGCGTGCCCCACGGGCTCACCGGATCGCGGCCTGCAGCGGTCTTGCCTTCACCGCCGCCGTGCGGGTGGTCGATCGGGTTCATGGCGACGCCGCGCACCGTCGGGCGCACACCGCGCCAGCGCACGCGGCCGGCCTTGCCGATCGATTCCAGGTTGTGCTCTTCGTTGCCGACTTCGCCGATGGTCGCGCGGCAATCGACGTGCACCTTGCGAATCTCGCCGGAACGCAGCCGCAATTGCGCGTACTCGCCTTCACGCGCCAGCAACTGCACCGACGTGCCGGCCGCGCGCGCCAGCTGCGCGCCCTTGCCCGGCATCATCTCGATGCAATGGATCGTGCTGCCGACCGGAATATTGCGCAGCGGCAGCGTATTGCCCGGCTTGATCGGCGCTTCCGAGCCGTTGATGACTTCCTGGCCGACGATGACGCCCTTGGGCGCGATCACGTAGCGGCGCTCGCCATCGGCATAGCACAGCAATGCCAGCGTGGCGCTGCGGTTCGGATCGTATTCGAGCCGCTCGACCTTGGCCACGATGCCGTCCTTGTTGCGCACGAAATCGACGATGCGATAGTGCTGCTTGTGACCGCCGCCCTTGTGGCGCGTCGTGATGTGGCCGCTGTTGTTGCGCCCGGCGCGCTTGCTCTGTCTTTCGACCAGCGCGGCGACCGGCCTGCCCTTGTGCAGGTTCGGATTGACGACCTTGACCAGCGCGCGGCGGCCCGGTGAGGTCGGTTTGACTTTGACGAGTGCCATTACTTGGTCTCCCCTGCGGCGAAGTTGATTTCCTGGCCCGGCTTCAGGCACACGTACGCCTTCTTCCAGTGGCGGCGGCGGCCGATGAAGCGGCCGAAGCGCTTTTCCTTGCCCTTGACGTTGGCCACCTGGACGCTGTCGACCTGCGACCTTGAACATCAGTTCCACCGCGGCCTTGATCTCGGGCTTGGTTGCATCCGACGACGACGCGGAAAATGACCTGCTCGTTCTTGTCGGCCACGAAGGTGCTCTTTTCGGAAACGACCGGCGCGAGCAGCACCTGCATCAGGCGCTCCTGGTTCATGACGCCCGGTTTGACAGCGGCTGCCTTCATGCCAGCATCTCCTCGATTTTCGCGACCGCGCCTTTGGTGATCAGCGTATTGTCGAAGCGCAGCAGGCTGACCGGGTCGGCCTGCCGCGGCTCGATCACCAGCACGTTCGGCAGGTTGCGCGCCGACAGGACCAGGTTCTCGTCGAGCTTGTCGGTGATGATCAGCACGCTGTCCAGACCCATGTCCCTTGACTTTCTGCGCCAGCAGCTTGGTCTTCGGCGAATCGAGCGTGAAGTTCCTCGACGACCGCCAGGCGGCCGTCGCGCGCCAGCTGCGACAGAATGGACGACAAGCCGGCGCGGAACATCTTGCGGTTGACCTTGTGGCTGAAATTCTCTTCCGGGCTGTTCGGGAAAATCTTGCCGCCTCCGCGCCACAACGGGCTCGACGTCATACCGGCACGGGCGCGGCCGGTGCCTTTCTGGCGCCACGGCTTGCGCGTGGATTTCGCGATCTCGCTGCGGCCCTTCTGCGCACGCGTGCCCATGCGCGCATTGGCCATGTAAGCCGTCACGACCTGGTGCACCAGCGATTCGTTGTATTCGCGGCCGAACAACTCGTCCGACGCCTTCACGCTGGCGCGTGGACTGGCCCTTGTGCATCGATCAGCTTGAGTTCCATTACGCCCTCGCCTTCACGGAAGGATGCACGACCAGGTCGCCGCCTTCGGCAGCCCGGGACCGCGCCTTTGATCAGCAGCAACTGGCGCTCGGCATCGATGCGCACGATCTCGCAGTTTCTGCGCGGTGCGCTTGACTGCGCCCAGATGGCCGGACATGCGCTTGCCGGGGAACACGCGGCCGGGATCCTGCGCCATGCCGATGGAGCCGGGCACGTTGTGCGAACGCGAATTACCGTGGCTGGCGCGGTTAGACGAGAAGTGGTGGCGCTTGATGACGCCGGCGAAACCCTTGCCGATGGTGGTGCCGGTCACGTCGACCAGCTGGCCGACCTTGAAAATATCGACGCCGACCTGCCCGCCCACCTTGAAATTGGCGAGCTGATCGGCGTTCGACGCGGAATTCGCTGAGCACGTGCCCGGCCTCGACGCCGGCCTTGGCGAAATGCCCGGCAGCCGGCTTGCTGACGCGGCTGGCGCGGCGCTTGCCGAAGGCCACCTGGACCGCGGCGTAGCCGTCGGTCTCCGGGGTCTTGATCTGGGTCACGCGATTGTTCGACACGTCGACGACCGTCACCGGGACGGAATCGCCATCGTCGGTGAAAAGTCGCGTCATGCCGATCTTGCGACCGACTAGTCCTAAGCTCATTTTTGTTTCCCTTTATACAAAAGGGGCCAGTTGCAATTGACCGGCCGATCTATTTTTAACCGGACCAGCTTTGATTACCGGTTCCGGGCACTGCGCGTTGCTTTTACGTCCTGCTTACAGCTTGATCTCCACGTCCACGCCTGCCGGCAGATCGAGCTTCATCAGCGCATCGACCGTCTTGTCGGTCGGGTCGATGATGTCCATCAGCCGCAGATGCGTGCGGATCTCGAACTGATCGCGCGAAGTCTTGTTCACGTGCGGGCTGCGCAGCACATCGAAACGCTCGATGCGCGTGGGCAGCGGCACCGGGCCCTTGACGACGGCACCGGTACGCTTGGCTGTATCGACGATTTCGATCGCCGACTGGTCGATCAGCCGGTAGTCGAACGCTTTCAGGCGAATGCGGATTTTCTGGCTTTGCATGTGTCGTTATTACTCGATACTTTGGCGACGACGCCGGCGCCGACGGTACGGCCGCCTTCGCGGATGGCAAAGCGCAGGCCCTTCTTCCATCGCAATGGGCTGGATCAGCTGCACCGTGATCCCGATGTTGTCCCCAGGCATCACCATCTCGGTGCCCGCCGGCAACTCCACCGCCCCCGTCACGTCCGTCGTGCGGAAGTAAAACTGCGGCCGGTAACCATTGAAGAACGGCGTGTGACGCCCGCCCTCTTCCTTCGACAGCACGTAGACCTCGGCCGTGAACTTGGTGTGCGGGTTGATCGAGCCGGGCTTGGCCAGCACCTGGCCGCGCTCGACTTCCTCGCGCTTCGTGCCGCGCAGCAGCACCCCGACGTTGTCGCCCGCCTGACCCTGGTCGAGCAGCTTCCTGAACATCTCAACGCCCGTGCACACCGTCTTCGATCGTGGGCTTCAGGCCCACGATCTCGAGTTCATCGCCCACCTTCACGATGCCGCGCTCCACCCGCCCGGTCACCACCGTGCCGCGACCCGAGATCGAGAACACGTCTTCCACCGGCATCAGGAACGGCCCGTCCAGCGCGCGCTTGGGCTGCGGGAATGTAGGTGTCCAGCGCCTCGGCCAGCTTGAAGATCGCCCCTTCGCCCATGTCGCCCTTGTCGCCTTCCAGCGCCTTCAGCGCCGAGCCGATGATGATCGGGGTCTTGTCGCCCGGGAAATTCGTACTTGGAGAGCAGTTCGCGCACTTCCATCTCGACCAGCTCGAGCAGTTCCTTGTCGTCGACCATGTCGGCCTTGTTCATGAACACGACGATGTAGGGCACGCCCACCTGGCGCGCCAGCAGGATGTGCTCGCGCGTCTGCGGCATCGGACCGTCGGCGGCCGACACCACCAGGATCGCCCCGTCCATCTGCGCCGCACCGGTGATCATGTTCTTCACGTAGTCGGCATGTCCCGGGCAGTCCACGTGCGCATAGTGACGGTTGGCCGTCTCGTACTCCACGTGCGCCGTGTTGATCGTGATCCCGCGCGCCTTTTCTTCCGGCGCCGCGTCGATCTGGTCGTAGTTCTTCGCCTCGCCACCGAACTTCTTCGACAGCACCGTGCGTCATCGCCGCCGTCAGCGTCGTCTTGCCATGGTCCACGTGACCAATCGTCCCCACGTTCACGTGCGGCTTGTTGCGCTCAAACTTTCCCTTTGCCATCGCTGTTCCTTCCTGCTTACGGCAGCCTTCTTGTTGATCATCGCCTCCGCGACCGTCTTCGGCGCTTCGGAGTAGTGCTTGAATTCCATCGTGTACGTGGCACGTCCCTGCGTCAGCGAACGCAGCGTGGTCGAATAACCGAACATCTCGGCGAGCGGCACTTCGGCCTTGATCACCTTGCGTGCCGGCCACTTCTTCCATGCCCTGGATCATGCCGCGGCGCGAAGACAGGTCGCCGATGACGTTGCCCATGAAGTCCTCCGGCGTCTCCACTTCCACGGCCATCATCGGCTCGAGCAGAATCGGATTGGCCTTGCGCATGCCGTCCTTGAACGCCATCGAAGCCGCCATCTTGAACGCGTTTTCGTTCGAATCGACGTCGTGGTACGAACCGTCGAACAGGGTGACCTTGACGTCCACCACCGGGAAGCCCGCCAGCACGCCGTTGGGCAGCGTTTCCTGCAACCCCTTGTCCACCGCCGGAATATATTCGCGCGGCACCGTGCCGCCCTTGATCGCATCGACGAACTCGTAACCCTTGCCGGCCTCGTTCGGCTCGACCTTGATCCACACGTGGCCGTACTGGCCGCGTCCGCCCGACTGCTTGATGAACTTGCCTTCGACCTCGACCGCTCTTCTTGATCGCTTCGCGATAGGCCACCTGCGGCTTGCCGACGTTTGCTTCCACGCCGAATTCGCGCTTCATGCGATCGACGATGATCTCGAGGTGCAACTCGCCCATGCCGGAAATGATGGTCTGGCCCGACTCTTCGTCGGTGCGCACGCGAAACGACGGGTCTTCCTGCGCCAGGCGATTCAGCGCAATGCCCATTTTTTCCTGGTCGGCCTTGGTCTTCGGCTCGACGGCCTGCGAAATGACCGGCTCCGGGAAAATCCATGCGCTCGAGCGATGATGACCTTGTCCGGATCGACACAGCGTCTCGCCCGTGGTAAGCTTCCTTCAATCCGACGGCGGCGGCGATGTCGCCGGCGCGCACTTCCTTGATTTCTTCGCGCTGGTTGGCGTGCATCTGCAGCAGGCGGCCAATGCGCTCCTTGCGCTCGCGCACCGAGTTGTAAACCGTGTCGCCGGAATTCAACACGCCGGAATAAACGCGGAAGAAAGTCAGCTGGCCGACGTAGGGGTCGGTCATGATCTTGAATGCCAGCGCCGAGAACGGCTCGTCGTCGTCCGCCGCGCGCGTGATCGGCTCGCCCTTTTCGCTCTCGCCCGTCACCGGAGGAATATCGATCGGGGACGGCATGTAGTCGACGACTGCATCGAGCATCGCCTGCACGCCCTTGTTCTTGAACGCGGAACCGCACAGCATCGGCACGACTTCGTTCTTGATCGCGCGGATGCGCAGACCCTTCTTGATGTCCGCCACCGAGAGGTCATGCCCCTCGAGATACTTGTTCATCAACTCATCGTTGGCTTCGGCGGCTGCTTCCACCAGCTTCTCGCGCCACTTGTTGCAGGTCTCGACCAGATCCGCCGGAATCTCGCGCTCTTCGTATTTCATGCCCTGCGAGGCTTCGTCCCAGTAGATCGCTTTCATCTTGACCAGATCGACCAGGCCTTCGAATTTCTCTTCCGCGCCGATCGGAACCTGGATCGGGATCGGATTGCCCTTCAACCGCGTCCGGATGTGATCATAGGACTTGAAGAAATCCGCACCCTGACGATCCATCTTGTTGATGAACGCTAGCCGGGGCACCTTGTACTTGTTGGCCTGACGCCAGACCGTTTCGGATTGCGGCTGCACCCCGGCAACGGCGTCGTACACCATGCAGGCGCCATCGAGCACGCGCATCGAGCGCTCCACTTCAATCGTGAAATCCACGTGCCCCGGAGTGTCGATGATATTGATGCGGTGCTGCGGGAAGCTGCCATCCATGCCCTTCCAGAAGCAGGTGGTTGCTGCCGAGGTAATCGTGATGCCGCGCTCGCGCTCCTGTTCCATCCAGTCCATGACGGCCGCCCCGTCGTGCACTTCACCAATCTTGTGCGACACACCCGTGTAGAACAGGATGCGTTCGGTGGTCGTGGTTTTGCCGGCATCGATATGCGCGCTGATGCCGATATTGCGGTAACGATCGATAGGAGTAGAACGGGCCATTTAATGTATTCCGGATATTTCGCGAATCAGAACCGATAATGGGCGAACGCCTTGTTGGCTTCGGCCATGCGGTGCACTTCTTCGCGTTTCTTCATTGCGCCGCCACGGCCTTCGGCGGCTTCGGCAAGTTCGCTCGCCAGGCGCGCGTCCATCGATTTCTCGGCGCGCTTGCGTGCAGCGTCGCGCAGCCAGCGCATCGCCAGCGCATTGCGGCGCACCGAGCGCACTTCGACCGGCACCTGGTAATTCGCACCACCCACGCGGCGGCTCTTGACCTCGACCATCGGGCGCACATTGTTGAGCGCCAGACTGAACACCTCGAGCGGATCCTTGCCGGTTTTCTTGTTGATCTGGTCGAGCGCGCCGTACACGATGCGCTCGGCAACCGATTTCTTGCCGCGCGTCATCAGGACGTTGACGAATTTCGCAAGCTCCTGGCTGCTGTATTTCGGATCCGGAAGCGTCTCGCGCTTGGGCACTTCTCTGCGTCGTGGCATAAGTCCTCAGTCCCTTGAAATTTTTTGCTGCGCTTCAGGCCGCTTTGGGTTTCTTGGCGCCGTACTTGGAGCGGCTTTGCTTGCGATCCTTGACACCCTGGGTGTCCAGGCTGCCGCGCACCATGTGATAACGCACGCCCGGGCAGGTCCTTGACCCGGCCGCCGCGAATCAGCACGACCGAGTGCTCCTGCAGATTGTGGCCTTCCCCGCCGATGTAACTGATGACTTCGAAACCGTTGGTCAGCCGCACTTTCGCGACTTTACGCAGCGCCGAGTTCGGCTTCTTTGGCGTCGTGGTGTACACGCGCGTGCACACACCGCGCTTCTGCGGCGATCGGGCCAGAGCTGGCACCTTGCTTTTGGTCGAGGGCGAAGTCCGGGATTTTCGGACTAACTGATTGATTGTCGGCATTGTTTTAGAGTCCTAAAAAACCCGGGACGGCGTCGCCGCCGTCCCCTTTGTGTGCTGCGCTAGCCGCAAGCCCGGGATTGCCGCCGGACTGGCGGGTAAAAAGACGGCAGATTCTAAGTGCCGTCGCCTGGAGTGTCAAGCAACCTGCTCGTCGCCCGCGGTGTCCGCCGTCGCTGGCTCTGCCATGAGATTCGCCGCACCGAACTGATCCACGTCGTCGCGCGTGCGGCGATTCTTGTGATAAGCCAGCCCGGTGCCCGCAGGAATCAGCCGGCCCACGATGACGTTCTCCTTGAGACCCCGCAGGTCGTCCTTCTTGCCCATGATCGCCGCTTCGGTCAGTACCCGCGTCGTTTCCTGGAAAGAAGCCGCCGAAATGAACGAATCGGTCGACAACGAAGCCTTCGTGATACCCAGCAGCAGGTACTCGTAAGTCGCCGGTTTCTTGTTCGACGCAACCAGCTTGTCGTTGACTTCGAGCACTTCGGAGCGTTCGACCTGTTCGCCGATGATGAACTCCGAGTCCCCGATATCCACGATCTGCACGCGGCGCAACATCTGCCGCACGATCACTTCGATGTGCTTGTCGTTGATCTTGACGCCCTGCAGGCGATAGACGTCCTGGACCTCGTCGGTGATGTAGCGCGCCAACGCCTCGACCCCCAGCAATCGCAGGATGTCGTGCGGATCGGCCGGTCCGTCGACGATGACCTCACCCTTGTTGACGACCTGGCCATCGTGCGCCATGACGTGCTTGTCCTTCGGGATCAGGTATTCATGCGCCACGGCATCCGGATCGGTGATCACCAGCCGCTGTTTACCCTTGGTGTCCTTGCCGAACGAGACCGAACCGGTCACTTCCGCGAGCACGCCCGCGTCCTTCGGCGAGCGCGCCTCGAACAACTCGGCCACGCGCGGCAGACCCCCGGTAATGTCGCGGGTCTTGGAGGTCTCCTGCGGAATACGCGCCAACACCTCGCCCACGCCCACCTGCTGGCCGTCCTTCACCGTAATCACCGAGTGCATCTGGAAGGTGATGTTGACCGGCAAATCGGACCCGGGCAGTTTCACTTCCCGGCCTTTGTCGTCGATCAGCTTGACGCTCGGACGCAAACCCTTGACCTGCGCCGTACCACGCCGCTTCGGATCGATGACGACGAGCGTGGACAATCCGGTTACGTCGTCGATCTGACGGGCCACGGTCATGCCTTCCTCGACATTGTCGAACTTCACGCGGCCGGCATACTCGGTAATGATCGGCCGGGTATGCGGGTCCCAGGTCGCCAGGATCTTGCCGGCCTTGACGGGGCTGCCGTCGGTCACCAGCAACGTGGCGCCATACGGGACCTTGTGCCGCTCGCGCTCCCGGCCGTTGTCGTCCAGGATCAGGACTTCGCCGGAACGCGAGATCGCGACCGGTTCGTTGCGCGCGTTTGTGACATAGCGCATCAGCGGCGAGAACTTCGCCGAGCCGTTGGACTTGGATTCGATCTGGCTTGCAACCGCAGTCCGGGACGCCGCCCCGCCGATGTGGAAGGTGCGCATGGTCAGCTGGGTACCCGGCTCACCGATCGACTGTGCCGCGATTACGCCGACCGCTTCACCGACATTGACCATCTGGCCGCGGCCCAGGTCGCGCCCGTAGCACTGGGCGCACAATCCATAGCGTGTGTCACAAGTCAGCGGCGTGCGCACCTTGACTTCGTCGATGCTGCGCGCCTCGATCTGCTCCACCGCTTCCTCATCGAGCAGCATGCCGGACGAGAAGATGACCTGGCTGCTTTCCGGATCGATCACGTCGTTCGCTGCGACGCGGCCGAGAATGCGGTCACGCAACGGCTCGACCACTTCGCCGCCTTCGATCAGCGCTTTCATGGCCACGCCTTGCGTGGTGCCGCAGTCGTTCTCGATCACCACCAGATCCTGTGTGACATCGACCAGACGGCGCGTGAGATAACCCGAGTTCGCGGTCTTCAACGCGGTATCGGCCAGGCCCTTGCGCGCGCCGTGCGTCGAAATGAAGTACTGCAACACATTCAGGCCTTCGCGGAAGTTTGCCGTGATCGGCGTTTCGATGATCGAACCGTCGGGTTTTGCCATCAGGCCGCGCATGCCCGCAAGCTGGCGAATCTGCGCTGCAGAACCCCGCGCGCCGGAATCCGCCATCATGTAAATGGCGTTGAACGATTCCTGCGACATCGGGTTGCCCTTCTTGTCCGTCATCTGCACCCAAGCGTCCTTCTTGGCGTCCCACTCCATGACCGGTTCCTGGCCCAGGCGCTCCATCATCGCCTTGGCGACCATGTCGCCGGCGCGCCCCCAGATGTCCACTACTTTGTTGTAGCGCTCGCCCTGCGTGACCAGACCCGAGGTGTATTGCGCCTCGATGTCCTGCACTTCCTTCTCGGCGGCAGCGATCAACTGCCCCTTCTCGGGCGGGATCTCCATGTCGTCCACGCAAATGGACAGGCCGGCGCGGGTCGCGTAGGTAAAGCCGGTGTACATGAGCTTGTCGGCAAAAATCACCGTTTCCCGCAGGCCGCAGCGGCGGAAACCGGCGTTGATCAGCTTGGAGATTTCTTTCTTCTTAAGCGCCTTGTTGATCAATTCGAACGGCAGCCCGGGCGGCAGAATCTCGGACAGCAATGCCCGGCCGACGGTCGTGTCGTAGCGATTGATCTTTTCCGTGACGTTGCCTTCTTCATCCTTCTGCAGTTCCTTGATGCGCACCAGCACCCGCGCATGCAATTCGGCCTGCCGGTTGTCATAGGCGCGCTGCACTTCGGCCACATCGCTGAAAATCATGCCTTCGCCGCGTGCGCCGATTTTCTGGCGCGTCATGTAATAAAGGCCCAGCACGATGTCCTGCGACGGCACGATGATCGGATCGCCGTTGGCCGGCGACAGGATGTTGTTCGTCGACAACATCAAGGTGCGCGCTTCCATCTGCGCTTCCAGCGACAGCGGCACGTGCACGGCCATCTGGTCGCCGTCGAAGTCGGCGTTGAAGGCTGCGCAGACCAGCGGATGCAGCTGGATCGCCTTGCCTTCGATCAGCACCGGCTCGAAAGCCTGGATGCCGAGGCGGTGCAGGGTCGGCGCGCGGTTGAGCATCACCGGATGTTCGCGGATGACTTCTTCGAGAATGTCCCAGACCACCGGGTTTTCGTTCTCGACTTCGCGCTTGGCTGCCTTGATGGTGCCGGCAATGCCCATGATCTCCAGCTTGTGGAAGATAAAGGGCTTGAACAATTCCAGCGCCATTTTCTTGGGCAGGCCGCACTGATGCAGCTTGAGCTGCGGACCGACCACGATGACCGAACGTCCGGAGTAGTCCACGCGCTTGCCCAGCAGGTTCTGGCGGAAGCGTCCGCCCTTGCCCTTGATCATGTCGGCCAGCGACTTCAGCGGCCGCTTGTTGGCACCCGTCATGGCCTTGCCGCGGCGTCCGTTGTCGAGCAACGAATCGACCGCCTCCTGCAGCATGCGCTTTTCGTTGCGCACGATGATCTCGGGCGCCTTGAGCTCCAGCAGGCGCTTCAACCGGTTGTTGCGGTTGATCACGCGCCGATACAGATCGTTCAGATCGGACGTCGCAAAGCGGCCGCCGTCGAGCGGCACCAACGGACGCAGTTCCGGCGGCAGCACCGGCAGCACTTCCATGACCATCCAGTCGGCCTTGATGCCGGACTTCTGGAAACCTTCCATGCACCTTCAGTCGCTTGGCGATCTTCTTGATCTTGGTTTCGGAATCCGTCGCCTCAAGATCCTTGCGCAGGGTATCGACCTCCTTGTTGAGATCGAGGTGGCGCAGCAACTCGCGCACGCCTTCGGCGCCCATCGCGGCCTGGAACTCGTCACCGAATTCCTCGACTTTTTCGATGTAGGAATCCTCGGAGAGCAGGTCGCCGCGCTTCATGGGCGTCATGCCCGGATTGGTTACCACGAACGCCTCGAAATAGAGCACGCGTTCGATATCGCGCAGGGTCATGTCGAGCACCATGCCGAGCCGGCTGGGCAGGCTCTTCAGGAACCAGATATGCGCCACCGGCGAGGCGAGCTCGATGTGGCCCATGCGCTCGCGGCGCACCTTGGACAGCGTGACTTCCACGCCGCATTTTTCACAGATGACGCCGCGATGCTTCAGGCGCTTGTACTTGCCGCACAGGCACTCGTAATCCTTCACCGGGCCGAAAATCTTGGCGCAGAACAGGCCGTCGCGCTCCGGTTTGAAGGTGCGGTAGTTAATGGTTTCGGGTTTCTTGACTTCCCCATAGGACCAGGAACGTATTTTCTCCGGCGACGCCAGGCCGATCTTGATGGCGTCGAACTCTTCTTCCTGGGTAACTTGCTTGAACAAATCGAGCAATGCTTTCATTCACGACTCCTTAGCAGTGGGGTTTGGCTACTGCCGGATCAATAACGGTCGAGGTCAATATCGATGGCGAGCGAGCGGATTTCCTTCACCAGTACGTTGAAGGATTCCGGCATGCCCGCGTCGATCTTGTGTTCGCCCTTGACGATGTTTTCGTACACCTTGGTGCGCCCGCCCACGTCGTCCGACTTGACGGTGAGCATCTCCTGCAGCGTATAGGCGGCG
This sequence comes from uncultured beta proteobacterium, assembly GCA_963846655.1. Classification (GTDB taxonomy): domain Bacteria; phylum Pseudomonadota; class Gammaproteobacteria; order Burkholderiales; family JACQAP01; genus JACQAP01. The sequence continues at coordinate 642,036 of CAWJWT010000002.1, read as the reverse complement.
CCGTAGGCTTCCAGGGCCCACACCTCCATTTCGCCGAAGCGCTGGCCGCCGAACTGCGCCTTGCCGCCCAGCGGCTGCTGGGTAACGAGGGAGTACGGACCGGTGGAGCGAGCGTGCATCTTGTCGTCGACCAGATGGTGCAGCTTGAGGATGTGCATATAGCCCACGGTCACCGTGCGGTCGAAACTCTCGCCGGTGCGCCCGTCGAACAAGGTCACCTGTCCGGATTTGGGCAGGCCCGCAAGCTCGAGCATGGTCTTGATTTCCTCTTCGGTGGCGCCATCGAACACCGGGGTCGCGAAGGGCACGCCGGTTTGCAGATTTCCCGCCAGATCGAGCACTTCCTCGTCGGACAACAGGCTCAGGTCTTCCGCCTTGCCGCTCGAGTTGTAGATCAACGTGAGCGCCTTGCGAAGATCCGCAATTTTTGCCTGCGCCCGGAGCAATTCGCCGATGCGCTTGCCCAGACCCTTGGCCGCCCAGCCCAGATGCGTCTCCAGGATCTGGCCCACGTTCATGCGCGAGGGCACGCCCAGCGGATTGAGCACGATGTCAACCGGCGTACCATCGTCCATGTGCGGCATGTCCTCGATCGGCGTGATCTTGGAAATGACGCCCTTGTTACCATGGCGCCCGGCCATCTTGTCGCCGGGTTGCAGCCGGCGCTTCACCGCCAGATAGACCTTGACCATTTTTTGCACGCCCGGTGGCAGCTCGTCGCCGCTGGTGAGCTTGCGCTTCTTTTCCTCGAAGGCCGCATCGAACGACTTGCGTGTCTGCTCGAGGCCTTCCTGCAACTGCTCGAGCTGTTGCGCCGACTCTTCGTTGGTCATGCGGATGTCAAACCAATGATAGCGGTCGATTTCCTGCAGATACGCCTTGGTGATCTTGGTGCCCTTGGCGAGTTTCTTCGGCCCGCCGTTGGCGCTCTTGCCGGTCAGCAGTCGCTCGATCCGGCCGAACGCGTCGTCCTCGACGATGCGCAACTGGTCCGCGAGGTCTTTCTTGTAGCGCTTCAACTCATCGTCGATGATCTGCGCGGCGCGCTTGTCGCGCTCGATGCCCTCGCGCGTAAACACCTGCACATCGATGACCGTGCCGGACATGCCCGAAGGCACGCGCAGCGACGTATCTTTCACATCGGAAGCCTTCTCGCCGAAAATCGCGCGCAGCAGCTTTTCTTCCGGCGTCAATTGCGTTTCGCCCTTGGGGGTGACCTTGCCCACCAGCACGTCACCGGCCTCCACTTCGGCGCCAATGGCAACGATACCCGACTCGTCGAGGCGCGCCAGCATGCCTTCGGACAAGTTCGAGATGTCGCGCGTGATTTCTTCCGGCCCCAGCTTGGTGTCGCGCGCCACCACCGACAGTTCTTCGATGTGGATGGACGTAAAGCGGTCTTCGGCGACGACCCGCTCCGAGATCAGGATCGAGTCCTCGAAGTTATAGCCGTTCCAGGGCATGAAGGCGACCAGCAGGTTCTGGCCGAGCGCGAGCTCGCCCACATCCGTGGAAGCGCCATCCGCCACGACATCGCCTCGCGCGATGTTGTCGCCGACTTTGACGATCGGCCGCTGATTGATGTTGGTGTTCTGGTTCGAACGCGTGTACTTGACCAGGTTGTAGATATCCACGCCAACTTCGCCCGCGGACGTTTCGTCGTCGTTCACGCGAATCACGATGCGCGAAGCGTCCACGTAGTCGACCACGCCGCCGCGCAATGCCTGCACGGCCGTGCCGGAGTCCACCGCGACCGTGCGTTCGATGCCGGTGCCGACCAGCGGCTTCTCGGCGCGCAGGCAGGGAACGGCCTGGCGTTGCATGTTCGAGCCCATCAGCGCGCGGTTGGCGTCATCGTGCTCCAGGAACGGAATCAGCGATGCAGCCACTGAAACGATCTGCGCGGGCGCCACGTCCATGTACTCCACGCGGTCGCCGGTGGCCATCATGAATTCATTCTGGAAGCGGCAGGACACCAGCTCGTCGAGCAGCTTGCCTTTCTTGTCGATGCCCGCATTGGCCTGGGCGATCACGTACTTGCCCTCCTCGATCGCCGACAGGAATTCAATGTCGTCGGTCACGCGACCGTTGGAAACCTTGCGATACGGCGTTTCCAGGAAGCCGTACTCGTTGGTGCGCGCATACAGCGCGAGCGAGTTGATCAGGCCGATGTTCGGGCCTTCCGGTGTTTCGATCGGGCATACCCGGCCGTAATGGGTCGGGTGCACGTCGCGGACTTCGAAACCAGCGCGCTCGCGCGTCAGCCCGCCCGGTCCCAGCGCGGAAACGCGGCGCTTGTGCGTAATCTCGGACAGCGGATTGGTCTGGTCCATGAACTGCGAAAGCTGGCTCGAGCCGAAGAACTCGCGCACGGCCGCCGAGACCGGCTTGGCATTGATCAGATCGTGCGGCATCAGGTTCTCGGATTCGGCCTGCGACAGGCGCTCCTTGACGGCGCGCTCGACCCGCACCAGGCCGGCACGGAACTGGTTCTCCGCCAGTTCGCCCACCGAGCGTACGCGGCGGTTGCCCAGATGGTCGATATCGTCGATTTCACCGCGCCCGTTGCGCAGGTCGATCAGGATCTGGATGACCGAAATGATGTCTTCGTTGGACAGCGTGCCCGGACCGGTGAGCTCGTCGCGACCCACGCGGCGATTGAACTTCATCCTGCCCACTGCGGAGAGGTCATAGCGCTCCGCGGCGTAGAACAGGCCGTTGAACAACGTGCGCACGGCGTCTTCGGTCGGCGGCTCGCCGGGGCGCATCATGCGATAGATCGCCACTTGCGCGGACAGCTGATCCGCCGTTTCATCGCTGCGCAGCGTCTGCGAAATGTAAGGGCCCTGGTCCAGATCGTTGGTGTAGATGGTTTCGATCGTATCGACGCCGGCCTCGAGAATCTTCTTCAGCAGATCCTCCGTGACCTCGTCGTTGGCGTTGGCGACGATTTCGCCTGTCTCCTTGTTGACCAGGCCATGGCCCAGCGCGCGGCCGATCAGGAAATCCTCCGCCACCGTGATCTTGCTCAATCCGGCCTGCTCCATCTCGCGCACGTGTTTGACCGTGATGCGCTTGTCCTTCTGGACGATGAGCTTGCCCTGCTTGGTAATGATGTCGAAGCGCGCCGTCTCGCCGCGCAGGCGATCGGGCTTGAGTTCGAACTGAATGCCTTTCTTCGACAGATGGAAGGTGTCCATCATGAAGAAGCCGGCCAGAATCTGTTCCGGCGTATAACCGATCGCCTTCAGCAGGATGGTCACCGGCATCTTTCTGCGCCGGTCGACGCGGAAATACAGGTAATCCTTGGGATCGAATTCGAAATCCAGCCACGAACCGCGGTAAGGAATGATGCGGGCCGAGAACAACAGCTTGCCGGACGAATGCGTCTTGCCGCGATCGTGTTCGAAGAACACGCCGGGCGAACGGTGCAGCTGCGAAACGATGACACGCTCGGTTCCGTTGATCACGAACGAACCGGTCGTGGTCATGAGCGGAATTTCGCCCATGTAGACTTCCTGCTCCTTGACTTCCTTGACAGTCGGCTTGGCCGCTTCCTTGTCCATGATCGTCAGGCGCACTTTGGCGCGCAGCGGCGCGGCGAAGGTCAGGCCGCGCTGCTGGCATTCCTTGACATCGAAAGGCGGAACGCCGAGCTGGTAGCTGACGAAATCAAGCCGCGCATTGCCGGAATGGCTCGCAATCGGATATATCGACTGGAAAGCCGCCTGCAGGCCCTGGGTCTTGCGACTCTCAGGAAGCTGGTCGGCTTGCAGGAACTGGGCATAGGAGTTGATCTGCGTTGCGAGCAGATAGGGAACGGGCAGCACGCTCGCACGCTTGGCGAAGCTCTTGCGAATCCGTTTCTTCTCGGTGAAGGAATAGGCCATGGACATCTCCGATTTACGGCAGCGGCAACAGCGGCCGCTGCGTTCATCGACTGGTGTTTGGCGTGGTGGTTGGCCTCTACCAACCGCTGGCGGACGATGAACGACGGGAACCCGCTCATCCGACCATACCTGTCTCCTGCAGTCGCTTCAGAAGACAAAGAGAAACCTGCCGGTTTTTCTTTGGCCTCTCGCTCGCGTTAGCGCGGGGCGAAGAAGAAAAAGGCCGGCGGCCGCAGCCGCCGGCTGTCGTCTCTGCTGGTATTACTTGATTTCGGCCTTGCCGCCGGCTTCTTCGATCTGCTTCTTGATGTCTTCGGCATCCTTCTTGGGAATCGCTTCCTTGACCGGCTTCGGTGCACCGTCCACCAGATCCTTGGCTTCCTTCAGCCCGAGCCCGGTGACTGCACGCACCACCTTGATGACGTTGACCTTGTTCTCGCCGGACGAATTCAGCATGACGGTGAATTCGGTTTTTTCTTCCGCAGCGGCCGCTCCACCGCCGGCGGCAGGGGCTGCCATGGCGACCGTGGCCGCGGCTGCGGAAACGCCGAACTTTTCTTCCATGTCCTTGATGAGCTGTGAGAGTCTCGAGGACCGTCATGTTCGAGATCTTGTCGAGAATTTCAGCTGTTGCAGTTGCCATTGTGTTTCTCCTGGAATCGTGAAAATTGTTGAACGCGGGTTTGGTTATGCAGCCTGTTTCTCTTTTTGATCCCTGACGGCAGCCACCGTACGCACGAACCTGGCCGGCACTTCATTGAGTGTCTGCACAAATTTCGCAATCGGTGCCTGCATGGTGCCCATGAGTTTCGCCAGCAATTCCTCGCGGCTGGGCATGGTGGCCAGAGTCGCGACCTCTTTCGGGGTCATGACCTGGCCGGGCATGGCGCCGGCCTTGATGACGAACTTTTCGTTCGCCTTGGCGAATTCATTGAGCACTTTCGCCGCTGCCACCACATCGGTGGAAATGCCGTACGCGAGCGGGCCGATCATGTGTTCGGCCAGACTCTCGAACGGCGTGCCGGTAACGGCGCGGCGTGCCAGGGAATTCTTGAGAACCCGGAGGTACACGCCGGAGCTGCGCGCCTTCGCGCGTAACGCCGTCATGTCACCGACTTCCAGGCCGCGGTATTCGGCGAGCACGATGGATTGCGCATCCGCAACCTTCGTGCTGATCTCCGCCACTGCCGCTTTCTTGTCGTCTAGACTGAGACTCAAGGTCTACCCTCCTAAAGTTGAACTGGAGGCCTGTTACCGAAATAACCGGCCTCTCCTTCAGATACAGCGACCTTCGATCCAGGAGACGGCCACAACAATCGGCTCGAAACCTGTTCGGGGTACGCCATCTGCGTAGGACGCCGCGATGCCGCTGCGACGATTAAATCCTTACGGACTCCTACGGTCTTTGACGGCCCCGGCTGCTCAAGCGCAAGCAGCCGGGTCCCAAAGTTCTTTACTGTGGCCGCCAGGCTCGCCTGGTCCACCCTCACGCCGGGTCCCATGGTGCTGGAAACCGACACCTTCCTTAGATAGATACCCTTGGTACTTGTCGGGCGCGCTTTGTTCACTGCGTCGATCAAAGCCAGCAAGTTTTCCTTGAGCGCGTCCTCGGTAAACGAGGCCCGGCCGATGGTGCACTGGACAATACCCGCCTTGTCAGCGCGGTATTGCACCTGACCCGCCTTGGCGTTCTTGACGGCCTCTGCGACGTTCGGCGTGACCGTACCGACTTTGGGGTTCGGCATCAGCCCGCGCGGGCCCAGCACTCTGACCCAACTGGCCCACCACGCGCATCGCATCCGGGGTCGCAATGGCCACATCGAAATCGATCTTGCCTTCCTTGACCTGGGCGGCGAGATCTTCGAAACCGACCACATCGGCGCCGGCGTCCTTCGCGGCCTGCGCCTTGTCACCTTGCGCAAACACCGCCACGCGCACTGACTTGCCGGTGCCTTGCGGCAATACGATTGCGCCGCGCACGGTCTGGTCCGATTTTTTGGCATCGATGCCGAGGTTGAGCGCAACGTCGATGGATTCGTTGAATTTTGCGCTCGCGCCTGCTTTGACGAGCTTGATCGCATCGGCCACGGGATACGTCTTGTCGCGATCGACCTTGCCACGCAATGCCTTGGTTCGCTTGGAGATATGCGCCATGTCAGACCCCCTCCACTTCGACGCCCATGCTGCGCGCACTGCCAGCGACGGTGCGCATGGCCGCTTCCAGACTGGCCGCGGTCAAATCGGGCGTTTTCTGCTTGGCAATCTGCTCGACTTGCGCGCGCGTAAGCTTGCCGACTTTGTCGGTATTCGGTTTGGCACTGCCCTTCTCGAGCTTGGCCGCCTTGCGGATCAGCACCGATGTCGGCGGCGTCTTGATGATGAACGTGAAACTCTTGTCGGCGAATGCCGTAATCACCACCGGCAACGGCAAACCGGGTTCGACCCCCTGGGTTTGCGCATTGAAGGCCTTGCAGAATTCCATGATGTTCAGGCCGCGCTGACCCAGTGCCGGCCCGATGGGCGGACTCGGGTTGGCCTTGCCTGCAGGAACCTGCAGCTTGACGAAACCTACGATTTTCTTAGCCACGTAAACTCCTCTAGAGAGTGGGTGCTAGCGCACGCCCGCAGGCGCGCTCCCCGTTAAAAACAGCTCAGGCCTTCTCGACCTGGCTGAAGTCCAGTTCCACGGGCGTGGCACGCCCGAAGATGGAAACCGATACCCGCAACTTGTTCTTGTCGTAGTTGACTTCCTCGACCGAACCGTGGAAATCCGTGAACGGGCCTTCTTTGACGCGCACCGCTTCGCCCACTTCGAACAGCACCTTGGGCTTGGGCTTTTCCACGCCTTCCTGGATCTGGTGCAGGATGGCCTGCACTTCCTTTTCGCTGATCGGCGGTGGCCGGCGCCCCGGCGCCCCGCCGACAAAGCCGGTGACCTTGGCCGTGTTCTTCACCAGGTGCCAGGTCTCGTCCGACATTTCCATTTCGACCAGCACGTAGCCGGGGAAAAACTTGCGCTCGCTGATGTTCTTCTGGCCACTCTTCATTTCAACCACTTCTTCGACCGGCACCAGGATCTGGCCGAACTGGTCTTCCATGCCGGCGCGCGCAATGCGCTCTACCAGCGCGCGCTGGACGCTTTTCTCAAAACCGGAATAGGCGTGCACCACATACCATTTCTTGGACATCATGCCCCCGGTCCCATCAAATGTTTCACGCCCCAGCACCAGCATGGCATCCACGATCCACAGGAATATCGCCATCACCAGCACGAATGCCAGCACCATGCCCGTGGTCTGCACCGTTTCCTTGCGCGAGGGCCACACGACTTTTTTCGTCTCGGCCACGGCTTCCTGGGCAAACACAAAGAATTCGCGACCCGGCCCCGAGGTCCACGCCACCAGGGCTGCCAGCCCCAGGCCGGCCAATACCGACGCGACGCGCAATATCATTGCGCTGTCCCGCAGTATGTAAAAGCCGGCGATGCCTGCGATCACCAGCAGTGCCGCCAGTACCAGCTTGATCTTGTCTGCCATCTGGGAACCTTATTCAGCCACCTTCCAAACGCCAACCCGCAACCTTTGGCGATTCTTTCAATCCCCGGTTGCGGGTTGTCGGGTGGCAGGCCAGGAGGGTCTCGAACCCCCAACCTTCGGTTTTGGAGACCGACGCTCTGCCAATTGAGCTACTGGCCTTCCGATTCAGTGGGGACGTCCTAGCCCCCGGATAGACTGCTGTTACTCCAATATTTTGGCGACGACGCCGGCGCCCACGGTACGGCCGCCTTCGCGAATGGCAAAGCGCAGGCCTTCTTCCATCGCAATGGGCTGGATCAACTGCACCGTGATCCCGATGTTGTCCCCAGGCATCACCATCTCGGTGCCCGCGGGCAATTCCACCGCCCCCGTCACGTCCGTCGTGCGGAAGTAAAACTGCGGCCGGTAACCATTGAAGAACGGCGTGTGACGCCCGCCTTCTTCCTTCGACAGCACATAAACCTCGGCGGTGAACTTGGTGTGCGGGTTGATCGAGCCGGGCTTGGCCAGCACCTGGCCGCGCTCGACTTCTTCGCGCTTCGTGCCGCGCAGCAATACCCCGATGTTGTCGCCCGCCTGACCCTGGTCGAGCAGCTTCCTGAACATCTCAACACCCGTGCACACGGTCTTCGTCGTGGGCTTCAGGCCCACGATCTCGAGCTCATCGCCCACCTTGACGATGCCGCGCTCCACCCGCCCGGTCACCACCGTGCCGCGACCCGAGATCGAGAACACGTCTTCCACCGGCATCAGGAACGGCCCGTCGAGCGCTCGCTTGGGCTGGGGAATGTAGCTGTCCAGCGCCTCGGCCAACTTGAAGATCGCCCCTTCGCCCATGTCGCCCTTGTCGCCTTCGAGCGCCTTTAGTGCGCTGCCGATGATGATCGGGGTCTTTTCACCCGGAAATTCGTACTTGGAGAGCAGTTCGCGCACTTCCATCTCGACGAGTTCGAGCAGTTCCTTGTCGTCGACCATGTCGGCCTTGTTCATGAACACGATGATGAAGGGCACGCCCACCTGGCGGGCGAGCAGGATGTGCTCGCGCGTCTGCGGCATCGGACCGTCCGCGGCCGACACCACCAGGATCGCCCCGTCCATCTGCGCCGCACCGGTGATCATGTTCTTCACGTAGTCGGCATGTCCCGGGCAATCCACGTGCGCATAGTGACGGTTGGCCGTCTCGTATTCCACGTGCGCGGTGTTGATCGTAATCCCGCGCGCCTTTTCTTCCGGCGCCGAGTCGATCTGGTCGTAGTTCTTCGCCTCGCCACCGAACTTCTTCGACAGCACGTGCGTGATCGCCGCCGTCAGCGTCGTCTTGCCATGGTCCACGTGACCGATCGTGCCTACGTTCACGTGCGGCTTGTTGCGCTCAAATTTTCCCTTTGCCATCTCGCTTTTCCTCGGTCTCTGTATTCGCTTCGTATTCGCTTCAAACCCGACCAACCCCTGCATCTTTGGAGCCCATGACCAGGATTGAACTGGTGACCTCTCCCTTACCAAGGGAGTGCTCTACCACTGAGCTACATGGGCAAATCCCCGCAATCGCCGTCCGCCTGCCCGACCTTGCACTTTCAAGTCTTTCCATACTGCCGCCAGCCGAATCCTGGAGCGGGTGAAGGGAATCGAACCCTCGTCGTAAGCTTGGAAGGCTTCTGCTCTACCATTGAGCTACACCCGCCTGACATCGGGCTCTGCCCGCGAACCGCACTGAATCTCCCGACCTGCGCACGAAGAAGTCCTGACAACCCAACCGCTTGCCGTCGCCCATCCTGTCTTTCGGTATTTTTGGTGGAGGGGGAAGGATTCGAACCTTCGAAGGCAGAGCCGTCAGATTTACAGTCTGATCCCTTTGACCGCTCGGGAACCCCTCCGAACGAAACCGCGGATTATCGATAAGAATCGAAGGCCTGTCAAACCTTTGCGACGACTGGTTCACACCGTCAAGCCGCACCTCGAGTGCCCGGGCACGGGCGTCACGCGCTCAGATCGCGGGGTTCGGATAGCGCAGATGAATGGCGTCGATTTCCGCCAAAATGTCCGCCGACAGGTTGACCCTTTCGACATCGATGTTTTCCTGGAGTTGTTCCAGGGTCGTGGCACCAATGATGGTGCTGGCGCAAAACCAGCGGCTGCGCACGAAAGCCAGCGCTAACGTCGCGGGTGACAACTTCGTTTTTGCCGCCAGTTCGGCATACGCTTTTACGGCGGCCATCACATTGGGCTTGTCGTAGCGCTGACCGAACGGCGGATAGTTGGTCAGGCGCGCGCCCGCCGGTTTGGCGCCGTGCAGATATTTCCCCGTCAGATGGCCAAAGCCGAGCGGACTGTACGCCAGCAGCGGAACGCCCTCGCGTCGCGTGACTTCCGAGAGCCCCATCTCGAAGCTTCGGTTGAGCAGGTTGTACGCGTTCTGAATCGATGCGACCACGGGTAACCGGCTCTGGCGCGCCACACGCAGGAATTCGAGCACCCCCCACGGCGACTCGTTGGACAAGCCCAGATGGCGGATTTTGCCAGCCTTGATAAAACCGGCAAACGCTTCGAGTTGTTCTTCGATCGATGTGGCGGCGCGCTCGTGCTGCGGGTCATAAAACGTGCTGCCGAACAGCGGCAGATAGCGATCGGGCCAGTGGATCTGGTACAAATCGACGTAATCGGTTTGCAGTCTTGCCAGGCTCGCGTCCAGCGCCTGCTGGATGCTGCGCTTGTCGATCGGCCCCGGCCCACCGCGCACCCAACCGAAGCCGCGGCCCTGCGCGGTGATCTTGGTCGCGACGACCAACGTGTCGCGCGACTGGCGCTTCAGCCAACTGCCCAGATACGCTTCGGTACGACCCTGGGTCTGCGCACTCGGTGGCACCGGATACATCTCCGCCACGTCGATGAAATTGATCCCGCGCGAAACCGCATAGTCCAGTTGCCGATGCGCATCGGCCTCGCTGTTCTGCTCGCCCCAGGTCATGGTACCCAGGCAGATTTCCGATACTGTCAGGTCGCTCGAGCCGAGCTGGTTGGTTTTCATTGTGGTCTTTTCCGGCAAATCACCTTGCATTGCATGGCGGTCGCAACAAGCAAGATATAGAAGGGTCCGCTATATAAGGTGGCGGTGCCCGAAGCGTTGCCGTCGCGTGCTCGATCTCAGCGCAGCGCGACGATCAACTCGATCTCGACGGCCGCGTTGCGCGGCAATTCGGCAACGCCGACGGCACTGCGGGCATGCCGGCCGGATTCGCCGAACACCTGCGCCAGCAATTCCGACGCGGCATCGATCACCTTGGGTTGCTCGTTGAAGCCCGGCGCCGAGGCGACAAAACCGGTGATTTTCAGCACCCGCTCGATGCGATCCAGCGATCCGAGCGCCTGTGTCAGGCACGCCAGCGCCTGCAGAATGCAAAGGCGCGCAGCGTGCCGGCCGCGCTCCAGATCGACTGCGCCACCGAGTTTTCCCGTCACGATGGATTCACCCTCGCGCGGCAACTGCCCGCTGACAAACGCCAGGCGTTCATGCACGGTCACGGGGACATACTGGAAGGCCGGCGTCACGGCAGCCGGCACCACAATGCCCAGTTCCTTGAGTTTTTCGCTGATCATCGATTCCGGTGCTCCCTGTGTGCTCGTGCTCAGGCCAGCTGCACGAGTTGTTTGCCGAAATTGCGACCGCCCAACAGGCCGATGAACGCGCCCGGTGCGCTGTGCAGGCCTTGTGCAACGGTCTCTCGATAGGCGAGCTTGCCCGCCGCGAGCCAGCCGGACAGATCCGCCAGTGCCGCGTCCCAGATTTCCAGGTGTTCCGAAATGATGAAACCCTGCAATCTGACGCGGTTCACCAGCAGGCAGCGCAACTGTTGCACGCCATAGGATGCGGCGGCGTCGTACTCCGAAATGTAGCCGCAAAACGGGATGCGGGCGTGCGCATTGAGCAGCGGCAGCACCGCGTCAAGCACGCGCCCGCCCACGTTCTCGAAATAAATGTCGATGCCATCCGGCGCCGCGGCATGCAACGCCACGGCAAACGCCGGCGCCTTGTAATCGACGCAGGCGTCGAAGCCCAGTTCCTCGACGACATAGCTGCACTTCGCAGCCCCGCCGGCGATACCCACCGCGCGACAGCCTTTGAGCTTCGCCACCTGTCCGACCACGCTTCCCACCGCGCCGGACGCGGCCGACACCACCACGGTTTCGCCGGGCCTGGGTTCGCCGATGCGCAGCAAACCGTACCACGCGGTGACGCCTGGCATGCCAACCACGCTCAGCGCAGTCGATATCGGCGCTCCATGCGTATTGACCGCGCGCAGTGCCGATGCCGGCGCCGCCGCATAGAGCTGCCATCCCAGCCTTCCGCTGACGATTGCGCCCGCACGAAACCGCGCGTCCCTGGATTCGACGACTTCGCCAACGGTGCCGCCCACCATGACTTCGCCCACTTCGACTGCGGGCGCATACGACTTGCCGGCATCCATGCGCATGCGCATGTACGGATCGAGCGAAAGATAAAGATTGCGCACCAACACCTCGCCCTCGGCGGGCACCGGCAACGCCGCTTCGACCAGCCGGAAATTATCTTCCGTCACCGGCCCCTGCGGACGGCTCGCGAGCACGACTTGCTGGTTGCGCATGGCTGTCAACAGATGGAAAACGGCACGGCGAAAGCCGCCGTGCCGGGTTGATCATCGCGATCGGTCAATGCAATACCATCGCCTGGAAGAACGGCACGTAGGCCTGCAGCATCACCAGGACGCCCACCAGCGAGGCCAGCGCGACGCTATGCCAGAACACGAAGCGCAGGATGATGCCTTCCTTGCCCTGCTGGTTGGTTGCCACGGATGCGACGACGATGCTTTGCGCATCGATCATCTTGCCCATCACGCCGCCCGAACTGTTTGCAGCGGCCATCAAGGTCGGATTCAGGCCCAGCTTGTTGGCGGTGATCACTTGCTGGCTGCCAAACAGCGCGTTCGACGCGGCATCCGTGCCGGTCAAGGCCACCCCGATCCAGCCGATCAAGGTGCCGAAGAAAGGATAGAGCCAGCCCGTGTTGGCAAACGCCAGACCCAGGGTGCCATCCATGCCCGAGTAGCGCGTGGTGTACCCCAGGGCCAACATGGCGAGGATCGTCAACAGCGAATATTTCATGAGCCCGAAGGTTTCAATCCAGGTCTTGAACATCTCGCGCGGCTTGAACCCCATGACGAATCCGGCAATCACGGCCGCCAGCAGGATGCCCGTTCCGGTCGCGGAGATGACGCCCCATTTCCATACGGCGGGCTCGACGTGCGGACTGGCCACGGCCGGTGCCACACGCTGCACGACGTTATGCAAACCGGGAATCGGCCACTCCCAGTAAGTCACGCCCTTGACGTTCAGCAAGGCTTTGATGATGGGCAGGCCCCACAGAAACAGCACGACGGTCAAAATCACCCATGGGGTCCACGCCTTGATCACCCTTTCCCGGGAGTGTCCGTGGTGGGCTTTTGCGGCCTCGGCGCGGGGCACGACAACGCCGGCACCGGAAGCATCCAGCATGACGTGCGAGGGTTTCCAGAAGCGCAAAAACACGGCAAGGATGACCATCGAGATCATCGCGCCGAGCATGTCTACCAGCCAGGGGCCGTGGAAATTCGAAATCACGAACTGGGGAATCGCGAAGGACAACCCCGCAACCAGCACGGCCGGCCAGACTTCCACGGTGCGCCGCCAGCCGCAGAACGTGAGCACCAGCCAGATCGGCACGATCACCGAGAAGAACGGGAGCTGGCGACCCACCATCGCGGACAGCGTCAGGAGATAATCCGGATTGTCGGGCTGCGTGACCGAATGCAACACGATGATCGGCGTGCCCAGTCCGCCATAGGCCACCGGCGCGGTATTGGCGATCAACGACAATCCCGATGCCGCCAGCGGCGTGAAGCCCAGCCCGATCAGGATTGCCGCAGTGACCGCCACCGGGGTGCCGCCTCCCGCAGCACCTTCGAAAAATGCACCGAAACAAAATGCGATCAGAACGAGTTGCAGGCGCCGGTCGTTGGTGATGCCGCCGATGCTGTCCTGCAAGACGGTAAACAACCCGGCTTTCAGCGTCATGCGGTAGAGAAAAATAAGATTGAAAATGATCCAGCAGATCGTGGTGGTTGCGAACAGGGCGCCGTAGAATCCCGCACGCGCGGTCAGTTCGCCGGGCATGCCGACCACGAAGATCGCAATGAGTACCGATGACACCAGCCCCGCGATCGCCGCATAGTGGGCGCGAATATGAAATATTCCCAAGCCCCCCAGCAATACGACGACCGGTATTGCGCAGACGAGCGTGGACAGTATGGTACTGCCCAGGGGGTCGTAAACCTGTGACCAGATCATGCCGCTTCTCCCGTGAATATTATTATTGGTCGACTGGAACCGGTTTGAAAAACGGGCCCCCGATCGCGGCGCAAGTATAGTGCAACAAGCTCTCGCCCGGGGTAAGCCAGGCGCACAGAACGGGCAGGGGTGGGCAATCCCGGAACGCGCGCGCCGCGGGCGCTGCGTGCGGCCTTAATACCCGTCGGAGAGTTCGCCCAGCGGGCGTTTGAACGTATAGCGATACGGCTTTTTCACCAGTTCCTCGGCGGCCGCATCGACGCTGTCGCTGGGCAAGGTGAACGGCAAGGCCACGACGAAGGCAGCCGACCCCGCGATGACGGCCAGCAGGCCCAGCGGGCGCGTGACCACCAGGTCGACGACCATATCGGATCCGGATGGCCCGGGTGTTTGGGCGTGCAACGGCGCAGAGGCAAGCGCCAGGGCCAGCACGCAAGCGCTTACCCGGCGCCCTGTTGGAATTCTCATCAACTCTCCTCGCAATCCAAAGCAATGGTGCCATTGTAATGAAGCGGCTTCGGCAGCGGGAGCGCGCGCGAGGCGGGCCGGACGCAATGCGCCGCGAGTGCTATAGTTTCCCTGACCTCTTCCTTGCTCGCATGCGATGCGCCTCGATCTGAATTACGGCCGCGATAACCTGCCCCTGGACTTGCCGAACGACTGGGACGTAACCGTCATTCGCAAGCCCGCCATGCCCGTCGAATCCGACCCCGCCGGGGCCGTGCGCAAGGCGCTTGCCGCACCCGTAGGCGCGGGCGACCTGGCCCGCGAGGCGCGCGGCCTGAGCTCAGCCTGCATTTTGATTTGCGACATCACGCGCCCGGTGCCCAACGGCCTGCTCTTGCCGGAGATCGTCCGGCAGTTACTGGATGCCGGCCTGAAACCCGAACGCATCACCGTGCTGGTGGCAACGGGGTTGCACCGCCCCAACGAGGGCGCGGAGCTCGAAGAACTGGTCGGCGATCCGTGGGTGCTGAAGACCGTTCGCGTGGTGAATCATTTCGCGCGCGATGACGCCGCGCATGTCGACCTCGGCCGCACGCCCCGCGGAACGCCCGTCAAGCTCGACCGCCGGTTCGTCGAGGCCGATCTGAAGATCGCAACCGGACTGGTCGAGCCGCATTTCATGGCCGGCTACTCGGGCGGGCGCAAGGTCATCGCGCCGGGTGTGGCCCATCGCGACACCATCACCACGTTCCACAGTGCGCGATTCATGTCACATCCCAAAGCGGACAACTGCATCCTCGAAGGGAACCCCCTGCACGAAGAACAACTCGAGATCGTGCGCATGCTCGGATCGGTGCTGGCCGTGAACACGGTCATCGATGAACACCGGCGCCTGTCGTTCGTGAATTACGGCGAGATTCTGGCCAGCCACCGCCAGGCGGTCGAATTCGCGCAGCGCTATTCACGTGTCCCCGTCGCCCGGCGCTTCAACACCGTCGTCACCAGTGCTGCCGGGTACCCGCTGGACAAGACTTATTACCAGACCGTCAAAGGCATGGTCGGGCCCATCGATATTCTGGAGCCCGGCGGCAATCTTGTGATCGTGTCGGAATGCTCGGAGGGCCTGGGATCGCACGAATATGCCGACGCCCAGCGGCGCCTCATCGCGATGGGCGCGGACGGTTTCTTTGCCGACATCAGCCGCAAGCAGTTTGCGGACATCGACGAGTGGCAGACCCAGATGCAACTCAAGCCCATGAAAGCCGGCGAGGTGCATTTGTACGCCGGCGGGCTGTGTGCGACCGATCGCGCGCTGACCGGCGTCAATCTGATCGATTCGGTGGAAGAAACCTTGCAGCAATGCATCGAGCGCAGCGGCGACAACGCGCTGGCGGTCATTCCGGAAGGGCCGTACGTAGTGCCCTACTATCAGCCGGCCTGAGGAGGCGACATGATTGAAGACAAAATAGTCGTGAATATCGCGGGCGGACTCGACGTGCCCTTGCCGCGCATGGTCGACGTGCGCCAGAAATTCGACGGCGCGCACCTGGGCGATCTTCCGGCAACGCTGGCGCGGGAATTCCAGCGGCCAGAAGTGCGCGCGCAGGTCAAGGCCGGCCAGGTCATTGCCGTGGGCTGCGGCAGCCGCGGCGTGGCCAACATCGCGACCATCACCAAGGGCGTCATCAGGGAACTGCAGAGTCTGGGTGCACGGCCGTTCATTTTTCCGGCGATGGGCAGCCATGGGGCCGCGACCGCCGAAGGGCAGCGCAAGGTGCTCGAAGGCTATGGCATTTCCGAGGCGACGATGGGCGTGCCGGTCCAAGCGACCATGGACACCGTCATCGTGGGCCATCTCGACGATGGCACGCCCGTGCACATGGACCGGTTCGCGGCCGAAGCCGACGGCGTGGTCGTCATCAACCGGATCAAGCCGCACACGGCTTTTCGCGGTGCGACCGAGAGCGGCGTCACGAAGATGCTGTCGATCGGCATTGGCAAAATCACCGGGGCGGCTACTTACCATCAGCACGGCATGGATACGTTTCCCACGCTGCTGCCCAAAGTGCGCGATGTCAATCTTGCAAAACGCAACGTGCTGCTGGGTGTGGGCATTGTCGAAAATGCGCATGACCAGACTGCTGTCATCGAGGTCATGCCCGCAAACCAGATTGCGTCCCGCGAGCCGGTTCTGCAGGAGATGGCCAAGCGGCTGATGCCGCAATTGTATTTCGATGAAATCGACGTGCTGGTCATCGACGAGATGGGCAAGAACATCAGCGGCGCCGGTTTTGATCCGAATATCACGGGCCGCAACCGTCGCGCCGTGAAATGGAATTTCGGGCCGCAAGTGAAAAAGATCGTGGTGCTGGGCCTGACCCATGAGACCCACGGCAATGCCACGGGCGTCGGGGGTGCCGACATCATCACCATGCGCCTGTTCAGGGAGATCGATATTCCCTCGACTTACGCCAACATCATCACCTCGATGAATCTCGACGGCGGCGCCATCCCGATCGTCATGAACACCGAACGCGAAGCCCTCCAGCTCGCGGTCAAGACCGTCGTGCGGGTCAAGCCCGAGCACTGCCGCATCGTGCGCATCCGCAATACGCTCGAGCTGGCCCGGATCCAGGTCTCCGAGCCCCTGCTCGCCGAGGTCCGCGCCCGGCCCGAGCATTTCCAGATCGTGTCTCCCGCGGCCGCGTTTGCATTCGATGCGCAAGGACGACTGGCACCTTTGCCCTCGGCGCACGAGCCGTCAACCCTGGCTGCGGCTGCACGTTAGCAGCGAGGCTGCCTGAATGCCGGCGCCATCGAACAACCAGCCCGGGAATCGCAGATGAACCAAAGCGTGGTTCTGCTTGGTCTGTCGCTGCTCGCGATGCCGGCCCTGGCCGCCACCGGGCAGCAGGAGAAAATGAAGGCGTGCAATGCGCACGCCGCCAAGCAAAGCCTGAAGAGCGACGCGCGCAAAGCCTTCATGAAGCAATGCCTCGGCGCCAAGGCCGAAGCCAAAGAAGAAAAGAAGGCGGAAGCCAAGGAAGAAAAGAAGGCCGAGGCCAGGGAAGAAAAAAAGGCTTTGACCCCGCAACAGCAGAAAATGAAGCAATGCAATGCGCACGCCAAGGCCAAACAACGCAAGGGCGACGAGCGCAAGCAGTTCATGAGCGATTGCCTCAAAACCAAAAAATAGGATCAGCCGCGCCCAATCTTCGCGCCCCGCCTTGAGCGGGGCTTTTTATGGGCGACCCTGCATCCGCAGCAGCCAACGCGCGCGGCGCATGCCGCGCTTCAGACGCGCTCGATCAGCGCTGCGATCCCCTGGCCGACACCGATGCACATGGTGGTCAGCGCATAACGCGCCTTGCGCTCGCGCAATTCGCAGGCCGCCGTGGCCAACAGCCGCGCGCCGCTCATGCCCAGCGGGTGGCCCAGCGCAATCGCGCCGCCGTTCGGATTCACGCGCGCGTCATCGTCCGCGATGCCAAGCTGTCGCAACACCGCCAGCCCCTGTGCGGCGAAGGCTTCGTTCAGTTCGATGATCTCGATCTGGTCCAGCGAGATGCCGGTCCGGGCCAGCAGCTTTTGCGTAGCCGGCACCGGGCCCATGCCCATGATGCGGGGCGCGCAACCGGCCACCGCGGTACCGAGCACGCGCGCCAGCGGCACCAGTCCATGACGTCTGGCGGCGGACTCGCTGGCGAGTATCAGCGCGCACGCGCCATCGTTCACGCCTGATGCATTGCCCGGCGTGACCGTTCCATCGGGGTTCACCACGCCTTTCAACTTGCCCAGCGCTTCCAGGCTGGTTTCACGCGGGTGCTCGTCGCGCTCCACGACCAGCGCGTCGCCTTTGCGCGAAGGAATCGTGACCGGCACGATCTCCTTTGCCAGCCGGCCGTTTTTCTGCGCGGCGGATGCTTTGGCTTGTGAGCGCAGCGCAAAGGCATCCTGATCGGCGCGCGATACCTTGAACTCCGCCGCCACATGCTCGGCGGTTTCCGGCATGGAATCGGTGCCGTAGGCCTGCTTCATGAGCGGATTGACGAAGCGCCAGCCGAGGGTCGTGTCGTAGATGGCACTGGCACGCGCGAACGCGCTGTCTGCCTTGGGCATCACGAAGGGCGCGCGCGACATGCTCTCGACGCCGCCGGCGATCATCAACTCGGCCTCGCCGGCCTTGATCGCGCGCGCCGCAATGCCCACCGCGTCCATGCCCGATCCGCACAGCCGGTTGATCGTGCTACCGGGGACCTCCTTGGGCAATCCGGCGAGCAGCAAAGCCATGCGCGCGACATTGCGGTTGTCTTCGCCGGCCTGGTTCGCACAGCCCAACACCACGTCGTCCACGGCGTTCCAGTCCACCGACGTGGCGCGCGCCATGAGTTCGCGCAGCGGAATCGCCGCGAGATCGTCGGGCCGCACTGCCGACAGCGCGCCCCCGTAACGGCCGATCGGCGTGCGCACTGCGGCGCAGATAAATGCTTCAGCCATGATTGTCCTGTTCTCCATGCGGGTTCGATGAGATTACCAGTCCACGACGGTGCCGTCGTCGAGTACCGCGTGGCCGGCATGCATGACTTCCTGCTTGAACGGATGCTTCGCAATGACGCGCTCGTCAATCTCGACGCCCAGCCCCGGGCGATCGGGAATCATCCAATACCCATCCTTGACCCGTATCGGGCTGTCCACGACTTCGTGATACCACGGCACCGCGCCCGACATTTCCTCCTGGATTACGAAATTCGGCGTGGCAATGTCGAAATGCAACGCGGCCACCCCGGCCAGCGGTCCCAGCGGATTATGCGGCGCGATTCCCACGCCGGCCGTTTCCGCCATGGCCGCGATCTTGCGCGCCTCGGTGAACCCGCCGACGTGGCACAGATCGGGCTGCGCAATGTTGAGCGCGCGCAGCCGGAACAGGTCGTCGAATTCACGGCGATCGACCAGGCGCTCGCCGGCGGCAATCGGCACCGGCGACTTGTCGATGATCTGCTTCATCCCGGGCGCGTCGCCAGGCTGGATCGGCTCCTCGACGAACAGGGGCCGCGACGGCGCCAGCGCATTGATATATTGCAGCGCCGCGCTGGTCGATGCCGGGCGGCCGTGGAAGTCGATCATGATCTCGATCTCGTCGCCGACGGCCTCGCGCAGTTTGCGCATCATGCCGCCGACGTGGTCCTGCTGCTTCGGCGAGGCGGTAAAGTGCGTGTACGGAATGAACACCACTTTGAGCGCCTTGTAGCCTTTTTCGATGACCTGTAATCCGCGTTCGACGATGGCGGCGTGATCCATGGACTCATACACCGAGGTCATGTCGCCGAAACCCAGATGCGTATAGATCTTGATGCGCTCGTGCGTCTTGCCGCCGAGCAGCCGCCACACCGGCACATTGAGTTCCTT
Organism: uncultured beta proteobacterium; assembly: GCA_963846655.1. GTDB lineage: Bacteria > Pseudomonadota > Gammaproteobacteria > Burkholderiales > JACQAP01 > JACQAP01. Next base: position 622,400 of record CAWJWT010000002.1, on the reverse strand, counting down.
GCCCCAGATGTCCCACAGCGCCATCTCGATGCCGCTGACGGCGGTGTTGCCGATCACGCCCAGGCGCCAGAAGGAGTGCTTGAACATGACGCGCACGGCCTGCTCGATATCGCGCGGATCGCGCCCGAGCAGCAGCGGTTCCAGATCCTGCACCGCCCCCACCACGGCGCGCGTCTTCCATTCCAGCGTGGCCTCCCCCCAGCCATACAGGCCCGGCTGGTCGGTCTCCACGCGCACGAAGACCCAGTTGCGCATCTCGGCATTGCAAACGCACGTCTTGATTCCGGTTATTTTCATCGCGCCTCCGCAGGACGAAGATTAAAGCGAACGCCATCGTGAAGCCAGCGGCGGATCGGGCATAATCCCTGAACAACAAAGCTGGCGCGCAGCACGCCGCTGGCGACAACAGGCACAGCCATCTAGATACCACGCACAGCCATCTATTGGGGGGAGAAATGGCCCGATCCCTGGGACCGTTCGACTACATCATCATTGGCGCCGGCTCGGCCGGCTGCCTGCTGGCCAATCGCCTGAGCGCGAATCCGAACGTGCAGGTATTGCTGCTGGAAGCCGGCGGCAAGGACGACTACTTCTGGATTCATGTGCCCGTGGGTTATCTGTATACGATCGCCAATCCGCGCACCGACTGGTGCTACAAAACGGACCCGGACCCCGGTTTGAACGGCCGTTCCATCGGCTACGCACGCGGCAAGGTGCTCGGCGGGTGCTCATCGATCAACGCGATGATCTACATGCGCGGACAGAAAAGCGACTACGACTATTGGGCCTCGCTGGGCAACGCCGGCTGGTCGTGGGACGAAATCCTGCCCTACTTTTTGCGCACCGAAGATTACGAGCACGGCGGCAGCGCGCTGCATGGCGCCGGGGGCGAACTGCGCGTGGAAGAACGCCGCGTGAACTGGGAGATTCTGGATGCCTGGCGCGACGCGGCGGCCGAATGCGGCATTCCCAAGATCGACGAATTCAATCGCGGTGACAATTTCGGCAACGCCTATTTCCAGATGAACCAGAAGCGCGGCGTGCGCTGGAGCAACACCAAGGCCTTCCTGCGTCCGGTCATGCACCGGCCCAATCTGACGGTCGTCACCAACGCGCACGTCGAACGCATCGTGCTGCAGAACATGGGCATGCTCCGGCGCGCAACCGGCGTCGAGTTCCGCCTTGGCCCACGCGGCAAGCAGATTGCCGACGCGAAACGCGAAGTCATACTTTCCGCGGGCGCGATCGGTTCGCCGCAGATTCTGCAATTGTCGGGCATCGGTCCCGCCGCGCTGCTCAAGGAGCACGGCATCGAGGTCGAGCACAACCTGCCGGGCGTGGGCGAAAACCTGCACGACCACTTGCAGGTGCGCATCGTCTACAAGGTCAGCAATGTCCGCACGCTCAACGAGCGCGCCAACAGCCTGTTCGGCAAGGCGGCCATGGGGCTCGAATACCTGCTGTATCGCACCGGCCCGCTGACCATGCCGCCATCGCAACTGGGCGCCTTTGCGCGAAGCGATCCCGCGCAAGCCTCGGCCAACATCGAATGGCACGTGCAGCCCCTGTCGCTGGACAAGTTCGGCTCGCCGCTGCACACGTTTCCGGCCATCACGCCCTCGGTATGCAATCTGCGCCCGACCAGCCGCGGCCAGGTTCGCATAATGAGCGCCAGTCCGTACCAGCATCCGTCCATCAGGCTCAATTACCTGTCCACGCCCGAAGATCGCAAGGTCGCGATCGACTCGATCCGCAAAACGCGCGAAATCATGAAAGCCCGCGCCCTGGCCAAATACCAGCCGGAAGAATTTCTACCGGGCCTGGATATTCACACCGATGAACAGCTCGCGCGCGCCGCGGGCGAACTGGGCACGACCATATTTCACCCCGTAGGCACTTGCAAAATGGGACGCGACGCCATGGCGGTGGTCAACGAGCGCCTGAAGGTGCGCGATATGGCCGGTCTGCGCGTGATCGATGCGTCGGTCATGCCGCGCATCACGTCCGGCAATACCAATGCGCCGACCACGATGATTGCCGAAAAAGGCGCTGAAATGATTATCCAGGACTGGAAAAAAGTCCCCGCCTGACGATGACAATCGGAGGAACCGCATGCCCGCTTACCTGATTTCGCAAATCGACGTGCACGACCCTGCAGGCTACGAAGACTACCGCAAACTCGTGGGCGCCTCGCTCGCCAAATACGGCGGCAAATTCGTCGCGCGCGGCGGCCGGATCGACGTGCTGGAAGGGGACTGGAAGCCCAGGCGTGTGGTGATCTGCGAGTTCGAGAGCCTGGAGCGCGCCCGGCAGTGGTATGAGTCGCCGGAATACCGCCCGGCCATGGACATCCGTCAGAGTACCTCGGACGCAAAAATCATCGTCGTCGACGGAATCTGAGGCGCTAGTCGGCCTTGAACCCAATTTTCTTGTGGGTGCCGTCGCAGTAGGGTTTATTCTGCGAGTGGCCGCACCGGCATAGCCAGGTTTCCTGCACGCGGTCGAGCATGCGCCCGGTGCCGCTGACCAGTTCCAGGTTTCCGGAGAAATAAAGCGGCCCGTCTTTTTTCGGCATGAGCGTCACCGCGCCATCGCGCGCGGCCAGCGCATCGGAGGTTTGCGCTGGCGGCTCGCCGGTGCAAACGAACCCGGCCGCAACGTGGCTGCCGTCGCAATAGGGCTTGTCTTTCGACGCGCCGCAGCGGCATAACGTCGTGCGTAGCTGCACCGCCGTGTCGCCGATGCGCAGTTGCGCATGGACGGCCAGCGGGCCGTTCTCGCGCACGCGTAGCTGATTGACCGGCGGCGGCGCTTCCTGCTTGCCGCCATCGAGACGTTCGTAGGTGATCGCCCCCGACGGGCATGAATGGGCTGTTGCCACGACCTGTTCGGCATCGGCGCGATCGGGCTGGATCCACGCGCCGGGCGCATTGGCCTGAAAAACGTCCGGGCTGCCCAGCACGCAATGGCGCGAATGGATGCATTTCGCGCTGTCAAAGCGCACCAGCAGTTTCTGGCCGCGATATTCCTGGATTTTCCCGCCCATCTGCCACCCCCCGTTCGAATCGGCACGCGTGCGAGCCTGCATGGTACCCGCTGTCGCGGCGTCTGACGTTGGCATGGGGCCGGCGCGAAGCCCGCCCGCGTCGGCTAGACCCCGCGCGGAATGCGCAAAGTCGCTTCCAGGCCGCCTCGGGCGAGGTTCTTCAGGCGCACCGAGCCGCCATGCGCCTGCGCGATGTTGCGCGCAATCGAAAGGCCCAGGCCGGTCCCACCGGTATTGCGGTTGCGCGAACCCTCGACGCGATAAAACGGCTCGAACACCCGCTCGATATCGCCCTCGGGAATGCCGGGCCCGTCATCGGCGATGGCGATGGCAAGCGCGCCGCCCTCGTCACGCAGCGTGATATCGGCGCGGCGGCCGTAGGCCAGCGCATTGTCGAGCAGATTCTGCAGGCAGCGCTTGAGCGCCTGGGCGCGGCCCATCACCGGCGTGCGAACCGTGCCGGACACGGTCACGGTATGCCCGGACTCCTCGGCGTCGTCCTTCAGGCTCGACACCAGGGCCGTGACATCGATCGGCTGCAGCGCTTCGCCACCCTCTGCCAGTCCGCGCATGTAGTCCAGCGTCGAGCCCACCATTTGCTGCAGCTCATCCAGATCCTTGACGAACTTGGTCTTGACCTGCGCGTCGTCCAGCATCTCGGTGCGCAGGCGCATGCGCGTGATCGGCGTCTTCAGGTCATGCGACATCGCGGCCAGCACTTTCACGCGGGTGTCGACGTAGCGCTTCAGGCGGTCCTGCATGACATTGAGCGCGCGCGAAGCGCGCACCAGTTCGGTGGCCCCCCGCTCCGGCAACGGCGGCCGATCGATGTTGCGACCCAGATCTTCCGCCGCGTGGGCCAGTACCGACAAGGGCCGCGTCGCCAGGCGCACCGCGAAGAAACACAGGATCACCATGACCGTATCGATGATGGCCAGGTTGCGGAACAGGCGCATGACCCACCTGGTCTCGCGCGCCGGGTCGGTGCTCTCCACGGTGATCCAGACACCGTCGCCTAGCAGCACCGTAGCGTGCATGCGCACGCCGGGTCGCTCGCGAAACTCGCGTGCGTACCAGGATTGCGCATTGAGATACACCGGCCGCGCATCGAGGACCCGGAAGCCCACCCCGGGCGGCAACGCCAGCGCCAGCGCGGCACGCGCCGTGGACAGCAATTCCGACTCTTCACCCGCGGTGGCATCGAAGCCTGCGGGCTTGCCATACGTCACCTTCAGCGTATCGCTCGAAATCGCCTGCATGATACGGCTGCGCTCCGCCGGATTGGCCGCCGACATGGTCTTCACCACGTCCCCGATGCGGGTGGCCGCCTGGTTGGCGCCCGCGCGGAACACCAGTGCGCTGCGATCGGACAACGCAATGGCGGTCGTGATCAACTGGATCGCGAAGAAGCCACCCGCCAGGATCAGCGCGATGCGACCGAACAAGGATCGTGGCAACCACCTCATTGCTGTGGCTCCACATGCGCCGCGAGCACGTAGCCCTTGCCGCGCACGGTCTTGATGATGACCGGCTCGCGCGCCTGGTCGCGCAGGCGCTCGCGCAGCCGGCTGACCTGCATGTCGATGGTGCGGTCCAGCGGATCGGCATCGCGACCGAAAGAGAAATTGGAAAGCTGGTCACGCGACAGCACCACATTCGCATTCTGCAAGAACAGCAGCAGCAGGCGGTATTCGGCCCCGGACAAGGGCACGACCAGGCCATCCGGCGCACACAGGTTGCGTGCCCGCGTATCCAGGCGCCATCCGGAGAAGCGGAAAGTTTCGGGTACGTTGACCTCGCTGTCCGTGGGCAGGGACTTCGCGCGGCGCAGGATGCTGCGGATGCGCGCCAGCAGTTCGCGCGGATCGAAAGGCTTCGGCAGATAATCGTCCGCGCCCATCTCCAGTCCGAGGATGCGGTCGACGGCTTCGCCGCGCGCGGTCAGCATCAGCACGGGCAGTGGAGACTTTGCGCGCAACTGCCGGCACAGCGAGAGGCCGTCCTCGCCCGGCAACATCAAATCGAGCACCACCAGACTCACCGGTTTGGCCGCCAGCGCTTCCCACATCGCCTTGCCATCGGCCACGGCCTGCGCGTCGAACCCGTTCTTGCGCAGGTATTCCTCCAGCAGGGACTGGATGTCTTCGTCATCATCGACAATCAGGACGCGATCGCGCATGGCTGCTCTTATACCTCCGGCCCCATCCGGTTGGGAGAATTTTTGTCACCTTGTGTAACGCGCTGACGACGCCGGACAGTTCGTTACAGAGCGGAGCCTTGGCAGGACATACAGTCCTTCACTCGCGCATCGAGAGTGTGACATCCGGCAAGGATTCAATGAGCAACGACCCGTTTTCCACGCGGACGGAGGACGATCACGTGTTCGCCCGCCCCCGGCCACAACCCCGTCACGCCGCATGGCAGCGGGGGTGGGTCTGGCTGCTGGCGTTCGTGGTACTCGCCATCGGCGTGTATTTCTTCTTCCTGCAATCCGAAAGCAACCAGACCGCCGCCTTGCCGGGCGGCAAAGGCGGCGCGAACGCCATGGAGCGGAGCCTGCCGGTGGCTACGTCGGAGGCGCGCATCGGCGACATAAAGCTCTACCGCAACGGGCTCGGCACGGTGGTCCCGCTGAACACGGTGACCGTGCGCACCCAGGTCGATGGCGAATTGCGCGCGGTCATGTTTCGCGAAGGACAAATGGTGAAGCAGGGGGATCTGCTGGCACAGATCGATCCGCGTGCCTACCAGGTCCAGCTCGCGCAGGCCGAAGGCACCATGGCGCGCGATCAGGCCTTGCTCAGGAACGCCCAGGCCGACCTCGTGCGCTATCGCACCTTGTTCGAGCAGGATTCCATCGCCCGGCAGCAACTCGACACCCAGGCCTCGCTGGTGCGCCAGTACCAGGGCGCGATCAAGGCCGACCAGGCGCAGGTCGACAGCGCAAAGCTGCAACTGACTTATTCGCGCATCACCGCGCCGATCAGCGGACGGCTGGGATTGCGCCAGGTCGACGCCGGCAATGTCGTGCGCACCGGCGATGCCAACGGCATCGTCGTCATCACGCAACTGCAACCCATTGCGGTGGTGTTCACGCTGCCCGAAGACAATGTCTCCGCCGTCATGAACAAGCTGCGCGCCGGCGAAACATTGAGCGTGGAGGCCTACGATCGCGCCGGCCTTGCCAGACTCGCGAGCGGCACCCTGCTCACGGTGGACAACCAGATCGATCCCGCCACCGGTACGGTCAAATTGAAGGCGCAGTTCGCCAATGACGATTCGGCTCTGTTTCCCAATCAGTTCGTCAACGCGCGTCTGCTGCTCGACGTCCTGCGCGAAACAGTACTGATCCCGGCCGCAGCCGTGCAGCGCGGCACGCAAGGCAGCTTCGTGTATGTGGTCGGGCCCGACAAGACCGTCACCGTGCGGCCTGTCACGCTCGGGCCTGCCGAAGGCGAGACCGCGGCCATTGCCTCGGGACTGGCGGCCGGCGAGATCGTGGTGATCGACGGCACCGACAAGCTACGCGAAGGCGCGAAGGTGGAATTCGGCGCGGGCGACCGCGCTGCGCCGGCATCCGGCGAACCGGCCCGGCCCGGCACCCGCGACGGCGCGCCGCCCGCCGCATCGGGCAGCTAAGGCGCGCCGCGCATGAATCCGTCGCGGCTGTTCATCCTGCGCCCGGTGGCGACTTCGCTCATGATGGTCGCCATCTTGCTCTCCGGACTGTTCGCGTATCGCCTGCTGCCGCTGTCGGCGCTGCCCGAAGTCGACTATCCCACCATCCAGGTGCTGACCCTGTATCCAGGCGCCAGTCCCGAGGTCACCACCTCTTCGATCACGGCGCCGCTCGAGCGCCAGTTGGGCCAGATGTCTGGATTGAAGCAAATGTCGTCCACCAGCTCCGGCGGGGCTTCGGTCATCACCCTGCAGTTCAGTCTCGACCTGACGCTCGACGTCGCCGAGCAGGAAGTGCAGGCTGCGATCAATGCGGCCGCGTCGCTGCTGCCACAGGATCTGCCATCGCCGCCGATCTACAACAAGGTCAATCCGGCCGACACGCCGATCCTGTCGCTGGCGGTGACATCGGGTACGCTGCCGCTGCCCAGGGTCCAGGACCTGATCGACACGCGCATCGCGCAAAAGCTGTCGCAACTTCCCGGTGTCGGACTGGTGCGCTTGTCGGGGGGGCAGCGCCCAGCCGTGCGCGTGCAGGCGAATCCGAAGGCGCTGGCCGCCTACGGCATGAGCCTGGACGATCTGCGCATCGCCATCGGCAATGCCAACGTCAATCAACCCAAGGGCAGTTTCGACGGCCCGTCGCGCGCTTCCACGATCGATGCCAACGACCAGCTCAAGTCGGTCGACGAATATCGAAGCCTCATCGTCGCTTACAAGAACGGCGCGCCGATCCGGCTGACCGACGTCGCGGATGTCATCGACGACGCCGAAAACGTGCGACTGGCGGCGTGGGCCGATGAACGCCCCGCGCTGATTCTCAATATCCAGCGCCAGCCGGGCGCCAACGTGATTCAGGTAGTCGATCGCATCAAGAAACTGCTGCCGCAGTTGCAGGCGACGCTGCCAGAATCGGTGGACGTGCGCATCCTGACGGACCGCACCACCACGATCCGCGCCTCGGTGAAGGACGTGCAATTCGAACTGTTGATCGCAGTCGCGCTGGTGGTGATGGTGATCTTCCTGTTCCTGCGCAGCGCCGCCGCCACATTCATTCCGAGCGTTGCCGTGCCCCTGTCCCTGGTTGGAACCTTCGGCTTCATGTATCTCGCTGGCTTCAGCATCAACAACCTGACGTTGATGGCGCTCACCATCGCCACCGGCTTTGTCGTCGACGACGCGATCGTCATGATCGAGAACATCGCCCGTTACATCGAGCAGGGCATGAAACCGCTCCAGGCCGCGTTGAAGGGCGCCGAACAGATCGCGTTCACCATCATCTCGCTCACTTTTTCGCTGATCGCCGTGCTCATTCCACTGCTGTTCATGGGCGATGTGGTCGGCCGCCTGTTCCGCGAATTCGCGATCACGCTGGCCGTCGCCATTCTGATCTCGGCATTCGTGTCGCTCACGCTGACGCCGATGATGTGCGCGCGCCTGCTGCACCATATCCCGGAGCACGAGCAAAGCCGGTTCTATCGCCTGAGCGGGCGTTTCTTCGACCGCGTGATCGCGCGCTACGGCCGCGCGCTCGACTGGGTGCTCGATCGCCAGACGGCCACCCTGCTGGTCGCGCTGGGCACGCTGGCGCTGACCGTGGTGCTCTACTTGTTCGTGCCGAAAGGTTTTTTCCCAGTGCAGGACACCGGCGTGATCCAGGGCATTTCCGAAGCCCCGCAGTCCATCTCGTTTGCCGCCATGGCACAGCGCCAGCAGGCGCTTGCCAGCGTGGTCCTGCAGGATCCGGCGGTCGAGAGCCTGTCGTCGTTCATCGGCGTGGATGGCACGAATGTCACGCTCAACAGCGGCCGCATGCTGATCAACCTCAAGCCCAAACAGGCGCGCGACGTGGATGCCCGCGACGTCATCCGCCGGCTGCAGCCGCCCCTGGCGCAAGTCGAGGGCATCACGCTGTACATGCAACCGGTGCAGGATCTCACCGTCGAAGACCGCGCCAGCCGCACGCAGTATCAGTTCAGCGTCGAAGACGCCAATGCGGACAACCTGAGCGTGTGGGTGCCCAGGCTCGTGGAGCGCCTGCGCGCGGTGCCGCAACTTGCCGACGTCGCCAGCGACCTGCAGGACCAGGGCTTGCAAGCCTACGTCGATATCGATCGCGCGACCGCGAGCCGCCTCGGTGTCACACCGGCCGCCATCGACAATGCCCTGTACAACGCCTTCGGCCAGCGCCTGATCTCGACCATTTTCACGCAGTCCAACCAGTACCGCGTGGTGCTCGAAGTGCAGCCCGAATACCAGAAGGGCCCGGTCGCGCTCAATGACATATTCGTGGCCTCCGCGGACGGACAGCAAGTGCGCCTGTCCACCATCGCGCGAGTGAGCGAGCGCAATTCGCCGCTTTCCATCAGCCACCTCGGCCAGTTCCCCGCGGCCACGCTGTCGTTCAACCTGGCCCCCGGTGCGTCCCTGGGCGAGGCGGTGCGCGCCGTGCGCGCGGCCGAAACCGAGATCGGCCTGCCCGCCAGCATGCAGACCAGCTTCCAGGGCGCGGCACTCGCCTTTGAGGCTTCGCTCGCCAACACGCTGCTGCTGATCCTCGCGGCGATCGTGACCATGTACATCGTGCTCGGCGTGCTCTACGAGAGCTACGTGCATCCGATCACGATACTGTCCACGCTGCCGTCGGCGGGCGTCGGCGCCCTGCTGGCCCTGATGCTCTCGCGCACCGACCTGGGCATCATTGCCCTCATCGGCATCATCTTGCTGATCGGCATCGTCAAGAAAAACGCCATCATGATGATCGATTTCGCGCTCGACGCGCAGCGCCGCGAAGGCAAGAACGCGCGCGAGGCGATTCATCAGGCCTGCCTGCTGCGCTTCCGGCCGATCCTGATGACGACGATGTCCGCGCTGCTGGGCGCGCTGCCGCTGATGCTCGGCACCGGTGTGGGTTCCGAACTGAGGCATCCGCTTGGCATCACCATGGTGGGCGGGCTGCTGGTGAGCCAGGCGCTGACGCTGTTTACCACGCCGGTGATCTATCTGGCGTTCGATCGGCTGGCAAGCCGGCGTGCGCGACGCGCCGGCTTGCGCGACGACCAGGCGCAAGGCGGGAGCGTGCGGCCGTGAACTTCTCGGCGTTTTTCGTGCACCGGCCGGTTGCCACCACGCTGCTCACGCTGGGCATTGCGCTCTCGGGCGCCCTCGCTTTCCTGCTGCTGCCAGTGGCGCCGTTGCCGCAAGTGGATTTTCCCACCATCTCGGTGCAGGCCTCGCTGCCCGGGGCCAGCCCGGAGACCATGGCGGCAACCGTGGCCACGCCGCTTGAGCGCGCTTTGGGACGCATTGCCGGTGTCAGCGAAATGACTTCATCGAGTTCGCTGGGATCCACGCGCGTGACCCTGCAGTTCGACCTCGATCGCAATATCGACGGCGCGGCGCGCGACGTGCAAGCCGCGCTCAACGCCGCGCGCTCGTTGCTGCCTACCGGGCTGCCGAGTAATCCGACCTATCGCAAGGTGAATCCGGCGGATTCGCCGATCATGATCCTGTCCCTGACTTCCGACACCTTGTCGCGCGGACAGATGTACGACGCCGCCTCGAGCATCCTCGCGCAGAAGCTTGCCCAGATCGAAGGCATCGGCCAGGTGAACGTCGGGGGCAGTTCGCTGCCCGCGGTGCGCGTAGAACTGATTCCGGCCGCGCTGCATAAATACGGCATCGGCACGGAAGCGGTGCGTAGCGCCATTGCCGCGGCCAACGCCAACCGGCCCAAGGGCATGGTCGAAGACGGCACGCGGCACTGGCAGATTCACGCCAACGACCAGGCTCGCGAGGCATCCGAATATCTGCCTCTGATCGTCGCCTACCGCAATGGCGCCGCCGTGCATTTATCCGACGTGGCCGAGGTCAACGACTCGGTGCAGGACTTGCGCAATGCCGGCTCGGCCAATGGGCGCCCTGCTGTCCTGGTGATCCTTTACCGCCAGCCGGGAGCCAACATCATCGAGACGGTCGATCGCATCACGGACAGGTTGCCGGCGCTCAATGCCTCCATTCCGAGCGCCATCGATCTCGCGGTCGTGTTCGACCGCACGCCCACCATCCGTGCTTCGCTGCACGAAGTCGAGCGCACGCTGTTGATTTCGGTCGCGCTGGTCATCATGGTGGTCTTCGTGTTCCTGCGCAAAGCCGCCGCGGCGCTGATTCCCAGCGTCGTGGTGCCAGTTTCCCTGCTCGGCACGTTCGGCGTGATGTATCTGCGCCGGCTTCAGCCTGAACAACCTGTCGCTGATGGCGCTGACGGTTGCCACCGGCTTCGTGGTGGACGATGCGATCGTGGTGCTGGAGAACATCTCGCGGCGCATCGAACAGGGCATGGCGCCGCGCGAGGCGGCGCTGGCAGGCGCGCGCGAGGTCGGCTTCACGGTGCTCTCGATGAGCCTGTCGCTGATCGCCGTGTTCATTCCCATTTTGCTGATGGGCGGCATCGTCGGACGCTTGTTCCGCGAGTTTGCCGTAACGCTGTCGGTCGCCATTCTGATTTCCCTCGTGCTCTCGCTCACCACGACGCCGATGATGAGCGCGCGCCTGCTCAAGCGCGAGCGCAAGGAGGCCGGCGCGCGCGGCCTGTCGCGCGCAAGCCGCCGCGCATTCGCGGCCCTCGCGCACGGCTACGAACGATCGCTTGGCTGGGCGCTGCGCCACGGCCGCTTCATGATGCTGCTGCTCGCAGCCACCATCGGCCTGAACGTGTACCTGTACGTCATCGTGCCCAAGGGATTCTTTCCGCAACAGGACACCGGGCGCCTGGGCGGCTTCATCCAGGCGGACCAGGCCATCTCGTTTCAGGCCATGCAGAAAAAGCTCGCCGCTTTCGTCGACATCGTGCGCAGCGACCCGGCCGTGGAGAACGTCATCGCCTTCACCGGCGGCGGACAGCGCAACAGCGGCGTCCATGTTCATCTCGCTCAAACCGCTCGACGAGCGCGAATCTCCGTGGACAAGGTCATGGAGCGGCTGCGCGGAAAGCTCCGCCACGAGCCCGGCGCCAGCCTGTTCCTGCGCGCATCCCAGGATATCCGCATGGGTGGACGCGGGGCCAGCGCCCAATACGAGTACACCTTGCAGGCCGACGATCTGGAGGAACTGCGCGCGTGGGAACCGCGCATCCGCCAGGCGACTGACCGGCTTGCCGCAATTGGCCGATGTCAACACCGACAGCCAGGACAAGGGCATCCAGACCTCGCTCACCATCGATCGCGACGCGGCCGCGCGGCTCGGCGTGACCACGCGCACCGTCGACGCGACGCTGAACGACTTGTTCGGCCAGCGCCAGGTTTCGACCATCTACACGGCGCTCAACCAGTATCGCGTGGTCATGGAAGCCGCCCCGGCGTACTGGCAGAGCCCGGAGTCACTCGACCAAGTTTACGTGAGCGCAGCCGACGGCACCCAGGTGCCGCTGTCCGCGTTCGCCAGCTACGGCCCGACCAGCACGCCGCTCGCGGTCAATCATCAGGGTCAGTTCGTGGCTTCGACCATTTCGTTCAATCTGCCGCGTGGGCGTATCGCTGGGCGAGGCCACCCGCGCGATCTCCGCACACGCTGCTGCGCATCGGCGTGCCGACCTCGATCCAGGGCAGCTTCCAGGGGACCGCGCGCGCGTTCGCAGGCCTCGCTCGACAGCCAGCCCTGGCTGATCCTGGCGGCGCTGCTCGCCGTCTACATCGTGCTGGGCATGCTCTACGAAAGCCTCATTCACCCGCTCACGATCCTGTCGACCCTGCCCTCGGCCGGCGTCGGCGCGCTGCTGGCGCTGCTCGCTGTTCGACACGGAGTTCAGCATCATCGCGCTGATCGGCGTGATCCTGCTGATCGGCATCGTCAAGAAGAACGCCATCATGATGATCGACTTCGCGCTGGAGGCCGAGCGCCGGCGGGCATGGCGCCCGAGCAGGCGATCTACCAGGCCTGCCTGCTGCGCTTTCGTCCGATCATGATGACCACCATGGCCGCGCTGCTCGGCGCCCTGCCGCTGGCGATCGGCTTCGGCGACGGCGCCGAGCTGCGCCGCCCGCTGGGCATTGCCATCGTCGGCGGCCTGATCGTGAGCCAGATGCTGACGCTGTACACCACGCCGGTGGTGTATCTGTATCTCGACCGCTTCGGGCTCTGGTGCAAGTGCGGATTCCGGCGCGCCGAGGGCCGCCGGTCGAGCCCGGCGCACCGAACCGTCACGGAGCAGCCATGAACAGTGCGTACAGCAAGCTTTTTAGCCTCGTGTTGCTGGGCAGCCTCGCTGCCGGCCGCACGCTCGGGCCGGACTACGTGCGGCCGTGATCGCAGACGCCGCCGGCTTTCAAGGAATCGCAGGGCTGGAAAACCGCGCAGCCGCGCGACGGCGAATTGCGCGGCAACTGGTGGGAGGCCTTCGATGATGCGCCGCTCGACGGCCTCATGGAGCAGGTCGCGGTTTCCAACCAGAAGCTGGCGCAGGCCGAAGCGCAGTACCGCCAGGCGCGCGCGCTGGTGCAATCGGCCCGCGCCGGTTACGTGCCGAGCGTTTCGGCCGACGCCGCGGCCAACCGTTCGCGACGCAGCAGCAATCAATTTTCCAGCACGGGCCTAGCACCGCGCTGCGTCCACCAGCTATGCGCTGTCGCTCGACGCGGTCTGGGAACTCGATCTGTGGGGCCGCATCCGGCGCACCGTCGAAGCCAACCAGGCCAGCGCGCAAGCGAGCGCGGCGGATCTCGATGCGCTGCGCTTGTCGCTGCGCGCCGAGCTTGCGCAGAATTATTTCCAGTTGCGCGCGCTGGATACGCAAAAGCAGCTGTTCGACGCCACCATTGAAGCCTATCAACGATCGCTGACCTTGACGCAAAACCAGTACGCGGCCGGCATCGTGGCCAAGGTCGACGTGATCCAGGCGCAGACCCAACTGAAGACCACCCAGGCCCAGGCGCTCGACCTCGGCGTGCAGCGCGCCCAACTCGAACACGCAATCGCGCTGCTGCTCGGCCAGCCGGCATCGAGTTTTTCGCTGGCACCCGCACCGCTGGTTGCGCTGCCGCCGCCGGTTCCGGCCGGCCTGCCGTCGAGCCTGCTCGAACGCCGCCCGGACATTGCGGCGGCGGAGCGGCGCATGGCAGCGGCCAACGCGCAGATCGGCGTCGCCAAGACGGCTTATTTTCCGTCGCTGTCGCTGTCGGCCTCGGGTGGATTGCAAAGTACGAGTCTCGGCGATTTACTGACCGCCCCCAGCCGATTCTGGTCGTTGGGGCCCGCGTTGGCGCAATCGGTGTTCGACGGCGGCTTGCGCCGCGCGCAGTCCGCCCAGGCCATTGCGGCCTACGATGCGAACGTGGCGGACTATCGCCAGACGGTGCTGACCGGCTTCAAGGAAGTCGAGGACAATCTCGCGGCACTGCGCATCCTCGAGCAGGAGGCGGTCATCCAGGAGGAGGCCGTGCAGAATGCCCGCCAATCGGTGGCGCTCACCACGAATCAGTACAAGGCCGGCATCGTCAGCTATCTGAGCGTGGTAACGGTCCAGGCGACCGCGCTGGTCAACGAACGCACCGCGGTGGATATTCTGAACCGCCGGCTGGCCGCAAGCGTGCAACTGATCAGGGCTTTGGGCGGCGGCTGGCGGGCGACAGACCTGCCGCCGGCCGGCGAGTTGGCGCATGGGGAAATTATTCCACGCAACGAGCCTGAGCCGGCGCGCTGAGTCGATGCCGGGCCAACCAAAGCGCGGCGACAAACATGGCCCGCGGAATTATCGGTGTTCAGGCGGGTCGAACGACGTGACGCTCAATCTGGAGGATGGCATGGCAGACATCGAGGTATCCCGCGACACGGCGCCGAACTCGCTGATCACCACCACGCAGGTCATCTATGGCCTGCACACCCTGAGCATTCTGATCGGGCTGACCAGCGCGGTCACCATCGTCGGCGCCTTCGTGTTCGGCATTCCGTCGATCATCGCGGTTATCATCAACTACGCTTACCGCAGCGACGCGCGCGGCACTTTTCTCGACTCGCACTTTCGCTGGCAGATCCGCACGTTCTGGTTTGCGTTGCTGTGGAGCGTGATCGCCATGATGCTGTTCGTGACCGTGATCGGCATTCCCTTCGCCTGGGTCATGTTCCTTGGGGCCGGCCTGTGGGTCATCTACCGTGTCGCCCGCGGATGGCTGACCTTGCAGGAGCGCAAGCCCATGGTGTTCTAGCCCAGGTTGGCGGTGAGCTTCTGCAGAAACGTGCGAATGCGTTTCGCGTTCTGACCGACATCGCTGCGGCCCACGCGGGACTTCGAACGAACATCGATTTTTGTTCCTTCGGCGACCGGGGTAATGCGGACGACCATGTCGTCGGTAAAACCGTAAAACAGGCTGGTGTGACTCGCTTCGATGCGCCCTGTTGCAGGGTCCGCGTCGATCAGTTGCATGCCCATCGAGGCGATGGCGGCCTTGGCGGCCTCGAACACTTTGTCGCCGGGCGCGCCGGTCATGAAGGACGCGAGATCGGGATAGGCTTTTTTCTGCAGATCCGCCACTTCCGGGCCGTCGTAGGTCACCGGATGATCATCGGGCTTGCGCAGCCTCGCCGCGGCAATGAATTCCGGCGGGTTGGCGGTGTCGGTGCTGATGTCGTGGATGAAAGGCAGCGTCTCGGCGGCGCGCTTGAGGTTCCAGGGCATGTAAGCGGCCGCCATGCCGATCGCGATGCCCACGAGCGCGGCGAGGAGAATTCTTCCGGGCCTGCCCGCTGTCATGACCAGGCCTGCCAGCGAAAGAATGGCGCCCGCGAGGGCGAACCAGAATGCCCACCGGATAATGGCGAACCCGGTTCGGAAATGCCAAAGATCCAGCCGATATCCGAAACCTGAAACGACCATCGCCGCCGCGCTGAGCAGCGCGACGACCAGTCCCGCGACCACTAGGCGGCTTCCAAATTGTCCGGCCCCGCGGCTGGCGTTTGCATTCATATGAGTCTCCATGAGTTTGACGGCTGGTTCAGTCGCCTTGGCGCGAGCCATTCTACTCCGAGGTTTTTGTCGATTTAAGCGGCCGATGCAGGCAGAATGCGTTCCTCAGTCCGCCATGCCGCCCGCCTTCCTCGCGCTCGCCGCCGCCGCTTTTGTCTCCGGCGCCAATCTGCGTCTGTTCGATGCGCTGCTGCCCACGGTCGCGCGCGACTTCGCCGTATTGCCCACGACGGCCTCGATCGTCGTAACCGCATTCACCCTGGCCTACGGCCTGTTCCAGATCGTGCACGGCCCGCTGGGCGATCGCGTCGGCAAGTTGCGCGTCATTGGCGGTGCGACTTTGATCGCCGCCGCCGCGTCGCTCGGTTGCGCCTATGCATCCAGCCTCTCCGCGCTGGCCGCGCTGCGCTTCGCGACCGGCATTGGCGCGGCGGCCATCGTGCCCTTGTCGCTCGCCTGGATCGGCGATAACACCGCGTACGACAAGCGCCAGGCCACGTTGGGACGCTTTCTGGGTTTCATCCTGATGGGCCAGATTCTCGGGCCGGCGCTGGGCGGTGCGCTGGCGGAATTCACCACCTGGCGGCGCGTGTTCGACGTCATGGCCGCAGTCTTCCTCACCGTCAGCATCGTGCTTTTCACCGTCGAACGGCGCGGCCCGCGCGTTTGCGTGCCGACGCCGCGCGCGAACGTATGGCGCACTTACGCCACGGTGCTGCGCGACCCGTGGGTGCGCACGGTCGTTTTCGCCGTATTCCTCGAAGGCGGCCTGTTCTACGGCGCGTTCGCCTACACCGGCGCTTTTCTGAAGGATCGCTTCGATCTTTCGTATCTGCTGATCGGCATCCTGCTGGCCGGATTCGGGCTCGGCGGCGTGATCTACAGCGTGCTGGTGAAATGGCTGCTTGCGCGCCTCGGCGAAAAGGGCTTCGTGCGGCTCGGCGGCACGCTGCTGCTTGCATGCCTGGGCGTGATTGCGCTGCTGCCCTCGTGGCAGGCCACGATCCCGGTGTTCATCGTCGCGGGCTTTGGCTTCTACATGTTCCACAACACCCTGCAGACACGTGCCACGGAAATGGCGCCGAACGCGCGCGGCACGGCGATCGCCGTATTTGCGTTTTGTCTGTTCATGGGACAAGCCTGCGGCGTGGCGGTTTTCGGCCTGGCCATCCGCCTGCTGCATTACGCATGGACGTTCGCGCTCTGCGGAGCGGGCCTGGCGCTGCTCGGTTACTGGTTTGCGCTGCGCATCGCGGCACATCGGCCCGGCACCGCCTTGCCCTGAGCGCTGCTCAAGCTCGCAGTGCGCGCGAGCACGATGTTGCCTTGCATTTATTTCTGCGCGATGCGATACAGCCCACCGCTGGATGTCATGAGGTAAAGTTCGCCCGCTGCATCCTCGCCGAAGCTGGAGATGTTGGCGCCGGGGCGCAACTCGGGCCAATCGGTCAGTTCGATCGCGCTTGCGCCGGCCAGGCGGAAACTGCGCACGAATCCCGTGCAGAAATCGCCGTAGAAATAAGTCCCCCGCAGCGCTGTCATGGCGCTACCGCGATAGACGTAACCGCCCGTAACGGAGCATCCCTGGCCATGATCGTACTCGAGCTGCGGCAGGGTCAGTCCCGTGGTGCTGCACGGCGTGGCGGCCGGAAAGCAATGCATGGCCGCCATCACGCTCCATCCAAAATTGATCGCGCGCCCGCCGCCGCTGACGGACGTCGCGACATCGACTTCCTCCCAGTGGTCCTGGCCCACGTCGGCAATATACAGATCGGCTGTTTCGCGATCGAAGCTGTAGCGCCACGGATTGCGCAAACCCGTGCTCCAGATCTCTGCGCGCTTGCCGCTTTGTGCGAAAAACGGATTGGTCGGCGGAATGGCGTAAGGCGGCTGCGGGACGAGGGTGCCCTCGGAGACGTCGATGCGCAGCAGCTTTCCCAGCAGATCATTCTGGTCCTGCGCACGATTACCCGCGCCGCCCGGCTCGCCGCCGTCCCCCAAACCGATGTACAGCATGCCATCGCGCCCGAAGGCGATCATGCCGCCATTGTGGTTTGCAAAGGGCTGCTCCACCGTCAGCAATATCCGCTGCGCAACGGGCTGGGCGACATTCGGATTCGCGCTGACCGCATAGCGCGCGATCACCGAATCACCCGCGCCGTCCGTATAGCTCACGTAGAAACGGCCATTGCTGGCATAAAGCGGATCGAAGGCAACACCGAGCAGGCCCTGCTCGGAACCCGTGGAAACGAGGCTGCGCACATCGAGGAAAGTTGCCAGCGGCGCATTGGTCCGGCGATCCACGACCTTGATCAATCCGCCTTTCTCGACCACGAACAGGCGCTCGTTGTCACCGGGCGGTGCCGTCAAGAAAACCGGGAAGTTCAGGGCAAGCGCGGGCGTATCGATGCGCTCGAGGCGCAGCGACACCGCGGTGGCCGTGGCGCCGCCACCGCCTCCGCCGCCACATGCGGCCAATAGGACGGTCAGGCTCAAAGCGCCTGCCGCGAACCCCCTTTGCAGCGCTACCCCGACCGTTGGCATGATGCTCTCCTCGTTGCGCGACCCATGAGTGCCAGACCTGCTCATGCGCCGGAAAGTTCGCAATACCAGGCTGCCTGGCGGGGGTAAGCAAACGCGTGTACGGCACGGGCGGCTTGCCGCGTGCGCACGATCCCGTCATCATGGGTCGGATCCGCCGTCAGCGCGCGCCGATCCCGAGCGGCTGTCCGGGCACGCGGCGCACAAGGGTTGCTGTTCGCGGAATCGTGGAAAGTGAAAAAGGGGGCGCGCTGGGCAAACTGAACCTGGATCATGCGGTCAGCCGTCGCCGCCGGTATCGCACTCATGCGGTGTGCGCCTGAATGGATTTGCCGGTTTCACCGCTGCAGCGGTTCAAGCGCTACTATGAAACACACGAAGAGTCGCTCAACATCGCGGCATTCGTCGGCGGCTTCCTGTTCGACGTCGTCACGCTCGAACGCATCGATTCCTGGCTTGTGATCGGCCAGCAGGTCCTTTATCTGGGGCTCATCGCCGTGATCCTGCTGCAGATGTTCTTCGCCGAAGGCAAGCCAGTGCCGGATCTGCACGCCCTGCCCGCCGTCAAGCGCTGGTATTACGAGTACCGCAGCGCACTCGTGCATTTCCTGCTTGGGACGTTGCTGAGCCTGTACGCGCTGTTTTTCTTCAAGAGCTCGTCGCTGTTCGTGTCGTTCGCGTTCATGATCGGGCTGGTGGTGCTGCTGATCGCCAACGAATCCAAACGCCTCAAGGGGCTCGGGCTGTCCTTCAAGTTCGCGCTGTTCAGCCTGTGCGTGCTGTCCTTCAGTGCCAGCGTCGTGCCGATATTCGTCGGCTCGGTCGGCCTGGTGGTCTTCCTGCTGTCGATGCTGGTCGCCTGTGTACCGATGGCCGTGATCAACCGTCGCATCCGTATCCACGCGCCCGCGCGCGCGCGGCAGGCCCGACGACAGATCCTGGTGCCCTTCGGGCTGGTGCTGATCGCCTTTTTGTCGCTGTATATGTTCCGGCTGATTCCGCCAGTTCCGCTTTCGCTGCCGTTCATCGGGGTCTATCACAACGTGGAGCGCAGCGCAGATGCGTTCCTGCTCAGCCACGAGCGCCCGTTCTGGCGGCTATGGCACCACGGCGACCAGTATTTCCTGGCGCAGCCCGGCGACAGGCTCTACGTCTATTTCCGCGTTTTTTCGCCCACCCGATTCGCCGATCAGGTATTGATGCGCTGGTACTGGAAGGACGGTCGCGGCAAGTGGTGGTTGCAGGACTCCATTCCCATTGCGATCGTCGGGGGGCGCGAACAGGGCTTCCGCGGATATGGCGTCAAATCCAACTATCAGCCGGGTGATTGGAAACTGCAGGTCGAAACCACGGACGAACGTGAAATCGGACGCATTTATTTCACGATCTCCGCCGCACCGGAAGCGCCGCGCAGCTTCAAAGTCGAAGCGCAATAAGACCGCAGATCGTTAGCTGCGCCGCCAGTTTGACGGTTTGGCGCGCCCGTAGCGATAGACCAGCCAGCCGCCGAGCAATCCGCCCAGATGCGCGAAATGCGCCACGCCCGATTGTGTTCCAGTGACGCCGAGCACGAGTTCGATAATCGCATAGAGCAGCACGAACAAACGCGCCGGCATGGGAATGGGCGGAATCAACAGCACGATGGTCCGGTTCGGGAATACCAGCGCATAGGCCAGCAAAATGCCGAACACGCCGGCCGAGGCGCCAACGACCGGTCCCGCGGGAACGAACAGCCCCCCGACCATCAACTGGGCAAGCGCGCCGGTGACCACACTGGCGAAGTAAGCCATGGCGGCGCGACGCGCACCCCATACGCGTTCGAGTTCGCTGCAAAACATCCAGAGGGCGAACATGTTGAATGCCAGATGCATCAGGCCGCCATGCAGAAAACTGTAAGTCACCAGTTGCCAGAACGTCAGGATCGGCACGCTCGCCAGACCAGGTCCCGCGCCGGGCCACAAGGCGAACCATTGGAACAGGACGTTGCCCATGACGGTTTCCAGCAGATAGACCACGACATTGGCGATGATCAGGGCTTGGGTAAAGGGCGGCAGCATGACGTTCCTTAGTTTGTGCGTGACGGACGGGTGCGGGCGGTCTTGGGCAGTGCGTCGGCGTGTTACTCTTTGGGCCCTGCTGTGACATTGAACCTGATTATCCTTTCAAGTTGCATCGATTCCGGTTAATTGCCAATCAGGACCCATTCCGAGCACGTCGCATGAACAACTCACTAAAACACGGCACAGGTTTCAGAAACAGATTTGTGCTGGGCATTGTCCTGTTGCTCCATGCCGTCCCGCTGCTGGCGGCGCCGCCTTACGCACGCCCGGCCGGCGTAGCAGACGAGAAAGAGCCGCTGATTGTAGCGGGGTATCGTGCGCTGTTTACCTGCTCGGCGCATTTTTTCGCGGGCCGTGCGCTGGAAGATATCAGGAAGGTCGAACTGGTGGATGTCGAAGGCCTAGGCTACCCCGATCCGGTCATCGACGAACAACGCAGACTCGTGAGCGCGGCGGATGGCTCGGGCGCCATCGTGCAGATCGCGGCGTTCCGCGAAGGCATGGGCTGCACGGTGCTGCCGCCGCACTGGCGCGCGAGCGACATCCCCCGCCTGCCCAATGTGCAATACGCGCCCGCGCCGAGGGTCGACCACCTGCCGTTTCCAGCCGGCGATCGTGTGGACCTGCCGGCCGGCGGCTTGAGCACGCAATATCCGGCGCTGGCTGCGGTGCTCGATCGCGCGTTCGACGGCCGCAGCTACGGAGATAGCGCCGGCGTCGTGACCGCGGCGGTCGTCCTGGTACACCAGGGCAGGATCGTCGCCGAGCGCTATCGCCCGGGTTTCGGCATCCACGCGGGCTACCGGACCTGGTCCACGGCGAAAAGTATTTCCGCTGCGTTGATCGGCATCGCGGCGCGGCAAGGCATCCTCGATCTCGACGCGCCGGTGGCAATTCCGGAATGGGGCTACCCCGGTGACCCGCGCCGGGCCATCACCCACAAACACCTGTTATGGATGTCCAGCGGACTTTACAGCGGCGGCCCGAACACCTACGCGGTCTATTTCGGCGGCCAGGATGTCATCAGTGCGGTCACCACCACGCCGCTCGAGGCCGCGCCGGGTTCGCGCTGGAAATATGCCAACAACGACACCCTGCTGCTGTTGCGCGCCTTGCGCCACAAGCTCGCGGACGATCTGCGCTACCTGCGTTTTCCGTATGATGAACTGCTGCATCCGCTGGGCATGTATCACACGCGCATGGAAGTCGATCACCTCGGCAATTTCGTCGGATCGAGCCAGACCTACACGACGGCGCGCGACCTGGCGCGCTTTGGCCTGCTGCTGGCAAACGACGGCGAATGGAACGGCAAACGCCTGTTGCCTGAAGGCTGGGTGAAATTTTCCAGCACGCCCGCACCGGCTCGCCCGCCAGTGGCCGGCGAGTGGGGCTATGGCGCGCAGTTCTGGCTGCTGGACACCATGCCCGGCGTGCCTGCAGGCACGTTCACGACCGCCGGCAACAAGGGCCAGTATGTGACGATCGTGCCGGGCCACGACCTGGTGATCGTGCGTACCGGTATCGATCCCGCGGGGAAACGCTGGGCCCACGACCGGCTGGTGGCAGACGTCGTGGCGGCACTGGGTAAATAGCAGCGGCGCCGGCCGCTGCAGGGCCGGCGCACCACATCACCATCCGTCAACGCGGGGGACCGCTCCAACGACAGTCCCCGGCTCACTGCGAGGCATCGAGTATTGAACAAGATTCAGCAACGCCTGCAACTGCTGTCGCCCGAAGTGCTGAAGGGCATTCGCCGCGGCATCGAGAAGGAAAGTTTGCGCGTGCGCCCCGAAGGCACGCTCGCTCTGACCGAGCACCCGCTGGCACTGGGCTCGGCGCTGACCCACCCGCACATCACCACCGACTTCAGCGAGTCACAACTCGAGCTCATCACCGGCGTGCACACCGATGTGGAGGCCTGCCTTGCGCAACTTACGCAGATTCACCAGGTCGTTTATGGCGCGCTGGGCGATGAGGTGATGTGGTGCGCCAGCATGCCTTGCGGACTTCCCTCGGACGACGTGATCCCGATCGGCCGCTACGGCCGCTCCAATGTCGGCCGCATGAAGACGGTCTATCGCACCGGCCTGTCGCACCGCTATGGCCGGCGCATGCAGATGATTTCGGGCATCCACTACAATTTCTCGCTGCCCGGGAACGTCTTGCCGCTCGGCGACCTGGGCGAGCCGAACGAAGCCTACTTCGCGCTCATTCGCAACTTCCGGCGCAACGCGTGGCTGCTGATGTACCTGTTCGGCGCCTCGCCCGCGGTGTGCGGTACTTTCGTCGAAGGCCGCCCGCATGAGCTGCGCGAATTCGCGCCGGGAACCTACCACCTTCCCCATGCCACGTCCCTGCGCATGGGGCGACTGGGTTATCAGAGCGACGCGCAATCCAACATCGCGGTGAGTTACAACAACCTGGACAATTACGGCGCCTCGCTGTTCGAAGCGCTGACCAAACCCTACCCGCCCTACGAAGCGATCGGCATTTGCGATGGGGACGACTACCGGCAGCTCGCGACCAGCCTGTTGCAGATCGAAAACGAGTTCTACGGAAAGATCCGCGCCAAGCGCGTCATCCATCCGGGCGAGCGGCCGCTGCATGCGCTACGCGAGCGCGGGGTCGAATACGTCGAGGTGCGGCTGATGGATCTCGATCCGTATTGCCCCATCGGTATCACGGCGTCCACGATCCGGCTGCTCGACGTTTTTCTGCTGCATTGCCTGCTGGCCGACAGCCCGCCGGACACCCCGGAGGAGGTCGCGGAAATCGGACGCAATCAGAACCGTGTGGCGGCGCGCGGACGAGAGCCCGGACTGCTGCTCGAGCGGCAAGCGGGGCAGATCGGCCTGCGCGAATGGGGGCAGCAGTTGACTACGCAGTGTGCGCCGATCGCAGCCGCCCTCGACGCGGCACACGGCAGCAGGGCGCATGGAGAAGCGCTGCGCGCTGCGGTCAACGCGCTGGATGAGCCGGATTCACTTCCCTCGGCGCGCATCCTCAGACAAATGCAGGAGCAACGCGATGGCTCCTATGTGCGCTTCACCGTCGCGCAATCGTTGCGTCATGCAGCAGACCTCAAGCACCTGCCGCTGGCGCCGGATGTCGAAACGCAGTTTGTCCATCTGGCGCGGGAGTCGATCGAGGCGCAGCAGCGGCTCGAAGCCGCGGACACCATGCCGTTTGAAACCTACCGCCAGCAGTATCTGGCACCGCAACGGCTCAACGCGGTATCCAGCCGCCGCCGGTCCGAACGGTCGGCGTGAAATGGCGTTGCTTTATTTTCATGCATCCCCGCCCATAATTTCCTAGAATCAGCGTTTCGCGCATCTTTCAATTGCAGGAACGATCATGAAACTCTGGATTTTCGATTCGCAGGCGTCGCAGGAAGATATCGAAGCAGGCTGCGTGGCGGCCGCGGCACTGATCGAAAAGCGCGGACTGAGCGTGGAACGCGCTTACGACGCCGTGATGAAGCGCAGCAGCCGCGCGCGCTTCGACCAGCGCGCGGCCAAAGCCTGGGACGACGCCGAGGACGAAGCGTTGCGGGTCACCTATCACGGGGCCGAGCCCGAGGACGAACCCGTGCTCGGTCCGCTCAAGACGCCCGATCGCCACGCCTAGCCGGCAACAACCGGCGGCGCGCCGTTACTTCACGATTTCCAGCAGTTCCACTTCGAACACCAGCGTCGCACCGGGCTTGATGTGCGGCGGTGAGCCGCGGTCCCCGTACGCGATGGCCGCCGGGCAGACCAGCCGGCTCTTGCCGCCAACTTTGATCTCCTGCACGCCTTCGGTCCAGCATTTGATGACGTTGCTGAGCGGGAACGTGGCCGGCTGCCCGCGTTGCACCGAGCTGTCGAAGACGGTTCCGTCGATCAGCGTGCCCTGGTAATGCACCTTGACCGTATCGGAGGCTTTGGGGGACGGGCCCTTGCCTTCCTTGAGTGTTTTGACGATGGCACCGGAGGCCGTTTTCCTGGCGCCGGATTCGGCCGCGGCCTTGGCCAGGAATGCCGTGCCGGTTTTCTTTTCCTTTTCCGCAACGACGGCGGCGCGAGCCTGCACGAGTTGCTGCACCTTTTGCCCGTAGGCGGCCGGGTCGGTTTTCAGCGGACGCTGCAACACCCCGTCGGTCATGCCGGCCTTGACGATCTCGAGCTCCGCTTCGCTGAGCGCAAGCCCGCTGAGCGACTGGCTGACGGCGACACCGATCGTGTAGAGCGTTTTCTGTTCGTCATTGGCAAGGTCCGCGGCGAATGCACCGGGCGTTGCGATCCCGAACAGCCCGGTAACGCAGAATGCGATGAGTCTCATGTTGGATTGTGACCTTTCGTGAAAAGCCGCGATAGTACATCAGCTGCAGCCGTGCGGCGGTTGGCCTTCGCAGCTATTACGTGCAGGGTTTTGAACGTCCGCCCGCGAGACGGCAACCGGGACGGCACAGCAACGGGCACTGCGGTCAGCGCTTGATGTTCAACGTTCCAAAAACGAAATTGATATAGGCGGTCCGGCCCTTGCTGTCAATGGCATGACCATTCGCCTTGCACCAGGCCACCAGATCCGCGGGCTTGATGTTCATTTGCGTGGGCGAGACCCCGGATGCCCGCAGTTCGCCGAGCTGCTGGTTGTAATCCCTGAGAAACACCTTGTAATCGCTGGGCATCACGTCGCCGTCATCGCAAACCGAACGATATTCGATGTAGTCTTCCCGCGAGATGAACGCGACCACTGCTGGGGATTTCGCCATGATGGATCTCCGTGTTACCTGATTCGTGACAGTACTCAACCCTGCCCCGCCGGCCGGGCGCCGGAATGTATTACGAACTGCATGAAAGCATCGAACAACCCGCCCGGTTGCGCGCCCAGTCGGGCCGCCGCTGCGCATAGGGCTCGCGGCCAGGCTGATCTTCGTAAGGGCGCCGCACTACCTCGAGCAACTCGCGGATGCCTGCATTATCCCCCTGCTCGGCGCGATCAATGGCCTGTTGTGCAAGATAATTGCGCAGAACATAGCGCGGATTGACGGCATGCATGCGCGCGCGCCGCTGCGCCGCAGGCAGCGCATCGTGCTGGACGCGCGCGGCATAACGCTGCAAGCCAGCTTTCGAAGGCCGGGCCCGTCTGCAGCCGTTTCGTCTCATCATAAAAAGCAGCCTCCACCGGCGCCAGCGCCGGAGCGGCTGGATCGACATCGGCGAGCCCCCGGAAGAACAGCGTCATGTCGACTTCGCCTTGCGTGAGCAACGCATGCAAAGCCTGCATGAGCTCGTGGTCGTCTTGCATGCACTCGCGCAATCCCAGTTTTGCAGCGATGTCGTGGCTGGTGGCGGCATTGAACGTATCGACGAAACGCTGCAGGCCAGCGTGCAGCGCATCGGCGCTGGGAAAGGCCGGCGCGAGCGCGTTGGCAAACTGGCCCAGATTCCAGTAAGCGACCTGGGCCTGCTGGCCGAAGCGGTAGCGGCGCCCCTGCGCATCCGTGGTGTTGGGCGTCCAGTCGGGATCGAAATCGTCGATCCACCCGTACGGGCCGTAGTCGATCGTCAGGCCCAGGATCGACATGTTGTCGGTGTTCATGACCCCGTGCACAAAGCCGACACGCATCCAGTGCGCGACCATGCGCGCGGTGCGTTCGCAGACCTGTGCGAACCACTGCGCACGCACCTCGGCGCCCAGGGGCAGTGCGTCGTGACGCGCGTTGCCTTCGGCTGCCAACTCAGAAAAATCACGCCGGATGGTAAAGTCGATCAACTTGACCAGCAGTTCGATGTCATCGCGCGAAGTGGGCAGCTCGAAATTGCCGAAACGAATAAAGGACGGCGCCACGCGACATACGATGGCACCAGGTTCGGCGCGCGGGTGCCCATCGTAGAACATGTCGCGCACGACGGTTTCGCCGGTCGTCACGAGGCTCAATGCACGCGTTGTCGGAACGCCAAGATGATGCATGGCTTCGCTGCACAGGAATTCGCGGGTCGATGAGCGCAACACCGCGCGGCCATCGGCGCTGCGCGAATACGGGGTCTGTCCAGCGCCCTTCAATTGCAACTCCCAACGCTGGCCGGCCGGGTTGATGATCTCGCCCAGCGTGATCGCGCGGCCATCGCCAAGCTGGCCGGCCCATTGCCCGAACTGGTGTCCCCCATAGTTTGCGGCGTAAGGTTGCATGCCCTCGATGAGCGCATTGCCGCCGAACACCTTTGCGAAGTGCTCGGACTCGATTTCCGCCTGGCTGATTCCAAGTAACGCGGCGACTTCGGCCGAATGGGCGATAAGCCTTGGCCCGGCCACGGGCGTGGGATCCACGCGGGAATACAACGCGCGATGCACCTGCCGCCGGCGCGGACCCGTTTCCGGGTCGGCCGGCAGTTCCCGTACAAAACGATTGTCGAAGCGCAAACTTTGCATACGGTTGGGAGGCTGGAAGCCAATATAAGTTCGATGGCGGGCTGGGTCGTAGTCATGCGCGGGTACCGTCACCCCACCCGAAAACCATTGACCGCGCACGCGCCCAAGCACATTCCGGGGGAACGTCAGGGCGTTTTCAGCGCGGTGTGCCGTCACGGAGGGAGGGCGGAAGAGGTTCAGGGTACGATAGGCGCTGTCATATTGGAAGGGATTCATTGCGCGCGTCGGTGTGCCGGGCGCGCGGGTTTCAAGGAGAGCGCATGGCCGCACGCCCGTTTGATTACACCGCATTGTTACGCCCGGATCTTCCGCCCGCTTCGGCACGCTGGACCGGGTTTCCCGCATACAACTTCGTAGGCGGCCACAACGATGCCGACAGCGTCCCGGTCGATGGCCTGATCGCAGCCGCCGCATCGGTGCTCAAGCGCGAGGGCAGAACGCTGTCGACCTACGGGTTGGCGAGCGGACCGCAGGGCTATCTGCCCTTGCGCGAATTCGTCGCGCGCAAGCTCGCACAGGACGCTGGCATCACCTGCACGGCGGATGACGTGCTGATCACGTCAGGCTCGCTGCAAGGCCTCGATCTGGTCAATGCGGTGCTGCTGGCCCCCGGCGATACGGTCATCGTCGAACAGATGACCTACGGCGGGGCCATTACCCGCTTGCAGCGTCTGGGCGTCAACGTCGTCGGTGTCGCGGTGGATCAGGACGGACTCAGCGCCGCCGCACTGCGCAGCGCGCTGGCCGGCTTGAAGCGCCGTGGCATCGCAGCCAAGTACATCTACACGATTCCCACCGTGCAGAATCCGACCGCGACGGTTATGAGCGAGGCGCGGCGCACGGAAATCCTTGCGCTGTCTGAAGAGTTCGGCGTGCCCATATTCGAAGACGAGTGCTATGCGGACTTGGTCTGGGACGGCAAGCGCCCGCGAGCAATGTGCGCCCTGGGCGCAGACGGGCGCGTCATCCATATCGGCTCATTCTCCAAATCGGTAGCGCCCGCGCTGCGCATCGGTTATCTGGTCGCCGAGTGGCCGCTGATGAGCCGCATCCTCGCCATCAAGAACGACGGTGGGTCGGGTGCCATAGATCAGATGGTGCTCGCAGAATACTGCCGGGAGCATTTCGACTCCCATGTGCGCGCGCTGCGCAAGACCTTGCGCCACAAGCTCGATGTGCTGGTGGAGGCGCTGCGCGCGCAATTCGGCGCGCAGGCCGAACTCGACTATCCCGCCGGCGGCATTTTCCTGTGGGTGAAGCTGCCGGCCGGCGTCGATACCACGCGTCTGGCGCAGGCTGCCCAGCAAGCGGGCGTGGCCATCAATCCCGGCGCGGAATGGATGACCGATGCCGAAGAAGGCAAACGCCGGCTGCGTCTGTGCTTCGCCCACCCTTCGGAGCAGGTGATTCGTGAAGGCGTCGCGCGGCTGGCGCAGGTATGCCAGCGCGAGTTCGGCGTGCCGCCGCCCGGGATCAAGGGCCACCGCTAGCGGCCCGACATTTTTCGACGGAGAGGGCATTTCGGTGCGCGAGGGGAGGCGTTCATGGACTGTCGCTGCATGACTGGATCGAAGCGCCCGAGTGCTAGCGCGGCAGAGGCATTGCACGCCTCGCACGGTCGGCGGAATGTCTCAGCTATCGCCGTAAACGGGAATGGACGCGCCATGAATGACTTTGGCATCGTCGCTGCACAGAAACAGGATGACGCGCGCGATATCGCGGGGCTTCGGCCAGGCTGCGAAATCCGCCCGGGGCATGGCGCTGCGGTTCGCGGGCGTATCGATAATGCTCGGCAGGATCGTGTTGATCCGCACGCCCTTGCCTTTGACCTCCGCGGCCAGCGAATCGAACAGCGCGAGCGCGGCCGCCTTCGACGCAGCATACGCCGCGGCACCGGCCGCATGTTCGACCGCGGCTTTGGCAGCGATATTGACGATTGCACCGCGCCGGCGTTCGAGCATTGCGGGAATCACCGCCCGCGCCAGTGCGTAGCCCGCGCGCAGGTTCAGCGAAAGCATGCGCTCCAGCACGCCGCCCTGCATCTCCCATAAATTCACACCGCCTGCGTAACCACCGACCGTATTCACCATCGCATCGAGGGGACCGCGCTGCCCGCCGATCGTCGCGACGAATTGCATCACCGCGGCCTCATCGGTCACATCGATGATGTGACCGCCAAGCCGCGAGGCGAGCGCGCCCGCCTCCCGCGACAAGGCGTCGAATTCTTTTTGCTCGCGGTAAGTCACCACGACCGTGGCCCCTGCCTGCAGGAATGCGAGGCTGACTGCACGCCCCAATCCGCCGGTTCCGCCGGCGACCAGAACGCGCTGCTGTTCGAACGTTTCATGCATGTCGCAGATTCCCCGCGTGCTTCCGATCGATGCCCTGCGTCTTCATTGTTTGCTGCCTCAGGCGGCGAGCGAGGGCTTGCGGTCAAACCAGGGGCGCGCCGCCTCCAGCTGGCCGCCGAGCCGCAACAGGGTCGCTTCATCGCCAAAACGCGCGACGAGTTGCACGGCTAACGGCAAGCCGCCCTGGCTCTGACCAAGGGGCAGCATCAGCCCGGGCTGGCCGGTCAGATTGAACCACACCGTGAACGGCGAGAACGCGAATACCCGCCGCCAGTACTCGTTTACGTCGTCCAGCATCATGTCGAGCCAGCCCAGCTTGACCGCCGGCGACGCCAGTCCGGGCGTCAACAGCACGTCCCACTGCGTGTGGAAGGCCGCCATCTGACGCCCGAGCCGGTGCGCAGTCTGCGTGGCGCGCACATAATCGGCAGCGCCGATGTTCTCGCCCATCTTTGCCGTCAACCAGGTGATGCGCTCGACTTCGTGCGCGCGCGCCGGACGCCCCGCCGTCGGATGGCCCGCGAGATTCACCACCGTATTGGCCGATGCCAAGGTCAGAAAAGTCGGCACGATGGCCCCACGCTCGACGTCCGGATCGCACTCTTCGACGAGATGGCCGAGGTCCGCGCAAAGCGCCACGGTCGATGCCAGCAGCGTCAGGCATTCCGGATCGACGGTCACCCCGTTGGGCGTGGCGGCAGTCCATGCGATGCGCAGCCGGCCCGGGTCCGTCCCCACTTCCTGCAGGAACGCCCGTGCGGGCGGCGCCACCGCGTAAGGGTCACCGGGTCCTGGTCCGCAGGTCGCGTCGAGCAGGGCGGCACTGTCGCGAACACTCAACGTCACGGCGTGCTCCGTTGACACACCGCCGAGCCCTTCGCCGGCGAAGGGCGCGAAGGTATTGCGGCTGCGCGTGGGCTTGAGGCCGACCAGGCCGCAACACGCAGCGGGCGCGCGGATCGATCCAAAACCGTCGGATGCATGCGCCATCGGCAGCATGCGCGCTGCGACCGCAGCGGCGGCGCCGCCACTGGAGCCGCCCGAGATGTGCGCGAGATTCCAGGGGTTGCGCGTCGGACCATACAACTGCGGTTCGCAGGTCAGCGACAAGCCCAGTTCACAGGTATTGGTACGGCCGAAAATGACCAGGCCTGCGCGCTTCAAGCGCTTTACGTGCTCGCTATCCGTCGGCGACGGTGGCGTGTCGGCAAAAAACTTCGAACCGCGCGTCATGCGCACCCCCGCGATTGGCGAGGTCAGATCCTTCATCAGAAAGGGCACTCCGCCGAACGGACCATCGGGGAGTTCGCTGATGGTTTTCCGGGCGTAGTCATGCAATTTCATGATCACCGCATTGACCGCAGGGTTGCGTGCCTCCACGCGTTCGATGGCCGCGTCCAGCAATTCGCCGGGCGAGACTTGCCGTCGACGCACCAGTTCGGCCAGCCCCAGCCCGTCGTACTGCTCGTATTCCTTGAAACCGCTCATGCGCAATGCCCCCATGAACGCAACCATACCAAACACCTGCGCCAAAAGGAAAAGCCGTGGGTCCCCTCCCGCGGCCTGCACAATGCGGCGGCTCACGGCCGTGGCCGCTTGCCAGGCCGGAAACTTCCGGGCCAGAATCGCGGTCCATCCGGGTTGCTACCCGCGAGAGCATAACGAAAAGTCAGGAGGTTGAAGGGCATCATGGCGAAGACGGACAGTAATGACATCGAGCGTTCCGGCACCGGCATCGCCGGCCTGGACGACATTCTGGGCGGCGGATTGCCCAGCCGCCGGCTCTATCTTCTGGACGGCGATCCGGGCGCCGGCAAAACCACCTTGTCGCTGCAATATTTGCTGGAAGGGGTCAAGGCCGGCGAAAAATGCCTGTACGTGACATTGTCCGAAACCAGGGAAGAACTGATCGAGGGGGCCCGATCGCATGGCTGGTCGCTCGAGGGCATCGATATCGTCGAAATGGGGGCCGACGAGGGCGAACTCGACAGTGAATCGCAAGTCACGATGTTCTCGCAATCCGAGGTCGAACTCGCCGCGACCATCGGCAGGGTTCTGGATGCCGTGGCGCGAGTCAATCCGCAGCGCGTGGTCTTCGATTCGCTGTCCGAGTTGCGTCTGCTCGCGCAAAGTTCCCTGCGCTATCGGCGCCAGATCCTGGCGCTGAAGTCCTTTTTCATCGGCCGGCACTGTACGGTCCTGCTGCTCGACGACCACACCTCCGAAGACTCGGATTTGCAACTGCAGAGCATTGCCCACGGGGTCATCTCACTGGAGCAATACGCGCCGCTTTATGGCGCCGCGCGCCGGCGCCTGCGCGTGATCAAGCTCCGGGGCGCGGAGTATCGCGGGGGATACCATGATTTTTCCATCCAGCGCGGCGGCCTGCAGGTTTATCCAAGGCTGATTGCAGCGGAGCATGGCGACACCTTTTCCAAGGGACCGATCAGGAGCGGCATCGCCACTCTCGACACGCTGCTGGGCGGCGGCCCCGAGCGCGGCACCAGCACGTTGCTCCTGGGGCCGGCCGGTTCGGGCAAATCCACCATCGCGGTCCAGTATGCCGTGGCGGCCGCCGAGCGCGGCGATCACGCCGTCATTTTCGCTTTCGACGAGAGTCTGCACACCTTGAGATCGCGCACCAAAGGGCTGGGCATCAGGCTCGAGGAAGGCACCCTCTCAGGCCAGATTACGCTGCGACAGATCGATCCCGCGGAGCTTTCACCCGGAGAATTTGTACAGCTCGTCAGGAATAGCGTCGAACGCGATGCCGCCACCGTCGTCGTCATCGACAGCTTGAACGGTTATCTCAATGCAATGCCGGATGAGAAATTCCTCATCAATCAACTGCACGAACTGCTGAGCTATCTGGGCCGGCTTGGCGTGACGACGATCATGGTCGCCGCCC
Source organism: uncultured beta proteobacterium (assembly GCA_963846655.1). Classification (GTDB taxonomy): domain Bacteria; phylum Pseudomonadota; class Gammaproteobacteria; order Burkholderiales; family JACQAP01; genus JACQAP01. Next base: position 590,446 of record CAWJWT010000002.1, on the reverse strand, counting down.
AGCACGGCCTGGTCGGGTCGCACATGTCGAGCCCCGTCGATACCAGCTATCTGGCCGATTCAGTGGTGCTGCTGCGCTTCTTCGAGCACGGCGGCAAGGTCAAGAAAGCCATTTCGGTGGTCAAGAAGCGCAGCGGTGCACACGAGGAAACCATCCGCGAATTGCGTTTCAGCAGCAGCACCGGCATCGTACTCAGCGAACCGCTGACGCAATTACGCGGCATTCTGACGGGCGTCCCCGTGGAAATCGGCGTTTCCGCTTGACCTCGAACCCGAGGCTGACGCAAGAGAATCCGGGTTCGCCCATGCGCGTCGATACGCGCGTGCTGCTGCTCGCGCCGACGACGCGTGATGGCGAGATCACCGCGCGTATCCTGGCCAAAGCAGGTCTGGAATGTTCTTCGCTGCGTAGCCTGCATGAATTGAACCGCGAACTCGCGGCGGGCGCAGGTGCGCTGCTGCTGACCGACGAGGTGTTCACGGCCGAGGGCGTCGACGAGTTGCTGGCCGCGCTCGACGATCAGCCGGCGTGGTCGGAGATCCCGGTGGTCATCATGATGCCCGGGGCCATCGATTCCCCCGCCGGCCAGCGCATGATGGCGTCGCTGCGCAATGTCACGGTGCTCGAGCGCCCGGCCTCCATGCGCTCGCTGGCCAGCGCAATGCAAGGGGCGATCCGCGGACGGTTGCGCCAGTATCAGATACGCGACCAGATAGATGCCATCCGCCAGGCCGAACAGTCTGCGCGTGAATTCCAGTTGCAACTCGAACTGGCCGTGGAAGCTTCCGAACTTGGCACGTTTCACGTCGAAATATCGCAGGGAAAGATATTCTGGAATGAGCGGTGCCAGGCGCATTTTTGGGTCGGCTCCGATATTCAAGGCATCAGTTTCGATGTGTTCTATGCGCTGCTGCATCCGGACGACCGCGAACGCACCCGCCGCGCCGTGCACGAATGCGTGTACGAAGGCAAGCAATACGACGTCGAGTACCGTACGGTGTCGCCCGACGGCCGCATCCGTTGGGTGCGGGCCGTGGGTCGGACTTTTTGCGATGCGAATGGACAAGCCGCGCGCTTCGAGGGCACGACGCGGGACATCACGCAGGAAAGACTCGGCGCCGAGGAAAGGCGCCTGCTGCTCGAGAGCGAGCGCGCTGCGCGGCAGGAGGCGGAGCGCGTCAGCGCGGTCAAGGATGAGTTCCTGGCGACCCTGAGCCACGAACTGCGCACGCCGCTCAATGCCATTTTTGGCTGGACGCAATTGCTGCTCGCGGGAAAGGACGATCCCAAAACGCTGGCGCATGCACTCGTGGTCATCGACCGCAACGTGCGCCTGCAGACGCAGTTGATTGAAGACTTGCTCGATGTCAGCCGCATCATTTCCGGAAAAGTCCGGCTCGATGTACAGAAAGTCGACATCGAGGAGATCATCAGCGCCGCCCTCGAGTCGGTAAGCCCAGCCGCAGAGGCCAAAGGCATTGCGCTGGAAAAGATCATCGATGCGCAGGCGAGCCTGGTCAGCGGCGATCCGAGCCGGCTGCAGCAGGTATTCTGGAATCTGCTGACCAATGCCATCAAGTTTACCGACAAGGGCGGCACGGTGCGCGTCTCGCTGCAACGGGAAAGTTCGGATCTGGCGATCAGCGTGACCGATACGGGACAAGGCATCCGTGCGGATTTCCTGCCCGATCTGTTCTCGCGCTTCAGCCAGGCGGACAGCTCCCCGACAAGAAAGCACGGCGGCCTCGGCCTGGGCCTGTCCATCGTCAAAAGCCTGACGGAAATGCACGGTGGTGTGGTGACGGCGACGAGCCCCGGCGAAGGCCAGGGCGCCACGTTTGTCGTCAAACTGCCGATGCGGGCGCTCAGGAACAGCGACCAGGAAGCCCCTGCACCCCAGACGGCGGTGGCGGCGGCACACACCGGCATGGCGCCATTGCAATTGCGCGGCGTCAGGGTGCTCGTCGTCGATGACGAGCCGGACGCGCGGGAGTTACTCAAGCGCTTTCTGGTATCGTGCGAAGCGGTGCCGGCCCTGGCGGGCTCGGCCAATGAAGCCCTGCAACTGATCCCGACGTTTGCGCCCAACGTGATTGTCAGCGACATCGGGATGCCGGAGCAGGACGGTTACTCGTTCATGCGCACATTGCGGGAGCGTGGCGTGACTATTCCGGCAGTGGCACTGACGGCGTTTGCCCGCTCCGACGATCGGGCGCGCTCGATCCAGGCGGGCTATCAGGCACATTTGCCGAAACCCTTCGAGGCACGCGAATTATTGTCCCTGGTCGCCACCTTGAGCGGTGTCACCGCGCCCGCCGCGCGCTGAAGGGTCAACTCTCGAGTTTCGCCTCCATCGTGATCCTGGTGTTCATCAGTTTCGAGACGGGACAGCCTGACTTGGCTTTCTCGGCAATTTCCTGAAACTGCGCATCGCGCGCGCCAGGAATCCTGGCCTTTACGCTGAGATGGCTTGCGGTGATTTCGTAGCCCTCGCCGACCTTGTCGAGCGTGACGGCCGCATGCGTTTCGATTTTCTCGGGTGTGAGCCCGGCCGCACCGAGCATCAGGGACAGCGCCATCGAAAAGCATCCTGCATGGGCGGCACCAATAAGTTCTTCCGGGTTGGTGCCTTTGCCGTTCTCGAAGCGGGCCTTGAACCCATAAGGCGCATCGCGCAGCACGCCGGTCTCGGTCGAGATGGTGCCCCCGCCTTCCTTGATGCTTCCCTTCCATACCGCCCACGCTTTTTTGACCATGATGATTGTTCCCGTGCAGGTGTAAATCATTGGGCGAGCGCGCTCGCCGGCTGGCGCGACGAGCGCACCGCCACAAATTACCGTACCGGGGCGCGCCGTCCTGGAGCAACTTGCTTTGCCCCAGCGTAGAAAGACTTATTATTGCACTGCTTAGTTCCCGGCCCGCGCGCTGGAAAAATTCGTGGCGCCATGGCCGGTCGGACTGTTGCAGTCCACCGGTGTTTTGCTACACTGGCCGCTCGCAACTTTGAAAGGAGGTGATCCCGTGAGAGACAACCAAGGCAGCACCGGCCGGCAGCAGTCTGAAACTGGATCAACCACTGGATTCAGGAGTCTGGCTGGCGGTTAGGCCGGAATGCCTGGCATAAAAACGCCCCGGTCGCGCATGCGGCCGGGGCGTTTACTTTTGCGGCCTCGCTAGTCGCGCACGGCCTACGAATTTCGCGACCGCAGCATGCGCGCCGTGGAAAACTGTGCCGCGATCACCACTGCGATCAGACCGAATCCGATCAGATCGGTGACGAGTCCGGGCTTGATCAGCGCGAACGCCGCCGCGACCAGCATGACCCGCTGCCACGCCGACGCAGTGCCGATCAAATAGCCCGATAAGCCCGCCGCGAGGCACGTGACACCGATCGTTGCGGTCACGGTCGTGGCGGCGATTTCCAGCGGCGTGCCGATCATCAGCAGCGAGGGGCCGAATACGAACATGAACGGAATGATGAAGCCGCATGCGCCCAGGCGCAGCGCGTCCACACTCGACTCCCAGAGCCCGGCCCGGGAAATGCCGTTGGCGGCATAGACGGCCAGGGCGACGGGCGGCGTGATCGCCGAGAGGATTGCGAAGTAGAGCACGAACATGTGCGCCGCCTCGACCATCACGCCAAGCTTGACCAGCGCGGGCACCAGCAGCGCGGTCTGCATGATGTAGGCGGGCGCCGTGGGCATGCCCATGCCCAGTACGATGCCGGCCACCATGGTCAGCAGCAGTGCGATCAGCACGTGACTCCCCGCAACGGAGAGCACCAGATCGGTAAATTCGAGTCCCAGTCCGGTAAGGTAAATGACCCCGATTACAATGCCGGCGCAGGCGCAGGCCAATGCCACCGAGACCGTGTTGCGCGCGCCGGCCTCGAGCGCCTGCAGGATGTTATCGAAGCGAACGTACTGGCGTGTGGTCTTGCGCAGCAGCGCCGTCGGAACGGTGGACGCGATGCCGCACAATGCGGCAAACGGCGCGCTGCGCCCGGAAAGCAATACGCCAATAATCACCACCAGCGGCAGGAACATGTGGCCCCGTTCCTTGAGCACTTGCCCGATCCGCGGCAACTCGGATTTGGGCAAGCCTTTCATGCCCAGGCGCTTGGCCTCGAAATGCACGGTCATGTACAGCGCCAGGTAATAAAGCAACGCCGGCAGCAATGCGTAAACGGTCACGCTCAGATAACTGATGCCCAGGAACTCGGCCATGATGAACGCCGCTGCGCCCATGATCGGCGGCATGATCTGGCCACCAGTGGATGCGACCGCCTCCACGGCGCCGGCAAAGGCAGCCGGATACCCGATGCGCTTCATCATCGGGATCGTGAAGGTGCCGGTGGTCATCACATTGGCCACCGCACTGCCCGAGACCGTGCCGAACATGCCGCTGGTGATGCACGCAACCTTGGCCGGGCCGCCCGCCGCGCGGCCGGTCAGGCTCATCGCGAAGTCCATGAACAGTTGTCCGGTGCCGGTGCGCTCGACCAAGGCCCCGAACACGATGAACAACATCACATAAGTAGCCGACACATAGATCGGGATACCGAAGATGCCCTCGGTGCCCAGATACATCTGCTCGGCGAGCAGTTCGAGATCGATCCCGCCCACGGTCAATGCGTAGGCCAGAAACACCACCGCGGTCAGCGGCAGGGTCAGGCCGATCACGCGGCGCGTGGCCTCCAGCACCAGCAGCACCGTGGCGATCGAGAACGCCCAGTCGACGGGCTTGAGCGTATCGACATAGATCATGCGGTTGATGACATAGTCGCGCTCGACCGTCAGATAGCCGCAAACCACGATCGACAGGACGATCAGCGCGGCTTCGAGCCAGCGCGGGCGCTCGGGCGTGCCCGCACTGCGCGCCGGCAGAATCAGGAAGGCGAGCACCAGCGCAAAAGCCAGATGCACGCTGCGCAGCGTCAGCGCGTCAGGCGGGCCATACCAGCCGACATAAAGATGAAACGCCGACATGGCCAGACCCACGGCCAGGATCAGCCAACCCGGCAGCGATTTCGGCCAGGATATCCCCGGTGCGCCCGGATCGCTCGCGGGGGTCATGGTGCGCGGCCGGTCGGATTGCCCGGCGTCGCGCCGTGCGCCTGGTACCAGCGCGCGGCTCCCGCATGCATTGGCACGCCGATCTCGCGGCCCATGCTCTGCGGCGTCGCATTTTTCACCGCGCGCGCAATGGCAGCCAGATCAGTGACGCGCGCATACAGGCTGTCGAGCAGTTCATAGACGATGTCCTCGCCCAGGTCGCAGCGAGCGATGATATGCGTCCAGTAGCCCACGGTCACCGCCGGCTTATCCTGACGCGGATAGGTTCCGGCCGGAATTTCCACCCGCTCATAGCCTGCGTTGAGTTCACGCATGCGCTGAATGCCGGTGTCGGACAGGGACACGACATGGACGTCGCGAGCGCTGGCGAGATCCATGACCGAGGACGCCGGGATCGAAGTGCCGACCGTGAAGATGTCCGCATTGCCGTCTTTCATCAACGTGATCGAGTCGGTGTAGGAGCCGTAGCTGACGCCGCCAAGATCCTGGTACGTCATGCCGTATGCCTTGAGCAAGTGCGCCGTAATGGCTTCGCCGGTATTGCCGCGCATCTGCGTGCCGAGCACTTTGCCGCGGAAATTCGCCGGATCGGTGAGGCCCGCGTCGGTCAGCGTCACCACCTGGAAATACTGGGGATACAGGGTCGCTACGTTGCACACATGGGTGGCGCGCGCTTTGAACGGCGGCTGTGCGTTGATCGCATCGACCGTTGAAACCGAATTGGCGAGCGCGATATGCGCGCGCCCTTTCTCAACGGCCAGCACATTGGCGATGCCGCCGCCGGGCATGACCTGAATGGAGACCTGCGGCATGCGCGCCTCGATGATGCTCTTGAAAGCTCCGCCCAGCGGATACCACGTGCCGCCTTGCGGACCGGTCGCAAGCTTCAGGCGCTGTCCGGAAGGCGAACAGGCCGCAAGCAGGCAGGCGGCCAACAGCGCGACGCCGAGTCTGCATAGGCTGCGATTGAACATGCTCTCCCTCCTGCGACCTGGCTGTGTTGTTTTGATTTCGGTCTCGTCAGGCCGCCGGCGACGCGCGCGCATCGACGAAGCGACGCAACGGGACGGTGCTTGCCTTCGTTCGAGCATCCCGTGGCGCGCTAAAACATTGCGCAACCGCACTGCGACCGGAACACTCGACGGCGCAGATTAAGCCCGCGCCGCAGACGGGTCAATCGTTACCGCGCCGCGTCCTGGAGAAAAAGGGAAAAGTCAGCGTGCCGTTTCGGCCGCCGGTTCAGCGACGCGGGGTGCGATCAGCGATGTTCAGTGCGGGCTCATCCGCCCGTTGTTTCGCCACCCATGACCTGCAGGATCGTGCCCGTGATATAGGACGAGTCCGAATTGGAGGCCAGGAACACGTAGGCCGGCGCCAGTTCCTCGGGCTGTGCAGGGCGTCCCATGGGATTCTTTTGCCCGAACTTCGCCACACCTTCTTCGGACAAACCCGCATCGGAAGGATTGAGCGGCGTCCAGACCGGTCCCGGCGCGACCGCGTTGACGCGGATGCGTCGCGGTATCAGCGACATTGCCAGCGTTTTCGTAAAGGCATTGATCGCACCCTTGGTCGCCGAATAGTCCGGCAATTGTTTGGAGCCGAAAATGCCGGTTTCCGAACTTGTTGCGATGATGACGCCACCCGCTTTCATCAGCGGCAAGGCCGCGCGCGCGAGGCGCATGTAGGCATAAATATTGGTGCTGAACGTATATTCGAGCTCTTCGTCCGTAAGTTCTTCGAGGGCGTCCTTGCGCCGCTGGTAGGCGGCATTGGAGACCAGGATATCGAGTTGTCCCATCTGGCGCACCGTGTCCTGCACCAGTTGCTGGCAGAATCCGGCACTGGAAAGATCGCCGGGGAGCAGCACGCATTTCGCCCCGTGGGCCTCGACTTCCTTGCGCGTGGTCTCGGCGTCGGATTGCTCCTGCGCGAGATAGTTGATGGCGACTTGCGCGCCTTCACGCGCAAACAGCACCGCGACCGCCCGTCCGATGCCGGAGTCTCCGCCCGTGATCAACGCCACTTTGCCCTTGAGCTTGCCCGCGGCCCGGTAAGCCTGCGCCTGATAGCGCGGCAGCGGCTCGAGCAGCGACTCGAGCCCCGGGCTTTCCTGGTGCTGTTCGGGAAATGGGGGCCGTGGCTCTTGCATTTGCGCGGTGTCCGCGCGTGCATCCTGGCTGTTGCCTTTGCTGAGGGCATCGGTGCGAGGGTTCATGGACACTCCTGTAAGGGGAAAGACTTTCGGGCCGACGAGACCGGCGGCCCTTCTTACCGGCGAACGTTCAATACCGGCGGCCGGTTAATACGGGCGGCCGGTTAATACGGACGAACGTCAGCAAGATTATTGCCAGGGTGTGCAGCGCAGGTAGGCGTCCCGGGGCGTGTCACGCGGGAGAGATTGCTGCGCGCTGGCCGCGCGCAGTTTCAAACTTTACAAACGCGCTGTAGGAATTGCCGCAAGCCCGGCGTTAGCCCGCGCGACGGCGAAGCATCAGAGCTTTGGAATCCGCAGCGTCTTGCTGATCATCAAGGTACCGGACAGCACGAACAGCAAGGCAAGCGGATGCAACTCGCCCCATGCAGATGACCACACGCCGCCATAGAGTTGGTCGCCCAGCCGGCCCTGCCAGGCGGCCAGCGCCAGCACCCCCGTGAGCAGCACGCTGGTCGGAATCGGCGTTCCTTCGAAATAGGCGACTTTTTCAGTGCCTGCGGAAAGCGCTTCGGCCGTGACGTTGTAACGCGCCAGACGACTCACGCCGCAGCACACGAAGTAAATGAGCGCAGCCCAGTCCCACAAGCCGTGCAGGCCAGCCGCAAAGCCTAGGGCGGCCGGCGCAACGCCGAATGAAATGACATCGGCCAGCGAATCTAGCTCGCGTCCGAGCGCCGAATGCGTGTGGCGCCAGCGCGCGATGCGCCCGTCCAGAACGTCGAAGGCGAAGGCTGCGGGTGCGAGCGCCGCGGCGGCGAAGAAATGGTGCAGCGACTGGCTGCCGACGTAGGCCATGGCGAAAAACACGCCGGCCACGCCGCAGGCCGCATTGGCCAGCGTGAACAGGTCCGCCAGATGCATCCCGCGGATCATCGAGAAATGCTTAGGTACTTTAGAAGTCGTATTCATGGAGCTCCGTATGCACGTTCCAAGTCTAGCGCAGGGCGGCGGCCGTGCAGCGCACATTTACTGTCTTCGGCTTCTTCACGCGGTGTGCAATGCCCGGCCCTGCAGTGGGCGCCGCCTTCTCATCGCGTCCGCTCCTTGCACAACAGCGCGGGCACGTCAGCGAGCAGTTCGCGGGCGAGAAACCCCACCTGGCCCATGCGTTTGCTTAACAGCGCACCCGACGCCGCATGCGCCCACACGCCCCAGAGCGCCGCGGTGCACGCCGGCGCGCCTGTCGCCGCAAGGCCCGCGACAATGCCGGCCAGCGTGTCGCCCGACCCTGAGGTTCCGAGGCCGACCGACCCGCCGGTGAAGCGGAACAGCGCCCCGCCGGGTTCCGCGATCCAGCTTTGGGCGCCTTTGAGCACGACGGTGGCACCGAACAGCCGCGCCAAATGGCGCGCGATTGCAGGCGCGTCCTTTTCCACCACGCGCCGTTCGATGCCCATCAGCGACGCGACTTCGCCGGCATGAGGCGTAAGCACGACGCGACCCGGCAATGCACCCAGCAGTTTCTCGTTGTTGCGCAATCCGATGACGGCGGCGCCATCGAGAATCAGCAGCGCAGCCGCGTCAAGCCCGGACACCAGCCCGCTGAGCAATCCATGCACGGAACGCCCCACTGCCATGCCGGGGCCGACCAGCACGGCCTGCGCGCGCGCTGCATGCTGGTGCAACGCGCGGGCCGCGCGCGCACCGGCGATTTCGCCGTTGCGCGTCGGCAGCGCCAGCACCAGCGACTCCGGCACCGCAAGTCCCAGGTGCACCGCCGCGCCTTGCACGGTGGCGAGTTGCAGCTTGCCCGCGCCGGCGCGCAAGGCGGCAATGCCCGCCAGCAGGATCGCGCCCGGTGTGAGCATACTGCCGCCGACAACCAGCACGCGCCCGCGCGTTTCCTTGTCACCGTCATCGGGCAGGGCCGGCAAGGGCATCTGGCGCAACAGCGTGCGGGTGACCAGGCGATGGCGCCCTGCCACGCTCATCGCGGTGCCACCGGCGCATCGGGACTGGCGGTCACGGCCGCGCCGGCGCCTTCGAGCGGCGCAATGAAGTTGTAGCGCACCAGGCGCAGCCGCGCGTGTTCCGTTCCCGGCGCGCCTGACGCTCGCACGAGCGCATATTCGGTAACGCCGCAATTCGCCACATCGCCATCGCGATCGATGGCGAGGATGTCGCCTTCCTCAAGCTCCTCGATCAGATAGCGCAGGCATAACACGATCACCTGATGGGCGACGATCAGCACGCGCGAGCCAGGCTGGGAAAAATGCAGGCTGATGGTATCGAGCACGCTTCGCAGCCGCAAAATCACGTCGCACCAGCTCTCGCCGCCGGGCGGGCGGTAGTAGAACTTGCCGGTTCGCAGCCGTGCCTCCGCCTGATCCGGAAACCGCGTCACGATGCCGGCGTGCGTAAGCCGGTCCAATATCCCGAACTCTTTCTCGCGCAGCCGCTCATCGACGAGCGGCTTCGATGCCTCCGGATGCAAGCCACCTGCCTCCTTGAGCGCCGCCGCGGTCTGCCGTGCGCGCACGTACGGCGATACCATGAGAGTGGTCGGGCGCAGTCCCGGGGGCATCGCGGCAAACCAGCGCGCGAGCGCCGCGGACTGTTGATGGCCGAGCGCGCTCAGCGGCACATCCATGTCCCGCTCCGCAATATCGATGGTGGGCAAGCCCGCGTCATGGGCAGCATCGCGGGCCACGTTGCCGGCGCTTTGCCCGTGACGCACGACCCAAAGGTGTTCGGGCCACCCTCTATTCATTTGCCATCCTGCGCTCGTTGTGCCTTGTTTGGACAGCGCTTCGCATTGGAGTTCAGTGTCTGCAATGGGCCGCGTGGGGCGTGGCGTGCGCGCCAAAAATACCGTAGGGCGGCGTTTGCCGCGCTGAACCAAATTCGCCGTGAGCCGATCTGAGCGTGCATGGTTCTCGTGCAACTCCTGCTGCCCGTCCAGAGCGGCGCTTCGCTAATGCAGCGCGACGCCTTCGATCGCGTCGCCTGCGAGCTTGGTGAACGCTTCGGCGGCGTCACACTTTATGCAAGAGCGCCTGCGACCGGATTGTGGCAGGAAGGAAGTGGCGGGACTGCGCGCGACGACATCGTGGTCTGCGAAGTCATGACAGACCCGCTCGATCGCGAATGGTGGCGGCAATATCGCGTCACCCTGGAGCAGCGTTTCGAACAAAAGGAAATCGTCGTGAGAGCGCTGTGCATCAGCAGGCTTTAAAGGGCGTCGTGCAACCGGCGCGCGGGCACCGGGGCAAGGACCGCAGCCGCCATTGCGAGCGTCAACCACGTCGCAAAAATTACAATGAGCATTTGCCCCGATGGCGCGATCTGGCAACGGTGCGTACGCGTTGCCTACCGCGTGCCGGCTGGCTAAGCCCTTGGTCCATTGGCATTAGCGTCGGCTTCGGTGCGCGCGAACCAGGCGTGGACGGGCGCCGGCGCCACTGGATCGGGAACGGCACGCATATTGCCTCGTGTATGAATTGCGACCCGTCTTGCAGGCTGGGGCATGGTCGCCAACATGACTGAATGAAAAGGAGTGGACGATGGAGACACTGACGAACAGCCGCTATACGCGGCGGCCGTTGCTTGGACTCGTTTCCGATCTGTGGCGCCAATCCGCAACCTTGCTGCGCGACGAAGCGGAATTGGCGAAAGCCGAGCTTTCCGAAAAGATCTCCGAGGTGGGCACCGGCATCGGTGCGCTGGCGATCGGCGGGGCGGTGCTGTTCGCGGGCTTGCTGCTCGTGCTGTCCGGCGTCGTTGCCTTGGTGGCGATCGCTTTGCCGCAGGCGCAGGCGCCCTGGCTGGCACCGTTGCTGGTTGGCGCGGTCGTATTGGTGGCAGGCTGGCTCCTGTTGGCCGCTGGGCGCAAAAAGCTCCAGACCGGAAACCTGAAATCGTCGCGCACGGTACGGGCGCTGCAGCGCGATGTCGAAGTTGTGAAAGAACACATCAAGTGAGGGAAATTCCATGAGAACAGCTGCACAGATCGAAGCCGAAATAAATCGCATCCGGGCGCGCCTGGATAATACGCTCGGCGAGCTTGAGCACCGCCTGTCGCCGCGAGAGTTGATCCGCGACGGCGTGGATACCCTATCGCGCCATGAGGCGGGCCGCTATGTGCTCAGGGCAGGCGACCTCGTCCGGCGCCATCCCGTGCCGGCAGCCATCGCGGGCGCTGGCGTAATTGGAGTCCTTATTGCGGCACGTCAGCAAGTCAAGTCGCGTTATTCCTACAGCACCCGTTCGACCGCGCGGCTTTCACACGCCCTGGATGGCGCGCGCGGCAAACTACTCGATACCCGCCGCTTGTTGTCGCGCAGCGCCGGCACGGCGCGGGACAAGCTTGCTGGCGCCACCGTCAGCACCATGGCCACTGCCAGCGATTTCGCCGGCGCGGCCGGCAAGCAACTGCGCCAGGCAAGTACCAGCATGCAATCCATCGCCCGCCGCCGCCCCGTCGCCGTGAGCGCCATCGCGCTTGCCCTGGGCGCGGCGATCGGCTTGGGCATCCCGGCCTGGCGCCGCCGTAACTATTGAAATTCGGTGCGTACCGCGGGTTGGGGCACGGCCCGTTGACAACCGGACTTCCGGGCGATAACTTTTCCGCTCCGTACAAGCGGTGGTTACGCGATGGAAATTTTCCCGGTCTACGAGGATTTTGCGGCGGAAGTCGCCGATCTCGACCTGGCTCGCCCGTTATCGCCGGAAGACCTGGCCGTGATCGAGACGGCGTTCAACCGCTATGCGGTGCTGGTATTTGCGCAGCAGCAGCTCACGATCGATCAACATCTGGCCTTCGCGGCCCGTTTCGGGCCCCTGGAAACTACGATCCATGCGACGCGCAGCGATGCGAAGCTGCGCGTGCGCGCGGAAATCGCCGACGTATCGAATTTGGGCCAAGGCGATCAGATCTGGGAGAAGCAAAGCCGCAGACGCATGTTCGAGCTGGGCAATCGCATGTGGCATACGGACAGTTCGTTTCGGCGCCTGCCGGCCAAGGCGTCGCTGCTGTATGCGCGCAGCATTCCGCCGGTCGGTGGCCAGACGGAATTTGCCGACCTGCGCGCCGCGTATGATGCACTGCCCGATGAGATGAAACACAGATTGAATGGCCTGGTGGCCGAGCACGCCATCATGTATTCACGCCGCAAGCTGGGATTCACGGATTTTTCCGATGAGGAGCATCAGATGCTGCCGCCGGTACCGCAAACCGTGGTGCGCCGCCATGCAGGGTCCGGGCGCAGGGGACTTTATCTCGCATCGCACGCCGGCCGCATTTTCGGCATGAAGGACGATGAAGGCCACGCGTTGCTGCAACAGCTCATCGAGCATGCCAGCCAGCGACAGTTTGTGTATACGCATCGCTGGCGGAAGCATGATCTGGTGATGTGGGACAACCGGTGCACCATGCATCGGGGAAAAGCTTACGAAGATTTGCGCTGGCCCCGGGACATGCAGCGCGCCACGGTGTCCGATGTGGCGCCGACCTGCGAGCAGGAAGGCATTGCTGTCCCGGTTGCGGCCTAGCGCAGCGTCCGCAGCAATCCTGCCGGACTCCCCACGCGATCGAACCGCGCTGCGCTCGACCAGACTCTGGCGACGCCGGCGTTCATGCACCGCTGGGGTACGCGTGGGGTACGCCCCAGAGCATTGGCGCAGGCCCGCTTGCAGTTCGACTGCGCGGCCCCCATATCGAGGAGTGTCAGTTAAAATGCTTTCCATCCACAACACGAAACTAGTTTATGACCTCTATACTGAACCTATGGCATAAAACCCTGGCTAGCGCTGCGTCCGTGCTGGTCGTCCTGGTGGGGCTCTCGCTGTTCATGCAGGATGCCGAGGCGCGTCGCATCGGCGGCGGCAAAAGTTTTGGGCGCCAGTCGCAGAACGTAAACCGGCAGGCCGCGCCGCCGCAGCAGCCCAGTCAGGGCGCTGCAGCCACGCCCGCACCCTCACCTGCCGCGGCCCCACAACCGGCCGGCAACCGCTGGATGGGTGCGCTTGGCGGCCTCGCGGCGGGACTGGGTATTTCGGCCCTGTTATCGCATTTCGGCTTGATGGGCCCGTTTGCGTCGGCATTGGGTAGCGTGCTCATGATCGGCCTGCTCATCCTCGGCGGGGTCATGCTCTGGCGCCTGCTGTCTGGTCGCGGCAGGGCCACGTCTGGTCGCGCGCCCGCAATGTTCGCCCAACCGCGCAGCCCGGCCTTGCAATCCACCGGATTGCAGTCTTCGGGATCCGGCTCGTCCAGCAATGTCTATGGGACGCCATTGCGGCCAACTTCGACCGCGGCGCCGGCTGTGGTCTCGACGTGGAACGTGCCGGCCGACTTCGACGATGCAGCGTTTCTGCGCAATGCAAAGGTTTATTTCACGCGCCTGCAGGCCGCCTGGGACGCCAAGGATTTTGACGACATCCGCCGGTTCACCACGCCGGAAGTGTTCGCTGAAATGAAAATGCAGAAAGACGAAAGCGCTGGCAAGGCCGACCGGACGGACGTCGAGCAACTCGATGCCGCGCTGCTGGGCATCGAGACGACGCTCACGGAGTATCTTGCCAGCGTGCGCTTTACGGGCACACTGCGTGAAGATGGCGGCAATCCAGAACCTTTCGAAGAGGTCTGGAATCTGGCCAAGCCGGTGGATGGGCGCAGTGGCTGGCTGCTCGCGGGCATTCAGCAGTTGCATTAAGCGGCCACGTCCTTCTGGCCGGTCGCGACTCACAAGCGGGCACCAGCGGTGCCCGTTTTTTCTGTTCGGTATCGCAACCGTTTCCCGGAGCCGGGTATGTCCATGAGAATCGCGCTCGATTGTGCCGCACTGCTCGTGCTTTCCTGGCCATTTTCGGTATTTTCTGGCGAGGTCGTCCTGGAAAACGATTATGTGCGCGTGCTGCGCGATGCCGTGTCGTGCGCGCCGGCGGCTGCACAGCGTGCACAGTGCGCCACGCGCGTGGTCGTGGCGTTGGGCGACGCGCAACTGCTTCACTCCGGCGCCAGTACATCGCAAAAACTGAGCCGCGGACAGGTGGCGGTGTTCGGTCCGGCGCAATCTTTCGCCATGCGCCCGGCGGACGCGTTCTTTGAAGTAGCCATCAAGTCCAACCATCCGCCGGCCCGCTCGCCGGGCGAACGCATTGCCGCCGGAAAAAATGCCCTGCTTTATGAAGACCGGGATTTTTTCGTGTTCGAGGAGAAGCTGGCGCCCGGCGACACCCGTGCCCGCCACAGCCACAGTGACCGCGTCGTCATCCAGCTGAACCGTGCGCGCCTGCAGCAGTGGCCCGAGGGCGAAGCGTCCAAGTTCGTCGAAACCGTGCCCGATGGCCCGGTGTTCAGTGCGCCGGTCATCCACACGGTCAAAAACGTTGGGGACGAGCCGCTGCGCGGCATCGTGATCGAGTTCATCGCTGAGTGATCGATTAAGTCCGGCGCTACCGCGCCGGCAGGGGCCGGTTCGTGCCAGGCTGCTTCGGCCAAGCAGGCTGCGGTCCGGTGGGGCCTTGCAGGGCGCGAGGATCGAACGGCCGGGCGTTGACGGTAAGTTGACCGCCGCTAAAGGCGATTGTTGACTTGATCATCGCGCCTTCGCGTTGGATATAGCCCTGCTCGATGAGTGCGGCGATCTGCCTTTGCATCGCATCGGCCGTGCCAGGATTGCCCCGCCACTGCGCCGCCAGCAGACCCTCGGGCACTGTTACCTGTGCGCTCGCCTCCAGCTTGGCCAGCAACGAAGCGGGTTGCTCAAAATCCTGCGGCCCCGCATCCACCAGCCTGGCCCGGGCAGCGATCAACACTTCGCCGTGCGGACTGTTGAAGCTGACGCGATCGAGGCTGATCTGCGGATCGAACTCGAGCAATTTGAGCGCGGGTTCTGCCAAGTGCGCAAACGCTTCGGCGGAGTTTGTCGTTTGCGCAATAGCCGTCGGTTCCGCATAGGCTTGCATCAGCGCGCGTTGCAGTTGCGCGACCGTGCGTCCGTGCAGGTGCTTGAACGACAGATCGTAGTGCGCGGGTCCGTAGTTGCTTTGTCCGACGAGGATGTCACGCACGGCGATCCGGGCGACGATGTCGATAAATTCTCCGTCGACCGGGACGTCGACTGCGTAGCTGAGTTTCTTCAGCACGATGGGCCGGTTGGGCAGGCCCGGCGCATCGAGTTCCGCCAGGGCAACCGATATTGCCTGCTTGCCGGCATAGAGCAGCGGCTCGTCCGGCAGGATGCGTTTGCTCTGCGTTTCGAAGCGCATGCCGGTCATCAGCATGCGCGTGCCTTCAACACTCATTTCGAGTTTCGGCGCCTCGCCCACAAGGGCGTAACTCGCAAAATCCTCGGTGAAATGCAGCGTCGCCCGGATGCCATCCCAGGACAATCGACCGCGCGCGGTCGGCGACGCGGCGGACAAATCGAACGCCACCGGCGGGCTCGTGAGATTCGATTCGCCGCCACCGTCGAAACGATAGAGCGTACGCGCGCTCAAGAGCTTGCGCTCGCCCAGCACGCCGGCAAGCAACGGCTTGAACCGCTCATCGACCTCCAGTTCGCTGTCGACGAGGGCTGCAGCAAAGGTGCGGCCATCGGGCAAGGGTCCGTGCCGAATGTGGGAGTTGATCGTCAACTGAATCGGCTTGAACGGTGAGGGTGACGCAGCGTTGGCGGTTTCTTGCTCTTGCGTGTGCTCGATGAATCGGGACAGTTCGCCGAGCAGTTCCAATCGCACGATCTGTTCCGAACTGAATACCCCGCGCCGAAACTCCCGCGCGACCACTTTCAGAGTGGGCAGATTCGCCAGTTGGCGGTAGGGGGCGCCGATCGCGCCCTCGACTTCGCGGCCGAGATACCATGCCCCCGCGGGGTACGCAACAACCGCGATCAACAACACCACCAAGCCTGCGCGGATCAGCTGTTTCATGTTGCTTTTCCTCAATTTCTCGACGTTATCCCTACGCCGAATTCAGGAACTCTACTCTCGATCGCGCCGGAGGGAAATCCGTCCGTCATAAACGCACCGAGCGCGACGAGCATACGCGACGAGATCGAATGCGGCGTGATCGAATGCGGCGTGATCGAATGCGGCGTGATCGAATGCGGCGTGATCGAATGCGATGCGGCTTGGCTTCGGGCGAATAAACTTAGCTTCGGGCGAATGAATTGGCGCGTCTGAATGCGGCCCGCCGATCGAACCGATTCGACCATAGAAAACGCCTCGATGCGGGAGCATCGAGGCGTTTTCTTGTTACAGGCTGCGATCGGGTCGGTTTCGGCCTTACGCGATATTCATCTCTGTATTGGCATTATGAGCATTGGCATTGGCGGCTCCGCGCTTGGCGCCGGGTTTGGGACCAGTCGCCTTGGGCGGCACATACGCAGACAGGCGGCAGCTCACTCCTTCGACCTTCTTTCCGCCATGAAAGCGCGTGACCTGGCAGCATATTACGTCACCGGCTGCGGAAAGTTCCGAGATGTGCGTCAAAACCTGGGGTTTGGAAATATGCAGTGCCTTGGCGATCTCGGCGTCCAGTTGTTCGCCGTTGGTTCTCAAAAATTGAAGAATGTTGGCTTTCATCCGGTGTCCCTGCGGTTGTTTCGAGTGGAACCTTGTATTTTGCGCTCTTGAGCGACTTCGAGCAAGTCCGTAGCAACGGCCAACTCCGAGCAACCGGGGCATACCTGGCGCCCCGACGCCCCTTTGCGAGGCTAGCGTATTGTTTGACAACGCTAACTGCTTTTCGATCGCAGCTTGGCGAAAGTTCGGTGCGCAGCTGAAATCTGACCCGCCACTGATCGTTCCCGTTAATGCCCCGATTGCCGGGTATCATGGTTCTCGACGTCGACGCGACAGCTTGCCCGTATTTTCTGGAAACTCTCGCATTATTTCCGCGCCATCACCTTGAAAACTCTGGCAATTCAATTAACGGGCGAGTTTGTGCGGCTGTGTGACCTGCTGAAACTGGGCGGGCTCGCCGACAGCGGTGGTCAAGGCAAACTGCTCGTTGCCGGCGGAGGGGTTACGGTGGACGGCCAGCCCGAAAGCCGCAAAACCGCCAAGATCCGCGCGGGACAAGTGGTGGCCTTCGGCGACGTTCGACTTGTTGTGCAAGCCCAGTCCCTGCCCCTTGCGGAGCGCCCATGGAATCCCGACTCGCCGAAATCGAAGTCAAATTAAGCTTTAACGAAGATTTGCTGGAAGCGCTCAACCAGACAGTTTATCGCCAGCAGCAACAAATTGACCAATTGCAGAAGGAACTGCAGGCCGTGCGCGAACAGATTCGCGCGTCACTGCCTGCCGAATCCCGCGATGCGCTCGATGAAACGCCACCGCATTACTAGCCGCTGCGTCATGGCAGCGGCGATGCCCCGATCGGCTTGCCGAAGTTCATGTTGCAGGAACTGCCGTCTTTGAAGGCGAGTTGCACGCCGGCCGCAAGAAAAGTGAACTTGGCCGCGCCGGCGGCAAATTCCTGCGCCAACGAATCGCCGTCGCCATTGACGAGCGGCTGCGCGTCACTGCCTACGGCCTGAAACGAAAAGCCGCTCTCGTCAGTGAACAGAATTTTGACTTCCGAGGTACCGCCGATCGCTTCGGTCCGGGCGATGCTGCTTTGAAAGCGGGCGGCCATCGTGGGAGGTTTTTTCATGCAGTTGTAACCAAGGTTCGGGGATCAAGTCCCAGATGAGGCCATTTCTGAGAATTGCAAGATGGCACGCCGCCTCACCCGATGAAGCGCTTACTGCTTCGTTTGCCAGACTTCCCGCAGGCGCGCATCGCGCCCACAGGACGTCCGGTAGAACTTGTAGCGTACCGGATTCTTGGTGTAATAATCCTGATGATATTCCTCGGCCGGATAGAACGTGCCGGCGGGCGCGATCTCGGTATATATGTGCGGCAACACACCACTCTTTGCGAGCGCGGCTTTGCTGGCTTCGGCTGCGAGGCGCTGCGCATCGTCCTGATAGAAAATTCCCGAGCGGTACTGGCTGCCCTGGTCGCAGAACTGCCGGTCCTCCACCGTGGGATCAATGCTGCGCCAAAAATAGTCCAGCAATTGCGGGAAACTGATCCGGGCCGGATCATAGGTGATGCGTACCACTTCGGCATGGCCGGTGCCGCCGCGGCTCACCTGCTCGTACGTCGGATTGGGTGACTTGCCCCCCGCATAACCCGATTCGGTACTCAACACGCCGGGCAGTTTGTCAAAATCGGCTTCCACGCACCAGAAGCAGCCGCCCGCGAAGATCGCCGTGGCCGTGCGTTTCGATTGCGCCGGGCCGGCCGGCCTGGACTGCTCAGCCATCACGCTGGCGCATAGTGCGAAGGACAGCAGGAAACCGAATATTCGTATGAACTTGTTCATTGTCTCAATCCATGCAGGAATTCGTTGACGGATGACCGTTGACTTCACGCATTCTGATACGTCCGCAAGCGCAACGCGGATGCAGGGGTTCAGGCCATGTTCGACCGCTGTGCGCCCTGCCTGTTCCTCGGGGTCGTGCGCGCACCGCGCCGGTTCGCAACGGCGAAGATCAGCGCGTCAGTGGTCACCAGGTGGGCTGGTCAGCAGATTAACGGCCCGCACTTTAACGACCCGCAGTTTGGCGAAAGCGGCCGCCGCCCGAGCGCCACACCCTTCACCCTGGCGTGCGGCGCCGATGACCTGAAGGTAGTGGCTGGAACGCAATGCCAGCCTCTAGCGCACGATTATTTCCACACGCCGGTTGCGAAGTTCCGCGACCTCTTGCGACGTTTTGACTACGGGCTCGCGTTTGCCGCGCCCGGCAGTCTGAATCATTTTCGCCGGGATGCCACGGCGGATCAGCAAATCCTTTACGCGCACGGCGCGCTGCAGTGAAAGCGCGTCGTTGTACTGATTGGTGCCTACAAAATCAGTATGACCGACGACGGCGATTTCGGGCGAGGCGCGCGCGCCAAGTTCCGCCATCACCTTGTCGATCGTTCGTTTTGCATCGGGCTTGAGTTCCTCCGTTCCCTCTACGAAGTAGACCAGATAGGTGCTGGGTGGGACCGGCAGGGCTGCCAGGGTCTTGCCGAATACGAGCGCCGCGGCCTTGGGGTTGGTGGCAACGCTGCGCACGGATTTCGTGTCGCTCATGCGGGCTTCGACATAAGGCTTGTCGATCAGCACCGGCTTGCCGCCGTCAAGCGGGCGCACCACGACCGCGCCGACGTGGCCATCTGGCTTGGGCAGCACCATCACCGAAACATCGCGGCTGCCGGCGCGCGGCGGCTGCTGGGCGCACGCCCACAGCAACATTAGCAACGCAAGGACCGTCGATGGGCCGCTGTTCCGCAGTTTCATCGGCGCCCGGCCCTGCCGCCGATCCGGCCCGCTGTCGCGGCAGCGCCCGAACATCGCCCTTGGCGTCGCGGCGCTCCGGCCATCAGGGTCTCACGACTTTCTGTCCTTCCACGCCAAGCTTGGCCCGGTCCAGCACCGTCATGGCGCTCGCCACAAAGCTCGCCGCATCGCTGAGGTTCGACGGAATGATCAGCGTGTTGTTGGTCTTCGCGAGCTCCTTGAACGCCGCGACATACAATTCGGCGACTTTGAGATTGGCAGCGCTGAGTCCTTCCGCCGTGCCGATAGCCGCTCCGACTACGCGAACCGCTTCGGCCTGCGCTTCCGCGATCATCTTGATGGCCCCGGCTTCGCCCTGCGCTTTGTTGATCTGGGCGGTTTTATCACCTTCGGAAGAAAGTATTTTCGCCTGCTTTTCGCCATCGGCAAGGTTGATCTCCTCCTGGCGCTGGCCTTCCGACTTGGCGATCAATGCGCGCTTCTCGCGCTCCGCGGTGATCTGCGCCTGCATCGAGCGCAGGATCGCCTCCGGCGGCGTCAGGTTCTTGATCTCGTAGCGCAGCACCTTCACCCCCCAGGTGCGGCCGGCTTCGTCGAGCACCGACACGACCTGCCGGTTGATTTCGTCGCGGCTCTCGAAGGTGTTATCGAGTTCCATCTTGCCGACTTCGCTAGCGCAGCGTGGTCTGGGCGAGTTGCGTGATGGCGAATACGTAATTCGACGTGCCGTAACTCGCCAGGCGCGGATCGGTCACCTGATAGTAGATGATGCCGTCCACGGACAGCTGCGTGTTGTCCTTGGTGATGCAGACCTGCTCGGGCACGTCGAGCGGCACTTCCTTGAGCGAATGCCGGTAGGCGACGCGATCGACGAAGGGCACGATGAAATTGAGCCCGGGCTCAAGGATGGCGTTGAATTTGCCGAGCCGCTCGACCACCCAGGCGTTCTGCTGCGGCACGACTTTGATGCCCTCGATGACAAACACCACGGCCAGCGCGAGGACGAAGAATGGAACGGCGTAGCCCTGCGTGGGCGGATACATGAAAATGATGGCGGTCAGGATGACCGCTGCGATGAGCTTCGCACCCATGAAGGTTCCTTCTTGTTGTCTGATTATTGGCGTTCGGCCGGCCGCACCGTGGACAGTTCTAGGCGGCTGCCGCGTGTGGCCACGACGTACAGCAGCGCACCGGGCTCGATGCGATCCATGCCCAGCACCTCCGCATCCCAGATGGTGCCGCGATAGCGTGCCCGCGCAAGCCGTTGCGGTTCGCTGATCCAGCTTTCGATCGTAGCGCGTTCCCCGATGTCGTTCGATATGTCCTGGGGCGAGCTGGCGTTTGCCACGCGGTGAAAGCGGTTCACCAGCACGCCGCCGACCATGGCTGCAATCGCGGCCATCAGCGCCTGCATCCAGAACGGCTGACCGGCAAACGCCATCACTGAACCGATCCCGGCGGCAATGCCGAGGATCAGCAGATAGAACGTCCCTGTCATCAGTTCCACGACGACGAGCAGAAGGCCGGCCAGTAGCCAGGCGAGTGCGGGTTGCATGGTTGGTCTGTGTTCCCTCGAACCGCAACGGCAAATTAAATTTAGTGCGCATTATGCCGCCTTCATGCGCTGCCTGGCTATCCAGCGCGCGAGGCAAGCCTTGCCCACGCGGGGGGGTGCAGCATACACTCCCCCGCAGCCGATGATACGCCTCGAACATGTCACTAAAACACTGAGCCCGCGCTTCACCCTTGCGCCGCTCTCGCTCGAATTCGAGAATGGCACCACCAGCGTGCTGCTCGGACCCAGCGGTTGCGGCAAATCGACAGTGCTGCGTCTGCTGGCGGGCCTGGTGGTTCCCGACAGTGGGCGCGTGACCTTCGGCGGCGAACTGATGCAGCACCACAACGTGCGCGATCTGCGGCTGCGCATGGGCTACGTGATTCAGGAAGGCGGCTTGTTCCCGCATCTGAGCGCCGGCGCCAATGTCGCGCTCGTGGCCCGCTCACTGAATCGTCCGGAAGCCGGCATCCGAACGCGGCTCGACGAGCTTTGCGAATTGGTGGCCCTGCCGCCTTCTCTGTTGTCGCGTCATCCTGGCGAATTGTCCGGCGGGCAACGCCAGCGCGTGGCGCTGATGCGCGCGCTGATGCTCGATCCGGCGTTGCTGTTGCTCGACGAACCTCTTGGCGCGCTCGATCCGGTCACGCGGCGCGCCTTGCAGCAGGAATTGAAAATTATTTTTTCGCGCCTGCGCAAGACAGTGGTCATGGTGACGCACGACATAGGCGAGGCGGCGCATTTCGCCGGCGAAATGGTACTGATGCGCGCGGGCAGAATCGTGCAACGCGGCACACTGGACGATCTGCTCAAACGTCCGGCCGATGCCTACGTTGCCGAGTTCATCTCCGCGCAGCGCTCGCCGCTCGCACAACTCGGAAGTGCCGCATGAAAGCGCTGCTGGTCGCCATGGCATTGAGTTTGTACGGCAACGCCTTCGCCGCCGAGACGCTTAGCGTTGGATCGAAAAGATTCACCGAGTCTTATATTCTCGGCGAGATCCTTACCCTGACCGCGCAGCGCGCCGGCGAAGCGCAAGCCGCGCACCGGCCCGGTCTGGGCAATACCGGTATCGTCTATGCCGCGCTGACAAATGGCGAGATCGACGTTTACCCGGAGTACACGGGCACCATCGAGCGAGAAATTCTCAGAAGCGCGCGGCCGCTCGACCTCGACGGCTTGAATGCCGCGTTGCAGCCCCTCGGGCTGGCGGTCGGCGTGCCGCTCGGGTTCAACAATACCTATGCGCTGGCGATGCGCGAGGACCGCGCGCAGGCGCTCGGCATCAACGCCATCTCGGATCTCGCGGCACATCCGCGCATCGTGCTGGGCCTGTCCCAGGAATTCATCGGCCGCGCGGACGGCTGGCCGGGCCTGAAGAAAGCCTACGGTCTGCCGCACTCGACACCGCGCGGATTGGAGCATGGCCTCGCGTACGAGGCCATCGCGGCAGCGCAGATCGATGTCATCGATGCCTACACCACGGACGCCAAGATCGGCCGGTACAACTTGCGCGTGCTCAAGGACGACAGGCGTTTTTTTCCGATTTACGACGCCGTGTTGCTGTATCGCGCGGATCTGCCGCAGCGGCTGCCGCAAACGTGGCATGCGCTCGAGGCATTGCGTGGGACGCTCGATGAGCGCCGCATGATCGCGCTGAACGCCGAAGCGGAACTGAATGCCCGCAGCTTCACCGATGTGGCCAAAGGATTCCTCGGCGAGCAGCAAACCCAGCCGCGCCGGGAAAGTTTTCTGGCACGCCTGTTTGCGCCGGATTTCAAGCGACTTGCCTTCGAGCACGTGATGCTGGTGGGCGTTTCGCTGCTGGTTGCCGTGGCAATCGGCCTTCCGTTGGGCATCTTCGCCTATCGCGTGCCGGCGGCGCGGCAATGGGTGCTGTCCTCGGTCGGCCTGATCCAGACTGTGCCCTCACTGGCGCTGTTCGCCTTCCTGATCCCGCTGTTCGGCATGATCGGAACGATCCCGGCGCTTGCTGCCTTGTTCCTGTATGCGCTGCTGCCGATTGTGCGCAATACCTATGCGGGTCTGGCGGACATCGCGCCTGGACTGCGCGAATCGGCGCTGGCGCTCGGCCTGGCGCCCGCGTACCGGCTGCGGGTCGTTGAACTGCCCCTGGCCGCGCGCACCATCCTGGCCGGCGTGAAGACCTCCGCGGTGATCAACGTCGGCACCGCGACCATCGCAGCTTTCATCGGCGCCGGCGGCTTCGGCGAACGCATCGCGCAAGGTTTGGCGTTGAATGACAACGCGACATTGCTGGCGGGCGCAGTGCCTGCGGCTGCGTTGGCGCTGCTGGTGCATGGCGCTTTCGAAATGCTCGACCGCTGGCTGATGCCGGCCGCGCTGCGCGACGAAGCGCTCGCAGCGTCCGTCTAGTGCGTGATGCGGGGGGTGCGCCGGCCGCATTCGTGCACGGCGCAGGCGCGCTGGGGCCTCAGCCCTGTTCAGCGGGTAAAAATCCGTCGACCGAAAGATAGCGCTCGCCGGTATCGTAGTTGAAACCCATCACCCTGGCTGCGTCCCCCAGTTCCGGGAGCTTCTGCGCGATCGCGGCAAGTGTGGCCCCGGAAGACAGCCCGATCAGCATGCCTTCTTCGCGCGCCGCGCGCCGCGCCATCTCCTTGGCCGCCTCGGCTTCGACCAGGATGGTGCCATCGAGCAACGCCGTATCGAGAACCTTCGGAACGAAGCCCGCGCCGATGCCTTGCAGCGGATGCGGCGTGTGTTTGCCGCCGGAGATGACCGGTGAGGCCGCGGGTTCGACCGCGAAAACCTTGAGCTTCGGCCAGGCTTTCTTCAGCACCTGCGCGCAGCCGGTGATATGCCCGCCCGTGCCCACGCCGGTGATGAGCGCATCGAAGCCTTGCGGAAAATCGGCGAGGATCTCCTGCGCCGTGGTGCGCGCGTGCACCTCGATGTTGGAAGGATTCTCGAACTGTTGCGGCATCCAGGAGCCTGGCGTTTGCGCCACAAGTTCCTGCGCGCGCGCGATGGAGCCGTTGATGCCCTTCTCGCGCGGCGTGAGTTCAAACCTGGCGCCATAGGCGAGCATCAACCGGCGCCGCTCGACCGACATGCTGTCGGGCATGACCAGGATGACCGCATAGCCCTTGACCGCGCCCACCAGCGCCAGGCCGATGCCGGTATTGCCCGAAGTGGGTTCGATGATCGTCCCGCCGTGCTTGAGCTTGCCGCTTTTTTCGGCGTCCTCGATCATCGACAGCGCAATGCGGTCCTTGATCGAGCCGCCCGGATTGGCGCGCTCGGACTTGATCCAGACATCGGCGCCCCTGCCGAACAGGCGATTGATGCGAATGTGCGGCGTGTTGCCGATGGTCGCGAGAATGTTGTCTGCTTTCATGCTGTCTCCGATTGGGTGCGCGTTGCCGATTGTTTATCGCAACGCAAGAGGGAGAGGCGCGACGCGCCCCTCTTGCGTCTCAATCTTCTGTGATCGTGCCGCTTGCGATCACTCTACCGCGATTCCCAGCGGCATTCTGAGTTTTTCAGGCAGCACGCGGCCCATGCGCGCGCGTTTAAGAATGTGATGCACGAGCTTCGCCCCGGAGAGCAGGACGGTTTTCTCCTTGCCGGTGCGTTGGCCAATGCCGGTAATGGTCAGCGTCTGCTTGTTGGAAATGGCAACCGCGGCCAGCTTCTCGCCCTCGTCGAGTCCCATGACGATCATGCCGCGACCCCGGGCCAGCACCTTGAGTTCGTCCAGCGCGAACAGCAGCAAGCGGCCGCCTTCGGACAAAGCGGCGACGTAATTGCCTGATGCCCCCTGGTAGATGAATGGTGCCAGCGGCACGTGGCCCGCATCAACCGCCATGAACTCGCGCCCCGCCTTGCGGTTGGAAATCATGTCGCCGATACTCGACAGGAAACCATAGCCCGCCGTTGAAGCCACCAGCACTTTGGTCTCCGGTTTGCCGCTCAGGCAATAGAGTATGTGCGCCCCATCCTGCACCTCCACCAGCGACGATGCCGGCGCGCCATCGCCGCGCGCCGGCGGCAACTGTCCCGCCTCGACTGTGTAGGCCCGACCCTTGGAATCCAGAAATACAACCGGATCGACGGTGCGGCATCGGATCAGCGACATGAGGCTGTCGCCTTCCTTGAATGAGAGCGAAGCGGCCTCCACTTCCCACCCCTGGCGCGCGCGCACCCAGCCTTTGCGGGAGAAAATCACGGTGACCGGCTCGTCGATGACCGGCGTTTCGATCACGGCCTTTTCGGATTCCTCGATGCGCGTGCGTCGCTTGTCGCCGAAGGTTTTGACGTCCTGCTCGATCTCGGTGATCACCAGTTCTGCGAGCGCCTTGGGATCCTTGAGGATTTTCTCGAGCCCTTTTTGTTCCTTCTGCAGATCCTTGAGTTCCTGCTCGATGCGTGAGGTGCTCGAGCCTGGCGAGCTGGCGCAGACGGATGTCGAGAATGTCGTCCGCCTGGCGCTCGGAGAGCCGGAACGCCTTGATGAGCTCCGCCTTGGGCTCCTCCGCGTTGCGGATGATGCGGATGACCTTGTCCACGTTGAGCAGCACGATCATGCGGCCCTCGAGCACGTGGATGCGGTCGAGCACCTGAGCGAGACGGTGGCGCGTGCGTCGCGTTACCGTGTCGAAACGGAAGCGAATCCACTCCGTGATGATGTCGCGCAGATTCTTGCCCGTGGGCCGGCCGTCGAGGCCGACCATGACCAGGTTGATCGGAACGTTGCCTTCCATGCCGGTCTTGGCAAGCAGCAGGTTGATGAATTCGGTTTCATCGACGCGCGAGGTCTTGGGTTCGAACACCAGCCGCACAGGGTGCGTGCGGTCGGATTCGTCGCGCGCCTTGTCGAGCATCGAGAGCATCAACTGCTTTTCGCGCACCTGTTCCGGTGTAAGCGATTTTTTGCCCGGTTTGTTCTGCGGATTGGTGATCGAGTCGATCTCTTCCAGAACTTTCCGGGCCGACGTGCCCGGTGGCAATTCGTGCACCACCATCTGCCACTGGCCGCGCGCCAGACGCTCGATGTTCCAGCGCGCGCGCACGCGAACAGCGCCGCGGCCCGTGGTGTACGCCTCCTTGAGTTCTGCGCGCGGCGTGATGATCTGCGCGCCGCCGGGGAAGTCGGGTCCCTTGATGTACTTCATGAGCCCCGCGATGCTCAGCTCCGGATCGCGAATCATGGCAACGGCTGCCGCGGCCACTTCATTGAGGTTATGGCTTGGAATTTCCGTGGCCATGCCCACCGCGATGCCCGACGCGCCGTTCAGCAACACGACCGGCAGACGCGCCGGAAGGATCGTTGGCTCTTCGCGGGTGCCGTCGTAGTTGGGGATGAAATCGACGGTGCCCATGTCGATCTCCGCGAGCAGCACTTCAGCGAACCTGGTCAGCCGCGCTTCCGTGTATCGATACGCGGCCGCCTCGTCGCCATCGCGCGAGCCGAAATTGCCTTCGCCATCGATCAACGGATAGCGCATGGTGAAATCCTGCGCGAGGCGCACGAGCGCGTCGTAAACGGACTGGTCTCCGTGCGGATGCAATTTGCCCAGCACCTCGCCGACCACGGCCGCCGATTTGGTGCGCTTCGCACCCGAGCGGGTGTTGGCGGTCCACATGGAATAAAGAATGCGTCCCTGCACCGGCTTCTGTCCGTCCCCGACTCGCGGCAATGCGCGGTCCTTGACCGTCGCAATCGCGTACTGCAGGTATTGCGTCGAGGCGTACTTGCCCAGCGGCAGTGCATCGCCCATCTCGCCCGACATGGGCGCAAAATGGGGCGGCAGCGCGCCGCCGTTGCCCCCGCCGCCCGCCGGCGGTGCGGTTTTTACTGCGACTTTCTTTTCGGCAACGGCAACTTCACCGGCGCCGAACAAATCAGGTTGGTCTGCCATGTTGATTCCGTGACTATCGTGACTATCGTGACGGCGTGACGGCGGAAAAGCACGAGGCCCGCTTCCCACATGCGCATCACTGCCTTTTGATCAGGTGCTCTGCTTTGCACTCCCTCTCGCTCTTTCTCTGCTTTCCGAACGTCTGCTGAACGGTCAAGAAATGTCGGCTTCGACGAGATTGCCGTAGGTCTCCATCCACTCGCGGCGCTGCGATGCGTTCTCGCGCGACATCATCATGTTGAAGATATCGATCGAGATGTTGTCTCCCTCGTCCAACTGGACGGGCAGCATGCGACGGGTGTCTGGATTGAGCGTTGTCTCCCAGAGCTGCTCGGGATTCATTTCGCCCAGGCCTTTGAAGCGGCTGACAGCCCATGAATCCGGCTTGAAGCCCTCATCCACGAGTTTCTCTTCGATGCCTTCGAGCTCCTGCTTGTCGAGCGCATAGAGTTTTCGCGCCGGCTTGCCCTTGCCCTGCGATGGCACGTCGATGCGAAACAGCGGCGGCTGCGCCACATACACGTTGCCGCGCTCGATGAGCTTCGGAAAATGCCTGAAGAAAAGCGTCAGCAACAGCACCTGGATGTGCGCGCCGTCGACGTCCGCGTCGGCCAGCACGACGATCTTGCGGTATCGCAGACCGCCCAGGTCGACATTGTCGCCGGCTTTGTGGTGGTCCACGCCGATCGCCAACGCAATGGCTTCTATTTCCTTGTTGGCATACAGCGTATCGGGGCTGTCCTGCCAGGTATTCTTGGGTTTGCCCTTGAGCGGCAGCACGGCCTGGAATTCCTTGTCGCGCGCCTGCTTCGCCGACCCGCCGGCCGAATCGCCCTCGACGATGAACAACTCGTTGCGCTCGGGGTCTTCGGACGCACAGTCGGTCAGTTTGCCGGGCAACACCGCCACGCCGGACTGCTTGCGCCGTTCTACTTTCTGCGCGGCGCGCGTGCGCGCGTTGGCCTGGCTGATGACCAGCTCGGCGATGCGCTTGCCCTCATCGACGTGCTGGTTCAACCACAACTCGAAGGGATCGCGCACCATCTGTGCAGTGAGCTTGACCGCGTCGCGCGAAATGAGCTCGTTTTTCACCTGGCCCTTGAACTGCGGATCGAGCATCTTGACGGCAAGCACATAGGACGTGCGCGACCACACGTCCTCGGGCACAACCTTGAGCCCGCGCTGGCCCATGGCATGCAGATCGATGAAGTTCTTGATCGCGTTGTAGACGCCTTCGCGCAACCCTGCGACGTGCGTGCCGCCCACGCGCGTGGGAATCATGTTGACGTACGACTCCGTGACCAGTTCGCCCTCCGGCGTCCACGCAATCGCCCACATCGCGCCCTCGCCTTCAGCGAAGTTGTCGTTCTCGGATTGGGCGGCGATGTAGCGTTCGCCCAGAAAAGTGTCCGCAACCGGCTCCTGGCCCGCCATCGCCGATGCAAAGTATCCCTTGATGCCCTCGGGAAAATGCCAGGTCTGGGTTTCGAACTTCCCGTTCTTTTCGATCGCCAGCGAAAACTTCACGCCGGGCAGCAGCATGGCCTTGGCGCGCAATAACGCGGCGATGTCCGTGGCACTGATTTTCGGCGAATCGAAATACTTCGGATCCGGCCAAAAACGCACGCGCGTGCCGGTATCGCGCGGCCCGACTGTGCCGATTTTTTTGAGCGGCTCTTTCACTTTGCCGTTGTCGGCAAACACGATGCGGTTTTTTTCGGCCATCGCGCTTGACTTCCACTTCGAGACGCGATGACAACGCATTGGGCACGCAAACGCCCACGCCATGCAGGCCGCCGGCGATGCGGTACGCCGCATCCTTGTCGGTTTTACGAAACTTGCCGCCGGAATGCAACGTGGTGAAGATGACCTGCACGGCCGGCACTTTTTTCTTGGGATGGATATCCACCGGAATGCCGCGTCCATCGTCGCTGACTTCCGCCGAGCCGTCCTCGTAGAGCACCACTTCGACCGTCTTGGCAAATCCCGCCAGGCCTTCGTCGGCCGCATTGTCGATGATCTCGACCAGCGCGTGATTCGGATTCGCCGGATCGGTGTACATTCCGGGGCGGTGCAGGATCGGGGAGAGGTCCTCGAGGATCTCGATATCCTCGGCGGTATAAGCGTTGGGTTTTTTGGCCATGGGTTCCTTCAGCAGATCGCAGCGACGCGGTGCTGGATAAGAAAACTGTTTTGTTTCAAGCCCTGCGATCGGCGAGCAACGGGCCCAAGCGCAGGTGCGGCGCGTATTCTAAGCTGCGCGCCGATCAGCCGGCCACTTTCGCACGGATGCGCGGAACCCGTTTGGGCGTCGCGAGCGTCGCTTGCAACGCCGGGATCTGCAGGAATTCATCGCGCAGAAAATCGAGCAACAGCCTGACTTTGCTGGCGAGAAATCTTGCGGAAGGATAAAGCACGTGGATTTCGACGGGCGCCGGGGCAAAATCGGCCAGAACCTGCACCAGGCTGCCCGTACCAAGATCTTGCTGCACGAACACGCCGGGCATATTGGCGATGCCGATGCCCTCCAGCGCCGCGGTGCGAATCGTCAGCGCGCTATTGGCGCGAAAGTCACCGCTTACTCGCAGGCTGGTCGGTCCCTGCGGGCCGCCAAACTGCCATTCGTTGGTGAACAGGTAGTTATAAGTAATGCAGTTATGGGACAGCAGATCGTTCGGCGATTCTGGGCACGCCGCGGGCTCGCAGATAAGCCGGACTCGCGACACACACCCGCGTTACGCGTCCGACGCTTCGGGCGACGACTTGGGAATCGGACAATTCACCAAAGCGGATAGCGACGTCGATGCCCTCCTGGACAAGATCGACATAGCGGTCGTTCAGGGTCAGGTCGATTGCGAGGCCGGGATAAAGCCGGCGAAAGCGGAAGACCAGCGGCAGCATGTAAAGCTGGCCGAATGCCACGGGTGCATTCACGCGTAACAGCCCGGTCGGGCTGTTCTGCAGGACCGTCAGACTGCCCTCGAGATCCGTTATTTCGTCCAGAATGTGCCGGCAGCGATCGTAGTATTTTCGTCCGGCCTCGGTCGTGCTCAGTTGCCGGGTCGTGCGCTGGAGCAGACGAACACCTAAATGTTCTTCTAAAGCAGTTAGTTGCTTGCTGATCGTGGGCTGGATGGTGCCGAATTCGCGAGCGACCGCAGAAAAACTGCCGGTCTCCACCACCCGGACGTACAGGCGCATTTGATACAAACGATCCATCTAGACAAATTATCACTTTAATTGCATAAATCCTATTCGTTTTCGAAGTCTAGTTGTTTTTCCAGCATAAGACTAAAGTCACATCGTCGCATACGCACTGGCTGGAGACGATCATGAAATCACTATTCGAAGCTTTACTTCGCCTGTATGACTTTGACGGTCCCGAGCCCCAGGCGGCGCCGCGAGACGCAGGCTCAGCTCGACAAGCGCTTGCTGGACTTGTCCGCCAAGGACAGCAGCACCTTTCCTTACCTCCCCTGACTCTTCGCTAGCGCGATCGGGCACGCGGACCACGCACAGGAACGTGGCGCGATGGGAAAACGGTCCTCCCCCACGTAACTCTCTTCACAGATTGAATTACGTGGTTCAGAGGGGTGCGCAAGCACCCCTCTTTTTTTTGCCGCAACGATGCTGCAGTTAGCGTTTACGACCGGCGGGCGGTTCCCGCGTTAATGCCGAAGGGAGCGGCCCAGCGCAGGCCGGCCAGGGTATCGCGCTGTGGCCGGTATTCGCAGCCAACCCAGCCCTGATAACCCAATTCATCGAGCAGATCGAAAAGATAGGGATAATTGATTTCTCCGACGTCCGGCTCGTGCCGGCCGGGTACGCCGGCGATCTGGACATGCCGCAGCAATTTGATATGTTCGCGAATGGTTTCGGCAAGATGCCCTTCGAGCATCTGCATGTGATAGCAATCCAGATGCAGGCGCAGATACGGGCTGCCAATCTGGTCGAGCACACGGCGCGCATGGTCCGTGTGATTCAAGAAATAACCGTGCATGCCCTGCGTCGTGTAGCTGGGGCCATTCTGCACGATGCCCATTTTCTTATTGATCGGTTCTATGACACCTGTCATGCCATGCTCGCCCAGCACAACGGCGGCATGCGCCAGATTCGCGAGATAGGTGCGCTCCGCCGTGCCGTAATCCTGGCCCGGACCGACCACGCCGGCCATCAGATGCACGGTGTCGCACGCCAGCGCAGAACCGTACTCGATAACCTGCGCAAGGCTGTCGCGAAACTCTTTTTCCCTGCCTGGCACGGCGGCAAGGCCGCGGTCGCCGCGATTCCAGTCACCCATTGGCGCATCGAACAGCACCATCTGCAGACCATTTGACCGCAGCCGAGCCGTCAATTCGGCAGCCGGATAGTCGTAGGGCACCTGAAACTCCACGGCCTCGAAGCCGGCGGCTGCAGCCGCCTCGAAGCGGTCCAGAAAGGGCCACTCACTGAACAGATAATGCAGATTGGCAGCAAATCGGGGCAACGGAAAATCTCCCTGGCAAATGATGAAGCGGCATGTCCGGGTTGCCCGCTCACCGCAACGCAGTCCACACCCCCGCACGAGTTAGCATCCACTTGCGGGACAAACGACTACCCTGGTGATAACGCCCGAGCGTTCCTGCGTGTTGCATTATGCGGCGCAAATAAGCGCACCCATTGCCGCCAGCGGCTCTGAATCGTCGCTAATGGCGCAGCGCTAACGTCGCGCATCATATCTAAAGGCGCTCGTGTGCGCGCGGTCAGATCGGTGCAACACTGCACCCGGTGCATACTGTCGCTCAACCCCGACAAGAATGCGTGGTTGGACGGTGAATCGCAAACAACTTTCGGAAAAATTAATATCCACAAATTCTGTGGATAACCTTGTGGATTGCGCTCTGGCAATCTGCGCGACTCAGTATTACAACTGATGTTCCCGTTAGGGCTGCTTATTTTTTCAGCAGCGCGATTGCCGCGATAAAATATTCCACACAAGCATTCAAAAAAGGTTTAAGCCATGCGCATTACAGACGTTCGCACGCTCGCTGTCGAAGTGAGGCTCCCGCAACCCGTCTACGACGCCAACTACACCATGGCGACAAAGCCGGCGCTGCTCGTCGAAGTCGAAACAGATCAGGGCCTTGTCGGATTGGGCGAAGCCGCGCATTTCGGCGGGCCGATGGCATCGACTTCACAAGTCATCGAAAATGAATTGCGCAACTACCTGATCGGTCAGGACCCGCGCAACATCGAGTACCTCTGGGAGATGATGCACCGGCGCGCCTACAAACATGCGCGGGGCGGCATCGTCATCGCGGCTATCAGCGGCATCGACATAGCGCTTTGGGATTTGCGCGGCAAGATGGCGGGCATGCCGTTGTGGCGATTGCTCGGCGGTTACCGCCAGCGCGTGCCTGCCTATGCAACGGGCGGATTCTATTCACGAGGCAAGGGTATCAAGGAACTGTCGCGGGAGATGGAAGCTTATGTCAAACATGGATTTCGCGCGGTCAAAATGAAAGTCGGCCGCAATGCCGGGATCGAGCTTTCACCGCTGCGCGTGATGGACAATGCCGGCATATGCGAAGTTACGCTGGAACAGGACTTGAAACGCGTTGCCGCAGTGCGAGCGGCAGTGGGTCCCGCCGTCAAACTCATGGTGGATGCGAATGGCGCGTGGGATGTGCCTACCGCGGTGCGCATGGGCCGCGCGATGGAACGCCATGACATTTATTGGTATGAGGAGCCCGTTTCACCGGACGACTTGCGCGGTAGCGCCGAAGTGGCCGCGAAAGTTGGCATTGCCGTAGCGGGGTACGAAACCTGCAGCTATGGCATCGTCGATTTCAATGACTATATTGCTGCGCGCGCGGTGCATTTCGTGCAGCCCGATGTGGCCTGGGCTGGCGGCATTACAGAAACATTGAAGATCGCGCACATGGCACAGGCCGCAAATCTGCCCATCGCACCGCACATCCACGGCTCCGCCGTGGCCGTGGCGGCAGCGGTGCACCTGCTGGGCGCGGTGCGCAACGGCTCCATGGCCGAAACCGTATTTCCGGCTCATGCCCTCATGGATGAACTGGTAACGGATCCCTTGCTCGTGGACAGGAAAGGCAATATCACGTTGTCCGATCGACCTGGCCTGGGCATGGACCTGGATGCCAAAGTGCTCAAGAAATATCGTGTAAAGTAAATTTTGTAACAGAAACTGACGCCGCCATGCAGTGGGTAACGCCTGACGCGCGCGCCGGCCGCCGCTGCTTAGCAGTGCCGTGACACCAAAGTCATTTATTTGCGGGGTCGCCAATTGCGGGCCAATTCCTGCGCTTGCGCCAGTTGATCGGGCGTAAGGCTCGAGGCGATGAAATCGCGCACCTTGCGCACACGCTCCGCTTCTTCACCGCTGAGTTGCGATGCGGCGAGGTTGCTCCACATGTGTGCTTTCACCGCATCTTTCGCTGCGCCCTTGCCTTCCCAGAGCATCCAGCCCAGGTGGCTTTGCGCGCGCGGCTCGCCTTGTTCCGCCGCAAGGCCATACCATTTCATTGCTTGCGCGGAATCGGCGGCAACGCCTTTGCCTTCTTCGTACAAGTAGCCGAGGAGATATTGCGCATAGGCGCTGCCTTTCTCGGCAGGACGCTTATACCAATTGGCCGCTGCGGCATAATCCTGCGTTACGCCTTTGCCAAAAAAATACAAGGCGCCCAGGCTTTCCATGGCTTCCGACAGGCCTGCTTCGGCAGCCTTCTCATACCACCTGGCCGCTTCAGCCCCATCCGCCGCGACACCTTTGCCGTCTTCCAACAGATAACCCAGCGTATACGCCGATTGCGCGTCGCCTGCCTGCGCGGCCTTACGGAACCACTTCACCGCCTGCGCATAGTCCTGCTCGGCGCCCTTGCCTTGATAGTAGGCCCACGCCAGACCCGCGTAAGCCGAAGTTTCATCCTGCGCCGCCGCGTTGTGCAACCACTTCACGGCCGTCGCCTGGTCCTGCGCAACCCCTTTGCCTGCATAGTAGAGAAAGCCGAGGCTGGCCTGCGCGCGCGCATCATTTTGTTCAGCAGCTTTGCGATACCACTCTGCAGCTTTGGCGAAATCCTGCTGCACGCCGCGGCCCTGGTCGTACATCCACCCCATCAGGTATTGAGGATAAGCGCGACCCTGTTCGGCGACTTTGGCGTACCACTTCGCGGCTTCGGCATAATCCTGTGGAACGCCGCGGCCGAAAAACAATAACGAAGCCAGACTTTCCTGCGCATCGGCATTGCCTTGCTCCGCGGCCTTGCGGAACCACTGGGCTGCCTGCGCCTGATCCTGGGCGACGCCTTTGCCAAGGTCGTACATGTAGCCGAGCAGGTACTGTGCATAAGCCTTGCCCTGGGCGGCAGCCATCGCGTACCACTTCGCCGCTTCCGCGTAGTCCTGCGCGGCGCCCTTGCCGAAAAAATAAAGCCCGCCCAGGGTTTCTTGCGCTTCAACCTGCCCTTTCGCCGCCGCCTGCCGGTACCACTTGATGCCCTCGGCGAAATCCTGCACCACGCCGCGGCCGTTGAAATAACTCTCGCCCAGATAGAACATCGCCAGCGCATCGCCCTGTTCTGCGGACGCGCGAAATTCTTCGACCGCGCTCTGGTAATTGCCGGCGCTATAGGCTTCGTAGCCCTTGCGCGTATCGGCAGCAGCACCGTTGCACGCGGCAAGCAGCGACAAGAGCATCAACATGCGGCGCATCTATGGTTTCCTCATGGCAGGGCGTGAGCGTGCAACAGCGCCGTGCCGCCGTTCACAGCGCGACTGATTCGGGACTGTAGCGTAAACCGGTTGCTACCGCTGCCTGGCCGGCTTGACAGCGCGGAGCCCCACACCTATTCTCGCCCCGGCCCTTCGAACAAAGCGATTCATCCGTTTCATCTCCCCATGATCGATGCCGTGATTTATCTTGCGTCCGCGTTCTGGATCGGCGCAGTGCATGCCGCTACGCCCGGACACGGCAAGACCATTGCCGCTGCATACATTGTGGGCGCCCGTGGACGTCCCGTCGACGCGGTCATTCTCGGCATTTTCGTGACGCTGTCGCATACCAGCGGCATCGTGCTGGTCGGCATCCTTGCGTCTCTGGGCATGCCGGGCATGGGCACGCTGCGCATTGAAGGCTGGCTGGCGTTGATTACCGGAGTATTGGTGATCGCCATCGGCTTGTGGACATTATGGACACAGCGCGAGTTGATTCTGCAATTGCAGGGTATTGCTCCTGCCGGTGCGGTCCCTGCACAGGCCTCGGCGCCGATGCACTTTCGATTGCCTGGCCAGGATCGCGCGCTTGCCCTTGCACATCAACCTGCCCGCGACCATGTCCACGATGCTGCGCACGCGCACGGTCATTCGCACGGCCCTGGCCAGCATGCGCAGCATCAACACGATGAGGCCGGTTACCACAGCCATGGCTGGGGATTCAAACACACGCACGATCTGAAGCTTGCCACCACCAATCGGCCGAGCCTCTGGATATTGATCGGCCTCGGCATTGCCGGCGGACTGTTGCCCGACCCCGCCGCCCTCGCCATTTTGCTCAATGCGCTGGCGCAAGGCAAAGTCATGCTTGGATTGGGTACGGTGGTGGTGTTCAGCGTGGGTTTCGCCATGACGCTGGTCATCGTTGGCGTCGTTGCCGCAAAGGTCGGGCAGCGCATTCTGGACTGGCTGGCGGGTCCGTGGGCCATGCGTTTGCAGGTGGGCACGTCGTTGTTGATCGTGATCGTCGGTGTGATTCTCTCGCTACGCGCATGGAGCACGCTTCGCTCGCTGGCCTGAACGGCGACAAACGCCCCCGCGCTCGCCGCGCGCGTGCACGACCCGCTATCGTCTCGCGTCGTCTGCCTTTAACATTCCTACGTAACCGCTAAGGTCCGTATACCAGACATTGCCCTTGTTATCGACGGCAACACTGTAAGGTCGGGCGCGCTCGCGCGGCAGTTTGAATTCCTTCAGTTTTCCGTCCCGCAAGCGCCCCAGGCTGCCTTTGCGCAACAATCCGAACCACACTGCGCCGTCCCCGGCAACGCCAAGTCCGGTGATGCCCGCGTTATCGTCGCCCACCGGCCATTCGTCAAACCGTCCCTGCGCAAATCGCCCGATTTTGTTGCCGCGAAACTGCGTGAACCATACCGCGCCCTTGCCGTCGACTTCGATGTCAGTCGGGCTGCTGCCGCGCGTGGGAATGTCGTAGGTTGTCATCTTTCCATCCAGCGCAATGCGCAGCAACTGATTGGCGCTTTGCAAGGTTGCCCACACCACCCCGTCGGACGCCACGGCCACGCCGTATGGGCCGCCGCGAACGGAGTCGATGACGTGGCGCTCGAGCTTGCCATCCTTGACCCGGCTGATGCTGTATGCCGTGGCTTCGGCGAACCAGACACCCCCGTCCGGTGCGATAGCCACTTGGCCCAGACGCGCGAGCGGCATGCCCAGCGCGACCGCAGAAATTTTTCCCTCCGGCGTGATGCGGGCGATCTCGCGCGCATTGGAATCCGCATACCACGCGGCACCGTCGGCCGCGACGGCGAGGCCAACGGGCACCAGACTGACGGTAGGTTTGGCGATGCGCTGTATTTTACCTTCGTGTACGCGTCCGATCGCCGCAGCGTAATCGATGGTGAACCAGACACTGCCGTCTGCACCGGCTGCGATCACGGCCGGTATGTCCCTGGCGTCGAGCATCGGATATTCATCGACGCTGAGTTTTGCCGGCGAGGCCACATACCAGGCTGCGAGGAGCCCTGCTATCACGCTGAGGGCCACTGCCGCATACCACCGGGATCGCCGGCTATTCGTTGATCGCGCGCGCGGGTCGGAATTCATTTTGCTATTCATTTACTCGTGTCGTTGGAAAGGCTGGTGCGGGCCAGCCGGCGCGCCAGGACGATGCCCGCAATGACCAGCAACAGCAGGAAGGCGGCCCCCCCGGCGAGGCTCGTCAGATCGAGCTGATTGAGCAGATTGCCCCCCTCAACCGCCATGCGCCAGAGTTCTCCATACGGCATCAGCGCAAAGCCCGCATACAAGGTATTGGCACTCGAGGCGTCGCGCAGCAAAGGTCGGCCCTCGAGATGCACGGGCAGATTGCCTTCGAGCATGTTCCAGGTTCGGGCGCCGTCGGTGCTGCGCAACAAGCCGCGGTGAGTCATCAGCACGATCGTCTTTCGCTCCGCGTCGGCGGCAATGCCGCGCACACTGGTGCCAGGCTCCGGCAGCGGGGCACCCACCGCCTTCCAGTGCGCCCCGGCGTCTTCGCTCAGATAGAGTTGATCGCCCCCGGCGACCCATAAACGCGCCGGCCCCGCCCGATCCAGCGTCAGCGCTTCCAGCGCCTTCTGCGGCAGTCCCGCGTCGCGACGCTGCCACCGGTGGCCGCGATCGGCGCTCGCCATCACGCGCCCGCCCACAATCGCGTAGAGCGTTTCCCGGCCATCGCCAGCCACCAGCAGTTCGGTAAACTCCGGCTGTTCCTCCATTGCGTGCTCGACCCGGCTCCACCGGTGTCCGCCGTCGTCGCTGCGAAACAAATCGCGGCGTCCGATCAAATAAATTTGCTTTGCTTCGACACCCGGCACGATGGCGCGGGCCGGCGCCGCTTCGGCGGGCGCATCCGCTTGCAGCCAAGCCCCATTCTCGGAGCGAAACACGCCGGCAGGTGTCACACAGAGCGCAGATCGCCCGTCCGGCAAAAAGCTGACTGCGAAGACGGCCCCGGAGAGCTTTGCCGGCGCCTCTTTATTCCACGTACGCCCTCCGTTGGCGGAGACCAGTAGATTGGTCGTCGTGCCCAGCAGCAGATGATTGGGATCAGTTGGATCGATGGCGAGGGCAACGGCTCCGCCGAGGAACAGACCCGCGTCGGCATTCAGCCAGGTCTGGCCAAAGTCACGGGAACGGAACAAGCCGCCATAAGCACTGGGGTCATGCGCTTCGGCCGCCCTGCCGCCAAGCAGCAATGCAGCGACACATGCTGCGAAACACCATGCGCGATTGAACACGGGTCAGGCGCGAGCAAAAAAATGCGAGGAGTCGGGACCGCCGACTCCTCGCTTGCGACTTGCCAAAATCAGAGGATCTGCGTCGATCCGGAATTACTTCTTCTTGGAGCTCTCGCCCGGAGCCAGCGTAATTTCCGCCAACCGCGCGCCGTTGCCGCCTACCCAGGAATTTGCCGTAATCGGGTAATCCTTGGTGTAGGAGGTCGGCTCGTGACCGGAAATGCAGTTGTTATAGCCGCCGGTCAGCTTGTAGCACTTTTCGTAGGCGAGAAACTGTTGCGCCGTATCAGCACTGCTTTGCGGATTGGCGATCATCCAGTCGCGAATGCCCTGCCAGGACGAATAAGTGTCGCTGCCGAAGACCAGTGTTCCAACCGACGTGCCGGTTCTGACTTCCAGCAGTTGCGCGCCGGCGGTGTGCGAATGGAATGCCGGGTGAATCTTGACACCCGGCAACACGTCATACTCGCCGTCCACGATCACCGCTTTACCGGCCAGTACCTTGCCATACACTTCATCGAGCGTCTTGGGCGGATAGCCGCAAGCCGGTGTGCGATAGCAGCCGCCGGGCGACAGGTTGTGTGCGCTGATGCGCGGGTTCGGGTAGTTGAGCGCCCATTCGATGCCTTCCAGTTCCTTCTTCTGGATGTACAGCACCGCGTTAGGGAAATCGCTCAGGCTGCCCGCGTGATCCCAGTGGCCGTGACCCACGACAATCTTGGTGACCTGATCGGCGGAAATGCCCAGCAACTTGAGCTGATCGACAACGGCCGAATAATGTCCGCTGCCGGTCATCTTCAGGTAATCCTGCTGTTTCCAGCCGGCGTCCGCGAGAATGACTTCCTGTTTGCCATTGACCATTCCCTTGATGACACCGACATTAACCGGCAGGTCGATCAGGTTGATGTTGTTGAACTTGCTGGTGCTGCCCGGAACGAATGCGCGATCGGGCATGAACGCCCCGTAAGGCACATTCATGAACCGGCTGTTCTCGACCAGCCAGACCGAATATTGCTGCGCCTGTGCCACCGGCGCGGCCAGCGTCGCCACGGCAGCAACGCCCGCGGCGATCAAAGCGTGTTGCAGATTCTTCTTCATTTTTTCCCCCTAGTGACTGTTAAGGTACATCCCAGCAACGTTTTTCGTCTTGCACGCCGCGCGCAATCAACACGGCAGTTTCAACTAGTTCGGTTTGTACTCCCCCGGCCAGAGCGTATCGCTCAGCATGATGATTGCGGTCGATGCCCGCTCGCTGCGCGCCTGCGCGTCGATCAGGTGTGTTTCGCGGCCATCGTCGGCCACCTTGATCATTTCAACCGTCGCACCAGCGTACAAGTCCAGCGCTTCCAGATAGCTGCGGTGCGCGGCCTGGAGCGAAGGCGGCGGTTTGATCGCTTTCGCGCGAGAGGCTGCGCTCTTGAAGGTGCGGGTCAACGGTTGAACCTTGTTCTTCAGTGCCCTGGCGTCCTTGTTTTCCGTCTTATAGGCAAGACCGGCGAAGATCATGCGAACTGCTGCCAGTTTTACTTCACTGTGTATCGGCCAGAGCGCTGCTGCATAAGCCTCTTCTTCGGGCTGGAGCGGCGGCACGTCGTGATGGCCCAGGCCCGCCGCGAAATGCGCATTCGCCTCCTCAGGTTGATTCCTGGGGCCGGCATTTTCCCGAACCACCGCGAAAATCACCACGGCAACCAAGCCCATTACGACCGCACCCAGTCCAAATCCCTTTAACCCGCCTGCCCGGGACGGATGCGACCTGCCAGCCTCTGAAACCATAGTCTAAAAATGTAATGGGTGAGCCGACCAACGTCAATGCTGCAACGCACTAAACCAGGTGCGCGGGAGTGACTCATTTATCGCGATGTCATCCCGATGGTTCGCTGAACAGCCCGTCCACGTAGCCGATATAGAACATCAGGAACAACCCGAAACCGAGCGAGAGCAATCCCGAGGCAACGCGCAGGTAGGCGTTGAAGCGTGGATAGCGTCCGGTCGAATAGGCAAACGGTGCGGCAATGGCAACCGTAATCATCATCATGCCGGCCACCGTGCCAACGCCGAACAGGAACAAGTACACCATGCCCCACCATGCGTCATCGATGGCCGCCAGCACCAGCAAAGCGACCGCGGCCGAGCCGGCAAGGCCATGTACGATGCCGACCACTACGGGGCGCGCCAATTGGTAAACCCCTACGCTCCCGAGTTTGCGGTCGAGCCACGCCTGGGGCGTCTGCTCTTCGTTGTGGCCATGTCCGGTGATCCCGTGACCGTGCAAATGGCTATGGGCATAATCCCCATGCGCATGGGTGTGACCATGCATGGACGATCCGGGCGCCAGGTTGTCGCGAATCCACTGGTTCATACCGGTCAAGCTGAAAAATCCGAGGAGCACAAGCATCACGCCCACCGCGAATTCCATCGCCAGGCCCAGACGCGGCGGGATCGTGATGGTGAACAGGATGATTGCGCCGCCCACGAGCATCACGGTCAAGGTGTGCCCGACGCCCCACAGCGCACCGATCAGTGCGGCGCTGCGCATCGAACGCTGCCGGGTGACGATCGTGGAGATGGCGATCACATGATCTGCATCGGTCGCGTGACGCATACCGAGGAAGAATCCGACCGCCAACAGCGATAAAGTGGTACCCAAGGCGAGGAGAAACGACCGATAATCGTTTTGACTTTGAAGGCCGGGAAAACTACTCCCGGACGGCCGGCCCCGTCAAGCTTCGTCATGAAAATCATGAACGCCAATTGCAGCTTTTGCGCAGGACCCGACCGGCGCAATTCCTCGACAATAGCGAGCCCGCTTCCGGCACCACCGGCCTGACAACACCCGCACTGAAGAAGGACTGACAATGACCCTACGCCAAAAGACGGGCACCTGCATTCTGCTGGCCCTGTTCCTGACCCCCTTCACCATTTCCGCCGCCGACGATTGGGCCGGGGATTTGACCCCCATCGGGCCCAAAGACTGGAATCCACAGCGCGCCGCGCACCTGCTGGAGCGCGCCGGCTTTGGCGGCACGCCCGAAGAAATCGCGCAACTCGCGGCGATGACCCCGCAGGCAGCCGTGCGACGGCTGGTCTATCACAAGAAGATCGCCAACAATCTGCCCGCTTTCGATGAGTCCGGGGTACACGATTCGGGACTGGAGCCTTTTCCGGCCTCGCGACCCGCTGCCACGGACCTCGCCCGGGATACCGGCGAATCCATGGGGGTCAAGGTAAAGCCGGCAGGCAATCGGCGCTTGCAGCCGGTGGCGAACAAATTCTTCTACTGGTTGCGAGCGAGCCGGCTCGAAACGAATCGCGTCGCCTACTGGTGGGCCAATCGCATGCTTGCCACGAATCGGCCGCTCGAAGAAAAGATGGCGTTGTTCTGGCACGGCCATTTCGCGACCAGCGAAGAGAAAGTGCGCGACTACCGCAAGATGCTCAGGCAGAACGAACTGTTCCGCGCCCACGGAACGGGCAATTTCCGCGATTTGCTGATCAAGGTCGCGCAGGATCCCGCGATGCTTGCGTTCCTCGACGCAGGGGTCAATATCAAGGGCGCGCCCAACGAAAATTTCGCGCGCGAAATCATGGAAATGTTTTCCATGGGCGTGGGCAATTACAGCGAGACCGACATCCGCGAAGCCGCGCGCGCCTTCACCGGCTGGAATTTCGTCAATCTGGATTTCGTTGTCACGCCGGAAAAGCATGACAACTCGGCCAAGACTTTTTTTGGCAAGCAAGGCCATTTCAACGGCGTCGACATTATCGACCTGATCCTGACGAAACCCGTCACGGGCGAATACGTTGCCGGCAGGCTCTACGGGTTTTTCGTGCGCCAGGACCTTCCGCCGGCGCTGCGCGCGAAGCTAGGCGCGAAACTGCGCGAATCGAATTACG
Source organism: uncultured beta proteobacterium (assembly GCA_963846655.1). Lineage (GTDB taxonomy): Bacteria > Pseudomonadota > Gammaproteobacteria > Burkholderiales > JACQAP01 > JACQAP01. The sequence goes on along the minus strand of CAWJWT010000002.1, from coordinate 548,497 downwards.
AGATCGCTCCGCTGCTTGAAACCGTGTTCCTGTCGCGCGACTTCTACAGCGAGGCCGCCGTGGCAACACACATCAAATCACCAGTGGAGTTGGTGATTTCGACCTACAAGAAGATGGGTCTCAAGGAATTACCCGGTGTACCCGATTTCAATGACGTCACCGAAATGCTGGGCCAGAAATTGCTTTTCCCGCCCACGGTCGCAGGCTGGCCCAACGGCAAAAGCTGGATCACGCCAGGCCTGCTGCTGGCGCGCGGGAATTTCGTATACGACACCTTGTACCCCGATATCAATTTCCTGCCGTCCGATCGCTATCCGCTGGCCGATTACAAAATCGGCGTGGTTAATGAAAAACTTGCGTTGGGCCTGGACGTGACCACGGCCACCAAGCCTGACGCCAAGGAAATGACGTCGATGTCGATGCAGGCGGACCGCGACGAGGATTTCAACACACGGCTCGCCAGTTTCCGCGGCTGGCAGATGGCCCTGCAGAAGGTCAAACCCATCCCGCGCGCAACGGCCCAGATGGACCTGTCTGGAATGGTGGGGCGCGCAGGATGCAAGTCCGCGCGGGAAGCTGCCGATTACCTGCTGGCGCGCTTCGTATCGGTGCCCGTCGACGAGGCTACGCGCACGCGGATTGCGAAGTTCCTGGAAAGCGAGTTGGGAACTGCGGATCTGGCGGCGGCAGCAAGCTACCTCGAAGAGCCGCTGCGCAGCACCTTGCATGTGATTCTGTCCCTGCCCGAATACCAGCTCGGATAGACCCTTTACTGTTGCCTCGAAGACGAAAAAATTATGACTACGACACTGAAACCGTGGACCCGACGTGAAATCCTGCGCGCCGCCTTGTGCGGTATCGGCGCAGCCGGAATGCCGATGGTCTTTTCGCGTGCGGGGGCCGCGGATGTGGCCGCCTCCAAACGCATTCTGGTTGTGCTCGAATTGTCCGGTGGAAACGACGGGCTCAACACGCTGGTTCCATACGCCGATGATGCTTATTACCGGCATCGGCCCGTGATCGGCATCCGGCCCGAGAAAGTTCGCAAGATCGATGAGCGCTATGGCTTCAACGCCGGCATGGCGGGGTTCGAGCGTCTGTACAAGGATGGCCGGATGGCCATCGTGCACGGTTGCGGCTATGCGCAACCCTCGTTCTCCCATTTCACGTCCATGGCGTACTGGCACACCGGCGCGCCCAACCGAGGCGAGGAGTTCGGTTGGGTCGGGCGCGTCGCCGATGCGATAGACAAGCAGTCGACACCGAATTTCCTCGTCAATATCGATGAAGTGCAATCCCTGGCTGTGCGAGCGCGCGAGCATGTGCCGGTCGTGTTCGACGATCCCGAGAAATTCGGGCGCAAGGGCCTCTACCAGGAGCGTCCGCTGCTGGATCGTGCCCCGGACCAGGATCCTGGCGCCAATGCCTCGAAGCGCTATCTGCTCGAGGTGGCGAGAAGCGCGCGCGAGGCGTCACAGCTGGTGCGCGATGCGTGGCAAGACTACAAGACGCCGGTTGATTACGGCATCGTGCCCGTACAGCTCCCCAAAGTCGCTTCGCTCATCGCCGCCGGCATGCCCACCCGCCTGTACTACACGTCGTACCGCCACAATGCTTTCGACACACACGTGCAACAACCGGACTTGCACCAGCGCCTGTTGACCTATGTTTCCGATGCGGTCGCCGGATTCATGCAAGACATGGAACGCATCGGGCGTGCCGACGACGTGACGGTGCTCGTATTCTCGGAATTTGGCCGGCGCGTCCCCGAGAACACCAGCCTTGGCACCGATCACGGCACGGCTAATCACATGTACATCGTCGGCAAACAGGTCAAGGGGGGCCACTACGGCCGCGCCCCGAGCCTGACCGAACTCGATGAAGGGGATAATCTGGTCTATACCACGGATTTCCGTCGCGTCTATGCCACCGTAATCGACGGCTGGCTTGGCTATCGCAACACTGACCAGTTGCTTTCCGGCAAGTTCGACACCTTCCCGGTCTTCGCCTGACCGGGCTGCCGTGACCCGCTGCCCCGCGGTTTCAGGATTCATGTAACCTGTCGCCTGGTTGCGGCGTCGGCGCCTTCAGGGAAGCGTCGAGGGTCGGCAACCAGCGTTTTTCATTTGCGCGAAGTCGCCACCGGTTCATTGCCGGTCCGCGCTCGCGCGCGGACCGGTGAATATGAATATCAACAACAAGACCCACAGCGATATTCTCGTGTTGTCGCCCGCGGGCCGGATCGATCATGCCAACAGCGAAGATTTTCGCAACAGCATGGCTCCCTTCATCGATCGGTGCACCAGGGACGGTGAAAGCATCGTGCTCGACCTGGGGGATGTGGACTATATCAGCAGCGCCGGATTGCGCTGTTTCATGCTCGCGGAAAAACAGACCAAGGCACAAGGCGGCACGATCGTTGTCGCGGCCATGCAACCGGTAGTCAAAGAGATCTTCGAGATCAGCCGCTTCACGCTGGTATTCGAGACATTCGATACCGTGCAGGCAGCCATCGCGCGCCTGTCACCGACTGCTCTTGATTCCTTGCAGACCTAGAGCCAAAAAGATGCTGGTACGCTTCTGGGGGACGCGCGGCTCCATCCCGGTCGCGCTGACCTCGGCCGATATCCGCCGCAAGATCGAGGCTGCCCTGTCCCTGGCAATCGCCCGCGGCGTGGATTCAGCGGACAAGCTGCAGTCCTTTATTGATAACGATCTGCAATTTTCAGTTTCGCAGACCTACGGCGGCCACTCCCCGTGCGTGGAGTTCGAAACCGCGCAGCCCGCGGAATATCTGGCTTGCGACATGGGCACTGGCGCCCGTGCCTTTGGCAGCCGCATCATGGCTACCTCGCACTCCGGACCGGTCCTGGTGAACGTTCTGATGTCCCATGTGCATTGGGACCACATCATGGGCTTTCCTTTCTTCGGCCCGGCTTACGCGCCAGAGGCACGCATCCGGATTTTTGGTTGCCACGACGTGCTCGAGCAGGCCTTTCGCCTGCAGCAATCGGCGCCCTGTTTTCCCGTCGATTTTACCCGACTCGCTGCGCGGATCGAATTCGTCAAGCTCGAAGTCGGCAGGAGCACCGACATCGCCGGCTTCCGCGTGACCCCCAAACTGCAACGCCATACCGGGGACTCCTATGGTTATCGTCTCGAACGCGACGGCAAGACAATCGTTTACTCGACCGATTCCGAACATAAGCTCGAAGACCCGGCCGAGACCGAAGGGTTCGTCGAGTTTTTCCGAAACGCCGACCTGGTGATTTTCGATGCCATGTACTCGCTGCTCGACGCGGTGTCCGTCAAGGAAGACTGGGGTCACTCGAGCAATATCGTCGGCGTGGAACTGGCGCAGCTGGCGCGCGTGAAGCATTTGTGCATGTTTCATCACGAGCCCGCGTTCGACGACGAACGCATCCAGTCCGTGCTCAACGAAACCATCCGCTTCGAGCAGCTTACGCGTGCTGATCACCCGATTCGGGTAAGCGCCGCGTTCGATGGCATGGAAATAGAGGTGTGAGCGAGGTCCACCACAGCGCCGCGGCAAACGCGCAAGGCAAGCACATTGGCCGCACGTTGATGGCGTCGTTGATGGGCGGGCAAGGGCGGCCGCTGGGCACCGTGGTGTTGATCGTATTGCTTTCGCTGTCGCTGTTGCCCTCGCTGTTGCCCTCGCTGGATGCGCTTTTCACGCTGCGAACAGCGCTGTTCGACATTTATCAGACGCTATCGCCGCGCGTGCGGACCTCCGCGCCCGCGGTGATCGTCGCCATCGACGAGCGAAGCCTGCAGGAGCTGGGGCAGTGGCCTTGGCCGCGTACGAAAATCGCAGAACTCGTCGAGGCCATCGGCAAAAACGAGCCAGCCGCCATCGGCGTGGACGTCCTGATGCCGGAACCGGACCGGATGTCGCCGGCCAGCATTGCGCGGCTGGTCGAAAAAATGGACCCCAAACTCGCCGAGCGCCTCGCCCGCTTGCCCAGCAATGACACGCTGCTTGCCGAAGTACTCAGGAAATACCCAGTGGTGCTCGGCATTGCCGGGGTCGAACAGGACGACGCAGCCAGTGCGGGCGGGCGCAGCGCGCCCTTTCGCATCCGTGGCAGCGATCCGGCCGCGCTGGTGCGCCATTTCGCAGGCACCCTGCGCAGTCTCGACCAATTGGATGCGGCCGCGGCCGGCCATGGCTTGCTGAGTGTGGACCCAAGCGGCGGCGTCGTGCGGCAAGTTCCGTTACTGGCCTCGGTCAATGGCGTACTGACGCCCGCCTTGTCCATCGAAGTTTTGAGGATCGCGACACAGACGCCGGCTTTTGTGGTCGTCAGCGAACGCGATCGGGTCAAGGGCATCGGTGTCGGCGAGCTCTTTATACCCACCAACGCGGACGGCACCATATGGGTCCATTTCGGCCCGCACGATGAAGATCGCTTCGTCTCCGCCGTCGATGTTCTGGAAGGCCGCATCGACCCCGCGCAGATGCGCGGCAAGATCGCACTGATCGGCGCCACCGGCCTGGGATTGCTGGACTATCAAACGACCCCCATCGACCAGCGCGTCCCGGGCATCGAGATTCATGCACAGATCCTCGAGAACATCATCGAAGGCAGCCTGTTGCACCGCCCGGCGTTTCTCGCAACGCTCGAGCGCATGATGCTGGTACTTTGCGGGGCGATTCTCATCCTCGCCGTCCCGGCAGCCAAACCGCGAATCGCTGCACTGATCTACCTGATCATCATCGCGGGCCTGCTCGCGACCGGCTTCGCACTGTACGAGTGGCAACAGTTGCTGGTCGACATTGCGGGAACGATTGCGGCCTGCACGTTGTTGTTCGGGGTCATGCTCACCGGCACGCTGGCCGAAGCGGACCGGCAGCGCCGCACCTTGCGCCAGGCACTGGATGCGGAACGCGAAACTGCCGCGCGCGCCGCCGGCGAACTGGAGGCGGCGCAGCGCATTCAGATGGGCATGCTGCCGCCGCCCTCTGCCAGTTTCTACGGCGATCCGCGCTTTACCCTGCAGGCCTTGATCGAGCCTGCGAAATCGGTCGGCGGCGATCTGTACGATTTCTTCAAGCTCGATGCGGACCGTTTGTTCCTGATGGTGGGCGATGTCGCGGGCAAGGGCTTGCCGGCCAGCATTTTCATGGCCGTGAGCAAGGCCTTGTACAAGAGCGCCGCGTTGCGCATGGAACATGGCGCGGATATCGGCGAGGTCATGCGCGCGGCCAACGCCGAGATTGCCCGCGATAATCCGGAGATGCTTTTCGTTACGGTGTTCGCGGGCATCCTGAATCTGAAAAACGGGGAACTCACATGGTGCAACGCCGGACATGATGCACCCTTCAGCATGCCGCCCGGCTCTAGCCAACCGACCCGGCTGGAAGGCGACGCCGGCCCGCCGTTATGCGTGATCGAACGCTACCCGTATCGGGCAGAACGTCATTTCATGGTGCCTGGGGAATCTTTGTGTTTGTTCACCGATGGCGTTACCGAGGCGATGAACGCGGCTGACGAACTCTACGGTCGAAGACGCTTGCTTTCCGTTCTTGCCTCGAACGGCGCAGCGCCAGATGCGATGCACCTGGTCGCCGTGGTGAGGGACGACGTGCGCGCATTCGTAAAGGACACCGAGCGTTCCGATGACCTTACGATCCTGGCCCTGCAATGGATGGGGGGCAGCGTGTGAGCGCCGCCGATGCGCCTTACCCGACGAGAGACGTGACGCGGCGATCAGCGAACGTTGATCTCCACACGCCGGTTGCGGGGTTCGGGCGCGCCGTCCGGCGTTCTGATCAACGGTTCGCGCTTGCCGCGGCCGGATACTTCGATACAGTGAAGCGGGATGCCGCGGACGACCAGGTCGTCGCGCACGCGCTGCGCTCGTTGCCGCGACAATTGATCGTTGAACTGCGCGTGGCCAAGCGCGTCGGTGTGGCCGATGACCAGTATTTCCGGATGGGGCCTGGCGGCGATCGCGGCGACGATACGCTCCACTTCGCGCTCGGATTCCGGTGTCAGTGCGTCCCTGCCTTCGAGAAAATACAGCAGGAACGTCGCCGGGCGGCCGGGCAAGGCCGATACGACGCCGGCGAATTCTTCCTGCGTACGCCGAGCGTCATAGACAACGGGTTGCATGACGCCAGGCCCGCCGATGTGCAGGCCGGCATACGCGCGATTCAACACGGTCTCGCGGCCGCCCGCCCTGACGACGATGCCGCCAATGGCGCCGTCCGGTTTGGGCAGCAGGACGACCAGATCGTTGCGAGAGGGGGCAGCCGCGGGACGCAGGGCTTCGGGTTCAAGTGGCGCCGTGGAAGGTGTCCAGCCGGCCGCACCGGAATTTTCGGATCGCGCGCCAGGCTGCATGCAACCGGCCATCACCGTCACGATGATGGCCAGTGTAACTACTGCTTGTTGCATCAACGCGCGGCGGGTTCGTCCACTTTGACGACGAATTCAGTTCCGCGAACGCCCATGATCGCTGCCGGCGTTTTGATGCGCATGGCTTCCGGCGTCTGCTTGACGATTTTTCCGGAGACGACAGCAAGCGTGCCTTTTTTCAGGCGCGTATCGAATTGTCCCTGGTGGGTCGTGCTGTCAAACACGAAACGCTCGATGACCAGTTCGCTGTTCGGTCCCGCCGACAACAGACTGTTGTCATGGAAGGTGATGCCTACCGAGCCGTCCGCGCCGGTTTTTACCGTATCCTGGGGCTCGATGATCGCCCCGACCGGCGCCGGCTGCCATTTGCCGTTGCGCTCGATCTGCACGTCGCCCTTGGACACCTTGATGCGCCCGGCTTCGCCCGCGAACACCTGCGAGCTCATCCACGCACCGGCCAGCAACAGGAGCCCGAACACCAGGATATCCCGCTGCAATGTCGCTACTTTGGTCATGTTGTCCCCTTTGGTTCCGAAACCTAGAATCGGCAAACCTCACCGGTCAGGGGGTGTTTGTGCAAAAAGCATGCACGCGCCGCGGCAAGCTGCGGGCCCATCCCTTGCGCTGAGGGGCAAATGCCTGTCGGATTTGAGAAAAACATGCATGGCCTGAATCGCATCTTTGCTGCGCGTCTGGCAGCATTCGAACAGGTCCAGGCACTGGTCGATGAATTCAGCGACCTGGCCGCAATTGGCCGCGAGGATCGCCACAAACTGACGTTAATTGTCGAAGAATTGTTCACTAACACGGTGACGCACGGCTATCAAGGCGACAGTGATGCGCCGGTTTATATCGCCTTCGAAGTCGATAACGGCGACGTGGTATTGACGTACGAAGATTCCGCGCCGAAATTTGATCCGTTGGCCGCCGGCCAGCGGACTGACATCGAGTCCACCATCAAGGAGCGGCGCATCGGCGGCCTGGGTATCTTCATCACCATCGGCCTGACCGAGCAAGCCGACTACAGCTATGTCGACGGCCGCAATCGAATCTGCCTGCGGATCAGCGCCAGTGGCGACTAATCTACGGCTGCTTCGGCAGGCAGGTCGCGGTCAGTCTCCCGGCGCAATCGGCTGATCAGCGCGGCGCAGGGCCATTGGCGCGTGCGTGCGGATTAAGCCAACGCCACGCCAGCGGAGCACGCCGCGCGGCAATGTCCAGCAGGTAAAACATCAAGGCCAGTCCCGCGAACCAAGGCCACAATCGGTGCGTCGTCACACTCCGGTCGCTATGCTGCGCGAATATTTCGGAAACGGGCGCACCGATTTTTCCGCCGGTTGCGTGCGCGAGTGCCTGCAATAATTCCACGTCAGGCGGAAACGAGCGGTATTCGTCGGCGTAGTTCTGATGCAACATGCGCACGCCCGCTCGCCGCGACGCCTGCCTCGGCAAGGAGGGTGAATCGACGAGTTCGAAACGCAACCCATGGATCGAACCATCGACGGGCAAGCGCATCTGGTAAGTGCCGGGCCCCGCAGGAACGAGCCCGACTAGGGAGCTACGGCCGTCCGCGCGCGTCACCTTGACCTGGGGCGCAAGGCCGTCGCGGAAATTGCCTTCGGGTGTCAGCAGCGACAGGCTGACGAGCGCCTCGCGGCCCTCGCGGGTCACGCGAAAATCGAATTCCTCGCGGGAATCCCGCCGCAGCAGATCGCGCACCTGTTGCGCCCAGAATTTTGCGTAGCCTGGCCATTCAATCCAGCTCGCGGCCCATCGGTTCTTCACGTCCGAAGTGAAGACCACGGTCTTTCCCAGACCGAATTGCCAACGCGCCAGCAGCGGCGCACCGGATGGCGTGGCAAGCAGAATCTCCGCGTGGTCGCGCGCCTTGGCACTCACGTAGCCTGTGAGTTCCGGCAGGCGCTCCACATCCAGGCCGCGAAAGGTCGCGCTGCGAAGCCTGACCGCGGGCGCGAACGCCTCTTCGAGCAGATTGGATCGCACTGCGCGCTTCGTCTCCTCGATGAATATCTGCGGAATCGCGTCGCTGCTCTCCGCGATGTAGGCCTTGCCTTTGCCCCATTTCGCGATATCGCCCATCAGCGCGCGATCCGCGTCGGCACCGACGGCCACGGTTGAAACCACCATGTTCTCGCTGGCCATGCGCTTGACCAGCGTTTCGAAGTCGGCAGGATGCGTATCGCCATCGGAAAGCAGGATCACATGCTTGGCTTTGGAATCCGTCTTCTGCAGCAAGCGGTAAACGATGCCCAGGGCGGGATAGATATTCGTCTGTCCGCTGGCCTGGATCCGGCTGATCTGGTCCTCCGCCTTGCGCTTGGCGCGAACGTACTGCATCGGAACCGAAATGTTAGGTTGCGAATCGAATGCCACCACGCCGAAACGGTGCTGCTCTTCGAGCAGATCGAGCGTGGCGCGGGCGGCTTCCTTGGCCATTTCCATCTTGCGGCCCTTCATGGAATACGAGCGGTCCATGGCAATCACCAGGGCGAGATCCTTGCGTTTTTGTTGCGCGCGAAACTGCAGCGGCAGTACTTTTTCCACCAGCGTGTCGCTGTAGCCTTGCTCGCCGTGGACGTTTTCGCCGCTCGCGAAGAGCAAACCGCCACCCAGATCGCGCACATAGGCTTCGATCGCCTTCATCTGCCCGGCCGTGAGCGCCGAAGCCGGAACATCGCTCAGGATCAAGGCATCGTAGCCGGCCAGTTGCGATGCCGATGCAGGCACGGAAGCGGGTGCGATGACACGCGTATCGAGGCCTTGCCCGTTGAGCGCATTTGCGAGGTAGCGCGCTGCCGGGGCCGGGCCGCCTTCGACGTAGAGGACCCGCGGTCGCGCGTTTACCCACAGCGATTGCTGCAGGCGATTGTTGCCCGCCACGCGATCGCCTTCAGCGAGGACTTCTGCAGACAACGTGACCGTTCCGGCGTGCGCGAGCCTGATCTCGAAGCCGATGCGATTCACGCCGGCGTTGAGCCGCACATTGCGTGACCCGAGCACCCGGTTCGCCGCCTTGAGCACCACGCGGGCCGACATATCGGCCGCGGCGTTCACGCGCACGGTCACCGCAATGGGTTCTGCGGAACGCACGCCGTCCGGCACGTCGATGCCGGCCAGCCACGCATCATGAATGTCCGCCATCTTCGCTGCAATCGGATAGACGCGTGCCTGCGAGCGTATCAGCCGTGGGAGGACCCGCCAGATATCGCCGGTCGTCTGGTTGCCATCGGTCAGCAGGACGATGCGCTTGACGCGATCGGGCGCCAGACTCAGCAGCGCGCTGTCGAGCGCCTGTTCCAGGTTGGTGGCCATGCGATCGATCGTATCCGGATCTCCGGCGACCCGGCGCACCTGATCGTCGCTCACGCTCAGATTGCGGATCCCGGCCACCGAGTTCAGCGTAATGGCGCGATCCGCGAATGCCAGATAGCGAGCCGTCGCCGGCTTGGCCTGACTGTCGGCCTGCTCGATCCACTGGATGGCGGATTCGACGAATGACGGGGACACGCTGCGCGAAATATCCAGCGCATACACCACCGATACATCGTCGGAAAGCCCGTTCCAGTGGGGTCGCATCAATGCCAGGGCAAGCGACACGATCGCCAGACTGCGCAGCAGCGTCACCGTCCGCAAATGCCTGCGCCCGAGCGGTGTTCGACTTTCGCGAGCCAGCCAGATCAGCAACGGCACTGCCGCTAGTAACACGAGCGGCCAGAAGGATTGAACCGTCAAAGCGGCAGTCATACTGTCAGCCGCCGGTTCCAGCTCCACCACTCGAACAGCAGCAGCAATGCCGCGGCGAGCAACAGCACGAGCGTCGGATCCACGCGCAGCGCGCGGCTCGCCGCGCCCGGCGGTTGTGCTGCGGGCTCCATTTGCGCAAGCGAGGAATTGTTGACATCGGTGATCTGGCGATCGAGCAAGTTCACCGCGACCGACAGGCGTTGATGTGCGGAGACGACCGAGAACAGCCCCGGCGCATCGACTTCGAACTGGCTGCCGCCGGCGGTCGCCAGGGTTGCGAGCTCCTTGCCATCCGCCGCCACGACCCGGGCGCGGGGCACCGGGACATCGACCAGACCGAGCCCCCGCGACATGAGCGGCTGTTCGGCCAGCAGCCAGTTCAGCGCGTTATCCAGAAAAATGGGAAAGCCGGCCTGCAACGGAAAATTCGAGCTCTCCAGCGCGAACGACAATGATATCCAGCGCATCTCGTCTTCGTGCGCGATCATAAGCGGCACGCCACCCGCTGCGCTGGCCAGCACGGTTGGCGCGCCGTCGCGCTGCGCCGCCGGATCGAAGACAATGGCCCGATCCACCGTCACATCCAGCAGTGAAATATTGTCGAGCAGCGGGTGCGCGGCGTTCCATGTGCTGACGGAGACGTTGATGATGTCCTTGCCGCGTGGCGGCAGCCATGCGGCGGCGCCGGGCATGAACAACAGCGCGGGCACTTGGGGACGTGCCTCGGGCGCGTAGCGGTCGAACAACACCGCATCGAAACCTCGATCGCCATCGTAGGCACGCGGCGGGATCACAGTCAGGGCGACGCGCGGCTGCGATCGCAGGGATTTCTCGAGCAGCGCGTTGCCTGCGCTCACCAGTGCCACGCGCATGACCCGGTGCACCGGCAGGCCTGCATACGCGACATCGTCGGGCGCAAACCCGTCGCCGGGCATGGCGATGGACGCACGCACTGGGCCGCCGTCAAAGGCCGAGAGGTCGAACAACTCGCTGCGCAGGCCGCCTGCTTCCACTGCGATCGTGCGGGACACACGCTTGCCGCCGACGCCGACGATGGCCAGATCGAGACGTTTCTCGATGCCGCTAGCATTGGCCACGCCGACATGCGCGACATAACGCCGCGGATCCGCCGGCAGCCGCCGGACCTCGAACGCCGTGATGCCGGCGTTCTCCACCGATTCGAATACGGAGTCCAGTCTGGCGTGCGACGGTATGGGGCCGATGGTCACGCCATCGGTAATGACCAGCGTTTCGATCGCGGAGGATTGTTCCGGCAGTGGTACGACCGGGGCCAGGCCGTGGGTGACACGCAACTCCGCCAGTTGATCGAGTGCCTCGTCCCGATAGCGAAAAGACGGGCGTTACGATCCGGCGCATGGTATCTGCAAGCCAAACCTGCGTGGCGGCCGGACGGGATTCGATCACCGTTCGGGCCTTGGCTACGGCATGGTCCCAGCGCGAGGCGCCATCGGTGGTGCGCGTGGCCATGGTCGGCGAATCGTCGACGATGACGATCAGCCTGGATTCGGTTTGGTCGGAGGCTGTGCGACCGGGCGTCAGCACAGCACTGACCAGCGCACAGACGATCAGCACGGCGAGCAGCAGGGACAACCACCAACGCAGGCGGTCGGGGCGCGGATGGCTTTCGCGCAAGACGCGCTCCCACACCAGGCTCGACGGTACGACCACCGCGCGGGGGGGCGGTTTGAGCCAGTAAAGCAGGGCGACAACGCCGATGGCGCCGGCGAGCGCCGCCAGATAGAGGGGCCATGCCGCCGCGATCATCGCAACAGCCCTTCCTCGCGCAAGGCCTTGAGCATCAGTTGTTCGAACGATGCCTGCGTCGAAGCTCGCAAATAGCCCCAACCGTGGCTTCGGCAGAACCCTTCGATTTCCGCGCAATAGCGCGTGAACGTCTCGTGATAAGCCCTGATCAGTTCGGGCGTCACCAGCGTGCGCAGGGAATGACCCAGTTCCGAATCGACCAGCAGCACCTCACCGTCCAGCGCGGGCTCGTCCTCGTCCGGGCTCGTCACATGGATCGCGAAAACGTCATGCCGATACTCGCGAATCGCCTGGAAACTGGCCTCGAAGCCCTGCCGGTCCAGAAAATCCGAGATCAGGATGACCAGCCCCCGCGTTCGCCGCGCACCCAGGAAACTGCGAAAGGCAGGCAACAGGCTGGTGCCACCGGCGGCCTGGAGACGTTCCAGGAAATGCAATGAGCGCCAGACCTGGTTCTTGCCGCGACGCGCCGGCATTTCATCCATGACACCGTCGGCAAAAGCCACCAGGCTCACGCGATCATGATTGACCAGCGCGATATACGCCAGGGCGGCTGCGAAGCGGCGCGCGAAGTCGAACTTGGACGGTGCGCCGAAATCCATCGAGCGGCTCGCGTCGATGAAAACATACACGGGCAGATCCGCCTCTTCTTCGAACAGCCGCAGGATCAGGCGGTCGAGCCGCAGGTACGTTCCCCAATCGAGATTGCGCGTGTCATCGCCGGGCGAGTAAGGCCGATAATCGGTGAATACCATGCCCGCACCCGTGCGCCGCGAGCGGTGGTGGCCGCGCAGGTGGCCGGCGACCGGCCGGCGCGTGAGCATCGTCAGATGCTCCAGTTGGCGAAGGAATTCTTCGCTGAACAGCACGTTTTCCTGGATCAAGTGGGTTTACCTCGGTGCGCCAGCGCGACGGGCGCCATTCGCGCGTGTCGTCATGCCCCGGCGGCGGGCACCCAATCCAGGATTCTTGCCAGGATCGCATCGGCATCCACGCGCTGCGCTTCGGCCTCGAAATTGAGCAAGACGCGATGGCGCAGCGCCGGCAATGCCACGGCGCGCACATCGTCGCAGGATACGTAGATGCGGTCGTTCATGAGCGCATGCACTTTCGCGCCGAGAATCAGCGCCTGCGTGCCGCGCGGGCTGGAACCGAAACGCACGTACTTGCGGGTCGCTTCGTGCGCCTGATCCGATTCCGGATGGGTGGCCAGCGTGAGTTTGATCGCGTACTCCTGCACCGGCCGCGCAACCGGAATGGCGCGCGCGGTATCGCGCATCTGCAGGATCTGGCCTTGCTCGAGCACGCGCTCGACCGAGGGTTCTTTGGCGCGCGTGGTGCGGTCAATGATCAGGTTCAGCTGCTCGACGTCCGGAAAATCGAGCTTGAGCTTGAAGAAAAACCGGTCCATCTGCGCTTCGGGCAGCGGATACGTGCCTTCCATCTCGATGGGATTCTGCGTGGCGAGCACAAAAAACGGCTGATCGAGCGCATGCGTATGCCCGGCGGCCGATACGCTGTTCTCCTGCATGGCTTCCAGCAGGGCCGATTGCGTCTTGGGCGTCGCCCGATTGATTTCATCGGCCAGCACCATGTTGGCGAAGATCGGCCCGCGCTGGAATTCGAACGATTTGCGCCCCGCTTCGTCCTCCCGCACGATGTTGGTGCCGATGATATCGCCGGGCATCAGGTCGGGCGTGAACTGGATGCGCGAGAACTTCAGGTGCAGCACATCGGCCATGGTCTGTACCAGCTTGGTCTTGCCCACGCCGGGAATGCCCTCCAGCAGCACATGGCCGCGCGCGAGCAGGCAGGTCATGACGCCGGTGATGATCTCCTCGTTGCCGACGATCACGCGCGCGATTTCGTCGCGCACTCGAAGGAACTGGTCGCGGAAGTCCTGGATCTGTCGGTCAACGGCCACGGAACTCATTTTTTCTCGCTTTCGTGCAGGTTCAGGAAATAGTTCTTGACGACGTTCTTTTGCCGGATCGGCACGGGGTCGCGGTGCGAAGCCCCTTCACGCTCATAGGCCCCGCGCGCCTCGACGTCCTGCGCCTGCAGCATCGATTTCTGTTCGCGGCTCGCCGCATAAAACCAGTCCTTGCCGCCTTTGCCGCCAGCGTCATCGCTCATGTCGTCTGGCTGCGCGAGCGTTTCGAGCTTCAGTTGCGCCTCGAGCCGGCGGGTCGGGTTGCCTTCGACGGGCAGTGCCGGTGCCTCTCCCGACGCATCACCCGTCTGGCTGCCATCCGGCGCATTTTCATCGGTTTCGCGTGCCACCGCCGCCTGCCGGAACAGGGAGCCGCCCCGCATGTTGGCGTTCCCGGCATCGGGCGAGGGGGTGGGATTGGGCGCATTGACGCGTGCATCGAACTGGCTCGCAGTCAACTGACTGCGCTGGTTGGTTGCCGTCAATCCCGCTTGCATGCGGCGATTGACCGCATTGACCCGGCTTTGTACTTCGAGGCGCTCCTTGGCCTGGTCGAGCGCGCTGAGGACGCGTGCCATGGCATCCTGATTGATCTCGGCGGGCTTGCCCGCAGCATCCTTCGCCCCGGATTCCGACGAGGGTCCGGTGCCGGGCCCTCCGAGCGCGCCCACCGTGACTGTCACCCCCTGCGTCCTCATCCTGCCGGGCAACGGACGCTTCGGACATGGGCTTGCGCAGCAGCGCCATGGCGTCCTCCACGCGGCCCTCTTCCAGCGCACGCGCCGCCTCGGCATTGCCCGCGTCGCTTTTCAATGTCGCCGCGAGCGCAGCCAACCCCTCGCGGGCGGCAGCAGCCTCCATATTGGCCTGATCAATGGCATCGCGCGCGTCGGCCAGCGCCTGGTTTCTGGCCTCGGCCGAGAGCCCGGCTTGCTGCAGTTGCGAGAGCGCCCGATCCAGCTTGGCGATATCGGCGTTCTCCGGCGCATCTTCCAGCAACGCGCGCAAATCTCCGGCTTCCGCGCCTTTTGCAGCGCTAACGTCGGGCAAACCCTCCCAGGAACGGGAAGACTGCGGATTCATCCAGATCAGCGCTCCGAGCAAAATACCCAGTCCTGCCACTCCCAGCGCGTTCGCAGGAAGGCGATGGGGTGCCAGCATCGGCAGATCGAGGCGTTTCGCCGTGGCCGCCGCGCGCTGCACTTGAAGCTGCGCGAACGGCGATTCGGCATTCTGCGATAGAAACCAATGCGCCGACTTCAACTCGTCCTTGAGTTGCGCCCGTGCGTCGGCGTGCGCAGCAGCCTGCTGCGCGGAAATTCTCCGCATGCTGCGCCTGACGAGTTCGAGGAAGGCGGCCGCGACAGCCAGCGACAACGCAGCGCGGGTGACCGGGAGAGCGAGAGACAATTCCGGACTGATTGCGGGCTCGACCAACGCGAAACAAGCCAGACCAAACAGCACGACGCAAACCACAAACGCCGTTTCCCGAATCGTCCTGGCTATCCAAAGGCGGCGGCTCAGTTCGCGCAGCACGCCGAGTATCATTTCGCGCTCTTTCATGAGTGCCGGATTGTAGCGCACGGCCCGATCGCATACGAGAAGCGGCCATGACTAGCAGGCGCGGCGCCGTTCTCAGGTAATATTTACGCATCCAACGGAGGAGCCTCATGAGAAACGCCTCGCGATTCGCGGTGGCGCCACCGGGCTGCGCCAAACGCCTCGACTGCATCATCCGGGCTTGCCTTACAGCCGTAACCTGCGCGGCGCTCGTGATATGCGCCGTGCACGGCGCCAGCGCCGGCGAGCGTCCGCACATCATCTATATCGTTGCCGACGATCTGGGCTGGAAGGACGTGGGGTTTCACGGCAGCAAAATCCGCACGCCGCACCTGGACAGGCTCGCGCAGACGGGCGTGCGTCTGGAGCGCTTTTACTCGGAACCCTTTTCGACTTCCGCGCGGGCGGCACTGCTCACCGGCCGCTATCCGATGCGCTATGGCCTGCAAACCCTGTCGATCCTGCCCTGGAGCCAGTACGGCCTGCCCACCAGCGAGCGGTTGTTGCCCGAGGCCTTGCAGGCGGCCGGTTATCGCACGGCGATGGTCGGCAAATGGCAACTGGGCCACTACCTCAAGGACTATTGGCCGACGCGACGCGGCTTCGATTCATTCTATGGAAGTTTTCATGGCGACCACGATTGCCTGCGCAAGGCGGGACCCGCACAGCAGGCGGACTGGTACCGTAACGAACGGCTCATCAAGGACCAAGGTGATTGCTCGGCATTGCTCGGCAGGGAGGCTGCACGCGTCATCGACCGGCATGACGCGGCGCAGCCGCTGTTCCTTTACCTGTCGTTCAACGCTCCGCAGGCGCCCTTGCGCGCGTCAAAGGCCTATCTGGACGCCTACCAGGACATCGCCGACGAGCAGCGCAAGACCTACGCCGCCATGGTCAGCGCGCTGGATGACGCCGTCGGCAGCGTGGTCGAAGCGCTGGACAGGCGGAAACTGACGTCCGCTACGCTGATCGTTTTTCAAAGCGATAACGGGGGCGCACTGCCCACTAAGTTCTCCACCGGGGACGGCGACGTGCAGAAAGGGGTCACTGACAACGGCCCTTACCGGGACGGCAAGGGAAGTCTCTATGAAGGGGGACTACGCGTAGTTGCCCTCGCCTCCTGGCCGGGCACCCTGCCTGCCGGCGTCGTCGCGGAGCGCATCCATGTCGCCGATATGTATCCGACGTTGCTCACGCTTGCAGGGGCAAGCCTGGAGCAGACCAAACCGATCGACGGCATCGACCAGTGGCAAACGATCGCCAAAGCAAAACTTACGCCCCGCAAGGAAATGTTGCTGGGCATGGAGGATTTTCGCGGCGCGCTGATGATTGAAAACTGGAAGCTGATCGTCTATGCGCGCCTGCCCGTGCGTTACGAACTTTACAACGTCCACGATGATCCGTCGGAGGAAGACAACTACGCTGAGCGCTATCCCGAGCGCGTTCAGCAGATGCTGGTCCGCTTCAACGAATACGCCTGGGAGATGGCGCCCTCGCTTTATCTGCAGGATTTGCCTAAAGCGAGAAAACATCCTGCCCCGATTTACTGGGGCGATAACCCGACCCGCCCGGGAAGTCCCTGAACGGGGCGTTCTGCCGTCAGCGAACACTGGCTGGCACGCGAAGTGCTGAGATTGCGCGCGCCTTGCACGGCCTTGAAAATTGTTTACGATGGTCGTCGAATTGCGGAAAATGACCCCCCGTTTCGGCAAGCTTCGCCATCATTCAGACTGCAACCTAAACGATATGGCCTCTACATTCACCATCTCCTATTTTGCCAACCATGACCTGCTCGGTGTCGTGTCCGAGGAAGAATACGAACAATTCAAGAGCCAGCTGCTCGAGGCCTTGCAGGAAGAATGGCCCGATGCGACGGTTACGATCGACGACGACGAAGAAGTCTATCTCGAGGTCAAAGGCCTCAGCGGCCAGGCCGAAGTGGACGTGCGCAGCCGCATCACCGACATCGTCAACGAAACCATCGAATCGGCGGAGTGGCAGGAAGAGGAAGAAGATTTCTACGAAGAGGACACTGACGAAGACCTGGGCAAACTGGTGGAGAAGGACGACTACTGAGCGTTGGCTACTCAGGCGTCTGACACATCCTCATCCACCACGCTGTGTGCACTGATCCGCTCGCAGCTTCTGCCGTACACGCAGGGCTTTGGATCGCACGCAACGCGAACATCACCCCCGCTAACGTATGCGTAGGGCGTAACTCGAGGGGTGCAATCCGTAGAAATGTTCGCGGTCTACCGGGACAAGGCGGCGCGCAATAATCAACTCGTCCATACGCAGCAATTGGCCGTGCAATCAGAAAGCCGCAACTCAGCTCCTCTCGCTCGCCAAGTACTACTTCAAAACCATCCAGTCGGGTAAGGACTCCTTCAGATCGCGCAAGAATTGCGCAGGCGAGGATTTTTTCGATTCCGATCCACTGGGCTGTTGCGCGAAATCGGCCAATGCGTCCTTGCGCTCGAACGGCGCCAGCCCGCAGGCATTGCGCAGGCCTTGCGCCCAGTTCCAGTCGATAGCAATGTTCTTGAGGGCCGAGGTTTTCCTGGACTTCGATGATTCGCTGGTGGCTGCAAGCTCCGCGGGCTTGACCACCAACCAGTCGAGCATCGACGCGGGCCTCGGCGGCATGCCCTCTGGAACATCAGTTCCGCACGGCCGCGCCGGTAACGTTATTTTTAGTGACTTCGCAATTTCGGGAGTCAAATGCAAATCTGCTCGCACAGCCAATAAAGTCTGTCAAATGTAGTCACTGCAACAGATGAGGAAATTGGTGGGCCCGGTCGGACTTGAACCGACGACCAAAGGATTATGAGTCCTCTGCTCTAACCAGCTGAGCTACAGGCCCGTTAAGGAATGCACCGCACAAAAATGGCCGGGTGACGCCCGGCCATTCTAGATTCAGTTGCGGGAATACGTCAGTTGTTGTCGAGGAAGCTGCGCAGCCGTTCGGAGCGCGACGGATGACGCAGTTTGCGCAGGGCCTTGGCTTCGATCTGGCGTATGCGCTCGCGCGTGACATCGAACTGCTTGCCGACTTCTTCGAGCGTATGGTCGGTATTCATTTCGATGCCGAAGCGCATGCGCAGCACCTTGGCTTCGCGCGGCGTCAGCGTATCGAGCACCTCCTTGGTCGCATCGCGCAGGCTGGTGTAGATCGCCGCGTCCGACGGCGCCATGGTGGCCTGGTCCTCGATGAAATCGCCGAGGTGGGAATCGTCGTCGTCGCCGATCGGCGTTTCCATCGAAATCGGTTCCTTGGAGATCTTCAGGATCTTGCGGATTTTCTCTTCCGGCATTTCCATCTTCACCGCCAGCGTCGCGGGATCCGGCTCCGCGCCGGTCTCCTGCAGGATCTGGCGCGAAATCCGGTTCATCTTGTTGATGGTTTCGATCATGTGCACCGGAATGCGGATGGTGCGCGCCTGGTCGGCGATCGAGCGGGTGATGGCCTGGCGGATCCACCACGTCGCGTACGTCGAGAATTTGTAGCCGCGCCGATATTCGAACTTGTCGACGGCCTTCATCAGGCCGATGTTGCCTTCCTGGATCAGGTCGAGGAACTGCAGGCCGCGGTTGGTGTATTTCTTGGCGATCGAAATCACCAGGCGCAGGTTGGCCTCGGTCATTTCGCGCTTGGCGCGGCGTGCCTTGGCTTCGCCGGTGGACATCTGGCGATTGATTTCCTTCAGGTCCTTGACCGGAATGCCGACGCGCTTCTGCAGATCGATCAGGGACTGCTGCTGTTCCATGATCGCCGGCGTGAAGCGCGACAGCACTTCGCTATACGGCTTGCGGCCGCGCCACTTCGCGTCCAACCCAGTTCAGGTCTTCTTCGTTGCCCGGGAACGTTCTTGATGAAGTAAGCCCGCGGCATGCCGGCTTTCTCCACGCACAGTTCCATGATCGCGCGTTCGTACGAACGCACTTCCTCCACCAGTCCGCGCAGGCCGTCGCACAGCGCTTCGACCTGCTTGGCCGAAAAGCGGATGAACATCAGCTCGGCGGAGATTTCTTCCTGCGCTTTCTGATAAGGCCGGCTGCGCGAGCCGTTCTTCGCCAGCGCCTTGGTCATCTTGGTGTAGAGCACGCGCATCTTCGCAAAGCGCTCCAGCGCGTCGGCTTTCAGTTGCAGCAGCGCTGCGTTTTGCACCGCGGCGCCGTCATCGTCGTCGGCGTCGTCGGTGCCGAGATCTTCTTCGAGCTGTTCTTCGGAGATTTCTTCGGCAAGTCGCTTCTTCGGGCGCGTTCGGATCGATCAAGCCCGTCGACGACTTCGTCGATGCGCATTTCCTCGCGTTCAATTTTTTCGGCAAGGCGCAGGATTTCGGCAATCGTCGTGGGGCAGGCGGAAATCGCCTGGATCATATGCTTCAGGCCGTCTTCGATGCGCTTGGCGATTTCGATCTCGCCTTCGCGCGTGAGCAGCTCGACCGAGCCCATCTCGCGCATGTACATGCGCACCGGGTCGGTGGTGCGGCCGAATTCGGAATCGACCGTGGACAGGGCCTGCTCGGCTTCCTCGACCACGTCCTCGTCGGGCACGACGGCGGGCGTGGACTCATTCATCAGCAGCGTTTCGGCGTCGGGCGCCTCGTCGTAGACCTGAATGCCCATGTCGTTGATCATGCTGATGATGTTTTCGATCTGCTCGGCATCGAGCATGTCGTCGGGCAGATGATCGTTGATCTCGGCATAGGTCAGGTAGCCACGCTCCTTGCCCAGCACGATCAGATTCTTCAGGCGCATGCGGCGGGCTTCAGCATCGATCGGCTGCTGAACCTGGACCTGCTCCTTGTTCGTCCTTGCGTCTTTCCCTAGCCATGTGCCTTATTCCCTCGAAAACAAGTGCTTAAGTGCAGCCGACAAAAAGAACCGCGCATTATACCGGACTCATTCCGGCGCATCACGTCGATGCAGGCTACGAATCATTTCCTTCTCCTCGGCGGTCATCTGGGAAGGAGGAAGGTTTCTTCTCCGAATACACGCTGGCGCGCGCCATCCGCGCTTGTTCATTGAGGCCTTGCCACGCCCCGGAGAACTCGACTTCGAGCTCCGCACTGTCCAGATGTTCCCATCGGAAACTGCCCACCTCGATCTCGCGCGCCAGCTCTTCAAACGCATCGCCGCGAAAATGCTCCGCGATACTGCGTAAATCGGGCTGATGCAGACACAAATCAACCAGCCGGAACAAAAACTCCATCTCGACGGGAAACGGCTGGCGCGCCACGTCTGCGTACTGACTTGAAGGCGGGGCCAACACCGCCAGCGAAGGCTTGAGCGCCAGCATCTCGGCCAGTTTGCGAGGCATCGACGGTTTGACCGCCTTCGCGTCGCGCCAGCACCTGCCCGCGACGTGTTAATGCTTTGATTTCGAAATTGCGATCGAGTTCGGCCTGCGACAGCCCCGCCAGCTCGGCAATGTGTTTGCGCAACATCAGCGA
This sequence comes from uncultured beta proteobacterium, assembly GCA_963846655.1. Taxonomy (GTDB): domain Bacteria; phylum Pseudomonadota; class Gammaproteobacteria; order Burkholderiales; family JACQAP01; genus JACQAP01. Next base: position 527,609 of record CAWJWT010000002.1, on the reverse strand, counting down.
GAGCATGGGCGCGGCCACCTGCTTCACCAGCGGCTTGGCTTCTTGCAAGAACTTTGCCCGGCCCTCGGCGGTGTGCATGTCTACCCGCGACGTCAGCTCCTGCACGAGAATTTCAGACAGCGGCGGCGCCACATCGAGCAGTGTTTCGAAGGCTTGCCTGCCATTCGCGCGCACGAAGCTGTCGGGATCGTGCTCGGCCGGCAGAAACAGGAACCGCACCTGCTTGCCGTCCTGCAGATGGGCCAGGCTGTTTTCCAATGCACGCCAGGCCGCGCGGCGCCCGGCTGCGTCGCCATCGAAGCAATAGATGACGTTATCCGTCTGGCGCAGCAGTTTCTGCACCTGCCACGGCGTGGTCGCCGTACCGAGCGTTGCCACCGCGTAGCCGATGTCAAACTGGCGCAGCATGACCACGTCCATATAGCCTTCGACGACGACGACGCGCCCGGCTTCGCGAATCGCGCGTCTCGCCTGGAACAGGCCGTAGAGCTCGCGGCCTTTCTCGAACAGCGGCGTTTCCGGGGAATTCAGGTACTTCGGTTCGCCCTGGTCGATGACGCGCCCGCCGAACCCGATGATGACGCCGCGCTGATTGTGGATCGGGAACATGACGCGGTCGCGAAAGCGGTCGTAGCGCCGGCCTTCGTCGCTGATGATCACAAGGCCCGCTTCGTTCAACGCTTTGGCCTGGTAATCGTCAAACACTGCGTCCAGGTTCTGCCAGCCGTCCGGGGCGTAGCCCAATGCCGTAGCGCGCCGCGATCTCGCCCGTCAGTCCGCGATTCTTGAGATAGGCCACCGCCTTGTCGGATGACTTGAGTTGCGCCTTGTAAAACTGTGCGGCCTTCTGCATGACTTCCGTCAGATCCTCGGCGGCCTCCACTTTTTCCCTGCGCGCCGGATCTGCGCACCTGCTCGGGCACCGTCATGCCGACGCGGCTCGGCGAGGTCCTTGACGGCATCGACGAAGCCCATGCCCTGATGCTCCATCAGAAAGCTGATGGCGGTGCCGTGCGCGCCGCAGCCGAAGCAATGATAAAACTGCTTGGTCTGGCTTACGGTGAACGAGGGCGATTTTTCGCTGTGAAACGGACAGCGGGCGGCGAAATTGGCGCCGGCCCGCTTGAGCGGAACATAAGACTCGACGACGTCCACGATGTCCACGCGATTCAGAAGATCCTGAATAAAAGATTGCGGAATCATGGATCGGAATGGTCTCGCCGTGAGTTCCTGCTGGTTCAGGCCGACAGCCGTTGCGGGCAGGCTTCGGGACGAATTATAGGTCAGATTCTACGGATTTCCGGGCAATCGGGACGTTCCTGTTCAATGAACAGCGCGCGGCGCAAAGGGCACCGCGCGCCATTGCACGGCGCGTTGTTGTCAACCCGCGAGTTTGCTCTTGACCAGGGCGGACACTTTGCCGAGATCGGCGCGACCCGCCAGCCTGGGTTTGAGGATTGCCATCACGGCGCCCATGTCGGCCATGCGCGTGGCACTCGTGCTCGAAATAGCCTCGGCGACTGCGGCATCGATCTCTGCAACCGACATCGCCGCGGGCATGTAGGCTTGCAGCACGGAGATTTCGAACTGCTCCTTGTCCGCGAGATCCTGACGCGCGCCTTTGGTGAACTGCTCGATGGAATCGCGCCGCTGCTTGATCATTTTTTCGATGATCGCGAGCACATCGGCATCAGTGAGTTCTATGCGCTCATCGACTTCGCGCTGCTTGAGCGAGGCGAGCAGCAAGCGGATCGCAGACAGCCGCGGCGCATCCTTCGCGCGCATTGCGGTCTTCATATCCTCGGAGATGCGTTCTTTGAGTGCCATGCGCAAAGATAGATGGGGACCGGAATTCAGAAAAGCAAAACGGTGAATGGCATCCCATTCACCGTTAGGATCTTGCCCTGCTTAAGGCTCAGTAAAGCTTGGGCGGCAACAACTGGCTGCGCAGCCGTTTGTGATGGCGCTTGACCGCGGCGGCAAGTTTGCGTTTGCGCTCCGATGTCGGCTTTTCATAGAACTCGCGCGCGCGCAATTCGGTCAGCAGCCCGGTTTTTTCAACGGTGCGCTTGAAACGGCGCATCGCCACTTCGAAAGGTTCATTTTCCTTGACACGAATCGTCGGCATAAAAAATACTGTCCTGAGGGGTCGGCTAAAAAACGAGGGTCGAATTCTATCAATAATCCATTGAATTGCAAAACACTAAAGCGAGTCCCGGCCGGGTAGATGACCCTGGGCCCGACCTTCCCCAGCGCCCTGGCGCTGCACAACGGACCAATCAACTCAACACCTTATGCTGGTTCTAGGCATTGAAACCTCTTGTGACGAGACCGGAGTCGCCTTGTTCGATACCACGGCGGGTCTGCTCGGCCATACGCTCTACTCGCAGGTGGCCCTGCACGCCGACTATGGGGGGGTCGTGCCTGAACTGGCATCGCGCGACCATGTACGCCGCCTCTTGCCCCTTACCCGCCAGTTGCTGGCGCAAACCGGCAAGGCCCTGGGGGACCTGAACGGCATCGCGTATACCCAGGGCCCCGGCCTGGCGGGGGCCCTCCTGGTGGGGGCCAGCGTTGCGGCCAGCCTGGGCTTCGCGCTGAAGATCCCGGTCATCGGGCTGCATCATCTGGAGGGCCATCTGCTCTCGCCGTTACTCGCGGAACCCGCCCCGCGTTTTCCGTTCGTGGCGTTGCTGGTATCCGGAGGCCACACCCAGATCATGCGAGTAGGCGCGGTCGGCGATTACGTCCTGCTGGGCGAAACCGTGGACGATGCGGCGGGCGAGGCCTTCGACAAGACCGCCAAATTGCTGGGGCTGCCCTACCCCGGCGGGCCCGCCCTTGCCAAGCTGGCCGGTTCGGGCAATGCGCGGCGCTACAAGTTGCCCCGGCCCATGATTGCGAGTGGCGACCTGAATTTCAGCTTTTCCGGTTTGAAAACTGCGGCGCTCACCTTGACGACCCGCCAAGAGGCCACCGCGCAGAACACGGCCGATATCGCCGCCGCCTTCCAGGAGGCGATTGTCGAGGTGCTCGTTGCCAAGGCCTGCGCAGCCATCACGCAAACCGGGCTGGGGCAGCTGGTCGTGGCCGGCGGTGTGGGCGCCAACCGGCGGTTGCGCGAGGCGATGGCGCAAGCATCGGAATCGGCGGGGTTCGAGGTGTTCTACCCGCCGCTTGATTTATGCACGGACAACGGCGCGATGATCGCGTATGCGGGCGCGCAGCGCCTGCGCGCCGGCGCGGGCGCATCCCACGAATTCTCAGTCCGGCCGCGCTGGGACCTGGAAGAACTTATACGCCCCGCGAGAGCCTGACGCGGCTTTCCGTGCCATGCACGAGTCGATCGATATTGCCCCGGTGGCGCCAGAGCAGGAGCACCGTCATCGTCAGGACCATCCAGGCGTAAGGGCCGAACCCCAGGAAATAAACCGACGCGAACGTTGCGGCAATCGCACCGAACATCGAGGCCAGGGAGGAATAGCGCAATACCAGCACCGTGATCAGCCAGGCAATCAGCGCCACGCCCGCGATCCGCAGATCCAATGCCAGCAGGATTCCCGCTGCGGTTGACACACCCTTCCCGCCCCTGAACCGAAAATACACCGGGAACAAATGGCCCAGGAACGCGGCGAGGGCAACGGCTGCCAATGTCATCTCGCCAATGCCGAACTGCGGGGCCAACCGGATCGCCAGCCAAAGCGCAACAGCGCCTTTGGCGGCATCGCCGACCAAGGTCAGCACCGCGGCAGACTTCTTTCCCGTCCGCAGCACATTGGTCGCTCCAGGATTACCGGAGCCATAGGTATGCGGGTCCGGGAGACGAAACCACCAGCTGACGACGACCGCGAACGAAATCGAACCGATCAGATAAGCCGCAACGATGAATGCGAATGACGCCATTGGCATAAAGTTCCTTCGTTATCCCCGTGGATGATGACGGGCATGTAGTTGCTTCAACCGCTCGCGCGCGATATGCGTGTAGATCTGTGTGGTGGAAATATCGGCATGTCCCAGCAGCATCTGAACCACGCGCAAATCGGCTCCATGGTTGAGCAAGTGGGTAGCAAAGGCGTGACGCAACGTATGCGGGGAGATCTGCTTGCCGATATCAGCCTGTTTCGCATAACGTCGAATCAGATACCAGAACGCCTGCCTTGTCATCGATGCGCCCCGAGCGGTAACGAACAGGGCATCGACTGGCCTGCCGTCGAGAATCGCCGGGCGGCCGCTGTCCAGGTAACGGCGAATCCAGGCGAGCGCTTCCTCGCCAATGGGCACCAGCCGCTCCTTGCTGCCTTTGCCCATGACGCGCACCACACCCATGTCCTGGCTCAGTTGCATAACGGTCATGGTGACGAGTTCGGAGACGCGCAACCCGCTGGCGTAGAGCGTTTCGAGCATGGCCTTGTCGCGAAGGCCCAGGGCCGTATCGACATTGGGCACACCGAGCAGGGCATCGACATCTTCTTCAGTCAGTGTCCTGGGCAAACTGCGCGGCAGTTTCGGCGCGGAGACTTGTAAGGTCGGGTCGGTCTGGATCCGGTTCTCCCGCAGCAAATAACGGTAAAAGCGCTTCAGGCTCGACAACAGGCGCGCGGCCGAACGCGGTCGAGATTTTCGTTGGAACTTGTAGGCCAGATAATCGAGCAGATCCACATGGCGCGCCTGCAACAGGGATTTACCGCGCCCTGAGGACAGCCAGGCCGAGAAAAGGCGAAGGTCGCGCCGGTAGCTTTCGAGTGTGTTGCGCGACAGGCCATCCTCCAGCCATAAAGCATCGCCAAATTCATCCAGTAAGGCCTCGTCCGGATTCATCGTGCGGCGCCGGGATGTTCGAAATGGACCCACCAACTTCTGACGTTCATCTGTATCCGGGCAAGCGTTTGCGTTTGTTCCCTCGGCGACAACATCGGGGTGGATGCGGTCATTGTAGCAATGCCATCCGGCTGCTGTTGGCCATCCGACTTGGCTATACTTTGCAACTGCGCGAACGTTCTCGCCGGGCAGAAAGCAGATATCCATGACGAACCTTGACCAATCGAAAGTTTCCACCTGCAGTTTCGAGGCAACACAGCTTCACGCGGGTGATCGCCTGCAAGTGGAACTCGATGCCCAGGATGCGCCCCTTCAGTACTACACCACGTTGATCGGCTTCGTTCCCGGCCACAGCGTGCTGGTGCGCACGCCCCAGGAGCAGAATGTGCCGATTCCAGTACCCGAGGGCGTCAAGGTGCTGGTGCGCGCCTTCTCCGGACGGCATGCGTTCACCATGGAGTCCAGCGTAGAACGCGTCTGCCGCCTGCCTTACCCCTACTTGCATCTGGCATATCCTGCCCATGTGCAGCAGACGCTGATCAGAGGGGCGCTGCGCGTGCGCATCGCCTTGCCGGGCATCGCGTCGGATTCGAAGCAAGGCGATTCGGCGCCCCATCCGGTTGTGCTATCCGACCTGAGCGTTTCAGGCGCGCAACTGGAAACCGAACAAAACCTGGGCGATGCGGGCGAAAAATTCGGCCTCGCATTCAAGTTCGTGGTCCAGCCCAACAATTATGAGGTCAAGCTGGCCACGACCGCCCACATCCAGAGCGTTCGCAAGATTGGCCAGGAACAGGGTCCAGCAGCCGCATTTTCCCATGGCGTGCGCTTCAGCAAGCTCCATCCAACCGAAGGATTGCTCCTTCAGAGCTATATCCAGCAGGTGTTGCTGGCGGACCGTAGTCGCGTTGTCTAGCGATGCGCAAAAAAAAGGCGGCATACGCCGCCTTCATGTCCGAACACCACTCGTTCTTCTTATTCTGCTTCAACCGTCTTTTCGGTTTCCAGCTTCTCGCGAATCCGCGCGGACTTGCCGGAGCGATCGCGCAGGTAGTAGAGCTTCGCACGGCGCACATCGCCGCGGCGCTTGAGATCGATACTGGCGATCAACGGGGAGTAAGTCTGGAACGTGCGCTCCACGCCTTCACCGGACGACATCTTGCGCACGATGAACGAGGAATTAAGTCCTTTGTTGCGGATCGCAATAACCACGCCCTCGTAAGCCTGCACGCGCTTGCGGTCGCCTTCCACAACTTTCACATTGACGATGACGGTGTCACCCGGCGCAAATGCGGGAATGTTCTTCCCCAGACGGGTCATTTCTTCCTGTTCGATTTTCTGTATGAGATTCATTTGATCAGCTCCTGCGCTTCTTGTGATTCCAACTTGTATTCTTCCAGCAATGCGGCCTGCTCGGCGCTCAATGCCATGTTGGCCAGCAGTTCAGGACGCCTGCACCACGTCCGGCCCAGCGATTGTTTCATGCGCCAGCGCACAATCTGCGCGTGGTGCCCGGATAACAGCACCGGCGGAACTGCATCGTGTTCGTATATCTCCGGCCGCGTGTATTGCGGGCAATCGAGCAATCCGTTTGCAAACGAATCCTGTTGCGCCGACTCCGCGTCGTTCAGCGCGCCCGGCATGCGCCGTATCAGTGCATCCATCAAAACCATTGCAGGCAATTCCCCGCCGGACAAAACATAGTCGCCGATCGAGATCTCATCTTCAATCTCGGCAATCAGCAGGCGCTCATCGACGCCTTCATACCTTCCGGCCAGCATGACCAGACCTTCGTACTGCCCCAGTTCCTCAACGATACGCTGCGTCAGCGGCCGGCCCTGCGGCGACAGATAAATCATGCGCGACCGCCTCAATCCGCAGCTTTGCTGCCGTTGCCGCGCGGCGCGCAACGCCTTGGCCAGCGGCTCGGCCATCATGACCATGCCCGGGCCGCCCCCGTAAGGCCTGTCGTCCACGCTGCGGTAGGCGTTGCTGCTGAAATCCCGCGGATTCCACAACACAAGTTGATAGTGGCCGTTGCTGCGCGCCCGCTGGGTGATGCCGCTGCCGGTGAGCGCCTCGAACATTTCAGGGAACAAGGTGACTACGTCGAAATGCGTCATCGCCGCGCCATCGTCAATTCGGTTCCCAATCCACTACCACCTTCCCGGCCGCCAGGTCCACCTCTGCAATAACGCCTTCGATGAACGGGACCAGCACTTCTTTTTCGCCTTGCACGACGAGCACCGTATTGGCACCCGTTTCAAGAATCTTGGTCACAAGACCGAGTCTGACTGACGCCGTGGTCGTGACTTCCAGGCCCAGCAGGTCGCTCCAGTAATACTCGCCCGCCTGGATTTCCGGCATGGCGTCGCGCGGAACCGCCACGTCCTTGCCCTTCAATCCGGCCGCTGCGTCGCGGTCACCGCACCCTTCCAGCCTGGCAACCACCATCGATCCGTGAACGGCCGATTCCGCGATGCGATGTTCCTGCCACTGTCCCGCACTTCCGATCCACCACTGCCCATAGCGGAGCAGACCGTCGATCTCCTGCGTAAAGGGCTGGACATTGACCCAGCCCTTCAATCCGTAAGGCGCACGGATGCGCCCCATGACCACCAGATTCTCCGGGCCCCGATGTTCAGGGCTTGGGGCTGTCACCGAACTGCTTGACCAGACGCGCCGCAGTATCGGAAAGCTTCGCACCCTTGCCCTGCCAATACGTCAGCCGATCCATCTGGATGCGCAGGGTTTCCTGACCTTCCGGCGCCTTGGGATTATAGAAACCAACGCGCTCAATGAAACGACCATCGCGAGGGTTGCGCGAGTCCGCCACGACCATGTTGAAAAACGGGCGCTTCTTGGCGCCGCCACGCGAAAGCCGAATAACTACCATGTGCTGTCCCTCAAAAGCGAAGCGCGCGATTCTACGCCGTTTTCCGGCGTAGCCGCAAGGTTATCGGGGGTCATTACTAGAATGTTCCCCGGCTGGCCGATACGCGTACGAGCCGATGTCCGGGTGCCGTGGGCACTACATTAATTATTTTTAATCAATAACTTGCACAATAACGGCCTACTTGCCGGCGCTTTTTGCCATGCCGAACCGGTCATCAAGAAAGGTCACGATGACCTTCACCAGCTCTTCCTCGCGTCCCTCGAAGAAGTGCTGCGCATCCGCAACGACAACCTGATCGGAGCCAGGAACCTTGACGATCTGCTTCTTGCGTTCATAAGCACCCACCTGGGTGATTTCCCAATCCTTGCTGCCGAACACGTCCAGCACCGGGATCTTGATGCGGAACATTTCTTCCAGACCATTGATGATGCCGATGAATACCCAGGCCTTGACCGGCGTGGAATCGGCATGGATGAGGTACTGATTGGCCATGGTCGCACCCAGACTGTGCGAGACGATGGCAATTTTCTCGAAATGCTTGTCTTGCAGAAATTGGGCGGCGAGCGCATAGCGCTCCTCGGCATCCCGGTAGGTGGGCAAATAGTCCCCGACCTTCGCACCGGGCCCCAACACGGGCAGCTGGATCGCGAGGGTGCTGTACCCTTGCTCGGCGATTTTGACCCTTAACGTTCCATACAACTCGAAATCGGGATTCCATCCCCGTCCGTGGCCGATGATGGCGGCGCCGCGCGCATTTTCGGCCTGCGTGTAGATCGCCAGAAACTCATGTCCGCTTTTCTGCTTCAGCCAGACCACGTCGCCCACCAGTACGGCAGGGGTGATCTGATCCGACCAGCGTTTCTCACGCTCATAGTCGGGTTGCTGCGCGTGCAGCGCCGGAGCGACCAACAGAGCGACCAATACGGCTGCCAATGCACGCATGCGAAATCCCTTCGAGCAATTCAAGAAACGAGGAAAACCGATCCCCGCACAAGCTAAGACTGCGCTATTGCATGGACGTTCGTGAGATCAGCGCAAGCCGGGAAAACCGCCCTTCACGGAGCGCATCATTTTTTGCAAACCGCCCTTGCCCATCATTTTCATCATCTTCTGCATTTGCTCGAACTGGTTCAGCAGGCGGTTGACCTCTTGCACGGTTACACCCGACCCCGTGGCGATGCGCCGCTTGCGCGACGCCTTGATGATTTCCGGCTTTGCCCTTTCCTGTGGCGTCATCGAGTCGATGATCCCCACTGTGCGGCCGATGACACGGTCATCCACGGCTCCGCCCTGCGCGGCTTGTGCCATCTGCGCGGGCAGTTTGTCGATCAGCGCGGCAAGCCCGCCCATTTTTTTCATCTGCTGCATCTGGTTGCGGAAATCGTCCAGATCGAATCCCTTGCCGGCTTTTACTTTCTTGGCAAGCTTCTCCGCTTCGTCGATATCGACATTGCGGTGCGCTTCCTCGACCAGCGCAAGAACGTCGCCCATGCCGAGGATGCGTGCGGACAGCCGCTCCGGATAAAACGGCTCCAGACCGGTTAGCTTTTCCGATACCCCGACGAACTTGATGGGACGGCCGGTCACATGGCGCACCGACAACGCTGCGCCCCCTCGCGCATCGCCATCGAGCTTCGTGAGGATGACCCCCGTCAAGGGCAGCGTTTCTGCAAAGACCTTGGCAACGTTGACGGCATCCTGCCCCTGCATCGCATCCACGACGAACAGCGTTTCGATGGGATTGAGAACGCCGTGCAATCGCCTGATCTCCTGCATCATTGCATCGTCGATCGCGAGACGGCCCGCAGTATCCACGATGAGCACGTCGTGATAGTGCTTGCGCGCATAATCGAGCGCCGCCGCGGCAATCTGTTCCGGGGTTTGTGACGCGGCCGATGGAAAAACATCGACACCGGCCTGACGGGCGAGCGTCGCCAGCTGCTCGATCGCCGCGGGCCGATACACGTCGCAGCTGACCAGCAATACCTTTTTCTTCTGCTCACGAAGGCGCGCCGCCAGTTTGCCGGCCGTAGTCGTCTTGCCCGCACCCTGCAAACCTGCCATGAGCACGACTGCCGGTGGAACTGTTGCGAGGTTGAGCGCATCGTTGCTGCTGCCCATCAGCGCGCTGAGTTGGGCATGCACGACACCGACCAGCGCTTGTCCGGGCGTGAGACTACCCACCACTTCCTCGCCGATGGCCTTGTCTTTGACTTTGGATATGAACTCTTTGACCACCGGCAATGCCACATCGGCTTCCAGCAGCGCGATGCGCACTTCCCGCAAGGCGTCCGCGATGTTCGCCTCGGTGAGACGCGCTTGCCCTCGCAGCGTCTTGACGACGCCTGCCAATCGGGTGGTTAAACTATCTAGCATGCTCTGAGCGTAAACAATGTGGATCCATTGCGGATGTTGTAGACTTTGACGGGCAATTCTTCGCCGTCTGTATGAACGACATTCTACTTCATCTCCTCGTCAGTCTCGGCTACGCGGGCCTCGCCGCATTCCTGTGGCGCGAAGCGCTCAAGCCTGCCCTCGCGCAAACGAGCAGGGCAAATGCATCCATGGTTCACATGGCGCTGTTTGTTCCGCTCGTCCTGCATGCATGGCTGCTCGCTCGGGCCATTTTCGCCGGCGATTCGCTGTATCTCGGCGTGGGCACCGCGGTTTCGATCATCATCTGGCTGACAGCGCTGATTTACTGGATCGGTGGATTTTTCTACCGACTGGAAGGTCTTCAAGTCCTGGTGTTGCCCACCGCTGCCGTGCTCTCGCTGCTTCCGCTGGCGCTGCCGGCCACCCGCCCATTATCCAATACAGACTTGCCGGCGTTCAGGGTCCACCTGGTCATTTCGCTTCTGGCGTACAGTCTTTTCACCATCGCGTCGTTGCACGTGCTCATGATGGCCGTCATGGAACGACGACTGCATCGTGGCAATCTGCCGCAATTCATGCAGAACCTGCCGCCATTGCTGACCATGGAACGTATTTTGTTCCGGATCATTTTTGCAGGGTTTGTTCTGCTCACCCTGACGCTGCTCAGCGGAATCCTGTTTTCCGAGGAATTGTTCGGCAAGCCCATGCAATTCACCCACAAGACCGTGTTCGGGATCCTCTCATGGATCATTTTCGGCGCAATGCTGGGCGGTCGTGCCCTGTACGGTTGGCGCGGGAAAGTGGCAATGCGATGGACCCTGGCGGGATTCTTCTCGCTGTTTCTCGCCTATATCGGCAGCAAGTTCGTCCTGGAAATAATATTGCTCCAGCGTTGACGCCACCGCGCAGGGCGCCTCGCTTGACACTGCGTTTGCCGCTCCCGATACTAATTTCCCGCCCAACAAGCGATGTGGTGACCGCACTTGGATCAAATTCCGCTTTCGACGCTGCTGATTTCGTTTTTCGTGCTGCTCTTCGTCTCGGCATTCTTCTCGATCTCGGAAACCAGCATGATGGCGCTCAACCGATACCGGTTGAGGCATTTGACCAAGACCGGCCATCGCGGCGCGCGTCTCGCATCCCAGTTATTGGCGCGAACGGACCGACTTTTGGGCGTCGTGTTGCTCGGCAACAACCTGGTCAACGCCGCCGCCGCGGCACTTGTCACCGTCATAACGTTCCGTCTGTTTGGCGAGAGCGAACTTGCCCTGAGCATGGGCACGGTCGCAGTCACTTTTTTCATACTTGTGTTCAGCGAAATCAGCCCGAAGATCATGGGCGCGAGCTATCCGGAGCGCATCGCATTCCCCGCCAGTTACGTCTTGACGCCACTGCTCAAACTCGCGTATCCGATCGTATGGTTCGTCAACCTGTTCGTGCGCGGCGTTCTATGGACGCTGCGCCTGCGGCCACTGGCAAGCCATACCCATACGTTGACGATGGAGGAGTTGCGCACCCTGGTGCTGGAGGGGGGAAACTTTCTGCCGCAGAAGCATCAGAACATCCTGCTAAACCTGTTCGATCTGGAATCGATCACGGTCGAAGACGCCATGACGCCTCGCAACCAGATCGAGGCTATCGACATCGACTCGGCCCCGGACGAGATCCGTCGCGAGATTGCGATCAGCAACCACACGCGCCTGCCGGTCTATCGGGAGCGGCTCGACGACATCATCGGCATCGTTCATGTGCGCAAGGTGCTCAATCTCTCGGAAGGCGAGCAAATCGATGCGCAAACGCTGATCGAAGTACTGCGCGAACCCTATTTCATCCCCATGGGAACGCCATTGCTTACCCAATTGCAGAATTTTCAGGAACAACAGGACCGGATCGGGCTGGTTGTGGACGAGTACGGAGAATTGAAGGGCCTGTTGACGCTCGAGGATATCCTCGAGGAAATAATCGGCGAGTTCACGACCCAGTCTCCCTTGCAGACCGCCCGGTTTCGCCGCATGGAAGATGGAAGCATCATTGTCGAAGGAGGCACGCTGCTCCGGGACCTGAATCGCAAACTGGCCTACAAGTTTCCGCTGGACGGCCCTAAAACGCTGAATGGCCTGATTCTGGAACACTTCCAGGATATTCCCGAAGCAGGCACCAGCCTGAAGTTAGCCGGATACCCGCTGGAAATTCTTCACACACAGGATCGGGTAATTAAATCTGTGCGCCTCTTGCCGCCAGATAAATACTAAGAATCAGGAGCATTCATCCAATTCTTCCATCTTTACTTTAAGCCAAGACCGGTGCATTATTGCCCCCAATTGGTATGGTCGTGCGCCCCACGGCCTGATGAAAGCAAAGACGTGACGAGGTAAAGGCTATGGCGACCGCGGCAGCAACGAGGGACAGGGTCAAGGAATATACCTTCCTCTGGGAAGGCAAGGACAAGGGTGGAAAGCTCGTCAAAGGCGACATGCGCGCCGGCGGCGAGCATGTGGTGCTGTCGCAATTGCGCCGGCAAGGCATCGCCGTACTCAAGGTTAAACGCCAACGGGGCGGCGTGGGCGGCAAGGTCACGCAAAAGGACATCACCCTTTTCACCCGCCAGCTCGCCACCATGATGAAAGCCGGCGTCCCGCTACTGCAGGCGTTTGACATCGTCGGTAAGGGACATTCCAATCCGGCGGTCGGCAAGCTGCTTATGGACATCAAGAACGAAGTCGAAACCGGCAACAGCCTGACCAACGCGTTTCGCAAATATCCTCTTCATTTCGATGCCTTGTTCTGCAACCTGGTGGGTGCGGGCGAGCAGGCCGGTATTCTGGACAGCCTTCTGGATCGGCTCGCGACCTATAAAGAGAAAATTCTCGCGATCAAGAGCAAGATCAAGGCCGCCTTGTTTTATCCAGTCTCGATCATCGTGGTGGCGTTCATCATCACCGCCATCATCATGATTTTCGTGATTCCGGCGTTCAAGGAGTTATTTTCGAGTTTCGGGGCAAACCTGCCCGCACCGACGCTGTTCGTGATGGCGGTCTCGGACGTGTTTGTCCAATGGTGGTGGGCGATCTTCGGCAGCGTCGGATTCGGCGTATGGTTTTTCTTCTATACCTGGAAGCGTTCCGTAAAGATGCAGAACGTCATGGATCGCCTGGTTTTGAAGATGCCGGTGTTCGGACCCTTGATACGAAAGGCTACCATCGCGCGCTGGACGCGAACGCTGTCGACCATGTTCGCGGCGGGCGTGCCGCTGGTCGAAGCACTGGATTCGGTGGCAGGCGCGGCGGGCAATCAGGTGTACTACGAAGCCACCAAAAAGGTACAGCAGGAAGTAAGCGCCGGCGTGAGTCTGACGATTGCGATGACCAACACCAACGTATTCCCGAACATGGTCATTCAGATGGTGTCCATCGGCGAAGAGTCCGGTTCGCTGGACGGAATGCTGAGCAAGGTTGCGGACTTCTTCGAAGCGGAAGTCGACGATGCAGTCGAAGCATTGTCCAGCCTGATGGAGCCGATGATCATGGTGGTCCTTGGCGTGCTCATCGGCGGGATGGTCATCGCGATGTATCTGCCAATCTTCAAAATGGGTCAAGCGGTATAACCCGCTTCCGCTCCGTCGAAAAGGCGCCCGATCGATTCGGGCGCTTTTTTCGTCGGCACTGATTCTTATCTTGAGGCCTTTTCTCACTCCATGTCAGTCATTCAGGTCCTTCAGAATCAGGCTGTAACGCTCGCCGCGGTATGCGGTTTGGTCGGTCTCGTTGTCGGCAGCTTCCTCAACGTCGTCATACACCGGCTGCCACGAATGCTGGAGCGCGATTGGGACGCACAAGCAGCGGAGTTGCTGGAGCAAAAGAAACTAACCGACGTAGCCCTGAAACTTCGCCCTGGCGACGCCTCCCGCTATAACCTCATGACGCCGGCGTCGACATGTCCCCATTGCGGCCACAAGATCAGGGCATACGAGAATATCCCGATCGTGAGTTATATGTTTCTGCGAGGGCGGTGCGGCGCGTGCAGGGCACCGATCAGCATCCGCTATCCGATTGTCGAAGCAGTCAGTGGGGTCGTCGCGGCCTACATAGGATGGCGCTTTGGATTGACCTTGGCGATGGTTGGCGCGTTGCTCTTCGCCTGGTCCCTGGTAGCCCTGACGGCGATCGACATCGACACGCAGTTGCTGCCGGATGACATCACCTTGCCGCTGCTCTGGTTGGGCCTGCTTATGAATCTCACCGGCGTGTATACGCCGCTGTCCTCCGCTGTCATCGGCGCCGCCGCGGGTTATCTCGCGCTATGGGCCGTCTACTGGCTTTTCAAGATTGCGACCGGGAAGGAAGGCATGGGCTACGGCGATTTCAAGCTTTTGTCGGCGATAGGCGCCTGGCTGGGGTGGAAAATGCTGCCTATCGTGATCCTGCTTTCTTCTCTGGTTGGCGCTATCGTCGGCATTGCATTGATCGTATTCACGAGGCACGGGCGCAATACACCGATTCCGTTTGGCCCTTACCTTGCCGCTGCCGGATTGATCGCGCTGTTCTGGGGCGATACGATCAATCGAATGTACCTGCAAGTGTTCTGAGCATGGCGTTCGTTGTCGGGCTGACTGGCGGCATCGGCTCGGGCAAGACCACGGTAGCGAACCTGTTCGGATCAATGGGCGCAGGCTTGGTCGATACCGATGAGATCTCTCACCAGCTCACGCAGCCCGGTCAGCCGGCAGTCGCCGCAGTGGGGCGAGTGTTCGGGCGGGAGTTTATTGCGGCAAATGGCAGCCTTGACCGGGTACGCATGCGCAATCTGGTCTTTGCCAACCCATCGGCGCGAAAGGAACTCGAAGCCATTCTGCATCCACTGATCCGCGCAGAAAGCGCTCGGCAAATTGTTGAGTCAACTAGCGTCTATGTCATGCTCGTGGTACCGCTTCTGATCGAATCAGGCGCGTATCGGGAAATAATGGCCCGCATTCTGGTAGTGGATTGCGAGCAGGAAACGCAGATACGCAGGGTGATGGATCGAAGCGCCCTCTCGCGCGAGGAGGTAGTGTCCATAATCGCCTCGCAAGCCTCGAGGCAGAGCAGGCTGGATGTCGCAGACGACGTGATTCATAACGACGGCGATCTGGAGGCCTTGCAAACGCAAGTATTCGCGTTAAATCGCCGCTACATGGATCTGGCGAAAAACGGCCGATTGCTTTAACAACAGCGCTGACCCTGACATCACGGCTTTATTTTTTGACGCTTTTCGGCAATACTTGCCCAACTCCTGTGGCCACCCCACATTGTGATCAGCTACGAGTTCCCACTGAACGAGAGGATCCGCACCCTGCTGCGCCTGGAGGATCTATACCAGCGTGCGCAGCATTTCGCCTCCAGAAATGACCCGGAAGACCATCACGTTGCGCTGACCTCGCTATTTGAAATCCTCGATGTCGGCGGCAGAGCGGATTTGAAATCCGATGTCATGCAGGAACTCGAGCGGCAGAAACAACATTTGGATGCACTGCGCAATAACCCGGCGATTTCACAGGCGGCTCTCGACGCGGTGCTGGTCGAGATCGAAAAGGCAACCTCCGATTTGTTTCTGTTGGCCGGCAAGACCGGCCAGGAATTGCGCGATAATGACTGGTTAATGGGTATCAAGCAGCGTTCTGCAATACCGGGCGGTGTTTGCGAATTCGATTTGCCTTCCTATCACTATTGGCTGAATCAGAAAGCGGATATACGACGCGTCGATCTCGATCAATGGCTCGCGCCGTTCCTGCCGCTTCGAAATGGCGTGCGGATTATCCTGAAGCTGCTCCGGGAAAATGGCAAAACGTCGGCACAGACGGCCGTGCAAGGCGTCTACCAGCAGACCATGGCGGGAAGGCTTGCACAGATGCTGCGAATTCGACTCGATAGCAACTACGATTGTGTGCCAGAGATAAGTGCCAATAAGTATGCACTCAATATTCGCTTCACCACCGCGACAGGCGTGCAACGCCGCACCAACGTCGAAGACGTAAAGTTCGAACTCACTTTCTGCAATTTGTAATGGCCGACCAGCCCGCAAAATCTCGCCAGATTCACTGTCCGAAATGCCATGCGGTAATCGTCTGGAGCGCGGAGAATCCCTATCGGCCGTTTTGTTCCGAGCGCTGCAAACTCATCGATCTGGGTCAATGGGCCACAGGGGGTTATCGAATACCGCAGGTGGAACGCGATAACGGCGTGAACGAAGACGACCAACAGAATCCTTAGCGAGGATCGTCCGTCCACGCACCCCGTATCATTGCCACACCGTGCGCCCCTGCGACACGGGCCGTATGCAGATCCTGCATACGCAACCCGCCAAGCGCGAACACCGGCAGGGGATAATCCCGAATCATTCTCGAGAAACGCGACCAACCCAAGCCCTGCGCATCGGCATGACTGGGGGTTGATTCAACCGGGCCGAGCAAAACAAAGTCCAGGCCCAATTCAGCGGCTTTATCCAGCTCTTCGGCGTTGTGACACGAAGCGCTGCACCAATCAATCTGGGGCCGCGACGGCGTACTCATGAGCAATTTCGAGGGAAGATGCAGCCCAGCGCCAAGTGTGCTGGCAAGTTGAAGATCGCTATTGATCATCACAAGGCCGTTCACTTCACCGACGGCCTGGACCACACGCGCCGAGAATTCTTTGCGCACAGCCGGCTCGAGACGCTGTTCTCTGATCTGAACCAGCCGTAAACCCGACGCGAGCGCCCGCTGCAGGTTGCTCAGTGCGATATCAATGCCGGAAGCCCACGCGCGGGTGATGCCGAGCCGCGTGGGCACGCAGAGCGCCTTGAGTATAGGCGCGTTCGCAGGAAGCATAGGCGATACGTTCAAGTCGCGATGAGTTTGCCACGCCAGCACCTGGCTCTCGCGAGGGTGCGGCTCGCCTTTCCACGCGATCACTCGGTAAAAATGCAGCCGTACCGTCGCGTGCTCATAAGCATAATTCCGTGTGATCCAGGGGTATGCCCGCTGCACCTCGATGCCGAGCTCTTCCCGCAGTTCGCGATGGAGCGCGTCGGCAACAGGCTCTCCTGCTTCAACTTTGCCGCCGGGAAATTCCCAGTACCCTTCATAGACCTTGCCAACCGGGCGCTGCGTGAGCAGGAAGCTGCCGTCAACTCGCTCAATGACGGCGGCAGCAACGTCCACCACGTCTCGCCCCATCGGATGCAATTTCCGTTCAGGCTTTCTTGCGCCGGGAAACAGATGCAATCCGGTGCCGGCCCGCCCAGTCCCGCGCGAAATGCCAGGCGACTCGACCGCTGCGCGACCCACGTGTCAGCGCCCACTGCAAGGCCTCATTGCGCGCCGATTCGCCTCGCTCTCGCTCCGGCACGCCGAGTTCACCCAGCCAGTAATCGACAATTCCGAGGTATTCGTCCTGATCAAACGGATAGAAGGAAACCCACAAACCAAAGCGTTCCGACAGGGAAATTTTCTCTTCCACGGTTTCCCCGGGGTGAATTTCCTCTCCCAGATACTTGGTCGCCAGATTTTCCTGCATGAACTCAGGCATCAAATGGCGCCTGTTGGATGTTGCATAAATCAGCAGGTTTTCGGAAGTGGCAGAAATCGAACCGTCCAGTATGACTTTAAGCGCTTTGTATCCGGGCTCATCCGCATCGAACGAAAGGTCGTCGCAAAACAAAATGAACTTCAAAGGAACGTCAGCGATCAATTCGACAATATCCGGAAGGTCCATCAAATCCTGTTTGTCCACTTCAATCAACCGTAGACCCTTGGCCGAGAACTTGTGCAAAAGCGCCTTGACCAGCGACGATTTCCCGGTCCCCCGAGCGCCCGTCAACAGAACATTGTTGGCCGGAAGCCCCTCCATGAACTGGAGGGTGTTCTGTTGTATCAACCGGATTTGTTCGTCGATGCCTTGCAGATCCGCCAGCTTTATTTTGTGGGGGTGGGAGACAGGCTGAAGGAAGCCCGCGCCCGCACGCTTGCGCCAACGGTAGGCCAAACCAGCTTTCCAATCGGGCGCCGGTGCCAGATGCGGCAACGACGCCTCGAAACGAGCAAGTACATGCTCGACGCGGCTGATGAGGCGCTCCAGATCATTTGCCATGGTTATCAACTGCGATAATCTGCGTTGATGCTCACGTAATCATGCGATAGATCACAAGTCCACACTGTTGCGGCGGAAGAACCCCGGTTCAGTTCGACTCGTATGGTTATCTCGGCCTGCTTCATCACGCGCTGACCAGCCTCTTCCCGATAGCTCGGGGCGCGCCCGCCTGACTTCGCGACATTTACATCGTCCAGATATAAGTCGACCTTCGATACGTCCAGATCATCGATCCCTGCATATCCAATGGCTGCGAGTATGCGGCCGAGGTTTGGATCCGACGCGAAGAACGCCGTCTTGACCAATGGCGAATGGGCGATGGCATAACCGATTTTGCGGCATTCAGTTTCATTTACGCCACCCTCTATCCGAATGGTGATGAATTTCGTCGCCCCCTCCCCGTCACGCACCAGGGCCTGCGCCAGGAGCAGCGCTACTTCAGTGATCGCATCGAGCAGGACTTTGATGTCGCCCGAATCCGATCGCGTGATCATTGGAGCGCCATTCTGCCCCGTGGCCATCACGATCAACGCGTCGTTCGTCGAAGTATCTCCATCGACCGTCACGCAATTGAACGTGCGATCTGCGACATACGCAGTCATTTCCTGCAGTAGGGCCTGATCCACCGACGCATCGGTAGCGATGAAACCCAGCATTGTCGCCATGTTGGGGCGAATCATTCCGGAACCTTTCGCAATCCCGGTGACCGATACGGCGGCATTCCCGACATTCACCTGCGTCGAGAAAGCTTTTGCCACCGTATCCGTCGTCATGATGGCCGTCGCACCGGCCGCCCAATTCTTCTCCTCCAGACCAGCCATGCAAACTGGCAAGCCGGCAGCAATTCGCTCGACGGGTAGCGGTTCCATGATGACGCCGGTTGAAAATGGCAACACCTGATCGGGTCTGCATCCGAGCAACACTGAGACGTCGGCGCATGTTTGTCTCGCCCGAGCGATTCCATCGTCGCCGGTGCCGGCATTGGCACAACCGGTATTCACAATCAGTGCCCGGATGCTCCCGCCAAGCAAGTGTTCCTTCGCCACCGATACGGGTGCGGCACAAAAACGGTTTCGGGTGAACACGCCGGCGACACTGGTTCCTTCCGAGAGCGTGATCAGCAGAAGATCCTGGCGATTGGGCTTGCGAATGCCCGCCTTTGCTACGCCGAGTCGCACGCCTGGAATGACCAGCAGGGCGCCAGGGTCGGGAGCCGAGAGATTGACCGCCATTTTAAGTTTCTGCTATTCGGAAAATGTGCTGACCAGGATTGGCCGTTCTTGATCAGCCAAGCTTGCCGTGACATTGCTTGTATTTCTTACCCGAACCACAGGGACACGGATCGTTACGCCCGACCTTCTGCCCGCGCACAAATGGCTGGACCTTCGTTTCCGCATTGGCCTTCTCGAGCGCCTCGTCCTGATCGATGTTCTGGTGATACTGCACATTCTTCAGTTGCGGCTGCTCCTGCTGCTCGACCGCAACTTCGGCTTCCTGCGGTGTCTGGATCCGCACGAGCATCAACTGGCGCGTGACCTCGGTGCGCACCGTGTCCAACATCAACGAGAACAGCTCGAATGCTTCGCGCTTGTATTCCTGTTTCGGATTCTTCTGTGCATATCCCCGCAAATGGATTCCTTGCCGCAAATGGTCAAGGGCGGAAAGATGCTCGCGCCAGTGGCTGTCCAGGAAATTGAGCATGATGGCGCGCTCGTAATCGCGGACTTTCTGCGCCTCTACGCTTGAAAATTTTTCCTCGTAGTAGCTACTGGCGGCCTGCGTGATGCGCACACGCAATTTTTCCTCGTCGAGACTTTCTTCCTTATCGAGCCATTCCTGGACGGGAAGTGGCAGTGCGAATTCCGCGGCGAGAGACTTTTCGAGGCCGGGCACGTCCCATTGCTCGTCGATGCTACCAGGGGGAATGTGCTGCGAGATAACGGCGTCCACGGCTCCTTCGCGCATTGAGCGAATCGTATCGGAGATATCGGTCGCCTCCAGCAATTCATTGCGCTGTTGGTATATCACTTTGCGCTGGTCGTTCGATACATCGTCGTACTCGAGCAGTTGCTTGCGAATATCGAAATTGCGTGCCTCGACTTTTCTTTGTGCGTTCTCGATCGCGCGGGTCACCCAGGGATGCTCAATGGCCTCGCCCTCAGGCATCTTGAGGCGATCCATGATCGCGGCTACCCGGTCGGACGCAAAGATGCGCAACAACGGATCTTCCAGTGACAGATAAAAGCGGCTCGATCCCGGATCGCCTTGCCGTCCGGAACGACCGCGCAACTGGTTATCTACGCGCCGGGATTCATGGCGTTCAGTTCCCACGATATGTAGACCACCCGCGCTTATGACCTGCTGATGCAACTGCTGCCACTGCTCGCGCATCCGGGAAACTTGCGCCTCCTTCTCGGCATCCGACAAGTTTGCGTCGTTACGGACCTTGTTGACATCTGGTTCGGGATTTCCGCCCAGCACAATGTCAGTACCTCGGCCAGCCATGTTGGTCGCAATGGTCACCATCTTCGGCCTGCCGGCTTGCGCGATGATCTCCGCCTCGCGTGCGTGCTGCTTGGCGTTCAGAACCTGATGAGGAAGTTTGGCTTTGTCCAGCAGACCGGCCAGCAACTCGGAATTCTCAATGGAGGTTGTGCCGACCAGGACCGGCTGCCCAGTGTCGTAGCAATTCCGGATGTCGGCGATGACCGCATGGTACTTTTCCTGCGCGGTGCGATAAACCTGATCCAGCCGGTCGTCGCGCACCATGGGCATATGCGTCGGCATGATGACCGTTTCCAGACCATAGATCTGCTGGAATTCGTAGGCTTCCGTATCGGCTGTACCTGTCATTCCCGCCAGTTTCCCGTACATGCGGAAATAATTCTGATAGGTGATGGAGGCCAGCGTCTGATTTTCGCGCTGGATGCGTACGCCTTCCTTTGCTTCGATCGCCTGATGCAATCCGTCGGACCACCGCCGTCCAGGCGTCAGTCGGCCGGTAAATTCATCGACGATGGTGATCTCATCATTTTGCGCGACATAGTGCTGATCGCGATGGAACAACGAATGCGCGCGCAGGCCCGCGTAGAGATGGTGCATCAGGTTGATGTTTGCAGCGTCGTACAGACTGCCGTTCTCTGGCAACAGGCCTGCGCGGGTAAGCAACTCCTCGGCGCGCTCGTGGCCGGCTTCCGTTAGCAGTACCTGATGAGCTTTCTCGTCGACGGTAAAATCGCCCGGGCCGTTCTCTTCCTTGACGCGGGTGAGCTTCGGCACAATTTCATTCATGCGGTAGTACAGTTCGGTACTGTCCTCGGCCTGGCCCGAGATGATCAAAGGCGTGCGTGCCTCATCGATCAATATAGAATCCACTTCATCCACGATCGCGTAGGTGAGGCCGCGCTGTACGCGCTCCGAAGCCTGGAACACCATGTTGTCCCGCAGATAATCGAATCCGAATTCGCTGTTGGTGCCGTAAGTGATGTCCGACCCGTACGCTTGCTGCTTGAGTTCGTGTTCCATCTGGGAAAGGTTCACACCGACCGACAGGCCCAGGAATCGATATAACCGGCCCATCCACTCGGCGTCGCGACTGGCCAGGTAATCGTTGACTGTGACAACGTGCACTCCACGACCGGCGAGGGTATTCAGATAAGCAGGTAAGGTCGCGACGAGAGTCTTTCCCTCTCCCGTGCGCATTTCCGCAATTTTCCCGTTGTGCAACGCGATTCCGCCCAGAAGCTGCACATCGAAATGGCGCATATTCAGAACGCGCCGACTCGCCTCCCGCACGGTGGCAAATGCATCGACCAAGAGTTCGTCTGCGGACTCGCCGCTGGAGGCCCGCTGTCGGAGCGTATCCGTTCTGGCACGCAGATCTGCGTCGCTGAGCTTCTCGAGCTGCGGCTCCAGTGCGTTGATGGCTGTCACTGCGTGCGAATACTTGCGCAACAAACGGTCGTTGCGGCTACCGAAGACTTTCTTGAGGAGATTATTGATCATGCTACGAGTCCTTAAAGCAAGAGGGGTGGGGACGCCTGCCCCACCCCTCCGCTGGAATACTTGCTATGTTCAGCTCAACTTGGCACCTGAAGGAACCGCGCCGGATTCTGGGGTGCACCCCATTGGCGCACTTCGAAATGCAGATGCGTTCCGGTGGACCGGCCTGTACTTCCGACCTCTGCAATTTTTTGTCCACGCAACACCACGTCACCCACCTTCGCAATGAGCTTCGATCCGTGCGCATATCGCGTGACGAGGCCGTTACCGTGATCGATCTCAATCATATTACCATACTGCGGATGCAGCCCTGAATACACCACTACGCCCCCGGCGGCAGACGTTATCGCCGTGCCTTCGGCTGCCATGAAGTCCATGCCCTCGTGAAACGCATTCCAACCGGTAAACGGATCAATGCGCCAACCGAAATTGGAAGAATACCAGCCAGTGGACACCGGCAACTGGGTGGGCAAGAGCTGCTTTTTGGCATGCGAAAGCGTCAACATGGATTCGAGCACGCCCAGCTTATCGGTGCGGTCATCAACTTGAATGGCCAAGTGATCGACTTTATCCAGTAATTCACTCATCGAGAATTCCTGCGCCGGAATTGCGGACACTGCTCCTCCCCGGGCCGGAACCTGATCGAACATGAACTCCTGGGGTTTGATACCGGCCAGTTTGGTCAGCCGTTCGCCCAATGTATCCAGGCGAAGAAGCTTTGCTTGCATCTCCCCGAGCCTGGCTGACATGGTATTGAGGCTTTCGCGCAGGTACGACTGGGTCTTTCTCGTCTGCTCGGCTTGCACAGCTTCGAGCAGCGACTGCAGGTACGGGCTTTGGTTGGTGACGGCGTACCGCAAGGAAAAATAATTGAGCAATACCGCCAGCGATACGATTATCAGGCCGAAGAGCAGCCCGAGAAACACGACTTGCGGGGTGCTCAGCGTATAACTTCGCGCTTGCGCCAGCTTGTTGGAAACCAGAATAATGTTCATCCGTCCCCTCCTGCCCTTACCTCAATCAGTCGATGTCAGAATCACGCATAGGCCAACTGCTCGACAGTCTGCCCGAATTACAAAGTCTGAAGCGGGAGCTCAAAAAACTTGCGACCCTGCAGAACGCGGTGCGCGAAGTTCTTCCCTTCGAGCTCGCCAAGTGTACATCCGTCGCATCAGTTAAATCCGGTAGCGTGATCTTATACGCCAGCAACAGTCCGGCAGCTGCCAAGCTTAAACAAATAACTCCGAGAATTTTGTTTCACTTACGCAAGCAACACCATGACATTACTGGAATTGTTGTTCAAGTGCAAGTCACAATCCCGGTTAACGCTTTGCCGCAAAAACATATTTTGATGGGCCCGCAAGCGCGCTCCGCGCTTGATGCCTTGGCGGAGCGGCTGGACGCTTCACCGTTGAAGAGCGCGGTACGACGGCTACGAGAACGCTGATTTCTACGGGATATCTTGGATCAACGGGGAGGTAAGTTAGTACTTACAATTATTGCGCGGGGGCGCGTTCTTACGCGGTTTGCATTTGCAAGCGGAGGAAGGCAGGTGCTTCTTCGGGTCGCAGGAAGGTCACAAACTCCCAGCACGTGGCGTCTTCCAGGAGTTGTCTTAACAATCCATTATTCAGCGCATGGCCTGACTTGTACGCTGAATACGCCCCGATGACAGGGTGGCCGAGCAAATACAGGTCGCCGATCGCATCCAGCGCTTTGTGTTTGACGAATTCGTCTTCGTACCGCAGGCCGTCCGTGTTGAGCACGCGATAATCGTCCATAACGATCGCATTATCGAGGCTGCCGCCAAGAGCCAGGCCTTGTGCGCGCATGTTCTCGACATCCTGCATGAACCCGAATGTCCGGGCGCGGCTCACTTCTTTTATGTAAGAGGTATGTTCAAAATCCACAACGACCCGCTTATTGGAATGTGCGAATACGGGGTGTCTGAAGTCGATGCTGAAGTCGACGCGAAAACCGTTGTAAGGCTCAAATTTCACCCATTTGTCGCCCTGTCGCACTTCGACCGGCTTCTTGATCCGGATGAATTTTTTTGCAACCGGCTGCTCCTCGATGCCCGCGGACTGCAACAGAAAGACGAAGGGCGAAGCCGACCCGTCCATAATCGGCACTTCGCCCGAAGTTAACTCAACATACACGTTATCGATGCCAAGCCCCGCCAGCGCGGACATCAGATGCTCTACGGTCTGCACTCGTGCGCCGTCCCGCTCCAGACACGACGATAACCGGGTATCCCCCACGGCATAGGGATCGGCCTTGATTTCAACAACGGGATCCAGATCCACTCGGCGAAAAACTATGCCGCTGTTGGGTACGGCCGGGCGCAGGGTCAGATACACTTTTTCCCCGGTGTGCAGGCCCACTCCTGTGGCGCGAACAATATTTTTCAGCGTGCGTTGCTTGATCATGTCAGTGCGCTCAAGTTGAGAGCTAAAGTTAAATACAAGTTATCTGCATAAATTGTTGATTAGATTATCATAGGGCGCAGCGCTGCGCCACAACAATAAAAATTGCCGTGGCGCAGCAACCGGCGTGCTTTCTCTATAGTTCAATCGGCCTGTTTGCGCAAGAACGCAGGGATGTCCAGCATGTCCACCCCCGACTGCTTCATCGCTTCCACGGCCGCATCACGCGAGCGGCGGCGCATGACGGCCGGCGTCTCGAGATCTCCGTAATTCACATCCACGGGCATCGCAATGGCGTCGGTGCCGGTTTTTACCATCGTGAGGGGCTTTTGTTGCTGGTGACGGTCGATTGCGCCCCCCAAGCCGGTTGCAACCATGGTCACTCGAAGCCGGTCGTCCATGCCCTCGTCGATGACAGTGCCGACGATGACCGTTGCGTCAGCGGCGGTAAATGCCTTGATGGTATTCATGACCTCATGCACTTCTTTCATTTTAAGGCTGGAACTTGCTGTGATGTTTACCAGTACACCGCGCGCGCCGGCCAAATTGACGTCCTCCAGCAACGGACTGGCGACGGCCTGCTCGGCAGCGGCGTGCGCACGGTCGAGTCCTGTCGCAACCGCCGATCCCATCATTGCCATGCCCATTTCCGACATCACGGTGCGTACGTCCGCGAAGTCCACATTCACCAGGCCTGGACAATTGATGACCTCCGCAATACCGGCCACTGCACCGTGCAACACGGTATTGGCCGCCTTGAATGCGTCGAGCATGCTGACATCCTCGCCCAGTACTTGCATGAGCTTGTCATTCGGAATGACGATCAGCGAATCGACGTGACGGCAAAGTTCTTCCAGGCCCTGCTGCGCGATTTTCTGGCGCTTGCCCTCGAACGCAAAAGGTTTGGTCACGACCGCAACTGTCAGAATTCCCAACTCGCGCGCCGCCTCTGCCACGATCGGCGCGGCGCCTGTCCCCGTACCGCCTCCCATTCCGGCGGTAAGAAACAGCATATCGGCGCCTTCTATGAGCTCAATGATGCGTTCGCGATCTTCCATTGCCGCATCGCGCCCGATGTCCGGATTCGCACCCGCGCCCAGACCCTTGGTGACATTCGGGCCGAGCTGCAGCAGTGTCTTGGCCTTGTTGCGTTTCAATGCCTGTGAATCGGTGTTGGCACAAATGAACTCAACGCCGTCCACCCCTTCGTTGATCATGTGATCGACAGCATTTCCACCGCATCCGCCGACGCCTATCACCTTGATGACTGCTTCCTGGGGTTGTGTATCCACGATTTCGAACATCAGTCGCCTCCTGTTGAATTTAAGAACCGTTTAATACCAAACATGTGCCGTTTAAAAATTAGTCTCGAACCATTTCTTCATGCGCCCCACAATCTGTTTGAACGACCCGCTTTGCATCTTTTCGATCTGCTGTCGCTGGTGCTGGCTCAGTCCTGCCATCAACAGGCCAACTCCGGTTGAATAGCGCGGATTGCGTATCACTTCCGACAATCCACCGGCGTAACCGGGCAACCCCAGTCGGACCGGCATGTGGAATACCTCTTCTCCCAGTTCAATCATTCCCTGCATGGCAGCGCTGCCTCCCGTGATGACGATCCCCGAGGAGAGAAGCTCTTCGAAGCCACTACGACGAAGTTCGGCCTGCACCAGCGAGTAAAGCTCTTCCACGCGCGGCTCGATGACCTCGGCAAGTGTTTGGCGGGACATTTTCTTCGATGCCCGCTCGCCCACGCCCGGCACTTCGACCATCTCCTGTGGATCTGCCAATTCGCGCAATGCACAGCCGTAGCGGCGTTTGATCTCCTCGGCTTCCTTGGTGGGTGTACGCAATGCCATCGCGATGTCGTTGGTGATCTGATCTCCGGCAATGGGAATAACCGCAGTGTGCCGAATGGCGCCTTGGGTAAAAACCGCGATATCCGATGTGCCGCCGCCGATGTCGACCAGGCAAACACCGAGATCCTTCTCGTCTTCGGAAAGCACGGCCATGGCGGATGCGAGAGGCTGCAGGATCAGGTCGTTGACTTCCAGTCCGCAGCGGCGCACGCACTTCATGATGTTCTGCGCGGCTGAAACGGCGCCTGTAACGATATGTACTTTGACCTCAAGGCGAACGCCGCTCATGCCGAGGGGCTCTCTGACATCTTCCTGGCCATCGATAACGAATTCCTGATTCAGCACGTGAAGGATCTGCTGGTCGGTCGGAATGGGAATCGCCTTGGCGGTTTCGACGACTCGGTCCACGTCGTTCTGCGCGACCTCCCGGTCCTTGATTGCGACCATGCCATGCGAATTGAAGCTGCGGATGTGGCTTCCCGCGATTCCGGTCCAGACATCACGGATCTTGCAATCCGCCATGAGCTCCGCCTCTTCTAGCGCGCGCTGGATGGCATTAACGGTTGACTCGATGTTCACGACCACGCCTTTCTTAAGCCCGCGTGATGGCGTACTGCCCATGCCAATGACTTCAAAGTCGCCCTCCGGCTTCATCTCGGCGACGATCGCGACGATCTTCGACGTGCCAATGTCGAGACCGACGATCAGATTCTTGCTTTCTTTCCTTCCACTCATGGCCATTCTGTCCGCGATCCGATCAGATCTTGCTTCTGTTTCCGACAAGGCCCGTACTTCGCACGGCAAATCCATTTGGATAGCGAAGATCGACGTAGCTTGGCGGCCCCGGCAAACGCGCGACCGTGCGCCCGTAGACCGAAACGAAAGTGGCAAGTCTGGATTCGGGATTATCACGACCGAGTTCAAGCACCATTCCGTCGTCGAGCTTCAATACCCAGGCACGTCGGGGCGAAAGGGTCAGTTGCGCGATGCGTCGTCCCACGGGTTCCAGAGCACTGATCGAACGTCCGGTAATGCGCGACGACTTCGGGGGCGGTGCGTTCGGGCCCGGTGAGCACCGGGAGCGTGGTATTGACCGCGGCCTCGAATACTTCGCCTTGCGCACTGACCAGTGCCGTGGAACCCCAGCGCGCGATAGGCTGAAACTCCTCCACTGCGATCTCGAGGCGGTCCGGCCAGTGCCGGCGCACATGCACGCGGCGAATCCAGGAAAGCTTTTCGAATGCTGCCCGTGCCTGCACGAGATCCACAGTGAAAAAATTTCCCCGCAATTCCTTTGTCACGACCACTTCGACTTGCTCACGCGTCACATGCGCCACCTCGCCGGTGACCTGGATCTCTCGCAGCGGAAAGACAGGCAGATGGATGACGTAGTGCACGGCGCCGTAGAACACAAGCATCGCCGCAACGGCAAACAGCAAACTCGATGCAAGCCGCAGCGAGGCCACGTTATCCCACATGGCTACTCTCCAGAATTCTAACGACCAGATCGGGAAACGCGATGCCCGCCTGCCGGGCCGCCATCGGCACCAGGGAATGTCCGGTCATTCCCGGCGACGTATTCATCTCCAGAAAGGAGAAAGTGTTGTCGGCGCGCAAGATAAGGTCTGCCCGTCCCCAGCCCTCACAACCCAGCACGTTGAACGCCTTCATTGCGACGTCACGAATGGTCTTCTCCGACTCCTCACCAATGTTTGCCGGACAGTGATACTTCGTCTCGTCGCTGAAGTACTTGTTCTGGTAGTCGTAGTTGCCCTGGGGCGCTTCGATTCGAATCAGCGGCAGGGCGCTGTCCGCGAGAATCGACGCCGTAAGTTCCCGGCCGTCGATGAACTCTTCTGCCAGTACCATCCGGTCATGGCGCGCAGCCAGCTTGTACGCTTCGGGCAACTCCTTCACGGAGCGCACCTTGGTCAACCCGATGGTGGACCCTTCGTGCACGGGCTTGACGATGAGGGGCAAGCCGAGCGTCCGTGCCACGTCGTCCCAATTCGAGGTGGCCTGCAACAGCAGGTCATCCGGTACCGGTATGCCCACGGCCCGCCACAGAAGCTTGGTGCGCCACTTGTCCATTGCAAGCGCGCTCGCCATCACGCCGCTCCCGGTATAAGGAATACCCAGCAACTCCAGCGCGCCCTGCACGGTGCCGTCTTCACCGTAGCCTCCGTGCAGTGCGATGAACACGCGGTCGAAATTATCGCGCTTGAGCTCGCCAATCTGACGCTGTTGCGGATCAAACGCGTGCGCATCGACGCCGCGCTCGCGCAACGCGCCAAGCACGGCGTTGCCGGAGAGCAGAGATATCTCCCTTTCGGCTGAACGGCCACCCATGAGAACGGCCACTTTTCCGAAATGATTGTGGCTCATTGTGCCGCCCTCACCGCTCACCCACGATTTGAACTTCGCGCTCCAGCGCGATACCCGAGTCGCGTTGTACCGTTTCCTGCACCAGCAGGATCAGCGCCTCGATATCGCTTGCGGTCGCATTGCCCTTATTGACAATGAAATTAGCGTGCACGGTCGAAATTTCCGCGCCGCCGATACGCGTTCCTTTGAGACCGCTTGCCTGGATCAATCGGGCGGCGTGGTCATCGGGGGGATTCCGGAAAACCGACCCCGCGTTGGGTTCGGCAAGGGGCTGCGTTGCGATCCGCCTGGCCAGCAATTCCTTGATTTTCGCGCGGGCTTCGGCTCCGTCGCCGCGCGCGAAATGGAACCAGGCCGCGACAAAAAATTCGTCCGTTGCCTCGATCGGCAGTACGCTGCGGTAGCCGACCGCAAATTCATGGGGCTCGCGAATCTGCAAGCGGCCTGCGCGGTCGATGGTACGAACCCGTGAGACGGCATCCCAGGTTTCCGAGCCATAGCAGCCGGCGTTCATCGCCAGCGCACCGCCAACGGTGCCTGGAATGCCAGCAAGGAATTCTGCGCCGGTCAGGTTATGCACCGCCGCGAATCTCGCCACTTTCGGATTGGGCACCCCTGCCTCGGCATAAATTTCGACATAGCCCGGGCTTTCTTCCAGCAAGAAGCGCCCGAGGACACGATGGGTAAACACCACCGTTCCGCGCAGACCACCGTCGCGCACGAGCAGGTTGCTGCCCAGCCCGACGAAGAGCAGCGGCTCACCTTCGGGCACGCCCGCGATAAACATTGCCAGGTCATCCAGATCGGCGGGCACGTAGGCGCGCTCGACGCAACCGCCCGCCCGCCAGCTGACGTGCCTGCGCATTGGTTCGTCGCGTCTGAGTTCGCCACGTAGTCCGCTGGCCTCGATCTTTGCGCCTTCCGCCATATCCATGCTCTTGTTCAGTCGCCTTTCGTAATCTTGCCCGGCACCGTGCCGATGGAGCCCGCTCCCATCGTGATCACCACGTCGCCATCGCTCGCCTTTTCCATGATTGCGGCCGGCAGATCGCCTATTTGTTCGATGAACATTGGCTCGATCTTGCCCGCCACGCGTACCGCGCGCGCAAGCGCGCGGCCATCGGCCGCCACGATCGGCGCTTCTCCCGCCGGATAAACCTCCGTCAGCAGCAGCGCATCGACCGAGCAGAGGACTTTGACGAAATCCTCGAAGCAATCGCGCGTTCGCGTGTATCGATGTGGCTGAAAGGCCAGAACCAGCCGGCGGTTGGGATATGCACCGCGAGCGGCCGAAATCGTTGCCGCCATCTCCGCGGGGTGATGGCCGTAGTCGTCGATCAGCGTGAAGCGCCCGTCTGCGAGCTCGACGTCTCCGTAACGCTGGAAGCGCCGCCCGACCCCCCGGAATTCCGCAAGGGCCTGGACGATGGATTCGTCCGCTACGCCGACTTCCATGCCAACCGCGATCGCGGCGAGTGCATTCTGTACGTTGTGCAGGCCCGGCAAATTCAGCGTGATGCTTAGATCCGGTCCGGGCTTGGCATGCCCGTTACGCCGTACCACGCGAAAATGCATCCTTTCAGCATCGGCGCGAACATCCACGGCGCGGATCTGGGCGCCTTCGGCCAGACCATAAGTCATCATCTGTTTGGTGATGATGGGCAACAGGCTTCTGACATTTACGTCATCCGCGCACAGGACTGCCATCCCGTAGAACGGCAGATGTTCGATGAACTCCAGAAAGGCATGGCGCAGGCGGCCGAAGTCATGCCCATAGGTTTCCATGTGATCGGCATCGATATTCGTCACGACGGCGAGCACCGGCTGCAGGTACAGAAACGATGCGTCCGATTCGTCCGCTTCGACGACGATGAATTCGCCTTTGCCGAGCTTCGCGTGCGAGCCAGCCGCTTCCAGACGGCCCCCGATCACGAAAGTCGGGTCCATTCCCGCGGCAGCGAGCACGCTGGCGACCAAACTTGTGGTTGTGGTCTTGCCATGGGTGCCAGCGATGGCAATGCCCTGCTTCAGGCGCATCAATTCCGCGAGCATCATTGCGCGCGGCACCACTGGAATGCGCCTTGCGCGCGCGACGGCGACCTCGGGATTGTCCGGCCGCACCGCGGTAGAGGTCACCACCGCGTGGGCTCCGCTCACATTGGCTTCATCATGTCCGATATGAATGCGCGCGCCCTGGCTCTTCAGCCGCGACGTCGTGACGCTTTCCGCGATATCCGAGCCGCTGACCTCGAAGCCAAGATTCAGCATGACTTCCGCGATACCGCTCATCCCGGCACCGCCTATGCCGACGAAGTGCACATGTTTGACCTTGTGCTTCATGCCGCGGCCGCCACGCAATGCTGCGCCACGATGTTCGCAGCATCCGGTTTTCCCAGCGCGCGCGCACGTTTGGCCATGTCGAGCAGTTTTTCCCGGGTGAAA
Organism: uncultured beta proteobacterium; assembly: GCA_963846655.1. Lineage (GTDB taxonomy): Bacteria > Pseudomonadota > Gammaproteobacteria > Burkholderiales > JACQAP01 > JACQAP01. The sequence continues at coordinate 496,303 of CAWJWT010000002.1, read as the reverse complement.
CTCAGCAGCAGGTCTGCGAGTTTGCCTGGCGTCAACTCTGCCTGAGGCAGGAGTACGGCCGCGGACCGATCGGCCAGATAGCGCGCATTTGCGGTCTGGTGGTCATCGACCGCAGCCGGGAACGGAATTAGAACGCTCGCCATGCCCGCTGCCGCCAGTTCCGCGATCGTCAAGGCGCCCGCTCGGCAGATCACCACATCCGCGTTCGAGTACGCGTCTGCCATCTCCCGAATGAAAGCGAGAACGCTCGCCCGCACGCCGGCCTCCCGATAGCCGTTCTCGAGCGTGGCCAGGTGCTTCTCGCCGGCCTGATGGGTCACGTCGGGACGCTGCGACGCCGGCATCAATGCCAGCGCGCGGGGCATGACCTCATTGAGAGCCTGGGCCCCGAGGCTGCCACCAACTACCAGCACCTTCAGATTTCCGGTGCGGTTGCGATACCGTAGCTCGGGCGCCGGCAACTGCGCGATGTCGCGGCGCACCGGATTGCCGGTCCACTCGGCATTGCTTCAGTGCGCCGGGAAAGGCGACCAGAATGCGGTCCGCCACGCGCGCCAATACCTTGTTGGCGAGTCCCGCGATCGAGTTCTGCTCATGCAGCACCAAAGGGCGGTCCAGAAGAACAGCCATCATGCCGCCGGGAAACGAGATGTATCCGCCCATGCCAAGCACCACATCGGGCCGCACGCGGAAAATTGCGCGCGCGCTTTGCCAGAACGCGATCAGCAGATTCAGCGGCAAGAGCACCGTGCGCAGCACGCCTTTTCCGCGCAATCCGGAAAAACGCACCCATTCCATCTGGAAGCCGTACTGCGGGACCAGCCTGCTTTCCATGCCCGCCTTCGATCCGAGCCAACGCACCGTCCATCCGCGCTCGCGCAACTGTTCGGCAACCGCCAGCGCCGGAAATATGTGGCCTCCCGTACCGCCGGCCATGATCAGGATGGTCCTCGCGCCCGCGCTCACAGCGAGTATCCCTTCATCATCTGCCGGTTCTCGTAATCCACGCGAAGCAGGATCGCGACCGCGCAACAGTTCGCGACGATGCCGCTGCCGCCGAAGGACAGCATCGGCAATGTCAGCCCCTTGGTGGGCAGCACCCCCATGTTCACGCCCATGTTGATGAAGGACTGGGCGCCGAGCCACAAAGCAGATCCCTTGTGCGACGAGCGCGGAAAAGCATCGATCCATTCGGGCAGCCTGATTTCCGATCGCAAACGCCCGCCAGATGAGCCAACCGAACATGACGATTACCGCCAGCACCCCGACGAATCCAAGCTCTTCGGCGAGAACCGCGAGCAGGAAATCGGTGTGTGCTTCGGGCAGATAGAAAAGCTTTTCCACACTCGCGCCCAGTCCAACGCCGAACCACTCGCCACGGCCGAAAGCGATCAGCGCATGGGAGAGTTGATATCCCTTGCCATACGGATCAGACCATGGATCCATGAACCCGATGACCCGCTGCAGTCGGTACGGGGAAGTCCAGATCAAGAGCACAAACCCGGCGAGCAGAAGCGCGAGGAGCGTCGCAAACAGTTTCCAGTTCATTCCCCCCAGGAACAAGACGGCCATTGCCACGATGGTGATCACCGCAAATGCGCCGAAGTCGGGTTCACGCAGCAACAATCCGCCAGTGAGCAACATCACGACGAGCATGGGCAGAAAGCCCTTGCGGAAGCTGTGCATCAACGCTGCCTTGCGAACCGTGTAATCCGCGGCATAGAGCACGGCAAAGAGCTTCATCAATTCCGAGGGCTGCAGATTGATGACGCCTAGCGAGAGCCAACGCCGGCTGCCATTGACTTCGCGGCCCACCCCTGGAACCAGCACCAGCACCAATAGCAGCACACCCAGGCAAAAGAGATAGGGTGCGGCCTGTTCCCAGAAATTCATCGGAAACTGAAAACATATGAAACCGGCCAGGAGCCCGACGAGCAGGAATATGCCGTGGCGCACGAGATAGTAGGTAGGCTGATTGCCCGTGAGACGGCCACCCTCGGCGATGGCGATAGACGACGAGTACACCATGATCAATCCGAGCGCGAGCAGCAGTCCCACGATGCTGACGACCGCGTAGTCGAACTGCGCGAGCGGGGCCGGTCTGGTGATCGAGCTGATCCCGAGAAGGCCGTTCACTGACTTTCCTCCAGTGCGCGGACTTCATGAATGAATACTTCAGCCCGGTGCTCGTAGTTGCGAAACATATCGAAGCTTGCACACGCGGGTGACAATATGACGGCGTCCCCAGGCTGCGCGAGAGCGAATCCGGAGTGCACCGCATCGCGCATGGTTGCCGCGTCGACGACCGAGACATCGGAACCCTCCAGCGCTGCGGCGATTTTGCCGGCGTCACGCCCAATCAGCACTACGCCCCGTGCTTTGCTGCGCACGGCCTCGCGCAACGGTCCGAAGTTCTGTCCTTTTCCGTCGCCACCCGCGATCAGCACGACCGGCGCGTTCATTCCCATCAGCGCGGCGACGGTGGCGCCCACGTTGGTGCCTTTTGAGTCATCGTAAAATGACACGCCTTTGATCGTGGCAACCCGTTGCACCCGATGGGGAAGCCCGTCGAAGGCAAACAGCGCATCCAGCAGCGGTTCATATGGCATACCGATGGCACGGCATAAAGCCAGCGCCGCGAGAGCGTTCGCGGCGTTGTGCAGGCCGGTGACCTTTAGTTCTGACACCTTCATCAGATTCGCCCGCCCCTCTGCGAGCCAGGCTTCGCCGGCAATTTCGCGAATGCCCCAATTGCCTTCCTCCCAGGGCTCGTCCAATCCGAAGGTGAACACCTTTCGATTGGGTGCAACCATACGACGCGTTGCATCGTCCTGGCGATTCACGATCTGAATGCCCTCGCCAAGGAAAACTCTCGCCTTGGCATCGGCGTAATCGCGCATGCCTGCGTAGCGGTCAAGGTGATCCTCGCTCAGGTTGAGCACCGCAGCCGCGTCTGCGTTCAAGCTGTGCGTCGTTTCCAGTTGAAAACTGGATAGTTCGAGCACGAATACATCGGGGCGGCGCCGGCTTCCTTCGGCGATTTCCGACAAAGCGTCCAGAATAGGCAAACCGATATTGCCCGCGACCAGCGTCCTGATCTTCGCAGCGCGAACCATGGCCCCGACCATCTCGGTGACCGTGCTCTTCCCGTTAGATCCGGTGATGGCAATGACGCGGTTGCCGGGAAATTCGTCCCTGATACGGGCGAACAACTCGATATCGCCGACGATCTCGACGCCCCGTTGCACGGCGCTCTGGATCAGAGGATCGGACTGCGCCACGCCGGGGCTGACTGCGAGCAGATCGATGTCGGCAAAACTCTCCGGGCGAAACCCGCCCGTGTGAAGTTCCACGTCGGGCAGTTCATCGCGCAGTTTCGTTGCGAATGGCGGCGTGTCGCGGCTGTCGGCAACGCGTACCGAAGCGCCGCGGGCACTTAGCCAGCGTGCCATCGATAATCCGCTTGCGCCGAGGCCTAGCACCAATGCGCGCCTATTCGCCAGGTCGATCGGCACGCGCTTCCTTGATGGCGGCTTCGATGTGCGACAGCCGCACCGTACCCACGTCTTCGTGTGCTTCCTGGCGCAGCAGGCCGAGGAGAAACTGGGGGCCGGCAGCCGGTGCGCTGGCGCGCAGGTGCTGCATGAATAACTCAAAATGCAAACGGCTGGTCATGGTTTTCCTCTAAATGAATCCCTGATTTTTTTCGGGTCTCGCTATCGCGCACTTCTGGTTGTTCGTCATCATGGCGCTCAGCGCAGTTTGAGCGTCGACAGACCTACGAGGACGAGCATCATGGTGATGATCCAGAAGCGAACAACGACTTGATTCTCTTTCCAGCCTTTGAGCTCGTAGTGGTGGTGCAGCGGCGCCATGCGGAAAATGCGTTTACCGGTGAGCTTGAACGACGCAACCTGGAGCACGACCGAGAGCGTTTCGACGACAAACACGCCCCCCATGATGAACAGCACGATTTCCTGTCGGACGACGACCGCAATGGTCCCCAACGCACCGCCGAGGGCAAGCGCGCCGACGTCGCCCATGAACACTTCGGCCGGATAGGCGTTGAACCACAGGAACGCGAGGCCCGCACCTGCGAGGGCCGCACAGATAATGGTGAGTTCACCGGCACCGGGTATCAGGGGAAAGCCCAGATAACGGGAGTAGATGGCGTTGCCGGCAACATAGGCAAAGACGCCCAGGGCGCTGCCGACCATGACCGTCGGCAGGATTGCCAGTCCGTCCAGGCCATCCGTCAGATTGACGGCATTGCTGGTGCCGACTATGACAAAGTAGCTCATCCCCACGAATCCGACGATACCGAGCGGATAAGCGACTTGTTTGAACAGCGGAACGATGAGTTCTGTCTGTGCCGGGCAACGTGGCTGTAATCGCGAGATAGAGCGCAGCCGAAAGGCCGATTGCCGATTGCCAGAAAAATTTCCGGCGCGCCGACAAACCCTTCGGATTGCGGTGAACGACCTTGCGATAGTCGTCTATCCAACCGATGATCCCGAAACCGAGCGTCACCAACAGCACCACCCAGACGTACCGATTGGCCAAATCAGCCCACAGCACAGTGGTCACGGCAATCGAGATCAGGATCAGCGCGCCTCCCATGGTCGGTGTGCCGGCTTTCGTCAGATGGGTTTTGGGCCCGTCGTCGCGAACCGATTGACCAATCTTGTAGGCCGTCAGCTTGCGAATCATGATCGGGCCGATGATGAAAGAGATCAGGAGCGCCGTAAGAGTCGCCAGCACCGCGCGCAGTGTGATGTAGTTGAAAACGTTGAAGGCGCGGATGTGAAGATCGTCGGCCAGCCATTGCGTGAGCGCGAGCAGCATCAGGTAATCCCGTTCATGGCGGATTTCCCATTCGCCGCACCGATCGCCTCGACCACGCGCTCCATGCGCATGAAGCGCGAACCCTTGACCAGCACTGTGCAGCCGTTTTCCAGTTGACCGGTCAACGCGCCAGCCAGCTCGTCCACGCCGGCAAAGTGGCGCGCTCCCTCGCCAAAGCTGCGTACGGCGGCCACGCTCATTTCCCCCAATGCCAAAAGGGCATCTACACCGGATCGTTTCGCGAACTCACCGATCGACGCATGCATGGCCTGCGCGTTCTCACCCAGTTCGCCCATATCGCCCATGACAAAAAAAGTGCGTCCGGGAAGTCCCGCCAGCACGGCGATTGCTGCCCGCATCGAATCGGGGTTGGCGTTATAGGTGTCGTCGATCACCACAGCGCCCGAGGAATGACGTTTGCGTTGCAGCCGTCCTTTCACGCCTGCATAGCTGCCCACTCCGGCAACGATCGCCGTCGAAGGAACTTGCAGCGCGTAAGCGCAGGCGACCGCGGCCAATGCGTTGCGCACGTTATGCAATCCGGGGACGCCCAGGGTCGCGACGAATTCCGCTTCCGGGGTCCGGAATGTGACGAGACTGGCAAGCATGCCCAATTCGTATCGGGCCGACACTATTGCGGCGTGTTCGAGCCCGAAATCCACTACACGCTGGCCGTGCAGCTGCTGGCGCCAATACGCGGCGAATGCGTCGTCCTGGTTCAGGATCGCCACGCCGGAATTGTCGAGTCCTTCAAATATCTCGCCCTTGGCACGTGCAATGGCTTCGACCGACCCCAGTTCGCCTATGTGTGCGGTGCCCGCATTATTGACGAGCGCCACCGTTGGATGCGCAAGCGACGACAGGTAGGAAATTTCGCCGAGATGATTCATGCCCATCTCGATCACCGCAAACCGATGCGAAGCATTGAGTCCCAGCAACGTCAGGGGCATGCCGATATCGTTGTTGAGGTTGCCGACGGTCGCCAGAACAGCCGACTCTCCTGCCACCTGGCGCAGGATCGATGCGAGCATTTCCTTCACCGTCGTCTTGCCGTTGCTGCCCGTAATCGCTATCAACGGAAACGAAAACCGGCTTCGCCAGTGGGCCGCGAGCCTGCCAAGCGCCAGGCGCGTATTGTCGACCTCGATCACCCGGGCATTCGGAGTTGAAAGGACGGCGCCCGCTTCTACCATGACGCCCGCAGCGCCCGCCGCCAGCGCCTGATCCGCGAAGGCCTGCCCGTCGAAGCGCTCCCCGCGCAATCCGATGAACAAATCGCCGGGGCGCACGTCCCTGCTGTCCGTCGTCACGCGTTTGAAGGTCGTATTTTCGCCCCGGTGCCGACCCCCGGTGACCTGCGCCGCGGTAGCCAGATCAAGCATTGCGCGCCCCTTCCGCCAGGCGGCGCAGGCCTTCGCGCGCGACTGTCACGTCATCGAAAGGCAATCGCTTCGTGCCGATTTCCTGATAGGTTTCGTGACCCTTGCCCGCGATCAATACGACATCATCCGGTGCCGCCGATTGCAGCGCCGTGAATATCGCGCTGGAACGGTCCACATCGATCGAATAATTCCCGCGGGCGCCCGCGACGATCTCGTCGATGATGGCGTGGGGATCCTCGGAACGCGGATTGTCGCTGGTGATCAGTGACCGATCTGCCAGACGTGTGGCAACCTCGCCCATCAGGGGTCTTTTTCCAGGATCGCGCTCGCCGCCGCACCCGAACACGCAGTGCAGTCTTGCGCCGGCGGGCAACAGATCACGCAACGTGCGCAACGCCTTTTCCAGGGCATCGGGTGTATGCGCATAGTCGACGACCACCAGCGGCGCGCTGGGCACTCGGACGGTCTGCATGCGTCCGGACACAGGTTCCACTTGCGCGAGTGCGGCGACGGCATCATCAAGGGAAACCTCCGCGACCATCAGCACACCCAATACGCCAAGCAAGTTCGCCGCATTGAAGTCACCCAGCAGCTTGCTGCTAAGTTGAGTCGGACCCCAAGGCGTGGTGATCTCGAGTTTGAGCCCCCGGCTGGAAAGATCCAGCCGATGACCGGCGATCTCACCCTTGCCGAAGCCGTAACCGAGCACGTTGACGCGAGAGCGGTCGATGGATCGCGCGAGTTCGCAGCCGAACCGGTCGTCGAGATTGACGACGGCGTGCCTCAACTCAGGCCATTGGAAGAGCTTGGCTTTGGCGGCACCGTAATCTTCCATGGTCTTGTGGTAATCGAGATGATCACGCGTGAGGTTCGTGAACAATGCGACTTCGAATTTCGTGCCGTTGACGCGCCCTTGATCGATTCCGTGCGATGACACCTCCATGGCGCAGGCCGTCGCCCCCTTGCTACGAAGCGTGGCCAATACCCGTTGCAGCGCAAGCGCATCCGGAGTCGTATTGACCGCGGCATCCAGTTCTCCCGGGAATCCGTTTCCCAGCGTGCCGATCACGGCGGTTTTTCGGCCCAGGCACGTCAGCGACTGCGCGATCCAATGGGAACAGGATGTCTTTCCATTGGTACCGGTCACGCCGGCAAGCCACATGTTGCGGGACGGATCGCCAAAAAAACGTCCTGCGATTTCGCCTACGTGGTGGCGCAGATCCGCAACGCCGAGATTCGGCACATTCCACGCTGCATTCCAGGTGAAACCCGCGCGCTCCCATAACACCGCGCTGGAACCGGCAGAAATCGCCTGGGCGATGTGCGCACGCCCATCCGTGCGCGCTCCGGGATAGGCCAGGAACAAGTCTCCGGGCCTGACAGTGCGACTATCTATGGCAATGCCACCGATGGGCGCTCCAAGCGCATCGATCGCGCCAAGGGAAAACGCAGCCTGGCCGGATGAGGCTTTGATGCCGCGGGTCATACTTCCTCTTTCACAAGAGAGCCGGAATCCGGAGCAATCAATTGATCGGCACTCGCATCCGGCTCTATGCCCATCAGCCGCAGCGCGCCCGCCATTACCGTACTGAATACCGGCGCCGCAACCTCGCCGCCGAAGTAAGCCTTGCCGCCGGGTTCGTCGAGCATGACGGCGACCACCAGTCGCGGATCAGATACCGGGGCAAAACCGACGAACGACGAGATATAGCGGTCGGGTGCATAGGTCGCACCGACCAGCTTGTGCGCCGTGCCGGTTTTCCCGGCCACCCTGAATCCGGCCACTTGCGCGCGCGTAGCGGTGCCACCCGGTTGCGGTCACCATCTCCAGCATTCTGCGCACTGCGACGGCTGTACCCGGGGAGACTACCTGTTGTCCCGACACTGGCTGATCGCGCTTCAGGAGCGTCAGCGGCTTGAGTTCGCCGCTCGGTGGCGAAGATGGAGTAGGCGCGGGCCAATTGCAGGAGACTGACGGAAATTCCATGCCCGTAAGACATGGTCGCCTGTTCGATGGGCTTCCATGTCTGGTATGCGCGCAATTTCCCGCTGGCTTCTCCCGGAAAACCGACTTTTGTCTGGGCACCGAATCCCACATCGGAGAACAGCGTCCACAGTTTTTGCGGCGCCATCGACAGCGCCACTTTCGCCGACCCGACGTTTGATGACTTCTGAATGACCTGCGCGACGGTGAGGGTCCCTTCGGCGTGCGCGTCATGAATGGTGCGGTTACCGATTGTGTAGTGCCCGCCTTCCGTATCGATCAGGCTTCCCGGGCTGACCAGCCCGGATTCCAGAGCCGCTGCCACCGTAAACGGCTTCAGCGTGGAGCCAGGCTCGAACAGATCGACGACCGCGCGATTGCGGGCTCGCCCGACGGTGAGCGTGTCGCGATTGTTGGGGTTATAGGTCGGCCAGTTGGCCAGTGCCAGCACTTCGCCTGTCGTCACATCCAGCACGACCAGGCTGCCGGCTTTGGCGTCATGGGCGGCAATGGATCGCTTGAGTTCGCGGAACGCCAGGTACTGAATGCGCTGATCGATCGACAGTGTGAGTTCCCGACCTTGCTGGGGCGCGCGAATGCTTTCGATATCCTCGATTACGCGCCCGAGTCTGTCCTTGATGACGCGGCGGCTGCCCGGTTTGCCGCTCAGCCACTCCTGGTTTGCCAGCTCAATGCCTTCCTGGCCGTTATCGTCTACGCCGGTAACGCCTACGATATGCGCGGCCACTTCCGCGGCGGGATAATAGCGGCGGTATTCGCGACGCAGGAACACGCCTGGAAGATTCAACTGCACCACTTTTGCCGCCTGATCGGGCGGCAAGTGTCTTTTCAGATAGACGAACTCACGGTTCGATGCGCGCCAGTTTTTTGTTCAGTTCCGCCGGATCGATGCCGAGCAATCGGCTGAGCCTGGCGCGTTGTTCCGGGCTCAAGGCGACGTCCGCCGGCGCCGCCCAGACCGATTCCACCGGCGTGCTCAGCGCGAGCGGCTCACCGTTGCGGTCGGTCACCATGCCGCGATGCGCGGAGATCTCAAGCGTTCTTGCGTAGCGCGTCTCGCCTTTTTGCTGAAGAAAATCGTTGTGCAACCCCTGCAAAAAAAGAGCCCGCGCCACCAGCACCATGAACCCGCAGAACACCAGCAGCAAAAGCAGCCGGGCCCGCCACACGGGCAGGCGCACCGACAGCGCTGGATTAAGGGAAGGGTTCATGGCCTGGTGAGCGCGGGAGGGGGAGGAACCAGATGAACGCGTGCCGCAGGCGGAACACGCATCTGCAGATTGTTCGAAGCGATTTTCTCCACGCGGGATTGCATGGCCCACGTGCTTTGTTCAAGTTGCAACTGTCCATATTCCACTTCCAGCTGACGGGCTTCGTCCTGCTGTTTTTGCAAATCCACGAACAACTTTCTTGCCTTGTGCTGCGAGGTGACCAGCGCCAGGGCACACACCACCAGAATTCCTGCAAGCACCGCATTGAGCCGGATCATGCTGCGATTCTTTCCGCCACGCGCATCACGGCGCTGCGGGCGCGCGGATTCTTCTGCACTTCTTCAGCGCTCGGGTACACCGGCTTGCCAATGAGCTTCACGCGCGGCTTGGGTAACTCGGCGGCGCGCAGCGGCAAACGCGCCGGCAGATCGCCCGCCGAAGCCTGGGTACGCAGGTAATGCTTGACGATGCGATCCTCGAGCGAATGGAAGCTGATGACGACCAGTCGCCCTTCCGGGTTGAGCATCTCCAGGCACTGTGGCAGCGCTATCTCCAACTCTTCAAGCTCCTGATTGACGTGAATCCGTATAGCCTGGAAGGTGCGCGTCGCCGGGTCCTGACATGGCTCGCGCGAGGGAACGGCTTCTGCCACGATCTGGGCAAGTTGCCGTGTGCGGTCGACAGACTCGCTCGATCGAGCCGCAACAATCGCTCCTGCAATCTGTTTAGCAAACCGTTCTTCGCCATAACGTTTGATGACCTCCCCGATCTCCTGTTGCGAAGCTTTTGCCAGCCACTCGGCCGCCGTGATCCCGCGGCTGGTATCCATGCGCATGTCGAGCGGTCCGTCGAAACGAAAACTAAATCCCCTGGCCGCGGTGTCGAGCTGCGGCGACGAAACGCCAAGATCGAGCAAAACGCCATCCACGCCCGCAAGCCCCGCTTCTTCAACAACGCCGCTGATGCGGCTGAATTCGCTCTGAAACACCGTCAAGCGCGGATCGTTCATCGTTTCGGCATGCGCAAGCGCCGCCGGATCACGATCCAGTGCGATCAGTCTTCCCGACTTGCCAAGCCGCGCCAGGATTTCGCGGCTGTGTCCGCCGCGTCCGAATGTCGCATCCACGTAGGTTCCATCAGCCTTGATTCGCAGTGCCTCAACAGCTTCCGTTTGCAATACCGCCAAGTGCAAACCTGCCCGTCGTGCGCGGGTGCGGCCTGACTCACAGGCGAAGTTCTCCATTCCGGCAGGCAGCTTGTCCGCCCCCGTAGCGAGCAACTCGAGCTGCTTTTCCCAAGCTTCCTGGCTCCAGATCTCGAAATGGCTGCCCTGCCCGACCATCATCACTTCCTTGTCGAATGAGGCGAACTTGCGCAGCTCCGGCGAAATCAGAAGTCGGCCCGAAGCATCGAGCTCCACTTCTTCCGCAAAGCCCACGAGCAAACGCTTCCACAAGCTGGCTTGCGCATCGAAACTGGAGAAGCTCATGATCCGCGCCCTGATCGGTTCCCATGCCGGCGCGGGATAGAGAAGAACACAACGATGAGGATGGGCGGTGAGCACTTGCTTACTTGCGCCCCCTGATTGGAGCGCGACCCGATGCCGTGTGGGGACCGCCAGGCGGCCCTTGGCATCAAGATTGAGTGCAGTCGCTCCCTGAAACATGCTTTGCCACCGGAGAATACGGGAATTCCAAGTTTTCCCACTTAAACCTACTTTTTCCCACTGTAGTGGAAAAAAAATGGCAGGTCAAGCACGGCTGGCAGGTTTGTTCAGTTACGACAACGACTTACCGAGGAATGTTAATAATCGAATTTCACTTCAAAATAGCGTTATTTATTAGATAACTAGTAGAGATACGTAAGGTATATTATCTAGACAATACAGGATTCGATTGAAGGAGAAGAAGAAGCTGGCCTGTAAGCCGGGTTCTGTCGAATGCCTTGCGGCATTCCGGCAGTCATTCATCTGGGCCGGCAGTTACCTGCCGGCTCAAGCAACCTACCCGGGGACAGCACGAGCCGCGCTATTGCCCCCCTATTTGGTCTTGCTCCGGATGGGGTTTGCCGTGCCGCTGCTGTTACCAGCAGCGCGGTGGGCTCTTACCCCACCGTTTCACCATCGCCGTTCTCATTGCTGAGACTTGGGCAGTCTGTTCTCTGTGGCACTTTCCATCGCCTCGCGGCGTCCGGTCGTTAACCGGCATCCTGCTCTGCGGAGCCCGGACTTTCCTCTATGCAAGCGGATTGCACAGCGACTGCCCGGCCAGCTTCTCGTTTCCATTCTACGCTCGCAAACGCGCCCACCCGCGCAATTGCAGTGCGCAAGCGACCTGGTCGCGCGCGACAAATTACAAGAGGGGCGGAAGCGCCCCTCTTGTTTGGCATCGGACAACTGTTTATTTTTTGGTGTTTACGGCCGCTTTGAGTCGCGTGCCAGCCGCAAATTTCGCGGTCCGCGCGGCCGGTATCTTGATGGCGGCGCCGGTTTGCGGGTTACGCCCTGCCCGCGCCGCACGCTTTCCTTGCGAAAAGGTTCCAAAACCGACCAGTGTCACGCTTTCCCCTTTCCTGAGCGAACCGGTTACGGCGTCGATAAATGCATCTATCATGTTGTCGGCCATGACTTTACTGCCGCCGGCCTTTTTTGCAATGGCATTAACGAGTTCTGCCTTATTCATTGCTCCCCCTGTTATCGGACGAACGGTTACTGAAATACACCTTCAGTCCACGGCGGGCGCACCGAAATATTTGGACACAACGCGCAGCGTTGCACTGCGCGCAAAACCGAGATTGCGCATGCCCCCCCGGCACCTCCGCTGACTGTCATTATCCATGACTTGCGGCGCGCGCCAAAGCCCTAATCGCCAGTGCGAGTCCGCAGGGCACGACGCCTGGAATGCGCCGACTCTCGACGCTCGCATGCCGAATCATCGTCTCGGAGAAAAGCAATGACGCAACGCTACTCGAGTGTCCAGGCGATGGTGTCACCGGCACGCAGCGGCACGACGGAATCAGCCCCATAGGGGATCTCGTCGGGCACCCGCCAGGGACTTCGGACCAGCGAGATCTGGCCCAGGTTTCTTTCGAGACCGTAGAAATCGGCGCCATGAAAGCTGGCAAATCCCTCGAGTTTATCCAGGCTGGCGCAAGCATCGAAAGCCTCCGCATACAGCTCGATGCCGGCATGCGCGGTATAAATACCCGCACACCCGCAGGTCGTTTCCTTCGTGTGACGGGCGTGGGGCGCGCTATCGGTGCCAAGGAAAAATTTCGGGTTCCCCGACGTGGCCGCCTCAAGAAGCGCCTTTCGATGCTCCTCGCGTTTGAGAATCGGCAAGCAATACAAGTGTGGCCGAATGCCTCCCCGGAAAATATCATTACGATTCATCAGCAAATGATGCGCCGTGATCGTCGCCGCCACGGTATCCGGCGCACTGAGCACGAACTTCACCGCATTTGCGGTCGTGATGTGCTCAAGCACGATTTTCAGGTCCGGCAGCTGCTGCACCAGTGGCATCAGGATGCGTTCGATGAAGGTCTTCTCGCGATCGAAGACGTCCACCTGGGGATCGGTCACTTCACCGTGAATCAACAGCGGCATGCGCGTTTGCGCCATTGCCTTGAAAACGCCGATGCACTTGCGGACATCCGAGACACCCGCATCGGAGTTGGTGGTGGCTCCAGCCGGATAATACTTCACCGCCACGACGATGCCGCTGCTGCGGGCCTCAAAAATTTCGTCGGGCTTTGTGTTGTCGGTCAGGTAAAGCGTCATCAATGGCTCGAAATCGCTGTGCGCTGGCAATGCCGAGACGATTCTGCGGCGGTACGCCGCGGCCGCCGCCACGGTCGTCACCGGTGGCTTGAGATTGGGCATGACAACGGCTCGGCGAAATCTCCTCGCCGAATCCGCAACGACCGACTTCATTGCGTCACCGTCGCGCAAATGCAGATGCCAATCGTCCGGCCTCGCCAGCGTCACGCGGTTCATGGGAGAATGCCTGCAATGGCAGCTGTTCCGATCATCTGCATACTCGGCCTATTTGTCCTTTTTCAGCTTTAATGCCTGCTCATACAGCGCATTCTTCTTGGCCCCGGTAATTTCCGCGGCAAGTCCTACCGCCTGCTTTAGCGGCAATTCGCGCAGCAGCACTTCGAGGGTGTGCCGCGAATCGGCATCCTCCCGCGTTTCCCGCTGCGGATGGCCTTCCACCAGAAGCACGAACTCGCCGCGGCGATGATTCTCGCTTTGCTCCAGCCACGCCGAAGCCTCATCTAGCCTGCAAACATGGACTTGCTCATAGAGCTTGGTCAGCTCGCGGGCAATGCCGATGCGCCGATCTGCGCCAAAGACGGTGGCGAGACTCGCCATGCACTCGGCAATTCGATGCGGCGCCTCATAGAAAACCTGAAGCTCCGGCTGCGCGCGGATTAATTCCAGTGCGTTCTCGCGCTCGCCCTTGCGCGACGGCAGAAAGCCATGAAAACAAAACGCGTCGCACTGCAGTCCCGTTGCGGATAGCGCGGCGGTCAGAGCGCTGGCTCCTGGAATCGGGACCACGCGAAAGCCGGCTGCACGAACCTGCGCGACGGCAATTGCACCCGGATCACTGACGGCTGGCGTGCCGGCATCCGAAATAAGCGCCACGGATCTGCCTTGTGACAGGAATGCCACGAGACGCTGGGATGCCTCGCGTTCATTGTGCTCATGCGCGGCTATCAATTCCGTCTGGATTCCGAAGTGGGCCAGCAGTTTTCGCGATACGCGCGTGTCTTCCGCGGCGATCACATCCACGGATTTGAGCGTTTCGAGGGCGCGCAAGGTGATGTCCCCAAGATTCCCGATCGGGGTTGCCACCACATATAATATCGGCTCGGCCACTTTCTTACTTTCGTTATGCAACTGGGCTCGGCCTTCCGATTGTTGGGGTCTTCATTACTATACTGGGCGCTTTTCGGCTTAGCCACCGGCTTTGCCAGCGCACAGGAGACTGGCGACCGGATCAACCCCGCCGAGCCGCATATCGCGGTCATCCTGCCGCTGCAATCCGCATCGTTTGGCAAGCACGCCGATTCAGTCCGCCTCGGCATCCTCAATGCGGCTGCAAATGAGCCCGCCGACAGCCTGAAGGTCAGGATTTACGCCACCGGCGAAGATCCCCAGCAGATTCTGTCGACCTATCGGCAGGCGACATCGCTGGGTGCGCGTGCCGTGATCGGCCCGCTGACTCGAAATGGTGTCACGGCGCTGGCGCAGAGCGACTTCATCAGCGTGCCAACGGTTGCGCTGAACATTCCCGAGGGTGAAGTCCTGCTCCCACGGGATTTGTTCGTGTACGGCCTGCAAATCGAAGCGGAGGTGCGACAAACTGCACAACTCGCGTGGCGGCTAGGGGGCCGCAAGGCGTTCGTCATCGATGGCGACACCTTGCTGGCGAGCCGCATGGCGCAGGCTTTTGCAGACGAATGGCAATCGCTCGGCGCGGAACTCACCGGTCAGTTTCCTTATCGCACCGACTCCGCCGCCCTGGTGGGCTTGCAGGAGCAAATCGCCAGCTCCAAGGCCGATACGGTCTTCATGTCGCTGGATGCGGCGAGAGCGCGTCTGGTACGGCCTTATCTTGGCGCATCCATTCCGATCTATGCGACGTCGCTTGTGTTCACCTCGAACGCCAATGCGCTTGCAAACCATGATCTGGAAGGAGTCCGGTTTCTCGACATGCCCTGGCTGCTGCAGCCGGATCATCCGGCGGTGATCAGCTACGCGCGCCCCAACGCGCAAACCACAGGTCTTGATCGCGAGCGATTTTACGCACTCGGTATCGACGCCTACCGGTTGGCCAAGGAGTTATTGCATCCCTTCGATGCCATGCAGCCTCTCGACGGCGTAACTGGCACCATTACCTTGAATAATCTTCACCAATTCATCCGCACACTGGTCCCTGCACAGTTCGCGCAGGGTAGCGCCAGGGTTCTGGAGACACCTCCCGCTCGATGAGCGAGCACGGCGCGCTTGCCGAGGACGCCGCGGCGGAGTTTCTGGCCGCGCGCGGGCTGCGCATGGTGACGCGTAACTACCGGTGCAGATTCGGCGAAATCGATCTGATCATGCGTGACGGCACCACGCTCGTGTTCGTCGAGGTGCGTTACCGGCGCAACGGAACCTTTGGCGGCGCGCGCGAAAGCATCACGGCGGCGAAGCGCGAGAAACTGTTACGCACAGCAAGGCATTATCTGGCGGCGTGCAACGAATTTCCGGCCTGCCGCTTCGATGCCGTGTTGCTAAGTGGCGACACCCATGAGATCGAATGGCTCGAAAACGCGTTCGGCGAATAATCCATTCACAGGCCAGGTTAAGCAGGTCTTTATGCAATAATTCGCCCCGTCATCCCGGACAATCCTGCCAATGGATCTCATCAGCCGAATCAATCAGCATTTCATGGACAGTGCCCAGCTCAAACTCCAGGCCATGGAATTGATGGCGCCGTCGCTTGCCAGCGCCTCGGAGCGCATGGTTCAGTGCCTCATGAAAGAAGGCAAAATCCTGTCATGCGGCAACGGCGGATCAGCGGCCGACGCCCAGCATTTCGCCGCGGAACTGCTGAACCGGTTCGAGAACGAACGCCCGCCTCTGGCAGCAATGGCGCTTAGCACGGACACCTCCACCATTACTTCGATTGCCAACGACTACCATTACAACGAGGTCTTCTCGAAACAGGTCCGCGCGCTGGGGCAACCCAACGACATCCTGCTGGCGATATCGACCAGCGGCAACTCTGCCAATGTCATGGAAGCCATACAAGCCGCGCACGACCGGCAGATGGATGTGGTCGCGCTGACCGGCAAAAAAGGCGGAAAGATCGCAAATCTGCTCGGAGAGAATGATGTGCATATTTGCGTGCCCGCCGATCGTACCGCCCGTATCCAGGAAGTTCATTTGCTGTGCCTGCATTGCATGTGCGATGCAATCGATTGCATGTTGTTAGGAGTGGAATGAATGAAATTGCCTATTCGCTTTGCAGTATTGCTTGTTGCCGTTGTCCCCTTGCTCCAGTCCTGCATACCGTTATTGGTGGGCGCCGGCGTGGGTGCCGGCGTCATGATGGCGGAAGACCGGCGCACGAATGCAACACTGCTGGAAGACCAGACCATCGAAATCAAGGCCAGGAACCGCATTACCGATAAATATGGCGAGCAGGTCAACATCAACGTCACGAGTTTCAATCGCTTCGTCATGCTGACCGGGCAGGCGCCGACCGAAGAGATCAAGCAGGACCTGTCGGTCCTGATGCTCGAGGTGCCCAATGTCCGCAATATCCAGAATGAAATCGTTGTAGGCGGCGCCAGTTCGGTTACCTCGCGCGCGAGCGACGCGTTGTTAACGAGTCGCGTCAAAGGTCGCCTTGCGCAAAACAAGGACGTGAGCGCCAACAACATCAAGGTCGTGTCGGAGAACGGCACGGTGTTTCTCATGGGATTGGTCACGCGCGCGGAAGCAGATTTCGCCGCGCAGACGGCCGCGACAACCAGCGGGGCGCAACGCGTCGTGAAGGTGTTCGAGTATCTCGACTAAACGGTGTTAACCCGCGTGCGCGAAAAAGCCTCTTTATGAGGCTTTTTTTGCATCGACCCAACAGGGCGCGAGTGCCTCAACGCTCGCGGACGGCCCCGTAGATTTCAAGCGTTTTTGCCCGCGCGGCGGCATGATCGACGATCGGGGCCGGGTAATCCCTGTCGAGCATCATGCCGGCGGCGCGTTGTTCATCCGCAGTCATTCGCCATGGCTCGTGAATGAACCTTGCATCGACGTTCGCAAGCTCGTGCACATGAAGGCGGATGAAGTGCCCGTCCGCATCGAAATTGCGTGATTGCGTCACCGGATTGAAAACGCGAAACCAGGGCTGCGCATCGCAGCCGGTGGAGGCCGCCCATTGCCAGCCGCCATTATTGGCCGCCAGGTCAAAATCGTTGAGTTTGCGGGCGAAATAAGACTCTCCCCAACGCCAGTCCACATGCAGATCCTTGACCAGGAATGAAGCCGCGACCATGCGCAGGCGGTTGTGCATGTAGCCTGTATCGTTAAGCTGGCGCATCGCTGCGTCGACCAGGGGAAAACCGGTTCTGCCTTCGCACCAGGCGGCAAACGCGGTGGGAGAATTTGAAAAGCGCAGCGCCTCGTATTGCGGCTTGAATGCCTGCCCCACGACATGGGGAAAGTGATGAAGAATGCCAAAATAGAATTCGCGCCATATCAGTTCGGACAGCCAGGTCTTCGCGCCCGCACCTTCAATTGAAACCGCTTCCCGCACCAGTTCGCGGATGGAAATAGTGCCGAAGCGCAAATGCACCGACAGATAGGACACGCCGCGGAGCGCGGGATAATTCCGCGTCTCCCCGTACGCATCGATACGCTTCAGGAAGTCCTGTAAAAGCCCGCGCGCGCCGGACATGCCCGTGGGCATCTGCATGTACTTGAGATCAGTCGGTTTGAATCCGAGTTCTTCCAGGGACGGGATCGACACAACCCGGCTTCGCGCAAGAGCGTCGCTATGGGCGACGACGGGGTAAGCTTTGGAGAAAGTCGCATCGAGCTTTGTTAGCCAGGCGCGCTTGTACGGCGTGAATACCGTAAAGGGCCCGCCAGCCTGCGTGAGAACCTCGTCCTTCTCGAATATTACCTGGTCCTTAAAGGTGTGCAGGCAGCACCCTTGCCTCTCGAGTTGCACGCGAACCTGCGCATCACGTTCGTTCGCAAGCGGCTCGTAGTCGTGATTGGCGTACACCGCCTGCGCCTGCAGCTTGCCCGCCAGCTGCCGGAATCACATCCCGCGGCCGGCCATGCAACACGTGCAATCCGCCGCCCATTTCGCCAAGTGCGCGCGAAAGCTCCGCGACACTGTGCCAGATAAACTCGACACGCCGATCCCGGCGATCGGCGAGCTTATCCAGAATATCGGTATCAAAAACGAACACGCCGTGCACCTGGCGCGCCTGCTGGAGCGCGAAACTGAGCGCAGCGTGATCGGTGTTGCGCAGATCGCGCCGGAACCATACCAGCGCAGTGTCATACCGCCGCGCCATCACGTCACCCCTCAGGCCAGCGCGCGCCGTAGCAGGCGCACCACGACACCGATCAGCGGCAATTTCGCATAAAGCTCTTCGCCAGTATCCCAGTAGTCACGATGATAGTTGACCTTGCCGCTGTCGCCGAATCGCAGATGACTCACGCCGCGAATGACCTGAAGTTCACGCGAATGCCATGCTTTCATGCGAAATGTCAGGTCCCATACCAGGATCAACCCGCGTTCATCGCCGATTCTCTCGTGGACGACGAATCGAGGTTCCGACACCTGACGGAACATGCGGGCGAATATTCCTTCTATTTGCGCAAGGCGCGACACCTCGTTAAATGGATCCTTGAAATGCGCATCCTGCGCATAATACAAACCGAAGTCCTTCACTCGCGCAGCCGAGAGAGTTTCGTAGAAATGCACGAGCGCATCGATTCTGCCCTGGTCCATGACGGTCATAACCCGGTGAACTTGTGTACCGCTGCAAAATAGAGTCTGTAGGGCAATAATTGAAGCAGTTTGAGCCAGAGCGTGAAGCGCCTGGGGAAATGGATCTCGAACTTGCCGGCCTCGAAGCCTTTGATCATTTCCTCCGCGGCTTGCTCGGCCGAGATCAGCGCAGGCATTTTGAATTCGTTTTTATCTGTCAGCGGAGTCTTTAACGAAGCCCGGATTGATCAGATACACCCCGACCTGGCGAGGCGCAAGATCGAGATACAAGGTTTCGGTGAAATTAATCAAAGCAGCCTTGGTCGCACCGTATACCAGGCTGCTGGGCGCAAAGCCTCAGCGGCGGCACCCGCCGGCAGAACAAGCACGGCAACCAGTAGCCATGCGAATTTACGCACGCTGTAATTCCACTTGCATGATGCTGGTGCTCGCAGCACGGAAACCAACTTCGCAGTACGCGAGATAGAAGTTCCACAGACGCTCGAAGCGCTCGTCAAATCCGAGCGTACGCAAACTCCTGCTGCCTTTTCGGTACCGTTCGCGCCAGCGTTTCAGTGTTTCCGCGTAATCACCGCCGAAGTGGAATTCATCGCGGACCTCGAGTTCTGCCCGTACGGCGAGTTCTCTGAACACCTTGGGGCTGGGCAGCATTCCGCCGGGGAACACGTATTGCTGAATGAAGTCGGTCGATTTGCGATAGCGTGCGAACAGCTCATCGGCAATGGTGATGGTCTGCACCATCGCGCGGCCCCCCGGTTTCAGGCAGTCGCGCACGATGGAAAAATACGATGGCCAGAAGCGCTCGCCCACGGCTTCGAACATTTCGATCGATACGACGTGGTCGAAACTGCCGCGAACGTCGCGATAATCCGTCTGCGAAAACTTGACCAGATGAGACAAATGCGCGTCGCTGATCCTGCGCGTCGCAAACTCAAGCTGCGCGGATGACAATGTAATGCCATACACACGGCACCCGCGGGTTCTCGCAGCATGTTCAGCAAATCCACCCCAGCCGCAGCCAATCTCCAGCACCTGGTCATCGGGGCCTATCTCAAGACGCTGCAGCACACGTTCGTATTTGGCGCTCTGAGCCTCCTCGAGCGTTCGCTGCGCATCGCCTTCAAACAAGGCGGCGGAGTAAGTCATCGTCCGATCGAGCCATGCCTGGTAGAACCCGTTACCGAGATCGTAATGCGCGTGGATGTTTTTCCGGGCCCTCTGTCGGGTATTGATACGACTCAGATGCCGCAATCTGTAGAACAGTCGTCCCCACCATTTACCATGGAGCATTTTCTCCAGAACGGCGCGATTGATGGCCGCGAGTTCGAGCAATGCGCGCAAGTCCGGCGTTTGCCACCGGCCATCCAGATAAGCTTCGGCGAAGCCGATGTCACCCGCGCGCCTCACCTCGTCGAATATCTGCCAGTCGTCCAGGTGAATCGCCGCTTCAGGACCGGGCAATTCGCCGGCAAAGTGGTACATCTGCCCGCTCGGTGCGACGAGATTCAGCCGCCCGTGACGCAACCGGGCCAGAAGCGCAAGCGCGAGGCGACCCGATCTGGGGGTGCCATCGACTGAAAAAGGGCGGACGGCCTCGTTCTGGCTCATCGTGTCAGTTCCTTGGAAGGCGGCGCGGGCTTGGTGATCCATGGGACTCCCTTGATCAGCAACTTGAGCGCCTGCAAATGGATTCGGGCCATCACGCCTAGTGTCATGCCCGGATAGGTCAGAAATGTGCGCAGCAGACTCCTGGCGTGATAACTCGAGCCCCGCCCGGCAACCGAAGTAAGGAGCACATTGCCTTTGGCGCCGTCGTAGTCGATCCTGATGTGCGTGGACGCTTCGGCGATATTGAACCGGAAGCGGTACGAGCCGGACACTTCACAGAATGGCGAGACATGAAACACCTTGCGCGACGTGAGCGTGTCACTGGCGCGAATCGGGCGATGATCCGGGTGAGCCAGCAAATAGAGATGCCGTTCTCCGAACGTGTTATTCACTTCGCAAACAACTGCTCTGAGCGCCCCGCTGCGGTCGTTACACAACCAGAAACTCACCGGGTTGAAAACGTAGCCCAGCATGCGCGGGAACGCCTGCAGCCACACTTCGCCATCGGCTTCGTGCATTGCGTGTTCGTGCAGGAGATCGCGTATCCATGTCTGCGGGTGCGAACCGTCGCGTGCGCCGTGATCGCGATAATGGAAACTGAACAGATTCCAGCGATTGATTGAAAAGACGGCGTTTTCCAGCCGCTGCAGTTGGCTCAGCGGAAAGCGCAGGAAAAACACGCGATAGCGAAATACATTGCGCCGCGGGTGACGGCGTGCATGAAACACCCAGCCGCGGAAGAGCATGGGCATCATGCCGCAAGCTCCGCTGCCTGCCAGGGCGCCCGGATCCCCATGGCATTGGCAACCTCCAGGGCCGAAACCAGCCCGTCCTCGTGGAACCCGTATCCCGTCCAGGCACCGCAATACCAGGTGTGCCGCTTACCCTGAATCGCGCCCAGTCCGCGCTGCGCTTCGATGGCCGGGCCATCGAACATCGGATGCGCATAGTCAAAACTCCTGATCGCGTGTTGAAGACGAGGCTCCCGGTGCGGATTAAGTGACACGATGACCGGCTGCTTGAAAGGCAGAGGCTGCAGCTTGTTGATTAGGTAGCTGACACTGACGGGATGCGAGCCTGAGCCGTCTCCTGTTGCTACGTAGTTCCAGGCTGACCAGGTTTCCCGGTTTCTCGGCAACAACGCTGCATCGGTGTGCAAGATGGCGCGATTCGACTGATATTTGATGCGCGACAGCACGTTTTGCTCTGCTGGTGTGGCATCGTCCAGCAGCGACAGGGTCTGATCGCTGTGGCACGCAAATACCACATGCGCAAAACTTTCGGTTCGACCTCCATGGAATCTGACGGAAACACCATCAGACCGGCGCGAGACCGCTTCCACCGGACAACCGTATCGCACATCCGTCAGTGACGCAGCAAGCTTTTTCACATACTCGCGCCCGCCTCCTGCAACGGTTTTCCACAGGGGCCTCCCGCTTAGTTGGAGCAGAAAGAACCCTGCGACGGAGACACCGGAGATGCCGGCGCCCACCACGGCAACACGCGCTGCAATACTCATCGAAGTCCTTTTGCTGAATCTTCCGTTACGCGTATACGAATCTCCGGGAAAAATCTCGACCGCCAAGCGATGAGCGGGGAAAAATCAGCGTGGACCGGACCCGCCGGCGCACAGTCGTGCCGCCTGACGGATACAGAACACTCGACCGGTCGGGGAAGGGGAGTACCGGCCTCGCGCCAGACGCCCGAAAGCGCCGGCCCTCGCTGAACTTTGCCGGACGGCCAAGCCGTCTGGATCGCCTGTTTGCTGCTGCCCGGATGCCGAAATGGAGCACCCATCCATCAGAATAACTGTATTTGTCCTAGTCAAACTCTCTATTTGCAAGCAAAATAGGCTATATCTTGGAGTTAGTCAATTTTTGACCTAGACAAAATGAATAATTTATTGACGATCGGCGTGGTGGAGCAGGATACGGGGCTGACCAAGGACACCTTGAGGATATGGGAGCGGCGTTATGCCTTTCCACAGCCGGTTCGCGACCCCAACGGGGAGCGGCTCTACCCACCTGATCAAGTCGATAAACTACGTTTAATCAAACGCTTGATGGATCGTGGTCATCGTCCGGGAAAGATCGTCCGGGCGTCCATGGAGCAGTTGCGTGCACTGGGTGCCGAGCCCTCAGACGGAAAATCCCTGGGTGGGGATATCGACGTTTTTATGGATCTGATTCGCGCCCACCAGACAGACGCCCTGCGCGCGCAGTTATCTGAAGTACTGGCGCGCAAGGGGTTGCAGAACTTCATTCAGGAAACCGTCGCACCGCTGACTGCGGCGGTCGGCGAAGCGTGGATGGCCGGGCGCATTGCGGTTTTCGAAGAACATCTGTATTCGGAACTCATTCAACGTGTCCTGCGCACCGCGATTACGACGTTACAGCCGCAAAGCCGTGCTCCGCGTATTCTGCTCACAACGCTGCCGCAGGAACTGCACAGTCTCGGCCTGCTCATGGCCGAAGCCCTGCTCACCGTCGAGAGCGCATCATGCATCGCGCTTGGCACGCAGACGCCACCGGCCGACATCGTGGCCGCGGCGCACGCACATCAAGCCGATATCGTTGCGCTGTCTTTCAGTTCGTCTTTCCCCGATTCCAAAGCGACCGAGGGATTGAACCAGCTCCGCAGCGCGTTGCCTGAGTCGATGCGCATCTGGGCCGGCGGCGCCGGCGCTGCGCGTGTACGTAAAGCCATCCCCCGTATACAGGTCATTGAAAACTTCGACATAATGCTGCTGTCCATCAAACAATGGCGAAGCGAGGCTGTCGAATAAATAGATATACTTCGTCCCGCCGCATTGGCCCGAATATCGACGCTGATGCCGAGGCCGGAACGGAACGTGACCGTGACTTCCGCCCCGCGCACCATCTGCCCACGGTCCTGAAGGAATTCCTGGAACGACGATGAAAGCACAAAAGATGCTCTATCCCGACCTGTTCAAAGCGTTCGAGGCCGTGCGCTGGGACTTGCATTCGGATGTCCCGTGGGACAAGTTCGACGCCGCGAAACTATCCGATGAGCAGGCGCTTACCATCAAGATGAACGCGATTACGGAATGGGCCGCGCTGCCCGCCACCGAGATGTTTCTGCGCGACAACCGCGACGATAGCGACTTTTGCGCATTCATGTCGGTGTGGTTCTATGAAGAACAGAAGCACTCGCTCGCGCTCATGGAGTATTTGCGTCGCTTCCGACCCGACCTCATCCCGACCGAAAAAGAGCTGCATGCCGTGCGGTTCGACTTCGACCCCGCGCCTCCGCTCGATACCCTGATGCTGCATTTTTGCGGGGAAATTCGCCTCAATCACTGGTATCGCCGTGCAGCGCAATGGCACACCGAGCCGGTCATCCGCAAGATCTATGACCTGATCTCGCGAGATGAAGCGCGCCATGGAGGCGCTTATTTGCGTTATATGAAAAAAGCGGTCGAACTGAGCGGCGACACCGCGCGACGCGCGTTCGCCAAGGTCGGCCTGCTGATGGCTTCCAGCGGCCGCAACCGAAAACCCCTGCATCCCACCAATCTTCATGTGAACAAGAACCTGTTCCCCAACGACACGGTGCAAAGCAGGCTGCCGAACCCGTCCTGGCTCGAGCACTGGCTGGACACGCAAATCAGCTTCGATCGCGAGTGGGAAGCCAAAGTCGTGAAAATGATCCTGCACAATCTTTCCAGTTTGTTCGAGTTGCCGATTCGAACCGTGCAGGATCTTTCGCGTTACCGCAAACAGTTGTCCGCGCTGTCCGTGTAGCCGGCCCCGGCCGGCGCACGCTACCCGTTCCCGCCTGTATCATTGCGGCCAGCCATGGGTGCGCCGCCCGACTTCGAGAACAAAATCGTCTCTCCCGCAGAATTGGGCGGGCGGACGCACGCATTGCATCGCCCGCTCGTGTTTACCAACGGCGTCTTCGATGTCCTGCACCGCGGGCACGTAACCTATCTTGCCGAGTCGCGCGCGCTGGGCGCCAGTCTGGTGCTCGCGCTGAACTCCGATACTTCGGTCAAACGGCTCGGCAAGGGGCCCGACCGTCCGGTCAACACCCTCAAAGATCGCATGGCCGTTGCGGCCGCTCTGGAAAGTGTGAGCCTCGTGACGTGGTTCGAAGACGACACGCCGTTGGCGCTGATCCTGCAGTGCCGTCCGGAGATACTGGTCAAAGGCGGGGACTGGCCAGTCGATAAAATTGTCGGAGCGGAGCAAGTGCTCGCCTGGGGCGGACTAGTGAAATCCATTCCGTTTCAGTTCGAACGCTCGACCACGGCATTGTTGTCCCGCATTCGAAAGTCCTGATTTTTCTGTAAGGAACGCTAATGTCTGCCAGCTCCACTTTCCTGCGCGATACATGGCGCCTGATCAAACCGTACTGGACCTCGAAAGAACGTTTCACTGCATGGCTGTTACTCAGCGTGGTGATCCTTCTGACGCTGGCCATGGTCTACATGAACGTGCTGTTCAACGAGTGGTACAACGCGTTTTATAACGCACTGCAAGAAAAGGACAAGGCGGCATTCTGGAAACTGATGGGGCGCTTCGCCATCCTGGCCACCATCTACATCGTCATGGCCGTCTATGCGTTTTACCTGAATCAGTTGCTGCAGATCCGCTGGAGGCGCTGGCTTACCGACAATTATCTTGTGGAGTGGCTCAGCGACCGCGCCTATTACCGGTTGCAGTTAAGCGGGAACCCTGCGGACAATCCGGACCAGCGGATCGCGGACGACATGAAAATCTTTGTCGACCAGTCGCTGGACCTTGCCCTGGGTTTCCTCAATGCCGTGGTCACGCTGGGTTCCTTTGTCGGCATTCTCTGGGGTCTGTCCGGTCCCGCGGAATTCTCCCTGAACGGCACCCAAATCGTCATTCCCGGTTACATGGTCTGGGCGGCGCTGCTCTATGCAATTGTCGGCACGTGGCTCACGCACAAGATAGGCAAGCGGCTGATCGGGCTCAACTTCAACCAGCAGCGCTATGAAGCGGATTTTCGCTTCAACCTGGTCAGGTTCCGCGAGAATGCGGAGGGCGTTGCGTTGTACAACGGCGAGTCTGATGAGCTGCGTGGATTCCGCGGGCGATTCGCCAGCGTCGTCGACAATTGGTGGCGCATCATGAAGCGGCAGAAGATCCTCAACTTCTTTACGATCGGCTATAACCAGGCCGCGATTATTTTTCCGTTCGTCGTGGCGGGCAATCGCTATTTCGCGGGCACGATCCAGCTGGGCGGACTGATGCAGATTTCCAACGCTTTCGGCCACGTGCAAGGATCGCTGTCATGGTTCATCGGCGCCTATAACACGTTCGCCGTCTGGAAAGCCACCACCGACCGGCTGATCGGCTTTCACTACGCCATCGAGAGCGCCCGCGCGCAAGCTCGCGACAAGTCGGCAATGCAACGCCTGCAAGGCGAACAGTCCGGGCTCATGATCGACGATGTTTCCCTGCAGTTGCCTGACGGTACGCCGCTTGTCGCCGCCTCCAACATCGATATCCAGCAGGGAGACAACTGGCTCATCCGGGGACCTTCCGGCTCAGGGAAAAGCACGCTGTTCCGCGCCCTCGCCGGAATCTGGCCCTTCGGCAGCGGCCGCATTCGATTGCCAGGAAATGACCGCATCCTGTTTTTGCCCCAGAAACCCTACCTGCCCATCGGCAGCCTGAGAGACGTGGCTTCCTACCCGGCGAGCGATGGGCGTTTTTCCGATGAAACGATCAGGCAGGCGCTCACGGATGTCGGGTTGGAGCAACTTGCGCAGCGCCTCGACGAACAGCAAAACTGGTCCATGCAATTATCTCCCGGTGAACAGCAGCGCATGGCCTTTGCACGGGCACTGCTGCAACAGCCCGACTGGCTGCTGCTCGACGAGGCAACCGCCTCGCTCGACGAGACCGCCGAGCGGGAGCTTTATCAGCTTCTCAAGGCTAAGCTGCCGCATGCCACCGTGGTCAGCGTGGGCCATCGCTCGACGCTGCAGGCATTTCACTCGCGCCTGCTGGAACTGCGCGACAACGGAGGCGGGGCGCGGCTGCTCGCACCCGCCTAGCCTGTTCGGTCAGGGCGCCGGGCAATCCACCATGCGCAATTCGGCGCCCGGATAGTCGGCCTTGAGGCTGCCAAGCCGCGTCGAGAGCGCATCGTCGGGATTGCGGAATACGAACGCCTTTTGTGTAATGCGCTGCTCGCGCTCGCCGATCTGCGCGGAGCGCACGCCCTTGGACTTGAGCGAGGCCAGACGCGCTTTCGCGCCCGCCTCCGTGCGAAATACACCCAGCGAAATGGCGAAGCGAAAGCGCCCGGTTTCCACCAGCGGCGCGTATTCGCTGACCCCCAGCGCTTTGAGTTGGTTGATCTTGCGATCCATGTCCGGTTTCGATTGCAGCGGGGCAATGAACACCCAGTAACTGCTGGAGACCGCCACATCCGTCCTGAGCACGCGATCGCCCAGTGCCAGTGCGTCGATCGCCGCCTGCGCCCTGGGCAGTTCGGCCGCGCCGAAGCTGCCCCATTCCAGACATGTGCCGGATGCCGCAGCGGCTACAGGTGCGGACGGCGGCCCCGGCCGTGCGGGCACGATGCGGATCTG
The DNA here is from genome assembly GCA_963846655.1 of uncultured beta proteobacterium. Classification (GTDB taxonomy): domain Bacteria; phylum Pseudomonadota; class Gammaproteobacteria; order Burkholderiales; family JACQAP01; genus JACQAP01. The sequence continues at coordinate 469,136 of CAWJWT010000002.1, read as the reverse complement.
ATCGGAATTCATCTGCTGGCGTATCAGTTGTGCGTCCGGATTCGGCAAACGCTCCCGCACATACCAGAATCCAGCTAACGCCAGGTTCGCTGCGAGCAGTACAAAAAACAGGGCTTTCATCGCGACTCCATCGCGATCTGCACGAGCCCCGCGAGGACAAGCTGGTCGACAAAGCGTACCGGCCTGCCCATATGGCGCGCTACGGTCTCGCCAGCCCCTCCGGTGAAGACCAGTGTCGGTTCCGGATTGCCGGCCCCCAGCATTGCGCCGCGCATGCGGTCAACCGCACCACACAGAGCCTGAATGGCGCCGCTGGTAATGGCATCCCGCGTGCTGCGGGGAAAGGCGCTGAATTGGCCGCGCTCGGCCGACAGCCGCGCGGTATTGGCAGCCAGGGCTTCGTGCATCAAGTCGAACCCCGATACGATGATGCCCCCCAGGAACTCGCCCTGGCCGTCGAGCGCGTCGATCGTGGTCGCAGTGCCGGCGTTGACGACGACAGACGCACCTACATCCATGCTGCGCGCGCCGATCAGTGCGGCCCATCGATCGACGCCCAGCTGCGATGGGTCGTCGTAGCGGCTCACGACCCCGGCTTGCTTGCGCGAGCTCGAGGCCCATAACAAGCCAGCCTGCCAGCGCGCTGCCGCCTCGCGCAGTTTTTGTGCGACCACCTCCCCGGCCACATTGCCGATTACGATGGAGGACGGCGTGGCAATCGCGGCCCATTGTTCATCCAGTTTGTCGAACTGTGCGTGCGTGACCCAGCCGTCGCTCACGAACGCGCGGCCATCATGCAGTGCCCATTTGACCCGGGTGTTGCCGGCATCGACTGCAAGAATCACGATCCATTCACCTGTCGTAAAATATCTCAAGCAATACCGCGCAGGCTCAGTTCGCCGCCATAGAACTTGCGCAGTCCCGAGCGGGTCTGCAAGAGCAGCGCACCGTCTTCACCGATATTGTGTACCCGTCCCTCGAGTTCGGATTTGTCCGGCATCCGCAACCTCACCATCTTGTCCAGGTACACATGCAGGCGATCCCACTCCTCGCGAAACGGCGCGAATCCCTCTTCGGAAAACTGGCCGAGCACGTGGTCCAGCTCCGCCAGTACCCGGGCGAACAGTACATTGCGATCGGGCTCGACGCCGATTCGCACCAGATCGGTGACAGGCTGATCGATGCGCTCCCTGACCGAATCGGGCAGGCGCAGATTGAGACCGATGCCTATCACGGCCGTCGTGGGGCCCATTACGTCGCCGGCCAGTTCGATCAGGATGCCCGCAATTTTCAGATGCTGCCACAGCAAATCGTTCGGCCACTTCAGCATCACGTCGGTGGCCCCAAACGTTCGCAGTACGCGTGCCAGCGCAATGCCGACCACCAGGCTCAGGCCGCTCAAGAATCCCGCGCCCTGGTCGAACCGCCAGAGGATGGAGAACGTGAGTGCACCGCCCGGGCAAGAATGCCAGTTGCGCCCGCGACGCCCGCGCCCCTCGGTCTGGGTCTCGGCGACGAGCACGCTGCCGGAACGTGCGCCGCGCAGTGCGCGTGCCAGCAGATCGGTGTTCGTCGACCCGGTTTGATCGACAATATCGATCTCGAATCGGCTGGCCTGTTGGCCCAGATGCTCGATGATGCGCGCATGCGCCAGCCATTGCACAGGCGTCACCAATCGGTAACCGCGCCCATGCACTTTGTAGACGCTCAGGCCGAGCGCCTCGACATCGGCGAGCGCATTCGATACGGAGGCACGGGTAATACCCAGCACGCGTCCGAGGGCATCGCCGGAGTGGTATTCTCCGTCTTCCAGAAGACGCAGAACTTCGAGCGTGTGCGGAGTCAAAATAGCAGGTTCCCGGGAAATTGGTCCGCACTATACCGCAAGCTTCGGGCCGCAATCGCGAGACGTTGCGCCCCATCGGTCAGGAGAAATTCATGTTCAAGAATATTCTGCTTCCCACCGACGGTTCTGCCCTCTCCAAAAAAGCCATCAAGGCGGGTGTCGCGCTGGCCCAGGCAGTCGGCGCCCAAGTCACCGGCTTTTATTCGCCGGAGCAATACGAGATCCTGGCTTATGGTGAGTATTTCCCGCCCGACTTGATGTCGCGAGCGGAATGGGACAACCGGTCGAAGAAAACCGCGACGCGGTTCCTGGCGGCGATCGAGAAAGAGGCGCAGGCCGCCGGTGTTCGCTATGCCGGCGTGTTTCTCGACAGCATCTCGCCGTGGGAAGCCATCGTCGAAGCTGCCAGCAAGAAAAAATGCGATCTGATTTTCATGGCTTCACACGGCCGCACCGGACTGTCAGGTCTGCTCCTGGGCAGCCAGGCTGCAAAAGTCCTGGCGCATTCGAAAATTCCGGTTCTGGTCTACAAGTAACCTCGGTTGTGTTCATCCCGCCGGCATGCGCTTGCGGGAACCGCGCCCACAGCCAGACGGCAAGCAATGAGGCCGGCGAGTGACGCATCAGCAGCGTAAAGCGCGCCGCCGTTTCGCTCACTGCCTCGACCAGGGTCACGCCTCGAACCTCCAGTGAATCCCCGGCAGCGAGGATATCGTCCTGCGCTCTGCCTTCCTGGGTCACCCATAACTGCCCGGCATCGCATGTGAGCCTCGCGCGCGCCCTGGTCGGCAAACGCAGCAAACACCCCGCAGGAATGTCGAACACGCGCACCCTATCCTCAGTCTCCATGCAACCATGCTAGGCGTCGCGTTCGGACCGTTACAGATTCACACAAGACAAATTGTTTACGTTACAGTTTGCCAAATCCGTCCCCGTAATGGTCGATTGTCCGCGCAACTGTGCCTGTCCCCGTACCAGCCGAATTCAGTACATTCCGGTGATGACATCGCCAGCCGTGCTCTATGAATCCGTCGCCGAATCGATAACGGGAATGATTTCCGCGGGCACCTTGCGCCCCGGCGAACGTGTGCCCTCGGTGCGCAGTCTTTCCAGCCAGCGCAGGGTCTCGATTGCAACCGTGTTGAAGGCCTATGAGGTACTGGAGAACCGCGGGTTGATCGAGGCCCGGCCGAACGCCGGATACTATGTACGACATCGCACGCCGGTAGCCGATGAGCCATCGATCTCGAATCCTCCTGCCGCTGCGCGGCTGGTAGGCATCAGCGCACTGGTCCAGGAGGTGCTGGACTCCCGCCGACCGGATGTCGTCTCATTCGGTGCCGCCTGTCCCGGTCCCGATCACATGCCGACCGCAAGGCTGCAACGCACGCTATCTTCGATCGCACGCCGCAAACCGCTGTGTCTGACGCAATACGTGCTGCCGCCCGGCAACGAGGAATTGCGCCGGCAGATCGCCCGCAAATCGCTCGATTTCGGTTGCAGTCTCGCGGCCAAGGACATCATCGTGACGAACGGATGCATGGAAGCCCTGAATCTATGCGTGCGCGCCGTGGCAAAGCCCGGAGACACGATCGCATTGGAGTCGCCGACTTATTTCGGGTTGCTGCAGATTCTTGAAAGCCAGCAGATCAAGGCACTGGAAATACCGACGCACCCGCGCGATGGGATTTCCCTCGAGGCCCTGGAGTTCGCACTCGAACGCACGCCGATTGCCGCGGTGATCGTCATGCCGAACGCGCAGAATCCGCTCGGCTTCACCATGTCCGATGAAAGCAAGAAACGTCTGGTGCGCTTGCTGGACCAGCGCGGCGTGCCGCTGATCGAAGACGACGTGTATGGCGATCTCTATTACGGCGAGAGCAGGCCGCGACCGGCCAAGGCATTCGATCGAACCGGCAACGTCATGCTGTGCTCGTCGTTCACCAAGACCGTGGCCCCCGGGTTCAGACTCGGCTGGGTGGCCCCGGGCCGCTGGCACGCACAGGTGCAGATGGCCAAGTTCATCAATTCCGTGGGCAGCCCCGAAGTGCTGCAGCTCGCGATCGCGGATTTTCTGGCCAGCGGCGGCTATGACCGGCATCTGCGGGCCCTGCGCCGCGTGTTCCGCGATCAGGTCGCGCACGTCGCGACGGCCATCGCCGCGCATTTCCCGGCCGGCACCCGCATCACGCGTCCGGCCGGGGGCTTCATCCTGTGGGTGGAAATGCCAGACGGCTGCGATGCCGAGGAGCTATTCCGGCAGGCGCTGCGCGCCAAGATATCGTTGGGTCCCGGTACGCTGTTTTCGGCAACGGGGCGCTATCGCAACTGCATTCGCATAGGTTGCGCCGAACCCTGGTCCGCACGCGTGGAACAGGCGCTGATGAAGCTTGGCGGCCTCCTGTCCAGGCAACGCTGAAATATCCCGACCTTATCGCCGTGGCGCAATCCGGTTAGCCCGTGGCTCTGCAACGTCCATGCCTCCCGGCGGATGAACTTATGCTCCTGTGATGCGACTAACTGGCAGAACACGTCCGTGTTCCCACCTTAACCTGCGAAGGAAATTCTTATGAAGAACATCCTGATGGCATTGGGATTGATTGCGGTTGTGACCTCACCCGCGGCCATGGCGCAAGGCTTCAATACGAAGGGTCTGATGTTTGGCGGTACCGTAGGGCTGGCCAAACCAAACGGCCCGGACTCTGAGTCGGGCGTAACCATCGGCGGTCGTCTGGCCCAGCCCCTGAGGGGCAACGTCTCCTGGGAGGCCGATGTCAACTTCAGCGTCATCGATGGCGAAGTTGGCAGCAATAAAGACTGGGATATCACTTCCGTGGCGGCCTATGGCGTTTATCGCTCCGAGGGCGACATCCATCTCAAAGGCAAGCTCGGACTGGCTTATTCCGACGACGACTTTAACGACAACGACACCAGCCTGTCCGCCGGGATCGGTCTGGGCTTTCGCCTGGGCGGCGGCATTCTCGACGTCGAATATACGCAGATCAATACCAACGCGGACTACGTCACGGTAGGCTTTACCATGCCGTTTTGACACCAGGGTCCGTTCGATGCCGCGCAGGGGATGCGCGAACAAAAAACCGCATCCGGGAGGATGCGGTTTTGTTTGCTCTATCACCCGCCGATGTTCGCGCCACGCGTTTCCACATAAATCGCATACAGCGACGTACTGCCGGTCATAAACAACCGATTGCGCTTGCTGCCGCCGAATGCAAGATTGGACACGATCTCGGGCATGCGAATCTGTCCGATCCGCGTGCCATCAGGGGCGAAGACGTGCACGCCGTCATAGCCGTCGCCCACCCAACCCATGCCCGCCCAGACGTTGCCGTCCTCATCGCACCGGATGCCGTCCGCAAAGCCAACCTTGCCATCCATCTCCATGCTGGCGAACGTACGGCCATTGCGCAGCCGCTTGCCGTCCACGTCGTAGACCCAGATGACGCTTTTCGCGTTCGGATAATGCGACAGTCCGGTGTCGGCGACATACACTTTCTTGAAATCCGGTGAGAAGCACAGCCCATTGGGTTTGAACGGCTCGTCGGCGACTTTCTCGAACTTTCCCGGCGCATCGATGCGGTAGATCGCTTCCTTCTGGATCGGTTGCGGCGTATTCGATTTCAGGCGCTCGCCCTCGTAGTTCATCAATCCGCCGTACCCGGGATCCGTGAACAGGTACCAGCCGTCCGGATGCGCTGCGCCATCGTTGGGCGCGTTGAGGCCTTTGCCGTCAGAGGTTTTTTCGGCCAGCACGGTATAGCTGCCGTCTAGTTCATAGCGGGCCACGCGCCGGGTGCCATGCTCGAATGCGACTTGCCGCCCCTGATAGTCGAAAATATTGCCGTTGGAATTATTCGACGGGTAACGGAATTGCCGCGAAACGTGGCCGTCTTCCTCGATCCAGCGCAGTTGTTCGTTGGCCGGAATATCGCTCCAGGTCAGATAACGCCCGACCGGGTTCCACGCCGGGCCTTCTGCCCACATCGTGCCGCGATACAGGCGCACGATCGGCGTGTTGCCCAGCTTGTACTTGAAGCGCTTGTCCAGGCCAATGATGTCCGGATTCGGATAGCGCGCGATGGGACCATCCGCGTCGTATTTGTCGATGAAATTGCGTGCGAATGCCTGTGGCGCCATGGACGTGATTGCGGCAACCCCGGCAACCTTGGTCAGAAAACTGCGCCGCGTGTTCTCGTCAACTTTCTTCTCGACTGGTTTGGACAGGTCGACAAATCCTATTTCATGTTGGCGTTCCATGTTGATGTATCCTCCTGATTGTTGATTCTTGAACCCCCGGCTTTAACTTGCGGGGAAAGAGAAGATGTCTGCCATGTAGCCGTGTACTTTGGCCGAGACTGCGGGCCCTGCGCTGATGTCAGCATCTGGCGTCGGTGAACGACCGGCAAACCTTAGCCCTACCCGCGCCAGATGGCAAATCTGTCTTCAATCAGGACTCGCGAAATATTGCCTCATTGCCGGAGGGCCGATGAAATTCGTCAGTCAGTTGCTGTCCGCACATCTGCAGCGTTATCCCGCCATGCAACTTGACGATCTCTACAAGTTGCTGCATCAGGCCGCGCTGGGCCCCGGGCATGCAGTGGACAATCCAGTTGCGGCGCGAAAGCGCCTGGACGAAGAACTGGCCGGCCTGCAGGCGGCGGGCAACGAACCGGCGCAAGACATCATTTCTCCCGACGGCCGGCTCGGCCGTGTGCATCTGCGCGCTTTTCTTGCGGCCGGAGGAGATCCTGATGCGCTCCATCGTGCATTCGTCGAAACAGCCGCCAGCTACCCCGCTTCGCCCGACAAGCTGGCCAAATTCTGTGGCTGCCTCGGAGACCTTGCCGCCGCAGGGGGCATCCCTTTCGCACCGGAACAGGTCATCGCGTATTTCGACGACATTGCGCGCAAAAGCTATCCGGCGGTGCGTCATTCCGAGGCCTTCCGCCAGGCTTATCACCCTGCCTATCGCGTCGTTGCGCTGGATCTGCTGCAGCCATGAACCGCGAAATCGCATCGGGGGCCGGGTTGCGCGTCACCGAAGTGCGGGCCTACCCAACTTCGTTTCCGGTGGACCCGAAGGACAGCGTTACCCTGGGGATCGGTCGCGCCGTCAAGCGCGACGCGGTGATCGTCAAGGTTTCCACCGAAGACGGCCTAATCGGATGGGGGGAGGCGCATCATGGGCGCTGTCCTGGCGCGGTCGCGCATCTGGTCAATACCACGCTGCGACAGCTGGTGCTTGGACAGGATGCGAACGACATCATCGGCATCTGGAAAAAGGTTTACGACAAGCAGTTGGCCAGTCACGGCATGGGCGCCGGAGCCTGTCTCGCGCTATCGGGCATCGACATGGCATTGTGGGACATCCGTGGCAAGGCCCTCAAGCTGCCGCTGTACAAGCTGCTGGGCGGTCGCTCGAAGGCCATTCCTGCGTATGCCGGCGGCGTGTCGCTTGGCTACCAGGCGCCAAAACATCTCGCGGAAGAAGCGCGGCCGCATGTGCAAGCCGGCTATAAGGCCGTCAAATTGCGCATCGGCGATTCGGTGTCGCGCGACATCGAGCGCATTACCATGATTCGACAAACCTTCGGCGACGATCTGGTCATCCTGACCGACGCCAACACGGGTTACACGGTCGCCGACGTGCGTGCAGCGATGCCTGCTCTCGACGATCTGCATGTGGGCTGGCTGGAGGAACCTTTCCCGGCGCACGATTACCTGTCGTATCGCGACGCCGCGCGCCTGGGTCGAACGCCTCTGGCGGCTGGTGAAAATCACTACACGCGCTTCGAGTTCAACCGCGTGATCGAAGACGGAGCGATCAAGATCCTGCAGCCGGATCTTTCCAAGACCGGCGGGCTGACGGAAGCGCTGCGCATTGCGGCGCTGGCGTCCGCCTGGAAGCTGCCGATCCATCCTCATACCTCGATGACCGGACTCAACATGGCCGCCACCATCCATTTTCTGGCTGCCATCGACAACGGCGGTTATTTCGAGGCTGACGTCTCGAAGAACAACCTTTTCCGCGACGCTCTGGTTTCAACGCCCTATACCCTCGATCGCGAAGGCAATGTTTTGCCTCTGGAAGCGCCGGGTATCGGCGTGGAGCTCGATGAAAGTTTCCTGTCCGCCCATCCGGTCATCGAAGGGCCTGCCTACGTTTGAAAGCGCAAAAGCTTCCATGAACAACAGTGTCAAACTCGAACGCAGGGATGCCGTCGCCATTGTCATTCTCAACCGGCCGGAAGTCCTGAACGCCATCGACGTCGCCATGCGCGAAACGCTGATCACGTTGCTGGCAGAACTGAACAAGGACGACGCCACGCGCGCGATCGTCATCACCGGCGCGGGTGAACGCGCATTCTGTTCCGGGCAGGACCTCGAAGAAACTTCGAAGTATGGCGTGGGCGACATCGATGCATGGCTCACGCGCCAGCATGCGATGTACGCTGCCGTGCGCGATCTCGACAAGCCCTGCATTATTGCCTTCAACGGCACCGCCGCCGGCGCGGGCTTCCAGATCGGCCTGTGCGCGGATCTTCGCATCGGCTACCCGCAGATGAAACTCGGCCAGCCGGAGATCAAGGCGGGGCTCGCCAGCATCGTGGGCACCTACCTGATGACCATGCATCTGGGCTTGTCGAAGAATATCGAACTGTCGCTCACCGGCGAACTCATTTCCGGTCAGACCGCCTTCGACATCGGCATCCTCAATCATCTGGTGGCAAAGGAAGACGTCATGCCCAAAGCGCTCTCCCTCGCCTCGGACATGTCGCGACTGGCGCCGACCGCAATGCGTCTGACCAAGCAACAGTTGCGGGTCCTGACCCAAACAGGGTTCGACGCCGCATTGGAGAAAGCCAAAGTTGCGCAAAAGGAAGCGTATGCGAGCGGCGAACCGCAGGCAGCCATGCGCCGCTTTCTTGAAGCCAGAAACAGGAAGTCACCGGCACCGTGAAGCTCCAGAGCCGCCCCGTCGCAACCGGGGCGGCTTTCCTCCCGCGGTCGCCTCACCAGCCCAGCTCCGACGCTGCGCTCGCCTCCAACCGGCCCCGCACTGTCACCACGAATAGCGCACGGTGTAGCGCACGACGGCTTCTCCATTTGCGGCAACGCTGACCGGGAAATGGATCGTGCGCGCGTCCTGCTTCTCGTACGAGCGGCTCGCTTGCGTGATCTTCCAGTTGGTCCAGCGATACAGATTTTCTTTCACGACCACGCGCACCGGCTCCTCCTTGCGGTTGCGGATTCTGACCTCGATCTCCTCGGTCATGGTGTTGTGATTCGTATCTATCTTGAAATCAACCTGGCGGCGCTCCCCCACCACGTCGAATGCACTGCCCAGCTTGAGCTGAACGGTTTCGTTCTTCGGCGTGTGATCGATGCGATCCTCGCCGATGAATTCCAGGCTGCCATCGGCCGTATCCAGTTTCGCGACCCGCACGCGCCCGGACGGCAGCGGCACGCCCATGCCGTCCTCGGAACGATTCCTGATGGAAAGATAGGTATCGACTTTCTTGTTGCCGGCAATACCGTAATTCCGGTCGGTCATCGGCCCGCCGCCATGCCACTGCCCCGCCTGGCCGTAGTACACGAGCGTTTTCTGACACGGCACCTCGGTCATTTTTGGAAACAGTTCGATCTGCTTGGTGGAATTGTCCGGCAGCGAACTGGGACGGCCGAGCGTGTAAAGATGGTATTCAAAGAAACTCTTCTCCTCGAATCCCTTCACTTCCTGGGCCCGGTCCATGACCATGCTTTTCGCCATCATGTTGCCGGCGCTGGCGTCGGCTCGGTGCACGTCGCCGGCGACCAGTTTGATTTTTGCATCCGGATAACTGCCGCCGGATTGGTTGAGGATGCTGACCCAGGCGCCGATGTCCACCTTGCAGGAGTTCGCGTCCTTGCCTTCGGCGAAGGTGAGGTTGTAATCCGCCCACCACGTCATGCCGGAAGTTTGATATGCCACGCGCGCCTTGTGCGTTCCGGCCCTGCCGGCAATGACCTCCCACACCAAAGTCGGGCGCGTAATCAGCCCGCCGGGCAACGAAGGCAATTTCACGCCGGCGTTATTGGGGAGCGTGCGAATCGAACCGTCGGCTTCGCGCAGCACCAGGCTGCCCTGCGTCGAGAGCAGCGTGCCTTCCAGGGTTTCAACCTTGTTGCCGACCATGCGTTCGACGGCGATGTCGCGATCCACATAGCGCCGGAGCAGTTTTTCGGTGTTGACCAGATCGAACTGAAAATTCTGCTCCATCACGCGCGTACCCTCGGGATCGGTCAACGAGGTGAACGACACCGTCGTCGGATCGATCAAGGCGGCGACATCGGTAAAGCGGATGGCATTGCGTCCGCCGTTCAGCACGATCGGGCGTTCGTGGCGCACCATCGCGTAGCCCGGCAGGTTCTGCCCGCCCCCGCCGTTTCGATACTGATCAGGCGCGATCGCTCCGGGGGTCAGGGTGCTGTAAATCGTGAGGGCGTGAGTCCCTTCGTCCGCGGCAAATGCCGCAATCGAGGTGGTCAGGGCCAGCAGGGCAAACGGGGCACGCAGTCTTAGGCAAATCATTGAGCGATCCTTTCGGGTTGAATACTTGCGTGGTTGTAAACGAGCGCGAGCCCGCAGCGGGGTTAGATGCGGTTGACGAATCTTCCGGCCCAACCGGCGGGCAGCAACGGCGAAAGCGCGCCGGCAAGGCCCGGATGCGCCCACAAAGGGTCTTTCGACCCCGGGACCCGATGCCGGAGCCGGCGTGACCTGAGGTCGGGGCGCCCCGTGCCCCGAGCGCGGGCGCGACCGCACCCCTGCCTTGCCGCACCGGAGCAGTCCGTACATTGTAGTTTTCGCTGACGAAACGCGATCGAGGCTTTAAGATTGCATTGTGCCTCACAGTGCCTTGGGCCCACTTTCAATGGCCTCGCTATTCAATCAATTCATCCATCCAGCGTGAACAAACCTGCACCTGCGGACAAGGCGCCTGCGCCGGCCGCCCAAGTCACGAATTTCATTCGCAACATCATCGAAGCGGATCTCGCGCAAGGCACCTATGCAGCGCGCCGATGGGGCGGCAAGCCCGGGCCGGCATCGTTGCATGCCTCGGCGCCGCCCGATCCCGCGCGGATCCGCACGCGCTTTCCACCCGAGCCCAACGGCTATCTGCATTACGGCCACGCGAAATCGATCTGCCTGAACTTCGGCCTGCCGTTGCACTACGGCGGCCGCTGCCACATGCGCTTCGACGACACCAATCCGGTCACCGAAGACACGGAATACGTCGATTCGATCCTCGACGCGGTGAAATGGCTCGGCTTCGACTGGGATGAAAACCTTTATTACGCGTCGGATTATTTCGACACGCTCTATGCGTTCGCCGAATCGTTCATCGAGAATGGGCTCGCATACGTCGACAGCCTCTCGGCCGATGAGATGCGCGAATTTCGCGGCACCCTTACCGAAGCCGGCAAGGCGAGCCCTTTTCGCGAACGCTCCCCGGGAGAAAGCCTGGAATTGTTCCGCCGCATGAAGGCCGGCGAATTCGCCGATGGCACGCATGTGCTTCGGCTGAAGATCGACATGGCCTCGCCGAACATCAATCTGCGCGACCCGGTGATCTACCGAATCCGCCATGCCCATCACCACCGCACCGGCGACAAATGGTGTGTGTATCCGATGTATGACTACACGCACTGCATCTCCGACGCGCTGGAGAACATCACGCATTCGCTGTGCACGCTGGAGTTCGAAGACCATCGTCCGCTTTACGACTGGGTGCTCGAGAAGTTGGCTGCATTCGGTTTGTTGTTGCGCCCGTTGCCGCAGCAATATGAATTCGCGCGCCTGAATCTGTCATACGTCGTACTTTCCAAGCGCAAGCTGATCCAGCTGGTCGAGGAGAAGCACGTCGATGGCTGGGACGACCCGCGCATGCCCACGCTGGTGGGCGCGCGCCGCCGCGGTTTCCTGCCCGAGGGCTTCCGCCTGTTCGCCGAGCGCATCGGCGTGTCCAAATCCGATTCCTGGATTGACATGAGCGTGCTCGAAGACTGCATGCGCGAAACGCTGAACGAGAGCGCGCCGCGGCGCATCGCCGTGCTCGACCCGGTCAAACTGATCGTGGACAACTATCCGGCCGACCAGGAAGAACTGTGCGAAGCCCCCAATCATCCGCAGAAACCGGAGTGGGGCAAACGCGCGATCCCCTTCTCGCGCGAACTGTGGATTGAACGCGAGGATTACATGGACGTGCCCAGCAAAGGCTATTTCCGGTTGTTTCCGGGCAATCAGGTGCGGTTGCGCTATGGCTATGTGCTGAAGTGTCTCGGTGCCGACAAGGATGCGGCAGGCAACATCACAGCCGTGCATTGCGAAATGCTTCCCGACTCCAGGTCGGGAACGCCCGGCGCGGACGCGTATAAAGTCAAGGGCAATATCCATTGGGTGTCGGCGCGGCATGCCTATCAGGCCGATGTGCGGCTTTACGACCGCTTGTTCGCCGCCCCGCATCCGGGATCGGAACGCGATTTCCTTGCGGACCTGAATCCGGATTCGAAGAAAATCATTCGCGCCTATTGCGAGCCGGCGCTACGCCAGGCGCAAGCCGAAGAACGCTTTCAGTTCGAGCGTCATGGCTATTTCTGCGCGGACCGCAGCGACTCCGCCCCGGGCGCCCCGGTCTTCAACCGCACGGTCACACTGCGCGATTCATGGGCCAAGCCGACGACCTGAACCCCGGCTCGCGGCATTCTGCCGGACAGCGCAGGGTCTGGCGTCCCGGCATTGCTCTCTGGGTGTCGGCGGCCATCCATATTCTCGCCATCATCGGATGGATCGCACAGCCACAATGGTGGGTACTGATTCTGGCGGTCGTTGCCCTGAACCATGTAGCGCTGGTGCTTATAGGTCTGTGGCCGCGAAGCCAGGGGCTGGGGTCCAACATGCTGCGTTTGCCGCCAGCCGCTATCCAGCGAAATGAAATCGCACTGACCTTCGACGATGGTCCCGATCCGGATGTAACGCTGAAAGTGCTCGACATGCTCGATGCCCATCAAGCCAAGGCCAGCTTTTTCGTCATAGCGGACAAGGCGGCTGCGCATCCCGACCTGATTCGCGAAATCGTCAGGCGCGGCCACAGCATCGAGAACCACAGCTGCCGCCATCCCAGCCTGTTCGGGTTTTTCGGCTGGAGAGCACTCACGGCCGAGATCGGCACCGCGCAGCAGATCATTGCCGGCATCACCGGACGAACACCTGTTTTTTTTCGCGCGCCTATGGGCATTCGCAATCCGCTGCTCGATCCGGTCATCGCGCGGTTCGGGCTGCGCTATGTGAGCTGGACGCGGCGCGGATTCGATACGGTGGCGCGCGATCCTGCCGTGGTGCTCGCGCGTCTCACGCGCGATCTCGCCGCCGGCGACATCTTGCTGCTTCACGATCGCTGGACGAATCGCTATGGCGCCATCGCGCTCGCGGTATTGCCGGATTTACTGGAACGGATCGCTGTTACGGGATTGCGGCCGGTATCCCTGCCACTGGCGATGCGCTGATGCGCCCCGAGACCGGCGCCCTGATCGCCGAGGCGTCCAGGCCCTATCTCGCTGCGGGTATCCCCAGTTATTGTTTCGTACGAACCAAGCTCACGCATGATCCGGTATTCATGGCGCTGCTGCGCTCGGGGCGCCTGCCTGACCATGGAGTCATGCTCGACCTTGGTTGCAGTCATGCCATCCTTGCATCGCTGGTCGGGGCGGCCCGCGCACGCTACGAGCGCGGCCTCTGGCCTGCCTTGTGGGCCGCCCCGCCAGCCAACCTGCAACTCCATGGCATCGAGTATGAGCGCCGGATCGCGCACTGTGCGCAGCGTGCACTGGGCCCCCGCGCGACCATCCAGATCGCCGATCTGCGGGACGCGCCCTTGCCCCGCGCCGATGTAGTCGTGCTGATCGACGTGCTGCACTACCTTGAAGAGCCTGCCCAGATGTCGTTGCTCGAACGCATCGCGCAATCATTGCAGGGCAACGGGTTGCTCGTACTGCGCGTTGCGGACAGTGCGGCGGGCTGGCGCTATCAGGTCGGCAAGGTGGGCGACCGGTTAGGCGGACTGCGCAGTATGCGGACGTTCTCCAGCCAGCATCACCGGCCCTTGCAGGAATGGTTGCAGGTGTTGCGCAGTCTGGGATTTGATCCCGAAGTCGAACCACGCGCCGGCCAGGTATTAGCCAACGCGCTGATATGGGCCAAACGGGTAACGGGTCCGAACGCTTGAGAACATTCTCCCGACGCCGCACAATGGCATCTTCGCGGTCTCAGCATTGTCATGGACCAAGCCACGCTCTCGAATTTTGAGCATCGCCGCACCCAGATCTGGCAGGTCAATCGTCGCTGGCTGTTCGGTTGCGCCGCATCGATTGCTTTGCTGGTCGTGGTCGCTGGCATCGCCAACCTGCCGGCGCAAGTATGCTGGGCCGCTATCGTAGTGGCTGCGGGGCTCGTCGCGATCACGGTCTTCCGCGTCGTGCGCGCGCTGAATGTCCTGTACCGGTGTCCGAACTGCGGTGTGCTCCCTTACCAGGCGTTGAACGAATATAAATGCGGCGGACTCGGGCCGACCCGCGCCAATTTCATGAGCCCGCGCGCCTGCCCGCATTGCGGGACGCGCATACGGTAGCCTGACCGCTCTTACCATTTACTGTTCACCGTTCACTCATCACTCGACCCTCATGGACCGCTCCCCGCTCCCACCCACCATTGCCGGCCACACCGCCTTCATGAAACTGCTCGAGCAGGAAGGCGTCACCCATCTGTTCGGCAATCCCGGCACCACCGAACTTGCCATCATGGAGGCGATGTCGCAGCAGTCTGCGATCAGCTACGTGCTCGGCCTGCAAGAATCCGTCGTCGTCGGCATGGCCGATGGCTATGCCCGCGCGTCCAACGGGCTGGCCGCATGCAACGTGCACGTCGCACCCGGTCTGGGCAACGCGATGGGCGCGCTCTACAACGCGAAGTTTTACGGCTCGCCGGTGCTGATCACTGCCGGCCAGCAGGAGCAGGGCCACGGACTCATGGAGCCGATGCTCTACGATCCGCTGGTGCCGATCGCGCAGCCGATGGTCAAATGGGCCGTGGATGTCACCCGCGTGCAGGATCTGCCGCGCATCGTGCATCGGGCGATCAAGGTCGCGCTGACACCACCGACCGGACCGGTGTTCATCAGCCTGCCCGGCGATATCCTCGACGCCGAAGCGCCGCTGGATCTTGGCCACCCGACGCGCGTCGACGCCGAAGTCCGGCCGTCGGACGGCGCGCTCGAAAAACTCGCCGAGCGCCTGCTCGCCGCGCGCAACCCGGTGCTGATTGCCGGACACGAGCTCGCCACGCGAGATGCATTGCAGGAAGCAGCGCAACTTGCGGAAATCCTCGGTGCCGCGGTATGGCAACAGACCGTGCCGTATGCCGCGCACTTTCTGTCCGAGCATCCCGCCTTCGTCGGTCAACTCACGCGCAGCCAGACGCAGGTGCGCAGCTGGCTGCAGCCGTATGACCTGCTGGTATGCCTGGGCGCGGACGTGCTGCGCATGTCGGTGCACAACCCGATCGACGCGCTGCCCGACGGCATGCCCATCGTGCAGATCTCCGAACGCGATTGGGAACTCGGCAAGAACTACCCGACCGAAGTCGCGATCAACGCAAACGTCAAGGAGACCCTGCGCGCGCTCAACGCGGTGTTGCGGTCGCGCATGAGCGCCGCGCAAAAAAGTACGGCGGCAACCCGGTTGGGCGAAATCGCAAAGAATAACTGGAGCGTAAAACGCGTCAAGGCTTGCGAGGAAGCATTGAAACTCGAATCCGCCCGGCCGATGGAGCCGAAAGTGCTGATGATGCGCATTGCGGACGCGTTGCCGCGCGACGTCGTGGTCGTCGAAGAAGGACTGACCTCGACTTTTCCGCTGCTCAATTTTCTGCCGCTGCGCGACCACCAGGGTTTTTACGGACTCGCGTCGGGTGGCATCGGCTTCGCCATGGGCGGTGCGGTCGGCGTGAGCATTGCGCTGCCCGACCGGCCGGTCGTGGCCATTGTCGGCGACGGCAGCGCCATGTACAGCATCCAGGCGTTGTGGACCGCCGCCCATCACAAACTCCCGATCACCTATGTGATCCCCAATAACCACAGTTACCGGATACTGAAAGAGCGCCTCGTGTCTTTCCGCAAGACCGACCAGTTCGTCGGCATGGACATGGACGACCCGGCGATCGATTTCGTCGCGTTGGCGCAATCCATGGGCGTGCCGGCGCAGCGCATTACCGATCCTGCGGATGTCGGCCCGGCGTTACGAGAATCGGTGAAAAGTGGCGGCCCAAGGCTGCTGGACGTCAGCGTGGCGGACGGGTTCGGCGGTTGAGGCCGGCGCCGCGCAACTGGCGCTTGCCGTCCTCCCCATGCGTGTGACATTCTAATCAGGCCTGTGCCCGGGCCGGCATCGAAAAAAATATTGAGAATACGGGCAGCGGTTGCGTACCGGCGATATCCGTCACAAAAAAGGGGGGTTCGATGAACAGATTTGCCCGCACTGGGCTGCTCTTGCTTGCGTGCGCCACCATGCTGGTGTCCGGTTGCGCAACCATCGTCAAGGGGAGCACGCAGGATCTGAACATCAATACCGATCCTGCGGGCGCGTCTTGCGACCTGAGCCGGGGCGGAAATGTAATCGCCAGCATCAATCCCACTCCAGGATCGGTTCAGATCAAAAAGGACAAGAACGACATCGAAGTCAAATGCAAGAAAGCAGGCTTTATCGAGACCGCCGGCCAAATTCCGGCTAGCTTCGAAGGATGGACTGTTGGCAACGTGCTTTTCGGAGGATTCATCGGAATTGCGGTCGACTACAGCAGCGGCGCTCTGAATAGCTACGCGCCGGATTTACTGGTCAAGCTTACGCCCGAAAAATTCAACTCTGCTGAAGATCGCACTGATTTTTACGAAAAGTGGCGGTCTGAAGTCCTGCAGAATTCCGCCAAGGCCAAGATCGCGGCCGCCAAGACCTGCGTAAAGGAACAGTGCGACGACATCTCCCGGCGCATCGACAAGGAGACCGAACAAGCCCTCGCCGGCATCGAAGCCAATCGCAATTTGCGCGCCGCCAAGACCGTGGCTGCAACACCTGCCGCTGCGGCCGCCACGGAGCGGCCGGCCGTGCCTGCGGCCCCTGTCAGCCCTGCAACGCCCGCCGCAATGCCACGGGCCGGAGACCGCTGGACTTACCGGCTCAGCGATTTTTCGCGGCCAGTCGGCAACATCGTCATCGAAACCGCCGGCGTGAACGGCGGCCAGATCAGGGAGCGCGTCACGCGCGACGGCTGGCAAGGCTTCGTTGCCGAGCGCGAAGTGGGCGGGGTATTCCGCGTGGCGCGTTTCCTCGACCCGGTCAAGCTGCCCGGTGGCTATCAATTCGCCGAGATCTCCCCTTACGCCGCACCCAATGCCGACATCCACGCCGGGCAAACCTGGAGCGACATCCAGGGCAGCGTCTTCATCATGTTTTACGGCACCCAGCGCTTTCTCGCACAGGCCAAGGTGATCCGCAAGGAAAGCGTGAAGGTTCCCGCCGGCACCTTCGACGCCTGGCGCATCGAAGCCGAATCCGAGAACCAATGGACCGCGCGCACCGTCAGGCTGAAGTACACCTACTGGTATGCGCCGGACATGCTGCGCACCGTCAAGATGGTTACGGAAGTCAAACCGGATGGCCAGGCCCCGGTGCTCGACACCTACGAACTGATTTCCTTCCAGGCCGCCAGATAGCCGATTCAATCTGAGGTAGATGCCCGTGCGTTTTCAGCCCCCGATCGCCTTGATGGTCGCCGGCATCTGCCTGCTGCCGGGTGCCGGCTTTGCCCTGGAGGCAAAGGAGATATTCAAGCTCGCCGAGCCGAGCGTAGTGGTCGTGCTGGCCGCGGACGCAAAAGGCGAGAAGAACAACCTCGGCAGCGGCGTGCTCATCGGACCGCTCGATATCGTCACCAGCTGCAAGGTCGTGGAAGGCGCGGCCGACATCGTCGTCACGCAAGGCAGCGCACTGCGCAAGGCCCGGCTGCAATTCGAGGACAAGGAGCGCGATCTGTGCCAGTTGCACATCGATGATGCGCTGCCAGGCAAGCCGGCGGTCATCGCCGCGACCGCGGCCACGCTGGAATCCGGACAGGACTTGTTCGCCATCAGCGCGCCCCGCGGCATCGAGCGCACTATCAGCCGCACCATGATCTCGGGATTGCGCGAGACTCCGGGGGCGGGTGGCCGGCTGATCCAGATCGATGCCCAGATGGCAGGCCCGTCCGCGGGCGGCGGCGTGTTCGACCAGAACGCGAACCTGGTCGGCATCCTCACGCCGCAGTTCCGCCAGGGCGAAAACGCGAGCTTTGCGGTTCCCGCCGAATGGATTGCGGAATTGGCCAAACGCAATCCGGACCGCCTGCTCGCCGCGGTCGCGCCGGCGGCAACGAGCGCCGCGCCCGCGCAGGCGGCTACGCCTGCCGACACCCGCTCGGCATGGCTGCCGCGCGTGGGCGACCGCTGGAAATACCGGCTGCTCGACGGCAAGCGTCCGGTCGGCACGCTGGTCGTCGAGATCGCCGAAGTGCGCGACAAGTCGGTGCGGGAACGCATTACACGCGAAGATGAAAAGGCATTCCAGGCCGAACGCGTCGTCGAGGCGGAATTCAACCCGATCAGGTTTCAGGATATCGTGACTTCGACCGGCGGCTATCAACTGGCGGAAATATCGCCTTACGCGTCCGCCGAGCAAGGCCCCAAGGTCGGCCAGCGCTGGACGGGCATTCCGGTTTCGCTTCTTCTGGTTTGGCACGGCAAAAAGAAATTCCTGATGCAAGCCCGGACGGTCAAGCAGGAAGTTGTTCGCGTTCCGGCCGGCTCATTCAACGCAATGTTGATGGAGGCGGTCGCCAAAGAAAACCTCGGCAGCACCTTTGTCACGATAACGTGCAAATACTGGTATGCCCCCGAGATGAAGCGTGCCGTGAAGATGAGCTTCCAGATTGAATTTTCAGTA
This sequence comes from uncultured beta proteobacterium, assembly GCA_963846655.1. Taxonomy (GTDB): domain Bacteria; phylum Pseudomonadota; class Gammaproteobacteria; order Burkholderiales; family JACQAP01; genus JACQAP01. The sequence goes on along the minus strand of CAWJWT010000002.1, from coordinate 450,205 downwards.
GCCGCCTCCAACACCCCGGTCGAAATTTACGAACTCGTCGCCTTCGAGCCAGCCAAATGAAGTCGGACCAACACCAAGCCGCGGGCGCAAGACCGGCGCGGCAGTCTCCTCCTCTGAATTCCGGTAGGGCCGACGCACTGTGATGCGATACACGGGGCGCCTGACCATTGCCGCGCTCGTGCTTTCTGTCTGTCCGCAGACAGTCGCCGCGCTGGAGGCGCGGGAGGTTTTCAAATCCGCAGAGCCGAGCGTGGTGGTCGTGCTGGCCGCGGACGCAAAAGGCGAGAAGAACAACCTCGGCAGCGGTGTGCTCATCGCACCGCTCGACATCGTCACCAGCTGCAAGGTCGTGGAAGGCGCGGCCGACATCGTCATCACGCAAGGCAGCGCACTGCGCAAGGCCCGGCTGCAATTCGAGGACAAGGAGCGCGATCTGTGCCAGTTGCACATCGATGATGCGCTGCCCTCCGCAAAACCCGCCGCACTCGCCGCCTCTACCAAATCACTTGAGATCGGACAGGACGTGTTTGCCATCGCCGCACCCAGCGGGATCGACCGGACGATGAATCGGGTCATGGTCTCGAGGCTGCAGGAAAAGCCGGGAACCAATGGAAAGCTGATCGGCGCCGAGATGCCAATCCCGATGGGCTCGCGCGGTGGCGGCCTGTTCGATCATGAAGCCAAGCTGGTGGGCATCCTGACGCCCCAGTTCGGGCAGAGCGAAGGTTCGGCCTATGGGATTCCCGTGGACTGGATCGCCGATCTGGCCACGCGCAATCCGGACCTCCTGCTGGCGGTCGAAGCAACGGCGAAATCGCCAAGCGCGCCAGTTGCGCAATCCGCTGCACCGCTTGCCGACACCCGCCCGGCATGGCTGCCTCGCGCGGGCGATCGTTGGAAATACCGTCTGCTCGACGGCAAGCGTCCGGTCGGCACGCTGGTCGTCGAGATCGCGGAAGTGCGCGACAAGTCGGTGCGGGAACGCATCACGCGCGAGGACGAGAAGGCATTCCAGGCCGAACGCGTCGTCGAGGCGGAATTCAATCCGATCCGGTTCCAGGATATCGTCACTTCGCCCGGCGGCTATCAGTTGGCGGAGCTGTCGCCTTACGCGTCCGCCGAGCAAGGCCCCAAGGCCGGCCAGCGCTGGACGGACATTCCCGCCACCTTCCAGTTTGTCCAGGTCGGAAAGAAGACCGTCCTGATGCAAGCCAGAGTCGTCAAACAGGAAAGGGTTCGCGTGCCGGCCGGGGAGTTCGATGCAATGCTGGTAGAGGTGACGAGCAACGATTACTTTGTTCAAACCAACGTCAAGGTCACTTGCCGGTTCTGGTATGCCGCACAGATGAAGCGTGCGGTGAAGATGAGCCTGCAGGTCAACCAGTCCGTCAGCACAAACAACAGCAACCCCGAGACCTACGAACTGCTCATGTTCGAGCCAGCAAAATAGGATTGTTCTCCGGCACGGCGCATGCGGCAGACACGCGGGAACAGTCGATCAAGCCTGCCACCGGCGAAGCCGGGCGACGGCAGCCGTGCTTGCGAATCGTCATAGGAGGAATTGCATGTCCCGTCTGCCTGTCTTTTTTCTGTTCGCCGCGTTATCCATCCTTCCCCATACATCCTCTGCGCTGGACACCCGCGAGATCTACAAGCTCGCCGAGCCGGGCGTGGTGGTCGTGCTGGCCGCGGACGCAAAGGGCGAGAAGAACAGTCTCGGCAGCGGTGTGCTCGTTTCGCCGACGGAAATCGTTACCAGTTGCAAGCTCGTGGAAGCCGCCGCCGACATCGTGATCACCCAGGGCAGCGCGCTGCGCAAGGCGAAGCTGCGCTTCCGGGACGCCGAGCGCGATGTGTGCCAACTCCACATCGACGACCCCTTGCCCGCCGGGGTGCTGGTGACAAACCCGGCGACCGCGACGCAAGCCGAAGCGGGCCAGGAGCTTTACGCGATAGGCTCGCCACGGGGCTGGAACGCACGATCAACCGCACCATGGTGTCCGGCATGCGCGATGTTCCCGGCAGCGGGATCCGCCTCATTCAGATTGACGCGTTACTGCCCGACGGAATGACGGGCGGCGGTATTTTCGACCAGGACGCGAGGCTGGTCGGAATCATCGTGGCCCAGTTCCGGCAGGTCGAGAATTCGTCGTACGCCGCGCCGGCCCGCTGGATTGCGGATTTGTCGAACCGAAGCACCGATCAGATCGCGATCGCCGCGGCGGTGCAGGCGCGGTCCCCGCAGGAAGCATCGATAGCGCCGGTCCCTGCCGATGCGATGCCCGCATCGGGCCCGCGCATCGGCGACCGCTGGAAATACAAATTGATCGACGGGAAAAGAAACGCCGGTACCGTTGTCGTCGAAATCATCGATGCACGCGGCCGGATGGTAACCGAGCGCATCACGAAGGAAGATCAGAAGGGTTTTGTCGCCGAACGCAAGGTCATCGCCGAATTCGATCCCATTAAGTTCCAGGACATCGTGACATTGCCTGGCGGGTATCAACTGACCGAGATCGCCCCCTACGTGCCGCTTGGACAGGCGCTACGTGCCGGCCAGCAATGGCAGGACCTTCACGTAACGTTGTTGCTGGCCGGATACGGCTACGGCAAACAGAAGTTCGAGACGAAGGCCCGAGTGATCGGTCGCGAAAAAATTCGCGTCCCGGCCGGGGAGTTCGACACCATGCGAGTCCAGGCCACCGGTGTGCAGAATCTGGGCTCATCCGTCGTCAAGATCAATTGCAACTACTGGTATGGCCTGAATGCGATGCGTGCCGTGAAAATGAGCCTAGATATCATCTACTCGAACGCTGCCTTCAAGCTCAATCCCGAAAGCTACGAGCTGGTTTCATTTGAAGCGGGCCGCTAGGCGCCCCGCCCTGCTTTGAACGAATCAAGGCGCTACTGCCGTACTTTCGTAATGTAGGGATCGACCAGCGCCGCCCGCGAACGAATCGTCTTTCGCGCCTCATCCGCCACGGCTTCCAGGTGCTGGTGCACCAGGTTCACCCCCTGCATCGCCATCATCTTGAAATACTTGATTCCCGCTTCACTGTTGGCGAAGCGCATGGTGTTGTCGTACTTGGTTAGATCGTAGATCGGCGCGAAGTGGCTCTTCGCCTCGTAGGTCGCGACCTGTAGATCGCGCATTTCCTGCTCCGTGCCCGGCACGCCGTACTTCAGGCGGTCGGTGAAGGTGTAAGTCTGCAAGGTCAGTTCGCCGACGAACCACTCGATGACGCGGCGCTGCAGTTCGCCGCCTTCGCTGCGAAAATGCACAGCGATCTCGTCGGCCTCCTCCCCGTTGAGCAGCACCGAGACCTGCTCCGACCAGGCTTCCTGCACCCAATACCCGCTGGCGACCTTGCGCTGGATCAGCACGTCCGTGCCTTGCATCAACTCGCGCTCGGCGCCCTGCCACTGGGGCACGTTCATGTTCCATTCTTTCCGGTCGAGCCCGGCCGCCCTGCCCTTCTCGGCAAGCAGCTCGCGGGCCGCGGTCAGTGCCGCCTGCTTGACGTAAACGCGGCCGATGTAGACCGGCAAGGCCACATCGTGGGTTTCCACCAGCCTTGAGACCGCGTCGCGCTTGAGTTCTTGTTCGCTGATGTCATCCGCGGCCACCGCGGCGCACGTGAAAATGGCGGCACAGACGATGGCCGCCCAATTTGCTGGTTTCAACTTCGAACCTCCGGACAATTTTGCAGATGCACTGCGCAAGCTTCGCATGATGCCTTACGCAACCCGGCCTGATCCAGCACTATAACGCGGCAGGGTCGAACGCCGCGCGGTGCGCTCTGCCACGTGCGCGCGCGCGGGACTAGAATAACGCACGGGATGCTCGCGCCCGCATGCGCCAGTGCCAATCAAGAGGAGAAAAATATGAAACTCGGATTCATCGGCGCGGGCTTCATTGCGCGCTTTCAGTCGGTCGCCGTGCGCCAGGTCCGGGGACTGGAAATCGCCGGCATCCTCGAGCGGCGTGGCGCCCAGGCACTGGCGGAATTCTGCCGCGAGCATCGTCTTGGCGAAGCACGCCTGTACGGCAGCATCGCCGAGATGGCGCGAAACGTCGATGTCATCGCCATTTACGTGCCCAACTATTGCCGCGTCGGCGTCATGGAGGAAGTGGCTGCCGCAGTCAAGGCCGGCGCGAAGATCAAGGGCGTCATTGTCGACAAGCCCCTCGCGCGCAACATGCGGGAGGCGCGGCGCATGGTGGAGCTCGCGCGCGAGGCGAAATTGCTGACCGCCTACTTCGAGAACCAGATTTTCATGAAAGCGATCCGCAGTCAGCGCGAGCAATTGCTCCCGGTCGTGCACACCATGGGGCCGCTGACCTTGACGCGATCGGCCGAGGAACACGGCGGCCCGCATGAGCCGTGGTTCTGGGATCCAACACGCCAGGGCGGCGGGGTGTTGCTGGACATGGGATGCCATAGCATCGCCGTGGGCCGCTACGTGCTCACGCCCCCGGACAAGGATCTTCTGTTTCTGCAGCCGGTTTCGGTCACCGCGGACCTGGGCTTGCTCAAATGGGGACAGAAAAAGTGGCGCGACAAGTTGCTGCAGGAGCGCGGCGTCGATTACTCGAAAACCCCGGCCGAGGATTTCGCCACCGGCATGATCACGTACCGCAACCCCGAAACCGGGCAGCTGGTCAAATCGCAGTTCACGGATTCGTGGATGTTCGAAAAACAGGGCCTGCGGCTGTTCATGGATGGCATGGGCCCCGGCTACGCGTTCGAGATCAACACGCTCGTGTCCCCGCTTAACGTGTTTATCGGCGATGTGGCCGCCGAGGCAATCGCCAACCAGGAAAGTGCGCTGGAAAAGGCGACGGCGAGCCGCGGTTTGCTCGCGGTGCAGTACAACGAAGCGGATCTTTACGGCTACACGGACGAAAACCAGGACATGCTGGAGAGCTTCGGCGCGGGGCGCAATGCCATGCTTTCCTGGGACTATGCGCTGGAGATCCAAAGGCTCGTGATGGCCAGTTATATGGCGGCCGAGCGAGGCAGGACGATCGATCTGACCGATCAAGCGGTCATTGCGGAACTCGACAACTATGTCCCGGCGATCCAGCAGGGCAAAGGCGCCGCACAACTTTTACACGCGCGATAAATAGATCTCGAACCATTCCTGCATCTTGGCCCATGCGTCCTGCGCCGCTTCCTTGCGATAGCTCGGACGGTAGTCGGCGAAGAACGCGTGAGGCGTACCCGGATATACGACAAGCTTCGACTTGCTGTGGGCCGTCTTGAGCGCCGCGTGCATTTTTTCGAGGCTCTCGGCAGGGATTCCCGCATCGGCGCCGCCGTAAAGTCCCAGCACCGGCACCTTCAGCAGCGGCACCGTGTCGAGAACTGACTTCGGCCGCAGTTCCGTCGCCTCCCCCTCCAGGCGTCCATACCAGGCCACACCGGCCGCCACCATGGGATTGTGGTCGCAGTAGAGCCACACGACGCGACCGCCCCAACAGAATCCCGTGATGCCGAACTGGGTAACGTTTGCACCGTGCTTGCGCGCCCATGACATGGTGTCGTCGAGATCGTGCATGACCTGCCGGTCGGGCACTTTGTCGACAATGGCCAGTATCTCTTTCATGTCGCCGAGCTTCGAGACATCGCCCTGGCGCGCATACAACTCCGGCGCCACGGCCATGTAGCCCAGTTTCGCCAGGCGCCGGCAGACATCGCGAATATGCTCGTGCACCCCGAAGATTTCGTGCACCACCAGTATGAGGGGAAAGTCCGTGCCCTCGGCAGGCATCGCGCGATACGCGGGAATCTCCCCGCCCTTGACGGATACGCGGACCTCGCCGGCGGTCAAGCCTTTGTCGTCGGTCACCATCGTCTGCGCCGATACGGGCCGTACCGCCAACGCAAAACCTGCGGCGAGCGTTGACACGAAGAAATCCCGCCTCGTCCATCGATCGCGCACCTGCAGGCTCAGCCACTCGGAATGCAAGGACTTTATGTCACTCATGAATTCGCCTTTCCGGCGCCTAGAAAAAATAAAGCAACCTGAGTTGCATTGAGCCGGCCTGGCCCGGCCCCTCACCCGGCATTACATCTCGCCAAATTTTGCGTTCGTGGCCGCGATACACTGCGCCCGCGCAGGATCGCTCAATCGCTCGCATCGCGCCAATGCCGCCGCATAATCGACTTCCAGCGGATACACCCCATCCGAAGTATCGTCGCGCTCGAGATTGTTGCGTGCCATCGGGTCGTCCCGGCGCACATTCTCCCGCTCGCCGGGCTGCTCTGCAGTGCGCGTGCTCACGCGACTTTCATCGGCCCGACTGTCATCCGCGCGCGCAGGATCGACGCGATTCTGATCAATCCTGCCTGGGCTTTGGTCCGCGCGATTCTGGTCGACACGGCTTGCATCGACTTCCCGTGGCTCGGCCGCCACGGTACTGTGAGAAATTCCCGCGACGCACACCAGCAGCCCGGCGCGCACCCAGCCATTCAATCTTGGCATAGCAACGCCCGAGTTGCGAAACATGGAGTCACTGACCGGTCAGCCACGCCCGACAACCTGGGCAACGTCCGGATCGCCCACGATTACTTCCCGCGCGGGGCGCGCTCGTCTGGCGCTCGGATCGCCCTCGATCCAGGCGTTGGCATCAGATTGCCAGGCGCTGCGGGCTTCTCCACCTCGATTGACGGTCTCCACGCCTGGCGCCTCCGTTTTCACGGGGAACGGCTCCTCGTCCGGCGCATAGCCCGCAAAGCTGTCGAAGACATACCCGTTGCGGGGTTCTTGCTGGTCATCATACGTGGGGCTGTCGGCGACAGCGCTCTGCGCCATGGCCGCTGCGGCGGCGCCAGCGAGTATGGCTCCGATGATCCATTCAGTGAATTTAGTCATTGATCCTCCTTCGGAAATGAGCAAAAAAATCGCTTGACCTTATGGAGTGACTGTCATCGTTCCGTCGAGTTCCGGACGTGACTGGAAAAAAAGGGCGCGCGAACTCGGGGCACGGGCCCCCCGTTACTTGACGCAGCTGGGACGCGTCGTGGCCGCGGCATATCCCTTCACCAAGGGAACTGGAAGATAAGTTCTTGCTCGCTCTGCCTTACTTCAGCAAATACTCTCCAGCAAATAGGGTGCCCGCGCCTGCCCTGCGCCCATATGGCGGATGCTCCATGCAAGGCCACGGGCTTTTCGGTTAGAGTAGCGGCGTCTCGCAGTTATCGTCGTCATCGGGATGTGTGAATGAAAACCCCGGCAAAACATGCAGTGACCGCGTTCATCGGCGTTTTGCTCTGGTTTTTTTCATCCACGGCACTGCCGGCTGGCTGGTTTCGCGGCGGATTCTCCGGGGACGAAATGCTCAACCATTGCAAAGCAGCGGAAGCGGACCCAGTCAAGGACTTCGGCCGCGGCGTATGCATCGGCTTTATCGATGGCTTTGTCGCAGGCCATGTTGTGGCGGAGAGTTATCACGCCTTCCATCATCGCGACGAAAAAATAGACGACATTTACGGCCACCTCTGCATTCCGGACACGGTCAATCGTGGTCAGCTCGCCAAAATTTTCGTGCAGTTCCTGGATAAAAATCCCGAAAAACGCCAGTTGCCCGCCGGCTTGCTGCTCGAAGACGCCATGCGCGAAACCTTTCCTTGTGCCGCACCCAAATGACACTACCCGTCCAGCCTGGACGCGGCCGTTGCATCGCCTGGCGCTGATCGGGCGCAGCGACCGGGCTGGACTATGCGAAGGTCATGCCTTGGTTAGAATGGACGCCGGCACCCACAAAAAATCATGGACCGCGCACTCAGGATCCTGCTGGTGGAAGATGCGGAAGTCGACGCGAGGCTGCAGTTTCGCGAGCTGAATCGCGCCGGCCTTGCCTTCGAGGCACAGCGCGTACAGACCGAATCGGCTTTTCTCGCCACGCTCGCTTCGTACCACCCGGACATCATCGTGTCCGATTATTCCATCCCGGGTTTCGGCGGCCTGCGCGCGCTGGAACTGGCCCGGGAACATAGGCCCGAACTGCCGTTTGTGTTCGTTTCCGGCGCGATGGGCGAGGACAAGGCGGTGGAGCTGCTCAAGCGGGGCGCCACGGATTATGTCCTGAAAACCAACCTGACCCGCCTGGCCCCGGCACTCACACGCGCCATCGAGCAGGCCGAAGCCCGGCGGGCGCGCCGCAGGGCGGAACTGCGCATCATCGATCTGGCCAATCTGTATGCCGCGTTGTCCGAAGCGAATGCCGCCCTCTCGCGCGCGCAGGATCGCGGTCAGTTGTTCCAGGACATGTGCCGCATTGCCGTGACGCGCGGGGGGTTTCTTTTTGCCTGGGTCGGCCTCAACGATCCCGAATCGAACATCCTGCTGCCTGCCGCGACTTTTGGCAGCGCCGAGGGTTTTCTCGACGGCATCGACCTGTCGATCGATCCGCGCAAGCCGGGTGGCCGACAGCCCGCCGCCAATGCCGCGCGCGAAGGCCGCGCCTTCGTCTCCAACGACACCGTGCAGGACAAACGCATCACCGTCTGGCACGAAAGAATGCGACGTTGTTCGATCCGCTCTGCGGCCGCAGTGCCCCTGCTGCAGGCGGGTGTACCGATCGGGTCATTCAGTCTTTACGCGTCGGACACCAATCATTTCGACGATGAACGCATGCATCTGCTGAACGAACTCGCTGGCGACATCGCATTCGCGCTCGATCGATTCGAGCAGGATGTGCGCCGGCGGCATGCCGAATCCCAGGTCCAGCAAGCCCGGCAACAACTGCAAGCGCTCTCCACGCGTTTGCTCGAAGTGCAGGAACAGGAACGGCGCGACATCGCTCGCGAACTGCATGACGAGATCGGCCAGTCGCTGACTTTGGTCAAGATCAAATTGCAGATGGCGCTCTACCGCGGCGGCGACAACAAGGCGCTCACCGAAGAATGCGTGGGCATCACCAGCGAGACGCTCGAGCAGGTGCGCGCCATGTCGCTGAATCTGCGCCCTCCGGCACTCGACGACCTGGGCCTGGCAGCGGCGCTGCAGTGGGCGCTCGACCGGCAGAAAAGCGCGACCGGCTGGGAGATCGAATTCATGGCTGACGCGATTGCGCAGCGGCTGGCGATGGAAACCGAGACTGCCTGCTTTCGAATCGCCCAGGAGGCCCTCACCAATGCGGCGCGCCATGCCCGGGCCAGCAAAATCGCGGTCCAGCTGCGCATTCGCAATGACCAGCTCGAACTCGCGGTTCAGGATGACGGCTGCGGATTCGACCCCGACGCTGTGCGCCGACGCCCCGCCGATCGTTCCAGTCTTGGGTTGATCTCCATGAACGAACGCGCCGCGCTGGCCGGCGGCAACCTGGCCATCGATTCGGACCGTAGCGGTACCCGCGTGCTGGCGGTGTTTCCGCTGCGGTGGCGCGCCCCCGCCGCGTGATCGAAGGCGCTGCGTCCCCGGCGCCTGCCGGATTGCCCCGCAGAGACGTTGGCCCGTGGCAGCATTGACAGCCCCCGCACGCGGCCTTACCGTTGCCTGCCCTGAACCGGACGAAGGAATTTCGATGCGCGCGCAGCGTTCCATGCTTGTCCTGATTGCGGCGGTTTGCCTGTGGCCCGCCTGGACGGTAGTTGCTCAAGGGTTGCCTGCCGCTGCACCGGAATCGGTGGGAATGTCCGCGCCACGTCTTGCGCGCGTCGCGGAGGCGTTCGGCAAGGAAATCGAGCAAGGCAAACTTCCAGGCGCGGTGTTTCTTGTGGCACGCAAAGGCAAGCTGGTGTATGCCGAGGCCATCGGCATGCAGGACAAAGCGTTGGGCAAACCTCTGGCCCGGGATTCCATTTTCCGTATCTATTCCATGACGAAGCCTCTTGTATCCGTCGCGGCGATGATGCTGGTCGAGGAGGGCCGCTTGCAACTTACCGATCCGGTCTCGAAGTTCTTGCCCGCCGTGAAATCGCAGACGGTCAGCGTGGCGAAGGCGGATGCCGAGTTCGCCAAGGTCACTTACGTCCAGGTGCCCGCCGATCGCGAAATGACCGTTCAGGATTTGTTGCGCCATACGGCCGGGCTTGCCTATGGCGAGCTTACCCAGAACGCGCCGGTCAAGGAGGCCCTTGCCAAAGCCGGGCTGTTCAAAAGCACGATCGAATTCGACACGCGCGATCTGGTGCCCGCCGAACAGGTAGAGCGCCTTGCCCGCGTGCCGCTTGCGCACCAGCCCGGAACGGTCTGGGAATACAGTCTCGCCAGCGACGTGCTAGGGCGCGTGGTGGAAACCGCATCCGGGGAGCGGCTCGCCGATTTTCTCGATCGGCGCTTGTTCAAACCGCTGAAAATGAATGACACCGGATTTTGGGTGCCGGCGAACAAAACCGGCCGGCTGGCGCAGCCCTTGCCGACCGATGCGAGCAGCGGCAAATCCATTACGCTGATCGAGGTGGCTGCTGTGCCCGGCAATGATTCCGGTGGCGCGGGCGGTGTGTCCACCGCGGCGGATTATCTGCGCTTTGCTCAAATGTTACTGAACGGCGGCCAGCTCGATGGCGCACGCGTTTTGAGCCGCAGTTCGATCGCACTGATGACTTCCGACCATCTGGGTCCGCGCATTTCAGCGCCGTTGACCCCGGGCGAGCTGCTGCTCGGGGTGCCCGGTTATACCTTTGGCCTGGGGTTCGCGGTGCGGCAGGGGCCGGGAATTGCCGGGGTGCCCGGCTCAGCCGGCGAGTTCATGTGGGCCGGTTACGCCGGAACCTACTTCTGGGTTGACCCGAAGGAAGAGCTCACAGCGGTCTATATGACCCAGGCACCCAGCGCGATTCGCGCGTATTACCGGCGCTTGTTCAAGCAACTGGTCTACGCCGCCATCATCGACTGAGCATTCATCGACTGAGCATCCGTAGCCAGCGCTTCGATGCCTGCTAACATGATTGTGTGTTCCCTGAAGCCAATGCGACATGCCTATGCCATCGCAACGTGATGCCAGTTGGCCGTTCGAAGTGCGGCCGCTGACCCGCCACCTGGGCGCCGAGATCATCGGCGTCGATCTTGCTGCCGGCGTGGATGAAGCCACTTTCGCCGCGCTCTACGAAGCCTTCGTACGCCATCAGGTCCTGCTGTTCGGCACTCAGGAACTGCCGCCCGGCCGCCAGGTGGAATTCGCGCGCCGCTTCGGCCAAGTGCAGATCCATGTCATGAACCAGTATCATGCCGACGGCTTTCCGGAGCTGTATCGCCTCTCCAATCTGGACGAGAACGGCAACCCGAACGGCAGGCATCCCGACAAAGGCACGCTTGTCTGGCACACCGATGGCTCCTGGCAGCGGGTCACCGGTCAGGCAACGATCATCTATGCAGAAGTGGTCGCAGGCGAAGGCGGCGAGACCCATTTTTGCGACATGTATGGCGCCTATGAGCGCCTCACGCCAGCCTGGAGGCAGCGCATCGAACACTTACGCGCCGTGCACAACCTGGATTTTTCGCGCACGCGCCGTCACGGCGAAGAGCGCATGACCGACGCCCAGCGCAAAGCCGTTCCGCCGGTCGATCATCCGGTCGTGCGCACGCATCCGGATACCGGGCGCAAGTGCCTGTATCTGGGCGATCACGCGGAGTCTATCGTCGGCATGGACTACGCATCGGGACGCGCGCTGATCGAAGAACTCAACGCGCTCGCGATCCAGCCCGATCTTACCTACGAACATCGCTGGACGCCGCACCAGCTACTCGTCTGGGACAATCGCAGCGTGCTGCACCGGGCGACTTCTTACGATCCCGCGACGCAAAAGCGCGTGATCCGCCGCTGCACCGTGTTGGGAGAAGCGCCGCAGTAAGAAAGGACTGAGTGACGTGGACTGAGGACTGAGTAAGAACGAGGACTGAGTGAAGAGTGCTGAGGACTGAGTAAAGGCTCAATGCAACGCCGACTTCGACGCTTTCATGCTTTTACTCAGCACTCAGTCAGTCCTCATCACTCAGTCCTGTTTTTTCCCTACTTCAGCATCGACGTGAATCGGCGGCTGAATGCCGACAACACCGATTCGGATTTCGCGGCGGGGTCGAATAATGCGGTGCGATCGATTTGCGCGAGGCTGTCCCAGCCGCACAGCGCCATGACGCGCTCGATCTCGCTGCGATAGATGTCGAGCACGCGCGTGACCCCTTGTTCACCGGCGACGGCTACGCCCCACAGGTGGGGCCTGCCGATCAGGCAGGCCGTGGCGCCGAGCGCGATGGCTTTGAGGACATCGCTGCCACGGCGCACGCCACCGTCAAGCAGCACGGGGATTTTGCCGCGCACGGCCTCGACGACGGCAGGCAACGCATGGATGGACGCTGGCACGCTGTCCAGTTGCCGACCGCCGTGGTTCGAGACGACGAGACCATCGATGCCGGCCGCCACGGCACGACGCGCTTCCTCCGGATGCAGTACGCCTTTCAGCAGCAGTGGCCGGTCCCAGATTTCGCGCAGCCATTGCACTTCTTTCCAGCTTGCACTCGGATCCATCCAGCCGGCCACGCGGGCGCCGATTGAAAATACCCCGGTATCGCCTTCGCGCGCATAGTTCGCCATGGCCAGCTTCGGTGCACGCGCCATGCGCAGGAGCCAGCGCAGATGCAGCGCCATGTCAATCAGGCTGCCCGCGGCGAACCTGGGTGGCACGGTGAAGCCGTTGCGCACATCGCGCTCGCGCTGACCGAGCACCTGATTGTCGATGGTCAGTACCAGAGCCTGGTAACCGGCGGCCCGGGCCCGTTGCACGAAATCCTGCGTCAGACCGCGATCCTTGTAGGCGAACACCTGCATCCACAGGCGCCCCTGCACCGTGGCGGCCAGCTCCTCGATGGACACCGTCGACCCGTGACTCATCGTGTAAACAGTGCTTGCCGCGGTGGCTGCGGCGGCGGCTTCGATTTCACCGCGCGGCCAAAGCATGCCCGTCAAGCCGGTCGGCCCGATGAGCACCGGTCCTGCCAGACGCGCGCCGAACAGTTCGATCGACTGATCGCGGCGCGTGGTACCGCGCAGCGGCTGCGGCAGGAACGCGAGATCGCGAAATGCGCTTTCGTTGCGTTGCAGCGCCACTTCATCTTCCGCACCGCCATCGACGAAATCGAACACGGCCCGTGGCAGGCGCTTGCGCGCCAGTTGCCGCATGGCCGCCACACTGTAGCCCTCATGGATCAAGTCCTGGTCGCGCATGCACGCCCCTTTTCGCCTGTTGCCCGCGCCGGGCATTATCGCCGCTCCCCCCCGGGGGAGAACAGAATATTCCATCCGATTATGGAAAGTTTCATCAAACGTTCGAGGGCTTAGTGCGGGACAACGGCCGCGAACAGCCATATCATGATTGAAGATTGCTGTGCGCTCCAGACGAGGTCAGCCCCAAGTAAGTACGGCGGCCGTCCCGAATACTCAACAAAGGAGGAACCATGAACTTCAAATGCACGTTCGCGGCCGCGATGGCGGGACTATGCCTTTTTTCCACGGCCCACAGCGCAGACGCTATCAGGATCGCGCACGTGGATCCGATGAGCGGCCCGTTTGCCCTGATTGGCGAAAGCTTCGGCCGGCATCTGGATGCCGCGGCCGCGCAGATCAACACCAAGGGCGGCGTGCTCGGGGGCTCGAAGTTCGAAATCGTGCATTTCGACAACAAGTCCAGTCCGCAGGAAAGCGTTTTACTCGTCAAGCAGATCACTGACGCAGGCATCCGTTATATGACGCAAGGCGCGGGATCGAATGTGGCCCATGCGCTGTCGGAAGCGCTGGCGAAGCACAACCGCCGCAATCCGTCCAAGTCGGTCCTGTTCATGAATTTTGCGGCGCAGGACCCGGCGTTGACCAACGAGAAATGCAATTTCTGGCATTTCCGTTTCGACGCGCATGTGGACATGAAACTCGATGCGATCACCAATTACATCGGCGCTCGCAAGGAAATCAAGCGCGTCTATCTGATGAATCAGGACTACGCCTTCGGCCAGGCCATCAGCAAAGCGGCGCGTGACATGTTGGCAAAAAAACGCCCCGACATCCAGATCGTCGGCGATGACTTGCATCCGCTCGGCAAGGTCAAGGACTTCTCGCCTTACATCGCCAAGATCAAAGCCTCCGGCGCGCAGGCCGTCATTACCGGCAACTGGGGGCCCGATTACACGCTGCTGATCAAATCCAGCAAGGACAGCGGGCTGGGCGTAACCTATTACACGCTCAATGCGCACAACGCAGGCGCGCCGACATCCGTCGGGGCGGCAGGGGCGGACCATGTGCGGCAAGTGTTCACCTGGCACGCCAACGTCGCCGACAACAAGATCGAGAAGTTCGCACTGGATTTCCGCAAGAACTATAACGGCGACTTCTTTTACAACACCGCCAAGACCGAACTGGAAATGCTGGCCAAGGCGATGAACGACGCGAAATCAGCCGATCCCCTGCAAGTGGCCAAAGCCCTGGAGAACATGAAATACCAGAGCGACACCGGGGAAGTCTGGATGCGCGCCGAGGATCATCAGTTGATGCAGCCGATCTACCTCGCAACGTTCACCAAAGCCGGTGGCAAGGGCGTCAAGATTGACGCCGAGGGCACGGGATACGGCTGGAAAACCGACTCTCGCACCGAAGCGAAGGATACGGCGATGGCGACGAGCTGCAAGATGCAACGCCCGTAATGGACGGGGTTCTCTAGCCAAGGACGCGTGATGCGAAAAAAAAGAAGGGCACCGGTGGGTGCCCTTTCCTTTTTAACACGCGAATGCGCCGGACTTACATGCGGCCGAACGTGCGCTGCGCGGACTGGAGGCACGCTTGCTTGTCGGTCCCGGTCAAGGTTTCGCATTTTTTCAGCGCAGCCATATATTCCTGCTCTTGCTGCGCGGCCTCTGGCGCGGTCGTTACGATGCCGCCCTCGCCTGGCTGGAGCTCTGATGACCGAGGCTCAGGTGGCAAAGGATCTGCGGCAATGGAATAGCCGCCCGCCAGTACCAGCACGGCGGCACCTGCCATTAATGCATGTCGTAATTTATTCATGGGCACTCCTCTTGCAATGGTTTTAAATCTTGCATTGGTTTAAATCTTGCAATGGTTTAAATCCTGCAATGGTTAAACGCCAGCTGGTTGAACGGCAGCTGAAACGCCGGTAACAGATTAGTCCCGCCTGGAACGGCCGAAGTTCGGCGGCCGCACCGCCGATAGGACTACGCAGGAGGAACGACGGCACCCCGCGGTGCCGTCGTTTTGTTGCGAGTTTCCGCGCCGATTACATTTCGCCGTGCTTGCGGCGGGCCGAATCGATACATTTCTGTCGCTCATCGCCAGTCAGCGGTTCGCAGTTTTTCAGTTCTACGAGGTATTCCTGATAACTCTGGCTCGCGGTCGCGCCCCCTGCAGCCGGATCGTTGACGATCGGATCCTGCACCGCCGGTTGCTGCGACTGCGTCTCACCGCTGCTCTGGTCGCTGTCTGCGGCAAAGACCCAACCGCCCATAGTTATGGCCAATGCACCGGCCACCATCATGTTGATTAGTTTGCTCATCATTACTCTCCTCTGGTATGCCAATGACTAGTCGTCCGGACTACCCTGACGAGGGCTCGGCGGACCACTTTGACTCTATTTAGTCTGGAAGGCAGCCCGCAGGTTCCAACAAAGTGCGATCGGCTCATGGTGTTGCCAACCGGCCACACCGGTCGCGCCCTGGGCGGCGCGGAATCTCGGCCGCCGCCCGGCACTCAAGCGGTCAACTGCAACCAGGTCCAGACAGACAATGCCGCGCCGTAGAGCAGCAAGCCGGCGGGTTTTGACAGGACGATGCTCACATCGGCACGGGAGGGCAGGCAGGAATAGGCCAGGCTCGCCGCAATATAGGCCCAGGCGATTTCGAGTAACGAGAAGGAAGCGAGTTGGCCCGCACGGTAGTACACCAGCCAGAGCGCCGCCGGCAACGCGAGCAGCGGCGCGAAGCCGACCCACAAGGCGTTATACCAGCGGATATTGGCAAACATGACGTAACCCAGCGTGGCCGAACCGTCGCGATGGAAGCGCGGCAACAGCGATGCCTTGACGGGACGCGCCAGGGTCAGCGTGCCAACCAGGAAGTGCAGCAGTTCGTGGCCCGCAGTGCCCGGCAGAGCGATCACGCTGAAAAAGCGCGGCATGTTGCGCAAGCGATGCAGCAGTCCAGCGCTCAGGATGACCAACGCCAGATAAATGCAGAATGTCCAGCCCAGGTCGAACCCGCCAAGGTTCATGGATCAGTGCGCTTTCACGCCAGGTGCTGCGCCGACTTTCATTGCTGCGTAACAGGCCATGCTTGCACCACCAGGTCGATGCGTTGCTGAATCGCTCGTTGCGCTGCCGTATCCCCGGCGAGTTCAGCACGCCGGACCTGCACTTTCAAGTAAGCAAGCAGCGGCCGGCGATAGCCCTGGGCCGAAGCGGTCTCGATGGCCACGCGCAAGGCATCGGGCGATAACGCTGCGGCCCGAAACAGCGAGCCGGCGGCGATCAGGCGCGAGACCGGATCGTCGATTCGCTGCAGGGCTTTATCGCGCGCGGGTTCGTCTCGTGCCCGGGCGAGCGCCTGATATTGCGCCGGCAGCGAGGATGCATCGAGCGCACGCAACTGGCCCGTGACAAACTCGCCGTACACCCGATCGTGCGGCGTTGCGTCCGTTTGCGCGGCTTCGAAGCCTTTGCACGCGTCCACGTCCAAGGCCGCCGTGCCCAGTGCGCAGCGTACCAGGTCCACCCGCGCGGCAAGCTCCGGCCTGCCAGTTGCGGCAATCGCGGCTTTGGCTTCGGCGAAACTCTGTTCCGCGTGCCGCACGTTGCCCTCCAGATAATGCTGCTTGAATCGCTCCAGCGCGCCATGGCCCCGCGACTGCCATTCCGGCGGCACATCGCCGCCGGCGCAACCAGCCAACAACAGAATCGTCGCGGCAAGGTCTCGCCTCATGGCACCTTGATCTCCTTGCTGCGCGCGAATGGCCATTTACGGTTGATCTGATCGATCAGCCCGTTGACCTTGCGCAGGCTGTCGTCCACTTCGGCGCGCAAGGCGCCAAGGTCGGTGGTCGCGTTCTTGACGTTGCCGGCCGCATCCTTGAACTGCGCAGTGCCGGCCTGCGCTGTCGCGAGCACCGCGTCGGCTTTCTTCAGATTCTCGTGGGCCTGTGCGAGGATGGCGTTTAGCTGGATGATGGATTTTCTCCCTTCGTCCATCAGGCCTTGCTGTCCGAACAGGCGCTCATCGGTTTTCGCCAGCACGCTATCGGCGCGCACCGTCACGCCTCTGAGCGACGCGATCAGCGCGTTGATCGCGTCAACGCTGTCGAGTACCTTTTTCGCCTGCTCCGGGCTGCCGGTCATGCCGCCCAGTACGCCATACTCGCCAGCCATGCGCTCGGTCACGGATCGCAGATTCGCCAGAGCCTGATTGAACGAGGAATCCGGCCGCACGATCTCGTCCACACTCTGCAGAATGCTGTTGGCGCGCGCGATGACCTGGGGAATATCCTGCGCCGTGTCGCTGCTGAGCAAGGGCCGCTCTGCCCCCGCCGGCAGCTCGGCATCCTGCAACCGGGAGGAGATCACACGTATTTTGGCACTTCCGATAAACTGCTTTTCGAGAGAGAACACACTGCTTACGCGCAGCCAGCGGCCATCTTTCCGGTTGATCCTCGTCTGAATGCGCACGCGGCCCAGATCATCGAGGGCCATGCTCGCGACTTGCCCGATCCGAAATCCGGAGAACATGATCGGCATCCCTTCCACCACGCCGTCCGCGTCCTGTGCGATCAACGTCAGCGCCTGGGTGCGCTCGAACAGCCCGCGCGCATAGAGCGAGTACACCACCAGACCGACCGCAATGATCGGGAGCAGCGTGAGCAGCAGCCCTACCTTGACACCGAGGTGTTTTACGTGCGGCTGCTGTAGAGAGGGGCGTTCCATGCGTAGTCCAGAATCCAGCACCGGTCGAATTTGTCGTCAAGTGCGAGCAGGATGCGGTTCAGAAAATATGAATAGTGGGTATCGGGCAGAAGCTGCCCCGGACGATCGATGAATATCAACGGCGGGCGCAGCACCATCGCCCGCAGCAATTTGGCGATGAAGCGCTGCTCGTAATTCAGTTCAGGGTCGCGCCGCGCCGCACAATCGGCATACCCCGCGAGGGTCAGGAGTTTCAAGGCAATGTCGTTGGCTTCCCCGATATAGCTGTTGGTGCGGTACTGAAGAACCACGGTGATATTCTCGAGCACCGAAAGATTCGCGCGCAGCGGCATGGTGTCCGACACCAGAACGGCTTCCTGATGCGATTCAATCAGGCGACGCCGCTCGGCATCGCCGTCGAGCAGGATGACCCGCTTTTTCGCGGAATTCTTCTTATTTTCGTCAGCCGCATCAGGCATAGAGAAAGGCCAGCGCCAGAGTTTCGATCAGCATCAGGGTAAAGAACAGTCGTACCATTCCGCGTAATACCGAGACCGGCGCTTTATACAGTTTCTGCTCGGTGCTCAGAGCCTCCGAAATGGGAACGACCGTCACGGCGAAGCCGAACGCCAGCGACTTCACCAGCAATACGACGAGCGCCGGTCCATCCAGAATCTTGCCCATTATGCGGTGGAAATCGCCGCTGGTGAGGCTCCAGGCGTTGAATTCGATGACCATTACATACGTCAGCCAGAGCGCCAGGGCCACGTTGACCGCCGTCAGGATCATGACCGACACCGTGCCGCCGATCACGCGGGGTAACAATTCGAGGCGCACCGGATCGATGCCCATGCGCTGCATGGCATAGAGTTCATTCTGGATTTTCATCAATGCAACTTCGGTATTGATGGCGGCACCAGTGCGCAAGGCGATGAACAGGGCCGTCATCAGCGGCTGGATCTCGAGCACGAGGATACGCACGATCAACTCGAGCGAGTATTCGTACAACCCGTATTTACGGGCGGTCGTGATGACAATTTCGATCAGCAGGGCGCTGAACAGGGCGGCAAACACTGCGAACCCGGGCAGAATCTGCCAGGCCGTGAAATAAATCTGTTTCTCCACCACCTGCCGCATGGCCCGGTTATAGGTGGATGGAGAAAACACACCGACAAACGCGGTAAATCCAAAGCGAAACGCGTTGAGCCAGGGATTCATCCAATCCGAGCACTCCTTGCCCAGCGATGCCAGCCAGGCATGCGGCGCTTTCACTTCGGCGGCGCCCCGCCGAGGCCCCGCACGAACGCCGACTGTGCCTGCGCCGCGCCATGCAGCAGACCGAGGTCGTTGCCGGCCAGCACCATGCGGAAGCCCAGCGCCAGGTAGCGAGTGAGCAGTTCCTTGCCATAGATGCCGCCCAACGCAGCGCTCTTGCGGTGTTTCTTGCATGCGGCCAAGACCGTGTCGAGCGCCGCCTTGATATCCGCATGGTCCAACTGGCCGGGAATCCCCATCTCCAGGCTCAAGTCGTTGGTACCCACCAGAAGCGCGTCCACGCCGGGCACTGCCGCGATACCATCGGCATTCCCGACCGCCTGCGGCGTCTCGATCATCGCAATGACGAGCGTCGCCCTGTCGAGGTCGCTTACGACTTCTGTGATCGGACGAGAAGCGAATCCGAAGTGCGGGTAAGTCCCGCCGATCGAACGATGCCCCAGTGGCGGGAAACGGAAGGCATCGGCGATCGCCTGGGCCTGCTCCACGGTATCCACATGCGGGATGACCACGCCCAGCGCGCCGCCATCGAGGCAGCGCGCGCCCAGCGCGAGCTCGCCCGCGGGGACGCGCACAATCGGCGCGATACCCGCATCCAGCGCCGCAATGGAAAGCTGTCCCGCGGTTTCGACCGAAGTCGAGCCGTGCTCCAGATCGATGAACAACCAGTCGAAACCTGCGGATTTCATCAGGCGCGCGGCTTCGACGCCGCGCAGGCCGCGTACGCCCACGCCGATCGCGATGTCGCCATTTGCCAGCCGTTGCTTGACCGGATTCTCGAGTTGCTGCATGGTCCGTTACCCTCCCAGGTGCGCTTTTGCCAACGATAGCAGAAGACCGGCGCAGACCGCGATGGATAAGGGGTTGCGGGCTTCTGCCGGCGCTGGGTTACACTCGCCGAATCGCAGGTCGGACAGACCAACATGAAAAAAGTAGTCTGGGGTGTACTGAGCACGGCGAAGATCGGATTGAAAGTGCTGCCCGGCATGCAGAAAAGCCCGCTATGCGACATTCGGGCCATCGCGTCACGCACCGCGCAGTCCGCGCGCAAGGCGGCCGATCAGCACGGCATCGCGCGGGCGTATGCCTCTTACGATGAATTGCTGGCCGACCCGGAGATCGAGGCGATCTACAATCCGCTGCCTAATCACCTGCATGTTCCGTTGACCCTGAAGGCGGCTGCCGCCGGCAAGCACGTGCTGTGCGAAAAACCGATCGCGCTGAACGCCGAGCAAGCCCGGCAACTCGAGGCCGTCGCCGGCAAGGTGCTCATCATGGAGGCCTTCATGGTGCGCTTTCACCCGCAATGGCTGCGCGCGCGCGAACTCGTGCGCAGCGGCGCCATCGGCATGCTGCGCGTGGTCCAGTTCCTGTTCTGCTACTCCAATACCAATGCAGCAAACATCCGCAACCAGGCCGACATCGGCGGCGGCGCCCTCTATGACATCGGCTGCTATCCGATCACGGCGGGGCGTTTTTTCTTTGAGGCGGAACCTCTGCGGGGCATCGCACTGATCGACCGCGATCCGGCCTTCCGCACCGACCGGCTCACGAGCGCGCTGGTGGATTTCGGCGGCGGCCAACATCTCGACTTCACCGTATCGACACAATCAGCGCCTTATCAGCGCGTGCACCTGTGTGGCACGAAGGGTCGCATCGAAATTCAGATCCCCGTCAACGCGCCCCAAGGCGCGAAAACGCGCCTGTTCATCGACGACGGATCCTCGTTGGACGGCGCCGGCATCCGCACGGAAACGATTCCGGAAAGCGACCAGTACATGCTGCAAGGCGAGATCTTCTCGCGCGCCGTGCGCGGCGACATCGTCTTGCCTTATGGTGTCGACGATGCCGTGCGCAGCATGCGCGTGATCGATGCGCTGTTTCGTTCGGAAACAAGCCAGCGTTGGGAAGAAGTGTAGAAGGCCGTGAATGTCGTGAATGCCGTGAATATCGTGAATGCCGTGAGTCCCGGCACGCCGTGGTTCTATCCTGACGAACCTCCTATTGGTTGATCTGTAAAGCGCAGCGGTAGTTTCGATATTCACGACATTCACGACATTCACGATATTCACGATATTCACGACATTCACGATATTCACGACATTCACGACATTCACGACATTCACGACATTCACGACATTCACGCATTCACGCATTCACGAATTCACGACATTCACGATATTCACGGCATTCACGATATTCACGGCACTTTAACGATATTCACGACATTCACGGATTTAAGACACATGCCTGGTCCATTACACGGGATAAAGATTCTCGACCTCACCACAGTCGTCATGGGTCCTTTCGCGACCCAGATCCTTGCCGAACTTGGCGCCGACGTCATCAAGATCGAACCGCACGATGGCGACAATATGCGCCATCCCGGGCCGATGAAGAATCCGGGCATGGGCTACATGTTCCTGGGATTGAACCGGGGCAAGCGTGGCATTGTGCTCGACCTGAAGCAGCCGGCCGGACGCGAAGCCATGCTGCGCCTGGTTACGGGCGCGGACGTGCTCATCTACAACGTGCGGCCCCAGGCGATGGCGCGTCTGGGTCTGTCGTATGAGGAGGTCAGCGCGATCAACCCGCGCATCCTGTACGTCGGGGCTTACGGCTATTCGCAGGCCGGGCCGTACGCGGCCAAGGCTGCCTACGACGATCTGATCCAGGGCATTGCGGGCGTGCCCTGGCTCGTGTCGAAGACCGGCGCGCGGCCCAACTACGCGCCCGTCAATCTGGCCGACAGGCTCACGGGTCTGCATGCGGTCTACACGGTAAGTGCCGCGCTGTTCCAGCGCAGCCGCACCGGTCGCGGCCAATCGATCGAAGTGCCGATGTTCGAGTCAGTCGCGCATTTCGTGCTGGGCGATCACATCGCCGGGTTCTCGTGGGATCCCGCCGAGGGCGAGGGCGGCTATCAGCGGCTGCTCGCTCGCAAACCCTATCCAACCAGCGACGGCCATCTTTGCGTGCTCGTGTACAACGACAAACAATGGCGAAGCTTCCTCGGCGCGATCGGCCGCCTTGAGTTGATGAAAGATCCGCGCTATGCGACACAAGCAAGCCGGGCCGCGAACATCCACGACATTTACGCGTTCCTGACGGAACTGTTCCGCACCCGCAGCACGGCCGAATGGATCGCGCTGCTGGAAAGCGTGGACATCCCGGTGGCACCCATGAACACCGTGGAGGACGTCGTGCACGATCCGCATCTGACGCAAAGCGGTTTCTTTGCGACCGAGCAACATCCGAGCGAAGGCGCGCTGCGCGCCATGCGTACGCCCACCACGTGGTCGGAATCCCAGCCGGACACGCCGCGGCCGGCGCCGCGGCTGGGCGAACATTCCGCCGAAGTGCTGCGCGAGGCCGGCTATACCGACGCGGAAATCGGGGAACTGGCGAGAACGGGCGTGACGAAATTGCCGTGACGGCCGTAACTGCCGTGACGACGTGACGACCGTAACTGCCGTGACGATCGTGACGATCGTGACGACGTGACGACGTGACGACGTGCGCCGTAACGACGTGACGCCGTAACGACGTGACGCCGTAACGACGTAACTTCAGGAGACTTGCCCTAATGATGATTTCACGACGTCACGACCGTCACGCCGTCACGACCGTCACGCGCAGTTTCGACCGTCACGATCGTCACGCCGTCACGCGCATTTCGGCCGTCACGCGCATTTTGGCCGTCACGTAGGGTACCTCTATGGACTTCTCGTTTACTCCGGATCAACTCGCCATCCGCGACGCGGTGGCGAAACTGTGCGCGAAGTTCGACGCGCAGTACTGGCTGGAACGCGACCGGGCCGGTGGCTTTCCGGAAGACTTCTACCGGGCGGTCGCCCAAGCGGGCTGGCTCGGCATCGCCATGCCGGTGCAGTATGGCGGCGCCGGACTGGGCATCACGGAAGCCGCGTTGATGATGCTGGCCATCAGCGAGTCGGGTGCGGGATTCTCCGGCGCCTCCGCGGTACACATGAACATCTTCGGTCTGAACCCGGTGGTGGTGTTCGGCACCGAGGAACAAAAAGCCCGCTGGTTGCCGCCGTTGATCCGCGGCGAACAGAAGGCCTGCTTTGCCGTGACCGAGCCGGACGCGGGCCTCAACACCGCGAAAACCAGCACGAGCGCGCGGCGCGACGGCGATCGCTATATTCTAAAGGGCCGCAAGATCTGGATTTCGACGGCCCAGGTCGCCGATCGCATGCTGGTGCTCGCGCGCACTGCACCCGCACAATCCAGGGCAACCGGGGGACTGTCCCTGTTCTACACCGGCGCTCGACCGGCGCTTCGTCGAAGCTCGCGAGATCGACAAGATGGGGCGCAAGGCGGTTGATTCCAATATGCTGTTCATCGAGGATCTGCCGGTGCCGGCCGCGGATCTCATCGGGGAGGAAGGCAAGGGCTTCGATTGCATTCTGCACGGCCTGAATCCGGAGCGCATCCTGATCGCAGCCGAGGCGGTTGGCCTCGGGCGCGCGGCCCTGCAGCGGGGCGTGGCGTATGCGAAAGAACGGATTGTGTTCGACCGGCCGATCGGCCAGAACCAGGCGATCCAGCACCCGCTGGCGCGCTGCTGGATGGAGTTGGAGGCGGCGAACCTGATGGTCTTCAAGGCTGCATCGCTTTACGACCGCGGCCTCGCCTGCGGGGCCGAGTCCAACGCCGCAAAATATCTCGCAGCCGAAGCCTGCTTTCACGCCTGCGAGCAGGCCCTGCTGACGCATGGCGGCATGGGATACGCCCGCGAGTATCACATCGAACGCTATTTGCGCGAGGCCATGATCCCGCGGCTCGCGCCGGTCAGTCCGCAGCTCATTCTGTGCTTCATCGCCGAGAAAGTGCTCGGCCTGCCGCGATCCTACTGATTTCAGTCCCGGTGCATCAATACGACCGCGAAATTGACCAGCACGATCAGGCCGGCCACGGCGATGATCACGCCGGCCGCCCTCGGGGAGTGCGCGACCCATTTATCGAGCGTAAGGTACATGTTGTCGGCGCCGCGAATCATCTGCCTGGAGGAGTACCAGCGGTTCGCGCGCGCGTCCAGCGCGCCGAGCGCGTGCGGGAAAAATCCCAGGACAATGCCGACCACCACGGCGAACAGGCTGCCGAGCAGCAGCATCCACCAGAAGCTTTCCACCAGCCAGGGTCCGACGAACGTCAGCCGTTGCGCGCCAAACAGGGACACGACAGCCGCGACATCGAGACTACCGATAATCATGATCGCGGCGAACGCGCCGCCGACAATGAACGCGGCGCTGAACCAGCGGCGATGCTTGTAGACGGCTGGATCGGCCTGACGGGTTATCTCCAGCGGCGCCATGGTTTTGCGTCCCGATACCCAGCGATTCATTGCGCTCAGCCGATTCAGAACGCCATGGCGATAGACGATGAGTGCAACACCCAAACCGACTGCCACGATACCGGCGACGAGGAAGAAAACGAGCAAGGCAGGGATCAGCAATTGGTCCAGCACAGGGTTGTAAGTCATCGGCATTGATGTTTTCTCCTTGATTGAGTAACTATTTTTATCCTGACCACAGTATGACGAATGACTTCTCCGGTCCCGGTGCGCCACGAGGCTGCCGCAGTTTACATTGGCTCGCGGCACCCGGCGTGGCAATTTCCAACCGGCGCGGCACGGCAATGAGCCATGCCGCCATCATGGCGTGGGAGTTCGCGTGCGCGATTGCCGTGCTGGCGATACACTGCAGGTCAGCGGCCTGGACCGCAGCGTATATCTCAACCAACGAAAAATAAGGTCATGACCCCTCGAGAACTGTTCCGGGAGTTGCAGAAGTTCGACACGCCGACGATCGCCAACGCCCTCGAAGTCGCGCAAGGCAGCCGCTTTATCGGCGGCTTCACGCAGCAGACGCTGATTGCCGCCGCACCGAAATTGCCGCCGATCGTGGGCTATGCCAGGACGGCGCGGATCCGCTGCTCGACGCCTTATGATCCGGCCGCGCGGCGCAAAACCCGGCTCGCCTATTACGAACATCTGGCACAGCCCGAGCAGCCGACCATTGCCGTGGTTCAGGATATCGACGAACAATGCGGCCTTGGCGCTTTCTGGGGCGAGGTCAACACCAATGTGCATTGGGGGTTGGGCTGTGTCGGCGCCGTGACCAACGGCTCCATGCGCGATCTGGCCATGATGCATCCCCAGTTCCAGTGCCTGGCCGGGAGCCTGTCGCCGAGCCATGCATGGGTGCAAGTCGTGGATTTCGGCGGCGAGGTCGATGTGTTCGGCATGAAAGTCGCCAACGGCGACATCGTGCACGCAGATTTGCACGGCGCAATCGTGATCCCGCGCGAGGCCCTGGAAAAACTGCCGGCGGCGATCGATCTGATGGCCCGTCGCGAAAAAGTCATTCTCGACGCCGCGAAACAGCCAGCGTTCGATATCGCGGCCTTGCGCGAGGCGTTTGCGGCTTTCGACCAGGTCAAGTAGCCGCGCTATCAGGCAAGCGCGCGCGATCGAGCGCGTTACAGGCTTGTGCAGAAGCGATCGGAGGGAAAGCGTGTGACCGCGAACTCTAGCGTCGCCTCGTCGACGCCTCCGCAGGAGGATTCGCGAATTCTTTGATTGTTCCCTGATTCACATCGGTGAATCAGGGCAATCCTCGCCCTCTAGAGGGCTGGGGTAAGGGATTGAGCGTTTTCCATCTGCCATCAATTGAGACGCTCAATAGCCGCCGCGGCTGCATGCGGCCGGTAGTTGAGCGCGGCGTCCACAGAACAGCACGCCATTCATTTCGCAAACAGCATGGCGGGATTCTCGAATGCCTTGAACTCGATCGCATTGCCGCACGGATCGAGAAAGAACATCGTGGCCTGTTCGCCGGCCTGGCCCTTGAACCGCACATGCGGCTCGATGATGAACTCGATGCCCGCGGCCGTGAGTTTGTCGGCGAGGTTGCGCCAGGCATCCATCGGCAACACCAGCCCGAAATGGCGCACCGGCACGTTATCGCCATCGACCTGATTGGTATCCCGACGACCGGCATCGGGCGATAGATGGGCCACGATCTGATGGCCATGAAAATCGAAATCGACCCAGTCCGGCGAGGACCGGCCTTCCGGGCAACCGAGCAGGCCGCCGTAAAAGGCGCGCGCATGGTCCAGGTTGGTGACGGGAAACGCGAGATGAAAGGGCATCAGGGGCATGGCGCTGGATTCCGGTTTAAGGGTTGGCGCGCAGTTTACACGCCGCGACGCGCCCGCGCGGGCCGGCAGCCTACTTGTAACCCATCCGTAAGTCCGCGCACCGTATGCTTTGGAAGTGCGCGGAGCGGCGCCATGCCAGCGCTTCAGATGGTGTGCGAACCGGCACAGGGATCAATCGAAGCAGCACCAAGGCATCAATTCTTAAATCGCACATAACATAAATCGAAAGGAAGTCTGCCATGGCTGGACCAAAACCAATAATCAAGAAAACGCTTTCCATCGTATTGCTTTGCGGATTCGCTCACGTTTCAGGCGCGGCCGACTTCGAAGCGCCGCTTACGGCTTGCCTGTCCAACGGCACCGCCATCGGCGGCGTCAATTCCTGCGGCAAGATCTGGAAGCTCAAATCCGGCAAGGCCGAACTGAAGGCCGGGGGCAAGCTCGAAGTCGAAGTCAAGGGGCTGGTGCTCAACGACGCATCGGTAGGCCAGTACAACGGCACTCCCGATGGAGTGGATGCAGTGGCCGCGGCAGTCATCTGTCACGGACCGGGGGGTGCCGCGGTCGCGGCGGAGGCGCCTGCAGTAACCTTGAGCCAGAAAGGGGATGCGAAAATCAAGGTCACCCTGTCGCTGCCCAATGGCTGTTTGGGCCCGGTTGTGATTTTGCGGGAGCGCTACGAAGGCAAGATCGGCGGCTGGCTGGCGAGCACCGGCATGTAAGGTCCAGATCGACCGGTGCGTGTCGAAGGCCGCCGAAACGGCGGCCTTCGTTTTTATAGGCTGGCTCTTACATCAGCCAGCTGAGGCAATCCTGCGGGAACAGCGCGGCGCACAAGGCGCCGAACGCGACACGCTGCGGTATCATGTTCCGCTTCGGCTGAAAAAAACGCCGTAATCATAATAACCGGAGGGGATTCCATCATGGCCACATCAAAAAAAGTTGCAATCGTGACCGGTGCCGGCAGCGGCGTCGGCAAGGCGGCGACGCTGGCGCTGCTGCAGGCAGGATACAGCGTGGCCCTCGCGGGGCGGCGCAAGGATGCGCTGGAGCAGACCGCCAAAGAGGCCGGCGCTGGCGCGCGCGCCCTGGCGGTAGCAACCGATGTCAGCAACCCCGAATCCGTGAAGGCGCTGTTCGAGCAGACCCGGTCGGCCTTCGGGCGGGTGGACGTGCTGTTCAATAATGCCGGCGTCAACGCGCCCGCCGTTCCCCTCGAAGAACTGACCTTCGAGCAATGGAAGAACGTGGTCGATATCAATCTGACGGGCATGTTCCTGTGTATCCAGCAGGCATTCCGCATCATGAAGGACCAGGATCCGCGCGGCGGCCGCATCATCAACAACGGTTCGATTTCGGCGCATGCGCCGCGTCCGAACTCGATGCCCTACACGTCCACCAAGCACGCCGTGACCGGATTGACCAAGTCCGCGTCGCTCGACGGGCGCAAGTACGACATCGCCTGCTCCCAGATCGACATCGGTAACGCGCTGACCGAAATGGCGGCGAAGATGACCAAGGGCGTGCCGCAGGCCAACCTTGAAATCAAGATCGAACCGACCATGGATGTAAAACGCGTGGGTGAGGCGGTGCTCTACATGGCGGAGCAACCGCTGGACGTCAACGTGCAGTTCCTGACGATCATGGCCACCAAGATGCCCTTCGTGGGCCGCGGCTGACGTAGCACGCGTTTGGCCTATCCAGACTGGCTATGGATTCCGGTCACACTCTGGGCGGCGTTCGCGCAAACCTTGCGCAATGTAGCCCAGCGCCGATTGATCGGCGAACTCGGGACCCTGGGCGCGACGCTGGTCCGGTTTCTGTACGGACTGCCCTTCGCCGCCTTTTGGTTGCTGATCGTGTACAGCGCCGGCCACTCCGGTATCCCGGCGGTCAATCTGCCGTTTATGGGCTGGGTACTGCTCGGTGCGCTCAGCCAGATCGCGGCCACGGCCCTGCTGTTGCGGGTCATGGCCGAGCGCAACTTCACGCTCGGCGTGGCCTACTCGAAAAGCGAAATCATTCAGGTTGCCGTTTTCGGCTTCGTCTTTCTGGGCGACTCCGTGAACGCGATCGTGGCCATCGCGATCGCACTGGGTACGGCCGGTGTGCTGCTGCTGGCACCGGCCGATCGCGAGCGTCCGCTGCGCATATTGCTCACCGGCTGGACGTCCCGCTTGGCGCTGCTGGGTATCGCGTCGGGCACCGGTTTCGCCCTCTCGGCCGTCGGCTTTCGTGGCGCGGCGCTCGCCCTGCCCGGCACGCCTTTCCTGATGGCCGCCGCCAGCACGCTGCTTTTTGCGCAAGGCCTGCAGACCCTGCTGCTAGGCGGCTGGCTGTTGTGGCGCAACCGCGAGGTTGTGACGCGCGTGCTGTGCGCCTGGCGGGCATCGCTGTTCGCGGGATTCATGGGTACAGTCGCGTCGGCCGGCTGGTTCACTGCCATGGCGATCGAACCGGTTGCGCACGTGCGCACGCTCGGCTTGACCGAATTGCTGTTCAGCTACGTCGTGTCGCGCCGCCTGTTTCGCGAACACCTCGAGCGCCGCGAACTCGTCGGCATCGCGTTGCTCACGCTCGCCCTGGTTGTCGTCGCCCTGGGACACTGAGTGATGCACCACTCCTTGGCGCTCGCCGCAGAGGATTCTTCACAATACCCTGAAAAAGGAAAAAAATGATCCACGTCATCGCTACCGTAGAACTCGCACCCGGCACGCGCGACAAATTCCTCGCCGAGTTCCGCAAAGTCATCCCCGATGTCAAGGCCGAAGCAGGTTGCATCGAGTATGGGCCCGCCATCGATGCTGAAACCGACATCGCGATCCAGGCCAAGGTCGGCAATGATCGCGTGGTCGTCATCGAAAAATGGGACACGGTCGCGGCGCTCAAGGCACACGGCGTCGCGCCGCACATGCAGGCGTATCGCACCCGCGTCAAGGATTATGTGCGCGGCATGGAACTGCGCGTACTGTCGCCAGCTTGAGACAAGGTATCGATTTTTTTTAAACATCGCGCTGGCGGATGGTGCGCCGGGAAGCTTGCCGCATGTCAGAATGCATACACCGTTCTGACGCAGTTGCGGGCAATCGTCGCGAGACTCGCGTCGCTGCCCCCGGGAGCGGGTCCATGACCAACGACGGAGTTTTCCATGATGACCAAGGTTCTGGTTTCAGCAGTCGGGGCGCTATGCCTGGTATTTGCGCTTCCGGTTTCACATGCAGACACGAGCATCGGACTGCGGCTGGGCACCCTCGGAGGCGGCGTTGAGCTTGCGCACGCATTTTCTGAAACAACGGGGTTTCGGGTGTCGGCGAACGGCCTGAAGACCGAGGATTCCGACACGTATGACGACGTCAGGTACGACACCGAGTTCAGATTGCGCTCCGCGCAGTTGCTGTTCGATTGGTACCCGATGGCCAATAACTTTCGCGTCAGCGCAGGTGCCATGTACAACGGCAACGAATTCAAGCTCAACGGCAAGCCCTCCGGTGGCACTTACACGATCGACGGCACGACCTATAACGCCTCCGACATCGGCTCGCTGGACGGCAAAGTGGATTTCCGGAGAATCGCGCCGTACGCCGGCGTGGGCTATGGCCGCCCGATCGGCAAGGGGCTGTCCTTTCTCGCCGATGCGGGCCTGCTGTTTCAGGGCAAGCCACGCGCATCGCTGAGCGTCACATGCGGGGCAAGTACGCCGTCAGGCACCTGCACGAGCATCCAGAACAGCGTGCGCAACCAGGAGAACGAGCTCGACGACGATGTGCGCAAGTTCCGCCTGTATCCCGTGCTCTCGGTCGGACTCGCCTACAAGTTTTGATCTTTCGTTTTTCGCAGCAAAAAAAACAGGCCCTATGGGCCTGTTCTTTATTGAGCCGCTTGCGCCGCTACTTCAGCGGCTTGAAGCGGATGCGCTTGGGCTTGGCCCCTTCTTCGCCGAGGCGTTTTTTCTTGTCGGCTTCATATTCCTGGTAATTGCCCGCGAAGAAGGTCCACTGCGATTCCCCTTCGCAGGCCAGGATGTGCGTGGCGATGCGGTCGAGAAACCAGCGGTCATGGGAAATCACCAGCACGCAGCCCGCAAACTCCAGCAAGGCGTCTTCCAGCGCACGCAGGGTTTCCACGTCAAGGTCATTGGACGGTTCATCGAGCAGCAGCACGTTGCCCCCTGAGATCAGCGTGGTCGCCAGATGCAGGCGCCCGCGCTCGCCCCCCGACAGATTGCCCACGACCTTCTGCTGGTCGGATCCCTTGAAATTAAAGCGGCCGGCGTAGGCGCGCGAAGGCATTTCGAACTTGCCCACGGTGAGGATGTCCTGGCCATTCGAAATTGCTTCCCAGACGGTTTTCTTGTTCTCGAGCGCATCGCGCGTCTGGTCGACGAATGCCAACTGGACCGTGGAGCCGATGACGATCTCGCCGCTGTCCGGCTTTTCCTTGCCGGTGAGCATGCGGAACAAGGTCGACTTGCCGGCGCCGTTCGGCCCGATGATGCCGACAATGGCGCCGGGCGGTACGTTGAACGAAAGCTTGTCGATCAGCAGGCGGTCGCCATAGCCCTTCGAGACGTCCTTGAATTCGATGACGCTGTCACCCAAGCGCTCGGCGACCGGGATGAAAATTTCCTGGGTTTCATTCTGCTTCTGGTGCTCGTGCGAGGACAACTCCTCGAAACGCGCGATGCGCGCCTTGCTCTTGGCCTGGCGCGCTTTGGGGTTCGAGCGGACCCACTCGAGTTCCTTCTGCATCGCCTTGATGCGGGCAGACTCCTGCTTGGACTCGATTTCGAGGCGCTGTTCCTTCTGCTCCAGCCAGGAACTGTAGTTGCCTTTCCAGGGAATGCCGCGGCCGCGGTCAAGCTCCAGAATCCACTCGGCGGCATTATCCAGAAAGTAGCGATCGTGGGTCACCGCGACCACGGTGCCGGGGAACTTCTGCAGGAACTGCTCCAGCCAGTCCACGCTTTCCGCATCCAGATGGTTGGTGGGCTCGTCGAGCAGCAGCATGTCCGGCTTCGAAAGCAGCAAACGGCACAGGGCGACGCGGCGTTTTTCGCCGCCGGAGAGATTGCCGATCTTGGCGTCCCACGGCGGCAGGCGCAGCGCATCGGCGGCAATCTCCAGCAGGTGTTCGACATCGGCGCCGCTGGTGGCGAGGATGGCTTCGTATTTCGCCTGCTCGGTCGCAAGCTTGTCGAAGTCTGCGTCCGGCTCGGCATAGGCCGCATAGATATCATCGAGCTTCTGTTTGGCCTCGAGCACTTCGCCCAGGCCGCCTTCGACCGCCTGGCGCACGTTCTGCGCCGGATCGAGTTGCGGCTCCTGCGGCAGGTAGCCGATGCGCAGGTCCGGCATCGGCGTGGCTTCGCCTTCGATCTCCTTGTCTTCCCCGGCCATGATTTTCAGCAAGCTCGACTTGCCCGAGCCGTTGAGTCCCAGCATGCCGATCTTGGCCCCCGGAAAAAACGACAGGGAGATGTCCTTGAGGATGACGCGCTTGGGCGGGACAACTTTGCCCACGCGGTTCATGGTATAGACGTATTGAGCCATTGGTTTGAGACAACGATGAGTTGCGAAGAGCCGGGGATTATAAGCGAGTACCAGGGCCGGGGGCGTGTGCCTGGGAGCCGCCATCGTGCGGTCGGGCGCTTTCCGAAGTTCCGGAAGCCCGGCCCCATGCGCCCCGATCCGCCTTGTTCGCGTTCCGCCGTTCTGGGGCCGGAACCTAAGCGGGGCCACGCTGCCCAACAGCCAGCACACCGCGTCCAACTGCCATGCAGTCGGCCGCAATAACAAAAAAACGACACCGATCACAGATGCATTTTGGCTCCTCTGACTTGAGTCGGCTTACCGTGTCGCGCGCGGGCAACCCGCCGCCTATCCCGACTTGCCTCGTCCATAAAGCGAACCAGTCCGGCTTCTTGTATTGGAACCGCGCAGATCTTTCATTTCACGACGATGGGGGCCTGGCACGCGGATGCGCGCCCGCCGGTTGTCCGGGAATCCTGGCAACGTCCGTGCGCATGTCGCTCACACCGCGATAGCGTTGTTGCGGCGGAAATCCGATACGATTTAGCCTTGCAAAGAGAGTTTGGCTATGCGGATATTTCATTCAAAGTTTCCCCCGGCTCGTTGCGCGACCGTTGGCCTGAACGCTAGCGACGGCGATGATCGGGTGCGCCACACGGTTTATTTCCGTGACGATGCAATCGCCGCGAGCGAGGCGATCTTCCCCAAGCCGTCCGCGCCGGCAGCATGAATCACGGGTTCAAGTCCGATCGGGGCTTTCTCGAGGGCGGTGGCGAGATGGGCGCCCTGACGCGCGCGCACGACTGGGGAATGACGCCTTTGGGCGCGCTCGATGAATGGCCGGAAGCGCTGCGTTCGACCCTGAGCCTCTGCCTGGACTCGGCCTTTCCAATCGCCATCTACTGGGGGCCGCAGCTCGCGCTTCTTTACAACGATGCCTGGCGGCCGATTCTCGGCGACAAGCATCCGTGGGCGTTGGGGCGCCCCGCGCGGGAAGTCTGGCCGGAAATCTGGGACGCGATCGAGCCTGTTTTCGCGAAAGTGATTGCCAGCGCAAAGGGAGCATTCAACCATGACGGCCTGCTCGCGATGAATCGCTTCGGCTATGTGGAGGAGTGCTATTTCGACTACACGTTCAATCCGATCCGGTCCGGCATGGAAGTCGCCGGCATTTTCAACGTAGTCATCGAGACGACCTACCGCGTGGTTGTCGAGCGCCGCGGACAGGCGCAGCGGGACTTCGCGGCGAAGATCGGTCTGGCGAAGCGCGCCGAAGAGGTCGTTTCTCTGGCGGCGGGGGCACTCGCCGACCACGCGATCGACGTGCCGTTCGCCCTGCTCTACCGCGTCACGGGCGACGGTCGCAAAGCGCGGCTTGTGCACACCGTGGGCCTCGAATCCGGCAGCGCGGCGTCTCCCCTCGAGATTGCGCTCGACGTTCCCGGCGTCTGGCCGTTCGCCGAGGCGCTGCGCACGGGGAAATTGCAAATGGTGCAGGTGCTTGGCGGGCGACTCGGAGCGCTTTGCGCAGGTCCCTGGCCGGAGAGCGTCCGGGAGGCCGTGGTGCTGCCAGTCGCCACCGCCGAGGAGGCGCCGAAGGTGGTCCTCGTGGCGGGAGTGAGCCCCCGCCGCGCGCTCGATCTCGAGTACCGAAGCTTCTTTGAATCCCTGTCCTCTCACATGGCGGCTGCGATGACGAACGCGTGGGCGCTCGAAACCGAGCGCAAGCGCGCGGAAACGCTGGCCGAACTGGACCAGGCCAAGACGACGTTTTTCAGCAACGTCAGCCACGAGTTTCGCACCCCGCTCACGCTCATGCTGGGGCCGATCGAGGACATCCTCGCCAAACCCGAGAACGGCGTATTGCCGGAGAACCGGGCATTGCTCAACGTGGTTCACCGCAATGGCCAGCGGCTGCTGAAACTCGTCAACACACTGCTCGATTTCGCCCGCATCGAGGCGGGACGCACGCAGGCAGCCTATGAACCCACCGATCTCGCGCGCTTGACGGCAGAGCTGGCAAGCAACTTCCGTTCGGCTTGCGAACGCGCCGGCATCAGCCTGCGGGTGGACTGCCCGCCACTGCAGAATCCAGCTTATGTCGACCACGAGATGTTCGAGAAGGTCGTCCTCAACCTGCTTTCGAATGCGTTCAAGTTCACGCTCGACGGCGAAATTAGCGTGGAATTGCGCGAGACCGCGGAAAACTTCGAACTCAAGGTAGCCGACACGGGCAGCGGCATTCCGCAGGATTCGCTCCCCCGCATGTTCGAGCGCTTCCATCGCGTACAGGGCGCGCGCGGCCGCAGTCACGAAGGCAGCGGCATCGGTCTCGCGCTGGTGCAGGAGTTGATCAAACTGCACGGCGGCACCATCACCGTGGCGAGCGCGCTCGGCAAGGGAACGACTTTCACCGTGCGACTGCCCCAGGGAACCGCGCACTTGCCGGCCGATCGCATCAGGGACTCGAGCGCGCATCGTGCGAACACCGCGCGCGCCGGCGCTTACGTCGACGAGGCGCTGAGCTGGCTGCCACAAGCGCCCCCGGCAACGACAAGCGCCGAAGCGCGCAGCGCGCAGCGGGTGTTGCTTGCGGACGATAACGCCGACTTGCGCGAGTACGCCCGGCGGCTGCTTGCGGAGCATTACGAAGTCGAGGTAGTCACGGACGGCGAGGCTGCGCTGGCGGCGGCGCGCGCGCGGCGGCCTGACATTGTCGTGTCGGACGTCATGATGCCGCGCCTCGACGGTTTCGGCCTCATCCAGGAATTGCGTGCCGATCCGGCGCTGCGCGCCGTCCCGGTCATCCTGCTTTCGGCCCGTGCCGGAGAAGAAGCCCGCATCGAAGGCCTGGGCAGTGGCGCCGACGACTATCTGGTCAAACCGTTCAGTTCGCGCGAACTGCTCGTGCGCGTGGGCACCCTGGTGCAGTCGGCGCAGGCATTTCGGCGCGCGAGCGAAGCGCTTGCACAGTTCGAAACGCTGCTCAACCATGCGCCCCTGGGCGTTTTTCTGGTCGATGATCATTTCCGCATCTCCGCCGTGAATCCTGTCGGGCGCCCTGCCTTTGGCGACATCCCCGATCTGATCGGCAGGGATTTCGGCGAAGTCATGGGCTCGATCTGGCCCGAGGCCTATGCAAAGGACATCGTGACCCGCTTTCGCCACACGCTCGAAACCGGCGAACCCCATGCCGTTCCCGAGCATATCGAGCAACGTGTGGACCGCAAGGTTACCGAGTACTACGAATGGGAGATTCATCGCATTCCAGTCCCAAACAACCGGCACGGCGTGGTCTGCTACTTTCGCGACATTTCAAGATCCGTACTGGCGCGCGAAGCATTGCGCGATACGGACCGGCGCAAGGACGAGTTCATCGCAACCCTTTCCCATGAGTTGCGCAATCCGCTCGCGCCGCTGCGCAACTCGCTGCAGTTGCTGCGCCTGAGCGGCAAAGGCGATGCATCGATCGAACCCATCCAGCAGATCATGGAGCGTCAGATCAACAATCTGGTCAGGCTGGTGGATGACTTGCTGGAGATGTCCCGCATCAGTCGCGGCAAGCTGGAACTGCGCCAGGAACGCGTCGCAATCGCGACCATCGTGCGCAACGCAATTGAAACCAGCAATCCGCTCATCCAGGCATCCGGACATCAGCTTGCACTTTCGCTGATTGAAGAGCCGTTGTGGGTCGATGGCGATTCCGTTCGCCTGGTGCAGATTCTGGCCAACCTTTTGAATAACGCCGCCATTTACACGGAGCGCGGCGGGCGCATCGAGGTGCGCACGCGCCGGCAGGACGGCACTGTACTGATTTCGGTGCAAGACAACGGACCGGGCATTGCCGCGAACGACCTGAACCGTATTTTCGAAGTGTTCAGCCGCGGTGAACGTTCCTCCACGCGCGGACAGGGCGGACTGGGCATCGGCCTCGCACTGGCGCGAAACCTGGCCGAAATGCACGGGGGATCGATCACCGTCGAGAGTAATGGCGCGCGCCAGGGCAGCGAGTTCACCGTACACTTGCCCCTGGCAACGACCCAGGCGCCGCAACCTGACGCTGCAATCTCCGCGCCGACCGGTTTGCCGATGAAGCGCATCCTCGTGGTCGATGACAATAAGGATGCCGCGGACAGTCTGGCAATGATATTGCGGCACCTCGGCGCGGATGTGCGTCTGGCGAATGACGGCGCCGAGGCGCTCGAGACCTTCAAGACTTACGGTCCCGCCGTGGTGCTGCTCGATATCGGCATGCCCGGCATGGATGGGTACGAAGTGGCGCGACGCATCCGCAATGGATTTCCGGACCGTCGTACAGCCCTTGTCGCCTTGACCGGATGGGGCCAGGAAGAAGATCGGCGCAAGGCGCGCGAGGCCGGTTTTGACCATCACCTGGTCAAGCCAGTAGAACTCGACGAACTGCAGCGTATTCTGGCCACGCTTTAGGTTAACACCCGGCGACGCGCCGCGTCAGCGCATGCCGCCGGTTTCGATCAAAACCCCCATGGGCGTTGCGCCGGCGAGCTGTTTGAATGCCGGCGACGATTCGATCGTGCGCAGAAATGCCTCGATCGAGTTCACTTCGGAAGAAACGGCGGTGAAGGGCACCAGATCGGCCTGATTGCTCGGTTCGAACATCAGCGTGATGCCGGCAACGCGTTCCGACGTTTGCGTGCCCGTTTGCTCCGTCACGCGCCTGAGCAGGCTGAGCTTGAATGCCGTCGCGCAGCCCTCCGACCAACCGCCATAGCGATACACCAGGGCGTCGTCTGCCGTCTCGCCGGTCCTCCCCTGCAGCGGGGTGAATCGGTACCACTCGATCATCAGCCTGACCATGGCGTCCGCATTCAATTGCGCCAGGTCTACGCCCTGGTCCTGCACAAAGCGTTGCAATTTCGCCATCAGCGCGTGCGAAGACGCACCTTGCAGCTCCGCTGCGCCATCAGTGTGCGCGCCAGCCGACTCCCCGCCGTTGGCGCCCGTCGCGGCCAGGACCAGCGCACACGCGCTCAGGATACGTTTGAGATTCATCAGCGTCATGGCGCTACCATACTCACCCGCCGGCAGGCCTGCAACTGGTTAAAGTCCGACGCCCGTCGTGGCCGTTAGCAGCCGGTACTTGCGGCGCCTCCGGCCAACGCCGCTTCAATCCATCCGGTGATCGCGCGAGCATCCATGTTGCCTGATTTCCGGGCGAGCTCCTCGGCGTTCCTGAACAGGATAAGCATCGGTATGCTACGCACGCGTAGTCGCAACGACGTCTTCGGATTCTCGTCGTTGTTGAGTTTCGCGAACCTGACGGCGGGCTCAAGCGCTGCGGCGGCGCGTTCGATCTGCGTCGCCATCGACTCGCAGGGCCCGCACCAGGGCGCCCAGAACTCGACGACCACCGGGAGCGTGCCGCGACCCGCGACCTCCTGGAAATTCGTGTCGGTCAGGGTGACCACCTGACCGTCGAACAAGCGGTGCCGGCAATCCCCGCAAATTCGCTCGCGGGTGAGTTCGGCTGCACGCATGCGGTTGACCGCGTTACAGCGCGGACAGGGCACAACGTGTTCAGGCGGATTCATTTGCATCCGGCACATCAACGCCCAAACTGTCGGCGCTGCGCACGCCCTGGCAACGCACGGTTCATGGCTTCAATGCCCGATAAAGAAAGGGCAGGCTCGTATCCATGCGGTAATCGATATCCGAGTGATTGTCGGCGAACTCCTCATAGGTATGGCGAATGCCGGCTGAGGCGAGCCGCATGGACAGGATGCGCGAGCCGTAGTGAATGTGATATTGGTCGCTCCAGCCACAATCGATATAAATGCCCCGCAGCGATTTCAGATTGTCGCGGTACTTCGCGACCAGATTGATCGGGTCGTGTTCGCGCCATTTGTTCCAGCGTTTCTCGATGACTTCGCCCGACTCGAGATTGAACGGCACCCGAAAACCAAGCGGCGCCTTGCGGTCCGGATCGTAGGTGGCGGCCATGCACAGGTTCATCAGGCAATGGCCTTCCGCCGTCGAGAGTTTTTCCTTCTTCCAGACTTGTGCCAGGAAACGCTCGATGCGCCCGTCGTCCAGGCCTTCGGCAAGTCCCTTGCGATGCGCTTCCGCGCGCGCGTCGTACGCACCCGGCTTGCGTTTGTCGATCCGATGCTTCGCGAGTTCATCGAGCGTGTTCGGCCAGTCGTGCCAGTAAACGAAATCGAAATACGCATCGCCGGAATGGTTGGCCACCGCACCCCAGTATTTCGCGTACTTCATGCCGTGAATGATCGACCCGTAGCCACCCGACGACTTGCCGAAACAGCCGCGATGCTCACGGCTCGCCAGCGTGCGGAACTCCTGGTCTACGAACGGAATGATTTCGCGCGTGAGGTAGTCCGCGTAGTTGCCGATCGCGGACGAGTTGACGTACTGGTTGCCGCCGAGTGCGGTGAAGCAATCCGGAAACACGAGAATCGCCGGGCCCATTTTCTGTTCCCGGACCAGCCGTGCCGCGCGCTCCGGAACATTTTCGCCAAACGGTTTCCAGTTGGTGTGCGACAGGCCCGAGCCGGTAAAACCCACCAGGTCATAGAGCACGGGAAAGCGGCGCCGGCCCGTACCCTCGTCATACTGCGGCGGCAACCATACCGCGACTTTGCGCACATGCGCATCGCCCAGTGGATTGTCCTTGAGGATCCGCGACTCGTGCTCCAGCACGACCAGCGTGCCGGGCGGACCTTTGCGATGTTTGAGGGCCATGTCGGGGTCGCTACCTGACGTGTTTTACCAATTGTCTCGGGCCGACCTCCGCGCCATACACATTTCCCCGCGCATCCACGGCCAGACCTTCCGCGGCGCTGGTGCCCTGCAATTCCAGCGGATCTGGAATCCGGTATAGCACGCGTCCATCGGTCACGTTGCCGATGCGTATACCCCGCTTCCATCCCGGATGCACGGCGAACGGCAGGCCGTTGGATTCGGAATCTGCGACGTAGATCATGCCATCGCGAATGTAGACCCCGCTGGGACGGCTGAACTGGGCCCATTGCGCGATGAATTTTCCCTGCTGATCGATAATCTGGAGACGCATGTTGCCCCGATCCGCGACGAACAGGCGGCCCTGCGCGTCCATGGCAATATCATGCGGCGTCTTGAATTCTCCAGGCGCAGAACCCCAGCGGCCGAAAGATCGGATGAATTTGCCATCTTTCGTGAATCTGGAGATTCGCCCGACACTGTCCGGGCCGGCGCCATCGTATTGCCCCGAGTGGCCTTCGGCGACGAAGATATCGCCGTTGGGCGCCACCACGACGCTGGTGGGTTCGTTGAGCGCCTCGGGCGGATTGCCGGCAACACCGGGCGTGCCGAGCGTCATGAGCACCTTGCCCGCGGGGCTGAACTTGACCACGATGTGGCCTTTGGGTTTCGCATTCGGATATTGCTTGCGCTCGCGCTCGTTGGCGCTTCGCGCATCGACGACCCAGACATTGCCCTGTGCATCCACGTAAATCTTGTGCGGAAAAATGAACAGGCCGGCGCCGAAGCTCTTCAGCATTTTTCCGGATGCATCGAATTTCATGACCGGGTTGACGTTCGACCCGGCGCAACTGTCGTACGCGAACGGCGATTCGCCTGGGGGCGTGTCGGGATTCGCGCCGCACCGGTTGGCCACCCAGACCGAACTGCCGTCGTTGTCGATGGCCACCGCGCTCAGCGCACCCCACGTACGGCCGTCCGGCAAATCACCCCACGGAGCGATCGTTTGCTGGTACGGGTTGGGAAGATCGTTGGTCGGCTGGGGATCGGTCTGCGCAATCGCGCCTGCGCCACCCAGCGTCATTGCAGCCGCCATGACAACAAAAAAAACATTTCTGCCCGGCATGATTCACTCCTCGAAAAATTGTCGTGCGCGGTTGCGCCGCTTAGGGTCGATCGCGCCGCCACGACGCACGTGGACATCACCGATAGGCAAAGCATAGAGCCACTGACATTGCGCCGTCACGTTCCATCCGTTCCATGCGCCGCCGAAGCGCCGGTTTCGTCCATCCGGTGCAACTGACCCGTTGGCCGCGCTCCCGGGTCACCGGCCGGCGTGCGAACAGCAGCAACAAGGTTTCTTCCGGCGAACGCCCATCGGAATCGTTCATCGACTCCTTACCCTTAACGTTGCAGACGAAACCTGAGCGGCGCAAGTCGGCGCTGCGTCGACCGCACCCTAACGGGCCCGGCCTGTTTTAACGAAGTCGAGGGAGGTCTGGAACAGGGGCAGATGCTTCTCGTATTCGGTCTCGGCGCAATTGATCTGGATCCATTCCCGCGTGCTGGTGAGGCCGGCGGGCTGGAACGCGCCGACATCGCTGCGCAAGAACTGTAATTCGGTGGCCATGGCAACGGGCAGGCGCAATCCGACGCCGTCCCCGCTGATGCAGGCAAACATCTTGTCGGCTACGAAATAAGCGTCCAGGCCATGGATCTTTCTTGCGCTGACACCCGGCAGCTTCAGAAGCAGCATGTCGATCTGCGCCTTGCGGGCGGATTTCGATGGTTCGGCACTCATGGGATTTCCGTGGAATTGTCGTGAACAACGATGGAATCATACGCAAATCCGCGTGCCGCAGGCGCCGCCAGTCGACTTTCTGCTTACCCCTCATGGCCAGATTGCTACACTACGCGGACCTGACCATCCCTTGAGACGGCCCGAATCGATGTCCGAGATCATCCTGCATCACTACGCGGAATCCCCTTTCGCGGAAAAAATCCGTGCGATCCTCGGATTGAAACGATTGAGCTATCGGTCGGTACTGGTTCCGATGATGTTGCCGAAGCCCGATGTGATCGCGCTGACCGGCGGATACCGGCGCGTACCCATCCTGCAGATCGGCAGCGATATTTATTGCGATACTGCACTGATCGCGGACGTGCTCGAGCATATCCAGCCACAGCCCGCGCTCTACCCGCCCGCGCATGTTGCCAGCGCGCGCCTTCTGGCAGCATGGGCCGACCAGCACTGGTTTGCGGCGGGAGTTGGCTTCGCGATGCAGCCTGAAGGATTCAACAGCATGTTCGCCAGTTATTCGGCCGAGCACCGGGCCGCGTTCGTCGAGGATCGCAAGGCTTTTCGAAAAGGCGCTCCGCGCATGCCCCTGCACGTCGCGACCGCCCTGCTCTCCCAACACCTCGGCGCAATCGAAGAGCAATTTGCCGATGGCCGATCGTTTCTTCTGGGCGCCGAGCCGACGATCGCGGATTTCTCGTTCTACCATCCTCTGTGGTTCATCCAGCGCGCAACTGCGGTGGCCGGCTACCTGACGGCCTATGCTCGCGTAATGCAGTGGATGCAGCGCATTGCCGCCCTCGGCCACGGCAACCCGAAACCGCTCGATAGCGCTGACGCGATCGAGATCGCGAGGACGGGCAAAGCCGCGGCATTGCGCACCGAAGCGCTGCAAGCGCCCGGGCCCTGTCGCGTGGGCACCCGTGTGACGGTGGCGCCGACAGACACTGGCATCGATCCGGTCGCGGGCGAACTCGTCGCGGAATACGTCAACGAGTGGATCGTCAAACGAACGGATACGCGCGCAAGTACCGTTCTCGTGCATTTTCCGCGTACCGGTTATCAGATTCAAAGCGCCTGAAGCAATTTCGATCGCGGTGCGGCGCTTTCAGACTCGGCAGCCGCGCCTGCCACTGACGAGGGATCGACATGCCGCCGAACAACTTGCGGTTCGCTACGAAAATCTTCGTGACGAGAATCGAACATTCAGTCGCCGGCCTGATTGTCTGCGCGCTGCTGGTCTTGGTTGGCTGTGGCAGTGGCAAGTCCGGCTCGCCTCCTGCGAGGTCATCTGTTCCGATCAATACCGCAGGAGGCTGGTCGGACTCCCCGTTCATATCCGGCGACGGGCAGAGACTGTATTTTATGTACTCTCGCTACGATTTTGCGCCAT
Source organism: uncultured beta proteobacterium (assembly GCA_963846655.1). Classification (GTDB taxonomy): domain Bacteria; phylum Pseudomonadota; class Gammaproteobacteria; order Burkholderiales; family JACQAP01; genus JACQAP01. Next base: position 408,397 of record CAWJWT010000002.1, on the reverse strand, counting down.
GGATTCTCAGCGGCGGCGCGCAGCCGCCGGTGCTGGCCGGGCCCGACCGGCCGGGTCTGCATCACAGCACACAGCCCTTCGACGAATCCGACCTCTACATGGCCACCAGAAATGCCGATGGAACCTGGTCGGAAGCCGTAAACCTGGGATTCAACGGCGCCTACGGCGATTCTAGCGGCATGGAAATCAACGGCGGCAATACTTTCATCTGGCTGCAGGGCAATGGCGTCACCAACAATATCGTCATGGCAAACCGGACACCCGTCGGCACATGGGCCCCCGCGGTCGATCTCGGTCCGGGGATCAATGACCATGGTATCGGCGTTATTCAAGACAACCCGCATAGCTCCGCCGATGCGGCGGGAATCTGGTTCACTTCCAACCGCGCGGGTGGGGTGGGCGGCAAAGACATCTGGTTCTCGTTGAGTTCCAGCGGAAGCTGGTCCGCCCCGGTGAACGCCGGCGCGCCCATCAATACTGCGGGCGACGAGGATCAGTTCTATATCTTCCCCGGCAGTTCCGATCTCTACTGGAACGGTCCCGCCGGACTGATGCACTGCGTAGTTGCCAGCGGCACGGGCTGTTCAGGCATACCCGATGTCGTAACCATTCCCGGATGCGCCTATGCGGCCGAGGTATCTATCACGGACGACGGACAACGCATGTATTTCGGCTGCGGCGATCTTGTGACCGGCAGAGTCAAAATCATGTACGCCAACAGACAGGGTAGTGCCTGGGGTTCCGCCACGCCGGTGGATTGAACTTCTGAGCTTGCGAACAAACTCGGGCATGCTACCGTACGGCCGTCGATCGACGAGGTGAAAGCAATGGCTCTGGAACTACGACCGAACTGCGAATGCTGCGACTGTGATCTGCCGCCTGCTTCCACCGACGCACGCATTTGCTCCTTCGAGTGCACCTTCTGCGCCGGGTGCGTGGACAATATTTTATTCAACGTCTGCCCGAACTGCGGCGGCGGCTTCGCGCCGCGGCCCGTGCGCCCGGCAACGGAGTGGCGGCCGGGATTATCCGTCGCGATGCGCCCGCCATCGGACAAACGCCGATCGATGAGTTTCAGCCGCGAGGAGATTGCCGCGCACAGCGCGCGGATCCAGAAGATTCCGCCCGAAAAACGCTAAGCGTTAGCGTCCGCCCGCTTCTCGACCGGGCGAGCGCTTTACGGCTTGTCGGCCGACGGCCGCTGCATGGCGCATTTCAACTCCGGCACGGCATCGCGCGCTTCGGCTTTGCCTTCGAGCTTCCAACCGTAGCCCGTATCTTCCTGATCGAACTTCACGCCCGGCGAACCCATGCGGGCGAAACTCGCCAGATACAGCGCTGAAACGATTTGATGGTCTTCGGCGCGCATCCAGGCCTCGCCGCCCATGCCCCGAAATTGCATGCCCTCAAGCGCGTAGGCAACCTTGAGCGGGTCCGATGACTTCGCCTTGGCGATGGCGGCCGCCAGCATTTCGGCAATGCGATAGATCGGCACATAGTCGAAATTCGTCGGCGATCTGTATTTTGCCCTGAACTCGGCATTGTATTTTTCATACGGGTTGGGCTGCATGTTGGCGAGGGAGGGGAAAACCCCCCACACCCGCTCCGCGCCCGCACTGCCAATGGCGGAGGCTACGCCCGCCGAATAAGCCACGAAGGTATAGAAACGCGCTTTCAGGCCGGCTTCATGCGCTGCTTTGACGAACAGCGAAAGATCGTTGCCCCAGTTGCCGGTGATGATGCTGTCCGCGTCCGCAGCCCGGATCTTGGCGACATAGGGGGCGAAATCCTTGACCTTGCCCAGCGGGATCATGTCGTCGCCCACGATCTGGATGTCCGGACGCTTCCTGACCAGCATCTCGCGCGCAGCACGGCTCACGGATTGCCCGTAGGCATAGTCCTGGTTCAGCAAATAGACCTTGCGCACGTTGCGCTGCCGGGCCAGATAGTCCGTCAGAAAATCCACATCCGAGTTGGTGTGGTAGATGAAGCGGAATTGCCAGAAGCTGCATTTTTCTTCCGTCAACAACGGATCCCGCGCATCGAACGTAAACAGCAGCACCCGCTGCGAAGGATTGCGCTCGTTGTGCTTGGCGATCGCGTCCGAGAGCGTGTGCGCGATGCTGGAAATGTGGGTGGCGACGAACGCAATGCGCTGGTCGATCGCCTGCTTCAGCGCCAGCAGACTTTCCTGGCCGGTGGCCTTGCCGTCGAACGGCACGATTTCCAGCGCTCGGCCATCGGTCAGCCCGCCCCGGGCATTGATCAGATCGGCAATGCCGCGAAACTGGCGGATCGCATCCTCGCCGGACAGGGCGAAGGGTCCGCTCAGCGAGCTGATCACCGCGAGCCGCACCGGTTCGGCGCCCAGGCTCTGGCCCGTCGCCATAACCAGTGCGAACGCCACCGCCATCCGCCAGAACGCATCGATCCTCATGCACACCTCCCTGTTGCTTCCATCGCTCGAGCGATTTGCCCGATTTTATATGCGTTCGCGCAATGGCCGGATGCGCGCTTGTTCCGGGTTCATCCATCGCCGCCGCGGCGCGCCAACCAGCGGCCGGTTGTTCACCGCACGAGATGCGGCAGCACCGACCCGATCGGCTCGCGGATAACCGCTGCGGCCATCGCGTCGAACGGCGTCGGCTCGGCGTTGAGGATTACGATCCTTGCGCCCACCGCATTGGCCACCTCCACGGCGCCGGCAATCGGATAGACCCGCAGGCTGGTGCCGATCGCTAAAAACAGGTCGGCCTCCCCGGCCACGCGCAGCGCACGCTCGATCACTGCAGGCACCAACGCCTGGCCGAACGAAATGGTGGCGCTCTTGAGAATGCCGCCGCAGTCGCGGCACGGCGGGTCTTGTTCGCCGGCGCGCACGCGATCCAGCGCATTGTGCATCGGCGCGGTGATGCCGCATGCCATGCACACCACTTTGCGCACCGTGCCGTGAACCTCGATGACCTTGTGCGGGGACGTGCCGGCCATCTGGTGCAGTTCGTCGATATTCTGCGTGATCAGCGCGTGCAATTTGCCGCGCGCCTCCAGCGCGGCCAGCGCACGATGCCCGGCATTGGGCTGTGCGCTCCACGCGGGGTGGACGAGGCGCGCTTGCCAGGACGCCTTGCGCACCTCCGCGTCGGCCATGTAGCAGTGGATATCCGAAAGTTTCTCGGCAGCGGGATTCTTCGTCCAGAGCCCCTGCGGCCCGCGGAAATCGGGGATGCCCGATTCGGTCGAAATGCCCGCCCCCGTGAGCGCCACCACCCGCGATGCGCGATCCACCCAGCTTCTTACGGCATGCAAGTCCGCCATGGTTCAAAGTTTTTTTCGAGGCTTGCAGTATGGCGCCAGCGCCCGCTGTTTGTCAGGGTGGCGGCACACTCAATTTTCATATGCGTTGATTGCGGTAGGCGCTTCGATCGTTCAACCGATGACGCTGCGAAGCGCGCCTGACCCATAGGCCGCAGGCCTCATACCCTCCGACGAACCTTCTGCTGCCGGGTGAATCAATGCTACACATGCAAGCGTTGGAACGCATGAAAGCGCATTGAAGTCCCGCCGTGCGTTGACCCGGTGCCAGAACATTCGAAAGGCGGGTATTTCGGGGGTTTCTGCAAATCAATCGATTCGACACACTCAGGAGACTGGCATATGAAATATCAAACCTATCTGGCTGCAGCGCTATTCAGCCTGACCTCGGTCGCCGCTTTCGCAGCCGACGACACTCAGCAACCCAATGCATCGCAGGACGCAACCGCCGCGCAACCGGCCGACAAGGAACTGACCACCGGTGGCCAGAAGTCCAATGAGCTCGAACAAGGCGCAGGCGAACATGTGACGGGCCAGGCATCCAGTGCCGATCAGATCGACGCCGACACTTCCCAGCAGGCCAACAGCGAGGCGAGCCCCGAAGCGGAGCAGAAGACGGGACAAGCTTCCAGTGCCGACAGCACGGCCGCCTCATCCGAGCAGGACAGCACGGAACAGGGCCAGGCAGCGCAGGCGGATAGCGGTGACACGCAGAACAGCCAGCAAGATCAGACCGCAGCGGGCTCCCAGCAAGAAAATACCGACCAGGCCGCAGCAGGTACCCAGGAGGACAGCACCGGCGCCAACCAGCAAGACCAGACTGCGGCGGGCACGCAAGAGTCCGACGACGCCCATTCTGCCGAACTGAAGAAATGCGATGCCCTCGAGGGCACGGAAAAGCAGAATTGCGTTGATTCCACCAAGCAAAAATCCGGAGAAATGTAACCACCCTGGAGGGGTGAGCCGGCTGGCCGCGCTTATCGCAGCGCGGCATGTTCGGCTCCGCCCCTGTTGCCGCAGCACGCAAAATTCCGCCATCGAATCGGGCGTTCGCGATACCTGACCGCCGATTCTCCAGCCCTCCTCTTTCGCAAAACCGGTCGCTTTTAGGCCGATTTTTTTGGGCACTGACGCGCCTCGGCGCCCTCGTCGCTACACAGTGACAGCGTTTAGCACCTGAATCAGGCTAAGTCCCTGTTTTGCAGCAAAGCTCAGGTGAATGGCATGGTCCGTGCGCTTAGCTTGTCGAAGCAAGCCTATTTCTCCCCGGATCCGTTAAAACCGTCGAGCGTCGATCATGCGCATGAACACTACTTTGGTTATCAATCCCAAGGGCGGGTCGGGGAAAACGACCATCACGTCGAGCCTTGGCAGCTATTTTGCCGCCCGCTCCGTGCCGGTGACGATCATGGATTACGACCCCCAGGGATCGAGCCTCCACTGGCTGCGCTTGCGTGATTCGACCCACAACAAAATCCATGCAGCAAATGCCGCACCGCAGCGAGGAAACCGTTTGCGCGGCATCGAGATGCATGTGCCGGCAGACACGCGTCAGCTCATCATCGACGCGCCGGCCGGTGCGTCCGGACTGTTACTGCAGGAAATGCTGGCCCGCACGGATTGCATCGTCGTGCCGGTCGCACCTTCAGCCATCGATATCCACGCCACCGCGAATTTCATTCGCGATCTGTTGCTGGCGGGCCGTATCCGCATGCGCAATATCCGTCTGGCGGTCGTGGCCAACAAGGTGCGCAATTCCATGCCGACGTACGAGCCGCTCGAGCGTTTTCTGAAATCGCTGAGCCTGCCGCTGCTGACCCGCCTTTCCGATTCCGACGTTTATCTCAGATCCGCAGAGACCGGACTCGGGATTTTCGAAATGGACCAGGCGATAGCGCAAACGGAGCGCGCGCAATTCCAGCCGCTCGTCGAATGGGTGGAAGGCGTCCAGCCGCAGGTTAGCGCGGCGGATCGCAGAATCGTGCAGTTGCCGAGCCGACCGCGGCTGGTCGCCGGCGTGGCAGCGAGTTAAGGCCCCCGGGCCGATTTCCAGTACACCTTCTTCCCGAGTGAGCCATCTTCCGAGCATCGATGTCGTGCGCTCATCCAACGTTTTTTCAATGCCGTTACCGGAGACATTGCAGTGCGTAAAGCTATCCTGATGTTGTTGCTGGCTGTCGTGAGCAGTAGTGCGGCTGCGGAGTGGGTCGAGGTGTATCCCTATGAGAAAGGCTTTGCCAACTACGCCGATCCAGCCACGATCAGCAGAAACGGCGATATCGTCAAGATGTGGAGTTTGAGCGACCGCAAAGTGCCCAGCGACAAATACATGTCGTTCAAGTATCTGATCGAGTACGACTGCAAGACCGAGCACTATCGATGGCTCGACAGCTCGGTGCACTCCGGAAACATGGGGGTGGGCACCGCAAGTCATCGCACCGCTGGCCGGCGCTACTGGAAGCCGGTTCGACGTCACGGGGGCGGCATTTTCGAAACGCTGTGGTTGTTCGCCTGCGGCAAGCATTGAGCGCTTCTGGTCGTTCTTGCGGCACCCGAAGCACCCGCATGTTTCGTCTCCGGACAGCCCTGCATGCACTTTGTGGCCCCGGACCCTGTTGACCCCCCTGATACGGCATCATAACGGTCAGTCCCGGTCGCAGCGCACTCCGGCTTGAAACCGGGGAATCCGCAATCGGCCCTGACGCCGTTCATTCCAACTTTTTGCCAGAAGGAGACGCGCATGCCGAGCAGGACACACGACCCGAAAGGCCTCTACCCGAAGTATCCGGGTTACGCGCATGCCGTCGAAGTGGCAGGTGCCACCCGAACGCTGTACATCAGCGGGCTCAACGGCTATGAGTCGGACGGCAAGACCCTGCCCGCGACGTTCGAAGGCCAGAGCGAATTGATCTGGCGCCACCTTGGCGCCATTTTGCACTCCGCAGGCATGGAAATCGGGAATCTCGTGTTCCTTCGAACCTATCTTGCCAGCCCGCAGGACATGGAAGCGAACAAGGCCATGCGCAAGAAACACCTCGGCGACCACGAGGTGGGCATCACGGTGGTGTGTGCGACGCTGCTCAAGCCCGAATGGAAACTCGAGGTGGAAGCCGTCGCGGCAGTCTAGGGATCCGGCGCAATCAGGCCGGTCCGAACGGCTCCATCGCGCGGATCGCCGCGAGCAACGCATCGTCGAACGCATCGGGCCCGGCGCGCTGCGATCCCGCCATTGCATCCAGTCCCGAGCGGATGTCTTTCTCCAGGATGCCGAACGTATTGCCGGCCTCATACCCTTCGCGCGACCAGTCGATGTCGTGGAAGTGATCGCCGAACCAGGTCCCGCCGGAACTGGCTTGCATGACCGATCGCAACGCTTCCAGGTCCACTCCCAGTTCGCGCGCTCGGGCGTATGCACGGCGCACGGCCACGACCGAAGCGCTGGCGACGTAATTGTTCAGCACCTTGGCCTTCATGCCCGCGCCCAGCGCGCCGAGCCTGAATACGTGCTGGCCCATGGCCTCGAACAGCGGCATCAACGCATCCAAAGCCTCATCGGGCCCGCCGAGCATGAAGCTCAGTTTGCGCAGACGCGCCGCGTGCGGAGCGCCGGACATGGGCGCATCGATCATCGTGACATCAGCGGGCAGGCCGCTTTCAAGTTCCGGGATGAAGCGTGGCGACAAGGTCGAGCTTACGATCAGGGTTTTCGGATACCGGGCGGCCTTGAACAAGCCCTGTCGATCGAAACACAACTCGCGGCTTTGCTTCGCATCCCGGACGACCGAGATGACGATCTCCACCCGCCTCGCGAATTCGACGGGGTCTTCGAGCATGCGGGTCTGGAAAGCGCCGAACTCGCCGGACGGACGAACATCGAGTCCCCAGACCTCATAGCCGGCCTGCTGCAATGCCTGCGCCATGGGCAAACCCATCGCGCCGCATCCCGCGACGCCGACTACCGGGGATCCTCCTGTCATGGTGTTTTTACGCCTCTCATCAACCTTCCCCGCGCATTGTACGGGCCGCAATGGCGGGCATCAGCGCGCCGGGCACAATGTAAATCGAATTCACTTTTCTACAATGTGGTTGCGCGCCTGCGCACTCTGGCAAGTAATTAGGCTACGGAATGAGTCGCTTACGAAATGCGATCGTATGGCATAAGCATTGCGTGACCAGTATCTCCGACGGCCGCGTGCGCCGCCGACCCATAACGAGGAGATGCGATGAACAAGTTGCCAATAGCATTGCTGGTAGGCGCGATGGTGGTCAGCACCGGTGTCCTGGCGGCCGAGAAAGACGACGCTACACGGGTTGATCCGAAGGACTGTTCCCAGTTGAGCGACAAGGAAAAGGACCAATGCGTTCAGGCAACGCCAGCCGGTCCGGTCGAGATGCAAACCGGCGAGAAAAGCAAGGGCAAGAGCGAAATAGCGAAAGACCGGGATCGCGAGAAAAAAGAGAATCAACCCGAATCAGACGCTCCGGCGCAAGGCAATGCCGCGGTGGGCAATCCCTCGGAGCAAGGCACCACCGGGGAGGCTCAAACCGGCGCGAATGCGGACACCGCCTCAGACCGGGCGATTCCGGAACAAAGTAAAGATACCGTCGGACAGCCCGACCAGCGCCGGGCCACAGGGGAAGCACAATCTGGCCAGGAGCCTGACGAGGAAATGGCTCGCAAGACGAATTAGTTCGATTAGTAATCAGACAGGAAAAAGGCCTGGTGGATTCCTCCGCCAGGCCTTCGTATTTCCGCAGTTCCTGTTAAAAGGCAACTGCTGCAGGTTGTTCGTGCAACAGCCAGCCTGCCCGTAACGCCTAGAGCATCACATCTCCATTTGCAGGCGCCAGTTCCTGCGCGGTCTCGCCCTTTTCCGTGGCCACCTGCAGCTTGAGCTTCTCCAACCCCGGCAACTGTTCCGACAACCGGATGCCGAGCTTGCCGATGCGGGCCGACGTCGCCCCGTCGCAGCGGAACCGGTACATGGCCTGGATGTTCCCCTCTGCGGTGGTAGGCCGGCCTTGCGTATCGACCGCGAACGCGTTTGCGTTCTCCACCTGGCACTTGGCCTGGTCCGGAAACACGAACAGCTTGGTCGCTTCCTTCAGACGCGCCACGACTTCCGCCGAACTCAGCGGCTCCGTTTTGACGCCCGAGGTATCGCCGCGGGTCATGGGCAGGCGCAGTTGCATGCTCACGTCCGGGCCGGAAACGTCCACGGTCAGGGTGCCGGTTTTATAAAGCGCCGCGGCGGTGCCGTCGGCATGGGCGGGCAGCGTGCAGGCAAGCAGGGTCAGGGCAATGGCGGTTTTCGAAAGCATGGCGTTCTCGTTCAGTAGAAGTTGGGACGGCGCGAGTTTAGCGCAACCCCCGACGGGCGGGAAAAAATAAACCCGCTTTTGCCCGATTTGGAGAAGGCATGATCCCGCTCTTTCAATCCTTGCAGGAATGGGGAAGCGCTCACGGTCTCCCGAGAGGATCCGGCGCCTGAATTTCGAGACCAGCGACCGCCCGCCCGCTAGAATCCGGATGCCGATCGATTGCGAATTCGATTTCCGCTTCTTGGTGCGCTGAGTTCGGAATGGACCGCACCGCCTACAAAAAAATTCAGGTTATGTACGTTTGCGTACATTGCGATCGGGTTGGGGGGCGTATTATTCAATGGCGCTCCTGTTCATTCTTCCTCCCTTGGATGAAACTTGGAGCTGCAAGCCCGGTGCCTTTCCGGGCTTTTTTTCGCTTGAAAGGCGATTTTCCCCTTCCTTCTGCATCACTTCCGGCTGATGGATTTCAAAGCGGTCGTGGCGGAGTAGGTTTCCGCTGATCCAAAGAATGCAAACCCGCTGCGAAAAACCCTTACGCAAAGATGCAGGCCTAACCTGATTTCGCAGAAAAGGGTCTGCGATGTTCGCGGGCCCTTTTTTTGTTTTCTCTTTTTCTGCGAGTCGCGCATTCACACATCACGCAGACGCCGGTGAAATCCGAATGCAGTCCGTTCAGGCAGGTCGAGGTCGGCCCGCAGCGCGCCACGGCGAAGCGATGCTGATCCACGCCCGCACGGACTGACTGCATGACGTTCAGGAATTCATGCCTCATCCGCCGCCCACCCTGAAACTGCTGGCTTCGTATTTTCCCTGGAAGAGCCCAATGGATTTTCCGGTATAGCGCAGGACTTCCTGATTGAGCGCGTTGTAACCAGGACCTTCGAGCTTGTAGGCATACGCGCTTCCTACCACGACGACCTTCGCATTGCCAGCGCCGTAGACCTGGGATTCGCTGTAACCTGAAACGAGTACCGCCGCAAGTTTGGCCCCGGAATCCAGTTTCACGGCCCATCTGACGGGTTCATAGGAACTCAGCACCAATACGATCGGCCGTGCCGAGCGGCGTACATTGACTTCCACCATACCGGGCTTGCGCCCATCCGGACTTTTAGCGGGCTGATAAACGCCCACCGCGTCGATCCGTGCATCGCGCGCCAGTTGTGCGATCGGTCCAGTTACCGCCGCCACGCGAGGGTCGACCCTTGCTACACCGAGGGCCGCTGACTGTTGTCTTTCGAAAGCGTCCAGTTTGAGTTGATTCGCCACGTCCCGCTTGTTCGCAAGGTACGTCGACAACGGAAGTTCTTCGAGCAATGGCAGTTCCTGAAAGACTTCGATCTTGCTGTCGCTGATCGCGCCCATCTTGTGAAGCGGGGCGATATAGAGCATATGCCAGCGATAGTGTTTGGCGCGATCCACGGGCTGAACTGTGCGGTTCCCGATCGAGTAGATGAAAGTAGCGGGCTCGCCGGGGGAAATGCCTGGCACTTGCGCAGTGAATAGAATCTTGTCGGGATCCGGTGTCGCCATGCCCCCCAGTACGTTAAGCGGATCCATCTGGATCGTTTCGAATTCAAGGGTCGTCGTGGAAACTATCGTCAGATTTCGCAGCGCGCTGAAAAAATACGACGCGTTGGTGGTGGGATCGGACTGGCCGAGTTGCCAGAGGACGTCCGCAATCGGTTGGGCGGCAACCAGTTTCAGCTCCAGTTCGGCCTTGTCCCGGACGATTTCGATCTTCGTGACACCTTGCGGCGTAAAGAGCAGGTATTGGCTTTCGCTGCCCGGGACGGGGACAGCGCGCTGGACCCACCCTTTGACTGCCGTAACCGGCGCTTCCCGGCCGGAACCCCAATCGATGATAAAGGCCTTTCGGGTGTCGCCTTTGTTGTAGATCGCGATCTTGCCGTCGAGCCAATGAAATTCCAGCGGGCGCACGGAGGGAAGTTCGACGAGGACGGAGCCGCTCTCAGCTTCGCGAATCTTCAGCGAACCTCCGTCGCCCTCGGAGAACAATCGTCCATTCGCGGATGGGAAGCCAAAGAATCCACCCATTCCCCTGGTCCCTCGATAGAGCGGCTTCTGCGATTTGAAATCGACGACCTCGATCGCCTGGGGCGTCTGGACGAGCGCAATGCCGGCGTTCGCGGCGAAGCGCGCAAACTGGATGTATTCATCGGCCACGATGAACGGCGGTGCGCTGGCCGGGACGGGACGGAGCGGCGGTTTGGCCAGTATCAGGGCGATGCGTCGATAGCCAAGCCATTTCGCAATTTCGGCGTCGGCCTCGATAAAGCAGGTTGCATTGAGCTTGCTGCGGACTTCGTCCACGGACGAATGCCACGTGGGCGCGAATCCTTTCGCGCAATTGAGTGCCCGCAATTTCAGGCGGCCATCCAGTTGGGAATCGATGTCCTTGCGAAGCGTCTCGGGCTTGATATCCGCCAAAGCCGACCGAGCCGTCTGAATGCCTTCCGAGACGGGAAACGCGGAATTGATCTTATCTTCCGGCGACAGCAAGAAAGATTTGACGTAGTCGCAACCGGCCAGGCCCGCGACGAAAACCATGCCCGCAAATGCGGCAACGATCCTGTTCATCAACGCCTCCGGTTTCATGACTCCAATGCCGGTTCGATGGATCCGAGTCAGGCGTGCATAATTGCATAAATTTGCAGGTAAGACTCCGGGTCAAACTTCTTTTGGCGTGAAGCGAAGTGTGAATGACAACCAGGACTATGGACGGCCCGCAAGACCCTCCCCGAACCGTTCGAAGATCGGAGCGTAATCTTCGCTGATCGCACTCTTCTTCTTCAGAAGAATCCGCAAGCCGCTAGCGACTGGGTATGACTCACACTCATAGGTAACAATCGAGTTCAAGGACATAGGTAACAGTTTCTTATCCTGCATGGGCACCCACAAGGAGACGCCCATGCCGTGGAAGGATCTCAGACCTATGGACGAGCGAGTGTTGTTTGTTGCCGACTACGTGCGCGAGCTCTACAGCTTCAGCGAGTTGTGTTCGCGTTACGTGGTCAGCCGTAAGACTGGCTACAAATGGATCGAGCGTTATCGGCGTGAAGGGGCGGAAGGCCTGGAGGAACGAAGTCGCCGTCCCCTGAGCCAGCCCGCGCAATTGCCTCGCGAGTACAGACCCGGTACGAGATATCTCGTCAACTTCCCCACATCAAGTCGAGCTGCTCGGCTCGCCTCAAGGGGAGCCCCAACTGCAGAAAATCAATAATGCAATTCTTCAAGCCTGACCCGGTCCGCTTCACGTGACCCGGTCCCGCTTCACCGGTTCGCTTCAATTATGCAATTCTGCAGGCCTGACCCCGTTCGCGACCCAAGCAGAAATAGGGTCAGGGTCGATTTCCTCGAACCATGACACGTGAATTCGTCTCTGACCCATTTATTTCTTCGTTTGATCAGGCTTGACAACCAGCAATTATTTCCATAATACTGGAAATATGGAAACCAGAGACGCCGTCGGATCGCTTGCCGCCCTGGCGCACAACTCGCGCCTGGAGATCTTCCGCCTGCTGGTGCAGAAAGGCCCGGACGGCATGGCTGCGACCGCCATCGCGGAAAAAATCGGGCTGCCGAATGCCACGCTGTCTTTTCACATCAAGAGCCTGACGCAAGCCGGGCTGGTCAGCGCAAGGCAGAACGGTCGCTTCATCTATTACGCGGTGGACTATTCGGCCATAGACGGTCTGATGGGTTACCTCACCGAGAACTGCTGCGGCGGACAGTCGTGCGCGCCGCCAGTCGTCACAACGAAAATTTCCGAAAGGAGAACGCAATGAAACGATTCCACGTGCACGTCGGCGTGCGTGACCTGCAAGAGAGCGTCCGCTTTTATTCGGCGATGTTTGCGGCTGCGCCCACGGTGCTCAAATCCGATTACGCAAAGTGGATGCTGGACGATCCGCGCGTGAACTTCGCCATTTCCACGCGCGCGTCGAAGGCTGGCCTCGACCACCTCGGCATCCAGGCCGAGGACGACGCCGAACTCGAAGCGCTCGGCTCGCGCCTGGCGCAGGCCGACGTCGCGCTGCTGCCGCAGAAGGACGCCGCCTGCTGCTACGCCAAAAGCGACAAGTACTGGACGCTCGACCCGCAGGGCATCGCCTGGGAATCCTTCCATTCGCTCGCCACCGTCCCCGTCTACGGCGAGGATCACGCGCCGGAAGCGGCGGACAAGTCCGCGTGCTGCGCACCGGCACGCGCGTGATGAGCGCCCCGACCGTTGCCCGGGCCGGTCCCCGACAAAAGACCAGCCAGAACGCAGACAGACAGAACATGAACGACGAACCGTTCAACGTGCTTTTCCTGTGCACCGGCAATTCCGCGCGCAGCCTCATGGCCGAGGCCATCCTCAATGCCATCGGCGGCGGGCGCTTCCGCGCCTACAGCGCGGGCAGCCATCCGAACGGCGAGGTGAACCCGTTCGCGCTGGCGCAGATCCGCAAGGCCAGCCTGCCCGTCGAAGGTTTCCGCAGCAAGTCCTGGGACGAGTTTGCCGAGCCCGGCGCGCCGCAATTCGATTTCGTGATCACGGTGTGTTCGGACGCTGCTAACGAAGTCTGCCCGATGTGGCCGGGGCACCCCATCAGCGCGCGTTGGGGCGTGGAGGACCCGGCAGCGTTCAAGGGCACCGACGACGAAAAGGCGCGCTTCTTCTCCCGGATCTACGGACAACTCCATGCGCGCATCCGCCTGCTGACCAGCCTGCCGCTGGAAAAACTCCAGCGCGACGCCCTGCAGATAAAACTCGACGACATCGGCAAGACGTGATGCCGGCGTTGTCGAAACCGCCCGCAGCGCAAGCGGGAGTTGCGATCGCACACCTCGCCAGCGCAATGTCTGGCGACGTTGTCCCGTACGCGCTTATTGCTGCGCTCGCCACCCGAACACGTTGAACCGCTGAAATGACACCGCACACCGATCCAGACGCGCCCCGCTCACCGGCGTCCGGCCCCGCACCTGCGGCCAGGCTCGCTGGTCGCCTCTCCTTTCTCGACCGTTACCTCACGCTGTGGATTTTCCTCGCGATGGCACTGGGCGTGCTCATCGGACGCTTCGTGCCGGGTGTTCGCGACGCCATCGATCGCGTCACCGTGGGCACGACGAACATTCCCATCGCGATCGGACTCATCCTCATGATGTACCCCCCGCTCGCCAAGGTGCGCTACGAAAAGCTGCCCGCGATCTTCCGCGACTGGAAGATCCTGGCGCTCTCGCTCGTCCAGAACTGGCTCATCGGCCCGGCCTTGATGTTCGTGCTGGCGGTGGTGTTCCTGCGGGACAAACCCGAGTACATGGTGGGACTGATCATGGTCGGGCTGGCGCGGTGCATCGCGATGGTGCTCGTGTGGAATGACCTGGCCAAGGGCAGCAGCGATTACGCCGCCGGACTCGTGGCGCTGAACAGCATTTTCCAGGTGCTTTTTTTCGGGGTCTACGCCTGGCTGTTCATAACTTATCTGCCGCCGCTGATCGGCCTCGAGGGCGCGGTGGTGGAAGTGAGCATGCACGACATTTTTCAGAGCGTGCTGATCTACCTGGGCATCCCGTTTTTCGGCGGCATGCTGACGCGCTTCATCCTGCGACCGATAAAGGGGGAAGCGTGGTACAGCGGCGTTTTCATCCCGCGCATTGCGCCGGTGACGCTGGTGGCGCTGCTGTTCACGATCGTGGTGATGTTCAGCCTGAAAGGCGACCGGATCGTCGCGGTCCCGCTGGACATCGCCCGAATCGCCGTGCCGCTCGTGCTCTACTTCGTGATCATGTTCTTCGTGTCGTTCTTCATGGCGCGACGCGTCGGGGCGGACTACGAGCGATCGGCGACTCTGGCGTTCACCGCGTCTGGCAACAACTTCGAACTGGCCATCGCGGTGGCGATCTCGGTTTTCGGCATCACCTCGGGCGTGGCCTTCGCGACCGTGATCGGTCCGCTGGTCGAGGTGCCGGTGCTCATCGGCCTCGTGAGCGTGTCGCTGTGGCTCGGGCGCAAATGGTTCGACCGCGACGCGGCCACCTGAGCGCGCCAGGCAGGGTCAGCTGCACGCGCGCGGAAGCGCGCCTAAACCGGGCCGAGATCTGATGGCGCGGAAGATGAGAACGTTGCTGGAAGTTACGGCTGGCGCGGCCGGCGACCGGGCAGCGGAAAGCCCGAATTAAATGGGGTAAGAGTGGATTTTCTCGATCGATCAGACATAAATTCGTCTCTGACCCCATTTATTTTCCGCAGATTCCTACCTGCGCAGCAATGTCGGGTATCTGCGGTGAGAGTGAGGTTTTAAGCGGTGAGCACGAAGGAACAACTACCAGCCCGGACCCCTATTGGGCGGCACGCTGCGTGCCGATGTCCTGGGTCCCGGGCGGCCGGCGCGGCACTTCCATCCGGAACGTTGTGCTGCCCGAGTCGCCGGATTTCACCTCGATACGGCCCTGGTGCGCTTGGACAATCTGCTGAACGATGTAGAGTCCGAGCCCCAGCCCGTCGTTATGGCCTTGCTGCCGCTGTCCGCGCCGGAAAGGGTCGAAAACGTGCGGCAGCATGTCGGCCGGAATCAGGCCGGCGTTCTGGACCGAAAGCGCCAGGGCATCCGCCTGCGCCCCATCCACATGGATGTGCACCGGCGCGCCGCTGACGCCGTACTGGAGCGCGTTGCCCACGAGATTGGCGACGACCTGCGCCAGCCGATCGCCATCCCATTCACCCGTGAGGTCGCCTTCGCGCAGGATCTCGATGGGGTGATCGGGATAGGCGGGACGATATTCGAGCACAACGCGATCGACCAGCGCACCGAGGTTCGTCGGGGCGCGCTTGAGCAGTATGCCGCCCGCCAGCCGCGCGCGCGTCATATCCAGCAGGTCGTCGATCATGCGGCTCATGCGTTTGCCGCTGGAGAGCATGCGCGCAGCCACGTCTCGCACGCCATCGTCCTTCGACTGGATCTGCAACAGTTGCGCGGAAAGGACCATGGCGCTGAGCGGATTGCGCAAGTCATGGCCAAGCACGGCGGTAAACATCTCATTGAGTTGCAGCGTTTCGGTTCGCTCCTGCAGTTCCTGCGCGAGCTGCACTTTCTGGCGGTAAAGCTGAAAAAATACGTCCGCCTTGTTCTTGAGGATGCGCACATCGATCGGTTTGTAAATGAAATCCACGGCCCCGGCTTCGTAACCCTGGAACATCCGCAGCTGGTCGCGGGGGCCGGCCGTGATGAATATGATCGGCACATGGCGGGAACGCTCGCTGCCGCGCATCAACTCAGCCAGTTCGAAACCATCCATGCCCGGCATCTGCACGTCGAGAAAAGCCAGCGCAATGTCGTGCAGCAAGAGCAACTCCAGGGCTTCCGGACCGGAATGCGCCTTGAGCAGCTCGACGTTCTCCTGCGCGAGCAAGGCTTCGAGAACGAGGAGGTTTTCCTCGCGATCGTCCACCAGCAGGCATTTCACGCGTGGCAACATGGACTCAACCTCCTGGCCGCGGACGCCGCTCTCGCATGGCGGGCCGGGTATCGAGCATTTTGAAAAGTTCCGCGATCTGCCTGAGGGTCAGCACGTAATCCACCGCCGTGCGCTTCAACGCCGACTCCACCATGAACGATGCGCGGGTATCCTGCGGTTGCTGCACGATCGTCAGGCCTCCCGCGCGATGTACCGCCTCCAGCCCGGACGTTCCGTCCTCGTTGGCGCCGGTGAGAATGATGCCCAGCATGCGCTCGCCGTATACGTCCGCCGCGGACTCGAACAGTACATCGATGGAGGGCCGCGAATAATGCACGAGTTCATCCGCCGATAGCGCCAGCTGCGGCCCTTTGTCCAGCAGCAGGTGATAATCGGGCGGAGCGAAGTATACCGTTCCCGGCTGCACCGGTTCCTTGTCCTGTGCTTCCCGCACCGGCAGGGCACACTTGGGCGCGAAAATTTCCACGAGCAGGCTGGGCCTTTCGCGCGGCAAGTGCAGCACGATGAAAACCGCGGCCCGCAATGCCGCGGGCAGCGCGGGCAGAAGCACGGACAACGCCTCCACCCCGCCGGCCGACGTGCCGATTACGATCGCGTCGACGGGCCGATCGAGCGCTACCGGTATGGTCACGCTTCCGCCTTCTTCTGGAAGATGCGGTCATTACGCACGAGATCCTCGAATCCATCCGCATGGGCCGAGAAGCGCAAGGATTCTTTCGCGCCGATGCCCAGAAAACCCCTGCGACACAGCGCATCGCGGAACAATCCGAGCGCCCGGTCCTGCAGCGCGCGATCGAAATAAATCAGCACATTGCGGCAGGAGATCAAGTGAACTTCGGCGAACACACTGTCGGTCGCCAGGCTGTGATCGGAAAAGATGATGTTCTGGCGCAACGATTTGTCGAACACCGCTCCGCCGTACGCGGCTGTGTAGTAGTCCGAGAGGGAGGTACGCGCGCCGGAGTTGCGGTGGTTCTCGGTGAACCCCGCGATGCGCTGCGCGTCGTAGATGCCGGCTTGTGCCTTCTGAATGGCCTGCGCATTGATGTCCGTCGCGTAAATGAGCGTGCGCTCCAGCAACTTTTCCTCGCGCAACAGGATGGCCAGCGAATAGACTTCCTCGCCCGTGCTGCAGCCGGCTACCCAGATTTTGAGCAGCGGATAAGTGCGCAGCAGCGGCACCACGTGTTCGCGCAGGGCAAGGAAGTAGCGGGGGTCGCGAAACATATCGCTGACCTGCACGGTCAGAAAATCGAGCAGCGCGGGAAAGGCCTGCGGATCGTGCAGCACCTTGTCCTGCAGCTGGGACAACGTATCGCACTCGAAGCGCCCCATGGCCGTAGTCAGGCGCCGTTTCAGCGACGCCGTGGAATAGCCGCGAAAATCGTAGTGGTAGCGCAGATAGATGGCATCGACCAGCAGCCGCAGCTCGATGTCGAATTCCCGGGTGGACATGAACGCGTCGCCTGGCTATTTCGGCATCCACACGCGCACCAGGGACAGGAGCTTTTCCACGTCCAGCGGCTTGGCGATGTAGTCGTTGGCCCCGGCGGCAAGGCACTTTTCCTGATCGTCCTTCATCGCCTTTGCGGTCAGCGCAATGATCGGAATTTTCTTCCATTCCGCCCGCTTGCGGATTTCCCGCATTGCGGTGATCCCATCCATTTCCGGCATCATGATATCCATCAGTACCAGGTCGATCGCCGCCGCGAGCTGGCCGGTGCTGCGCTCCAGCGCGCCGATCGCTTCCTTGCCGTTGCGCGCGATTTCCACCTTTGCGCCCTTGGGTTCGAGCAGGCTCGAAAGCGCGAAGATATTGCGCACGTCATCTTCCACCACCAGAATGCGGCGGCCTTCGAGCGCCGTGTCCCGATCGCGCGCGACCTTCAGCATGCGCTGGCGCTCGGGCGGCAGTGTCGACTCCACCTGATGCAGGAACAGCGTGACCTCGTCGAGCAGGCGTTCGGGCGAGCGCGCGTCCTTGATGATGATGGATCGGGAGTAGCGGCGCAGCCGCTGATCCTCTTCGCGCGTGATCGTCCGGCCGGTGTAGACGATCACGGGCGGAAAGGACACGCCGTCCTGCCCCGCCATTTGTTCGAGCAGTTCATAGCCGCTCAGGTCCGGCAGGTTGAGGTCCAGGACCATGCAATCGAAAGTCGAAGCCTGCAATTGCGTGAGCGCGCTCCCCGCGTTCTCGACGCCGACAATTTCGACGTCCGGGTTGGCCAGCAGCAGATGAATGCTCTCGCGCTGGCGCTCGTCGTCTTCGACAACCAGCACGCGGCGCAGGCCCTGCGAGAATTTCTGTTCCAGCCGTTTCAGCGCGCTCACCAGTTGCTCGCGCTTGACCGGCTTGAGGGTGTAACCGACCGCCCCCCGCTCCAGCGCCGCCTGGGTGTAATCCGCCACGGAGGCCACGTGCACCGGTATGTGCCGCAACTCGGGATTGTGCTTAAGCTGGTCGAGCACACTGAGCCCGGAATGATCGGGCAGATTCATATCCAGCAGGATTGCGCTGGGCCGATAGAGCGATGCCGCCGTCACCGCGTCCGTTGCCGAATGCGTCACCAGGCACTGGAATCCCATTTCACGGGCCAGGTCGCGCAGGACAGCCGCGAAGCGAACATCGTCTTCCACCACCATGATGAGGCGCGAATCAGCGGTCAGATGATCGCGATCGTCCTCGATCGCACTCTTACTGAGGACCGGCGCCGCGCCCGGCGCGGTCGCCGCGCTGTCCGGCTCTCGCACAGGCACAGGAAGTTCGGGAACATCCCGATCCATGATCTGGCCAGCGCAGGCGAGCGGCAGCGTCAGAGTGAACGCGCTGCCCTGGCCGGGAGCGCTTTGCAAGGTTATGTTCCCGCCCAGCAGACGCGCCAGGTTCTGCGAGATGGACAGCCCGAGGCCGGTCCCGCCGTAGCGCCGATGCGTGCTGCCGTCGGCTTGCCGGAACGCCTCGAAAATGATGTCCTGCTGATGCGCCGGAATGCCGATGCCGGTATCACGCACCGTAAACAGTACCGTCGCGCCCTTTCCGGCCGAGACCTGCAGGGACACGCTGCCTTTTTCGGTGAACTTGAACGCGTTCGACAGAAGATTCTTCAGAATCTGGTTCAGCCGCTGCAGGTCCGTTTCAATGCGCTCCGGCGCGCCCGGATCCACCGTCACGCCGAACGCCAATCCCCGCTGCTGCGCGACCGGCTGCAAGCTCTTTGCAAGCGCATCGAGCGCGCCACGCAGGGACACGGCCTGGGGATCCAGCTGGATTTTGCCGGCCTCGATCCTGGCAAGATCCAGGATGTCGTTGATCAGGGCAAGCAGATCGTTGCCGGCCGAATGGATGGTCTGCGCGAACTTCACCTGCTCCTCGGTCAGATTGCCGTCCTTGTTGTCGAGCAGCAGTTTGGAAAGAATGAGCGATGAATTGAGCGGTGTGCGCAGCTCATGGCTCATGTTGGCCAGAAACTCGCTCTTGTACTGGTTGGAACGCTCGAGCTCCGCGGCCTTCTGCACCAGGATGGCCTCCGATGCGGACAGTTCATCCTTTTGCTGTCCCAGCAGTTGCGTCTGCTCCTCGAGCTGGGTATTGGTTTGTTCGAGCTCGGCCTGCTGCGTTTCGAGCCGAACCTGCGACTCCTTCAGGGCACGACCCTGTTCTTCCAGTTCCTCGTTGTTGACCCGGAGCTCCTCCTGCTGCGCTTGCAGTGCTTCGGCCTGCCGCTGCGTTTCCTCGAGCAACTCTTCGAGGCGCGTGCGATCCTTCGATGAGCGCAGCGCGACGCCGAGCGACTCCGAAACGCGTGCGAGCAACTCCAGGTCCGCGGGGTGCAGCGCATGAAAGAAGCCCAGCTCCACCACCCCCTGGACCACGCCGTCGACACTGGCCGGGGCCACGAGCAGTTTGCGCGGCTTGTGCCGGCCCAGTCCGGAACCGACCGCCACATAGTTCTCGGGGACGTCCTGCACATACAGGACCCGGTTTTGTTTCGCCGCCTGCCCGAGAAGCCCGTCCCCCGGCCGATACAGCGTCTCATCGGATCCCGCAGGAATGGCGTAACCCGCTGTGCGCACAAAGCGCCCGTCGGTTTGCGCCAAATAGACAGCGCCGACCTGGGCATCCAGATATTCGGCCAGGAACTCGAGGACGTTGTCTCCGAGTTGATCGAGACGCTGTTCGCCCTGAATTCTTGCGCTCAGGCCCATCTGCCCGGTACGCAGCCACGCCAGCGTCTGCCTGGCCCGGTAATCGCGAGAAGTTGCCACGGCGGCCGCGGCAATGAGGAACAGCAAGACGGCGGATCCACCCCATGCGACATAAGTGGACGAGACGACCGCCTCCTCCCACTCGGCCTTGCGAGCGGTAAGCAGATCGCGACCGTCGGCGTCCATATCCGCGACGACCGAGCGGATGCGATTCATCAGTTCGTTGCCGCGTGCGGCGCGCACGATGGCGAGGGCATCGCTGATATTGCCTGATTGACGCAGCGCTATCGTCTTCTCGATGTCCGCCATTTTTTCGACCGCCAGGCGTTCGAGAATGTCGATGCGCTCGCGCTGCGAAGGGCTATCCGGCACGAGGGTTCGCAGGACTTGCAATTGCCCGGGCAATGCAAGCGCCGCATTACGGTAAGGCTCCAGGAATTGGTCCGAATTCGTCAGCAGAAAACCGCGCTGCGCCGTTTCCGCATCCCGCAGGCTGGAGAAAACCGCCGCGATGTACTGCCGGATTTCAAAGGTTTGCGTGACGCGCTCGGCAGCTGTGGCGCGAAACTGATGCGAGCGGTAGGAAAACAGGGAAATGAGCACCACAGCGAGCACGGCGAGGGCGAAGCCAAGCAGCGGCATGGGCGGCAGGGGTGGGCCAGAGCGTGCACCCCGAGGAGCTGCGGCGTCGGCAACAAGCTGGGTCATAAATGATTCTCACAGATTGCAAAATTGGCTAATGATAAACGCAACAGTGGCGCTTTGACGGTTCTCGCCAGGCCCAGGCCACGGCGTCTGCGGCCAGTTCATTGTCGCTGCGCTGCAGTGCGGTGCGCGCGTACCGCCGCCCAGAAGGAACCGAGCCCGAGGGCGGACACGGCGCTCAACACCAGCAGAACCCGATCGTAATCGCCGCCGCTTGCCCGCCAAATCAGAGAGACGAGCACAGGACCCAGCGCCAGGGCGAACATCTGCGGCGCGGCCAGGGCCCCGGCGACGGCCCCGTAATGCTCGCGCCCGAACAGTTGCGCCGGCATCGCGCCGCGCAGGATGGTCACGACGCCGTTGCTCAGTCCGTACAGCAGTACGAACACCACGATCGGTCCGGGATGGCTGCCCGCTGCGGCAAACACGAGCAATGCAAGCGGCAGCAACCCCAGTGCGACCAGGCCGACGCGCACCATCGCAAAGCGATGGCCGGCCGTCAGTTCCAGGATGCGGCCGGTGACCTGCATCGGTCCGACCAGCGCACCCAGCAGCGCGGCGGCCGCCAGCGTAAGGCCCTTCGCTTGCATCATCGCCAGCATGTGCACCGACATCGCCGAGAAGATCAGGCCGTTGGCGACGAAGGCGCCGCCGAGAAAGTAGAAAGCCGGTTCGCGCAAC
This sequence comes from uncultured beta proteobacterium, assembly GCA_963846655.1. Lineage (GTDB taxonomy): Bacteria > Pseudomonadota > Gammaproteobacteria > Burkholderiales > JACQAP01 > JACQAP01. The sequence continues at coordinate 386,686 of CAWJWT010000002.1, read as the reverse complement.
ACCTCGCGCAGCGATTTCGAATCCGTTGCCGGGCCGCGGCTTGCGTGAACCGCTGCGCGATTCGGATCGCGTGCCGGCAGGAAGCGCAGATGCAGCGGCGCACAGACCAGCAGGTTCATCGCGCCGAGGATCAGCAAGGTGTCGCGCCAGCCGAAGTGCGCCATGAGGGTCTGCGTAAGCGGCCAGAACACCGTGCTGGACAGGCCGCCGAACAGCGTGAGGATGGTGATCGCGCGTCGCGCGTTCGCGCCGAACAGCCCGGTCAGCACGGCAAACGCGGGCTCGTACAGGATCGCGGCCATGGTGGCGCCGAGCAAGGCATAGACGACATAGAGGCCGACCAGCGAGTCGACGTGCGACAGCGCGATCAGCAAAACCCCGGCGGCAACCGAACCCAGGGTCATGACCCCGCGCCCGCCGATGCGGTCGATCCTGCTGCCCACATACGTCGCGCACAGGCCGGCGATGACGAGCGCGAACGAGAACGCGCCCACCGTGGCGCTTTTCGATGCGCCCAGCGCATCCTGCAGCGGCTCCATCAACAGCGAAAAACTGTAGAACACGGAGCCGTAACCGATGATCTGCGTAATGCCGAGCACGCAGATCACGGCCCACGAGTCGCGCACGCGAGGGGACTGCGCATCCGTGCCTGCTTCGCTTTCGGGTGCCAAGACGGGATTATCCGATTGCCGGAATGGATGCTGCGATCAGTTGGAAAACCAGACTCTCATGGCGCCGGAACTTCGCGGACAACCGAACCATTCCAAAGGTCCCACGCAGAGCCAACCCGGCGCCGCCGCGGCTAGCGCGGCGGGAACGCGACGCCGTCGGTCTTGGGCGCTCTGATGCCGGGCCCGATTACGTGACACTAGAGTTGATATCTGGTGATGTCGAGCGACCCATGAAAGACACCCAGAATGTCGACATTTCCGTCGTCCTTGATGAGGTATGCAATCCGGTAATGTCCGTAGAGTAATACGCGCACGTTTCGTGACGAGATGGTATAGCGCGAACCGATTTCGGGGAAACTCTTGAGATCTTGTGCACGGTCGTAGATACCCTGAACGGTGCGCGCGGCGGCTTGGGGATTATCCGCGGCAATGTATTCGAAGATGTCGGTAAGCCAGCGCTGGGCCTCGTCGGTCCAGCTTATTTCTGCCATGACCGAATGCGCCGCCCCATTTCCTCATTTGAGATCGCGCGCTTCGCGTCCGAGTCGGTGAGCCCGCGCTCTACCATGGCATGAAAGGCGAGCTCGCGAATGATCTCTTCTCGCGAACTGTCCTCAGGTTGCCCCTGAATCAGTCGAGTGAGTTCTTCCTTTACAGTGGACATGTACAAAACCTCCGCGTTGCTCTAATTCTGCCATAGCAACCCGCTACCCGGCGAATGCCACATAACAACCACGTGACACGCCGAATCGTCAGTCAGGCACGCGCTCGAACAGGATATCCTGCGCGCCGTGCCAGAGGACGAGTTTGCCGAACGCTTCCAGATGTTCGCGCCCCTGCTCCAGGGTCAGAAAGTGATTGCCTGCGAGTTGCCCCATCTTGCTCGCGAAGCACGAACTGCCGTAAACGAACAGGATCTCGGTCTCGCTGAAACCGCCGGGATAGAACAGCAGGTCGCCGCGCGATCCGTGACTGGTATGGTTCTCGAAACCGACCCCGGTCGCCATCTCGCCCAGCGGAATCCAGACCGCTTCGCCGCTCCAGCGCGAGTGAATGACTTTATTCCTGAACGGCAACAGCGCCGCGAACATCGCACAGGTCGCCGGTGCTTTTTCGGTTTCCATGCGTGCGACGAACACGAACGGGCCGGCGGTGATTCTGATGCGCTCGCTCGCCATCATATTTTTCCGGACTCGCCGCGGCTCAGGTATTCACCCATGCCGGCACGGCCGAGCCAGCCGCTGCCATCGACGATGCACTGCCCGCGCAGGAAAACCTTTTTCACGCGCCCGGTCACCGGCCGCCCTTCGAACAGGGTGTAATCGACGCGGCTGTGCTGTTCCGCCGCGCGGATGGTCCACTGCTCGTCCGGATCGAACAGCACGATGTCGCCGTCCGTTCCCACGGCGAGGGTGCCCTTGCGCGGGAACAGGCCGAACAGCTTGGCCGGCGCCGTCGAGGTGATTTCGACAAAACGGTTGATCGACATGCCGTGCTTTTTGACCGCGCCGTCGAAGATCAGCGGCAGGCGCGTCTCGACCCCGGGCGCGCCGTTGGGGATCTTGCTGAAACTGTCCGCGCCCTGCTGCTTGGAGAACTTCATGCCGTGCGGCTGTTCGTTGAAGCAGAACGGGCAATGGTCGGTCGAGACCACCTGCAGGTCGTCGGACTTCAGCCCGCGCCACAGGTGCTGCTGGTGCGTGTGGTCGCGCAGCGGCGGGGTCATCACGTACTTGGCGCCTTCGAAACCGGAGCGCTCGTAATCCTGCGCGGTCAGAAACAGGTAATGCGGGCAGGTCTCGGCGTGGACCGGTATGCCGCGGTCGCGCGCTTCCGTGACGGCCGACAGCGCTTCTCCGGCGGACAGGTGCACGATGTAGAGCGGCGTGCCGGCCAGCTCCGCCAGGCAGATCGCGCGATGCGTGGCCTCGCCTTCGAGGATCGACGGGCGGGTGGTGGCGTGGTACTTGGGTGCGCGCAGTCCCTGCGCCACCGCTTCCTGCACCAGCACCTGGATGACCGGGCCGTTCTCGGCGTGAATGCAGGTCATGGCGCCGTTGCCCCCCGCCACCCGCATGGCCTTGAACAGCGCGCCATCATCGACCATCAACACGCCGGGATAGGCCATGAACAGCTTGAAGCTGGACACGCCTTCATTCCTGATCAGCGTTTTCATGTCGGCGAGGCTCTGGTCGTTGACGTCGAGCATGATCATGTGCGCGCCGACATCCACGCAGGCGCTCGCGCGGCGTTTGTGCCAGTCCTCGAGCCCGCGCAGCGGGCTTTTCCCCGCAGTCTGGTTGCAGAAGTCGATGAGTGTGGTGGTGCCGCCGAATGCGGCGGACTTGGTGCCGGTTTCGAACGTGTCCACGGTATGCGTCGGACCGAACTCCCAGTCGAGGTGCGTATGCACGTCCACGCCGCCGGGCAGCACCAGCAAGCCGTTGGCGTCGTGCACCGTGACGTCCGCGCCCACGGCGATGTTCTTGCCGATGGTCTGGATGCGTCCATCGACCACCAGAATATCGGCGTTGTAATCATCCACCGCCGTGACGATTCTGCCGTTCTTGATCAGGGTCGCAGCCATTTTGCATTTCTCCTTGGACAGGTTTGTTTTTCGCTATGCGTCGGTGTCAGAAATAGTTGGCGCCCCGATATCAGGGCGCGAGCGCGGCCAGGGTTTGCGCAATCGGCGGACCACTCGCGCCGCCGGACAGCAGCACCATCAGCAACAGGCGCGCCTTCGGTCCCTTCAGATCGCCGGTGAAAATGGCGCCCGCATCGACGAAGTCGCGGCCCCCGCCGCCGCCGCCGTAAATCGCCTGCACGCGGCCGGCGGGGCAGCGCGAGGTCATCAGCACCGGAATGTTCTTGCGCGTCGCCCGCCGCACCAGCTCCGCGAGTCGCGCCGGGCCGTTGCCGCGGCCGAAGCCCTCGATGACCAGGCCCGCGACGCCGCGCTCGATGGTGGCCTCCAGTGCGCCCAGGTCCATGCCGAGCACCAGCCGGAACAATTCCACACGCTGCTCGAGGCGCTCGATCCGGAACGAGCGGCGCAACTCCGGCCGGCGATGAATGACGACCGTGTCGCCGTCGACTTCGCCCAGCGCGCCGTGTTCATACGATTGAAACGTTTCCACGGCGCTGGCATGGACCTTGGTGACATCGCGCGCCGCATGCAGGCTGCCGTTGAAGCAGATCATCGCGCCAAGCCCTTGGGTCGAACCGTGACCCTTGATCGAATCATGCGCATTGTTCGAACCCTGTCCGCGCGCCAACGGCGACGCCGCGACCCGCAGCGCATTCAGCAGATTCAGCGGGCCATCGGATTGCGGATCATCGTGGGCGCGCTGCGCGCCGGTGAAAACGGCCGGCTTGTCGGAATCGAGCAGCAGATCGGCCAGGTAACAGGTCTCCTCCATGGTATCGGTGCCATGCGTGACGACCACGCCGGCCACCTCTGGCCGCGCGAGTGCATCGCGGATACTTGTCGCAAGGCCGAATGCGAACGGCAGATCCATCTCGTAACTGGGGATGGTGGCCAGGTCGTGAACTTCGATCTCGGCGAAATCCGCCCCGTGCGGCAACATGCCGAGCAGCGCATCGGCACGCTGGGAGGCGACCTTGCTGCCGAGCTTCGGGTCGTAGCGCGAGGCGATGGTGCCGCCGGTGGCCAGCAGGACGATCTTCGGTTTCATGCGTCGGTTCCCGGTGCGCGAGCCGTACTTTCGTCCGCCAGCCTGTCATGTGGCGACCCGCGCTTTTTCGAGCATCACGTTCAGCAGCACGTTGCAGCCCGCGGCCAGGTCTTCGGCCTTGGCGTTCTCGATTTCGTTGTGACTGATGCCGCCTTCGCAGGGCACGAAAATCATGCTGGTCGGCGCCACGCCCGCCATGTAGATGGCATCGTGGCCGGCGCCGCTGACGATATCCATGTGGCTCAGGCCCAGGGTCTGCGCGGCGTTGCGCACCGCCGACACGCAGCCGGTGTCGAAATTGCAGGCCGGATAGTTGGCGACGCGCTCGACCGTGGCACTGACTTTGCCCTCCTGCGCAAAGCGCTCGCACGCCGCGCGCATCTCGCTCTCCATGCTATCGAGCGCGGCGTCCTGCGCGTTGCGCAAATCCACCGAAAAGCGCACTTCGCCGGGAATGACGTTGCGCGAATTGGGTTTGACCTGCATGAAGCCCACCGTGCCGCGCCCGTCGGGCTGGTAGCGGTAGGCGAGCGCATTGATCTCGGCAACGATTTTCGAAGCCACGAGCAACGCGTCCTTCCTCAGCCGCATCGGGGTCGGGCCGGCATGCGCGTCCTGCCCGCTGACGACGACGTCGTACCAGCGCAGACCCAGCGCGCCGACGACGACGCCGATCACCTTGCGCGTATCTTCCAGGATCGGCCCTTGTTCGATATGGGCCTCGAAGTAGGCGCCGACGGGGCGGCCGCCGATTTTTGCCGGACCGGCATAGCCGATCTCCTTGAGCGCCTGGCCGACCGTCACGCCCTCCAGGTCGGCGCGCTGCAAGGTGGATTCGAGCGGGAAAGCGCCCACGAACACGCCCGAGCCCATCATGACCGGCGTGAAGCGCGAGCCTTCCTCGTTGGTCCACACCGCCACTTCGATCGGCGCTTCGGTGCGCAGCTTGTGATCGTTCAAGGTGCGGATCACTTCGAGCCCGGACATGACGCCGTAGTTGCCGTCGAATTTGCCGCCCGACGGCTGGGTGTCGATGTGGCTGCCGGTGATGATGGGCGGCAGCGCATCATTGCGGCCCGCGCGCCGCGCGAAGATGTTGCCGATGCCGTCGATGCTGACCGAGCAGCCGGCTTCCTTGCACCAGCGGATGAACAGGTCGCGTGCCTCGCCGTCCAGCCTGGTCAGCGCCAGGCGACGCACGCCGCCTTTTTCGGTGGCGCCGATCCTGGCGAGTTCCATCAGGGATTGCCACAACCGTTCCGATTTGATCGCTATTGCAGCCATGTCTCGTGCCTTCCTGAAATAATCAATGCGGTTCGTTTTTATTTCTGCGCACGCGCAGGCGTCTTGCCGGGTTCGGCCTGCGGATTGTTGGGATGCGTGGTCCAGCTTGCAAAACCCCCGACCGCCTTGCCGGTGCGCGGGTCGATGGTCCCGACCGCGAGTTCCTTCAGCGTGATGCAGTGCTCGACGGGGCAGACGTTCACGCACAGGTTGCAGCCCACGCATTCTTCGTCGATCACTTCGAAGTGGCGCCGGCCGTCCTTCTCCTTGCGGATGGACTGGTGCGACGTGTCTTCGCAAGCGATGTAGCAGCGACCGCACTGGATGCACAGATTCTGGTCGATGTGCGCCTTGACCGTGTAGTTCAGGTTCAGATGCTCCCAGTCGACGAAGTTGGGCACGGCTTTGCCGGCGAAGTCGGAAAGCGTGCGGTGCCCCTTCTCGTCCATCCAGTTGTTCAGGCCGTCGATCATGGTTTCCACCACCTTGAAGCCGTAAACCATCGCGGCGGTGCAGACCTGCACGTTCTGCGCGCCGAGCGCCATGAACTCGGCGGCATCGCGCCAGGTCGAGATGCCGCCGATGCCGGAGATGGCCATGCCCGCGGATTCGCCGTCGCGCGCGATCTCGCCCACCATGCGCAACGCGATCGGCTTGACCGCCGGCCCGCAGTAGCCGCCGTGCGCGCCCTTGCCGTCCACGCTCGGGCTGGGCGCCATCAGATCCAGATCCACGCCCATGATCGAGCTGATGGTATTGATCAGCGAGACCGCATCGGCGCCGCCGCGCCGCGCCGCGCGCGCCGGCTGCAGGATGTTGGTCACGTTGGGCGTGAGCTTGACGATCACCGGCAGGCGCGAGTGCTGCTTGCACCAGCGCGTAACCATCTCGACGTACTCCGGCACCTGGCCCACGGCCGAACCCATGCCGCGCTCCGACATGCCGTGCGGGCAGCCGAAGTTCAGCTCGATGCCGTCGGCGCCGGTGTCTTCCACCATCGGCAGGATCCGCCGCCAGGCCTGCTCTTCGCACGGCACCATCAGGGAAACGGCCAACGCGCGGTCCGGCCAATCGCGTTTGACCTGGCGGATCTCGCGCAGGTTGTCCGCCAGCAGGCGATCGGTGATGAGTTCGATATTGTTGAAGCCCACCAGGTTGCGCGCCGTGCCCAGCAGCGCGCCGTAACGCGGGCCGCTGACGTTCACGATCGGCGGGTCTTCGCCGAGGGTCTTCCACACCACACCGCCCCAACCGGCTTCGTACGCACGATTGACGTTATAAGCCTTGTCCGTCGGCGGCGCGGAGGCGAGCCAGAACGGATTGGGCGAACGCATGCCGGCGAAGTTGCAGCGCAGATCAGCCATGTCGTGCCTGCATTTTCGAAGCCGCGCGCAGCTGCCGGTCGATCGCCAATGCCGCGCGCTTGCCGTCCTCGACCGCCACCACAGTGAGGTCCTGCCCGCCGGCCACGCAATCGCCGCCTGCCCAGACGCCGGGGACCGAAGTCCTGCGCTGCGCATCGACGGCAATCCTGCCGCCGCTGAGTTCAAGCACAGACGCACTGCTTTCCCCGGCATCCGTGATCAGCTTTTGACCGATCGCCTTGAAGAGCATGTCCGCGGCGATGATGAATTTCCCGCCGCCCTGCGCGTCGGCCTGCGTGGATTCGAACTCCACTGCAGTGAGCGCGCCGTCGCGGCCCAGCAGCCGCACGGGACGCGCGCCGTGCTTGATGCGCACGCCGCTGGTCTGGGCCCAGGCCTGCTCCTTGCGGCTCGCACCCATGTCCTGCGGTCCACGACGGTAAACGATGGTCACGTCTTCCGCGCCGAGACGCTTGACCTGGCTGGCAATGTCGATCGCCGTCATGCCCCCGCCGATGACCACCACGCTGCGCCCCACGGGCAGTTCGCCCAGGTTGCGCGTCTGCCGCAAACGCTCGATGTAGGCAATGGCATCGAACACGCCGCTGAGCGGCGGCTCGTCGATGCCCAGCGCATTCACCCCGCCCAGCCCGATGCCCAAAAACACCGCGTCGTACTCCTCGCGCAGCCGGGACAACGCGATGTCGCGTCCGAGCCGATGGCCGGGTTTAACCTCGATGCCGCCGATCTCCAGCAGATAATCCACTTCGCGCTGCGCGATCTGGCCGGTGACCTTGTAGGCGGCGACGCCGTACTCGTTCAAGCCGCCGAGCGCGTCGCGCGCCTCGAACACCGTGACCGGGTGGCCGAGCATGGCCAGCCGGTGCGCGCAGGAAAGCCCCGCCGGTCCGCCGCCGACCACCGCAACGCGTTTGCCGCTGTCGGGCCCGCGCGCGAACAACTGGATGTGCCGCTCGAACAGCCAATCGGTGGCATGGCGCTGCAACGCGCCGATCGCCACGGGTTTGTGTTCCGGATCGTTGCGCACACAGGCGCCTTCGCACAACACCTCGGTCGGACAGACGCGCGCGCACACCGCACCCATGATGTTCTGTTCGAGAATATCGTGGGCCGCACCTTTCAAGTTCCCGGTCGCGATATTGCGGATGAAACTCGGGATATCGATCTGTGTCGGGCAGGCTTTCACGCAAGGTGCGTCGTAGCAGAAGAAGCAGCGATCGCTTTCGACCAGCGCCTGGTTGGGCGCCAGGGGCGGATGTGCATCCGCGAAGTTGGCGGCGTACGCTTCAGGCGTGAGACGCCCGGCGCGGATGTCGCCGACCCGGGGACATTGCCACCGGGGACATCGCTGCCAGGGACGTTGCTTCGGGAATCGCGTTCGCTCACGTTGCCCGCCTCACTCGGCCAGCGACCCGTAGCTTTCCGGCCGGCGGTCGCGGAAGAACTGCCACAGGTCGCGGACTTCGCGCACCATGTCCATGTCGAGATCCGCGACCAGCAGTTCGTCCCGGTCTGCGCTGGCCTGCGCCACGATCTTGCCGCGCGGATTGACGAAATAGCTCGACCCATAGAACGTGCCGATGTTCCATGGCGCTTCGCTGCCGACGCGGTTGATGGCGCCGACGTAATAGCCGTTGGCCACGGCCGCGGCCGGCTGCTCGATCTCCCAGATGTACTGGCTCAAGCCCGCCACGGTCGCCGACGGATTCACCACATACTCGGCGCCGTTCAGCGCCAGCGCCCGCCAGCCTTCCGGAAAATGGCGGTCGTAACAGATGTACACGCCCAACTTGCAGTGGGCGGTCTGGAACATCGGATAGCCGAGGTTGCCGGGCTTGAAAAAGAACTTCTCCCAGAATCCCGCCACCTGGGGCAGATGGGATTTGCGGTACTTGCCCAGATAACTGCCGTCGGCATCGATCACCGCCGCGGCGTTGTAGTAGACGCCGGTCATCTCCTCTTCGTAGAGCGGCACGACCAGTACCATGCCGTATTGCTTCGCATACTCCCGCATCAGCTGCGTGGTGTACCCGTCCGGGATGCGCTCGGCGGCGCGGTACCACTTCTTATCCTGGCTGGGGCAGAAATACGGCTGGGTGAAGACCTCCTGGAAGCACAGCACCTGCACACCCTGCCGGCCCGCCGACTCGATGAGCGGAACATGCGCCTCGATCATGCGGTCGCGAATCTTCTCGGGCGACATGCCGGTGTCGCCCTTGAGGCCCATCTGGATCAGGCCGGTCTTCAGCAGGGTCATGGTCCGTGTCTCCCCGTTACTCACACGTTACGCCGTCGACAGCTCGGCGACCCGCAATCCGCAAAAAGCTTCCAGCGATCGGCGCAGCCGCCGCGGGTCGATGCCGCGCGTGATGAACACGATGCGCGAGCGGTGGTCCGGCGTGGGCCAGCGCTCCAGGTGTTGCGGCGGATGCACGACGTGTTGTACGCCGTTGATGAACACCGGCGCATCTGCTCCCTCGACGCACAGAATGCCTTTGACCCGCAACACGTCGTCGCCGTGCCGGTGCAGCAGCAGGCTCAGCCAGATGCCGAACGCAGTCCAGTCCAGCGGCTGGTCCAGCACGAGGCTCATGCTCGACACCGATTCGGTATGCGGGCGCAATCCGTTGGGGGAGGGCGTTGCGCCGGCCTCGACCTCGTCGTGCAGCCGATCGCGTGCCGGGCCGGTCGGCATCGCATCGAGCAGGAAATCCGCATCGACCGGTTCCTGCGCGGCATCCCAGAGCCGCGCGGACGGATTCAGGCGCGCCAGCTCTGCGGCCACCGCCGCGGTCTGACCGGGTTCGGCCAGATCGGTCTTGGTGAGCACCAGCCGGTCGGCGGCAGCCACTTGCTTGATCCCTTCGCGATTGCGGGACAGATGCAGTTCCGCGTTGACCACGTCCACGGTGGTGATCACGTTGCCGAGCTGGAAGTGATGGCGGATGACCGGTTCGCTCAGCAGCGTGTAGAGAATGGGGCCGGGGTCGGCCAGCCCGGTGGTCTCGATGACGATGCGCTCGAAGGCGGGAATCTCACCGCGCTCGCGCCGGCCGAGCAGTCCGCGTAACGCGGACTTCAGATCATCGCGAATGCTGCAGCAGATACATCCGCTTTGCAGCAGCACGACGGATTCATCGACTTGCTGCACCAGCAGATGATCCAGGCCGATTTCGCCGAACTCGTTGATCAGCACCGCGGTGCGCGCCATGCGCGGCGCGCGCAGCAGCCGCTGCAGCAGCGTCGTCTTGCCGCTGCCGAGAAAGCCGGTGAGGACATTGACGGGCGTGCGGGGGTTGCTCGGGTCCATCACGCGCTCGTCCGCCATCAGTCCTGTTCGAGCGCTTCGATCAGGCGCTCGTCGAGCGGATCGATCGCCTGCCGGCGCATGCGGTCAGCCTGCGGCCACACCGCTGCGACGCTGGGCACGATCGCCGTCTGCCCGGTCTGGCCCGCCAGCAGGTAGGCGCTGCCCTGCCAGTCGCCCAGCTTCAGCCCGAATTGCTGCAGGACGCGATTGGCCAGCGCGACGCGATGCAAGCGCTCGTGGCGACGGGTGCGCGCACCGGCGCCCGAAGCGGCCACGGTCGCGTCAGTCCAGTGCGCCTCGCCGAGAAAAACGCCGCACAGTGCGCACATGGCTAACCTGCCGCGACTGCCGCAGCGCGGGCCGGCGGCGCGGCGCGCCCGGACCGGGCCACCAGGCCATGCAGTTGCTCCGCATCCCAGCGCGCGATCACCGGATCGCCGATCGTCAACGGGTCGGCAAAAAATTCGCTGTCCGGGACATTGGCGACAAATCCCCCGGCGCAGGCATCCTCGATGGAGATCTTGAGCCAGGTACCCTGATACTCGATGCCGGCAACGCGACCGCTCACGCCGTTGACGCCCGCATCGGCTGTGTCCGAGGCCGCGCGGCTCAAGCGCACGCGGTCGCGGCGCACCGCCACCTCGAACTGCGCACCCACCGCAGCGTCCACCCCGACAGCCGAAACCGGCGGCGTAACGGTGATGTGTTTTTTGCCGCTGGCGAGCGTAATGGTGCCGTTCTGGCGCGCGGTCACGGTGCCGGCCAGCACGTTCTGCCCGCCCATGAAGTGCGCCACATAGCCGGTGCGCGGCCGGTCGTAGACGTCGCGGGCCGAAGCCGCCTGCTCGATCTGGCCCTGGTCCATGACCACCACCATGTCGGCCAGCGCGATCGCCTCCAGCTGGGTGTGCGTCACGTGAATGAAGGTGATGCCGAATTCCGCCTGGATGTTGCGCAACTCGCCGCGCATCTGCAGGCGCAGGAACTCGTCGAGCGCCGAGAGCGGCTCGTCGAGCAGCAGCACGCGCGGGTTGGTGATGAGCGAACGGGCGAGCGCGACGCGCTGTTGCTGCCCGCCGGAGAGCTGCGCCGGCAACCGGTCCGCGAAGGATTTCATGCGCACCCGATCGAGCATTTCGAGCGCGCGCGCGCGCCGCTCGGCTTTGGCCACGCCGCGGGTCTTGAGGTTGAAGGCGACGTTATCCATGCAACTCAGATGTGGAAACAGCGCGTAACTCTGAAACATCATGGCCGTGCGCGCGATCGACCGGCGGATTTGCCGACCACGTTCTCGCCATCGATCAGCACCGCGCCCTCGGTGGGCGATCTCGTGGCCGGCGATCATGCGCAGGATCGTGGTCTTGCCGCAGCCCGACGGCCCCAGCAGACAGCAGTAGCAGCCGTCGGGTATTTTCAGATCGATGCTCTTCACGGCCATCGTGTCGCCGAAACGCTTGGTGACGCCTGCCAGTTCGATGCTGCCGCGCCCGGCCGTGCGCCGATCTTCCGGATTCATTCCTGTTCCTTTGTCGAGGAGGCTTTGGCAACCGGGCGGGATCTGCGCCACTGGATAATGGCGATCGATCCCAGCGCCAGCGTGATGGCAATGAACGACACCAGCGTCGTGACCGTTCCGAGCGCATACAGCGCCGGCGAGGTGACGTTGGTGGTCATGCCCCAGATTTCCAGGGCAGCGTGTTAGCCGCGCCGGAGGTCAGCAAGGTGCGGGGAAACTCGTCATAGGACAGCGTGAAGCCAAACAACGCGACCGCGATCATGCCGGGGAACAGAATCGGCAACACCACCCACAGAAAGATCTGCCAGTTGCTGGCGCCGAGATCCCGGGCCGCCTCTTCATAGCTCGCGATTGAAGCGGCTTAACACGGCGAACATGATCAGCAGGCCGAAGGGCAGGGTCCAGGTCAGCTGCGCGCCCAGTGCCGAGAGGAACCACTTGGTCTGGATTCCCAGCGTCTGGAAGGTGAGTCCGACGCCCAATCCCACCAGCAAGCCGGGCATGATCAGGCTGGCGATCGCCAGGTAGAAGACCAGGCCGGCGCCGGCGAATCGACGCCGGAAGGCAAGCCCCGCGAGCACCGAAATCACCACCGTCAGCAGCAATGACCAGTGCGGCGAGAATCATCGAGCGCGTGAAAGCGCCCGCGAAGTCGCCCGTTCGCTCCTGGTTGAACAGCGCGTCGAACCAGCGCAACGACAAGCCGCGCAGGGGAAAGGTCAGCCCGCCCGTGGGCCCTTGAAAAGACAGAATGTAGATGGCCGACATCGGGCCGTAGAGGAACAGCACGAACAACCCGAAGAAACCGCCCAATGCGTAGAAGGTCCAGGGACGTTTGCCGGTCTGTAGATGCTGCATGCTATGTCAGCCCGCGATCTCCTTGCGAACGTCGACGACACGCAGGATCGCGGCCACCATCAAGCTCACGATGACCAGCAGGACCACGGCGCTGGCCGCTGCCGGCGGATACTGCAGCATGGCGATCTCATTGGTCATGGCCATGGCGATCGAGGCGGACTGGCTGCCGCTCATGACCTTGACGACGAAGAAGTCCCCCATCACCAGCGTGACCACGAAAATCGACCCGAGCGCGATGCCGGTCTTGGACAGCGGGACCACGATGTCCCAGATGATGCGCCAGGCACCGGCGCCGCCATCGCGCGCCGCCTCGATCAGCGACTTGTCGATGCGCGCCATGGAATTGAAGATCGGCACGATCATGAACAGCGTGAACAAATGCACGTAAGCGATGATGACCGCGAAATCGGAGAACAGCAGGAATTCGAGGGGCTCCTGCGTAATGCCCGCGCCGATCAGCGCGTTGTTGAAAATCCCGTTCCTGCCCAGAAAAGGAATCCACGAGATCATGCGAATGATGTTCGACGTCCAGAACGGCACGGTGCAGAAAAGCAACAGCGCCATTTGCCAGATCAGGCTCTTCACATGGAAAACCAGAAAATAGGCCACCGTGAAGCCGATCAGCAGCGTGATCGCCCATACCACGATCGCGTAATAGAGCGTCTTCAGATACAGCGACAACGTGACCGGCGAGGTCAGTACATAGGCGTAATTCACGAGGTGAAGGCGGGAATGAGTCGAGGCCATCGAACTGCAAGAAGCTGTAGGCGATGATCACGAGCAGTGGAATGCCGAAGAACAGCAGCAGCACCAGCAGCAGCGGACCGATCTGCAGGTAGGACGTCAGGGTGGGCGAGATTTTCACAGAATCAGAGGTCAGACGTCAGAAGTCAGAAGTCAGAAGTCAGCGGACAGAGTCAGAAGTCGGAGAACAGAAATCCGGGGGAAGGGGAGGAAAATTCCGCCCCTCTGCCCCCGAATTACTGTTGTGGTCGCCCGGCTCAGGACGTCAGGAACTCATTCCACTTCTGGACCATGTACTGATTTTCGTCCATCAACGTGTTCCAGCAGGCCACGTTACCCATGCGATCCCAGAACGAACCGCCGTCGCGCACGGAACCGGCCTTCTCCATGACGTTGCCGTAGGGATCCTTGATCGCGGCCTTGGCCGGCTTGCCTTCGTACCAGTAACCGCACTCGTCCTCGGTCATGAATTTCTTCGCCGTCTCCGGCATGGAGCTGTAGTAACCCTGCTTGGCGATGAAACCTGCCTGCCACCCGGACATGTACCAGTTGAGATATTCGTAGGCCGCGTCGAGCTTGACGCCCTTGAGATGGGCCATCGGCGCAATGCAGCTTCCCCAGGCACGGTAACCCTCCTTCAGCGGCGCGTAGTAGCAAGGAATGCCGCGCGAGCGCACTGCGGTCACCGCCGGCGACCACATCGACTGAACCACGACTTCCCCCGACGCCATCAGGTTCACCGACTCGTCGAAGGTGCTCCACATGGCGCGGAACTGGCCCGCCTTCTTCACGGCTTTCAGAATTTCGATGGTCTTGTCGATCTCGGCCCGGGTCATATTGCCCTTGTCGCCGTACTTGATGTCGCCGCGTGCTTCGATGGCCATGGCGGCGTCCATGATGCCGATGCCCGGCACGGATACGATGGAGGTCTTGCCTTTCCACTCGGGGTTGAGCAACTCGGACCAGCTCTCGATCTTGCGCTTGACCAGATCGGGCCGGATGCCGAGGGTGTCGGCGTTGTACACCGTCGGGATGCCGGTGATCCACTTGGTCGGGCCCTTGGCGAATTCTTTCGCGCCGGGGCCGTTCACGTACTGCACTTCAAACGGCAGCACGCCCTGGTTGGACACTTTGCGACCGTCGGGATAGGTCCCCTTGGTGAATATCGGCACCACCTGGTCCCACAGCTTGATTTTTTTCTCCGCGTCCATGGGTTGGAGCGTGCCGCGCTTGATGAGGTAGCGCTGGAAAAAGTACTCGATGTCCGCGATATCGATGGTTTGCGGTTGCGTGACCAGGCGATTCAGCAGCGCGGAATGGTCGGCGGTCTGCATTTCCACCTTGAAGCCCAGGTCCTTGGTGGCCTGGTCCGCGATATCCTTGATGGCGGAGTAGGATCCGCCCACTTGCACCAGTTTGACGTCCTTGATGTTCTGCGACCACACCAGGGGGAAGCCGTCGATCAAACCCGTTGTGGCCGCTGCGCCTGCGGTGATTGCGGCGCTCTTGAGGAAGCGCCGGCGTCCCGTCGAGGTCTGCGCCCTGGCACGCTGTCCTGCTGCCTTTGCCTTTGCCTTCTTCAACATGGTCTTCTCCTGTGTGTGCGATGGAAGTACAAGTCAAGTCGAGATCATTTTTTTCTCGATTCCCACGCCCGCAGCGAGCGCCCTTTCGTACTCGAGCGGGATGGTGGCCGAGTCCTGCAGTGCAATACCGGTGGAATCGAACAAGGTGATGTCCTTATCCGAATTCCGTCCCTTCTTTTTGCCGATGATCACCTCGCCGATTTCCCCGGCGATGTCTGCTTCCTTGAGTACACCCTGCGATAGAGGCACGTTGATCTCGCCATCGGTGCGGCACTGGCGGATATCGTCAACGAAAATGCGCGCGCGTTTCAGGATCGCGGCCTCCAGTTCCTGGTCCCCCGATTTGTCGGCGCCCAGCGCGGCGATATGCATGCCTTCGCTGATCCATTCGTTCTTGACGATGGCCCCGCGTGCCGGCGTTACGGTCACCAGCACATCGGCGCCGCGCACAGCTTTTTCGGCGTTGGTGGTGGCGATGAGCTTGAAGCCTTCGTACTTCGGCCCTTGCTCCGCGACGAAGTGGTCCAGCGTCGCTTGGGAGCGGCTCCAGACCCGCACTTCGTCCCAGCCGAAGACTTCGTTGCAGGTCGCGAGCACGCCGGCGGCCATGTGCCCCGCCCCCACGATCGCCAGTACTTTCGAGTCCTTGCGTGCCAGCCATTTGGCGGAAACGGCCGCGGCCGATCCGGTGCGCATGACGGTATGGTGGCTGCCGTCACAAATCGCCAGCGGAAATCCGGTTTCCGGATGGGTATAGATGAGTATCGAAAATACCGTGGGGAGGTCGTGGTTCTTGCGGTTGTTCTCGCGGATCGACACCCACTTGCAGGCGGCCGCCTCGGGCTCCTCGATATAGGAGGGCATCGCTTCCCACTCGCCCGGATACTTGGCGAGAACGATGTGGCCCTTCGGGTCCATGTAGAAGCGCCGCTCGCCGTGCATGCGATAAGCCTGTTCCACGCATTGGTTGTATTCGGCCGGGGTCAACAAGCCCATCATTTCGGTCCGGCCGAGAATGAGGGTCTTGCGGTTGCGCCAACTCTGCATGGCTTGGTCCCCGGTCGATTAGTTCAGCGTACTCCAGAGCCGCCTGACACGGCTTATTTTTTCTTGCGCGGGCTGCGCCGCGCGAAATCGTTGGCGATGTCGTCGAAGGTGGTGAACCTCACGCCGGGATGACGGATGATGTGATTGAACAAGCGCTCGAGCATCAGCAGCACCTGAGGGCGGCCGGACACATCCGGGTGAATGGTAAAAGTAAATACCGCGTAATCCATCTCCCGGTACACCCAGTCGAACTGGTCGCGCCACATCTCCTCGAGGTGGCGCGGATTGACAAAGCCGTGGGAGTTGGGCGCCTTCTTGATGAACATCATCGGCGGCAGATCGTCGAGGTACCAGCTTCCGGGAATCTCGATCAGGTCGGTTTCGACGCCGCGCTGCAGGGGCTTCATCCATTCCTGCGGCTTTTTGGAGTAGTCGATGAGCGTCCAGCTGTCGCCGACGCGCACATAGTAGGGCTCGAAATCCTTGTGCATGAGGCTATGGTCGTACTTGATTCCCCTTTCAAGCAGCAACTCATTGGTGACCGTGCTGAACTCCCACCACGGCGCGACGTAGCCTGTCGGGCGCCGGCCGGAAACCTTCGTGACGAGCTCGATACATTTGTCGAGGACCGCCACTTCCTGCTCGCGGGTCATCGAGATGGGATTCTCGTGGGTATAGCCGTGAATGCCTATTTCGTGACCCGCCTCCACCACCATGGCCGTCTGTTCCGGGAATGTTTCAATCGAGTGCCCGGGGATGAACCAGGTGGTCTTGATGCCAAGGCGTTTGAACAGATTGACCAGCCGTGGCGTACCGACTTCGCCGGCGAACATGCCGCGGGAAATATCGTCCGGAGAATCTTCGCCGCCGTAGGAACCCAACCAGCCCGCGACCGCATCCACGTCCACACCGAATGCACACAAGATCTCTTTGGCCATTGATTTCTCCTGAAGTTTTTCTTGCGGCCCTGGCAATCGGACGTAACGTCGCTGCCAAGTACGTACGACCTGGCGACCTCAACCAGATCGCGGTTATGGTTCTTTGGCACGAAGGGCCATTCTATCGAATATAGACTTTTGCTTGTCAAGCGCAAATTCCTTCCTTGAAGGTGCGGCCGAATCAGTCGCGTGAACAAGGCTTGAGCGAAGCCGCACATCGGTCGACCCGAAGAAGCATCTTGGCCAGATCCGGACGCAGCCTCACCGGCTATGCAGGACCTGGGACCGGCGCCTTGAAATCCCCGAGGAATGTGAAGCGCGGGTCTTGCTTCATCAAGCTTGCGAATGTTGCGCGCAACGTCGCTGGCGGCAGCCACGGATAAGGCAACGCAGATTGCAGGACGTGGGTAGTCTTTCCACCGGGGTCGTCGATGATGTCCATTCTCTCGATGTGTATGTGCATTGCGCAGACCCGCCGCACTTTCCCGGCGGAGTCGAACCGCCAGCGGTAATATCCCTTCCCGACTCGCAGCGCCGTATTCGACCTCTGCCTCATGATCACCAGCCATGGCATGAAGTCGATGGTCAGCGCATCCCCGGCGATCGATTCGCACACATAATAGGTCCTGCAGCAGTCGAAATTCTTCCTGAAGTCCCGCACCAGCGTTTGCGCAATCGCATCCGCGCCGAGCACTTTTTCGGGGAAAGAGATCGTGTCGGTCGCGATGGAGTAAGTCAGCACCGCGTCCGGTGTATAGCATTCGAGAATCAGGGAGGGCCGATTGAGATCTTTCGCCTCCAGGTACTTCTCCAGAATAATTTTCGCTGTGTTCATGCCGTTTCCCGCATTACCAGACAGAACCGCTCGCGGCTGCGCCAAACACATGCCGGCAAGGAAGTCGTCAGTTTGCACCGGCCCGCGAAGGACGATCAGGACGCAAGCAACTGGTGCGCAGGCGGTGATAATAGGCCGGGAATCGACCCGATGCACCGAATCGCGGGGCTGCTGCGCAGGCTGCACGCTTTACATGCAAGGACCGGTCATGGACGCGTGCGAGGCAAGTCCGTAGAATTCGCCCCTTTTCATGGAGCGATGTCTGTCCATCCACACATTCGACTGGGCAAACGCCGTACCTGAAGGTTTTCATGAGCGAAATAACGAAAGACAGCCTGGCCGCGCAGGTTGAACAGCGGCGCACGTTCGCCATCATCTCCCACCCCGACGCCGGCAAGACCACGCTGACGGAGAAGCTGCTGCTGTTCGCCGGCGCGATCCATATCGCCGGCAGCGTGAAGGCGCGCAAGGCCACGCGCCATGCGACCTCCGACTGGATGGAAATCGAAAAGCAGCGCGGCATTTCGGTCGCCAGTTCGGTGATGCAGATCGAGTACCGCGGGCATGTCGTGAATCTGCTGGATACGCCCGGCCACAAGGATTTCTCGGAAGACACCTATCGCGTGCTGACCGCGGTGGATGCGGCGCTGATGGTCATCGATGCCGCCAACGGCGTCGAGGCGCAGACGTTGCGGCTGCTGGAAGTGTGCCGCTCGCGCGGCACGCCCGTCATCACCTTCATCAACAAGATGGACCGCGAAGTGCGCGAGCCGCTGGACCTGATCGACGAAATCGAAAAGGCGCTGGGCATGTCGGTGGTGCCGTTTTCCTGGCCGATCGGCATGGGCAAATCCTTTCGCGGCGTCTATGACCTGGCCGAAGACCGCATCCGCGTGTTCCGCCCCGGCGAAGACCGCGTTCACGGCGAGGATGAAATCGTCTCCGGGCTCGACGACCCCCAACTGGCCGCGCGCTTCGGCGACGAGTTCGCGCGCGCGCGCAATGATATCGAACTGGTGCGCGGCGCGACACCGGCTTTCTCGCGCGAGGAATTTCTCGCCGGCCGGCAGACGCCGGCCTTCTTCGGCTCGGCCATCAACAATTTCGGCGTTCGCGAAGTGCTCGATGCGCTGGTGGATATCGCGCCGCCGCCGCAACCGCGCGTGGCACTGCAGCGCGCAGTCGATCCGCACGACAGCCGCTTCTCCGCAGTGGTGTTCAAGATCCAGGCCAACATGGATCCGGCGCATCGCGACCGCGTGGTGTTCATGCGCGTGTGTTCGGGACATTTCGAGCGCGGCATGCGCCTGAAGATCCAGCGCACCGGCAAGGAAATCCGGCCCAACAACGTCGTGTCGTTCCTGTCGCAACGCCGCGAACTGCTGGACGAAGCCTATGCGGGCGACATCATCGGCATTCCGACGCATGGCGGCATCCAGTTGGGCGACACCCTGACCGACGGCCAGGACTTGCAGTTCACCGGCCTGCCGTTTTTTGCGCCGGAAATATTCCACATCGTCGAGGTCTTGAACCCGCTCAAGACCAAGCAACTGCGCATCGGCCTGATGCAGCTCGGCGAAGAAGGTGCGATCCAGGTATTCCGGCCGCTGCGCAATACCATGATGCTGCTGGGCGCCATCGGCAGCCTGCAGTTCGACGTGGCCGCGCATCGTTTGCAGCATGAATACGGCGTGGAAGCGCGCATGTCGCCGGCGCCTTATACCTGCGCGCGCTGGGTCTCGTCGGACGATCCGGTCGCGTTCGATAAATTCGTCGAAGCCAACGCCGGCCGGCTGGCCCGCGACGCCGCCGACGCCCTGGCCGTGCTGACCAACACCACCTTCGAGATGAAAGTGGTCGAGGACCGTTTCCCGGGCATCCGCTTTCACAAGCAGCGCGAACATGCGGGCCTCATGGCCGATCGCATCGCGGACCTGGCTTAGGGCATCGCAGAACTTCACAAGACAGAGCGTGGCCCGGGACTGGCGACGCGGGCGTTAGCGCATGATTTCCTGATCTATCGACCCCGGTTTTCCGGCCCTTCCTGTCCCCTGTGGCCTCTGTGGCGCGGTGCCGCCGTGCGGGGAAATGATCCTTGGTGCGGCGGCCATAAAAAGTTTGAATCCAGCCGTGACGGGCGAACGTAAATCTGATCCGGGCACACCCTGGTGCTGGCAAAGATCGGGTAGGGCTCGTTAGTGCCGCGTAAGGAACCCGGGGTGACGGCTCAGCCGCCGCCTCCGCCGTAGGGATACTTCAATCAAGGAGATTCAACGATGGATCGTAAATTCATAAACACAGCTCTCGCCACCACCGCCGCAGCCCTGTTCGCCACTGCGGCTGTCGTCGGCACAGCCGCCGCGCAAGACGTGAAAGTCAAGTGCTATGGCGCCAATGCGTGTAAGGGCAACAGCGCCTGCAAGACCGCGATGAACGCCTGCAAGGGCAAGAATGCCTGCAAGGGCCAGGGGTTCGACATGATGACCGAGAAGGCCTGCATCGATAAGGTCGGCCGCTCCTGATCGGAAAGTTAAAACGCAAATCACATAAAGGGCGCCTCCGGGCGCCCTTTTTGGTGCGGCTTTCCCGGCTCTTGCTTGCACGCTTGCCGTCCCTCCCCGTGGCGTCCCCGGGCCGTCTATACTGCACACCCAGCGGCAGCCGCAATTTCCGGCCATGCCGGATCCCCAGGGAGCGTCGATGGGTAACATGATCGAGCAACGCGCGACTTTCAAGTCCATGAAAGAAGGCACCAAGGCAGACTGGGACATCATCGCCGCCCATCATGGGCACTTTGCTGCGGCTTTGGCGGATCGGGTCCTCGGCCATCTGCGCTTGCTCGGGGGCGACAGCGGCGGATTCGCCGTGGACCGCCTGCAGCATTCCCTGCTGACCGCAACCCTCGCGCACCAGGGCGCAGAGGACGAGGAGTACGTCGTTTGCGCGCTGCTGCATGATATCGGCGACACACTTGGCCCCTGGAATCATGCGGAGGTCGGGGCAGCGCTGCTGAAACCGTTTGTCTCCGAAGCCAACCACTGGATGGTGGAGAAACACGGCATCTTGCAGGGCTATTACTTCTTCGAACATATCGGGCTGGATCCGAACATACGCGACCAGTTTCGCGATCACCCCCATTACGAACGCACTGCGCGCTTTTGCGAGGCCTACGACAACCTCGCCTTCAATCCCGATTTTCAATGCGCGCCGCTGGAATTCTTCGAGCCGATGCTGCGCCGCGTGCTGGCGTCGCCGAAGAATTCCATTTATAAGGATGCGTGCAAAACCGGCTGACGAGGGCAATGTTCATGCAAGCTCGTCAAGAGACCGGCGAAGCGTCGATCAATTGTCCAGAAAAATCGGACACTTCCGCAATCCAGCGCGCAAAATGAAACACGGTTTGTTCATGCCAATCGCCGGCCCATCGCGATCTGAATTGATCGTGCTGGGGTGCGGCGCATTCGCGATTGTCATAGGCGTGGTCACCCTGATCGGCTGGTTTGCGGATATTGAAGCGTTGGCAGACCTGTTTCGCACCGGCATTTCCATGATGCCGAATACGGCGGTCTGCTCCATAGCCGCCGGACTCGCACTCGTTTTACTGGCCCTCGGGCGCACCAATGCTGCTGCGATCTTCGGAGCCATCGCCGGCATCGTCGGGCTTGCCACGCTTGTCCAGCATCTCAGCGGGCTCAACTTTGGCATTGATATGGTTCTGCGTGAATGGGGCCAGAAGGCTACCCTCGCGCCTGGACGCATGGGTCCGCCAGCGGCCACTTGTTATTCGCTTCTGGGCCTGGCACTCCTTGTCATGACTCGCGGTGTGTTGGCCCGTAGCGTCGCCGTCGCGTGCGGCCTGATCGTCATCGGCATATCGGCGCTGTCGATCGTCGGCTACGCGTTCGGCGCGGACAGTCTGTATTCCGTACCTCAATTGACTGCTATTGCAATTCAAACCGCCATCGCGCTGTTGGCGCTGGGCCTGGGCGTGGTCGCATCCGTTCGCGAGAGCGAGCCCCTGCAAACCCTTTCCGAGAACTCGGCCGCCGGCATGCTGGTTCGCCGTGTGCTGCCCTATCTGATCGTAACGCCCCTGGCACTTGGCTGGCTGCGAGTGCAAGGCGAGAACGCCGGCTGGTACGACGGCGCATTCGGAACCGCGATCCTTTCGTTGATACTGATCGCATTGTTCGCGGGCCTGCTGTGGCGGGCGGCTTCGATCATTCGTAGTTACGAAGCGCCATTGCGCGAAAGCCGCGAGCGGCTCGAGGGTGTCCTGGGGAGCATCAGCGACCGGTTCCAGACCGTGGATCGGCGATGGCGTCTGACCTACCACAACGCAGCCATGCGCCGCGCCCTGGCCGAAGTCGGCATCGACGCGGATTCGGTGCTGGGCAAGAATCTTTTCGATGCGTTTCCCGAACTGAACAACGCCGCATTTGCGCCGAGGCTGCGCGTCGCCATGGACCAGCGCACCGAGGCGGCGTTCGAGATAGGTTACGAATCCGGCAGGCGCTGGTTCGCCGTGCGCGCTTTCCCCACCCCGGACGGCGGGCTGGCCATCGTTTCGCACGACATCACCGCGCGCAAGCACGAGGGCGAATTAGCTGCAGTGCACGAGCGCGAGTTGCGCCTCATTACGGACCATGCGCCCGTGCTGATTGCCTATTGCGACGCGGATGCGCGCTATAAGTTCGTGAACAAACCCTACGCGGAGCGCTTTGGACTGACGCCTGGCGATATCATCGGCAAACGCATTCCCGAGGTGGTCGGCGAGGCTGCCTATGCAACGTTCAGCGATCACGTCTCCGAAGCTCTCGCCGGCAAGGCGCTTGGTTTTGAAACCGAGATTCCTTACCAATCCGGTGGACCGCGGCACATGCATGCCGCGTACGTGCCCGAACGCGATGCGGGGGGAAACGTCATCGGCCTGGTCGCCGCCATGGTCGACATCACAGACCGCAAGCGAGCCGAACTGGCACTGCGCAATCAACTGGAGCTGACCCAGGCGATCACCGATAACTCCGCCGCAGCCTTGTTCATGATCGATGCGCAGGGCTATTGCACTTTCATGAACCCGGCAGGGCAGAGGATGCTGGGCTGGTCGTTCCAGGAAATTCGCCAGAAGCCTTTGCACGAGATGATTCATCATCATCACCCGGATGGCCGCCCCTATCCCATATACGATTGCCCGATCGAGCGCGCCTTGCCAGGCAAGTTCGGCATGCGCGAACACGAAGACATGTTCATCCGCCGCGGCGGTGAATTTTTTCCGGTTCTGGTCGGCGCCGCGCCCATCCTTGTCGCGGAAAGCGCAGCCGCCTCAATGGTGATCGAAGTCCGCGATGTCACCGAGCGAAGAGCCGCGGAGCGGGAAATCGCACAGACCGCCAGACGCAAGGACGTGTTCCTGGCGACCCTCGCCCATGAACTGCGCAACCCGCTGGCGCCCATCCGGAACATGCTGGAAATAATGGGACGCCAGGATGTCGATGCCACAATGCTGGGGCGTGCACGCGAAATAATGAACCGGCAATTGAACCAGCTTGTTCGGCTCATAGACGATTTGCTTGACGTGACCCGAATCAGCCAGGGCAAGATCGAACTTCGCCTGGAAAACATTACGCTGGCGTCCGTCATAGAGCAATCGGCGGAAACCGTTGCAACCGCCGTCAAGCAGTCGAACCAGCAACTGACCGTGACGCTGCCTTCGCATCCTATCTACCTGAAAGCGGATTTCGTGCGCCTGACGCAAGTATTCGCGAATCTGCTGCACAACGCCTGCAAGTTCGGCATGAACGCAGGCGAGGGCCGCATCGCGCTGAGCGCCGCGCAGGGGGCTGGGGAAATAGTGATCCGCGTGACCGATAATGGGGTCGGCATTCCAGGCGATATGCTGACCCAGATTTTTGAACCGTTTACTCAAGTCGATAATTCGCTCGAGCGCTCACAAGCCGGACTCGGCATTGGATTGGCGCTGGTCAAATCCCTGGTGAAGATGCACGGGGGCAGCGTAACAGCGCACAGCGCCGGTGCCGGCCTGGGCGCGGAGTTCGAGGTGCGCTTGCCGCTGGTCGACGCGCCCGCGACGGTTCCGGCGCGCGCCCCCATCGATTCAGAGTCCCTGTCCACGGCATTGCGGGTGCTCATCGCAGATGATAACGAGGACTCCGCAACCAGCCTGTCGCTCTTGCTCAAGGCAATGGGCCAGGAGGTGGTTTCGGTGGGCAACGGGCTGGAAGCCATCAAGGTCGCCTCGAGCTATCGTCCCGATGTCATTCTGATGGACATCGGCATGCCGGGCCTGAATGGTTACGAAGCCTGCAGGCGCATACGCAATCATCCGTCGGGCAAGGACATCGTGATGGTTGCCCTGACCGGCTGGGGTCAGGATGAAGACCGGCGCAAATCCCGGGACGCCGGCTTCGATGAACACCTCGTAAAACCGGCCGATCCCGCCGCGCTGCGAAAGCTGTTCGCATACTTGTCGGCGCGCCCCTCAGTCAAAGCGCCGGATACCGACAACGTGAAGTCACCCGCTCCGTGGTAAGCACGCCATAACGGGTTTCGTCCCCAGGCCCCTCTTCCCTGTCCTACTTTTTCCGCTCGGCGACTGTTCCGCCTGCGGAGGAAAGATCAGCGGTTGACCCGTCGCCGCCCAGCGCCTTGATTCAAGCGCACGCTGGCAATCATGCGCCGGCGAGCTATGTCGACGGCGACGCGCTCATTGGTCAGCGCGAACGTCTGCGCAACCACCGCTTAGCGATAGCTCGCCGCCCCCGCCTCGTATCGATTCGTCGTCTGCGCAACCGATCGCCGCGACGCTTTCACCGCCGCATCCTGGATGCCGGCTTCTTCCGCGAGAATGGCGAGTTGCGAAAGGTTATCTTCGACATCTCTGGAATGCGGTCAACACGGTTTGCCGGTATGCGGCGACCGTGCCGGCGTAGGCTGCACGCGCCTGGTCGGACACTGCCCGCCGGCGATTACCATCGAACAACGTCACGGCGGACGAAGGCCCCAGCGACCAGAACCGGCTCGGCCAGTCGAACCAGTTGGAAGCTTTCGCACTGGCGAAACCCGCGCTCGCGCCGATCGATATCGACGGATAAAATGCGGCCCTGGCGACGCCGATCTGCGCGTTGGCCGACGCCAGGTCGCCCAGGCGCCGGGATCAATGCGCCTGGTTTTCCGAGGCGAAGTTGAACTGGGCAGGCCTTATCGGGTAGGGTGCCGCTCCATGCGCCGGTTTTCCTTCTTGCAGCTGGTACTTCTTGCCACAGGTTTCGCGCTCATCGCCGCCGGTTTATCTTTGAACCATGTAACGCGCGCCTGGGCAAATTATCGCTATCCCAATGCGGTGTACTGGCAGGGACTGCGCCTGGTACCGGATCGCAACCAGAAGATATCCGCACCGGACGCGGATATGCTGGTGGTAAAAACGCTGCAGGGCCCGCGTGCCAGGCTGACGGTGTACAGCCGCCCGGACGACGGGCAGACTCCACAAAAAATGGTCAGGGCCCTGTGTGCGCGCGATGCGTGCAGCAAAGTCGCCGCCGGAAATGGACAAGGCGAGCGGGCGGCCGCGATGTATCGCATCGGCGGCGAAACAATGCAGATCCTGCTGATCCGGCCCGCCAACGCCAATATCTGGATCGAATTCTATGGCCCGCCGGACGCACTGCGGCACTTTGACTTGCTGATCGAATCGATTACGGCGCAACTCGCGCCGCCCGCTCCACCCGGTTGACCGGCCAAAAGAAACGGGCGCCTTCGGCGCCCGCTTTTTGAGCCTGCTGCAGCGTGCTGTCTTACGCGACTGCCCGGATCTGGCGACCGCGCCGATCGGCAAAACGCCGCTCCGGGAACGACATGGGTTTCTGACCCTGGCGACGATCCTTGCGATCGTCTGCCGCGCGCAGTTCGTTGGAGGGAACGATTGTTTCCGTGGACACGGAATAGGCCTGGTAGCCGGTGGTCAGCGCATTGTGCAGCAGTTGGATGCTGCGCTTGGCCGCCAGCATGACCTTGGTCTGCATGCGCTCGGTCGTGGCATAGCGCTTGACGATCTCCATGGCAATTTTCGGATGGTCGTCATCGTAATGCGCATGTTCGCGGAACCACTTGTAGGTCTTCGGTCCCATTTGCACGCCCGGCACATTCTTGTAGGCCTCGAATCCGTTGGTCACCTTGCGGGCGATGTCGCCGGCAATGCCTTCGATCGCGAAGCTCGTGGCGGCAACCGCCTCGGCCATCGAGCCCTTGGTGTTGATATACCAGAGCCAGTCCGTCAGTGACTGCACGTCGCGCAGCACCGGTTGGCTGCCCTCGGCCACGGCCAGCATCTCCTGGCGGGTCAAGCCGAAGCCAAGGCCCATCCAGATCCAGTGTTCGGCATGGGCTTTTTCAACACGGATGTTGTCGATGAGGAAAGAGCGCGAGTAATCGTCTTCCACTTTGATCAGGCCTTCGGCCAGGAACTTCGGAAAAGCATGGATGAACGGGTAGGTCTGCAGAATCCAGCCGCGCATCTCGGCGACCGTCAAGCGCGTGTTCGCGACGCCTTCGCACCAATCGCCCTGGAGCAGCTCGTCCTGGTACGGCTTGAGATAACCGTTCAGCGACTCGACCCACTGGGGGACGGATAACTCGTTCATGTCTATCATGGAACCCATACTTTTTTCTCCTTATTGTGATATGCGGAAATTAAAGAAACCCCCAAAAGTGCCGAAACCCGTGTTGCGTAAACCATGCCTGAGTGCGGGATATGAAGTCAAATCTCACACTTTGATAAGTTCGGTCGGCCAGCCTGCAATCCCGGTCTTTTGTTGCGCCGTGCGGCGGCTGGGCATGGACAGCATCTTAGGGATCTGCTTTGTTCGCCACCATCGGAGTTTTCCGAAGGTGCACTAGGGGGTTCCCTGATGCCTGGGGGGCAGGCATCGGGGGACGCTGCTGGAAGAAAGGAAGGTTCGAAACTGCGGGCACGGCCTCAGCCGGCCGCTGCAACCCGAAGGCGCGGGCCGAAAGGCCGCGGTTTGGCGATCCCATAGCCTTGCGCAAAATCGACTTTCAGCTCGCGCAATAGCCGGATCACCTTTTCGCCATCGACAAATTCCGCGATGGTCTGCTTGCCCATGACATGGCCGATGCTGTTGATGGCCTCGACCATCGCCCGGTCTATGAGATCGTCGGCCATATCCTTGACGAAGCCGCCGTCTATCTTCAGAAAGTCCACGGGCAGGTGTTTGAGGTAGGCAAACGAGGACATGCCGGCGCCGAAATCATCCAGGGAGAACAGGCAGCCCAGGGATTTGAGCTGGTTGATGAAAAACGTGGCCTTGTCGAGCTTGGCAATCGCCGCGGTCTCGGTAATCTCGAAGCAGATGCTCTGCGGCGCTACCGCGAAATGATCGAACTGTTCGCGCACATAGTCGAGGAAGCGCTCGTCGCCGATCGATGCCCCGGAAAGATTGATTGCGAAGATCGCAGGTCCGCTTCCCGTCTCGGCCTGTTGACGGGCTATGATGGCGAACGCATTGCGAATTACCCAGCGGTCGATGGAAGGCATCAGGTTGTAGCGTTCCGCGGCCGGAATGAACGCCATCGGCGGGACCAGTTCGCCGCGCTCGTCGAGCATGCGGATCAGGATTTCGCAGTGATCCCCGAGGTTGCGCGACGGGTCGAGCCCGGCGATATCCTGCGAATAGAGCACGAATCGGTCTTCGTCGAGCGCCTTTTGCAGGCGGCCGATCCATTCCATCTCGCCTTGCCGGGTGGACAACTCGGTGTCGCCGGCATGATAGACCTGCACGCGATTGCGCCCCTTGTCCTTGGCCATGTAGCAAGCGGCATCGGCCGCGCTCAGCACGTCGGTAAGGGTGAACAGGCCGTCTTCGACATTCACCAGGCCGATACTGACGCCAATGTTGAAGGAGCGGGTTTCCCAGGCGAAATGGCACTCCATGATGGTCTGGCGCAACCCGTCCGCAATGCGCAACGCATTGTCCGGCGCGCAGTTTTCCAGCAGCACGCCAAATTCGTCGCCGCCCAGGCGCGCCAGCGTATCGCCTTCGCGCAGCCGCCGCTGCAGGACCGCGCTCACTTGCCGCATCAGTTGATCGCCCGCAGCATGGCCACAGGTATCGTTTACGACCTTGAACTGGTCGAGATCGAGATACATGACGGCGTGATGACGCCCGAGCTGTGCTGCGCTTTTCAGCGCCAGACTCAGCCTGCGCTCGAACTCGCCGCGGTTGATGAGTCCGGTCAGCGAGTCGTGGCTGGCCTGATAGGAAAGCTTGGCGACATACTGGCGCTCGCGGCTGACGTCGTGCAGCACCAGCACCACGCCGGAGATCTCGCCGCTGCGCGCGCGAATCGGCGCTGCGGACTGCATGATCGGCACTTCGGTGCCATCGTTTCGTACCAGCAGGATGGTCGAAGTGGCCTCGATGGTGCGCTCTTCGCGCAACACCATTTCGATTGGATCGGGTGCGAGCTTGCGGCTGGTTTCGTCCACCATGCGCAGGATCGCGCGAATGGGCAAGCCCCGCGCCGTTGCCGTGGTCCACCCCGTGAGTTGTTCGGCCACCGGATTCAGATATTCGACCCAACCGTCGGTATCGGTCGTAACGACGCCGTCGGCGATAGAGGCCAGCGTCACCAGGGCACGCTCCTTTTCGGCAAACAGGTCGGTGGCGGCCTGCCTGCGATCGGTCATGTCCGTGATCG
Organism: uncultured beta proteobacterium; assembly: GCA_963846655.1. Classification (GTDB taxonomy): domain Bacteria; phylum Pseudomonadota; class Gammaproteobacteria; order Burkholderiales; family JACQAP01; genus JACQAP01. The sequence goes on along the minus strand of CAWJWT010000002.1, from coordinate 358,080 downwards.
ATCCGGCCATGCGATGCGCCTTGCCGCCCGAATCGCGCACCGATTGGCCGCGTGCACGGAACCAGCGATATTCCCCAGATTTGGTCTGCAGGCGTATCTCGATATCGAAGGGCGCGCCATCTTGAAGGTGGCTGCTGAACGCCGCCTCGGTCGCTGCCTTGTCTTCCGGATGCACGCGCGACGTCAGCGAGTCGATCGAGGTGCCGAGCTCCAAATTGTCATATCCAAGCAACTGCTCGAAGCGCGGCGAGTAGTACATGTGGCCCGACGCAATGCTCCAGTCCCACAGACCGTCGTTACTGCCCGTCACCGCCAGGCGAAACCGTTCCTGACTGCGCTTCAATTCCTCCTCCGCCTTCTCGCGATGCCTGACCATGCGATGCGAAAGCCAGATTCCGATTGGAAGAAGAATTCCGGCCGCGGCCAGGTTGGCGATAAGCAGCAGCACCTTGGTTTTGCGCGTTGCATCACCGAGGGTACGGGTGAACTGGTCGGTAAGCGGACTCAGCCGCGTATCGATCTCCAGGATGCGCTCGCGAAACGCGCGGAGCGCCTCGGGCGTGTCGCGTCCTGAATCGATCAGGGCATGGAGTTCATCGGCAACGGCGTTCAGTTCGCCAATATAGCGGTCGCCCTCGGTCCAGAGGTCGATGACAGCGGCCATAAAATCGATGTTCCGGAACGTGCGATACAGCATGATCATGCCCGGGATATCGTCGGGATGATTGCGCCCTTCGATGAAGCCCGCCCAGGCGATGGCCATATCCGGATTGGGCTTCTCCAGTTCGAGGCGCGTCTTCTTATCGCCCATCGGAACCGCAATCGCTTCCCGGTAGTTGTAGTAATCGGCCGAGTTGCGCGTCTCGGTATAGCGCAATAGCGAGAACATCGCCCGCTTCTGTCCCTTGGACCAAAGACTCTCGCCCTCGGAATAAGAACGCGCCGCTACCAGGATGTTGATGCTTTCCAGCGAAAGCGCGAGCAAAACGATGACGATGACAAGGAAGGGCCAGATGATCTGCAATAAGCGGCCGCTGCCCGGCAGGGCGTCCAGGATGTGGCGGCGCCGCCCGTTAGCTATCTTGGATTTTGGTTCTTGCATTGCGTTCGGTCATACAGCTTATGTCTTCGACTGGCTATTGACAGGCGTTGCCAAAACCCCATTCGTACCCTAGCCGCCCAGGGGTTTGCGACGAGTCCAGCATACGCCTTCGCGGTTTAAAAAACACTTTTTTATGCACATTTCCGGGTAGTTACGGCCTATTCCTGATGAACTTGATACGACAACTGTTGAAACTTTCATAGAGACTGCCAAACCCCTCCCCCCACTGGCAATATCCCTGTCCTTACCAGGGTTGAGCTTTATCCCCCCTGAAAGGGCCCGGAAGGGCAGAAAACCGCCCCGTAACGAACTGTCACCTCGTAAACGGGTCGGCTATCGGGGCGTTTTGGGACTCGTACCACTACAACCCGGGGGTGAAGTGTGAATATGAAAATCGTAGTGCTCGTACTGCTGAGCATGCTGGGGGGAACCGCGTTCGCGACCGACTATACGGATAGCGCGCCGGTGGTCTCCAGCATCCCGATGTATCAGTCCATCCACGAGCCCCAGCAGCAATGCTGGGCCGAGTCGGTCACGAGCTACGAACAGCGTCATTCGCCTGGCGGTGTGATCCTCGGCGGGATCGCCGGTGGGTTATTGGGCAATACCATTGGTCGCGGCCAGGGCCGCACCGTGGCCACGGTAGGCGGGGTCTTGATTGGTGCGGCAGTCGGCGATCACATTGCCAACCGGGATAACGTCCCGGTCGCGGTCACCCGGCCCGTCCAGCGTTGCCAGATCGTGGACAGTTACCGCCAGGTTTTGACGGGTTATCAAGTGACCTATTATTACAACGGGCGCAATACGACGGTGGTCATGCCCTACGACCCGGGTCCGCGCGTGCCGCTCGCTATCGGCATAGCCAGTGCAGCCCAGCCGGTCTATGGCAGGCCAGTGGTCGAACGCATCACTTATGTCGAGCAACGCGTGCCGGGCTGGGCGAAAAAACCCAACAAACGGCATCGAAAGCACCATCGCCATGATGACTGAAGCACGCTGAAAGACTCTCCCCTCAAGGGCGCCGCGAGGCGCCCTTTTTTCTCGCGGGCGGTCGCGCGCCATGAACGCCGCGGTAAAATTCGCGGTCAATCACCCAGCACTTACTCCGTGGTGAACCATGCTGACCTCCACCCCCAAGACATTTTTCCTCAAAGACTATGCGGTGCCGGCGTTTCTGGTGGCCAGCACCGATCTGGACATCGACCTGCGCGAGGACCATGCGCTGGTCAAAGCGCGAATGGTCATCGCCAGAAATCCCGCGGCGACCGATCGCATGGCGCCGCTGCGCCTGGACGGGGACGAACTCGAACTGGTTTCGCTGCGTCTCGATGGGAAGGCGCTCGATCCCGGCCAATACACGTTGACGGCCGACTGTCTCGAGATCGCAGGCGTACCGGATCGATTCACGCTCGAGACCGTCGTGCGCATTCATCCCGAGCAGAACACGAAGCTGATGGGCTTCTACGCATCGAAGGACGGCTACTTCACGCAGTGCGAGGCGGAGGGCTTTCGCCGCATCACTTTCTTTCCTCGACCGTCCCGACGTGATGTCGCGCTACACCACGACCATGCACGCCGACAAGGCCGCCTTTCCCTGTTCTGCTCTCGAACGGCAATCAGGTTGCGCAAGGCGAAGAAGCCGGCGGACGCCACTGGGCGAAGTGGGTGGACCCCTTTCCCAAGCCCTCTTACCTGTTCGCGATGGTCGCCGCGAAACTCGACCTGCTCGAAGACACCTTCGTCACACGTTCGGGGCGCACGCGTAGCTCGCGATCTACGTCGAGCCGGGCAAGCTCGACCAGTGCGGCTTCGCGATGGAGGCGCTGAAGCGCGCGATGAAGTGGGACGAGGAGGTCTTCGGCCTGGAGCTCGACCTCGACCAGTACATGATCGTCGCGGTCGGCGACTTCAACATGGGCGCGATGGAGAACAAGGGCCTCAACATCTTCAACACCAAGTACGTGCTCGCCCGCGCCGGACACCGCCACCGACATCGACTTCATGAACATCGACCGCGTGGTGGCGCACGAGTACTTCCACAACTGGACCGGCAACCGCGTCACCTGCCGCGACTGGTTCCAGCTTTCGCTCAAGGAAGGCCTCACCGTCTTCCGCGACCAGGAATACGGCGCCGACATGTATTCGCGCCCGGTGCAGCGCATCCACGAAGTGCGCGGCCTGCGCGCGCGCGCAGTTCCCCGAGGACGCGGGCCCGATGGCGCATCCGGTGCGGCCGCAGTCGTACATGGAGATCAGCAACTTCTACACCGCCACGGTCTACGAGAAGGGCGCCGAAGTCGTGCGCATGATCCACACGCTGATCGGCGCCGAAAACTTCCGCAAGGGCATGGACCTGTACTTCGAGCGCCACGACGGCCAGGCCGTGCGCACCGACGATTTCGTGCAGGCGATGGAGGACGCGTCGGGCGTCGACCTCACGCAGTTCAAGCGCTGGTACGACCAGGCCGGCACGCCGACTGCTCGACGTGACCGACGGATTACGATGCGGCGACCAGCGCTACACGCTGACCGTCAGTCAATCGTGCCCGCCGACGCCCGGCCAACCCGACAAAAACGCCGTTTCACATCCCGTTCGCGGTCGGCCTCGTCGGGCCCGACGGCAGCGACATTCCGCTGCAGCTGGAGGGTGAAGCGCAAGCCAACGGCAGCACGCGCGTCCTGTCGCTCACCGAACCCGAGCAGCGCTTCGTGTTCCTGAATGTGCCGGAGCGCCGGTGCCGTCGCTGCTGCGCGGTTTCTCCGCGCCGGTGAATCTGCGTTTCGACTACAACGATGCGGACCTCACGCATCTCATGGCGCACGATTCGGATCCCTTCAATCGCTGGGAAGCCGGACAGCGGCTGGCCCTCAATCTGATGCTGCGTGGCATCGCCGAAGCGCGCAATGCGCGCATTGCCGCGTTTCCCGAATCGTTCGTCGAGGCCTTCGGCCGGGTCCTGGCCGATGCGCCGCGGGATCCCGCGTTCGCAGCCGAAGCGCTGGGTCTGCCTTCGGAAGGTTATATCGCCGAACAGATGGACGAGGTCGATCCCGACGCCATCCATGCAACGCGCGTCGCGCTGCGCCGGCATCTTGCATCGAAGCTTCGAACCGAACTGTTGGCGGCCTACCGCGCGTCCATCGCATCCAAGCCCTATAGCCCCGATGCGCGCTCGGCCGGCAAGCGCTCGCTGCGTAACCTGTGCCTCGGCTATCTCATGGAACTCGAGGACGCCGAAGTCCGCGCACTGTGCGCGGCACAATTCGATACGGCCGACAACATGACCGATTCCGTTGCGGCGTTGGCCGCCCTCGCCAACTCCGACGCCGATGAACGCGACGGCGCATTGGCCCGGTTCTACGAGAACTGGAAAAACGAGCCGCTGGTACTCGACAAGTGGTTTGCGGTGCAGGCGACCTCGCGCCTGCCCGAGGCGCTCTCGGAAGTCAAGCGCTTGATGCGCCATCCGGCGTTCTCGATCAAGAATCCCAATCGAGTGCGCTCGGTGGTCAGCAGCTTTTGTCACGGCAACCAGGTCCGCTTTCATGCCGCCGACGGTTCCGGGTATGCCTTTGGCGCCGACCAGATCATCGCCCTCGACGCGCTCAATCCGCAGGTGGCAGCCCGGCTCGCGCGCAGTTTCGATCGCTGGAAGAAGTTCGATGCGGCGCGACAGGCGAATGCACGCGCCGCGCTCGAACGCATCCGAGACACCATGGGCCTGTCGAAAGATACGATGGAAGTCGTGACGCGGGCGCTGGCCTGACCGGCGCGACCCGTTGAGACGCGCCCCCTTCGCGATGATCATGTCAGCCCACGAGCCCATAACGATCTATCACAACCCTCGGTGCAGCAAGAGTCGGGACGCGCTCACGATCCTGCGACAGCGGGATATCGAACCGACCATCATCGAGTACCTCAAGACACCCCCGACCGTCGTCGAGCTTAACGCCGTCGTAACGAAACTTGGATTGCAGCCCGATCAACTGGTCCGCAAGGGCGAGGAACTCTACAAAGCGGAATTCGCCGGTAAGACGCTTGACGCGGAGCAATGGCTGCAAATCCTGGCAGACAATCCGATCCTGATCGAACGCCCGATAGTGATCAGGGGTGATCGCGCAGTCATCGGGCGGCCTCCGCAACGGGTTGAGGAATTGCTGTAGGCGTCAGGGCCTTTCACCGCTTGCTGCGGCGGGAGGCCGCGCGCACTTTCGACTGCGCGCGATAGTGGCCTTGAAAAAACTCAGCGAGCAACTCCACACCCGCGCGTCGAGCGCCAGCGGGGCGGGCAACGATTGCCACCGTTCGTGCCGGGATCTGGGTTGAGAACGGCCGGGCGATCAGGCGCGTTCCCCTGAGAATTCCGGCTTTGAGCGTCAATTCGGGCAGCAAGGTCACACCCAGTCCGCCTTCCACCATTTGGATCAGGGTGGTAAGGCTGGTCGCTTCGATCAGCGCTTTGCTTTTCGCCCCTCGCGCGCCGCAAGCCGCAATCGCATGATCGCGCAGGCAATGTCCCTCTTCCAGCAAAACCACCGTGCCGGGTTCGAGGTCGCGCACCAGCATTTCTTTGTTACGGGCATGCGGATCATCCAGCCGTGCCACGAACCAGAACTCGTCGCGAAACAGTTCGATGACTCTCAACTCCGCGGTATCGAACGGCAACGCGATCAGCGCGGCATCGAGATCGCCCGCGCGCAACTTTTCCAGCAGACGTTCCGTCAGGTCCTCGCGCAGGTGAAGCTTGAGGCCCGCGTGGGTCTCTCTCAATCGTGTCATGACCCCCGAGAGCAGGAATGGCGCAATGGTCGGAATCACGCCCAGGCGAAAAACGCCGCCAAGCGGGGTCGCTGCGCCATGCACGGAGTCGACCAGATCCCGTGCCGATGCCAATACCGTTCGGGCTCGCGCCACCACCGCTTCCCCCGCCGGAGTCAGCCGCACCCCGCGCGGATCGCGCTCCACCATTTCCACGCCCAGCAAAGCTTCGAGCTCCTTGATCCCGGCTGACAGGGTCGACTGGGTCACGAAGCTCGCTTCGGCCGCCGCGCGAAAATTGAGTTTGTCCGCGACCTTGGTCAAATATTCCAGCTGCCGCAGGGAAGGCAGTGCTTGCATGGTCTCTCCTCGTTGATCGTTTTTATCGATCGATCTGAGCGATATTACTCGCTTTATCGATCATTCGAACAGGTGCAAAGTGACGCCATGCAGTAATTCCTGATAACCAATGATGAGGACCTCCAACATGCTGACCATCGGTGACCGCATTCCCGCATTTGATCTCAACGCCGTCGTTTCGATCGATCCTGACAAAGCTTTCCAGCGTATCGACAATGCCTCTAATCCCGGTAAGTGGAAGGTCTTGTTCTTCTGGCCGAAGGACTTCACTTTCGTTTGCCCGACCGAGATTGCCGCATTCGGCAAGCTCAATACAGAATTCAACGATCGCGATGCAGTGATCTATGGCATTTCCATCGACAGCGAATTCGTGCATCTGGCCTGGCGCAATAATCACGCCGACCTGAAGAGCCTGCCCTTCCCGATGCTGGCCGACATCAAACGCGAGTTGTCCTCCGCGCTGGGCGTGCTGGATAGAAACGAGGGGGTTGCGCTGCGCGCCACGTTCATCGTCGATCCCGAGGGCATCATCCGCTTCGTATCGGTCAACGACATGAACGTCGGCCGCAATCCGGAAGAAACGCTGCGCGTGCTCGATGCGCTGCAGACCGACGAGCTTTGCCCATGCAACTGGAAAAAAGGCGACGAATTTCTCAAGGCCGCGTGAGCCAACAACCCGGCCGGGTTCCCTTCGGCCGGGTTTGCGCGGCCCATCGTTACCACCATTCAAGGAATATGACCATGTCCATCCAGAATCTCAAAGATCGTCTGCCCGAGTACGCCAAGGACCTGAAGCTCAACCTCGGTTCGCTGGCTGCGGAAACCGTGCTGTCGGATACGTTGAAGGCCGGCACGTTCGTTGCGGCCGCGTTTGCATCGCGAAATGCCGAGGTGATTGCGGCCGTCAATGCGGAGTTCGGCGAAAAGCTGGCGCCAGCCGATTTCACTGCCGCCAAGGCGGCCGCCGCCATCATGGGCATGAACAATGTCTATTACCGCTTCGTGCACCTCGCTGAGAACGAGGACTACACCCGCCTGCCGGCAAAGTTGCGCATGAATGTCATCGGCGCGCCCGGCACCGCCAAGGAGAATTTCGAACTGTGGTCGCTGGCGGTCTCTGCGATGAACGGCTGCGGCATGTGTATTACGGCGCACGAGAAAGTCGTGCGCGCTGCAGGCCTGAGCGCCGAACAGGTGCAGGCGGCAGTGCGCATCGCGGCGGTTGTGCACGCCGTTGCCGTCGTGCTGGAAGCGGAAGTTGCGGGGTCGACGCAGACCCTTGCTGCGGCAGCCTAGCCACAAATAGCACGCGTCGGAAATGCAAACGGGCGGCCATGGCCGCCCGTTCTTTGTCTGCCTTTCAACTACTGCGCTGCGAGCGCGGGATCGAATCGTTTTTCTTTCATGTACAGCGCCAGCACATGGTCCATGCTGCCAGCGTGATCGGCGAACCATTCGGCCACTGCACGGGCGAGCACCTGGCCGAAGCGCGTTTCGCCAGCGGCGACGCGACGGCGCACTTCGTGCGCCGTTTCGAGCACACCATCGTGTTCCCTTGCATGGCACGCCAGCGGAGGAAAGGCCATTTGCTCCATCCAGCGCTGCTCCTGCGCGAAATGCACTTCGGTGTGTTTGATAAATTCATCGAGAACTGCGAGCATTTCCCCGTCGGGCGCATCCGCCAGGCGGTTGAGAAGTTCTATGAATTCACGATGGGTATCGTCCATGACGCCCTGATCGAGCACCAAATTTTCATTCCATTCCATGACCGGCATGCGGACTCCAAACCTGGCTGGGTAATGCGCAAGTCTACCGCATGGCCAGCTGCGCTGTTCCCAACCACGACCCCAAGTTCCAGCCGATTGGCCCGCAGACCCTTCCGGGAGTCAGATTGACAGGCGAGGCGCAGTATCCGACCCTGAACCCAAGGTATTGAAACACCCTCGAAGGAAAGCTTCAGTAATGCCTGAACTGCCGGACATCGTGGTCTATGTGGAAAGCCTGGAACGCCGGATTGCTGGCGCCGTGCTGCAGAAAATTCGGCTCGATAATCCATTTCTGTTGCGCACTGCGACGCCGCCCATTGTTTGGGCGCATGGCAAACTCGTGGCCGGCGTACGCCGCCTGGGCAAACGCATCGTCGTGAGCCTCGACGGCGACTTTCATCTCGTGATCCATCTGATGGTCGCAGGCCGCCTGAAATGGATGCCCGCTGGCGCAAAGGCCGGCAGCAAGTCGGCGCTGGCGGTTTTCGAATTCGAATGCGGTTCGCTCGTGCTTACGGAAGCCGGCACCCGACGGCGTGCGTCGCTGCATTTTGTGCAAGGCATCGCCGCGGTCGAAGCCCTTCACGCGGGCGGTGTCGAAGTGGCCACGCTTGATCTTGCGGCGTTTTCGGCACGGCTCCGAATGGAGAATCACACCCTCAAGCGCGCGCTAACCGATCCGCGCCTGTTCAGCGGCATCGGCAATGCCTATTCCGACGAAATCCTGCACCGCGCCCGGCTCTCCCCGATCGCGATGACTACCAGGCTGAGTGACGACGAAGCCGCACGACTATACGATGCGCTGCTAAGCACATTGGCCGATTGGACCGATAGATTGCGCGACGCAGCCGGCGGCGGCTTTCCGGAGAAAGTCACGGCGTTTCGCGAAGGCATGGCGGTGCATGGCCGCTACGGCCAGCCGTGTCCGGTCTGCGGTGCGCCGGTCCAACGCATCGTCTATGCCGAAAACGAGACCAACTACTGTGCCCGCTGCCAGACCGGCGGGACCATTCTTGCCGATCGGGCACTGTCGCGATTGCTGAAGAAAAGCTGGCCACGCTCGATCGATGATCTCGACTAACGTTCAGACGCCCCGCAAAAAGTGCGGGAAGCCGAACCTTCCCAACGACAAAAGGCGCATCTCCCTGAGTGACATAACGCAGCGCCCGTAACAAGAAACCCGGTCTTAGCGGCATCCGCCGGACGCGGTTCGGATGTCCATCGCGTCTCCCGATATGGCGTCGCTCAGTTAATGGCGATCTGGATACGCCCCCGGCTTCGCCGCCCAGCCCGTGTAGACCGCACGTTGCTTATCCACGCCTACGCGCTGCGTGATTTCGTCCCATTGTCTCGCCAGATCATCGAGAATTCTTTGCGCATCCTCGCCCGCCCACAACCGGCTGAACCCCTGCCTGAGCACTTCTTCGTACTTGTCGGTCTGGATAATTGACAGGTCGAACAGCCCGGTTTGCGCGGCCGCCTTGAGCGTATCGAGGTAGCTCTTTGCATCCGCCCACTTCGACAGGTACTCCGGATTCGTGTAGTGGGACGTTCGGAACGGATCGCGCAGCGCATAGGGAAGCTGGACCCGCTTGATGCTGATGTCTTCACTGTTGAGCCACTGGATGAAAAGATACGCGGCTTCCTTATGCTTGCTCTTTGCGGCCACAGCCAGTGCGTGTCCGATGGCGAGCTGCGGGTGGCCGCCCGGCGGCAACGCGTACCCGACTTTGCCAACGACCTTTGACTTCGGCACGAAAGCCAGAGCTTTATCGCCAGCCCCGTAACCCGCCGCCCATCTCCCGACCGGCGGCCAGGAGATATCGTCATCGCACTCTCGCCGTTCAGGAACAGGGCAAGATTCTCGGCGAATTTGGTCGTTTCGATGCCGGGAGGCATGAATCGGTTTTCCTCGCGCATTTCGGACAGTACCCGAACCCCGATGGGACTGTTGATTGTTGCCTTCATGCTCCTGGGGTCAAAAATTTACCGCCTTCATTGCGAAAGCGTTCCTGAAACATGTACTGGGCGAACGCTGGATCACGGACTGGCGGATGCGCCATAGACGCCGGAGGGCTTCAAATATTCAGTCAGAAAGCTGCCGATTTCGGCGAACTGTCTCCAGGTTCCTGGAGCAGCCAGCTCGTAGCCGTGCCTGGCTTTGAATGCGCCTTTCACGGCAGGGTCGCCGAAAATGTCTTTTCGATAATAAAGAATCGAGCACATCGCCATCATCGGCGAAGGCATAGGTGCGGCCGTTCACCGTCATCCAGTTATCGCGGAATGTGGGCGCGATGCCTTTCAACTCGTCGCGGTAACGGAACTTGTCCACGAACGCGTCAAGGGGTTCCAGTGCTCCCGCCTGTACGAGATCGGGCAGCCACGCCGGGACGACGTCGACGATATCGAAGCTGCCGCCTGAACGATGATCCAGCATGACCTTGCTGAAAACTTCAGCCAGGGGAATCTCAACCACCTTGATTTTGATCCCGGTCAGGCTTTCCCACAGCGGGCCGGAGAAATTCAGTGGGTCCAGCGACTGAAGACCTGCCTGCCATTCCAGCGTGAGGGTGATCCCGGAATACCGTTTAGCTTCTTGCACAGCTCTTTGCGCTGCCGTCACGCCCTGAGCATGAGCAATGGAACCAAGGATTTGCATCAAGGCCAGCGCCAGCGCGGTTAATATCGGGTGCAAGCGACCCGGACTGGCCTGCAACCCGGCTACGGACATGAGCAGATCCCTTTCTAGACTGGCTCGCTTGGCTACGGATACCCAATTGCCTGCAGATCGATTGGACATCTTATGTCAATGCCGTACTATTGGAGCAACAGTGTCGCGCAAAAAAAATTTTTGCTCGATTTGCAGCGATGGCGTTGACATTGAAAGCCGGGTTGGCTAAAAGTAATGTTGTCGTGACGCATTGACCAGTGGCAGTTCCTCAGCTCGATCAAGTGGGGCGGAGGCCTTGGTTCTGGCGGTTGTGATGCATTCCCCCTGATCTCTCATGTGACGGTTCGCAAGGGCTCTGCGGCGATCATGCTGTGCATACGATGTCAGCACGATAATCCAGCGGACGCGAAGTTCTGCAATGGTTGCGGGACACGCCTCGAACTGACGTGTCCGGAATGTAAATATTCCAATCCGCCGGGCAGTCGCTTTTGTGCGCAATGCGCAACTGCATTGGCGAAATCGCCTGCTAGCCCGCCTCCCCCGCGTTTTGAATCGCCTCAGGCCTACACTCCAAAGCATCTGGCAGAAAAAATCCTGACGTCGAGGAACGCGCTCGAAGGCGAACGCAAGCAGGTCACCGTTCTTTTTGCCGACCTCAAAGGTTCAATGGAATTGCTCGGTGACCGCGACCCGGAAGAGGCGCGCAAGCTCATCGATCCGGTCATAGACCAGATCATGGACGCCGTCCACCGTTACGAAGGCACGGTAAATCACGTCATGGGCGACGGCATCATGGCGATTTTCGGCGCGCCGCTGGCCCACGAGGACCACGCCGTACGCGCGTGTTACGCCGCACTGGCGATGCAGTCGGCGATTCGCACGTACAGCAGCGAGATGCGCCGATTGCAGGGCATCGAGATCGAGCTTCGGGTCGGCTTGAATTCCGGCGAAGTCGTCGTGGGGACCATCGGCAACGACCTGCACATGGAGTATTCCGCAGTCGGCGCAACCACCCATCTGGCTGCCCGAATGGAACAGCTTGCGACCCCCGGAACCGTACGCCTCACGCGCCACACGCTCGATCTGGCGGAAGGCTTCATCCATGTCGCTACGCTCGGACCTGTACCCGTTCGGGGCCTGAACGAGCCGGTGGAGGTTTACGAACTCAAGGGCGTGTCGGGCTTGCGCACGCGCATGCAAGCGGCCGCAGCGAGAGGGCTGACCCGTTTCGTCGGCCGGCAGGGGGAACTACAAGTTCTGGGACAAGCGCTCAAGCAGGCCGAAGTCGGACACGGCCAGATTGTGGCGCTCGTGGGCGAGCCCGGCGTGGGCAAATCGCGACTGCTCTGGGAGTTTACGCACTCCCACCGGACGCAGGGCTGGCTCGCCCTGGAAAGCGGGTCGGTGTCGTATGGGAAAGCAACCGCGTATCGCCCTGTGATCGATTTGCTCAAGGTTTACTTTCGCATCGAGGAACGCGATGACGCCCGCCGGCTTCTGGAGAAGATCACCGGCAAACTGCTCACGCTCGATAAGTCGCTGGAGCCAACCCTTCCCGCACTTCTGGCGCTGCTCGACGTAGGCGTCGAAGATCCCGAATGGCAGCGACTGCATCCGACCCAGCGCCGCGGCCGCACGCTGGATGCATGCAAGCGACTGCTGTTGCGTGAAAGTCAGGTCCAACCATTGGTGCTGATCTTCGAAGACCTGCACTGGATCGACAGTGAGACACAGGCCTTTCTGAATAGCTTGATTGAAAGCCTGCCCACGTCCCGCATCATCCTGCTGGTCAATTTTCGGCCTGAGTATCAATCCAGTTGGGGTTCAAAAACCTATTACGCCCAGCTGCGTATTGATCCATTGCCCCCGGAAAATGCAGAAGAGCTGTTGCTCGGCTTACTGGGCGAGTCCGCCGAGCAGCGCGAATTGCGACGCACGCTTATCGAGCGCACCGAGGGCAATCCTTTCTTCCTCGAAGAAAGCGTGCGCAGCCTGATCGAAGCCGGTGTGCTGAAGGGCGAACGTGGAAACTACCGTCTGCAAATCCCCCCTTCAGGCATCCAGGTTCCCGGACGGGTTCAAGCTGTACTGGCCGCGCGCATCGACCGGCTCCAGTCCGAGGACAAACGATTGTTGCAAACCGCCGCGGTCATCGGCAAGGACGTTCCCTTCCCGCTTCTGCAGGCCATCTCGGATCTTGGCGCGGACGATCTCCAGGCCGGTCTGGGACGTCTGCAAGCGGCTGAATTCCTCTACGAAGCCAGGCTATTTCCGGACATCGAATACACGTTCAAGCATGCGCTCACCCATGAGGTTGCTTACTCCAGCCTGCTGCAGGAGCGACGGCGCACCACGCACGCCCGCATTCTCTCGGCGATGGAAACCCTGTACGCGGGCCGCATCTCCGAGCAACTCGAACGCTTGAGCCATCACGCCCTGCGCGGCGAGGCCTGGCCCCGGGCGCAAGACTACTTGCAGCAGACGGGGCTCAAGGCGCTGTCCCGGTCGGCCAATCATGAAGCCGCCAGTTACTTCGTCCAATCGCTTGACGCGCTCGCGCACCTGCCCGATTCGAGGGAAAACACCGAGAAGTCCATCGATCTGAACCTGGAATTACGCAGCGCGCTCCATCCTCTCGGCGAGTTCGACCGGGTTCTCGAAGTCCTGCAGCGGGCAGCTGCCCAGGCGGAATCCATCGTCGATAAACGCCGGCGCGGCCGCGTGTTGAGTTATCTCGCGCAAGCCTATCGGCTGCGCGGCGATCATGCCGGCGCCATCGAAGCAGGCACAACGGCTGTCGAAATCGGACGGAATTTCGACGATCCCGTCATTCAGGCGCCCGCCAACTTTCATCTCGGCCAGGTCCTGTTTCACCTGGGCGATCATCATCGGGCCATCGAGTACTACTCCAATAACGTAAAAACCCTGCACGGCGATCTCGCGCGGGATCGGCTGGGGATGGCGGGCGTGCCGTTGGTTTTCACGCGCGGTCACCTGGCCTGGTCTCTTGCCGAATTGGGACGATTTCAAGAGGCCTTCTCCGAATGGCAGGAAGCCATACGCCTTGCAGAGGAAGTAAAACATCCTTTCAGTGAGGCGTTTGCCAAGTATTGCGGTGGCTTCTTATATTTGCGCAAGGGCGAGATCGAACGGGCTATCGCACAGCTCGAACCGGGTCTCAATCTGTGCCAGGCAATGAATTTGCGCCTGGAATTGCCGTTTGTCGCATCCTTCCTGGGAATCGCTTACGCCTATGTGGATCGCGTCGGCGATGGCATAGCTTTGGCAGAACGCGCCGTCGAGGAAATGAAATCGCTGAATATCCACTCCGGCCGGTCATGGATCGTAGGTTTTCTCGGCTATGTCTACCTGATCGCAGGTCAAACTTCGAAAGCCATCGACCTGATGCAGCAAGCCCTCGCGCTAGCACAGCAAAACAACGAACGCGGGTGGGTGGCCTGGGAACATCACGTACTTGGACTTGCCTGGGCATCTGAGGGTGGCGCCAGTAACGACAAAGCGCAAGCATCACTCGAACGGGCGATCGAGGATGCGCGCACACTACAACTGCGCCCGCTTCTAGCGCGCTCGCAGCTTGCACTGGGCACGTTGCATCGTCGCATGGGACGCAGGGACTCCGCGCGATGCTACCTCGATGAAGCAATGGGGGCGCTCAAGGAATTGCAAATGTCGATCTGGCTGCAAAAGGCAGAAGCCGAGTTGCAGGCGCTTGACTGATCAGCCGAACGACAAAGGCTCTACCGCCCATAACGGATCGCAAACGGCGATGATCCGGTCTAGTCAAACGAAATTGTAAAAAAGAGGTCGACCGCGTCGGTATCGCCGCTTTCGGTGCGCAGCGACCAGCGCTTCGAAAGCTGATAGGTGATGCGCAGCGTGTTGGCGGCAGTGCTCAGGCTGCGTTCGTTGGAGACATAGATCCGGTCCGAGATCCGTTTGCCGACTGCGATCACGCCTCCCTGTGTGCCATCGCTGCTGACGCCCACACGAAGCTCATCGAGCCCAACCGCGCCTGCGAGTTGCTGCTGAAGCGGCGACGTGCCCAGTCCGGCGGCCAGCGCCACGGCGGAGGCCTGCAAGGCCTGGGTGTCCTGCGCGCTACCCGAATCCACTGCGCGGCCGAGCACCAGCCAGGACAATTTCTCCGGGTCGGGCACTTCGGGCGAGGACACCAGCCGCACCTGGGGATCGCGTGCAGTGCCGGTGATTTCGACGCCCGCCTCGACTGGCTGTTTCTTGCGCATCGCGCGAATCAGCAGACCCGGATTGTCAACCGGCCCGGAAAAGTAAAACACACCCTCGTCGATGCTCAGTTGCTGTCCATAGGCTGCGTACTCGCCCTCCGCCACGCGGATCTCGCCCTTCGCGCTCAACGGCGCATCGCCCGGACTCGTCAGTTTCAGATCGCCGGCGAGCCGCGCTTCGATGCCACGGCCGGAGAGCCGAAAATCGGGGCCGAGGCCGAGCTTCAGATCGAGTTCGGATCTCATCGCGCGCTCGGTCATGGAAGCGCGTTCCTCGCGTCCCACGACGACGACATCGCTGCCCAGCGCAGGTGCGGTGCGGCTGCGCAACTCGATGCGGCCGCGGTCGGCCGTCAGCGCCCCGGCCAACGCAATCTTGCGCTCATCCGCTTGCAGGGTGCCGGCGCCCGAAACGGTCAAACGCACATCGGGGTGTTGCACGATGGCGAGCTTTTGCGCTGACCAGTTCAGATCCACTTTCGGGGTGCCCTCGCGCGTGGCAAGCCGTCCCTTGGCCGAAAAAGTGCCCTCGCCGCCGCGGATACTGAACTCGCTGATACTGAGGCCCTCCTCGCCAAACTGCGCGCGCAGCGTGCCCTTGCGCAGAAAAACGCCGTTCGCGACTTGCTCGAACTTCAGATCGTCGCCAGCCAGCTTGCCGACCAGCCCCGGCTTTGCCACCGTGCCCGCCGCTTGCACGCTGAGCAGCACCGAGCCATCTCCCACGAGCATATCGCCCGCGACCAATGCTATGAGCGCGCGGATCGATTTGAGCTCCGCGCGTGCGTCGAGTTTGAGCGGGGCATCGCCAGCAAGGCCCCACCCCGCCGCGCGACGCTGCGCCGTGGTCTGCGCGCTGGCCTGCACCTCCAGACTGTCGCCACTGATCGCGAGTTCGGCATCGATGCGGTTCGCCACGGCGCGCACGCTCAAAACGCCCTGCCTGAGTCCCAGCGCCAGCGGCTCCTCGCCCTGCATGACCAGGTCGCCGCTTTCGCGCACGACGTCCAGTGTCGCGTCGAGTCGCTCACCGGCCTTTACGGTCCAGCGCGCCCCGAACACCAGCGTCGAGTCGAGCTTGGGTGGTTGTTTCATGAGCGCAAGCAATCGCGCAAGCGGCACGCCGCTCACCGAGCCGCTGCTCGCAAGCTCACCGTTTCGATAGACTGTCTCGCCGAGGTCGACGTCCGTGCCGAACAAACGCGCCCGGGTCGCGCCGAACAAGACGCGGTCCGCGCCAAGCTCGAGCACAGCAGGTTGCAGCAACGCAAAGGCGTATTCGCCTGCGTTATCGGCATGCAGGAGGCGTCCGCGCCAGGTTGCATCGGCCCGGCGAAAGGCGCCTTCCAGTTCAGCGGTCGCGTCGACGCGTTCGCCTTGCGCGGAGAGTTCGATGCGATGTGCCGACAATAACCCCTGCGCGCTGATGTTCAAGCGATCAAGCGACTGCTTGCCGCGTTTCAAGCCCATGAGCTTCACGCGCACCGAAACTCGGGGGTCTTCGCCTTGGGCGAGTTGCAACTCCGCAGTCGAAGTCGCAACGCGGATGTCCTCATAGGCCATGCGGGCAGCGCTGAATCGGCCATCGAGTGCGGGTCGCGAGGCCGTGCCCGATAGCGTGCCCTCGCCTCGCAGGGAGCCGACGATGCCTTGCTTGAACGCTGCCAGATCTGGCGCACTCAGATCGAACCGCATTGCGTCGCCCGCCACGCCAAAACTGCCACGCAGCATCAGCGAATTGGCGCCCAGCCGCAATCTGGCGTCGACCTCGCGCACCCGATCGGGGGCAATCGTCAGCTTGCCATTCCCGCTGACCGGCTGTCCAAGGTAACGGCTGCGCGCGAAGCGATAGGCCACGCGCGCGATCCACTGCGGGCGCAGAACGCCTTGCGCCTGCACGGTACCGTTGAGGTCCGCCTCGGGAAAATCGCCGAATTGCGCCGGGTTGAACCGGCGCAATTCGCCTTTCACCGAGTATCCGAGGGATTCGTCGAGTTCGATGGCACCTGTCGCGCTCACTTGCGCGTTGCCCCTTCGGGCGAGAAGGCGTTCAATGCGCACGCGCCCATCGCCAACCAGCGCTTCACCCTCCATGCGAAGTTGCGCCTCGCGCAAGTTTGCCGTTACGCGCTGCTGCGCTGCTCCTCCCTCCACGCGCAAGGATCCTGACAAATGCGTCTCGCGCAGCGTTGAATAAAGGCCGCGCAGGTCAAGCCGTCTTACTTCGACCTCCAGTTGCACGACCCCGTGACGATAAGCCACTTGACCGGAACCCTCCCCAGCCGCGCCGAGGTTGAAGCGGGCATCCTGTAATTCCAGCCCTTGCGGGCTCAGTTGAAACTGCGCCTGCAACTCCTTCAGCGGCAGACGTTGGGCGTCGACCGGACCGGGCTCGGAATTGAGCACGGATAGCGTGCCCGACAGGGATTCGAAGCCGCGCGCATGAGCGCTAAGGTCTACGGCAAGAGCAGTGGCAGGCAGGCGTTGATCGATTGCGGCGAGGTCCACTGCGTCGCTGCGCGCGCGCAACGCCTTGACAGGTTCCGCCTCGAACGGCGCGAGTTCGGCCACGAAGGAAAAAGGCAGCGCACCTGCCCGTCCTTCTGCACTGACGTCGACGCGCGCGAGTGGCCCTGTCACTTGCACTAGCGCATCGATCGGCCACTGGTCCACAAATTTGCTATCGATCTTCAGGCGCGCCTGCAAGGAGAACGGCGGCGCGGCGCCGAGCGTGCCTTCGCCCTGCACGTTCCCCCATTCGCTGGACAGGCTCTGCAACGCGAGCCTGTGCCCGCGCGCGTCGCCTTCGTAAGTGGCGCGCAAGCCGTTCAGTTGCAGGGGCGCCGCCTTGTCGCGCTCGATGCGCGAATTGCCGATCTCGATCATCCCGGCACGAACCTGCAACGGCACGCGCAGATTTTCAGGTGGTCCGCTTTTCGTCGGCGCAGTGGACGCGCGTTTTTCGCTGTAGGCAAGCGACGCGATACGCAGGGTCGTGATGTCGAGACGACGCTTCGACAGCGCCCACGGCGACCAATCCAGCAGCACGTCCTGCGCTTCAACGCGGTAATCGTCGTTCTCGCACGATACGCGCGCAATATGCAGGGGTTCGATGATCGCGCCGCGCAGGCCCTCGAGCACGAGCTGGCAGGGCAGCCGCGATGCGAAGCGCTCGATACTCCAGCGCAGCACCGTCTCACTGCGGCTCGCAACCACTCCCAGAACGACGAGGCCCCCGATGAGCAGCAATACGAGCGCGAGGGCCCAAAGCGCAATGCGGCGCACAGCCATCAGAATACGAATCCGACGCTGAAATGCAGCCGGTAGGAGCCCGTGTCGCGACCGTAGGCGATATCGAGGTTGAGGGCTCCCACGGGGCTGTGCCAGCGCACGCCGCCGCCATATCCGACTGCGGCGCGGAAGCCGGAGCGCTCGTCAACGGCATTGCCGGCATCGTAGAACGCCGCCACGCCCCATTGTCGGGTCAGCCACTGGATATATTCGATGCTGCCGGCGGCCATGTAGCGTCCGCCGACGATGGCGTCGCCTTCGCTCACGCCCAGGCTTTCAAAGGCGTAACCGCGCACCGTGGTGTCACCGCCGGTACGGAACAGAAACACCGAGGGAATATTCTCGCGGCTGTTGGCAATGACCGCCCCCGTTTCAAGCCGCAACAGCAGCGTGCCGAATCCTCCGACCGGCTGCAGGTACGACCCCCGGGCCGTCAAACGGGCGAAACTGCGGTCCGAGCCGAGCTGTGCCCCGGCGCCTCCCGCCTGCAGGCGAATGGCGAATCCGTCGCGCGGCGCCAGCGGATCGTCGATACGATTCCAGGTCCATGCCTGGCTGAGAAAAGTGGCCTTGCGATTGTCTTCCGGTCCATCGTCGATGGCTCGCTTCTCGACGACCAGCTGCAACGCCTGTTGGGACTCGTACTGCTCGACAGTGTAGGTATGCGCCCCGGTCACGCTCCAGTCGGTACGTTCCTCGCCCTGGATATCCTGCTGGTTGTTCTTGCCTTCCAGGCCGTAACGCCAGCCCTGCTCGTCGCGCGGAAAGGTCAAGCCGCCAAGCACTTCCGAACTGACCCCGTCGATCTTCGCGTGCGTATTGAATCGCCAGGCGCGGTCCAGCGCATTGTGATCGACGTAACCCGCCTGGAATCGCGGGCCCCGATCCGTGCTGAATCCCGCTCCCAGTTCGATTCTGCGCGCCGCGCCTTCCACGACATTGACAATAATGGGCGCCGCACCCTTCTGCGCTGGATCGTTGCCGGCAGACACCACCGCGCTGGCAAAGTAATCGCTGCGCAGCAGCCGGCGCTGGAAGATAACCAGTGCCTCCTTATCGAAGGCGTCGCCGGCACGGATCGGACTCAAGTTGCGCACAATGGATGGCTCATAGCGCTGCAGTCCGCGGATTTCCAGATCGCCAAATAAAAACGGCGGTCCGCTGTCGATTGCAACACTGAGACGAGCCGACATTTTCTCGGGATCGATCTGCGCGCGGCTCATGGTGATGCGCGCTGCGGCGTACAACCGCCGCTGCAGCGAGTCCACGGCGAGAAGTTTGCCGCTCTCCCAGGCCGACTGTCGGAAAATTCGCCCCGGCTCCAATGCAAATGCCCTGCGCGCGGCCTTGATGCGCGCATCGCGCTGCGGATCGGAGTCGATCGCGCCGACAACGACGAACTCGACGTCCGCGATGCGCGTGGGTTCGCCCGGCGTCACCTCCACGCGCACCGTCCATTCCGGCTCCGCGCGCGTCAGCGCCGCACTTACAGCCGGCGAAAAGTAACCTTCTGTCGCCAACAAGTTGCGTACCTGCTCGGGCGTGGTCTTGACCAACTGACGCAGCTGATCTTCGGCTACGTTCTGGCGCGTGCTCCATCGCACCAGATCCAGGTTCTCGCGCAGCATCGTCGCCAGACTGCCGGCACCGACGATATCGATACGGAACTTGATAGGATCCGCGGCTCGAACCGGATTCCCAACCAGCAGCAGCGCCATGGCGACCCACGCCCATCGGGGCGACCGGGGGGAGAGGCGCTGGAGTTGGGACGCTTGCAATCGCGAGTGGGTCATTTGTTAGCGAAGAATAAGCCATAGGTGGCCGGGCGGGAGGCCCGGCGTGTTGACCTGGGTCAAGGCCTCGCGCGCTCGAACCCTTTAGCCTGTCCTGCCATCGTCTACCGCTGCCCGTTCATGAAGTCTTATACGCAGATCACCACGGATATCAATCGCGGCATCGCCGAAATCCGCGAAGCGAGCCCGGATGCGCTCGCGGGCTTCAGCGCGCTTGCCAAGGGAGCCATGCGCAGTGGCGCGTTGTCGGAACTCCACAAGGAGCTCATTGCGCTCGCGATCGGTGTCGCAGGCCATTGCGATGGATGCATCGGCTTCCATGCCAGGAACCTGGTGCGACTGGGCGCCAGCCGCGCGCAATTCATGGAGACGCTGGCAGTGGCGGTATACATGGGTGGCGGCCCGTCGCTGATGGCTGCCGCTGACGCCGCCCATGCGTACGATGAATTCCTGGCCACGTCAGGGTCACAGCGCGAAAAAACCGAGGCTTAGCGATTCTTGCGCGCGCGGGCCAGCGCCTGAGCCATGGCTCCGTCGCTCACCGGGGCGCGTGCGGCAGGCGCTCGCGCCTGGTGCGACGGCCGCGGCGATGGTTTTGCGACCGCTCGCCTGGTTTCGGTCGCGTCGTCGAGCCGCATGGTCAACGCAATGCGCCGGCGCTTGTCGTCCACTTCCACGACTTTTACTCTGACGACGTCTCCCGCTTTCACCACCTCGCGCGGATCCTTGATGAATTTGTTCGACAGCGCGGAGACATGCACCAAACCATCCTGGTGGACACCAATGTCGACGAATGCACCAAAATTCGTCACGTTGGTCACCACGCCCTCTAGCTGCATGCCGGGCTGCAGATCTTTAAGGTCTTCCACGCCTTCCCTGAAAGCGGCAGTCCTGAATTCCGGGCGCGGGTCGCGGCCGGGCTTCTCCAGTTCGCTGAGGATGTCGCGCACCGTCGGCAGGCCGAACTTTTCATCCGTGTAGTTGGCCGCATCGAGGGATTTAACCGCCGGTGCGTTGCCCACCAGTTCGCGCAGGTTGCGGCGCACATCGGCGAGGATCCGTTCAACCACCGGGTATGCTTCCGGATGCACCGCGGAGGCATCCAGCGGATTATCGCCACCCATCACGCGCAGGAAGCCCGCCGCCTGCTCGAAAGTCTTCGGGCCCATGCGCGCCACCTCCTTCAGCGCCGCGCGGTTTGCAAATGGCCCGCTTTGGTCTCGATGGCGCACTATATTTTCAGCCAGCGTGGCCGAGAGCCCGGAGATCCTTGCCAGCAGCGGCACAGACGCCGTATTCACGTCCACGCCGACCGCGTTGACGCAATCTTCGACGACCGCGTCGAGCGTCTTGGCCAATTTGTATTGCCCGACATCGTGCTGGTACTGGCCCACCCCGATGGATTTCGGGTCGATCTTCACGAGTTCGGCCAGCGGATCCTGCAATCGACGTGCGATCGACACGGCGCCGCGCAAACTGACGTCGAGTTCCGGAAATTCGCTCGCGGCGAGCGCGGACGCGGAATAGACCGACGCTCCGGCTTCGGACACCGTGACTTTGGTGAGCCTGCAATCAGGATGGCGCTTGATCAGGTCGGCGGCGAGCTTGTCCGTCTCGCGCGAAGCCGTGCCGTTGCCGATGCTGACGAGCTGCACCTGGTGCTTGCGCGCCAGGGCCGCCAGTGCGGCGATCGCGCCTTCCCAGTCATTGCGCGGCACATGCGGAAAAATGGTGGCGGTATCCAGCAGCTTGCCGGTGCGGTCGACGACAGCAACCTTGACCCCGGTGCGTAATCCCGGATCGAGGCCCATGGTTGCGCGGGGGCCTGCGGGAGCCGCCAGCAGCAGGTCGTGCAGATTGTGCGCGAAAACCCGGATTGCCTCCTCTTCGGCGCGTTCGCGCAGCTGCGTGAACAGGTCCGATTCGAGTTGCCAGGCGGCCTTGACGCGCCAGGTCCAGCGCACGGTTTCCGCCATCCAGGCATCTCCCGGCCGGCCCTGGTCCGCGATGCCGAAGCGCACTGCGATCATGCGCTCGCAGACATTCGGTCCCGCGCGCGCGTCGGCTTCGTCCAGGTCCTCGGGCAGCTTCAGCGCGAGGCGAAGCACGTCTTCCTTGCGCCCGCGAAACAACGCCAGCGCACGATGCGGCGGCACCTGGCGCAGCGCTTCGGTGTAGGCGAAATAATCGCTGAATTTGGCGCCGGCCTCCTGCTTGCCTTGCGCCACGGTGGAAACCACCACGCCTTGTTCGTGCAGATGATCCCGCAGTTTTCCGATCAACACGGCATCTTCGGAGAACTGCTCCATGAGCACCTGGCGCGCGCCTTCGAGCGCTGCTTTCACATCCGGCACGCCGGGATTCTCGCCTTCCGGCGAAGCAAATGCCGGCTTGAGGAAATTCGCCGCCGCCGCGTCGGGATCCAGCGCCGGCTCCGCCAGCAACATCGCGGCGAGCACATCCAGGCCGGCTTCGCGCGCGATCTGCGCCTTGGTGCGCCGTTTGGGCTTGTACGGCAGATATAGATCCTCCAGGCGCTGCTTGGTTTCGGTGTTCTCTAATTCGGATTTCAGTACCGGGGTGAGCTTGCCCTGTTCGGCTATGCTGGCGAGGATGGAGGCGCGGCGCTCCTCCAGTTCGCGCAGATAAGTCAGGCGCTCTTCAAAAGTGCGCAACTGCGTGTCGTCCAGGCCGCCCGTGGCTTCCTTGCGATAGCGCGCGATGAAGGGGACCGTCGCCCCCTCGTCGAGCAACGCGATGGCGGCAGCAATTTGCTGCGGTCTGACGGAAAGTTCGGCGGCTATGCGATGTTCGATCGAGGGCAGCATCAGTTCAGTTTTACTTGAAGTTGGAAATTGCACTGCCAGCATGCGGGTTGGGGCGGCATGCCGGCGGCAGGTTATTCACCGCAGGTCAGGGTAAGGCAAGGTCCGGCAGCGAGGCGGAGCGCGTGTTGGGCAACGGCCGGTTGGCGGCCGCGTGGTAAGTGAACACGGCCGCAAACTTGGTCAGGTCAGTGCAGTTGCGACCGGCGGCGTGCAGCAAGCGGCAGTGAAAAAACAACACATCGCCCTCGTCCAGTTCGGCCGCCATCCTGTTGTTCAGAATCCGGTCATTTTCATCGAGATCGGTACGTAGAAACAAATCCGCGTCGTACTGGTCGCGTCGCATCGCCAGACGATGCGATCCTGGCACCAGCCACAGACAGCCGTTTTCCTCGTGCTCCGGGCCCAATGCCAGCCAGACCGAGACGAGCTCGGGTTTCTCGAACGACCAGTAACGGATGTCCTGGTGCCAGCCGGTGGCACTGCTGAACGCCGGATTCTTGGTCATGATGCAATTATGGTGCGCCTGCGACAATTCCACATCCGGCCCAAGCAACTGCCGCAATCGCGCAGCGATTGCAGGCGACGTCGCCAGTTCGCGGAACAACGGATCGCGCGCGGTCGCTTGCAGCAGGCGGCGCACGGTCGTGCCGCCAGGCGCCTGCGTGGACACGGGCGAACCTGGGTACTTCACCTGCGCCTCGTATTCGAGCGGTGCGGCCTGAGCCGCAAGTTGCCGCCGCGCCACGGCCTTCAGAGCCTCGCAGCGTTCACGCTCGACCAGGCCGCGCGCAATGACGAACCCATTGCGTTCGAAGAACTGCAGTTCAGGGGGAGAGAAAACCGGCACGGATTGCGGCGACAGGACGAGTAGCGGACGAACAACCGGCATTGTACGGGAACAGGAACGGGACCGCGTGCTGAAGACTGAAAAAGCGAGGACTGAGTGATGAGGACTGAGGACTGAGTAAATTCCTTAAATCGTCGCGCTTTGCCCTGTTGCTCTTCACTCAGTCCTCAGTCCTCATCGCTCAGTCCTGCCCTTGGTCTAGCGGTGGGCCGCGTTGAACGCCTCCAGCGTGGCGCTTCCCGGGCACAGGTCCTTTTCGCCCAGACCATTGAACGGCGACTCGGCCGTGCCGAGGTGCGCATGCAGGTCCTCGGGGTCCGCATCCACATGCAGCACGCCCGTCACGATCTCGCCGGCGGCACGGCGATCCTGCAGATAACGCATCGCCGCGAGGCGGTCGTGGACGTCGTACTCCGTGGCGAGCTTGCGCAGCCTGAGCACTGAACCGTCGTGCTGCGTGACCTGCT
Organism: uncultured beta proteobacterium; assembly: GCA_963846655.1. Classification (GTDB taxonomy): domain Bacteria; phylum Pseudomonadota; class Gammaproteobacteria; order Burkholderiales; family JACQAP01; genus JACQAP01. The sequence continues at coordinate 333,931 of CAWJWT010000002.1, read as the reverse complement.
CGACTTCGCCGGGCGCGTACGCCGCCGTAATCGGCTCGCGCGGCAAGATGACGTCGAGCTGGTTGACCGCTTCGTTGTGCTCGCGCACGTAGTCGAAACTCTTGGTCGAGCCGGCATGATTGTTAAATGCCACGCACGGCGAAATGCAGTCGATGAAGGCGGCGCCTCGATGCAGGATGGCGCCCTTGATCAGCGGCACGAGCTGCGCCTTGTCCCCGGAGAAACTGCGCGCCACGTAAGTGGCGCCCAGCTCGATGGCGAGCATCACCATGTCGATGGCGGCATCGGTATTGACCGATCCTTTCTTGCTTTTCGAGCCGCGGTCCGATGTCGCGGAGAACTGGCCCTTCGTCAAGCCATAAACCCCGTTGTTCTCCACGATGTACACCATGTTCACGCCGCGCCGGATGCTGTGCGCAAACTGGCCGAGACCGATCGACGCGGAATCGCCGTCCCCCGATACCCCCAGGTAAATCAGTTCACGGTTCGCAAGATTGGCCCCCGTCAGCACCGAAGGCATGCGCCCGTGAACACTGTTGAATCCGTGCGAACTGCTCAGGAAATAGGTCGGCGTCTTGGACGAGCAGCCGATGCCGGAGAGCTTGGCGATGCGGTGGGGCGGCAGATCGAGTTCAAAGCAGGCTTGAATGATCGCGGCACTGATCGAATCGTGGCCGCAGCCGGCGCACAGCGTGGAGATGGCGCCTTCGTAATCGCGCCGCGTGAAGCCGAGCTTGTTGGCCGGGAGCCTGGGGTGATGCAGTTTTGGTTTGGCGATATAAGTCATGGCAGGGTCCTGGTTGCGGGCGGCCTCATGGCAAAACCTTGCGCATCGGCGTCACCTTCAGCGCAGCGGCGTCTTCGGCGATTTCGCGCACGATGAAGCGCGCGGTGATGGGTGTGCCGTCGTAATGCAGCACGGGCGTCAGCTTGGCCGGGTCGATGCCGCATTCGTTGACCAGCAGCATGCGCAGTTGCGCATCGCGATTCTGCTCCACCACGAACACGTGGTCGTGCTCGGCGATGAAGTCCTCGACCTCGTCATGGAACGGAAATGCGCGCACCCGCATGGCATCGAAGTGCAGGCCGCGCTGCTCGAGCGTGTCGAGCGCTTCGTGCATGGCGGGGCTGGTCGAACCGTAATGGATCACGCCCAGCCGGCTGGGCTGCAAAGCCGGGCGCACGAGAGGCTTCGGGATGAGTTCCTTCGCCGTTTCGAACTTGCGCAGCAGCCTTTGCATGTTGTCGAGGTAATCCGGCCCCGCCTCGCTGTAGCGCGCATAGCGATCCTTGGTGGTGCCGCGCGTGAAGTACGCGCCTCGCGTGGGATGCGTGCCCGGATAGGTGCGGTAGGCGATGCCGTCGCCCTCGACATCCAGGTAGCGCCCGAATTCCTTGCCCGACTCCAGGTCGTCGAAGCTTGCCACCTTGCCGCGGTCGTAGCGGCGGGCGTCGTCCCAGGCGAGCGGCCGGCACAGGCGCTCGTTCATGCCGATATCCAGGTCCAGCAGCACGAACACCGGCGTCTGCAGGCGATCGGCGATGTCGAATGCATCGGCCGCAAAGTCGAAACTTTCCGCCGGGTCTTCGGGAAACAGCAGCACATGCTTGGTATCGCCGTGCGAGGCATACGCGCAGGTCAGTACATCGGCCTGCTGCGTACGCGTGGGCATGCCGGTGGAGGGTCCGCCGCGCTGGACGTCGAAAATCACGGCGGGAATCTCGGCGAAATACGCCAGGCCGATGAATTCCTGCATCAGCGAAATGCCGGGACCCGATGTGCAGGTAAACGCGCGCGCACCGTTCCAGCTGGCGCCGATGACCATGCCAATCGAGGCCAGCTCATCCTCGGCCTGGATCACGGCAAAGCGATTATTGCCCGCTGCGTCCTTGCGATAGCTGCGGCAATGGCGCGCGAACGCTTCCGCGAGGCTCGACGAGGGCGTGATCGGATACCAGGCCGCGACCGTGGCGCCGCCGTAGACGCAACCGAGCGCCGCCGCCGTGTTGCCATCGACGAATATGCGGTTCTCCACGGCTGCCGCGCGGCGCACGCTCAAACCGATCGGGCATTCGAAATGCGCGCTGGCATGATCGCGCCCGAGATGCAGCGCGCGGATGTTCGGTGCGATGAGTTTGTCCTTGCCGCGAAACTGCTCGCCGATCAGCTTCTCGATCTCCGCGATATCGATCTCGAGCAAGGCCGCCAGCGCGCCCACATAAACGATATTGCGAAACAGCTGGCGCTGGCGGGGATCGGAATATTCCCGGTTGCAGATCTCGGTCAGCGGAACGCCGATGACGCGCACGTCATCGCGGAACTTTGATTTGGGCAGCGGCTTGGTCGAATCGTAGAACAGGTACCCGCCCGGTTCGATGCCCAGCAGGTCCCTGTCCCAGGTCTGCGGGTTCATCGCCACCATCAGATCCACCCCGCCGCGCGCGCCAAGGTAGCCCGCTTCCGACACCCGCACTTCATACCAGGTCGGCAGACCCTGGATGTTGGACGGGAAGATATTGCGCGGACTGACCGGCACGCCCATGCGCAGGATGGATTTCGCGAACAGCTGGTTGGCCGAGGCCGACCCCGAGCCGTTGATGTTGGCGAATTTGACGACGAAATCGTTTATTTTTGGCTGCGACATGCCGGCCCCGCCTGGGTGACGTTCAGCAGGAACTTGCGCATGTCCCACGCCCCCGTCGGGCAGCGCTCGGCGCACAACCCGCAGTGCAGGCAGACGTCCTCGTCCTTGGCCATGATGCGGCCGGTCTTGAGCACGTCGGAAACGTACAAGTCCTGCGACAGATTCTCGGCCGGCGCGCTCAGCCGCTGCGCGCACTTGCTGCTCCTCGCCATCGGCCGTGAAGGTAATGCAATCCATCGGGCAGATGTCCACGCAAGCGTCGCATTCAATGCAAAGCGGCGGCGAGAACACGGTCTGCACGTCGCAATTCAGGCAGCGCTGCGCTTCGGCGAAAGCCGTTTTGGCATCGAACCCCAGTTCGACCTCGACCTTCAGGTTCTTCAGCGCAATGGCCTGGTCCTTCAGCGGCACCTTATGGCGCAAGTCGGCCGATATATCGTTGTCGTAGCTCCACTCGTGGATACCCATTTTCTGGCTGGCCAGATTGACCAGCGGATCGGGCCGCTGGCGAACATCCTCGCCATGGCAGTATTTGTCGATGGATATCGCAGCCTGATGGCCGTGCGCGACCGCCCAGATGATGTTCTTCGGGCCGAACGCGGCATCGCCGCCAAAGAATACGTCGGGCCGCGTGGACTGGAACGTCACTTTGTCAACGATCGGCATGCCGGTCTGGTCGAAATCGACCCCGGCGTCGCGCTCGATCCACGGAAACGAATTTTCCTGGCCGACCGCCACCAGCACATCGTCGCACTCGAAGTGCTGCTCGGGTTCTCCCGACAACACCAGCTGCCGGCGGCCCTTGGCATCGAACACCGCCTTCACTTTTTCAAACGTCACGCCGGTCAGCTTGCCGTCACGATGCTGAAAACTCTTGGGCACCAGAAAATTCAGGATCGGGATGCCTTCATGCATGGCGTCTTCTTTTTCCCAGGGGCTCGCCTTCATTTCGTCGAAACCGCTGCGCACGATGACCTTGACGTCTTCGCCGCCCAGCCGGCGGGACGTCCGGCAGCAGTCCATCGCGGTGTTGCCGCCGCCCAGCACGATCACCCGCTTGCCGATGGACTCGACGTGCCCGAAGGATACGGAAGAGAGCCAGTCGATGCCGACGTGGACATGCTTGGCGGCTTCCTTGCGACCGGGCAGATCCAGGTCGCGGCCGCGCGGCGCCCCCGAGCCGACGAATACCGCGTCGAAGCCCTCGGCCAGCAATTGCTTCATGCTGTCGATGCGCACCCCGCCGCGAAACTCCACCCCGGTCCCGAGCACATAGCCGACTTCCTCGTCGATAATGCCCTCGGGCAGGCGAAACCGCGGGATCTGGCTGCGGATCATGCCGCCCGCTTTCGGGTCCTGGTCAAACACCACGACTTCATAACCCAGCGGCGCGAGATCGCGCGCCACCGTGAGCGCTGCCGGACCGGCACCGATGCAGGCCACGCGCTTGCCGTTCGTGCGGGCGGGTGGCGCCGGCAGTTGCGCGCGGATGTCCCCCTTGTTGTCCGCGGCCACGCGCTTGAGGCGGCAGATTGCCACGGGCTCGGGTTTGGCGTGATTGTGTTCCTCAACCCTGCCGCGGCGGCACGCCGGTTCGCATGGCCGATCACAGGTGCGGCCGAGAATGCCGGGGAAGACGTTGGATTTCCAATTGACCAGGTAGGCATCGCCATAGCGCCCCGCAGCGATGAGCCTGATGTATTCCGGAACCGGCGTATGGGCAGGGCAGGCCCACTGACAATCCACGACCTTGTGAAAATAGTCGGGTGCGGCGATATCGGTGGGCTTCAACAGTACTCCTCCGGGGCCGGGCGCCCGCCTTTTCATTTTTGTAGCCCGCTCGGTCCGGGAGTCTTCGTTCCCGTGCGGATGCGGGTAGCGGCGGTGCAAGTGGCGCGTAGTGTAACGCTTTGTTACCCGGGCGTTAACCCCGTTCTAGTCGAGCACGTGCGAAACCAGCCCATCGGCCAGTTTCGGCTCGAACCAGGTCGACTTCGGCGGCATGACCTCGCCCACATCCGCGACGGCCATGAGATCTTCCATGCGCGTGGGAAACATCGAGAACGCCGCAGCCATGGCGCCGCTGTCGACGCGTTTTTCCAGTTCCGCCACCCCGCGAATGCCGCCAATGAAATCGATGCGCTTGTCGCGGCGAGGATCGGTAATGCCGAGCAACGGCGCCAGCAGGCGATCCGCCAGCAGGCTGACATCGAGCCTTTCCACCGGGTCATGGGTCGGCACGACCGACGCATGGACATTGAGGCGGTACCACTGCCCCGGCAAATACAGGCCGAACTCGCCCGGCTTGCCGGGCGTGACCGCGCCCGAACTCGCATGCAGGGCGAAGCTTTGGCCCAGTTTGGAGAGGAACTCCTGCCGGCTGAGGCCGTGCAGATCGGTGACCACACGGTTGTAAGGCAGGATGCGCATCTGATGCTGCGCAAAGGCCACTGCCAGAAACCAGTTGTAGCTCGCCGTGGCATCGGCTTGGGGATGGGCTGCTCGCCGTGCCGCGGCAACGCGTGAGGCGGCGGCCGAGCGATGGTGACCGTCGGCTATGTAAAGCGCCGGCAGCGCATCGAAGGCACGGATCAACGCGCCGATCGAGGCGGCGTCCACGATGCGCCACACGGTGTGCTGAATGCCGGTGTCCGCCGTGACATCGGCGAGCGCTTGGCCGCTGGCGGCTTGCGCCAACAGCGCATCGACCGCCGGCGCGTCGGGGTAGGCCAGCAGCACGGGGCCGGTCTGCGCATTCAGCGCCTCGATCTGCCTGACGCGATCATCCTCCTTGTCCGGCCGCGTGAACTCGTGTTTACGAATCCGGTTCCTGTCGTATTCCGCCACCGATGCAGCCATGACCAGACCCGTTTGCACATGGCCGTCCATGATCAGGCGGTAGGCGTAAAAGCACGGCTGCCGGTCGCGCTCCAGCAGTTTCTGCGCAAGCATGCGCTGCAGATTCTCCGCAGCCTTCGCGTACACCTGGGGAGCATAGGGATCGGTGCCGGGCGGCAGATCGATTTCCGGTTTGGAGATATGCAGAAAGCTCCAGGGTTTGCCGGCAGCGCGCCCGCGCGCCTCTTCCGTGGAGAGCACGTCGTACGGGGGCGCGGCAATCTCGGCGGCGCGTCCCTCGGCGGGGCGCAGCCCGGTGAACGGGCGGATCAGTTGCAACGGCTTCTCCTTGAAAAAAGACGGCCCGCGTGGGCGGACCGTCCGGCGATGCCTGGCGAGCGCGCGCGCCGCACCCGCTTCAGCCGTGCTTGAACACGATGGTCTTGGTATGCGAAAACTCGCGCAGGGCTTCCAGGCCTTTTTCGCGGCCGTGGCCGCTTTTCTTGACGCCACCGAACGGCAATTCGATGCCGCCGCCGGCGCCGTAGCCATTCACGAACACCTGGCCGCAACGCATTTTTTTCGCCACGCGCATCTGCCGTGCGCCATCGCGCGTCCAGATGCCCGCGACAAGGCCGAATTCGGTCGCATTGGCCAGCTTGACGGCATCCGCCTCGTCCTCGAACGCAATGATGGACAGCACCGGGCCGAATACTTCGTCGCAAGCCAGTGCATTGGTGCGCGGCACCGGACCGAACAGAACGGGAGTGACGTAAAAACCTCCCGATGGCAGGCCGTCGCCGAGTTGGGCCTCGGCGAGCACCGGAATCCCTTCCTTTTTGGCGCGCGCGATGAAACCCTGCACGCGTTGCTTCTGGTTGCCGGAAATCAGCGGTCCGCAATCGAGATCCATCGAGTGGCTGCCGACGCGCAACAATTTGAAGCGCGCCGCCACCAGGGCGACGAACTTGTCGTAAATCGATTTTTGCACCAGCACGCGACTGCCGGCCGAGCAGGTCTGGCCGCCGTTTTGCACGATCGCATTCACGACGACCGGCACGGCGGCATCGAAGTCGGCATCTTCAAATACGATTTGCGGGGATTTACCGCCAAGTTCCAGCGTGCACCCGATGTGGTTTTCGGCGGCAGCCTTCTGCACCAGTGTGCCGACTTCCGGCGAGCCGGTGAAGGACAGAAAATCGATGCCGGGATGACGGACCAATGCGGCGCCGGCCTCCTCGCCGATGCCGGTGACGACGTTCAGCGCGCCCGGCGGAAAACCCACTTCCTGCGCGAGTTGCGCGATGCGCAGGGGCGTAACGCAGGCATCTTCGGCCGGTTTGATGACCACAGCATTGCCCACGGCCAGCGCAGGCGCCAGGCTGCGGCCAAACATCTGCGCCGGGTAGTTCCACGGAATGATGTGGCCGGTAACGCCTTTGGGTTCGCGCAGGATCGTCACCAGATAACCGTCCAGAAAAGGCACGGTATCGCCATGGAATTTGTCCGCAGCCCCGCCATAGAACTCGAAGTATCGTGCAGTCGCGGTGATGTCGGCACGCGCCTGCTTCATTGGCTTGCCGCAATCGCGCGCTTCGAGCACGGAGAGTTCCTCATGGTGCGCGAGAATGGCTTCCCCGAGCTTCGTCATGAGGCGGCCGCGGTCCACGGCCGTCATCTTTCCCCAGGCGCCTTCCTCGAACGCGTGGCGCGCCGCCTTGACCGCCAGATCGACATCCGCCTGGGTGCCGCGCGCGATTTTTGCGAAAGACTTGGCCATCGCTCGGACTGACCATGTCCAGTGTCCGACCATCGGCGGCAGCCTGCCATTTGCCGCCGATCAGATTGTGGTAAGTCGTGCGGCTCTCGAGGGCCGGCTTCTCTGCAATCTGGTTCATCTGAACATTCCCTGAATTATTGTTTGAGGGGCAACAGCGTCAACTCGACGCGCCGGTTCGACTGGCGACCCCCTTCGGTCGTGTTGTCCGCGACCGGGTGGGTCTCGCCTGCGCCGATGCTCATCGTACGCTCGCTCTTGACACCTTTGCCCGTCAGATAACTGGTGACCGTCTGCGCGCGCCGCTCGGAAAGCCCCTGGTTGTATTGCTCCGGGCCCACGCTATCGGTATGGCCGGCAACCTCGACGATGGTTTTCTCGTATTTCTTCAGCACCATGGCCACGCCATCCAGCACTTTCGGAAATGATGGGCTCAGTTCGGCGCTGGCTGACTTGAACGTGATGTTGCCCGGCATATTGAGCGTGAGATTGTCGCCCTGGCGCACCACGGAGACCCCTGTGCCCGCCATTTCCCTGCGCAGGTCGTTCTCTTGCTTGTCCATATAGGCCCCGATCCCGGCTCCGGCCAGGCCGCCGATGCCCGCGCCGATCATGGCGCGCTTGCGCCGCTCGCGTGCATCGCTTCCGCTGATGGCCCCGACTACTGCGCCGGCGGCCGCACCGATGGCCGCGCCCTTGCTGGTCGAGTTGACTTTCTTTTCGCCGGTAAACGGGTCGGTAGTCTGGCAAGCGCTCAATCCGGCGATAGAGGCGACAAGAAGCAACGCGATAGCGGGCCGATACAGTGACGACTGTTTCATTGATTGAATTCCTTCTTGGGGTTAGGTAAGTGTTAAAGCGAGGCGGATAACGCGCCTGACCCGGCGCATGGTCCGCGAGCCAAGGACGCAATTCTATCAATACCGGACGTTCTCGCCGGAACCGACTGTGTCGGGAACCGGCGACAGCAGAATGTCATCCGTCCGCCAGCGCCGCCGTAGCCGCAGTCTTGCCAGGCCGCGGATTGGACTTGCTACGGCCGGATGTAAACGAAGCCTTCTCTCGCCTGCAGACGCGCAATTTCCGCCACGCCCGAAGGTACCGTGGAGATGTTCTCGATCAGGTCTTTCTGCGTCAACTTCAACGCCTTGACGCTGTTCATGCAGATGCGGAAATCAACGCCCTTCGCGCTCAATTGCTCGACCCAGTCGGCATACGGCCGGCCGCCCAGATCCTGGGCGCCAAAGGTAAACGCGCGCACGCCCGTCGACAAGGCCACCACGATAATTTTCGCCTTGGGATCTTCGGCCAGATGGTTGCTCACATTATTCATTGCCAGCGTCGCGAGCCGGTCGTCCGGCAGGTGATAAACGGTTTTGATTGCTTCTTCGGCGCGCGCCGAAACGCTCACCGCCAGCACCGCGGCAGCGAGCATGCCAAACAGCGTAAAAGTTTTCGTTCTCATGATTCTGTCTCCTTTCGTAGGGCGGCTACAGCATGCCCAGACGGGCAAGGTCGGCGCGTAGCTGCTGCGGATTGCTGAAATGCAATGCTTGCATGCCGGCGGCGCGGCCGGCCTCGACGTTGCGCGGACTGTCGTCGATGAACACCGTACGGCCCGGGTCGAGCCGGCAGCGTTCGATGGCGAGCGCGAATATGCGCGGGTCGGGCTTGGCCAGCCCGACTTCGCCTGATACCACGATACTCTCAAACCACTGCAAGAATGCGAATCGGCGACGGGCGATCGGAAAGGTTTCCGCCGACCAGTTGGTCAATGCATGCAGCCGATACCCCTTGAGACGCAGTTCACCGAGAATTTCCACGCTGCCGGCAATTTCGTCGCGCAACATTTTCTCCCAGCCGTCGCGCCACATCGCGATCATTTCGGCGTGATCCGGGTGCAAGGCGGTGCGCTCGGCAACCGCCAGATCGAAGCTTTTGCCGGCATCGATTTCGTGATTCCACGCGGGCGCGGCGATCTGTGTCAGAAAATGCTCCATCGCCGCGTCGTCTCCGCGAAAGTGATCCCGATAGAGGTAGCGCGGATTCCAGTCGATCAGCACAGCGCCGAGATCGAACAGCAATGTATCCATGCTCAGCGCTTTGCCTTTTTCCAGACTTCATAGTCGGCGCGCATCGCCTCGTTGGGCGGGTACGTGCCCGCGATCGGCGCGCCGGCCTGCACCTTTTCCAGCACCCAGGCTTCCAGCTGCTCCATCTCCAGACCGCTTTGCGCGATCTGCTCCACCACGTGGCGCGGCACGCAAACCACCCCTTCCTCGTCGCCAACCATGATGTCGCCCGGCATCACCAGCACGTCTGCGCACCCGACAGGGACGTTGATATCGACCGCCAGATGACGGTGAATATGAGCCGACGCGGCCATGTTTTTCGCGAACACCGCAAACCCCAACCGCTGGATCGAGGCGTAGTCGCGCATGGCGCCGTCGGTCACTGCACCCGCCGCACCGCGCGCCTGCAGGCGTGACATCAGAATCTCTCCGCCGGCCGCCACCGTGTCGATGTTGCGGCAATCGAGCACCAGAACCTGGCCGGGCTGGATTTCATCGATCGCCTTGCGCTGCGCATAGCCTGGCTTGCCGATGGCCTCGAAGGTCGCCAGGTCTTCGCGAGCGGGCACGAAACGCACCGTGACCGCTTCGCCCGCCATGCGCAGCGCCGGGTTCAATGGTTTGACGCCGGTCAGGTAGGTATTGCGAAAGCCGAGCTTGAACAACTGCGAAGTCAGCGTCGCGGTGGAAATGCGCTTCAGTTGCTCGAGAATCTGCGGCGCAACGGGTGTGGGATTCATCAGCGGTTCCTGCTCGCGAAAAGGGACCCGTATCGTAACCCACTCTGAAATTTCGCCGGGGCGGCGCGCTGGCCGCCGCGCTCAGGTAACCGACCAGTGCTGGACGCAAGGCGCCGAATGCCAGCCGAAGTTATGGCGAAACCTTGGCCGGATCCGCGGACCCGCCGGGGAAAAGCTCCGTGCACTAAGCCTCGACGCCGCTGAACTTCGCGGACACGAAAAAGCCCGGCTGGAATCCGGGCAACAGCATTCATGCATCCGTGATCGGCAGAACGTACCGGCCGCGCTCATGGTGCCGAAACGTCTCGACGTCCCTGGTCTTGCGACGGGCTCGTCGACAACGCCGGCTCCTGGAGCCAGGCATGGCCGCGGCAACTGCAGGCGGTACCTTCAACAAACGTCGTGAGGAGAATGAGGCCCTGACAAGCAGGTAAACGGCGGCGTTCTGATTTGGTGCGTGCGCTTGGTTTTCAGCGAACCAGGTTTTCAGCGAACCAGGTTTTCAGCGAACCAGCTGGAGCGCACCCTTTACGGAGAGTCCGGGTTCTGACAACCCACCAGACTTGCGGCCGCTTTCGCAGCCTGACCGGCTACCGGACCAGCGAACCGGCCCGGTTTGCCGAAAACACATTCCAGACTTACTTCAGATGGCCAGCGACGAGCTTCGTCATTTCGAACATCGAAACCGTCTTCTTGCCGCCGAAAACTTCCTTGAGCTTGTCGTCGGCATTGATGTTGCGGCGGTTCTTGCTGTCCTGCAGGTCGTTCTTCTTGATGTAGGCCCACAGTTTCTTGGTAACTTCGGTACGCGGCAGCGGCGCGCTGCCGATCACGGCGGCGAGGGAGGCGCTGGGCGTCATGGCTTTCATGAATGCGGCATTCGGCTTGCGCTTGGCGCCGGTTGCCTTCTTTTTGGGAGCGGCTTTCTTCGCGGGCTTTTTTGCAGCAGCCTTCTTCGCGGGTTTCTTCGCAGCAGCCTTCTTCGGCGCGGCTTTCTTTACGGCTTTCTTTGCAGGTTTCTTCGCAGCGGTCTTTTTCTTTGCGGCCATCGTGGTGCCTCCAATTTGAGTTTGCTTGACACTGACATTTGCGTTGCCTTGCCAGAAGCAAAGGCACGGCGAGCAGAGAATGCCGAGAGGAGAGTGTGTTGTCAATCGAAGAATGCACGTTTTTCATAGGAGAGCAGGACGCGATTGTGAATTGCGCAACACAGTTTGCCCCCGCGAATTGGAATTCCAGGCGCACCCGGGTGCAGTGAATTGCTCTCCGACGACGCGAAATGCCGCGCGACCGGCATCTGCGTGTATTCCACCCGCATACGCAATTCGGGAATTGCCGGCGCAGCGTGCGCATTCGTTGTCGACCCATCGCCAGGCGCACCGCGAGCCTGCGACGAAGGCGCCGGGGTGATCGCATCGCGACAGGCGCGTCGGATCGGAAGCGTGGGAGCGCCGCCTCCCCATAGCGCAGAACGTCGCCTGCCGACGACAACGTCATCGCAGCGGGTCCCACGGAAAACAGTCTGGTTTGTGCTTCGGCGCCGGAAGGCAAGCCGGTCGGCGACGCGCAGGTCACATACGCGCGATCTGTGCGGCGCGCTACTGGCTTGCAGGAGGCTCCAGCGGAATCGGGTCCGAGCGGGTGGCGTCCGGAGACGGTGAACCAGCAGGCTCTTGCCTGACCGACTGCTGCGATGCGCTCCTGAGCGCCCGCATGCGCGTATCGAGGTCGAGATAGAACTTCCTGATCTGGGCGACCGAATCCGACTGGGCTTTCTGCAACTCCTCGACCAGGCCACGCAAGGACGCGGTGGTGCGGCGCGAATCTTCCAGGTCCCGCATCATCTGCAGCAAGCCTTCCGAACTGAGTACGGAGCGCGTGTCGGTCACCTGCTTGCCCAGTGCGGAAAGCTGCCGCGCCAACCCCTCGTCGCTCTCCTGACCGGCTTTGGCCCTGGCCTCCATCGCCGCGCCCTGCTGCACGATCTTCTGGGAGACTTCCTGTAATCCTGTTTCCACCGCACCCAGACGCCGTAGCGCCTCGCTCAGCGCGCCAGCGCCCTGTTCCGAAACGCGCTGCTGGGCCTGCAGGCGCGATTCGATTTCCGCGCTCTTGCGCCGCAATTCCGCGAACTTGACGCCGTTCTCATCGAGCTGGCGGCGCTGTTCTTCCCGGGCAGCGACCAGATTGTTGAGGAATTGTTTGGACGTCGACAGCGCGCTGTCCGCCTGCACTTTGGCAGCCTCCGAGCGCGTGCGGGCGTCCGCTGCTGCGACCTCCGCCGCCCGCATCGAGTCCTGCGTGCGCTTGAGATCCGCACGCGCTTTCGCGAGTTCTTCGCGAAAACCCTCGATCGCGGCCGTGTTGCTCTCGACCTCGGAGCGCATCGACTTGACGGCATAGCCCTGTTCCGCGGATTGCGCTTCGGTCTGCCGCAATTGATCGGGCGTCGCGCAACCGGACAGGGCCAGTACCAGAACCGTTGGGAAAATTGAATGCTTCATGCGGATGCCGGACTCAGTAAACGATGTCGACACGACGGTTCTTGCTATAACTTTCTTCATCCTTGCCCGTCGAGATGGGTTTCTCCGATCCGAAACTGACCGTACGGATCTGCTTGCCGCTGGCCCCGCCCAGTTCCAGTGCGCGTTTGACTGCCTGAGCGCGCCGCGAGCCCAGCGCGAGGTTATATTCGCGGCTGCCGCGCTCATCGCAATTGCCCTGGACTTCGATTTTCACGTCCGGATTCTCTTTCAGATACGCCGCATGTTCCAGCAGCATTTCGTCGTATTTCTCGGGAATCGTGGATCGGTCGTAATCGAAATATATGCTGCGCGGGATGGTGCCGGGCGCCGCTGCCTGGTCTGCCGTGGACTCCTCCGCGCTCGAGGCCGAAGGCGGAAACACAGCCGCGGCTTCATCGCGCGCCGGCGCTGCCGAACTGGCGGTTCCCTCTTGCGGCGTCGCGGCTTGCGAAGGCGCAGAAGAGGAGGAGGCGGTTCCCGATTGTTCCTGCGCCGCTACGGGCGGCTGTGCGCGCTCCTGCTCTCGCGCCTGCCGTTCGATGCGTGCGGCTTCTGCTCGCTGCGCGTTACGCAGCCTTTCGATTTCGGCTTCCTGCTCGGCGAGCCGGCGCCGTGTCTCGGCATCGTCGTCGCTCGGGGCTGCTGCAGCCGCCGCCGGCTCGGGCTCCATGGGTACTTCGGGCGCCTCGGTCGTAGCAAGCGGTTTGCCGGTTTTCACGGGTTCGCGGGTCGCGGAATCCGCCACGGGCGCGCCAGCCGTCACCGCCGGTTCAGCGGTCATGCCAGTGGCCGCATCGGAGCCCGGTGCGGGTTCCGCGCTCGGCGCGGGTTCCTGTTGCGACGCTCTGCCCGGTTCGCTGACAGGCGCGGCCGTCTGCTGTTCGCCGGGACCGCTGCTGCTGCTCCGCTGCGTCGAGGCGCAAGCCGCCAGCAGGGCGCAAATCAACACCACAGAAAAATTCCTGGCCGTCCGATATGTGAAAAATTTCATCATTTTTGTTGTCCCCTACAGGTGGTCGCGGTCGCGTTGTGCGACAAATAAAGCGTACGCATTGTGACAAATTGCCGGGTTTGTGACATCCAGGATGGGTGTCGGGTTCACTCCAGCATGAACCATGGCGCAGATAGCGGGCTGCTGTCAACGATCGTAACTCATCGTATCTCTGCCGATCCGTCTGCGCCAGCGCGATCTTTCAGTCCGGACCTCGCGTATAGACCACGGCGTCCAGGGCCACACAGCCTTCGCCGCGGGCGCCGACGAGCACGGGGTTCACATCCAGATTTACCACCCCGGCCTTATCGTGCATCAATCTGCCGACGGCAAGCACCGCCTCGGTGAATGCCTCCACGTCCAGGGCCGGCTCTCCGCGCACGCCGGCCATCAACGGCGCGATGCGCAAGCCCGCCAGCGCCTGTTTGACTTCGGCGGCGGAGAACGGGCAGATCAGAAGTTGCACATCGGGCATGACTTCCACATATTTTCCACCGTCGCCCACCAGCACGATCGGCCCGAACACCGGATCGATGCGCGCGCCGATCATCAATTCGCGGCGGCCCCGGGCCATCTGCGCAACGATCGCACCATCGAAACGCGCGCCCTGCTCGGCCAGCGTCCGCTGCATCTGCGCGAACGCTGCGCGGACCTGCTCTGCCCCATTCAAACCCAGCCGCACGAGACCGAGTTCGCTCTTGTGGGCGACATCGGCCGAGCACCCTTTCACGACGACCGCCCCCCCCATCTCGGTGAACGCGGCCGCAGCGGCCTCCGCATCCAGGCACAAGCGGTGTTTGACGACCGGCACGCCGGCGGCGGCCAGCAATTTCAGACTATCCGCTTCGTTGAGCATGACGGCTGTCGCGGCGGCGGGCGCCGGAGCGCGGCCGCTCCCGGCGGGCCTGCCCTTGGCGGCCTGCATGAGTTCCATGTGCGACAGGAATTGATTGAGGGCGGCGACGGCCTCGTATTCGGTCGCAAACACCGGCAGATCGTGCGCCTTGAATCGAGCGGCAATGTTTGGCTGCGGAATCGCCGCTACCAAGGGCTTGCCCGTTGCAACCGCAAATTCCGCGGAATCCCGCGCGAAACCTTCCACGTCGTAGCCTTTGCCCGCAACCGGGATACCGATCAGGAAAGCGTCCGCGGCGGCGTCCTGCGCCAGCACCGGCAGAATCTGCGAAAACAGCGCGCTGTTAGTCAGCAGCGCCGCCGTGATGTCGATCGGATTGGTGGTGGTGGCGAACCCCGGGAGGATCCTGCCCAGTTCCGCTCGCGTGTTTTGCGCAAGTTTCGCCAGCGGCATGCCCACGCTGCTGGCGGCGTCCGCCGACATGACGCACACCGCACCGGAATTGCTGATCGACACCAGTCGCCGGCCTTTTGGCTTCCAGCCCTTGAGATACATCTCCGCACTGGCGACCAGTTCCGCCGTATCACGCGCGCGCCAGATGCCGTGCCGGGCAAGGAAAGCATCGACCGTGCGGTCCTCATTGGCGAGCGCCCCGGTATGCGATTTCGCCGCCTCCTGCCCGGCAGCGGTACGCCCGGACTTGAGCGCGATGACCGGCAAGTTGCGCTCGTGGGCAATGCGCGCGGTTTCCGCCAGAAAAAATGGATCGCTGATGCTTTCGAGATACAGCAGCAGCAATTTCAGCTCCGGGTCTTCCGCCACGACCGATGCCAGCTCCGAAACGGTGACGTCGGCGTCGTTTCCCGTGGCATGCGAGTGCCGCACGCCCAGACCGCGCGCGCGCAGCAATCCATACGGCACCACGCTCATGGCGCCGGACTGGCTGACCACGGCGATCGGGCCGTCCTGGGGCGGCGCCTCGATGTACATGGTGGAAAACGACAGGATCGCGCCGGTGCCGAAATTCGCCAGGCCCTGCGAATTAGGCCCGACGATGCGCATGCCCCCTGCGTGCGCCGCATCGCGCATGCGCTTCTCCTTGGCCTTGCCTGCCACCGGATCGGTTTCGCCGAAACCCGACGTCATGACCACCGCGGTTCGCACGCCGCGCTGCGCGCACTGTTCCACTGCCTCGATCGCGGCATCGCCGGCCAGGGCGACGATGGCCGCCTCCGGTGCGTCGGGCAGGTCGGCAAGCGCAGGGTAGGCCTTGAAGCCCTGAATTTCCGTGCGTTTGGGATTGATCGGATAAACCCTGCCCCGGTAGCCATGGCGGGCCAGATAGAGCAGCGGCCGTCCGCCGATCTTGTTTTCGTTCTCCGACGCGCCGATCACGGCCACGGATTTCGGGTTCAATACCGTGCGCAACGATTCGCGCAGTACATCGTTCATTTACTTACTCCTGGAAATAGGAATCAACTCCAACGCAGAGGCGCAGAGAACGCAAAGGCCGCAGAGGAAAACCGCACTGGTGTTTCCGCCGCTGCGAGAAGGACTCTGCGGCGTATGCGTCTCGAACAGCCCTCTGCCTTTTCTGTTGCTTTTCTTTTGCGCCCTGCGCGTCACCGATCTGATGCCGGCCCTTCGGCCGGCAGTCAGGCTTTCTCGAAATACGGAATCTTTTTGCCGGCAAGCTGGGTGTAGCGGGCTTGCACCGGATCGCCGATCTGCAGGTCGGGTGTGCCATGCGCCATCAGCCGGAAACCTTCGGCGGCGTCCACCAGCACGATCAGATACGGCGCATGCGCTCGCATTTCGTCCGTTGGCGCGCGCGTGACCAGCGTGCGGGCATGCACCGTGCCGCGGCCGGAGGCCTGCCGAGGGACCGGGGCGGGGGCGCCGCACGCGGGGCAGAAGCCGCGCTGGAAATACCAGCTTGCGTCGCAATCCCCACAAACCTGATAGGCGATACCGTCGCCATCGCGCGTCCAGTCGAGCACATTCATGCGTTTGCCTCTTTTGCGTTGCGGGTGGTGCTGAGAACGGCGCGTTGGCCGCCAGCGGCAATCGCGGGCGGTCGCATCCCGCATGCGGGCCCCTGCTTCCTGCTCATGCCGCTGCCTCCATGACCGACCGGGGTTGTGCTGAGAACGCGCGTCGGCAGCCAGCGGCAATCGCGGGCGGTCGCATCCCGCAAGCGGGCCCCTGCTTCCTGCTCATGCCGCTGCCTCCATGACCGTCCGGGGTTGTGCTGAGAACGCGCGTCGGCAGCCAGCGGCAATCGCGGGCGGTCGCATCCCGCAAGCGGGCCCCTGCTTCCTGCTCATGCCGCTGCCTCCATGATGACCCGGGTTGTGCTGAGGGCTGCGCGTCGGCAGCCAGCGGCAATCGCGGGCGGTCGCATCCCGCATGCGGGCCCCTGCTTCCTGCTCATGCCGCTGCCTCCATGATGACCCGGGTGGTGCTGAGAACGGCGCGTCGGCAGCCAGCGGCAATCGCGGGCGGTCGCATCCCGCAAGCGGGCCCCTGCTTCCTGCTCATGCCGCTGCCTCCATGACCGACCGGGGTTGTGCGCAGAACGGCGCGTCGGCCGCCAGCGGCAATCGCGGGCGGTCGCATCCCGCAAGCGGGCCCCTGCTTCCTGCTCATGCCGCTGCCTCCACAACCAGCGAAACATGCGACGACAACACGCCGCCGTCGCCGTGCAGGAGGGCCAGGCTCGCATTTCTTGCCTGCCGGTTGCCGGCCCGGTGGGTCAGTTGCCGATGCGTCTCCACCAGATGCGCCATGGCGCCGCCAACGCCGCAATGGCCGTAGGAAAGCAGCCCACCGTGGGTATTCAGCGGCAATGCGCCGTCGTGATTGAAATGCCCTTCGCTCGCCAGCCGGCCGGCGGCGCCGCGCGGCGCAAGCCCGAGTTCCTCGAGCAGGATGGTCAGCGTGATCGTGAAGCTATCGTAGATCGCGGCATAGTTCATGTCGGCAAGCTTGCGGCCCGACGCAGCGCGTGCCCGTTCCATGGACGCGGCCGCACCGAAACGCGTGAGACTGGGCGCAGCGCTGATGTGCTGATGGGTATGTGCCTGCCCGGTGCCGCGAATGCGGACGTCGAATTCGTTGGTCCGCGCGCGGCTCACGACGAAGGCCGCCCCGCCATCCGATACGGGGCAGCAATCGAGCAACTTAAGCGGCGAGGCGATGGGTTTGGAGCCGAGCACGGCCTCGAGCGTGGTGGCTTCGCGGAACTGCGCGCCGGGATGCAGACAGGCGTGCCGGCGCATGAGCACGGCAAGCTCGGCCAGATCCGTTTCGGTCGTCCCGAACTCGTGCATGTAACGCGAAGCGAGCAGGCCGTAGTAGGCGGGAATGGTGGCGCCGAGCGGCACTTCGTACAGCGGATGCCCGACCTGCGCCAGGGTCTGAATTGCGGAATCGCGGCTTTGCCCGGTGAGCCGGTTCTCTCCTCCAACCACGAGGATGTTGCGGGCAACGCCGGATTCGACCAGATGGTGCGCCAGCATCGCCATGGCGAAACCGGTCGCGCCGCCGAGCTGGATCGCGTGCGCGTAGTCGGGCTTGAGCCCGAAATGCTCGGCGAACACGGTCGACAGCATCAGATGCGGCATCGTCGTCGAATAACCGCACACCAGGCCGTCGATCTCGCGCCGCTCGAGCTGCGCATCGGCCAGCGCGGCCGTGGCCGCTTCGCTCATCAGATCGAGGGTGCCCTTGCCAGGGTGCTTGCCGTAAGGCGTCACGCCGACGCCGGTGATGAAGGACAACGGATTCTCCTGGTCGTGAATGTCGTGAATGTCGTGAATGTCGTGAATGCGGTTTAAACAAGGGCTCTAAAGATAAATCAAAGGTTTTCGCCGTTTACGCTATTCACGGCACTCACGATATTCACGATATTCACGGCTCAAGTTTCGCGCTTTCACGTCACATTCACGACATTCACGGTATTCACGGCCCTTCTCATGTTCTCTTCGGATTTCCCACCATCTCCGCCTCGCGCTTGAGCAGTTCTACCAGTTGGTCTGTGCGTGAGGAAAGACGGTCGGAAAGTGCGGCGATGCTGATGGCCGCGACCGGCGTGCCGTCCGCGCCGAAGATCGGCACGCCGATCGCGCCCATGCGGTCCACCAGCATGTTCAGGAACACCGTGTAACCGCGCTCGCGGCAGCGTGCGATCTCGTTCCGGAGCCAGGTCATGCTGACTTTGGGAAATTGCGGCAAGCGCTGTTCGACGATGGGCAGGATGGCTTCGATCTCGGCATCCGATTGCCACGCCAGCAAGGCCATGGCGCCCGCGCCGATGCCCAGCGGTCGCCGGCTGCCGATATCGAGATAACTTGCGCGGATCGGGAACGACCCGACTTCGCGGTCTACGCACACCGACTCGGTGCCGCCGCTGCGCACCGAGAGCAGCACGGAATCCTCCGAGATCGCAGCCAGGCGTACCAGGGAGGGCCGCGCACGCGCGCGCAAGTCGTCGCGATCGCGCAACGCCGCGGCCAGAATGAACACTTCCTTGCCCAGCGAGTAGGTCTTGGTCTTGTCGTCGCGCTTGACGAACCCTTCGCGGCACAGCACTTCGAGAATGCGCAGGGTGGTGACTTTGTTGAGGCCGGCTTGCCCGGCAATTTCCGAGAGTCGGTTGACTCTGGGCTCGGTCAGGGAGCGCAGGATGCGGCAGGATTTCTGTACGGAGTTGATTGCGGATGCTCGGGTCGGCATGGCGAACTCCCTGAACGATGTGGTTAAACGGTGGCAACCGGCGTCGCGGGCGAACCGACCGCCCCGGGCAGGCGCAGCGGCGGCGCCGTCAGCAGAAAGCGCGAGCGCTTGTGCTCGCGCAACCAGTTGGCAAGTGGCGTCAGATGCCAGATCTCGCCGAGATTCACGCCCAACTTGAACAGACAATGCTCGTGCAATGGCAGCGTAGCGCAGGTTCCCGTATGGCTGGTGGCAGGATGCGCTTCCACCGCGTAATTATCCGCAATCAGCGACACCAGGCCTGAGTCGGTGATCCATTGCAGCAGCTTCTGGTCGCGCCCGTCCAGCGCCGCGCAGGAATGCTCCAGCTTCTGCTGATTGGGCTGTTTGTTCATCTCCAGAATCATCTGCGCGAACCCGGTGTGCAGGCAGACCATGTCGCCCTGTTCGACGACGACTTTGTCCTTTTCGAGAATGCGCATGAGCTGGTCGTAACCCACGGCCACGCTTTCCCGGCCTACATGCGCATGCAGGTCGATCATGACCCCGCGGCCCTGGACGCAGTTGACCGCCATGTTTTCCACCCCGAGCGCATGCACCGCTGTGGTGGTCTTGGCCGGCACGGTGCCGATTGCGCCGGCGTCGTCGGGATCGGTGGGGCCGGAAATCTCCTTGCCTGCACGGTAACCGTTATAGAACACCGGTTCGGGCTTGCCGTCCCCGTCGGCATCGAACAGTTGTCCCACGTGGGCCAGGCTGTCCCACTGCGTGGAGTATTGCAGGTGCAGGATCACCGCGTCGTCGTTGATGACATCCGTGGCCCCGGGATTATCGCGCTGCACGACGTACACCATGTTTGGGCGGCCATTGCGCAGCGTCGGCCGCAGGATCGGCGGGTGCCGGCGCGGATTGAGCACGTTGCCGCCGGGATAATCCAGCGGCAGGCTCAGGCAGAACACCAGGCCTTCCCTGACCTCGGCGACGCCCTGCTTGACCTTCTCCGGCGTCAGCAGGTTCAGCCTGCCGAGCTGATCGTCCGGACCGAAATCACCCCATGTTGAACCTTTCGGGCGGTGTTTCCAACGCGTGGATGCGGTCATTGTGTCGTCTCCTTTTATCGTTCTAGTTATTGCGGGGCGTCCCGAGTTCGTCCTGGACGTTGCCATGCCCGCCGAGATAAGTCTGATGCAGCACGTCGCTCGCCTGGATCTCCTTCGGCGTGCCGGCAGCGGCAACGCGGCCGGTTTCCACCAGATAGCAGTAACTGGCATGGCGCAGCGCTTTTTCCACCAGTTGCTCGACCAGCAGGATCGCCATGCCGCCTTTGCAGAGTTCGGCAGCCACCGCAAGAATCCGGTCGATGACCATCGGCGCCAGCCCTGCCGAGGGCTCATCCAGGATCAATAAACGCGGCTCGCCGATGACCCCTTGGGCGACCGCGAGTATTTGTTGTTGCCCGCCGGACAGGCGCGAAGCGGGATCGCCGCGCTTTTCCCCGAGTTCGGGGAAAAGCTCATAGATGCGTGCGAGCTTGCCGCGGTCCCCGTGCGGTCGGCGCGCATAAGTCCCGATCAACAGGTTGTCCTCCACGGTGAGCGTGGTGAACACCCGATGGCCTTCGAGCACCTGGACCACGCCGGCCCGGACGATGTTGCGTGGCGTCGCGTCGCCGAGGTCGCGCCCGTCGAACTCGATGTGCCCGGATTTGCGGGGGATCAGTCCCGAGATCGCATGCAGCGTGGTGCTCTTGCCGGCGCCGTTGCGCCCGAGCATCACCACGAATTCTCCGTGGCGCACCTCGAGCGAGAGGCCGTGCACGACTTCGGCCTTGCCGTAGGCGACATGCAGGTTGTCCACTTTGAGCAGCGGGCGGTCGGTGCGCATTCCTCAGGCCCCCAGGTACACGCGAATGACTTCCGGATCGCGTTTTACCTCGTCCGGTGTCCCCTGCTTGATGACCGCCCCAACGTCCAGCGTCGTGACCCGGTCGGAATTGCGAAACACGAAATCCGTGTGATGCTCGACCAGTAAAACGCCGATGCCGGATTCGCGTATCACGCGGATCACGGCACCCAGGTGTTCGATCTCGGCCGGCGTCAAACCGCCCGCCGGTTCATCGAGCAGCAGAAAGCGCGGCCGTTGCGTCAAGCCGCGGGCAATCTCGAGGAAGCGCTGTTCGGCGTGCTCGAGCAGGTTTGCGCGCCGCCCGATGGCATGCGAAAGGCCGACGCCATGCAACAGCTCCTCGGCACGCCGGCGCAGTTCGCGCTCGTCGGCCCTGACCTGCGGGAGCGAGAAAGCCGTCGACAGAAATCCGGCGCGCGCATCGCGCCAGCCGCCGAGCATGGCGTTGTCGAGCACCGAAAGGCTCGGCAGCAGCCGCGGTTTCTGGAAAGTGCGCGCCACGCCCAGGCCCGCGCGCCGCTGCACCGTCGCCTGGGAAATATCGGTTTCGTCGATCGCTATGCGGCCGCCGTCCGGCCGGTAATATCCCGACAGCAGGTTCAGCAGGGTCGTTTTGCCGCTGCCGTTGGGACCGATCAAGCCATGCACTTCGCCCGGTTTGAGTTCCAGCGAGACCTGCGACAAGGCGGTGAGTCCGCCAAAGCGCTTGGTGATGTCGCGTGCGGCAAGGCTCATGAGGGCGTACGCCCCTTGTCGATGGCGCGCGCGAGCCGCGTCAGGTCGGGTTTGACGACATGACTTTCGCTGCGGCGCGGCCGGAAACGCGCCATCAGGAGTTCAAATACGCGACCGATGCCTTCGGGCACCAGCAGCACCACCGCCAGCAGCAGCAGGCCGTAGAAAAAATTGCCGAGCCTGGCCAGCGGCGCCACCAGTTCGGGCAACGCGGTCAATACGATGGTGCCGATGATCGGCCCGAGGATGTGGCCGCGACCGCCGATGATGATGCACACGAAGAAGAACAGCCCCAACTCGAACACGAAGGTGTCCGGGGTGATGTAGCTTTGCAGCACGGCGAACAACGCGCCCGCAATGCCGGCGGTAAAGCCGCTGAACACAAACACGGTGAGCTTGGCGCGAAACACCGGCACCCCCACTGCCTGTGCGGTCACGGCGCTGTCGCGCACCGCGATGAGGCCGCGCCCCCAGGTATGGCGCGCGACGTTCCAGGTGAGCCAGGTAACCAATACCGCAAGGGCAAGGATCAGCCAGTAAGTGCCATGCGGCGTGTTGAACGGCGCGGGAAACCCCGGCACCGGGAGTCCCACGCCGCCGCCCGTAAGATCCCCCTGGGCCAGCGTGATCTCCGTGACGATCAGCGCGAATGCCAGGGTGGCCATGGCGAAATAAAAGCCTGGCAGGCGCAACGACGGCAGCCCCAGCAGCAGTCCGCACAGCGCGCAGACGGCCCCCGAGGCGGCGATGGCAAGGCCTGGATGCACACCATGTGTGCCGGCCAGGATGGCGAAACAGTAAGCGCCGATGGCGAGCAGCCCGACATGGCCGATCGACAATTGCCCTGAATAGCCGACGACCAGATTCAATCCGCCGATCAAAATCCAGTACGCGCAGATCAGGGCGGCCAGGTGCAGTTTGTACAGATCGCCAGCCCACCAGGGCAACGCGACCAGCGCCACCATCAGGATCAGGAGCGCGATCGCCCTGTGGCCGGATTTCATACCGGGCGCACGCTCTGGCTGCCGAACAGGCCCGCGGGCTTGAGCAGCAGCACGATCATCAGCAGGCCCACCGAGATGGTCTGCTGGTATTCCCCGCCCACGTAATAGGTCGCCACGGCACTAAGAATGCCCAACGCGGCGCCCCCGACCAGCGCCCCCACGTTACTGCCGAGGCCCCCGACGGCCAGCGCGATGAACCCGTTCAGGGTCAGCGTCAGCCCGAGGGCGAAGTAGGCGAAGGTCAACTGGCCGGCAGCGAACCCGGCCAATCCACCCATGGCACCGGCAATGACATACGACATCGCGCGTATGCGCTCGGTCGGGATGCCGCGCGCGCGCGCGGCAAAGGCATCCTCGGACATCGCCACGAACAGCTTGCCGTACAACGTGCGACGGTAGAAAAGCTCCAACGCAACGGCCAGCAGGATCGCGATCGCAATCGGCAACCAGTACTTCTGGTCCATCAGGCCTGCGGAATAGTCCTGCGGGATCAAGCGCGGGAAGGGCTTGGGTTCGGTGCCCCACCAGAGCCCTGCGGCCTGTTGCACCATGGTGGCCAGTGCCAGGGTGGAGAGCAGCCAGAGATGCTCGTCACTGCGCGCCAGCACGCGGCGGATCGCGATTACATCGGTCAGCAGCCCGAACAGCGCGCCGACCGCCATCGAGCCCAGCAGCGCCAGCGGAATCGGCCAGCCGAGGGTGGAGATGAACCAGGCGCCGAAAATGCCGCCGAGCATCGAGATGTGACCCGTCGTGACCGACAAGACTTTCGATGTCGAGAACATCACGTTGTAGGTCAGCGCGGCGGCGGCGTACAGGGCGCCGGTGGCGAGGCCGGTAATCAGCGCGACGAGCATGGTCAGGGGCTAGGAAGGCTAGGGGCTAGGGGCTAGGGAGAGGCGACATAGGCTTTAAGGAGCAAGTCTGTTTCAGCTTTTCTTTGAGGCCGCGCTGAATGCCTCTAAGCATTTTTCCAACCTCGTCGGCAAGTACCAAGGTATTTTCCAATTCGATTTCTGAAAGAAGATTTACTCTTCGGCATAGCATTAGCTGCGTCTCCAGCTCGGCAATCGACCCCAGCGCAACAGAAACGTGATAGAGGTATTCCTTGGTTGAAGATCTTGCATGTCCTTCGGCCACATTGGACGGCACTGAGGTGGCGGCGCGCTGCATCTGAGTGCTCAATACATAGTTCTGTTCTCGCGGAAACTTGGCAGTCAGGGAAAAGATTTTTTCTGCCAAGTCCATCGCCTTTTGCCAGACCGTCAGGTCGCGGTAGCTTTCGATCACGCCGAACCCCTATTCCCTATCCTCTAGCCCCTGGCCCCTAGTCCCTAGCCCCTAGTCCCTCGCAGCGGCCCTCGCGCTACCGCGGCGCCGCCTTGAAACTTCCATCCTTGAAGCTGCCGCCAATGTTCATCACGATCGCGTGATCGGGAAAGCCATTGCGTTGCTGCTTCGTCCAGGTATAGGTCGCATAGACGCCCGCAAAGTCCCGGGTGTTTTCCAGCACCTTGCCGATCGACGCGGCATCGGTGGAGCCGGCGGTCTTGACCGCGTGTTCAACGATTCTCACGGTGTCATAGCCGAGCGCGATCCACCAGAACATGAAGTCGATTTCGCCTTTGCCGAGCTTGGGGCGGATCTTGTCCATCAGGGCCTGGGTCCGCGGCGGCAGCTTCCCCTTTTCGTCATACGTGGTGCTGCTATAACCGGCGGCAAACGCGTTTTTCCAGTAATCCGGTTTGTTGAGCAGGGGCCGCACCGGGGGCGCCATCATGGCCGGATGCCCGACGATGGGCACATTCCATCCCATATCGCCGCGCGTGTTGAGCAAGCGCGCCAGCAAACCCGTGGCAGCCGACCAGGGCATCACCACTTCAGCCCCGGCGGCCTTCGCCTTGTTCATTTCGTCGGTCAGGTCGGTCTTGTTGGGATCGACCAACGCCGAATACACCGGCGTGATACCGGATTTGTCGAGCAGGTCGTGGGCGACCTTGGCCGAGGCCGTTCCGTAGCCCGAGGTATCGCCAATGATCGCGATTTTCTTCTTCTTGAGAACCTTGAGCGCATAGTCGTTGGCGGCCTCGATCCACTGGCGGTTGGTATTGATGGCGCGGAACGCGAGGGGAAACCTTTGCGCATCGACCAGCTCGTCGATGGTGCCAATGATCAGGTTGGGAATGCCGGCTTTGGCCACGATCGGCACAGTGGCGAGCGATTCGCCGGAATTCACCGGGCCGATGATGAAGTCCACCTTGTCGACGAAGGCCAGCTGTTTGGCCAGGTTGACGGCTTTGGTCGGTTCGCCGCTGGTGTCACGGGTAATGAGTTCGAGCTTGCGGCCATTGACGCCGCCGGCGGCGTTGATTTCATCGACCGCGAATTGAACGCCCTGATTCTCGGCGATGGCGGCCGATGACAAGGGTCCCGTCAGGGACGACAGCCAACCGATGCGGATCGGCGGTTGCGCAGCCGACAGCGGCGCGGCAAACGCAAGGGACAGCAGTCCGAGCAGCGCGATGCGCGCGGCGCCATTTTGCAGCATGGTCTCCTCCGGTTATTGGGCCGCTCGCAAGCGGTTTTTAGTAAATGTTGGTTGCGTCCCGGCGCTCTTGTCAAGGAAAGGTTCTGATGGGCGAAACCGCATTCGAACCGGTTCGGTAGCTGATTCAGAGTCTTACCCGCGAAGAGTCCTGGCTGTTTCAGTTTCCGGAATCGCGTCGGCATTGACGGCATGGCAGCGACAATCCAGTATTCCGGCCACAGGTTGGCCGCGAGAGCCGATCGGAAACACAGGGAGGAAAGAAGATGTTCTGCACCCATGCAGGCGCACCGCGATGAAGAAAATCGTGCGCATTGGCGCCGGATCGGCGTGGTGGGGCGACCGCATCGAGCCGGCAAAATGGAACGCCGAACGGGGCGATCTGGACTACCTCTGTTTTGAAACCATGGCGGAAGCGACCATTTCCGCGGCACAAGTGCGCAAGCGTCGCGACGCTTCGTTTCCTGGTTACGACACCTACCTCGACGACCGCATGCAGGCGGTCCTGCCCGGCTGCCTGAAACGCGGCACGAAGATCGTCACCAACCAGGGCTGGATCAATCCGGATGGGGCCGCAGAGCGCATCGTCCATTGGCTGCGCGAGCTGGGCGCCAAAGGCATCCGCGTCGCGGCGGTCAATGGCAGCCTCATCACCGATCGCGTGCTGCAACTGACGGACAAAATCCTCGAGAACGGCGAGCCCACTTCGTCCCTGGCGCAAAGTCTCGTTTCCGCGGAAGCCTATCTGGGCGCCGAGCCCATCGTCGAAGCGCTCCAGCAGGGCGCGCAGATCGTCGTTTCCGGACGCGTGGCCGATCCGTCCATTTTCATGGCGCCGATGATGTACGAATTCGGCTGGAATGCGCTGGATCACGCGCGCCTCGGGGCCGGCAACGGCCTGGGCCACCTCATGGAATGCGGCGCCCAGGTCACCGGCGGTTATTTTGCGGACCCCGGCTTCAAGGATGTTCCGGAGCCGTGGAACCTTGCCTTTCCCATAGTCGAAGTCGAGCCGGACGGTTCAGCCGTGCTGACCAAGGTTCCTGCGAGCGGCGGCTCGGTCAACCTGATGACCGTGAAGGAGCAAATGCTCTACGAAGTCCACGATCCGGCCAATTACATCACGCCCGATGTCGTGGTCGATTTCACCACCAGCCGGCTCGAGCAGGTCGGTCCGGATCGGGTGCGCATCACCAACATTTCCGGCAAGCCGCGCACGCCGACCTTGAAAGTCTCGATTGGCTGCACCGAAGGCTTCATCGGCGAGGACCTGTTTTTCTATGCCGGCCCGGGCGCTTTGCGCAGAGCGCACCTGGCCAAAAAAATACTCGAGGAACGCTTCAAAGTCGTCAAGCTCGACGCGGAAGAAGTGCGCATCGATTTTCTCGGTCTGAATGCCATCCACGGCGCCATGACGCCGGCCGACGCGCCGGAGCCTTACGAAATTGCCGTGCGCGTCGCCGCGCGCACGAAAACACGCGAAGAAGCGATCAAGGTCGGCCGCGAGGTCGACGGCATGGCAGTGTCGGGCGTCGGGATGACCGGCAAGCGCGTGCCGCATCAAGACCGCACCCGGGAAATCATCGGGGTTTGGTCGTCACTCGTGCCGCGGGAAAAAGTGGTGCCGAGCATCAATTTTTTTGAAAGCTGAGAAGGGCCGTGAAGGTCGTGAAGATCGTGAATACGTGACGACGTAAATGTCGTGCTCGCGACCGCGAGGGATTGAACCCGCATTCGGTAAATCCACGACTTCACGATCGTTCACGCCTTCACGACCTTCAACGCATATTCACGCATTCACGCATTCACGACATTCACGACATTCACGATGAAAGTTCTTCTCCAACACCTCGCCCACTGTCGCTCCGGCGACAAGGGCAACACGTCGAACATTTCGGTGATCGCCTACGCGCCCGAGTTGTATCCGTATCTGAAGGAGCAACTCACCGCCGACCGATTCAAGGCGCACTACGCTGGCGTGGTCACCGGCAAGGTCACGCGCTACGACGTCGACAACCTGCAGGCGCTGAACTTCGTCGCGGAAGGCGCGCTCGGTGGCGGCGTGTCGCGCAGCCTGTGCCTGGACAACTATGGAAAATCGTTGTCGGCGCGGATTTTATCGTTCGAGTTGGAGGTACCGGAGACGATGCGCTCCGTACTGAAGAACGCGTGACGGAGAAGGGTCGTGACGATCGTGACGACGTGACGGTCGTGACGACGCGGGCAAAGCCGTGACGACGTGACGATTGTGACGTTCGGAACCGGCTTTTCGAGCGAAAGGCTTGGCCTTCGTCCTTATGGCAGGCACGAGGTTTTCGGCGTTACGACCGTCACGGCGTCACGACCGTCACGGTCACGTTTCCGTCACGACCGTCACGACCTTTCGATAGTCACGGAGGAGACGAAATTGGCGACCATATTGGGAAGCGGGCAATATCGTTACGAGGTCCGGGAAAACTGGGCAAAGATTCCCGACGGCTGGTCGTTTACCGACGTTGCCGCGGTGGCCGTGGACCACAAGGACCAGGTTTACGTTTTCAACCGCGGCGAGCATCCCATGATGGTGTTCGACCGCGAGGGCAACTTCCTGCGCTCCTGGGGCGAAGGCGTATTCGATCGCGCGCATGGCCTGCATATCGGGCCGGACGAATCGCTTTACTGCACGGATGACGGCGATCACAGCGTGCGCAAATGCTCGCTCGATGGCAAGGTGCTGCTGACTATCGGCATTCCCGGCAAGCCGGCGCCCTACATGAGCGGCGAACCCTTCCATCGGTGCACGCACACGGCGCTCTCGCCGCGCGGAGAACTCTATGTCTCCGATGGTTACGGTAACTCGCGCATTCACAAGTATTCGCCGGACGGCAAATTGCTGAAGTCCTGGGGCCAACCGGGAACCGGCCCCGGGGAGTTCAACATTCCGCATAATCTGTGCTGCGATCCGGACGGCTGGATTTATGTCGCCGACCGGGAGAACCACCGCGTGCAGGTGTTCGATGGCAATGGCAACTACGAAACCGAATGGCACAACCTGCACCGGCCGTGCGGCATGGTCATGGAAACCAGGCGCAATCCGTTGTGCTATATCGGCGAAATCGGACCGACCCTGCCGATCAACCGCGACGTGCCCAACCTCGGACCGCGCGTCAGCATCGTCGACAACGCGGGCAATCTGCTGTGCCGCTTCGGCGCCGAGCATGCGGGTTACGATCGCCCCGATCAGTTCGTCGCGCCGCACGGCATGGCGGTCGATTCGTACGGCGACCTCTACGTCGGCGAAGTGTCCTATACCGCCTGGTCGCAGATCTATCCCGACCGGAAGATTCCCGAGGGGCTGCGCACGTTGCGCAAACTGGTGAGAGTACGATAGTGCCGAAGACCCTTGCGGTGCACGAGCGGGGACGCCCCGGTCATGTCCGAAAGGTGCAGGCATGATTGATCTGCTGATACGCAGCGCGACAGTTCTGGACGGCAGCGGGGCGGCCCCCGTCACCGCCGACGTCGCCGTGCGCGACGGCCGCATCGCCGAATTGGGCAAGGTTTCCAGTGCCGCGCGCAGAATCGTGGACGCTGATGGTCTCGCGCTGATGCCCGGTATCGTCGATGTGCATACCCACTATGACGCGCAAGTCACCTGGGACCGCACGCTGTCGCCCTCGCCGGCATTGGGGGTCACCACGGTCGTAATGGGCAACTGTGGTTTCGGCATCGCGCCCTGTCCGGCAGCACAGCGCGAAACCATGCTCAAGAACCTCTCCGTGGTGGAAGGCATGGATCTCGATGCGCTACTCGGCGGCACGCGCTGGGAGTTCGAGTCCTTTCCCGAGTATCTCGCGCAACTGCGTGGCATCAAGCCCTATGCCAATGTCGCAGCACTGGTGGGTCATTCGACGATCCGCACCGCTGTGATGGGGGACGAGGGGTCTATGCGCGCGCAACCCACGGCGGAGGAACTCGCTCGCATGCAGGCGATGGTGCGCGAAGCGCTCGATGCGGGCGCGATCGGACTTGCATCGTCGTTTTCTCCCAATCATGCCGGATTCGGCGGGCGACCGATGCCCTCAACCATCGCGTCCGAAGCCGAATTGCGCGCGCTGGCGCAGCCGCTGGCGCAGAAAAAGCGCGGCGTCTTCGTCATGGCGACAGGGCCGCGCGCGACCACGGAATTCATGGAGTCGCTTTGCGCCGCCACCCGCCGTCCCGCCTTCATGGTGACGGTGCTCACCATGTACAACGATGCAGCGCCGGACGTCGCACTCGGCTACTACGAGCGCTGCGCAGCCGCACGGGCGCGAGGCAACGAGTTGTACATCCACGCCAACCCGCATCCGCTGTCGTTCGACTTCACGCTGCGTGACCCTTACCTCATGTTTTCCCATGACGCCTTTACGCGCGTGAAAAGCGCGGCGCCAGGCGAGTTGCGCGGTATCTATGCCGATCCGGCTTTTCGCCGGCGTTTTCGCGAAAATCTGGCCAACCCGCAACCGGGCATTCTGTTCTACGGCGATTGGTCCAAGGTCGAGGTCGACGAGCAATCCGTCAGCGCGCTGGCGCAAGCAGCCGGGCGCGATCCACTCGACTGGTTTTTCGATTTGCCCCTGGATACACCCCTGATCGCGAAGCTGTTCCAGAACAACGACGCAGGCGTCGCGCCGCTGCTCCAACACGAATCGGGGGTGTTGGCCCTGTCCGACGCGGGGGCCCATGTCGTCTTCATGTGCGACGCGGGTTTCGGGCTGCATTTCCTGCGCCACTGGGTGCGCGAAACCGGCACGTTCACGCTCGAAGAAGCGGTGCGCCGGCTGACCGCTCACCCGGCGCAGAAATACCGCATTCCCGATCGCGGCCGCATCGTACCGGGCGCATGGGCGGATTTGCTGCTATTCGATCCTGCGCGCGTTGGTCAGTCGACGCTGGAGCGCCGCCAGGATTTGCCTGCGGGGGGCACCCGCATGATCCGTAATCCGCAGGGCCTGCACGGCGTCTGGGTCAACGGCGCACAGGTCCATGATGGACGCGACTATCTGCCGCTGGACGCGGGTCCCGGACAGGTGCTGACCAAGTTCCTGCAATAGTTTCGCTGTTGCGGTGAATGCGTCGCGCGCGCTCACAGCATCCGCGAACGCTCAGACGTCGAACTTCGCGTAGGCAAACGGCAGGACGATGGCGAGAAAAATGACGCTCAGCGCGGCGCCCAGCCAGGCGGCGGCAAGCAGGCCAAGGGGCAGCACCACGAACAGTACCGCAAGCAACCAGGGCACCGGCGGCAACGGACCCATTTCGAGACCGAATTTTTTCAAAAACCACGATGCCGCAGCGCCGGGCCGTTCCCGATGACGCGGCGCAAGTTCGCGCGCCAGGACTCGGCCTTCGATCCACGCGAAGAAGACATAGGCCAGAACGAAAAAGCTGCCGGCCAGCGTAAGGGGCAGCAGCAGGATGCCCACCAGCGCCAGCAGTGGGTGTTGATCGGCCAGAAACACGACTTCGCCGATGGCGCACGCAAAACTCGTCAGCACGATGACCGATGCGGCCGCCACGATGAGCCACTGGCGCCGTCTGGCATAAAGCCGCAGGCCCGCCACCTGACGAAACCGCTGCGCCAGATCCCGGGCGTTCTTCAAAGTGCGCAAAGGCAGCAAACGAAAACTCCAATGCTGCGTCGGATCGTTTCGATGTGCGGTCATCATGACATTTGACTCCCCGGCGTTCGATCCACTATACGAGAGTTCTGCCGCCGACGCTTCGCCAAAACTGTCGCCGCACCGCGACGTATCGCGAGGTGCCGATTTTCGTCCACACGGCGCGGTCAGGCTTCCGGGCCAGGCGCGCGAACTCCGGAGAAAAGCCAGCCAACGCAGCGACAGCGCGCTGCAGCCAGAATCGCCGCGGTCATTCTGAGTTAGCATTGCTGCATTGCGTTGCGAATCCTCCTATGACTGCCCTCTTGCGCCAGGTTTTCACCGCCCTTGTTTTGCCCTTCGCGCTGCTCGCCAGCGGCTGCCAGTCCGTGCAGGATCTCATCGGCGGTGCGCCGAAACCGACCGCGCAGGTCATCGGCACCAGCATCCGCGGGTTGACCTTGGAAAATGTCGTGCTGCTGTTCGACGTCGAAGTCGAGAATCCTTACGCGGTGAGCCTGCCGCTGATCGATATCGGCTATTCGCTGACCAGTGGCGGCAACAAAGTCCTCGAAGGAACGTTGAAGCCCAGCGGATCGATCCCGGCGCGCGGCAAACAAGTGTTGCAGATCCCCGCCACGGTGCCGTTTGCCTCGCTGTTCGCCGCGCTGAAAACCCTCAAGCCAGGTGCCGTCGTGCCCTACATCGCCGATTTCAATTTCGGCGTGGATACGCCGCTGCTGGGCCGGCTCAACGTGCCTTTATCGAAAAGTGGAGAGTTGCCCGTTCCCGCCGTCCCGCAGGTCGCGCTGACCTCGCTCGACATCGGCAAACTGGGCCTCGATCAGATTTCGGCCTCTGCGAAATTGCAGATCAAGAACACCAACCAGTTTCCTCTTGACCTGAGGAAACTCGGCGTAAGTTTCGCGTTGGGCGGAATCGAAGTCGGCAGCAGCAATCTGGCCAGTCCCGTCAAACTTTCGGCCGGACAGTCGGCAACGATCGACGTGCCGCTGGCGTTTTCGCCCCGCACGGTCGGAGTCGGATTGATGAATCTTCTGCGTGGCAATCAGATCGCCTACAAAGTGGCCGGCTCCATGGAAGCCGACTCGCGGTTCGGTGCGATTTCGCTGCCTTTCAGCCACATCGGGAACACTGCCGTTACGCGATGATGACGGCGCGTGACGATCGTGAAAGCGCGTGACGGTCGTGACGGCGTGACGGTCGTGACGACGTGACGACGTGGCGACGTGACAGACGTGTGTCGTGAAAAACCGCATTGATATTCTTCCGTGTTCACGTCGTCACGCGCCCTTCGCCATCGTCACGTCGTCACGCGCCTTTCGCGACCAGAACATCAGCGACAGAAAATAAGTCAGCCTGCGGCGCGGCCTGTGCGTGCAGGGACATGGCGCTCACCTTCCCATCGAGTCGAAGTGCCGCCGCATTCGCGGCGCATCCGGAACTATGCCGGTGAACAGGCGAAATGCCTCCACGGCCTGGAATACGGCCATTCCACTGCCATTCATGGTGCGGCAACCGATGCGCCGGGCTGCGCGGAGCAATTCGGTTTCAAGCGGAAAGTAAACGATCTCGGCAACCCACAGGTCTGGGTGCAGCAACTCCGGCGCCAATGGCAGACCGGGATGTTTCGCCATGCCGGTCGGCGTTGCGTGGATCAGCCCGTCGGCTTCAGCCATCGCCTCAGGCAGGTTGAAATCCGCTGTGGCGCGGCCGGCACCGAAGCGGTTGCAAAGATCGGCAGACAGGCGCTGCGCACGGGAAACGTCCACATCGACAATCGCCAGTTGCGCTGCACCAAGCGTGAGCATTGCATGCGCGACCGCCGCACCCGCGCCGCCTGCGCCGAGCTGCACCACGCTTGTCGTCGGCACGTCGCATAGTTCACGACGAAAGCTTTCGGCGAAGCCCCACCAGTCGGTGTTGTGACCCGTCCGCCTCCCCGCACCCAGCACGACGGTATTGACCGCGCCGATAGCGCGCGCGTCGTCTGAAAGTTCGTGCAGCAGCGGCATTACAGCTTGCTTGCACGGATAGGTGATGTTGACGCCGGCAAAGCCCTCGCGTTCGACATCCTGCAGCAGATCCGCAAGCGCATTCGGGCCGACATTGAGCAAGTCGAGATCGATGAGCCGGTAGTCGCAATGCAAGCCCTGTTCGGCGGCTTCGCGCTCGTGCATGGCCGGTGTGCGGGAGGCCTGGATGCCGGCGCCGATCAATCCGACGCGATAAGACCGCGGAGCTTGCTTCATTGCGGGTTGACGTTCAATCCGGAACGCACGTCGTTATTGGGTGATGCTGGCGCGGCATTCTAATGGACTTGCGGGGGCGCGACGACAGACCGACCTTTATCCTGGGCCCGCCGCCTCCGGCTCGGGTATGCTTCGGCTCATCGCGTTACGCTTTTTACCCCCATGATCCCTTTCCTTTCAGCAAAAAAACTGGCCGCCCTGATCCGTCGCAAAAAAGTCACTAGTGAGGCGTTGCTCGATCTGTACCTCGAACGGGTCAAGCGCCTCAATCCGAAAATTAATGCCGTGATCCTGCTGGACGAGCGGCGCGCCCGGGCCCAGGCGCGCCGGGCCGACCGCGCAGCTGCCAAGGGTGACTGGAGCGGGCCGCTGCACGGCGTGCCGATGACCGTGAAGGAATCGTTCGATCTCGAAGGCCATCCGACCACCTGGGGTCGTCAGGACATGGTGGGCAATATCGCAAAGCGTAACGCGCTGGCGGTGCAGCGCCTGATCGATGCCGGCGCCGTTGTTTTCGGCAAGACCAATGTGCCGGTCATGCTTTCGGACTGGCAATCCTTCAATCCGGTCTATGGCACGACCAACAATCCCTGGGACGTGACGCGCATCCCTGGTGGCTCCTCCGGCGGCGCAGCTGCAGCGCTGGCGGCAGGGTTGACCGGTCTCGAACTGGGGAGCGACATCGGCGCTTCGATCCGCAATCCGGCGCATTACTGCGGGGTATTCGGACACAAGCCCACGTTCGGCCTGTGTCCAAGCAGCGGCCATAATCTGCCGCCAAATCTTGGAGTGAAGGACATGGCGGTGATCGGCCCGCTGGCGCGCAGCGCGGATGATCTGGAGATCGCACTGAGGCTCATCGCCCAGCCCGACGAGATGCACGCTCGGGGAATCAGGATCGCCCTGGCTCCTGCCAAACCCGAGGTGCGGAAGCTCAAGATCGCCGTCCTGCAGTCCGCCGCGACCGCCGAGGTCGATGCGTCCGTGCAGTCGGCCGTGCTTGCGGCCGCGCAGGCGTTCGCGAAACGCGGCGCAAAACTCAGCGAGACGGCGCGCCCTGATTTCGACCTGGGTGAGGCCCACCGCACCTTCGTTCACCTGCTGCGCGGCGCGACCTGCTCGGCGCTCAGCGACGAGCAGTTCGCACGCCAGAAGGAACTCGACGCGCGGGCCACGCGAGGCGACGACAGCTACGCCGCCTTGATGATGCACGCCAATACCATGCCGATGCGTGAATGGCACGCCTGGAACGAAAAGCGCGAGCAGATTCGCCAGGCCTGGATGGAATTCTTCCGCGAGTGGGACTTGCTGCTGTGCCCGGCCGCAGCAACCGCCGGCATTCCCGCACAATCAGCAAGGCGAGCGCTGGGAAAGAATGGTCATGGTCAACGGCAAGCCGCAGCCCTCCACGACGCAGATGTTCTGGGCCGGCTTCCCCGGTATGGCCTACCTGCCTTCGACCGTCGCCCCGGCCGGCTTGACAAAGGAAGGACTGCCGGTTGGCGTGCAGATCATCGGGCCGCAATTCGGCGATCTCGCGACCATCGCCGCCGCGCGCTTTCTGGAGCGCGAATTCCAGCCCTTCGTGGCGCCGAAAGGATACGAATGATGCGGCCCATTTTATGGGGGGCGCTCGGTTTGCTCATGGCGCTGGCGCACAACGCCTGCGCGCAGGAAAGCGCCGATCAGGCCAACGCGCAGGTTGCGGCTGCCACCGCTGAATGGATCGCGACATTCAATACGCGCGATGCGGCGAGAATCTCGGCGCTCTATGCGCCCGATGCCATCCTGTGGGGCACCGTCTCCAAAACCATTCGCACCACGCCTGCGGAGATTCTCGAGTATTTCCAAGCGTCTTCGATCAGACGCCCCCGGCTGCGCATGGTGCTCGGCGAATACCATGTTCGTGTCTATGGCGACATCGCCAGCAACTCGGGCTACTACGCCTCGCACGAGCCGCTCGACGGGCAGGATGTCGTGGTGCCGATGCGCTTTACCTTCACCTACCGCCGCGAAGGCGAGCGCTGGGTCATCGTCAATCACCATTCGTCGCGCTTCGCCGCCACGCCCTGATGCAGGTGTTCGCGACGCCAAGGTCCGACCCAGAATTCCGACAGGAGCCGCGCCATACCACGATCCAGCGCAGGCGTCATCATACCGCCAGGAATGTCGGCTGATACGCCGGAGCAACAGGGAGCGTCGCTTTTTGCTGCCGCGGAGTTCGTCTAGAATCGGCCTCTGATTGAGTTCATGACGCTGCTTGAACCCTGACCGGATTGCCTCGTCCCGATTCCCTCGTCCCTCGCCCCTGATCTTTATGGAACTCGATTTCACTCAACCCGCCGCGCAAGACGAAGCCTACGACCCCGCCGTCGCCCGAACATGTTTCGAAGCATTCGGCAGACCGGAAAGTGTCGCCGAGATGCAAAGCTTCTTCACCGAAGGCCAGGCCAGCGACAAGATGTATCTGCTGGTCGAAGGGGAAGTCAGCCTGTCGCGCGCGCGCAAAACGCTCGATATCGTCAAAGCCGGTGAAATTTTCGGAGAAATCGCCGTCATTACGCAGCAACCGCGCGCCGCGACCGCGATGGCGCGCAAGGCCTGCCAGGTACTGGTGCTCGATGCCGCGCAGTTGCAGCAGGCCCTTCAGCAGACGCCGGAGTTTGCGCTGATGCTCATGAACATCATGAACAACCGCTTGCGCCTGACCATTGCGCTGATGAAGCAGACCGCAAGCCTGCCGGCTTTTGGGGACCGCGAAGACCTGCGGGTATTCGACAAGCAGCGGCTGGACGAACTGGTCGCGGCGTTTCGCGCGAAGCCCCCGCAGACCTTTCCGGCTGGCCGCGTCATCATGAAGGAAGGCGATGCCGGCGTTTCGATGTATATCGTCATGCGCGGCCGCGTGAACGTGTCGATCAAGGGCGTTATGGTCGAACGCGTGGGCCCCGGCGGCATCTTCGGTGAAATGGCACTGGTCGATCAGGCGTCGCGATCGGCGACTGCGACCGCCGACATCGAAAGCGTGCTGCTGAGCATCAGCCGCAGCGACTTCCTCACGCTGGTCAAGACCAAACCCGGTTTCGCCATCTCACTGTTGAAGACTGTCGCGGACCGCCTGCGGACCATGACGGCGCAGAAGAAATAGGAACTGCCGTTAGAAAAAAGGACTGAGTGCTGAGGACTGAGGACTGAGTAAGAGCCTTAAGCGATCGAAAGCCCTTACTCAGTCCTCAGTCCTCAGCACTCAGTCCTCGAACCTCGATCCTTATTGCTTCACACCACGTCGAGCTGTTGCGTGACGGTGGCAACGCCGCCCTGATCGTCCTGCCAGGTAAACACGAGTTCACCGCTGGCGTCCGCCACCACGTAAAACGTAAAAAACGGATTCGTCGAGACGGCCGGGTACAGTTTCGCGCGGAAGATTTCGCGGCCGTTATAGGCGCAGTGGAAGGCTTCGACGATGTGGCGCGGGATTTCCTTGCCGGTGTTATTGAGCCGGAAGCCCGATTCCATCGGATGTTGCACCATGGTGCGGATTTCGACGGTCTCGCCGCGTTTCGCGCTCGCTGCCATGCGTACCCGCGCCGTGCCCATACGGCTCACAGGCCGCACTCCGACGTCACGACTTCGACATCCGCCGCTGCCGACCATAACGACCCATCGCTCAGCATGGCGACCGCGATGATTTGCTGGGAAGTCGCCACCCGCACGCGCGACGAGACGACAGCCTTGCCGTTATAGGGCCCCAGCTGCGCTTCGAACACTCGCGGAAGGTGGTTCTTGCCCGCGAACAGATGAATGCTCCTGACGTAGTCCTCCGTCG
The DNA here is from genome assembly GCA_963846655.1 of uncultured beta proteobacterium. Lineage (GTDB taxonomy): Bacteria > Pseudomonadota > Gammaproteobacteria > Burkholderiales > JACQAP01 > JACQAP01. Next base: position 296,862 of record CAWJWT010000002.1, on the reverse strand, counting down.
TCATAGGACTTTCGACCTCGACCGTAACCGGCACAACGCTGCCATTCTCGGCGAGCCTGGGCATGGTCAGCGTGACCTTGCCCCGCGCGATCGGGCGCTCGCCGAAAGTCTGCCGCAACGCGGCCGTCAGTTCGCCGGGAGTGGCGCCAGCGGGACGGGCGATGACAAAGCAGGCGCCCGCCGCCAGTCTGTGCAATGCGCGCCGACGACTCGCATCGTGACGATCGCAAAGGCCGTCAATGCCGTGAATGTCGTCAGCGGGCGGCGTTACCTGGCTGCGGTTTGCGCTCTTACGATATTCACGCATTCACGTATTCACGATATTCACGCGTTCTTATAACTGAACCCGCTGTTCTTGAACGGCAGCGAACGCACGCGCTTGCCCGTCGCGGCAAAAATCGCGTTGCCCAGCGCGGGAATCACCGCCCCGATCGGCGGCTCGCCGACCCCGCCCCAGAAACCGCCGGTGGGCACGAGAATCGATTCGATCTTCGGCGTTTCGCCCAGACGCAGCACCCGGTAATCGGTGAAATTACCCTGCTCGACGCGGCCGTCCTTGATGGTGATTTCCTCGTACATGGCCGAACTCAGCCCCCATATCACGCCGCTTTCCATCTGGGCGATCACCGCATCCGGATGAACCACGTGTCCGCTGTCGAGGGCGACCACGACGCGCTTGACCGTGATGACGGACCCGTCTGTCACTTCGATCTCCACAACTGCGGCGGAATAACTGCCGTACGAATCGACCACCGCGACGCCGCGATGAATACCCTTGCGCGCGGGCTTCTCCCACGCCGCGGCTTTCACCACCGCCTCGAGCACGCCAAGGTCCTTCTTGCCTTGCAGCAGCGGACGGCGGAACGCAACCGGATCCTTGCCGGCGGCATGGACCAGTTCGTCGATGAAACATTCGCGGAAGAAGGGGTTGTTCGTATGCGCGACGGCGCGCCAGAATCCCGGCGGCACGTGCGGATTGCGCATCGCATATTCGTCGGTGAAGTTCGGCACGGCGTAAGGATTGTCCTGGAAGCAGCGCACATTGACCGGATCGATGCCGTTCTTGATATCCGCGGGGCGCACGGTGATGAATATGGACTGGTCCGCCTGACGCACGTGCCATGCGTTCCAGTTGCCGTCCTTGTCCAGCGCCGCGCGCAGCTTCACCAGCGCAACCGGGCGGTAACGGCCCTGCTTCATGTCCTCCTCGCGCGACCATTGCAGCCGCACCGGCGTGCCTGGCATTTTCTGGGCGATCCAGACCGCCTGCTTGGTGTACTCCTGGTGCGGCCCGCGCCGCCCGAACCCGCCGCCCGCATGCATCTTGTGCACGATGACATTCTCCAGCGGAATGCCCGCGGCTTCGGAAGCCGCCGCGATGGTCGATTCACCATTCTGCGTGCCGACCCAGACTTCGACCTTGTCGTCCGTGACGAGCGCGGTCGCCGTCTGCGGCTCCATGGTGGCGTGGTTCAGGTACGGGGCATGGTATTCCGCTTCGATGACTTTGGCGGCACCGGCCAATGCGGCCTCGGCATCGCCGTCCTTGCGCGCCACCGGAACATCCTTTGCATCGATGCCGGTACGCAGGAACGCCATGATGGATTCGCTGGACACCTTGCCGTTCGTGCCCTCGTCCCATTCCACCGGCAACTGCTTGAGCGCTTCATTCGCGCGCCACCAGTTGTTCGCCACCACCGCCACCCAATCTTCGCCTGCGACGACGCGCTTCACGCCGATCGAATCCCTGATTGCCGCTTCGTCGTAGCTTTTGAGTTTGCCGCCGAACACGGGACATTGCACGATCGAGGCGTGCAGCAAGCCCGGCAGGCGCACATCGGCCGCGTAGATCTGCTTGCCGGTTGTCTTGTCGACGATGTCGAAGCGGGCGGGGGAGGTTCCGATCAGCTTCCAGTCCTTGGGATCCTTGAGTTTCGGCTCCGCCGGGATCTCCAGTTTTGCCGCGGCCGCGGCAACTTTGCCGTAGGTCGTGCGTTTGCCGGAAGGATGCGTGATGACACCTTTTGCGACCTTGCATTCAGCGGCCGGGACATTCCACTCTTTGGCTGCCGCCGCAATCAGCATCTCGCGCGCGCTCGCTCCGGCCTTGCGCAGGTATTCCTGCGAATCGCGGATCGCACGGCTGCCGCCCGTGGACATGGAGCCGAATATGCGGTTGCGCCGCACATGCTCGTTGACGTCGGCATACTCGGGCCGCACGCGACTCCAGTCGCATTCGAGTTCTTCGGCAACCAGTTGCGCGAGCCCGGTGAAGGATCCTTGCCCGAGTTCGGAGCGGGCAATGCGGATGATCACCCGATCGTCAGGCTGGATCACGATCCAATGCGTGACCTCCGGCGTGCCGGCGCCGGTCGCCGCACCGGCCTCTGCGGCCTGCACCACACCGGACAGGCTCACGCCCAGCATGAGGCTTCCGGAAACGGCTGCGCTCTTGACCAGGAAATCGCGGCGCGAGGATTCGAATTTTTGCAGTTTCATGATGATCTCCTCAAGCCGACTTGGCTACGAAATGGATGGCTTCGCGCACGCGCGCATAGGTCCCGCAGCGGCAAATATTGCTCATCGCCTGATCGATCTGCTCGTCGGTCGGATTGCGTGTTTCCTTGAGTAGCGCCGCCGCGGCCATGATCATGCCGCTTTGGCAATAACCGCATTGCGGCACCTGCAGTTTCACCCAGGCTTTCTGCACCGCGGTCGAACCGTCGGCGGAGAGTCCTTCGATGGTCGTGACCTTGCCTTTCACGGCGGAAACCGGCAGCACACAGGAGCGCACCGGCTTGCCATCGATGTGCACCGTGCAGGCGCCGCACATGGCGACGCCACAGGCGTATTTGGTGCCGGTCAGTCCCAGTTCATCACGCAAAACCCACAACAGCGGCATGTCGTCCTCGACATTGACGCTGACCCGCTTACCATTGATATTCAGAGTTTGCACGCTAGGCTCCTGAAGGAATGTCGAAGAAAGGCCCCGGACTTCGGGCTGCAACGGCCATCATGCCGCTGCTGGACTCAAGGGGCAACTGGCAATTCGACCCCCACTGTGACCGTGACGGCCCGGAGAGCCGTGACGGTCGTGACGATCGTGACGGTCGTGACGGTCGTGACAAAGTGACGATCGTGCTCCACAGAGACGATTTCGGGCGGGATCCCATGAACGGCGTAAAGGCGGCGCGATCTGATTCGGAACCATTCGATCCAAAACGCTCTTCCGCGCCGGCGTCATGCCCCGTGCCGGGCGCCTGCCGGATGGGTGCAACTTTAAGCCTGCGCACGTGGTCCACTTTCTGATCCCCATTTGATCGAGGAGAACCGATGACAACATGGATCGTAGTGGCCGATTCCAGCCGTGCCCGTATTTTCGAAACGCCCAATCGGGGTCACCAGATCAATGAAATAATGGACATGGTGAATCTCCCCGGCCGCGAGGCCATGCAGGACATCGAAACCGACCATCACGGCCGTTTTCGTACCGCGGGCGCCGCTGGAGCGCCCAACGGCAGCCATTCGATTGGGCGCGCGGAGCATCCGGCCGAGCACGAGATAGAACTGTTCGCGAAGCGCCTCGGCGCTTATGTGGACAAGGCCCGCAAGCAAGTGCGCTACGATCAGCTGTGCCTGGTCGCGCCGCCGCGATTTCTCGGCTTGCTGCGCGGCAATCTCGCAAAAGAATCGCACAAGCTCCTCAGGCGGGAAATCGCAAAAGACCTGTCGAAATGCGATGCGCCTGCCATTCTCGAATACGTGCGGCGATTGCCTGACTCCTGATGTAACACGCGACGCCTGGCGCCGCATGTGCTGATGCACGGCTTGGCGCGTTAAGGCGCCCGACGCCCGCGGGTCCGGCGCTCATGCATAATGCCGGGCACGCACCGGGTCAGGACGACAATGTCCGGGCGAGGGAGGGGCACTTCATGGATTCGCGCTTTACGCCGGAATTCAGGCGCCGCACCATCATCAAAATCTCCTGGCGCCTGCTGCCGCTGGTCGTCGTCGCCTATCTGGTCGCCTATATCGACCGCACCAACGTCGCCTTCGCTGCGTTGACGATGAACAAGGACCTGGGCATCACCCCGTACATGTACGGGCTGGGCGCCGGCATTTTCTTTCTGGGTTATGCGTTGTTCGAGGTGCCGAGCAACATCGTTCTGGAAAAAGTCGGGGCGCGATTGTGGATCGCCCGCATCATGCTGACGTGGGGCATCATCTCCGGTCTGATGGCCGCGGCCACCGGTCCGATCAGTTTCATCATCCTGCGTTTTTTGCTCGGCGTGGCCGAAGCCGGATTCTTTCCCGGCATGATTCTCTACTTCACCTACTGGTATCCGGCGCATTTTCGCGGACGGGTCATTTCCACGCTGTTCATCGCCGTTCCGCTGGGCAATGCACTCGCGTCGGTGCTGTCCGGGGCCATCCTGGAAATGGACGGCATCTGGGGCCTGCACGGCTGGCAATGGGTTTATATCCTCGAGGCGCTGCCGGCCGTATTGCTTGCCTTCGTGGTGCTGGCGCGCATGACTGATCGTCCTGCGGCCGCGTCATGGCTCAATGCCGATGAAAAGGAGTGGCTCGAATCGGAACTGCAGGCGGAGAAGGTACGCATCGAGGCGACGGGCCGCGTGTCCCTGCTGCGTGCATTGACCGACATGCGCGTACTGATGTTGGCCCTCATCTACTTCTCGAGCGTCATTGCCAGCTATGGCATCACGTTCTTTCTGCCGCAGATCGTGAAGGGCTTGGGACATTCGAATTTCGTGACCGGCTTGCTGACCGCGATTCCCTATACCGTGGGCGTGATCGGATTGATCCTCTGGGGCCATTCATCCGATCGCCACAAGGAAAGGCGCTGGCATCTGATTGCCGCGTCGACGACGGCTGCAGTCGGACTCGCCGGCACGGCCTATCTGACCGGTTCGGCGTGGGCGCTGGTTACAATGTCCGTGGCGGCCATCGGTCTGTACGGATCGCGGCCCAGTTTCTGGCCGATGCCATCGCTTTCCTGACCGGTGCCGCTGCGGCCGTGGGCATTGCGCTGATCAATTCGATCGGCAACCTCGGCGGCTATGTCGGGCCTTTCATCGTTGGCTGGATCAAGCAAAGCACGGGCAGCTTCGCCATGGGAGTATATTTTCTGGCCGCCTGCGCGTTCACGTCGGCGTTGCTTGCATTCTTCGCAAGGCACGCAACCGGGGGCTTGACCCCGGCGAGCGACGCTTCGCGAGATGCGCTGGATTTAAAACCGGCCCCGATCCGCACGCCGCACGCGCCGTGACTGCCCTCGGCCAATCCACTGTGCTGATGCGTCGCGTCGCACATTGGGCGGAGCGCTCCGCCAGCTTGACCTGATTTGCGTGCTGGGCTATGGTCTGGCCTCAAGCATCGGTTTTTGCTTGTGCTTTCCATGCGCACCTTGTTTCGTTCCCGGCACTTCAGACGCGTGCCGGCGTAGCGGCGGCGCGACTGCAAGGGCTCTGGCCCGCAACCGATCCGAAAAGTATAGCGAGCCCTGGTTGGACCTTGCACGCGTTGGTGGGATCACGCCCAGAGGCGTGAATTCGAAGAAGTGTCCAACCAACATGCAGTGATTGCCTGATTTGCATAGCGCCATATCGGTCCCACTGTATTGCGCATGAGCCGGAGACGAACTGGAAACAGCGCCGTCGCCCCCGCTTGAGATTCACCTTCAGCAGTTCGAGTCAGACTGTTGACCGACACTGCAGTCTCCGACGGTACCGTCCCTGGACATGCCGCCGGCCCCCCTCTTCACAGGAGCATCACCATGCAAGACCGACAAATTTTTATCACAGACCTGGATGCCGTCAGGCTGCGCAATGTCGCCCGCCAACTGGGTGTCCAGCGCGGTGAAGCCAGACAACGCGCCGAAGAGCTGATGGATCTCGTCGACAACGCCGACATCGTGTCGGCGGATGCCATTGCGCCGGATGTGGTGACCATGAATTCGACCGTGGTCTATGACGATGCGGCGGAAGGCCCGACCGAGACGCTCGTGCTGGTCTATCCGGAACACGCCGATGCCGCACGCGGACGCGTCTCCATCCTGTCTCCGCTGGGGCGCACCTTGATCGGCGTGCGCGCCGGAGAGCGCGTCAGCTTCGGAACGCCGGGCGTGGGCGTGCGCTGCGTGCGCGTGCGCAAGGTGCTCTATCAACCGGAAGCTGAAGGCAACCGGGGCCTTTGAATCGTGAACGAAAGGACACTGCGATGCACGAGCAGCTACCCCTGGAGCAGATTGTCGTCCATCGTCGGGAACCGCTGCAAACCTTTTTCGCGACGCGCGCGATTGAAGTAGTTCCCGCGTCCGAGGATTACGTGCTGGAACCCGTGCGCGAAGGGCTGCGTTTGCGCGCAGCCAGTGAGAGCGCACTCGACCTCCCCGCGGAAATATTGCGCGAAACCTTTGGCGAGGAACTGGCGTTTCAACCCATTGCCGTCACGATGCAACAACATGGTGCGGTCACCTACGAGCCGTGGATGTTCGTGCGCTCTGAAATCCGGTCGAGCGCGCAGCCCCTCGTGCGCAATGAACTCTGCACCCGCGCCGCGACGATTCTGGAGGAGGAAACGCAGCGCATCAAAGTCGTCACGCGCGCGCTGGCCGCGCAGCGCAAGCTGCTGGGCTTTCCAGCCGTGGTGCGCGAAAAAGCCGGCGACGACGCGCGGCTGTGGATCTGGCTCAGCCACTACGCGCCGGTCGAATCGAAGTAAGGGGCGCCGCCTGCGTGAGGCAAGGCAGAAAGTAAGAGCAGGACTGAGTGCTGAGGACTGAGGACTGAGCAAAGGGCACAGGACAGGACCGAGGACTGTCCCGCAAGGGGATACCGGTCTTCGACCATAAGTGCTGAGGACTGAGTTAAAAAGCTAGCGCTATTGCTTCAGGGAATCTGCATTCCTTTAGCTTCCTATCACGAATATTTTCGTCACTCGTCACAGAACGCAGGCGACCGCTATCGGCCAAAAGAAGACACTGGGGCCCCTTGCTAGACAGTTGTCCTATGACTGGGCAGAATGAAAAAAATATGACAAATCACTGGTTGGACTACTGAACCATGCGGAGGACGCTACGGAAACGAGATGGGTCGTATTGACAGGTCTTGTTCTGGCGCGCATCGCGTTTGCGTTTCAATTTCAGTCGCTCGCGGTGGTTGCTCCAGGGTTTGTGAACGAGTTCGGGCTCGATGCGCTTGCGGTAGGTACTCTCGTCGGGCTGTACATGTTCCCTGGACTATTCCTGGCAATCCCCGGCGGGATGTTGAGCCAATGGGTGGGTGAACGGCGTTTTCTAATCGGTTGTCTCGCGCTAATCACCGCGGGCGGCGTCACCTGTGGCCTTGCTAATGCCTATTGGTCTCTCTGGATAGGCCGGCTTCTATCCGGCATCGGTGCAATCGGTATGAACGTCGTAATGGCGAAGATCGTTATCGATTGGTTCCAAGGAAAGGAGATCGCCACCGCCATGGCCTTGTTCTTGACTGGATACCCCGCTGGCATCGCGATCGCGCTTGTAACACTCGGCTCTCTCGCTACGCCGCAGGGATGGTCATACGCTTTCCTGATTACGGGAGCGTTGGGTCTTGTTGCCTTGGTGGTGTTCGCGACAACCTATCGGCCGGCGCAGGCGAAGGCGGTAGGTCCTGCCGCCCTGCCAATCTCGCGAGGTGAGATTGGAATGGTGTGTCTCGCAGGAGCGATCTGGGGCTTCTACAACGCGGCCTACATCATTGTGGTTAGCTTCGTGCCGCTTTTCCTGCACAGCACGGGGATGGCGCCTGCCACCGCTGCGGCAGTCGTCGGGGTAGGAATGTGGGTCGCGATTGTTGCCGGACCGTTGGGGGGCATCTTGGCAGACCGAGTCGGCAGGCCAACTCTCCTTATCGTTGCGTGTGTACTCATCTGGGGCCTTGGGTTAACGCTTGTCATCCCTTGGGCTGATTCCTTGTCCCTGCTCCTGTCATTGATCATCGTCGTGTCATTCATCGGGAACCTTCCGCCGGGACCGATCGTCGCGTTAGCGGGCGAAGTGCTACGTCCACAAGTGCGAAGCACGGGGATGGGCATTTTTTACACCCTGCTTTACGTGGGCCTTGCACTCGGTCCGGTGCTCGCCGGGCTCGTCAGTGACATCAGCGGCAATCCAGCGGCTCCTGTTTACCTCATCGCCATACTGGCGGTTGTGACGGCTCTCGCAGTTGGTCTTTTCAGAGCCCTTCGGGCTCGTGGCTTTCCAGCGGCAGTGCGGCTTCAGAAGGCTTAGCCGGTTCCCAAAAGGGCGGACTGAATGTCTGCTTTGGGTCGGAAGCGGGCCGTCGCAAATGGCAGCTATCGGCTGCGGTCTCCGCAAGATAAAGGGGACGCTTCACTCGCCAACTGCATCGGCCCACGGCGAGCCAATTTCGGTCGCACCCCAGTTTGTGTTTCCGTGCCTGAGCACGCCACTTGGGCAGGCGTACTTGAAAGGCAATGTCAGCCGGTGTTGTTGAATGTACTCAAAGCCGGCCTGCAATGCCTGATGGATCTCTCCATCGAGTGCGGCATCGCCGATGACCAGGACGCCTTCGCTTGCATCGATTCGCGGCCTGTGGAATGCGGTTTCCAGGGTGTCGCCGTAATCGGCCAGGAACGAGAAAAGCTGCGTCACGGCCGGAAGAATGCGACGGCCGCCCGAGGCGCCGAGTGCGAAGCGCCGGTCACCGTGCTCGGCGATGATCGGGCAGTAGTTGGTCAGGCAGCGCTTGCCCGGCGCAAGGGAATTGGGGCGGCCCGCTTCCGGGTCGAACCACATGATGCCGTTATTCATCAGCACGCCCGACTCGGGCAGATGGACGCGTGACCCGAAGACCGACAAGAGGGTTTGCGTGACCGCGGCCATGTTGCCTTCCCGGTCCACCACGCAAAAATGCGTCGTGCATGCAGGTGCGCGCCCCCCGTCCACGTCGCCCATGCGGGTGAGGCGAAATTCATAGGCGTCCTGCAGGGATTGTGCGTAGGCGGCATAGGCAGCAGCGTCGGGTGAGGCGCGAGGCGACAGGCGCGCAGCAAGCAGCTCGAGGGTCTGTGCCAGCGTGGGCCCGGCGGTGAGTTCCGGCGTGGCGGTAACGCGCGCGTTTCGATAATCGATGAACAGCGGTTCGATTTCGCGTGCGCGATACGCGCCCAGATCGCGGGCGCCGAGTCTCCCGCCCAGGGCTTGCACTTCGCGGGTGATGGCCCGCGCGAGCTCCCCATCGTAGAAATCGCGCGCGCCGGCCTGTGCCAGCCTGCGCAGCGTAGCGGCGAGCTTCTTCTGTGGCAGCCGCACTTCGCTGCGAGCCGACCACGCCGCAACCGGTGGCAAGCCGTTCGGCAGCCAGGCTTCGCGGCTGGCGGGGTAGCGGTTGAGGTCGAGGGCGGCGCTCGCGATGTTCTGGGTGGCGAACCAATCGATCAGCAAGCCTTCCTCGGCCAACGCGATGGCGGGTTCGAGCAATTCCCGCCAGGGCCGATTCGCGAATCGCTCATGCGCCACGCGCATGCCATCCACCACGCCGGGTACCGCAATGGCGAGCGGGCCGTGGACGTTGCGATCATCCCGCACGCGCGCCCAGGGGAAAAGATCGGACGCCACGCCCTCGCCGGTCAGCGGATAGTCGGCGGTATCGAGGGAATCCGGCGCCCGCATGCCAAAGTCGATCACGTGGTAGCGATTTTCCTTCGCCCGGTAGAGCACCATGGCACCGCCGCCGCCAACGCCGCTCATCCAGGGTTCCAGTACACCGAGCGCGAAAGACGTGGCGATGACGGCATCGACCGCGTCGCCGCCCTCGCGCAGGACGCGCGCCCCGACCTCCGCCGCGCGCCGGTGCTGAGCCGCGACGATGCCCGCCTGGCTTTGCACGGCTGGTTTCGTTATCCGCATCGATGCGCTGAAATTGTTCATTGGTTTAAGACAAGGGGACGAGGGGAGAGGGACGAGGGACGAGGGGTGAGGGGCGGAAAGCGGCATCCAGATCGAGTGCCGAATGATGTATCTGTCAGCCTCCGGGTGCGCCCTGCGTATTCACATACAGCGCGTAGAGGCTCTTCGACGCCGCCATGAACAAGCGGTTGCGCGCGAGCCCGCCGAAACACAAATTGGCACAGCGTTCGGGCAGTGCGATGCGCCCGATCAGCCGACCATCCGGGTTGTAGATCACGACGCCGTCGAGTTCCGCGCTGCCCATGCCCCAGCCGAACCAGAGGTTGCCGTCGACGTCGCAGCGCATGCCGTCCGGCGTGCCCGCACCGGCATCGAGGAACTTGCGCTTGCGCGTGAGGCCCTTGCCGCCGGCGGTGACGTCATAGGCGTAGATGTTGCGCGGCGTGCTGCCGGATTCGACCAGATACAGGATCGATTCATCGGGGGAGAAACACAAACCGTTCGGTCGGCTGACTTCGCTCTCGACCACCGTGATCTCGCCGCTCGGCCATCGACCCGATAAACATTCATCGGCAGTTCCTGTTTGGCGACATGGCCTTCGTAATTGCCGAGCAGGCCGAAGGGCGGATCGGTGAACCAGATCGAGCCGTCCGATTTGACCACGACGTCGTTCGGCGAATTGAGGCGCTTGCCCTCGAAGCGATCGGCGATGACCGTGATGCTGCCGTCGTATTCGGTCCGGGTCACGCGCCGGCCGCCGTGCTCGCAAGTCACCAGCCGGCCCTGCCGGTCGCGCGTATTGCCATTGGCGAAGTCGGAAGGTTTGCGAAACACGCTGACCGCACCGGTTTCCTCGTCCCACTTCAGCATCCTGTTGTTCGGCAGATCGCTCCATAACAAGTGGCGGCTGTCGCCGAACCAGACCGGGCCTTCGCACCAGCGAAAACCGTGGGCGATGCGTTCCACGGAAGCGGAGTTCACGCGGTATCTGGCAAAACTCTGGTCGAGAATCTGGATCGCCGGGTCCGGGTAGCGCTGGCTCGGCTGCCACGGCACCGTGTTGTCGCTACGCAGCGCAGGAGGGTCGGACGCCATGACATGCTCGCTTTCACGCTGGATGAGTCAAGGCGCAAGGATAGCAAAGCCGCGGCCTGATCACGGCGCACTATGCGGTTCGCGAGGCATCTGACAGAGTCTGAACCTTCCGTTATGCTGGCGCCGATTCCGGCGCGTTCCCGCCGACCGACCGCGCATCAATGCCATCCGAGCTTCGATGAATGATGTAACGGGCGATGCAACAGCGACAGCGGTCGGCATTCCGCCCGGCGCCTGCCAACTTGCGCTGGTCGAGGATATGGCTCTACGCATTCGCCTTCGTCATCACGGTGGCGACCGTCTGGATCGACGTCTCGCTCTTTCGATGGCTCGGCGCGCAGCCGCTCGTCATCGTTGTCATGATTCCCATCATCGTGAGCGCTTATCTCGGGGGCGCTGGTCCCGGACTGCTTTCGACCTTCACCGGCGTAATCGGCATCAGCTACTTCATGTTGCCGCCCCTGCACCAATGGAGCGTCCTGGGCGCCGCGGATAACCTGCGCTGGATCAGCCTGCTCATCGCGGGCGCGCTCGTAAGCGTGCTGTGCGAAGCCCTTCACCGCGCGCGGCGGAGTGCGGAAGGGATCGGCGCGGAGCAGCAAAGGCTGGCGGAGGAGAAAGATGCCGTGCGCCGGACAGAGCACCTGCTGCGGACGGTCTCGGAGAATCTCAATGCCATCATCTGGGTCAAGGACCTCGAAGGGCGTTATCAGTTCATCAATGACGGCTTCGTGAAGCAGTTCGACCGGCGCCGGGAGGAGATCCTCGGCAAGACCGACTTCGATCTTTTCCCGCGCGAACAGGCGGAAATTTTCAACCGCATGGACAGGCAGGCCCTGGCGGCCGGACAGTCGTACCAGTCGGAAGAAACCATGCTGCGCGATGGCGAGCCTTTTTCCTACCTGCTTTCCGTGAAGTGTCCGCTGGTCGACGAGTCCGGTGAGGTTTATGGGTTATGCGGCATGTCCACCGACATCAGCGAGCGCAAACTCGATGAAGACACCCTGGCCGCAGAGCGCACGTTGCTTCGCACGCTGATCGACTCGCTGCCCGATATTGTCTTTACCAAGGACACGAGTGGCAAATTCACCCTGTGCAACGCCGCCGAACTCCGGCACACCGGCCTGGCGCATGAAGTACAACTGATCGGAAAAAACGTATTCGATCTTTACCCCGAGGAATTGGCGCGAAGCTATCACGCGGACGACCTGCAGGTCATCGGCGGGACGCCGGTTCTCAATCGCGAAGAGCCCAGCCTCGACGCCGCCGGCAACCGCTTGTGGTTTCTGACGATCAAGGTGCCGCTGCGCAACCGAAAAGACGAGATCGTCGGCTTGCTCGGCATCAGCCGCGACATTACCGAACGCAAACGGGCGGAAGAAGCCCAGCAGCGATCACAGAAGATGGAGGCGCTCGGCACGCTCGCCGGCGGCATTGCGCACGATTTCAACAATATCCTGCTCGCCATTACCGGCAATGCAAAGCTCGCCATGGACGATCTGCCCGCGGACCATAACGCCCGCGCAAGCCTGAACGAGATCGACAAGGCGAGCCTGCGGGCCAGCGACCTGGTGCGGCGCATTTTGGCGTTCGCGCGCCAGCAGGAAATCAGGCACGCCGCGGTACAGATGATGCCCGTGGTCGAGGAAGCAGTCCGGCTGCTGCGCTCGACCCTGCCGGCCATGATCCGCATCGAAACCCGGTTCGCAGCCGATCTGCCACCCGTGGCAGCGGATGCAAGCCAGGTTCACCAAATCCTGCTTAACCTGGGCACGAACGCCGCCTACGCAATCGGCGAGGGACAGGGCGTGATCACCATCAGTCTCGAAGCATTGATCATCAATGACGACCTCGCCCGGCTGGCGCCGGGTCTGCAGGCAGGCCGCTATGTGCGCTTGTCGATGAGCGACGACGGCTGTGGCATGGACAAACCCACCCTCGAGCGCATTTTCGATCCTTTTTTCACCACCAAACCGGTGGGCCAGGGCACCGGGCTCGGGCTGTCCACGGTGCACGGCATCATGCAAAGCCACCACGGCGCCTTGACCGTCTACAGCCAGCCGGGCAAAGGCACGGTGTTCCACCTTTATTTTCCTTCGCTGACCGAGGTCCAGGCAGAGCCCGCGCAGGCGCCGCCCCCGCTGTCGAACGCCAGCGGCGAGCGGCTGCTGTACGTGGACGACGAGCGCGCGCTAGTGGATCTGTCCACACGCATTCTTGGCCGTCTGGGCTACGAGGTCATTGGTTTCACCGAGCCGGATCGCGCCTTGCAGGCGTTTCGCGCGCATCCTCAGGATTTCGCTGCCGCCGTGACCGACCTGTCCATGCCCGGCATGTCGGGGTTCGAACTTTCCCGCGCGCTCCTCGACGTACGCCCCGACCTGCCCATCGTGATGACATCCGGTTACGTCCGTCCCGAGGACCAGGAGACGGCCCTGCAAATCGGCATCCGCGAACTGATCCCCAAGCCGAACACGGCGCATGAGCTCGGCCGCGTGCTCAACGACCTGTTGCGCAAAAGCGGCGTGCGGCCGCGCGACGAGCCCTGAACCGTCTTCATCGGCCCGCCCTTGCCTCCCACGCCCGTCTTCTTGCTTGGCCTGCTGCTCGTTGCCTTCAGCGTCCTGCTGCACTACGAAACCTTGCGCCTGCTCAATGATTACCTGAGCCGATCCGAACTCATCGCGCGGCGCGCCAAAGTGCTCGCGGTGCTGGTCGGCGCGATGGCGAGTCACTTGCTCCAGATCGTCGCCTTCGGCGCCGTCTATTACTGGCTGCGCGGCAAACCGGGCATGGGGGGATTCGAAGGCAGGATCGATGACGCGCTGGCGAGCTTCATTTATTTCTCCAGCGAAACCTACACCACGCTCGGCTTCGGCGACATCTATCCGACGGGCGCGCTGCGCATGATCTGCGGCATCGAAGCACTGCTCGGTTTGCTCATGATCAGTTGGACCGCTTCGTTTACCTACCTGGAAATGCGGCGCCACTGGGACGATGGCAAGCCTTCGGTTTTATGACAGGCAGATTCGCGCGTGCCGCGGCCCGACCGTATTTCTTGCATAACGCTTGCATCGGAACCGCATTCGGATTAAAAAGGCACCCAGCCCATGGGAGGACCGGTATTTGCGTTTGGCAATCGATCGACCCACCTCGCGTTCCAGCGCGCTGCCGCTTAGTCCGGTTGCCGACCGCGTATCGGCACCGCCCGACGGATCGATTCAACTCCCGCATAACGCCCGGTTCCCGGGCAAGTCGCGCATGACTGCCTCCCCCGCCCCATGAACGAAACCTTGGGCGGGCACGTTGCGGGGATCGGGGAATGGCTCATTGTGCTGGGTCCGCTGTTTCTCATTGCCTATTGCATCCCGACTTTCATTGCCATTGGCCGCCGGCACCGCTTCGTGACCGCCATCGGCTTCATCAATGGGCTGCTGGGCTGGACGCTGCTCGGCTGGTTAGCCGCCCTCATCTGGGCAGTCAACCGCGATGTGCGCGAACCGGGCGAGGCCGCCGAATCGGCATGGCTGCCCGACTTCCTGAACGAGCCGCGACTGAATGAACCCGGCATGGATCATCCGGATGCGGCAGCCGGCGCCACCCGGCAATGCCGGTATTGCGCGGAATCCATCAAATCCGAAGCGATCGTGTGCCGCTATTGCGGCCGGGACGCCAACGTTGTGGCGGCGCCAGGCGCAACCGGCATCGCTGTAAACGTCGCGTCGATGGAAATGAATATCGAAGAACTGCAGGCCCTGCTCAAAGACCACGAGCACAGCGTCGAGCAGCGCTTTGCCCACGTCGAACCGGCTACGAACTTCGTGGCCACGCCGGAAGTTGTCGAGGTCCTGCCCGTGGAAGTCGCCCAACAGCTTTCAGGCTGGAAAAAGTTCGGCTAGCCCGCGAACCGGCGGTGGCGAACAGTCAACGCCTCGGAACCACATCGAGCCCGGCGCAGCCCCCTGGTCCCAAGGCAGGTCATAAGTTAAGGTTTGATCGGCTGTAATCCTGGCGCCGCTGATTGGCAATCTGAAAAAAGCGCCCGGGATCATTCTCCAGCCACAGTTTCTGCGCCAGCATCAGATCCGAAAGCGGCACCGGTGTGCTGGGGGTGGCGCAGTAGGCCAGACCGGTTTCCATGCTCAGGACGTTGAAAACGCTGCGCGACAGGATCTGAAACCGCCCCCACCCGGGCGCGACCACGGTGAAATACCCGTAACGAAGGTATTCCTGTCTTTGCACCGGATTGAGCACCCGGATCAATAACTGTGTCGCTTTCGCCTCGGCGGCCGAGTGGGCGCCGGGGCCATCCATGTACATGACCGTGTTCTCCATCGCGGCTCCTCGTTGAGAAATGCAGATCCCGATGAGTCCGGCGCTCCCTACGCGACCGGGGACCACACCCGGTCAACGAAGGGCAGCCGCGGGCGGCGGCTGAACGCGAGATTGATCAACCCCCGACTATGCGGGGTACCACGACCGTCTCGTCCTCAATCGAGGAGAAATCATTGATCTTGCGATCGGGAGCATCGCCTGCGCGATTCACGCCGAAAGCGGCGGCTCCCGCAGCCAGACTGCTCTCGAACAGGCGCTGCGCCTCGGCGCGGGCCTCTGCCATTGCTTCGCTATCGTCGAAACTGATCTCCCGGTCACCGGAAGAATCGAGGAATCGAACTATCTTTTTCATGGTGTCTCCTTTACAACTCATTTGCAGAATCAAAACCCGCTTCCAGATCGATGCGGCCGCGCGCGCGCTGGCCGGACGCTGCGGTCCTTGCCTTGAATCCCTTGAATTGTTTGAACGTATCAGGTCCCGTCGCAAAGCGGCGGAGACAGGCGAGGCGGTTGCAGAAACGCTGCAGCCCGATGCCGGAACCAGGAGGGGTACCGAACATGTTGAACTCCTTTGAACCGCGCGGCAGTATTGCGCCGCGCGGTCATCACGTGCTTCAACGGACGCGGTAATACGGTGTTGCACTAAACGCTACTGCCTAACTGCGTACTAAATACACCCACCACACCATCGAGGAACAAATACGCCGCATCCGTAACTTCGACCTTGCCTCCTCAAATTTGGTTGCAGTGCCAAGCTGCACAGGGTGCGGCCGGAAGCCGTGCGCGTTCGTGTCACAATCAGGGGACTACGCTGGCAGGTGATCCATCGGGAACATGCGCCGTCCGCTCGATGTCTACCGGAATGCCTTGAATCCCGCGAGACCTCGAACGTGCGTCCCTTTCTGATCGTGGTACCCGGCGACACGCGCAAGTGGCGCGTCGAGCTTGCCAATGGCGAACACTCGCTCGACCTGGTCAGCGGCGACGCCGCGCGTCTGGACGTGCTTTACTGGACCCAGATCAATACGCCCAGCGAGGCGTTGATGGCAAGCGAACGGGGCGACCTGGAAAAGACCCACCATTACAAGTGAGCGCAGTCCTGCGCCGGCGCGGCAGCCCTGCGTCGCTTTGCACAGGGTGCCCCGATGACGCATCGCGGGATTATTTCATCTTGCTGCGGATATTCTGCGACCGGATCTGTTTACGGCGCTCGTCGCGTTTCTTCTTGTTCAAGACGGCCTGGGCCGGTGACGTCAGTCCAAAAGGGTCAATGGTCGGGGGTGCTTTGACAGGTTTTGCTTCGCTCATGGCATTCTCCTGAAGTGGAGACCGACTATACAGGGATGCCGGAGCGCACGAGAGCCCGCTGCGCCTGGGAATACCGCGGCGAGGAACGCATCAATCCACGGCGCGCTCCAGTTCCATGTTGCGCCGGTGCTGGATCAGCCCGGCACGCAATTCATCGAGTTTGCGGTGGATCTGCTGGATGGCGAACTCGGCCTTGATGTTGATCTGGAAGTCCTGATCGACTTGCAGCCGGTCTTTGATCGTTTGCCGGTTCTGGCTCATCATGATGATGGGTGCCTGCAGCGCCGCAATGCACGACAAGATCAAATTCAGGAATATGTAGGGAAACGGGTCTGGCGGCGATTGCAGCAGATAAGCACTGTTCACGGCCATCCAGAGCAGCAGAAACGCGCAGAAGCTGATGATGAAGACCCAGGATCCACCGAGCCTCGCCACGATGTCGGCTACTTTCTGACCCAGCGTCATTTGCTCGTCGACCACTTCATTGAGATTTTTGATCTGCACGCGCGCCAGCAACTCGTCCGCGGTGCGTAACCGGTGAATGATGACGCTCATGAACTGGCGCGACGCGGTGGGACTGCGGTTGGTCAGCGCTGCAATGCTCGTAAGCGGGATACAGATCAGGCTCGCCTCCATGGTTGCCCGGGCGGTCGCCGTGCGCGGATGTTGGTCGAATACGGACAGCTCGCCGAAAAACGAGCCCTCTTCAAGGCTGGCCAGAATGATTTCTTCGCCCTTGGCAGGCAGGACGATGTCGATGATCCCCTGCTCCACGATGTACAGATATTCGGGCAGGTCGCCGTGATTGAAGATGGTCTCCCCCGCCTTGAAGAGTTGCCGTACCGCGTCCTTGCGCAGCGACTCAAGCTGGGCAGCCGGCAGGTTTGCGAACAGCGGCACATTTTCGATGCGGTAGATTTCGTCCATGTCCTGAGTCTCCCCTGAGAGTCGTTGCGCGTATTAGAACACTGCGGGGACGCCCCGCGTCAATGCCTGCTTGACTGCAACGGCGTCACCCGGCTGCCGCGCCGACGCCGGGCCGCAGGACGGCGCCTGTTGCAAACCAGCGACAGCCCGGCGTCTGGAGTAACCGCCTCCATTGTGAGAAAGTATCCCCATGAAAACCCTCTCCGCCCTGGCGCTGCGCTCGCTGCTTGTGTTGCTGTTGTCGTCCGGTATCGCATGGGCCGGCGGCACGGCCAGCGAATTGACCATCCACAATACCGCCGTTGAAAAAATGCTCAAGGAGGAGCTCTTCATCGATCGCGGCCGCTACAACCTCATGCCTGAAACTGCCTGCCAATACGCTTACCTTGACTCGCCTTCTGTGGGCATGTCGCAGGGCAGGGTCCGGATCAAGGTCAGATTGAGCGGCAGGCTCGCCATGGAAGTCGCCGAAAAATGCGTGGGCGGCGGCAGCGACGTCGTGCAATTGACCGTATCGGGGAAACCCGCGTACGCAGGGGAGAAGATCAGCCTGACCGATATCCGGGTTGACGAGGTTTCCAACGAAGCCTACCGCGTACTGCTGCAGCAGTTCCTGCAAAGCGCGATTCCGCGCGCGGTGGAGATCGACGTGCGCGAAGGATTGCAGCGGATCCTGGCAGACCGCCAAACCAAGGTCGACGTCACGGTCGGCCGGCTCTCCGTGACCGAGCTGACGGCGGAAAACAATATCCTGCATGCAACCCTGACTTTTGCATTGACGGCGCGCTAGCGCCCGCCCCCTTTCCATCAGCCCCGCCCACCCCATCACGTTCGGCAGGGGGACTCGCCGGGGCCTTGAATTCCGCCTCCAGCGACGCTATCTCGGCACCAGGCAGCCGCTTCTGATCGTTTGCCGGGGCTACTTCCGTCGCAGGCGAACCGGGCGGGCACCCGCTGACCTTTTTCTAAACCTGGCAAGAGGAGGACCCGAGTTATGAACGAGTCATTGAGATTCCCCGAAGGCATTTTTGCCCAATTCGACCGTCTGCAGCGACTGCAGCAACAGTTGGATCAGTCTTTCCGCGCAGGCTCTTCCGCGAGCATCCGGGCCATCGCGCGCGGTACGTTTCCGGCCGTGAACGTCGGCAGCACGCCCGACGCGTTCGAAGTCGTCGCATTTGCGCCCGGCATCGACCCAAAGACCCTGCAGCTTTCCATCGACAAGGGCTTGCTGATCCTGGTCGGCGAACGCAAGAGCGAGGTTCCCGAGGACAGTCAGAGTACCAGCACCTATGCGCAGGAGCGGTTTACCGGGCCGTTTCGGCGTGTCGTAACGCTGCCGGACGACGCGGATCCCACGCGGGTGGACGCCACCTACCGCGATGGATGTCTGCGGGTCAGTGTGCGCAAGCTCGAATCGTCAAAACCTCGTCAGATCAAAGTTAACTGAGCATGGAGGCCGCCATGGAAATTCCCACCCAATTCAATGCGACGGACACCGCACGCAACGAGGAAAACCCCGTCGCCATGATCCCTCCGGTCGACATCGTCGAAGACGAAACCGGCTTTACGCTTACGGCCGATCTTCCCGGCGTCTCCCGGGACCGGCTCGGCGTCAAAGTAAACGGCGAGAATCTGCTGATCGAAGGCGAGATCGCCACGCCTGTACCGCAGGGGCTGGAACTGCTTTACGCGGAACTGCGCACGCCATACTACCGGCGCAGTTTTACGCTCAGCCGCGAACTCGACTCCTCGAAGATCGACGCGAAACTCAATGATGGCGTCTTGAGACTGCGCATTCCCAAGGCGGAAGAGGCCAAACCCCGGCGGATCGACGTCAAAGTCGGCTGAGACCGCTTGCCGGGCGCACATTGGCAGAAGAACGACCCGCCAGCGTTGAGCGACGGGCTGTTTCAGGCATCATGACCAGGGCGACGGGCACAGCCGCGCAAGGACACGCGGCCCCGCCGCCCTAGCGTGCCGCGAGGCATCGCGAGATCGACCTGAGAGAGCAAACCTGATGCGAACGAGCTTGGGGCTCGCGGTGGGCGTTGCGTGTGTGCTCCTGCCCGGGGCCGCGTCGCCGCTGCATGCGCAAAGCCAGTCGGTTGAGCCCGCAACGACCGAAACGGCCCTCGGCAATATCGCCGACCTGCGCTCGAGCGTCGGCATACGGACCGAATATCAGGATCTGGGCCACGACGGCTACCGGTGGATCGTCACGCCCCGATTTCAGTACGCATTCGACCCGGATCTTGCCCTGCGTATTGAAACGCCACCTGAGTTACGATCCCGGCGCCGACGCGCAGCGCACCAGCGAGTGGGGCGACTTGCGTGCGCGCATCGCGTGGCGCGGCATCCGGCGCGAAGCCTATTCGGTGTTTTTCGCGACAGACCTGATCTTCGACACCAGCAATGACATTCGGCTGGGCGCGGGCAAAACCATCCTGGCGCCGAATGTCTACGCGTCGATGAGCCTGCCTGGCATCGATTCGGTATTCTTTCCGTCGCTCCAACACTACGCGTCCCTGGCCGGGGGAAACGCTGGCCAGCAAGTCAGCTTCACGACGCTCAAGCCTGACCTGCTGACGATCTGGTCACAAGGCGTCTACACCTTCCTCGATCCCACCTTCATTATCGACTGGGAGCGCAATGCCAAGGTTGGACTCGCGCTCGAACTGGAAATGGGTAAATTCCTCCCCAGCGGCCTCGTCATGTGGATCCGGCCGGGGGTCGGATTACTCAACCGGAGCGATCTGCCCTCCGTCTACAACTGGAATATGGAAGTCGGAACGCGATTCCTGTTCTAGCCCGGCGCTCGTTTTCCGGCGCGCGGCTGTCGCGCCGTGTCGAAGGGCTATGCCGCAGTTCAAACGTTCTAGACAAGCGGGCGGGTTCGGTATTTCATATGCGAACCCCGCTCACCTGCTACGCCCTGCACAAGCCGGGACCGGGAAACCCGGCGCGCGTCCCGCCCGCGCGTTCCATCACCCTGCTTCAAGGAGACTTCCATGTCCGTCGCACGCCGCCTGGCATCCGGTTTCGTTCTCGCATTGTTCGCGGTTTCACTCCTGGCGGCGGAACTGCCGCGCGCCAAGCCCGAATCCGTCGGCCTCTCATCGACCCGCCTGGAGCACATCAACAAGGTGCTGCGCGCCAAAGTCGATGGCGGGGAGATTCCGGGCTTTGTCGCGCTGGTCGCCCGCCACGGCAAGGTCGCGTACTTTGAGGCGTACGGCATGCAGGACCCGACGACCAAACAGCCGATGACGAAAGACTCGATCTTTCGCATCTATTCGATGACCAAGCCCCTGACCAGCGTCGCGGCCATGATTCTCGTCGAAGAGGGGCGCATGAAACTCTCCGATCCGGTGTCGATGTACTTGCCCGAGTTGGCGAATCTCAAAGTGGTGAGCAACGCCGACGCCGCCCGGACGCCCGCCGACCTGCAGACCAAACCCGCGACGAATCCGATTCGCGTGCTTGATTTGTTCCTGCATACGTCCGGGCTGACTTATGGGTTTTTCAAAGGCTTCCCCGGCAGTGGCGCCATCGAGCAGGCCTATATCGATGCCGGCGAAAGCAACCTGGACATCAGCAACGCCGAACTCGTAACGCTGCTGAGCAAGCTGCCGCTGAAATACGAGCCGGGCACAACCTGGTGGTACAGCCGTTCCACCGATGTGCTGGGACGCCTGATCGAAGTCGTATCGGGCATGACGCTTGGGGAATTCATCGACAAGCGCATTTCCAAACCCCTCGGCATGGCAGATACCGCTTTCAGCGTGGCGCCCGCGAAGACCGCGCGTTTCGCCGAACCGTTTCCCGCCGACAAGCAGGGCCTGGTCCTCACCTATACGAATCCGACCAAGCCGGTCAAATTCGAAGCCGGCGGCCAGGGCCTCACTTCCACGGTCATGGATTACGCGATGTTCGCGCACATGCTGCTCAACGGCGGCGAACTTTACGGCAAGCGCATCCTGGGTAAGAAGTCCGTGGCCCTGATGACCAGCGACCATGTGGGCCAGGCGATCGATCACGGTCCATTTTTTCTGCCGGGCCAGAGCCATGGTTACGGCTTGCTCGGCGCGGTGCGCACCGAGGGTCCCCGCGCCCCGGCGCCGCTGAATCCAATGGAAGGCTCGGTGGGCGAGTTCTACTGGGCCGGCTACGCCGGCACCTATTTCTGGGTCGACCCCAAGGAACAACTGGTTGGCGTTTACATGATGCAGTCCGTCAAGCATCTGTTGTGGTACGCAACGATGTTCAAGCAGCTGGCGGTCCAGGCGGTGGTCGAGTGAAGACAGTCGCCATCGGTGAAGTTGCGCACCGCAACGGCATGCATCCCCTCGACCGGGGCCCGCGGCACGTTAAAACTGGTCACTTGAAAAGGATAAAACAATGAAAGCCCTGTTCGGTGCTCTGATACTTTCCGTGATCTCGGCAGGTGCGGCCTCCGCGCACGCGGCCAGCGGCGCGGAAGAAACCCTGAAGAAGAAAAATATCACCCTGCCGACTCCGCCCACGCCGGTTGCGAACTATGTTCCCGCGGTGCGGGTGGGAAATCTGTTGTTTCTGTCCGGATCCGGACCGGACCCGTCTGTTCCTCGCGGCAAAGTGGGCAAGGATCTCACGGTGGAGCAGGGCTATCAGGCAGCGCGCTCGGTGGGATTGAATCTGCTTGCCAATGCTCGCGCCAACCTCGGCAGCCTCGACAAGGTCAAACGGGTCGTAAAAGTCCTTGGCATGGTCAACTCCGCGCCGGGCTTCACCGATCAGCCGAAGGTCATCAACGGGTTTTCCGATCTCATGGTCGAGGTCTTCGGCGAAAACATCGGCAAGCACGCACGTTCGGCGGTCGGCATGGCAGAGCTGCCCTTCGGCATCCCGGTCGAGATCGAGATGATTCTGGAAGTGGAGTAGATGAGTGCCGTGACGACGTGACGACGTGGCGACGTGACGACGTGACGACGTGACGGTCGTGACGGTCGTGACGACTTGACGACTTGACGACGAAACGGGCGCCGATGGCGCCCGTTTCCTTTACAGCTTTTCCTAAGACTGGCGGCGCGCGCAAGGCGCGCCGTGAGCCTGAGGGGCCGATATTACATCTGGTCCTTGGTGCCGGCAGGGTTAGCCGCCATGTAGGTGTTGACTTCTTCCCATGACAGCGTGCCGCTCTTGTCGGCGTCGATGGTGTTGAAGTTCTTGCCGACATTCTTGTTCGACAGCTTCCGCGCTTCCTTGCGGTCCAGGGTGCCGTCGTTGTCCTTGTCAGCCTTCTTGAACTCGGACTCGTACTTCGCGGTGTCCGCGTCGTTCATGGCTTCGCGTTGCTTCGGGTCCGCCGCGCGCGACTGGGACGTCTCCGCTGCCTTCGGATCGGACGTCACTTCGGAGGCATTGGGATTGGTCGATTCATTGTCGGCAGCAATGGCCGCGGTACCTGCGAACAGACCAGCGATCAACAGCGAAATAAGGGAACGTTTCATAGTTCAAATCCTTTCTCGAATGTTAGAAAAATACCGCAGACATGGAGCTTCCGTGCTGCGGACCGCAATTGTGTTTACGGTTTTTTTGATACCTGCATGGGACAATGGGTCGTGCATAAAAGTTACGTGAAATCGCATCGAGGGCACCCGCAAATCATGATCCATCCGGACTAGGCAAAAGGTTCCTCGAGAGCGCCGCAAAATGCCCACGCGTTGTCGCCCAGCGGCTACACCCTGAGCCCCACTCGCGGCGCTCCCGGAGATGTCTGATCAAACCCGCGGCGGATCGGTCTCCCGTTCGAAATGCCGATGCCGGACGATGGCGTCGATAAACTGCTGCGTGGCGGCTTCGGCATCGTCGCCGTCGTTCAGCAACAGTCCCGGATCAGGCTC
The DNA here is from genome assembly GCA_963846655.1 of uncultured beta proteobacterium. Classification (GTDB taxonomy): domain Bacteria; phylum Pseudomonadota; class Gammaproteobacteria; order Burkholderiales; family JACQAP01; genus JACQAP01. The sequence goes on along the minus strand of CAWJWT010000002.1, from coordinate 273,381 downwards.
ACCGGACTCGAGAGCGACCGGAATGCCTGCCTTTTCAAGCAGAGCCCGCGCGGATCCCAGCGCCAGGATGGATTTGCAGTGGCGATATTGATCCTTCATGAATTCCATCGCGTGGCCATTCTCGGACAGCATCGACACGGCGTTCTCACCGTCGGGCAACACGCAGGCATCCCATAGCACCGAAGGCGCGGTCTCCATGGTAATTTCGACTTCGATGGGTTCGCCTGACGCGGTCTCTACCGCGCCAAGCTTGATGCCAACGAAGCGCGGCACGGCGCCCTGATCCGCGAGCGTTTGATGCAAGCTGAGCAGCGCCTCGTCCTCCACGCCGTCGGCGACGAGAATCGCAATGTGGCGCGTCTTGATGCCTTCCGCGCCGGGCCGAGCCATGAGTGACAGGCTGGGCGCCTGCGAGATTTCCATTTTGGGCGCGCGCTCCAGCGCCTTGGGGAGCGGCTCCGGCAGCTCCATGCCCAGCCCCTCGGCCACGGCCTGCGCCAGCTCCTCGGAAGCGTTACGCAGTTGCGCCAAGACACGCTGGCGAACTGCCACTGTCTGCACCTTGGTGAGCTCGAAGCGGAAGGCTTTGGCCATATGCGTTTTCTCGACGTCGGTCTGGCTGTCGTAAAACAACGTGGCCTGGTTGTAATGCTCCGCAAACTTTTCCGGCTTGCCGCGTACCTTGTGTTCTTCCACGGGCTGGGGAAAAGACATGAATCCCTTTACGCCCGCCTGGAAAGGGCAGCCCCCGCCCAGCGAATTGGGCTCGTAAGCCGCACGCCCGCGATGAATTGCTTGCCGATGCATGCCGTCGCGCTGGTTGTTGTGCACCTGGGCAATCGGCGCATTGATCGGGATTTCGTGAAAGTTCGGCCCGCCCAGCCGCGAAATCTGCGTGTCGACATAGGAATGAATGCGTCCGGCCAGCAACGGATCGTTGCTGAAGTCGATGCCCGGGACGATATGCGCCGTGCAAAACGCAACTTGCTCGGTTTCGGCGAAGAAATTGTCCGGATTGCGGTTCAGCACCATCTTGCCGATCGGCGTGAGCGGGACGAGCTCTTCGGGAATGAGCTTGGTCGCATCGAGCACGTCAAAACTGAATTGCTCGGCCTGCTCTTCGGTAAAGACCTGGACGCTCAGCTCCCACTCGGGATAGGCGCCCGCCTCGATTGCCTCCCAGAGATCCCGGCGGTGGAAATCCGAGTCTGCGCCCGAGATTTTTACCGCCTCATCCCACACCAGCGAGTGCGTGCCGGCCGTCGGATTCCAGTGAAATTTCACGAAACGCGATTCCCCCTGTGCATTCACAAAGCGGAATGTGTGTACGCCGAAACCCTGCATCATGCGCAGGCTGCGCGGGATGGCCCGGTCTGACATGACCCACATGAGCATGTGCGTCGTTTCCGGCATCAGTGAAACGAAGTCCCAGAAGGTGTCATGCGCAGATGCAGCCTGCGGCATGGCATGATGCGGTTCCGGCTTGACTGCATGAATGATGTCCGGAAACTTCATGGCGTCCTGAATGAAGAACACCGGAATGTTGTTCCCCACCAGGTCCCAGTTTCCTTCGTCCGTATAGAACTTCACCGCGAAACCGCGCACATCGCGCGCCGTATCGGTCGATCCGCGTTCGCCGGCCACCGTGGAAAAACGCACGAACACCGGCGTGCGCTTGCCGGCTTCGGCAAAGATCGACGCCTGCGTGAGTTCCGTGAGTGGCGCATAGCATTCGAAATAGCCGTGCGCCCCGGAACCGCGCGCATGCACGACCCGCTCCGGAATACGCTCGTGATCGAAATGCGTTATTTTTTCGCGCATTACGAAGTCTTCCAGGAGCGACGGTCCGCGCAATCCCGCCTTCAGCGTGTTCTGATTGTCGGAAACAAACACCCCCTGGTTGGTCGTCAGCGCACGTCCGCCCGAATCCACGCGCACGCGGTCGAGCGGATCGTTGCCCGGGTTGTGGCCGTTCGGGGGCGTGCCGGAACCTGTCTTGTCGCTCGCATTGGTTTCGCTCAGCGTGCTGCCGGTTGCCGACGGGTCGGACGGCGTGCTCGATTGACCCGTGGCAGGCTTCATGGCGGCCTTGCCGAACTCGGAGGATTTGGCGGCGTTGAAAGGAAACTCCGCCGACAGGTCCTGTGTGGCGGCAAGTTTGGTCGTCGCCGCATCGGACATTGCAGCAGCGTCGCTCGATGACGGTCCGCTCATGGTGGAGCGCGCGGTCGTCCGCGCCGATTCTTTTGCCGATGATTTGCTGCCTGGGGCATTACGGGAAGGTTTTGACGTGCGCTTCTGGGCGGCCATAGCATTCACCTTTAGTTGGTCGACTTCTATACTGGACTTGGCTGGGGAGCTGGCGGACTGCGGGGGGTTGCCCGTGCCCGCGCGAAGCAGCTTCCGTAGCAATATGCCGGCCAATTCCTTAGCCCTTGAATTTGCTGGCTCGCCGGTGCGACGATCACGCGCAGGAGGCGCTTTGTGCAAGTTCCGCGGTAAGGATTACAGGCCTGCAGCAGGCAAACGAGGTACGACGGGGAGATGCTCGAAAAGGCAGGTGCCTTCCCGGACCGGTTGTGTTGTCAGCCTTTCACACAAAGAATCTGCTTGAGCGTGGCCACGATGTCGACCAGGTCGCTTTGCGCGGCCATGACCTCATCGATGTCTTTGTAGGCGGAAGGAATTTCGTCGATCACGCCCGCGTCCTTGCGGCATTCGATGCCAGCCGTTTCCAGCGCCAGGTCCTTGCGCGTGAACGCCTTGCGCGCTTGCGTGCGGCTCATGCGGCGGCCCGCGCCGTGCGAACACGAACTGTACGCGGACGCCTCGCCCTTGCCGCGCACGATGAAGCTCTTGGCGCCCATCGAGCCCGGGATGATCCCCAGTTCGCCGGCGCGTGCGCTCACCGCGCCCTTGCGGGTGATCCAGATGTTTTCGCCGAAATGCGCCTCGATGCGGGCGTAATTGTGATGGCAGTTGGTGACTTCGCCGACCAGTGCAACCGGGCACTCCAGGGTTTGCGCCAGCACCTTGTGCACAAGGTGCAGCATCAGATCGCGATTGAGCGAGGCATACTCCTGCGCCCAACCCAGCCCTTCGACATATGCCTCGAATTCGGGCGTGCCTTCGTCGAGCCACGCGAGATCGCGATCCGGCAGGCTGCGGTCCACCCGCCGGGCGACTTCCTTCGCCAGATTCATTGCGCACTGACCAATGACATTGCCGATGTTGCGCGATCCCGAATGCAGCATGATCCACACCGCGCGTTGCGCGTCGAGGCAGATTTCCACGAAGTGATTGCCGCCGCCGAGCGAGCCCAGCTGGCGCCACATCCGTGGCTCATCGAACCGGCCCAGTGCATTCTGGATGCGCAGGTTCGGAAAACGCTGCGCCAGAACGCGCATGCGATGCTCCAGCACAAGCGCTTGCGCGTCTCCTGCCGGTGCGAGCGGATGCTTGTGAAAGCCAAATCCGACCGGCACGACGCGCTCGATCTGCGCACGCAGCGCATGCAGGCTCTGCGGCAGATCGGCCGCGTCCAGATTCGTTTTCGCGGCGAGCATGCCGCAACCGATGTCCACGCCCACCGCCGCGGGCACGATGGCCGCGCGCGTGGCAATGACTGTTCCGACCGTGGCGCCGCGGCCCAGATGCACATCGGGCATCACGACCACCGGGCCGGCCAGGATCGGCAGCCGGGTTACGTTGCGAATCTGCTCGAGCGCAGCAGCCTCGACTTTCATGTCGCCGGTCCACAACCGCGCCCCGGGTAACGCCTGCTCGTAGTGATGTTTCCTCATGTTTCCCGCCTCTGACTTGATCATAGACCTGCGTTCGGCCACACCGTTTGGGCCCGCATGCAAAACAAAAAGCCCGAACCGGAAGTGCAAAGAACCCCGTCATCTTCGACAAGTCCGTATTGTGCGGGCGGGCGAATGCGCTTGCCCGGCAGGCGTCAGCGGCCGCGCGCGCCCTCGGGGGGGTGGCGCAGCGAATCGGCGACCCGCTGACCGCAGACCAGCCTGTCGATTTCAACCGCGAGCGCCCTCGCGTCGTTACTGAAGTAATGCGTGTGCGCGCCCGCGCCGAGACAGAACTCCGTGCGGTTGCCCGCGCGCCGCGCGTCGACTTCGCCGGCGGGATTGATCCCGGCAATGTCGAAACGCCTGGCATCGCTGGCCGGCGTCCAGATGAACCGGCCCACGTAATCGCCGGAGCGGCAGGCATTGACCCACTCGACGACGCCAATGTCCGCTGCCTGCGGCGCGGCACGCTCGAAACCGGCGGCATTCGATCCCATCCACCGGTAGAGCAGCGGGAAGCGTTCCGCATAGAGGTCGCGTAGCGGCGAGCCCACCGTCACCAGCGCTATCGGAATCGCGCCGGCGATCGCCGACAGGCGCCGCTGGACGTGCAAATAGCGCAGCAAGTCGGCGCTGATGACGCTGCCCTGGCTATGCGCGACGATCACGATGCGCGAGTAGCCCTGCTCCCGCAGATGAGCAAGCAACGAGGCATAGCGCGAAAAAATGCGGGCGCGCGGCGGTTGCCGGTTGGGCGGATCGCCAAAATAATTATCGACGTCCAGCAAAGCGTCGATCGCCGTGCGAAGCCGTCCAAAGGTCTGCGTAAACCGGTTGCCGAGCAGCGCTGCAGTCACGGCACCACCGGCGAGCCATTTGCCTACGGCGACCAATGTCTCACCCTGGAGTGATTGCAGCGTCCCGGCAAGCCACTGCGTGAACTCAGTGGCCGCGCCCGTCCAAGGGGCCACCTGCTGCCAGGCAAATGCAAGGTACAACAGGCTGCCGGCAATCGCACCCGGGGGCAACAGCAGGACGAACGCGCTGCCCAGCCACCGCGTCGCGCTGGTGAGCCAGTTGCCCAGTCGCGTCGACCAGGCTTGCGCGCCAGGCCGGGTGCCCTGCGCATCGACATTCCCGGTGGGCGCAATCTCCTCCAGCAATGAGGGCAGCAACGCGAGCAATGCCGCTGCGGCAAGCAGCGCAAAAGCAAACACCAGCGGCGTGAAGAATGCGCCCAGGCTTTGCACGCGCTCTTCCAGAAAAATCGCAGCCGAACGGTAGCCGGCGCCGAAAATAACGGGCTCGTAGTTCAGTTGCGTAAGACCGCGGCCGGCAACGAAGCTCACAATCGACCACAACACCAGGCTCAGCACGGCAAAGGAACCACTGGATCCGACCAGGGCGAGTCTGGCCGTGTGCAGCGAAGCCCTCGCCGCCGGCGCGCAGGCGCGGCCCAGCCAAAGTCCCAGAAGCAGCGCCATGATCTGGATGAGCGTGAATGCAGCCCAGATCAGTAACACCGCGGCAAGCAGCCCCTCGCCGACCTTCAACGCCGCGCTCACCATCCACTCGAATTGGGTCGAGACGCGCGGCAGCAACACCTTCGCGACGAAGCCCAGCGCGGTGACGCTTGCCAGGACGACCAGCATCCCGAGCACGCGCACGCCCTGCGTGACCCGCGCGTAACGCTCGACCAGATAAACGCCGGCCAGCGACGCGGCCAGCGCGCTGGCCGCGAAGTAAAGAATGGGCACCCAGGGGGCGACAACCAGCGACGCGACGGCAATCGCCATGCAAGCGGCGGCAGCCACGAGCATGACTGACAGCTTTGCCCAGCGCGCCGGACGCGAGGTCGCGCGCAGCCACGCCATGACGCCCAGCCCCAACGAAACGATCGCCCCGAGGCCAAACATTGCTGCCAGCAACTGCGCCTGCAACGCGGGCGCCACGAGGGCCGCTGCGCCAAAGAACACCATCAACAGCATGGACAACTGCACCAGCGCCAGAGGCGCCCTCATGAGCCAGGCGAGCCATGCATGCAGCCGCTGCAAGACGCGCCACCCCGCACCACCGCCGCGCGTCAGCGCGACCTGATCGACCACATCCGCCGCGAGCGTGCCCAGATGAAAAAAAAGCTGATACAGCGCCGAGACCACCCGCAATCCTCCCGTCCCCAGACGGGACAGGTCCGCCCAATAAAGTTCGTAAAGATCCACGGGCCGGTCATCGGCTTGCCGGCGCAGCGCCACGCGCGTGGATTCATACAATTGCTCCGCTTCGGCAAGCTGCAACCGGCCAAGCAGATACTCGTTGAGCGCCAGGCCGAGGTCCTGCTGCGGTTCGTTTTCGGGCAAAGTCGATTCGGGCGCGGCTGATTGTTGCACTTGATAAAAGCCGCTGGGCGCGCCCGGCGTTTGCCGCGATGCCTCGCCAGGGGAACCGTCTGCGCGCTCCAGGGGCCCGGAGGCAATCGCATGCCCCGGGCCGGCGCCGGGGTCGAGCTTCCCCACCGGCACCATCACGTCCTGGATTTGCGCTCGCGCGTACGGGGCATCGCTGCCGTGACAGAGCAGGCGGGCCAATTCGCGCACGGTCTGCCCGGCCCGCTGATCGGCAATGCCGTGCACCACAACGACCGCGACTGGATCCGTCTTGTTCATGTGCTGCCCTGGCTCAAAAGCCTCAGCGGGCATTCCATTTGCATGGCGGCCCGCATTGCCAGTCACTGTATCAGTGCCGCTTGATGCGCGAAAGCAACCAGCAGCGCTTGGGGGGCGCGGCTGCGCTCAGGCTGCCGGATTGGGATAGCGCAGCTGGATCTGCCTGATCTCGTCGAGCACGGCCGGCTCGAGGGTAAGCTGCGCGGCATCGATATCTTCTCGCAGTTGCTCGATGGAAGTCGCGCCGATGATCGACGCGCCCATGAACCAGCGGCTCGACACATATCCCAGCGCGAGTTGCACCAGTGTCAGGCCCTTGCGTTGCGCCAGTGCGGCGTAAGCATCCACCGCCTCGGAAACCATCGGTTTGCGGAACCGCAGGCCCAGCGAGTCGAACAACGTAAACCGCGTACCCGCGGGCTGCGCGCCGCCGCGATACTTGCCGGAGAGGATGCCCGCGGCAAGGGGACTGTAGGCGAGCAGCGACATGTTTTCGCGATAGAGCGTCTCCGCAAGATCGTTATCCACGTTGCGCGACAGCAGGCTGTAGCTGTTCTGCAGGGTAACGGGGCCCGGAAAGCCCAGCTCGTCCGCCGCGCGGCGAAACTCGCAGACGCCCCATGCCGTCTCGTTGGACAGGCCGTAGTGGCGGATCTTGCCGGCCTTGATCATCGCGGCCATGCCGGTGACCTGCTCGTGAACGGAGGGACCGTCTTTTTCTTTCGCCGGATCGAACTCGGTCGCGCCAAAGTTAGGCACATTGCGCTGCGGCCAGTGGATCTGATACAGGTCGATGTAATCCGTCTGCAGCCGCGCGAGGCTGGTGTCCACCGCTTCTGCGATCACCTCGGGCGTCAGATCGGTGCGCCCGCCCCGGATCCAGTCGCGGCGCCCCGGGCCGGCTACCTTGGTCGCGATCACCAACTGGTCGCGCTGACGATGGCGCAACCAGCTACCGAGAAACGTTTCCGTGCGGCCCTGCGTCTGTGCATTCGGCGGCACCGGATACATCTCGGCCGTATCGATGAAATTGATGCCTTGATCGATCGCGTAATCGAGTTGCTGATGCGCGTGCGCCTCGGTGTTCTGTTCGCCCCAGGTCATGGTGCCGAGGCACACTTGCGACACATTCAAGTCGGTGCCGGGAAGATTTTTGTAGTGCATGGCGCGCTCCGGATGGCAGGAAAGAGCGTCTAGCGTAGCTGAAAAGGCGCCGAAGCCGGCAAGTCGCGCCTGGATGCAGGATGCACGCCATCGTGGACAATTGCGCGCCACTCGTTAAGAATACGCGCCGCAGCGGCGGGAGCCTTTGCGGCGACCCACAACGCGGCACGCCACACCTTACCCCCTACTTAAAGAAAAAAACATGCAGGCGAGAACGCACCTTGTCTTCCACGCCATTTGCCAGGTACTGCTCCTCGGGGCGCTTCCTGCTTTTGCGCAAACGCAGCCCCCGGCGCCTTCGGGCGCCGAAGCGTCCTTGAGCAAGCCCACCGACTTTCGTTCGCGCATCGAAATCCGCAATGAGTACCAGGCGCTGCAAGCGGACGGGTACCGGAATCTCACCATTCCTCGTTTCGAATACGCGCTGCGCCCCGATCTGGCGCTGCGGCTCGAAACGCCTTATGTGGTCTACGATGCCGGCGGCCAAGCCGAGCGCGTCAGCGGACAAGGCGACCTGCTCGCGCGCGCCGCCTGGCGATCCCTGCAGCGCGAGGGCTTCGCGCTGATTCTTGCGACCGACGTGATTTTCGACACGGCGGATGACGCGCGCCTGGGCTCAGGCAAGACCATCCTGGCGCCGCACGTCTATGCCGCCATCGACCTGCCGGGCGGCAAGTCGGTTTTTTTTCCGAACATCCAGCACTATTTCTCGGTTGACGGCGACGGCAGTCGCAGCGACGTCAGTCTCACGACGCTGAAACCCAATTTGCTCACGCGCTGGCCGAACAAGGTATACACGTTCCTGGAACCGCAATTCACCATCGATTGGGAACATAACGACCGGGTCGGCCTCACGGTGGAACTGGAGGTCGGAAAAATCCTGCAGAAGAATATCGCCGCCTGGGTCCGCCCTGGCATCGGCGTTATAAACCGCAATGTAGTACAGACGGTCTACGAGTGGAATATCGAAGTCGGCATGCGCTACGTGTTCTAGTCCTTCGCGAGCGTCGGGACAGTGCCCTCAGCGGGCGGTTTCGAACGCGAAGTCGCTAAGATGCGCATCGCCTGGGGCGTCCAGCTGCGCGAGTGGAGCAAAGCGCGGACCCGTTCCAAGATCGGCCACATGGGGGGCTGCCTTGAGGTTTTGCTGGCCGACATGTTGCTCCCAGAATACAAAGCGGCGCCGGTGCGCGTGCCAGCGGGCGACGGCTGTCGCATCGTCGAGCAACCCCTGATAGTAGTCCCCGTGCAGCAGCGACTTGAGCGTCAACACCCGCTGCCCGCGCAAGGCCTGCTGGGCGGCATTGAGTATGGGGCGTTGCGCGGTTGCTTGCTCGCCGGTCGGTGTCGAAAGTGCGGGCATGTTCGTCCTTTCTTTCCGGTAACGGAACAGCCCCATTCAATCGGCATTGGCTTTGGAGGGAAAGTAAAAACCGCCCGATGGCCGCAACCGGACGACGAAAGGTTGTCGCCGCGGGACACCGCCGTGCGCAGCGGCACAATTCCGGGGATGAGCGGTCGGCGATCTTGCTCCGGTTGCGACAAAACGGGCGCCCTGCGGCGCCCGTATGGGACACCCGGTTACTACTGCTCGAGCATCGTTTTCAGGTTTTCGAGGCCGACCTTGTAGGCGTTATCGATGAACGCGATGACTTCCTCGTCCTTCATTTCCCCCTCGGAGTTGTTGCGATAAGAGCCGTTCCACAAAACGACCGTGTGACCCCTTCGTCCTTCGATGACCTGAAACGAGGAGACATATTCGGCAATTGGCAGGGGCACGGGATCCAGCACTTTGTAACTGAATTTTTTATCGAGCACATCAAACGACAACAGTTCTTCGTCGAAACTCGGTCCGTCTTTCACCGTGATGGTTCTGATCGTCCCGACCTCGTTGCCGGCTCCGGACTTGATGACATCATCTGCAAACATGGGATGCCAGGTATGCAGGCCCTCGAAATCCTTGACCGCATCCCAGACCTTCCAGATCGACGCTCTGATCTCGATGGACTCGTGTGAATTCAACAATCCTTGCGCTGATGCAGGCAAGCTCGCGACGCCCGCCATCAACAGCAAAACCAGGACATACTTTCTCATGGCCCGCCCTCCCCGTAATGGTTGAGTGTGTCGGTCCTGAAAAGTATAGACCCGGTTTACAGCACCGGGCAACGGTTCCCACATGCCCGCCCTCGGCAGGACCGCGCCCGCGACAATGGGTCAGCGGTTCGCGTCCGCTGAATAGGCGTCCAGATTGTCCGCAGCGACCGTTGCCTGCGCTGGCGCAAGCGATAGTTGCGCGGTAACGGGTTTGTCGTCCTGGCGCTTGACCGCCTCCGGCGGCGCGGTTTCGATGCGGGACGCTTCGATTCCCGTGGCGCGCAGCATATCCGCCACGTTCTTCGCCCGGACCTGCGCCAGATTCTGCATCGCGCTGTCGGACACCGACTCGATTCCGGCCAACCAGCTGAACATGGCCTGGTAGAACCTGGGATCGCCCGGGCTGCGCAAGAACCTGCCGGCGCGCTTGGGATCTCCGCCATTCTTTTCGGCATATCGCGCCACCCAGTCGCGCACGGCCGAGGCGTCGGTCTTGCGCTCGGCCAGCTGTTCCAGCGCGCGCTGCGTGGCCAGATTCTCGAACTCGATCGGACCCGCCTTTTCATCGGGTTGGAGCGAACGTCCCAGCGCCTGTGCGAGATCCCGGCGGGCACGCTCGCGCTTCATCGCCTGCGCGGTCGGGTTCGGGTGAAAACGGCGCCTGCACGATCAGCTTCAATTGCGGCCGCTCCTCCATGGCCTTTGCCACGTTTTGCAGTTTCTCTTTTTCCGACGCCATCACCTTTGCGCTGCCCGGCTGGAACGCGATGCGGCCTAGATCGCCGCGCTCTTCGTCGTCCTGATCGCCGTCGAAAAGCCCTGCCAGCGCACGAAACGGCGCCGACACGATTCGTTTGATCAGATTTCCCAGGGCCTCGCGAATGACCGTGCCGACATCGAACTGCGGATCGTTCAAATCCCCCTTGACCGGGACGGCAGTGTGGATGACGCCGTCCGAATCGGTCAGCAGCGCGACCGCGAGATCGAGCGGCAAATCCAGCGCCGAAGGCGCGTCGACTTTCTCGCCCAGCTTGAGTTCGCGGATGGTCACGTCGTTGTTTCCCGTCAACGCGCCGTCTTCGACCCGATAGTTCACTGCGATCCACAGCTTGCCCGCGTCCACTTTGCGCCCGAGGAAGGTCGCGGTATAGGGCGACAACGAAGGCATGTCCACATTCTGGAACGACGCCACGATGTCGGTGAGGTTTGAAGGCGAGAAGGCGTTGATGCGGCCGGACACGTCGACGGCGCCAAACTCACCGATGTCACCATCGAACTGCAAGGTCGCGACGCGATCTTCGCCGGTGCCGAAGCCGGCCGCCGCGCCGGCGAAATTGGTGACATGCGTGGAAAAAGGCAGTACCAGGCTGCGATCGGAGTAATCGACGATCCCGTTTCTGACGCGCACATCGCCGATGCGGATGGGAAATTGCGCCGGCTTCGAAGCGCGCTGTTGCTTTTGCGTGGTTGCGGCTGCCGATTGTTCAGGGCGGGCTGGCTCGGACTTGACCAGCCGGGCCAAGATTGATTTCGCGCTTTTCCGAGATATCGATGGTCATCTCGGGCGCGTCGAGCACGATTTCCTTGATCAACACGCGGTCCGGACCCAAGCGTCAAGCGCGCATCACGGGCCGACATGCGCTTCCACGCCAGCACTCGCGTCTTGCTCCCCGCTTCATTCAGACGCACGTTGGCCAGGGCAAACCCGCCCTGGGCGATGAACGCAGGTTTGCCGGCCTGCCGATAGCGCAGCGTGGCGTTCACGGCGGCACTGCCGGAGGCCAGATCCACGGCAGCGTAGCGCGCAATCAGCGGTTGTAACGGCGTGAGCGCGACGCCCTTGACGTTGACGGTTGCATCCAGGCGCTCGAAGTTCTGCGCGAGTGTGCCGTTGGCTTCGACCGACCCGCCGGTTGCGATCGACCCCGAAGCCTTTACGTTCATGGGCTTGGCTGAGCCACTGACGATATTGCCGATGCGCACGGATACCCCGCTGACGGGAACCGCCAGCGGTTTGCCGAAACTCAGATCGGAAAACGCCACGTCCAGCTTCTGCACGCGCAATTGGTCAATGGCATACCGCCACGGTTGCGACGCAGACGAAGCCTTGTCTTGCGGCGTCAAATTTTGCACCACCGACAACGCGCCATCGGCGCCGCGCTCCAGGTCGAGGACACCCCCATCGACGAGGATCTGGCTGGCGCCGAATCGGCGCTGTGCGAGGTCGAGAAAGCCCCCTTGCATCCGCACCAGCGCGAGTTGTACCGGCGGCGAATCGTTCCCCAGACGCACTTTCTGAAGTCCCAGATCCATCTCGCGCGTAACGATGTTCACGCTCTGGCCCACCGTTACTTCCAGCGCGGCCGTGCCATCCAGGCTCGCGGCCTGCAGATCGAGCGGGCGTTGCCTGTCGCGGTAGCGCAAGGCCACGTTGTCGACGTTGACCTCGCGCACATTGAACACCCAGGGGCTTGCGCCCGCGTTGCGATCCGGCTTGGCGTCAGCGGCCGGCGTGGCCTGCTCTGCCGATGACGCGGCTGCCGGGCGAACCAGCCCGGCCCAGTTCAGCGTACCGTCGGTCTGCGTGAGCAGCACCAGGTGTCCGCTGCTTAAAGTGACTGCAGGCACTTCAAGCGTGCGGCGGTCGAGCTGGAACGAAGCGTCTCGTACGCTCAGAGATTTCAGCGCCAGCATTGGATCGCTTGCTTCTTCGCGAGTCACGCTCACCTCGGCCACATCGGCGCGAATGCCGGTCAGGGTCAGCTTCGGCTTGCCATCGGCGTGTTCGAATTTATAGTGCCCGGCAATATCGAGTTGCCCGGCGGGCTCGGCAAGACGCAGGTCCTCCCGGAGGAATTTCCAGACCGTCGCGAGCTTGAGGCCTTGCAAATCCAGATCGCCTTCGGACTGCAAAGGCTGTAACGTCAAGTCGCCACGCCACTTCAAGACCCCGCCATCGGCGAAGCGCGCAAACACCGAGTACTGACCTTCGTGATCCGGTAATGTCGAGACATCCTCGAGTTCGATCCGCACCGGCAGAATTTTGGTGGCGGCAGGCTCCTCGGAGAGCTCGCGATAGGTCAGCACGCCGTCGCTGGCGACCAGATGGTTGACCGTAATGCGGGGTGGCGCAGCCTCCGGCGTCGAGGGCGGTGCGGTCTGTTTCCAACGCCGTGCCAGGTCGGCAAAGTTAAGACGGCCGTCGCGTCGCATTTCGAGCAAGACCTGGAGCCCGTCGCTGCGCGCGTCGCTGAGCACCCAACCCCGGCCGAATCCGCTCCCCCACAGGCTCAGATCGAGATAGACGCGGCGCGCGCTCGCCGAGCGGCGGCTTGTTGCCCTCACCGAACCGAAGGCCAGTCGCATCGATACTCAGCGCAAACGGATTGACCTTGAGTTTCTCGATCGCCAGGGTCTGGCCGACGCGTTGCTCGCCAACGCGACGAGCTGTCGCTCGAGCAGGCGAGGCGCAAGGAAAAATCCGGCTGCTCCGTAGAGCAACACGGCAACGCCGACAATGACAAAAGCGACCAGCAAGCCGCGGCCGCGGAAGGTGCGCATAGGTTCAGATCCTTTGGTACGTCGTTGCCTGTTTGCGTACGAGGGCGCAGCGCGTGTCTCGACACGAGCAAAGAGGCTCCTCTATGCGCTGAGGTAGCAGGAATCGATCCCAGCGCGGCAATCGGGCGCGACGCGCGTTGTGCATCGTTGACATCACGCGACATTCACGTGAATCCCCGTGCCGAGCCCTCGCCACTGCAGGAACTTTTACGGCAAGAGTTACCGGTGCGCCCTGTAGCTTTTGCAAGAGTCCCGGCGCAACGACTCGCGTGGTCCCACGGGATCGAACTTGCCTCCTCCGGGGTGGTCCGTGCCTTCAACGGGCCAACAGATGCTTCAGCCGGTCAGTCACTTTCGGAGAAATCATGTTTCTGGAACGAATCAAGACACCTGGAATTGCGCATAACGCTTATCTGCTGGGAACGGGCGGTATCGGCATCCTGTTCGATCCGCGGCGCGATATCGAGGACTACGCCAGACTCGCGCGGCAGAACAAATGCTCCATCGAGTACGTTTTCCAAACGCACCGGCAAGAGGACTTCGTGATGGGCTGCGCCAGTCTGCGGGAGCTCCTGGGAGCGAAGCTCGTAGGCGGCAAGCATGAGTTGTTTCGCCATGCCGACATCTGTCTCGGCGACCGACAGGCGATCGAAATTGGGGAACTGGTCATCCACGCGTTGAGCACGCCCGGCCATACGCCGGAAAGCATGTCCTACGCGGTGTATCGCAAGCACACGCCTGACCGGTGTTGGGCGGTATTTAGTGGCGATGCGCTATTCATTGGCGAGACCGGACGCACCGATCTCGCCGACGAAGCCAGGACGGGCGAGAACGCTGGCCTGCTGTTCGATTCCATCCATTCGCGGCTTCTTCCTCTCGGCGACCATACGCTGCTCTACCCCGCGCATGGCGCAGGCTCGGTTTGTGGCGGCCACATCGCCGATTTCGACGAATCGACGATCGGCTTCGAAAAGTCCTATAACAAGGTCTTTACGCTCGATCGGGATGCATTCATCCACCACAAGCTCCAGGAGCGCTTGCCCAAACCGCCCTATTTCAAACACATGGAGCAAATCAATCTTGCCGGCGGCATTCCAATGGAAAAAAACGCGAGCGCGATCCCGGTGCTGCAACCCCGGCAGTTCGAGCAGCAGTCCAAGGCCGGCGTCCTCATCGATACGCGGCTGCCCGAGGCCTTTGCCGGCGCCCATATCCCGGGATCGCTGAGTATCTGGCTCGATGGCCTGCCGATATTCGGCGGATGGACCCTGCAACCAGATACGCCGGTTTATCTCGTTCTGGAGCGTCCCCACGATGTGAAAGCCGCCTTTATGCATTTGGCCCGCATCGGGATCGACAACATTGCGGGTGTGCTCGCCGGCGGTTTCGCAACCTGGCGCAATGCCGGCATGCCGATCGAGAGTACCGATGTGACCTCGCCGCGGCAGTGGCGGGAAACACGCAATCAGGCAATGATGCTGGACGTGCGGGAGATCTCGGAATTCGAGGAAGGACATATTGCCCATGCTGCGCATGCATATGTCGGCCATCTCGAGGGCGCGCTCGCCGGCAGTGCGCAACTGCCCATTGCCAAGGACCAGCCCGTTGTGGTGACTTGCAGCGTCGGCAATCGCGCCAGCCTGGCGGTCTCCTTGCTGCGACGGCACGGCTATCAGAATGTTTCGAACATGCTGGGCGGAATGACGGCGTGGAAAAAGCTCGAACTGCCCGTTGAAACCGGACCGGCAGGGGCGGCGAAGGGGCTCGAAGCGCACAAGTCCCGGCGTCGGGACAGCGTCACGCAGGAGCGCGCGTGACGCTACTTTGCGATCTGCACCAGCACACGCCTGTTTTTCTGCTTGTCGGCAGCAGTCTTCTCCGGCGAAACGAGGGGCTTTGATGAACCCGCGCCCGCGGGCACACAGGGCAATTTCATGCCGTTCGCCTTGAGCGCGGCACACACTGTGTTCGCGCGTGCCATCGAGAGCTTTTGATTTGCGGCCGCCGTCCCGTCGCTGTCCGTGTGGCCCCGGGCGGTGACATGAAGGTTGGGCAAGGCCGCCAAAGGCTTGGAATAGTTGCTGATGACTTTGAGCAGGCCGCGGATTCGCTTCTCATTGCCCGCGGCAAATTCCGCCTTGCCCGTCTTGAACTCGAACTGGCCGTCACGGGTCTGCTGGTCGGCCAGTGATTTATTGACCTTGTCCAGGACCGAGCCTTTACCAAGTCCGCCGATGTCCGGAATCTTGGGCAAATCCACAGCCCATGCCGCCGGACATGACAGCATGAAAAAGCCTACCGCCAACACAATGGAACGCATGGATCGTGACCTCACATTAGCAAATGGTGCAACCAGCGCCAGCCGCGCCCCGAAATCCGGCGTAGCATAACAGGCAGCCGGGAACCGCTATGGAAACTGCGAAGTTCGACGAGTTGCGCCAGAGCATGGTGATGGAGATTGCTGCCATCACGGCAATGGTTGGCGAGCGCATCGGCAAGTACAACATCGATCCCGGCGTTCTGGAAGTCATGGGCAGAATCGCACGGCATGACTTCGTACCCGTCGAGATGCAAGCCTATGCCTACCTCGACCGCCCGCTGCCGATCGGTTACGACAAGACCATTTCGCAGCCCTTCATCGTCGCGCTGATGACGGATTTCCTGCGGGTTGGCAAACAACATGTCGTACTGGAAATCGGCACCGGCATGGGATACCAGACGGCAATCCTCGCGTCGCTTGCGCGCGAAGTCTGCAGTATCGAATTGATCGAACCGCTCGCCGTACAGGCCGCACAGCGCCTGGCTCGCGCAGGCTGCAACAACGTCGAAATCCGGATCGGCAATGGTTACAACGGCTGGCCGGAGCGCGCACCGTTCGACCGCATTATCGCCACCGCCGCGCCGGAGTTGATTCCGCCTTCCTTGATCCATCAACTCAAGCCCGGCGGCCGCATGGTCATTCCCGCCGGCCTGGAGCAAAGCCAGCAGCTGATTCTGGTGGAGAAAAATCCCCAGGATGCACGGCTCACAACCAGGGAAATTCTGCCGGTACGATTTTCAGCGCTTGAAGAAGCCGGTTGAACGATCTTTCAATGACGCACTGAACGCTTGACTGGCTCAGCTTTTGTTGCCGAGCCGTTTGCCGAGGAGCCTGCGAACGAAGGGGGCGGGCTTTTCCTCGTAGAGGGTCTTGCCCAGCGCAAAGGCGCGTTTCTGGAGCACTTTGCGACGCCGTTCGATCAGCGTTGACAACAGGGTGTGCTCATCCGCCTTCAGAGCGGGCGGATTCAGCGTGCCGACGTACCCATCGAGTTCGGCAAGGTCGTGGTCCTCACCGAGCTGATCGGCCAACTTGGCCGTGCGTGTTGCGAGTGAGCGCCAATAGCTGGATTCGCTGTCGATAATCCTGAGCGCATTCGACAGGTACTTTACGTGTTTGCGCCATTCATGCAGTGCTTCCGGCGTCTGGCTGCGCTGGGCAATGACAAGCGCCTTGCGCCCTGCGCGAACAATACGGGTCAGGCCGCCGGCCACCGCGCCGTCCGGTCCGGCTTGCCGTCGGGTTATCCGGCTGAGGGTCGAGGTCAGTGTCTGCGCGCATTGCTGCAAGCTGGCGGGTGCTCGCACCAGTGCCCGGTGCCGTGCGGCCAGATTCGCCCGCAAACGTCTCGCCAGGACATCGTAGCCCGCGTGCTGCAACGTGCGCGGATGGCGGTTGCAGAAATTCTGCCAGGCTTCGGCGAGGGATTTCGCATCGCGCAGCACGGCGAGACAACGGCCCGCATCGCGCAGCGCTTTATTCTCTTTTTGGTAGACGCGCTCGCCAAGACCTTCTCGCAATAATCGCAGTGCGGCGCGGGCTTTCTTGATGGTTTTGCGTGCAGCATGAACGCGCTCGTCGCGAAGCGGCCGCCGTTGCAGGGCTTGTTCGGCGGCGGCGATCTGCGCGATCAGTGCATCGCGGCAGCGCGCAGCCAACCCGGCGCTGTTCATTCCCGGGCTTGTTCGTAGTTTTGTATCGCGGCGGCCAGCACGCGCTCGGCTTCTTCCGGCCCCGCGTGACCGGTCGGCCGGAAATGGCGGCCGTGCGCCTGGTTGTAGGAGACGAAAAAGTGCTCGATCTCGCCCACGCGCGCTGACGGCAACTCGTCTATATGGAATAACGTCGCCGGATTCGCGTTGGTAACCGGCACGGCGAGCAGCCGGTCGTTGCGGATGGTCTTGCCTTTCTCGGTTTGCTCCGCGCGCACCGCGCCGATCAGCTTGACGCTCATCAGACACCCCGGAAAGCTCGGCTCCTCGCCGATGACCAGCACATCGAGCGCATCACCATCGTCCGCCAGCGTGCGGGGAACTGCACCGAAGTCATAAGGAAACGACGCGCCCACCGGCAGGATGCGGCTCAAGCGAAAGCACTGCGCCTGGTCGTCGTACTTGAATTTGTTGCGGCTGCCTTTGGGCGTGTCAATGATGACATTGACGAGCCCGCTGGGTCCTTTGGCGGACAGCGCGTCAAAAGGGTTGCCCAGGCTCTGTGCACGGTAGCCGAATTCGGATGCTCGCAGGTCGGTCATACCCATCTGGATCGCGAATCGGGGCTGGAAGTTCCCCGACGGCGCGGCCCGGCGGTCTAATACGTCGTCAGGGACAGTCCCCGATCCGTCTTCCGGTCTGGCGTTCGGCCATGGTCATGTTCTTGCCGCCCATGTCCATCTGGATCGTGCCGCGAAAAGCATGCTGCTGCAGATCGAACGCCGCACTGGCACGACCCCGATTCGGACCCTCGCAGACGATACGGTAGCGGGCCGAGCCAGCGCTCGCCTGATAATCCACCAGTGCGCAGCGTTTCAACGGATTGTCGCTCAGGATTAAAGAACGCACCGCCCGAATCGAGATCCTCCGGCGTAATGCACCGGGTCACGGACAAGGCGGCGCAGCGGTGCCGACATTAGGCAAGCTGACGAGCACCTCGACATGGTAGCGCCCCGGCTTCAAGAGCACCTCTGCCACGCAGGGGGCGTGCGCCGCGGCCAGTGCGATCAGGGTAACCGCTGCAGCGGCAGCCTTGCGCCGATCAGGCCGCAAGGCGATCGCTCCGTGCCGGTGCATCGGCCTGTGCGAACAACTGCCGCGCAAGCAGCGCGGGCTCATTGATCGTGCGCACGGCCGCATACGCAAGCTGGGCCGCCGGATAATGACGGCGCAGGAAATTGAGCCATTGCTTGAGTCGCCCGCAGTGATGATGGGCAGCAAGACGCGAGCCGACGATCTGCCAGAAGTCCGCCACGAACGGCATCAACGCCGCCCAGCTCAAGCCGCCTTCGCTTTCATCCGAACCGAGCGCAGTGCTGGCGCCTGACTCCTGCCCCTGTGCATCCCGCATTCTGATCGCAAGCGCGAGACCTGGGTTAGCCACGATGCCGCGCCCGAGCATGAGCGCATCGCATCCCGATACGGCCCGACAGCGCAGCGCATCCTCGACGCTCCAGATTTCGCCATTGGCGATGACAGGCAACGCAACCGCTGCGCGGATATCCTGAATCCGTTCCCAATAGGCAGGGGGCCGATAGCCGTCGGCTTTGGTGCGCGCATGTACCACCAGCTCGTCGGCACCACCCGCGGCAATGGCGAGCGCGCATTCGATGGCGCGCGCGCCATCGTTGTAACCCAGACGCATTTTGGCCGACACGGGCATGGCTGCGGGCACTGCCCGGCGCACGGCCGCAACGATCTGCGCAATGAGTTCGGGTTCGTCGAGCAGCACGGCACCGCCGCGATGGCGATTGACCCCTTTGGCAGGACAGCCGAAATTCAGATCGATGCCGGCGGGTCCCAGCGCAGCGAGCTTCGCGGCATTCTCCGCCATGCACACCGGATCGGACCCCAGCAATTGCGCGCGGACCGGCACACCCGCCGGCGTGCGCCCGCCATGATCGAGTTCGGGCACGATGCGCGTGAACACGCGGTCGGGCAACAGCGTGCCGCTGACGCGGATGAACTCCGAGACGCAGCGATCGATACCGCCGATGCGCGTGAGTACATCGCGCAGCACGAAATCGAGCAGGCCTTCCATCGGTGCGAGCAATAGCATGAGAGTCAGGGACTAGGGACTAGGGACTAGGGACTAGGGACTAGGGTCTAAGACCTACTCTAAACCTTCCTCTTTCCTCTTTCCTCTTTGCTCTTATCCCTTCCGCTGCAGGCGTTCGTATTCGGCAATGACTTGTGCGCCCAGCAGGAGCAGCGTTGCGCCGATCTCGAAGGTCAGCAGCACGACGATCACGCTGGTGAATGATCCGTAGACCACGCTGACATTGGATATCGTGCCGAAATACCACATGAGGCCATGACGAATCGCTTCCCAGAGGATCCCCGCGGTGGCGCCACCGATCAGTGCATGGCGCATCGACAATCTGCCGAAGGGCATGATCAGATAGATCGACGCAATCAGGATGATTTCGACCAGCACGCCAATGGCGTAAAGCAGAAATGCGGATACGCCGCCGAGCGACCACGCGTAGCCGAAGATGACGATGCTCTCCTGGCCGATCGCGTCCAGGCTGGCCTGAATCAGCGACCCCACCACAATGGCCAGGCCAAGAAACAGGATATAGCCGAACGGGATCATCGCCGAGACCAGAAAGTGGCGCTTTTTTACGGCGAGGCGATGCATGAAGATCACCGACATGGCGCTTTCGAGCACGGTGAACGCCAGCGAACTGAAGACCAGCATCGTCGCCAGCAAAATCCAGCCCAGCGCCGTGCGCGCTTCCAGAAACAACTGGAGTTCTTCCACGACCGCTTGCGACTGTCCCGGCGCCACCCACTCCAGGGCCCGTCCCAATGTGCTCAGTAATTCCGCCTGGTCGACGAAGTGCGAAAGCGCGATAACCATCAGAATCAGCAGCGGGATGATCGATAGCAGCGCGTAATAGGCGACCGCACCGGCCAGCAGCAACCCCTGGTTCGCGCGAAAGGCCTGGATCACCATCAGGGCAAAGCGGGCAGGATGCTTCGCGACTTGCGAGGCATGCCGGAAAAACGGCCTCATCGGGCTCGACGCAAGGCTAGGACACGGCCCGATGCAACCCTGGGGAGACCGCGTCGCCCGGCAGGGGGTTTTGTGCGCGCTGCACTTCGAACATCGGCAAGCAAAGCTGATCGTGTTCCGCGGCCTGATCTGCCGGCCGAACCAATGCATCCAGCCTGCATAGCCCGCCTGCTCTGACGCCCATGAGGCGAATGCGCTGCTCCAGCAGGGCTTTGCTGACACAGCGGCC
This sequence comes from uncultured beta proteobacterium, assembly GCA_963846655.1. GTDB lineage: Bacteria > Pseudomonadota > Gammaproteobacteria > Burkholderiales > JACQAP01 > JACQAP01. Next base: position 252,813 of record CAWJWT010000002.1, on the reverse strand, counting down.
AGCGGTGCGGCGAATGACCTGGACTTCCTGGGTATGCGCCTCGAGGGATAGTTCGCGGACCACGACCCGAAAATCGTCGTAGCGCAACTTCACGCCTATGGTCTTTGCTGCGTACCCTTTGCGCTGCAGGTCGGCGGCCAGTTGTTCGCACAGGCGCGCAAATATCGTCCGCAGCGCTGCGCGATCCTCCCGCGCATGCAGATCGCGTTCGAAAGTGGTTTCACGGCTGATCGACTTCGGTTCGCTATGCGTCACGACCACGCGCTCGTCCCGGCCGTGCGCGGCTTCGTGCAACCAGCTGCCGTACTTCGAACCGAACTGCGCGACGAGCCAGGCCGGGTCGGCGGCCGCAAGTTGCCCGATGGTACGAATCCCCAGTGCCTCAAGCTTGGCGCTGGCTTTCGGGCCGATGCCATTGATGCGGCGGGCGGGCAGCGGCCAGATTCTCGATGGCAGTTCCGCGTGCGTCAGGATGGTCAATCCATTGGGCTTATCCAGATCGGAACCGATCTTGGACAACAGCTTGTTGGGTGTCACGCCGATCGAACAACTCAGGCCGGTGGCAAGATAGACCCGCGCCTTGATGCGCTCGGCCAGGGCGCGCACGCCGGCAAATGCATCGTCGTCATTGCCATCCTGCGCACCGGGCACCTCGCTCAGGTCGAGGTAAATTTCGTCGATGCCGCGGTCCTCGATGTGCGGCGCGATTGCCGCGACGGCCGCCTTGAACAGGCGCGAATATTTGCGATACTCGTCGAAATCGGCCGGAAGCAGCACGGCTTCGGGCGCCAGCAGCGCAGCCTTCATCAGCCCCATGCCGGAATGAACCCCCAACGCGCGCGCCTCATAAGTCGCCGTCGTGACCACTCCGCGGCCCGCATAACTGCGCAGCGCCGGGAAGCGACGGGTTCCCTGCGCATCCAGGGCCGGGGGATGCGCCCGCCTGCCGCCGACCACCATGGGCCGCCCGCGCAGTTCCGGGTAGCGCAGCAACTCCACGGAAGCATAGAAGGCATCCATGTCCAGATGGGCAATCCAGCGGCAGGGCATGCAGATTTCCTCGAATATTCGCTACGATAGGGGGATCGGCCGCAACGCCATTCTACTGCCCGCTATGCGCAGCCTTTAGAAGGATGCGAGAATAACGCCATGAATACACCATTGACCCCCGTACCCCCCCGCCGACGGCTGCAGGAGCTCCTGGCTATTCCCGAGCGCCAGCGCACCGACGAGCAGTGGGATGAAATCAACGAGCTGGAAATCAAGTTAGCCTCCGCCAACCGGGAGGATGCCCCCGACCCCAATGCCCGCCGGGATGTGCCCCACAACAATAACAATCAGTCCAGGCGCAATCGTCCACCCGGCGGGGGCCAGCAGGGCAAACGCCCGCCCCGAAAATTCCATAAAAAGCCCGGCCAGGGCGGGCAAGGCGGGCAAGGCGGCCAGGGCGGTCAAGGCGGCCCAGGCCAGGGTTGAAGAATCGGACGGGCGCCCTGGCCCCCGTTCTTTTCCAGTTGGCAGTTACCCGGTGCGTGGCGCCTAGCGCTTGAGCGGAAAGAACGGCACCGGCGACATCAGACGGTTTTCCTGGGCTTCGAGCGCCCCGAGTTTGGCGCTTTCCTCCATGAAAGCCATCCAGTCCGGATCGGCCATCATTGCGGCGCGTCGCTTGGCGCGGTCAGCCGCGTCTTCGTAAGCCCAGATGTGAATATACTGGTTGACGTTGCCCGTTTCGGTCACGAGGTAGGCAAAGGGCTGGCCGAGATGTTTGGTCTGCGGGCCCTTACCGAGTTTTTCGTACAGCGCCAGGTGTTTCTTGATGGTACCGGGCCGGCAGGTATAGGTGCGGACGTCCAGCAGCATGATTTCTCCTGTTTAATAAAAATAAAAAAGGACTGAGTCGCGAGGACTGAGGACTGAGTAAAGGGCGAAAACAACCCGCCTTTACCCTGACTCAGCCCACAGTCCTCGTAACTCAGTCCTGCATTTTCCTCAGTCCTGCATTCCCTCAGGCCAGCAGCATCCGGCAAGCGCTGGCGATGCCTTCCGTGCTCATGCCGTACTTCGCGCGCAATGGTCCCGTCGGACCGACCACTGCGAAAGTATCGGGCATGCCGACCATGCGCATGCGGGTCGGGTGTTCTACCGCCAGAAGCTCGGCGACCATGCCGCCGAGGCCGCCGGTCAGGTGATGCTCTTCCGCGGTGACGATTCCGCGCGTCTGAACCGCCGCCGCAAGCACCGCGTCACGATCGAAGGGTTTGATAGAACTCATGTTGAGCACGCGCACACCGATACCCTCTTTTTTCAGCGTGTCGGAAGCACGAACTGCCAAATCCACCATTGCGCCGCAGGCCAGTACGGCCACGTCATTGCCGGGGCGCAATAGCGCGGCCTTGCCCAGAAGAAAGGGCACCTGCGCATCCGTGACCGGCGGTTCCTCCGCGCGACCGCCCAGCCGCAGATAAACCGGCCCATCGATATCGAGCGTTGCGAGCGTAGCCTGGTAGGCCTCGTTGACGTCGGCGGGCACGATGACCGTCATGTTCGGCAGGCTGCGCATCAGCGCGAGATCTTCAAGCGAGTGATGCGTGCCGCCCGCCACCCCCAGCGAGATGCCGCTGGCGGCCGCACCGATCACGACACGCTGGTTGGCGTAAGCGACGTCGTTGCGCACCTGCTCCATGCTGCGCGCGGAAATGAACGGCGCATAGGCACACACATAAGGACGCAATCCCGTGGTGGCCATTCCGGCTGCGGCGCCGATGACGTTTTGTTCCGCGATGCCCAGTTCAATGAATCGCTCGCGATAACGCTCGATGTAAGTGCGAATGCCCAGCAGATCCTGGGTATCGGCCGACACGACGACGGCCCTCGGCTCACGCGCACCGATTTCAAGCAAGGCCTGGCCGAACGCCAGGCGGGTCTGGTTGGCCGACTTGATGCGCCACTCGGCCGGCGCGACATCGGGCGCGTTCATGATTGCTCCAGTTCGGCCAGGGCCTTGGCATAGAGCTCGTCATTCACCGAATTGCTGTGCCACAGGTAAGTATCCTGCGCGAAACTCACCCCTTTGCCCTTGATCGTGTGCGCGATCAGCGCGCTCGGCCGATGGGCGTCCAGCGGCAGCGCATCGAGCACATCGACCACCTGGTTCATGTCATGGCCGTCGAACTCCCGCACCGCCCAACCGAAAGCGCGCCATTTGTCGGCCAGCGGGCCCACCCCGATGACTTCGTCCACGCGACCGCTCTGGCAGATCTTGTTGAAGTCGATGATGGCCGTGAGATTGGAAAGCTTGTAGTGCGCCGCCGCCAGCGCCGCCTCCCAGTTCGAGCCTTCGTGCAGTTCGCCATCGCCGATCATCACGAAAGTATGAAAGGATTTCTTCTGGATGCGCGCGCCCATCGCCATGCCCATGGCCACGGAAAGGCCGTGGCCCAGTGCTCCCGTACACATCTCAACGCCCGCGACCTTGATATCCGGGTGCATGCCGAACGGCGATTCAAACGCATAAAACTTGTCGAGGATCGCGTCGTCGATGAAACCGGCCTGGGCCAGCACCGCACCCAGCGCGGCGTTGGCGTGGCCCTTGGACAAGACGAAGCGGTCACGCTCCGGCCATTTCGGCTCTTTCGGCCTGATCTTCAGGCGATGAAAATAAAGCGCAGCCAGGATATCCGCCGCGGAACTGGAGCCGCCGATGTGCCCGCCGCCGCCCGCACGAACGGCGCGCCAGATATCGCGCCGCACCTGGCGGGCCGCTGCTTCCAGTCGTTGGATCAGGGTGTCTCGGGATTCGCTCATGGCTGCTCGCGCACGGCTGTGCACCGCGTCGCTCCTCCGGAAAAACTTGTTGTTTGGCCCGATGGTAGCGGAAAACAAGGACTGGGTGCCGAGGACTGAGGACTGAGTGCTGAGGACTGAGTAAATGCCCAAAGCAAAAGCAGCTTCTGCTCTTAAGCCTTACGCTTCGACTCAGTCCTCAGTCCTCCCGCACTCAGTCCTCAGTCCTCGGCACTCAGCACTCGCTCTTACGCCATTCGGCTGATACGCTCGTTCGACAACGCGAGCCGATCGGCCAGGGTCCGCAGCAGCGCCTTGACGAACCGGCGCTGGCAACGTTCGCTGAGCGCTTCCAGATTTTCCCGCGGGAATTCCACGAGCACGGAATCGACGGTGGTTTCCACCGTCGCCTGGCGCGCAACGGAATGGCCGTGAATGAACGGCTGTTCGCCAAACCATTCGCCTTGGCTCAGCACATTCAGAAGGCGGCCTTGCAACGTGACCTTGGCTTCGCCGCTTGCCAGCAGGAACATACTCTCACCCGGCTCGCCCTCCCTGACCAGCGCCTGATAGGACGGGCGCCTCGACCACAGGCCTGCGCGCGCAAACTCCCAGATTTCCGCATCATCGAGTTCCGCCAGCATCGGGCGGCTCTTAAGTGCAATGAACCGCTCGCTGTCGGGAATGAGTTTGTCGTACTGGCTCAGGCGGCCTGCTTTGGCCAGGTCGAGGGCGAACTCGGCCCAGTTGGCGTAGCGGTCGCCTGGCGTTTTTTGCAACGCGCGCATCACGATCTCGCTCAGGTTGCCGGGCAGATCGGGGCGAATTCGCGCCAGCGGCGCCGGATCCACGGAAACCAGGTTGCGCAGTACCTGGCCCGTGCTCTCGCCAGTGAAGGGCCGCCGCCCGGCCAGCATCTCATACAGCACGACGCCCAGCGAAAACATGTCGCTCTGATGGGTCAACTCCTGGCCGGCCGCTTGTTCTGGAGACGTGTAATAGGGGGAACCTGCGTCCATGATCTGCGAATGCGCCGCATTGCGAATGAAGGCAATGCCGAAATCCGAGATCTTGACCTGGGTTTGGGCTGTGCGCAGGATGTTTCCAGGTTTGATGTCGCGGTGGATGACGTTATTGCGGAAGGCATAATCGAGCGCCCCGGAACACTTGAAGCCGATCTCTATGATTTCGGCCACCGACAGCAGATCATCGGGCCGCGTGAACTGTTCCAGGCTCCCGCCGGGCACGAACTCGGTGACGACGTAGCTCATCGTTTCCTCCGAGCAGGCGTCCAGGATCATGGCGATATGCGGATGCCAGAGCCGTCCCGCCAGTGCAGCCTCGGTCAGGAACTGTGAGCGCGCGAAACTGGCATCGTCCGCAGACTTGCCGGTTTCATAGAATTTCAGCGCAACCTGGCGCCCGGAGAATTCGTCGATCGCCAGATAGACGCTGCCGGTCGCCCCCGCGCCGAGCTTTTTTATCAGTAGATACTTGCCGATTCGGGTGTGCATACATGCGCTGATGCTGTCGGTAGGGGTCATTGTAGCGCTGGCCGCCCAAGATTGACCCGGGTCACAAAATGAAACGGGCACCCGCAGGTGCCCGTCGCGATCCGGCCGGCTCCAGCCGACGTCCAGGACCTTACTTGCCGTTACCGTGACCGACCAGGGACATGGCCTCGCTGCCGGTCAGCATGAACGATGTCGCACCCAAAGCAAACGGTCGGGACAGGATTTGGCCGATCTGGCGGCGCAGCAAATCCTTGGCGGGCGATTTGATCATCACCGAATACATCGGCGGTTTGCCATGCAACGGAATCAAATCGACCCGAAATGGCACATGGGTGGTATCGCCAGCCACATTGGCAATGTTCGTCAGGCAGGTCAGCAGTTCGGATTGGGTCGGATATTCATTCATGGCGAGGCTCAGGGTTCGATTAGGAAGCGGCCGGACGTCGAAGCGAAGTGCGCTGGCGACTAAAGGCCTTACACACATTGGACATGATAACCTGACTTTAGTGCTGCGCCGCATTTGCGCCGCACATGCTGGCCCCGCGCGGCCGGAACGGGTAGCATGTTTTGGCTCGTTGTCAGCTTGTCAAAGCAGCCTTTACAAAAAAACGGAGGAGCGTATGGCCAAGAAAGACGCGGCAGAGCCCATCTACAGAATCGTCGAAGTCATTGGTACGAGCTCGAAATCCTGGGAAGACGCCGCCATGAACGCAGTAAGCGTGGCAGCCAAATCCTTGCGCGATCTGCGCATTGCCGAAGTGGTCAAGATGGACATGAAAGTCGACGATGGCAAGGTAGTCGCCTTTCGCACACGAGTATTGCTGTCATTCAAATACGAATCCTGACGTAAAACACGGGATTCACAACGAAACGGGCGCCAACAGCGCCCGTTTCGTTGTGGCGAAGGGTACGCCTTACATCTCATTGCCCTGATTCTTGGCTTTTCGGATGCATTCGCGCAGTGCCTTATCGTTCAGCGACTCTTCGTCGCATTTTTTCAGCTTGGCGAATAATTCCGGATCGTCCGCTTCGGCCTGCGCATCGCGGTTGGTGTCGCCGCTTACATTTGCGTCGGCGTCATTGCTCTGCTGCCCTTGGGGCTGCGCCTGTGTCTGGTTGTCGCGGCTATGTTGCGAATCGCCCTCGTGGTGGGCCGCAGAGGCCATGCCGCTGAGCGAAAGCACCACGCTTGCCAGCAATGTTGATAGCAATTTGTTCATGAAAATTCCTCGAAAGTTAGGGGTTCATTTGTCTGAAAACCGAAAGTAACCAAGCGGGCACCCATGCCCGCTTTGGTCCAACGCCAACCTTACATCTGGCCGGCTTGCTTCTTGGCAGCGCCCATGCAGTCGTCTTTCTGTTTGCCGCTCATCGAATTGCATTTCATTCGGGCGATCGCCTCTTGTTCCTTGGAGGCGGGGCCACCGGCTTGACTGGCGTCACTGCCGGCATTGGCCCCGGTCGACGGGCTGGTATTGGCGTCGGCGCTCGCATCCGCGCCCGCACGTGCACCCGTGGACTGGCTGGTTTGGCCACCTGCGCCAGCCTGGCTCGACTGGTCATGCTGGCTGTCCAGCTGCGCCTTGGCCTTCACTTTGGCCATGCAATCCTTTTGTTTCTGGCCGGACAAATTGTCGCACTTCATCTTGGCGATCACGTCCTGCTCGGCCTCATACGCGGATTGATTGGCGTTTCCGCTCTGGCGCTTGTCAGCACTATTCTGATTCTGCTGCGTGGGATCGTTGCGATTCGTATTGGACGCGCCGCTCTGGTTGGGTTGGTTGCTATTCTGCGCGTTGCTCTGTCCGGATTGACCTTTGCTGGAATCCGGCTGCGCCTGGGTCTGGCTATCGCGGCGCTGCGAATCGCCCTGCTCGGCTGCCAGCGCAGCAGTTCCACTTAATGTCAGGGCCGCACCGGTCAGCAATGCTGTTAGCAGTTTGCTCATGGGATTCTCCTCAGTAGGTTAAAGGGGTCGTTGAAGACTGAATGGGCGCCGGGTCCCTTGCCCGGACACCCTTTTACCGTGTGACGTAGGCTAAGTCGCAACACCCATGCCATCCGCTTCCACGCGAGAAAGGAACATGGAGGCAGCTCCAGCGGCGATGGTGCGCGGCAGAGGGCGGCAAAAATTGCATTCCGGTTGGCAAGAAGTACAGCACACTGGTCTGCCATTTTCGTTCGAAGTGCGCGCGATGCGAGCAAGGGCGATGCATCGACGAGAATACTTTTTCTTGCGATCGCCTTGCCGGATGCGTGCACAATATCGGAACCGCGCACCCGCACTCATATGGAAGCGAATAGGCGAGACGGAAAATATAGCCACGCATTGGAACCCGGCTTTCCGATCTGCAAGCGCGCGGTCGTTCGCCTTGCTCCTGGGGAAATCACGTGATCGAAGCCTTGTTGCTTGCCGTAACGCGTGTCACGACCATCGTCGAGGACAAGGAACGCTCCAATGCGACGGGATTTTTTTTCGAACGAGACGGCCGGCTGTTTCTCGTCAGTGCCCGGCATGTGATGCGTGACGAAGCGAGCGGTCATCATCCGGATAAACTGATGATCGATCTGCATGTGGATCCCGACAATGCTGTCGAATTGAAGCGCCTGCCCGTGGCACTCTATCGCGACGGACAGCCCCTTTGGCGCGAAGGGATCGATTCGTCGGGCGAAGTCGATATCGCCGTGCTCGAGCTCGACCGCGACGCAGTGCCGCCAAGTCCGTCGCTCAAGGCCTTTACGCCGACCCATCTGGTCAACCGGTTCGACGAGATCGAAGTCGGGACACCGGTGCTGATCGTGGGATTTCCCCTGGGCTTCCGCGATACGCTGCATCATTTGCCGGTCGCACGCCAGGCCATCATCGCCACTTCGTTCGGCCTGCGCTTTCAGGGCGAAGGCTACTTCCTGACGGACGCACGCATGCATCGCGGCGCGAGCGGGGCACCGGTGGTGGCACGCGCGGCCTCCGGCGCGTCCGGACGCGAGCAACTGTCGTGGCGCCTGCTGGGTGTTCATACCTCGCGCATGGACGTGAACAACCGCGACGAGACGGAGGACGAACGGCTGAACCTGAACTGCGCCTGGTACGCCGATATCCTCATGACGCTGACCGAAGCACCGGGCGGCGGCTGAAGGCCTTTTGCGTACACGCCGATCCGGGACATACTGAAACCATCATGAAAACTGTAACGTTGCCCTCCGGGGAGATCGTTCCTGCGCTGGGTCAAGGCACCTGGTTCATGGGCGAAGAGCGAAAGAATCGCGCCGAGGAGATTGCCACCCTGCAACTCGGCCTCGATCTGGGCTTGCAACTGATCGATACCGCCGAAATGTATGGCGAAGGCAAGGCCGAAGAACTGGTCGGCGAGGCGATCGCCGGACGTCGGGACAAGGCTTTCGTCGTCAGCAAGGTGTATCCGCACAACGCTTCGCGCAAGGGCGCGGTGGCGGCTTGCGAACGCAGCCTGGCGCGCCTGGGCACCGACCGGATAGATCTGTATCTGCTGCATTGGCGCGGGAACATCGCCTTCGCCGAAACCATCGAAGCCTTCATGGCCTTGCAGAAATCGGGCAAGATCCGCCATTACGGCGTCAGCAACCTGGATCTGGCCGATATGCAGGAGTGGTTTGCTGTCGCCGGCGGCGAGCGCGTCGCGACGAATCAACTGCTGTACAACCTCACACGTCGCGGCATCGAGTGGGATCTGTTGCCGTGGCTGCGCAGCAAGCAGATCCCGGTCATGGCTTATTCTCCGATCGAACAGGCAAGGTTGCTGCGCAATCCGGACTTGATCAAGTTCTCGAAACGCCACGGGATGAGCCCTGCGCAGGTCGCGCTTGCCTGGCTGCTCGCGGCCGGCGACATCATTGCGATTCCGAAAACGGGGCATCGCGCACGCTTGAAAGAAAACTTCGGTGCGCTTGAGTATGAACTCACACCGGCGCAACGCGCGGAACTCGATGCGATGTTTCCGCCGCCCGCTGGCGCGGTCGCGCTGGAGATGCTTTAACGCATCGGCGCCCGGCCAGAAGAACAATCAGAAAGAACACTATGCGTGTCGCTTTATTGTTGTGCGCAAGTGTGTTGAGCGGCGTCGCGACGCAGGCTCTGGCGCAAACCACCGACGACGAGAAATATATCGGCCTGGGACTGCGCGTGCGGCCGGCTTATGAGGGCGCGAACAGCCAGCGTACCGATCCTATCCCGTACGTTCGCCTTTATGGAAAGCACCTGTTCGCGCGGACCACCCAGGGCCTGCTCGAAGGCGGGTGGCGCACCAGACCGTACGGAGCCTGGACATTCGGTGCACAGGCTGCGTACGAGGAAGGCCGCGTGACCGACGATTCCGCCTTTCTGAAAGATCATCGACTCGAGGATCTCGATCCCGGCGCATCGCTCGGCCTGCATGCCGAGGGCGACTGGACGATCGGCGCGATGCCGCTGAATGCGCTGATGCGCTATCGCCAGAATGTCGATGCGGATCGCGGCGCCCAGGCAGATCTACGCGTGAGCGCCGGCATTTTCTCCCGCTGGGGCGTGCAGGCCGGGATATACGGCCAGCTTACGTGGGCCAGCAGCAACTCCATGCAAAGCTACTTCGGCATCACACCCGGGCAGTCGGCCGTCTCGGGCCTGCCCGCCTACACGGCGGCTTCGGGACTGCGCTCCGTGCAATGGGGCGTGCTCGGCGCCATAAATCTCTCGACGCACTGGCTGCTCCCCTGGGGTGCAAGCATGCTGCGACTGCAAGGCAATGCCGCGGATTCGCCCCTCACGCAGCATCGGACCAACTGGACGATCAACGCGGGCGCCGCGTATCGATTCTGATTCCGGGCCGAAACCAGCTTCTGGTTCGAGACATTCGCTGCCGTCGGCTGCGATCGTTTGCCATAGCGCACACACGATTCTTGCTCTGGTCGGCCAGCTGTGGCCAAATCGCGTTTTCTTGATTCTCAAAAACAAAAATGTCCGCGCACTGGAGCCAGGCATTGCACGCGCTGCTCAAAGACCAGCAGATCCGCCAGGTCAGCTTTGTGCCCGATGCCGGCCACACGGCGCTGATCAAGCTGTGCGAGGCCGACAGCGACCTGCGTGCGGTGCGCCTCACGACGGAGGAAGAAGGCGTCGCGCTTGCAGTCGGCGCCTGGCTCGGGGGCGACAAGAGCGTGCTGCTCATGCAATCGAGTGGCGTAGGCAATTGCATCAACATGCTGTCCATGCTGTCGGTTTGCCAGATCCCGCTGACGATGCTCGTGACCATGCGCGGCGACTGGGCCGAATTCAATCCGTGGCAAGTGCCGATGGGCCGCGCTGCCAAACCCGTGCTCGAAGAAATGGGGGTACTGGTGACGCGAGCCGATCGGGAAGACGATATCCTGCCGCTTGCCGAGGGCGCGTTGCGCATGGCGTACAACACATTGCGCCCGACCGCCCTGTTCATTGGCCAGCGCCTGCTCGGCGCCAAGACATTCGAACAGTAACGGACTTTTGAACAACAACGTCGGCGTGACCACGCGCCGCCCAAAAACCTGACCAAACCATGAGCCCCTCACCCACCCCCGGACTGGAGCGCCGCGCGGTCGTTACGCAGTTACTTGCGGATCGCCGCGGGTTGCTGGTTATCGCCGGCCTTGGCGCGCCGGCCTGGGATGCAACCGCGGCGGGCGATCACCCACTGAATTTCCCGTTGTGGGGCGGCATGGGCGGCGCCGCGGCAATGGGTCTGGGTCTGGCGCTCGCCCAGCCTGCCCGTCCCGTGCTGGTGCTGACCGGCGATGGCGAAATGCTCATGGGGATGGGGTCGCTCGCAACCATCGGCGTGCTGCGCCCGCGCAACCTGTGCGTAATCGTGCTCGACAACGAGCACTACGGCGAAACCGGCATGCAGCCGTCGCACACGAAATTTGGCGTCGATCTGGCGGCAAGCGCCAATGCTTGCGGATTCGCAGAAGCGACGGTCCTGACCACGATGCAGCAGGTCGCTGCACTGCGTGAAACCATGCATCGGACCGCCGGGCCGGTATTCGCCCAGATCAAGATCGCACCGGACAAACTGGCGCTGGTGCTCCCGCCGCGCGACGGCACGCACCTGAAGAATCGCTTCCGCGAGGCGCTGCTGGGACCGGACGCCCACTTCCGGCGTTAGGAACGGCGCTGCTGGCGCGTGCGATGCGCGCGCAGGCCCAGCGCACGTTTCGCGGTACCCGCGGCACATCTGCCGAAGCGAGACGTCGGGCCGGCATCCGGGCATTTGCTAGCCCAGTTTCGCGGGACCCCCAGCGCGGCATGGTAGCGGCGTTTTTCGGTGGGCGAACTCATGTCTGGCACTGCGCTGATTGCGTTCCGTCCGCAGCAACATCCGCCGCGTATTGCCCCGGGCGGACCGCGCGAATGATGTCATCGACCAGTTCCGGCAAAAGTGCAACACAGGTCGTGTAGTGGTCTTTGGGGAAACCCGCGACGGCGCGCGCAATGGCCTCGCAGATCAACCGACCTTGCGGCCACATCGTCTGCATGATGAAAAGTCCCGCGGAATCCTTCGACACGCACATGACGTGAAACGCGGGACGGATCACACCGGCTTGCTGCGCAAGCGTGGCGATAGCGTGTTCGAGCAATATTTTTCTGTTCATTCTGTCCCCCACAGTCTGCGAATCTGACAGAACGAACCTTACCGAAGTTCCAATGCAGTTTTAAGACAGTCGCGTGTCGCCAGATGCAGACAGCTTCAACCGCCGCTCAGCGCCGCGACGATCATGACTTCGTCGTGCGCCTGCAGCGCATGATCCAGCCCGACGATCATTTCACCATTCACAAAAAAGCGGATGTGGCGGCGGATGCGATCCTGCTCATCGACGATGCGGTGGCGCAGTCCGGGGTAGCGCGCATCCAGCGCGTCGAGCAATTGCGCGATGGAGTCGCCTTGCGCATCGATTGTTCGCTGCCCGCCGGTGTACGAGAACAGCGGGCTTGGCACCAGCACGCGCATCACGCAACGCTGACGGAATAAATGTGCGGCAGGTGCGCGGCAATGGAATACCAGCTTGTGCCTTCGTCGCTGCTGCCCCACAACTCGCCGCTGGTGGTGCCGAAGTAAAGCCCCACGGGATCGGCGCCATCTGCACACATGGCCTGTCGCTTGACCGTCCACCACGCATGCTCGCGCGGCAAGCCCGCATCCTGGCGTTGCCAGGAGACGCCTGCGTCGGACGTGCGGTAAACCGCGGGGCGGCCTTCCGGGCTGGTTCGCGGCCAGACTTCGGTCCCGTCCATCGGGAACACCCAGACCGTGTCCGCAACGCGCGGGTGCGCAACGATGGGAAATCCGATGTCGCCCACCTCTTTCGGCATGCTGCGGCCGATACGAACCCATTTGGTCGCGGGCCTGTCGAGCCGGTAAATTCCGCAGTGATTCTGGTGATACAGACGCTGCGGCATCGCGGGGTGCACGACCAGCAGATGCGGATCGTGGCCGTATTCCTGCGTCGGATCGGGCAGGAAGTCGGCTTCCACACCCTGGTTCAGCGGCTGCCACGATTCGCCGCGGTCGCAACTTTCGAAGATGCCGCCGATGGAGATGCCGACATACAGATGACGCGCGTCCTCCGGGTCCACGCAGATCGAATGCAGCTGGGCGCCGTCCGGACCCGGAACGACGGCCGGCTCGATCTTCGGATACAGGCCATCGTTGAACCCGGCGACTTCGTCCCAGTTCACGCCACCGTCCACAGAACGGAACATCCCGACCGGCGACGTTCCCGCATACCAGACATCGGGTTCGCTCGCATGGCCCGGTGTCAGCCAGAACACGCTTTCCACTGCGCGGCCTTCCCTGCCCTCCGGCGCCTTGCGGAATGCCGGCGGTTTTCGCGCTTCGGTCCAGTTTCGGCCGCCGTCGACGGAGCGGAATACGGTGGGGCCGAGGTGACCCGTCTTGGCGGCCATCAGCAACGTGCGGCCGTCGCGCGGGTCCGCCACGAGATGATGGACGATATTACCCAGGTAATGCGGTCCGTCCAGTTGCCAGGTGCGCCTGGCGCGGCTGCCGCGATAGATGAATGCGCCTTTGCGTGTCCCGACCAGCAGTGTCACGACGTCGGCCATTCGACTACCCCGTTACGAGCACGATGTCCCAGGCGATGAGTCTTGCATCGGCCCCATCACCGGCGCCGCGCGCCAATGTTCTGGCGATCAGGCTCTCCTTCGCCCAGGACTCTTGCAGCAAAGGGTCTTTCTGGTTCAACGGCTCGTTCTCGAAATACATCTGCGTGATCAGTCGATCGACCTTGCCGCGGATATCGTAGTGAATGTGCGGCGGCCGCCAGTAATCGCCTCCGACCGCGTAAGCGCCGGGCATGATCGTGCGGTAGCGATAGCGCCCCTCGGCATCGGTGCCCAGAGTGGCGAAGCCCTCGAAGTTCGGGTCGATGGGCGCCGGATTGCGATCGCGCGGATGGGTATAGCGCCCGGCAGCATTGGCTTGCCAGATCTCGAGCTTCACGCCCGCACAGGGTTCCCCGCGCGCGTTGAGCACCCGGCCACTGACCTCGATCAGTTGCCCGCGCGCCTGGCCCGGTCGCCCATTGATGCGCGTGAGATCGGCATCGCTGTCCTCCGGCTTTTGCGCTGGATAAAACGGGCCGCGGATCTGATCGGCCGTGGGCGACAGCGCATCCGCGGCGAACCCGGGGCGCACCAACCCCAACACGCCAAATCCGATCGACATTCTCAATACATCGCGCCGCGACAACTGGTGCGCGGGACAAGTGGGCAACAGGCGCGCGGCTGCGGCGGGACTGCATTGACCGGAAATCATGTGCCGCGCCTTCGACATGTTCTTACGCTCCCGGTAATCGCCCGCCGGTCAGTCGAAACTGAATCCCGGCGTGCGCGTGTAGTGGTGCAGCCCTTCGTCCTGGATCACGAAGGAGCGCATGCGTTGCGTGCCGCGGCTGTGATGCGAGTGCAGCATCGTCGCCGGCGTAATCTGTGCCGCGCCCGTGGACCAGTCCACGTGCTGGCCATCGATCATCGAGTAGATTCCCTCGCCCTGGATGGCGAGCGTGACCGCGACGCCATTGTGGCGGTGCGGCCGCTGGTCGCGGCCTGCTTCCAATGTGTTGATGGAGGTATTGATGCTCGGGATGGTATTGGAACTCGGCGCCAGGGCCGTGGTAGAGAACTGCACGGCGTTACCGGTCGTGTTCGGGCTGACGGGACGCCTCCAAACCGTCTCGAACTGACGATCAATTTCAGCAGACGGCCAATACGTCGTCTCGACCACCGCCTGACCGGGCAACGGGGCGCGCAAGCGCTCAAACGCCAGCAACGGCTCGTTGGTGACTGCGAACAGCAGGCAGTCTGCGCTGCCCGCGCGATGCGACGTCTCGCCGCCCCCCGGAAAACAGAACACATCGCCGGCCGACCAATCGATGACGTCCGGGCCGTTGCGGCTTTGCCCCACACCGGACATGACGTAATAGATCTCTCCGGACGCAGCCAGCGACGTGCGCAGGTTGTCTGCGCTGCGGATCTTGATGTAGCGGCAGAGCAGTGTCGGCGTGGTGGCGGGGTAATCCGTGCAAAGGGCATGCGAGATATCCAGCGCGATCAGGGTCGTCGGCGTTGCCGCGGCAAAAGCGCGATCGCGCTCGGCAAGAAACTGGTGTATCGGCACCGCGGGCCAGGAAAAGGCAAAACCGTTCTCATTGACAAGATAACGTGCGCGGCGAGCGTAGAGCGTTTCCTCATCGGCTGGGGCGCGGACGGCAGTGGCAGTCATGGCGATCCTCCTGGTGGCTTGCGGCTAATATACTGCTATCGGCGCTCCTGTGTCTTTTGCGCTGTCACCCCACCGCCCCTGCAACCAAACCGATCCGGGGCATGACGAACGGTTGAGCGCTTTCGAAGGCGCGCGCCGCGCGCAGCACCAGCGCATCGTCAAACTTGTTGCCCACGAGTTGCAACGCCACGGGCAACCCGTCAGGCGTGAATCCGCAGGGGACGGCCGCTGCCGGCTGCTGCGATAGATTGAACGGATAGGTGAATGGCGACCATTCCCACCAGCGCGTGCGACCGGAGCCCGGGGGCACCTCGTGGCCGGCCTCGAAAGCGGTCACGGCGAGTTGCGGCGTGAGCAATAAGTCGTAACGCTGATGTAACGCGCACATGCGCCGGGCGAAGGCTTCGCGCGCGCGCTCGAGTTTCCGGTAAGTAATCGCATCGATTCCGAATCCTGACTCGGCAAGTTCTCGCATCGGCGGATCGAGCAAGCCGCGTTTTTGCTCATCCATCGGCTCGATTGCCAGCGCCAGGGCCACCGCCCAGAGCGGCTGCATGATCTCAATCGGATCCGCCAGCCCGAGATCGATTTCTTCGACCTGGGCGCCCAGCGATTCGAACACGCGAGCGCCGCGCTCGACTATATGAGCCACTGTCGGATCGACGCGGGCATATCCCAGGGTGCGGCAAAATGCAATGCGCAATCGCGCTACTCCGCCGTCGAGTCCGTCGCGAAAATCGACCTTTAACGCGGGCGCCTGAAACCAGTCCCGTGCGTCGGCTCGCGCGATGACGCTGAGCATCAGCGCGGCATCCTCGACGGTGCGCGCAATAGGTCCCTGATGCCAAAGCGTGCCGGCGGGCGAGTGCGGATGCACGGGGACGATGCCGAAAGTCGGTTTGAAACCGAATAATCCACAAAACCCCGCAGGGATTCGAATCGAGCCGCCTCCATCAGTCGCGATATGCATGACGCCCATACCCAGCGCTGCAGCGACTGCGGCACCGCCGCTGCTGCCACCCGGCGTCAGCCGCCTGTCCCAGGGATTCACTGTAACCCCCGTAAGCGGACTATCGGTGACGCCTTTCCAGCCGAATTCCGGCGTGGTGGTCTTGCCCAGAAAAACAGCACCCTGCTCCTTCATGCGCGCTACCGGCGGGCCGTTCTCGGTCCACGGTTGCGCGGGATCGATGGTGCGCGAGCCGCGCAGCGTTGGCCAACCCTCGGTCATGATCAGGTCTTTGACCGTGGAGGGGACGCCATCCACGAGACCCACCGGCGCGCCGCGCTGCCAGCGTTGCTCGGAATCCCGAGCGTCGCGCATCGCCCGCGGCGCATCGACCATGACGAAGGCGTTGTAGGCAGGATTAAGTCTGGCGATGCGAGCGAGTGCCGCCCGCGTGACCTCAACAGGCGACAGTTGCCTGTTGCGATAATGCGCGGTCAATGCGGACGCAGTAAGATCGAGAATATCGTCGTCTGACATGTTGTTTTACTCCCGCCTGGAGGATCAGACGTTCACGGCGAAACGATGCCGGATTCCGGGGCAACTCAAGCCCCGGAACCCGGAACACGCCAACCTCAAGCCTTGTTTTTCATCGCCGCCAACACCGCTTCCGGCGAGATCGGCATATGCCTTACCCGCGCGCCGACTGCGTTGGCGATCGCGTTGGCCACCGCCGGTGCCACGATCGTCGATGCCGGTTCGCCCACGCCACTCGGATGATGGTTGGACTGAATGATCGTGACATCGATCTCAGGCACCTGGGCAAGCCGGATCGGGCGATAGTCGTGGAAGTTGCTCTGCTCGAAGCTGCCTTTCTTGAATGTGAGTTTTTCGGACATGATCTGGCTCGCTCCCCACAGCGCCGAACCGCGGATCTGCGCTTCGATGTTTGCGGGGTTGACGGCGATGCCCGGGTCCATGGCGATCGTTATCCTGTTGATGCTGAACTGGCCGCTCGCCGGATCCACGGTGACTTCCGCCACGCCCGCCACCCAGGTCGGACTCTGGCGCTCTTCCGCCGCGGTGACGGCGATGCCCATTCCCGTATGCGGCGCCAGTTTTCTGGTGCCGTAACCCGCCTTGCCTGCCGCCACGCGCAGACAATTTGCAAGCCTGAGCGCACCGCCGACGGTCGCCGACTCGTACACCGGCCAGGAACCTTCCTTGGTCCAGGGCAGCGAAATCCAGAGCTGGTCCATGTAGTAATCGGACCCGGTCCCCGGCGGATATCCGGCGTTGGGAATGCCCCGATTGCCGCCTTTGCCGTTCAACATCGACAGGCGGAATTCCAGCGGATCGCGCCCTGCCGCCAGCGCGATCTCGTCCATGAACGACTCGACCACGAAAATGTTGTATGAATTGGAGACCGTGCGCAGCGCGCTGGCCTGCACGGCCCAGGTGGTTGGCTCATGGTTCCAGGCGCGCACGCGGTGGTTTTTGACGTGATACCAGTGGTCGCTGCCACCGATGGACCACTGGTCGATGTCCTGCTTCTTGGCATCCCAGGAATCGAGTTGCAGCCAATCGGTACCGCCGCTCTTGCCGACGCCGAAACGCGCTCCCATCCAGCCGCAGACGATGTCCTGGTTCATCGCCACCAGTTCGCCGTTTTTGATGCCTGCCTTGACCTTGTGATACGTGGGCGTGCGCGCAAAGCTGGTGGCGAAATTGGTTTCGCGCGTGTGGATGAGCTTGACCGGTCGACCGGTCTCCTTGACGCAGTAGGCCGCGGCAAGGATGTCATCGTAATCCTGCTTGCCGCCGAATCCTCCGCCAACGAGATATTGGTGCACGAATACCTTTAGATCCTCGGGCTTCTTCTTCAACACCTTGGCGAGGTAAGCCGTCAAGGTCATGCGCGCGAACGAAGTGCTTTGCGTACCGACGTGGACATGCCATTCGCCATCGACATGCTGCACGGTGGCGTTCAGCGGTTCCATGGTGGCATGGCAGACCATGTCTGTGGTGTACTCGGCTTCCATGACTTTCTGCGAATCACCGAAACCCCGGTCGACATCGCCTTCCAGCACCCAGTTCGCCCCCGCCGTCTCGTCCTTGGCGAGCTGCTTGTACTGCGCGAGCAGTTCCGCCGAGCCCAGATTGGCGTAGGGACCCGCGTCCCATTTGACTTTCAAAGCTTTGGCGGCTTTCATTGCCGCCGGAAATTTGTCCGCGACGGCCACCACCCAGCCCGTGCACTTGCCCATCGAGTCATCGATCCTGACCGCCTTGATAAAGCCGGGAATTTTCCTGGCTTCTGCATCGTCGACGCTCAGCACCTTGGAGGCATAACGGCTGCGCGGCAGGACCAACGCGCCGTAGGCCATGTTCGGCAGGAACACGTCGATGCCGTACTTGGCTTGACCATTGGTCTTGGGCGGAATGTCCAGCGCCGCAACTGATTTGCCGATGATCTTGTACTGGCGCGGATCCTTCAGGGTGATGCCCTTGAGATCATCCGGATAGGCAAACTTGCGGTCGATTTTCACCTTTTGCAGGATTTCGCCGTAGCCCACGGACCGGCCCGACGCCTTGTCGATCACGCGGCCCGAATCCGCGTGACAATCCGCGAGTCGGGCGTTGAGCACTTTGGCGCCGGCTTCCACCAGCGCGATGCGGCCCGCGGCCCCTGCCCGCGCGATGCGATCGAATTCGGTCGTGACGCTGCCGCTGTTGACGGTATAGGCGAGCCCATAGATCGAGAAATTTTCCACGCTTTCGAGCGGGGCATCGAGGCGCACATCCTCCCATCTGACTTCAAGCTCTTCGGCAATCACCTGCGCGAGGCCGGTGCCGATGTGCTGGCCCATCTCCGCCTTGACGATATGCATGGTGGTTTTGCCGTCCGGCGTGATGGTGAACCAGATTGCAGGCGTGAACGCCGGCGTGCCCGTCGCGGCTTGCGCGTTCTTGCCGGCAATCAGCCCTGGCATGCCGATGCTGAAAAATCCGCTTCCGGCAATCACCGTCGAGCGAACCAGAAACTCGCGTCGGGTCATCGACTTTTCCTGAAATTCTCCGGTGAGTGGTTTACGCATGTTTGCCACCCTCCTTCATCAGGTCGGCGGCGCGATGCACCGCGCCGACGATGCGCGAGTAAGTCGCGCAGCGACACAGGTTGCCGTTCATGTGCGCCACGATTTGCTCGGACGTGGGATTCGGATTCACGGCAAGCAGTGCGGCCGCCTGCATGATCTGACCGGACTGGCAATAACCGCATTGCGGTACCTGCGCTTCGATCCACGCTTTTTGCACGGGATGCGCACCGGCAGGATCGAGCCCTTCGATGGTGGTGACAAGCGCGTTTTCGACATCTCCGACCTTGACCTGGCATGAGCGCACGGGCTGGCCGTCGATATGGACGGTGCAGGTGCCGCACAGCCCCATGCCGCATCCGAACTTGGTGCCGGTGAGTCTCAGGTCTTCGCGGATGACCCAGAGGAGTGGCGTATCAGGCGGCGAATCAGTGAAATAGCTTTGACCGTTGATGCTGAGTTTCGGCATGGCTGCGAGACCTCCCTTGCAAGGTACGATGACAAAATGGCCGCCGCGAGGCTGCGACCCGTTCAGAGCCAAACGGTTGCGATCCGCGAACGGGCATCCCCTTCCCGTCGCGGCGTCGCACCATTCACCCATCCCGTGCGAAGGAGCAATGCTTGCTCCTTCCTGTTCCCGCCCTAATCATGCGCCGCGCGGGAAAAAAATTCGATCTATCGTAATCATTTGAATGGCAGGCGCTGGCCGGCCATGAAATTGCTGAACGGGGCTTCCGCGACGCGATACCACTGGTACTGCGCGTACCGGAACGCCTTCCATGATTGGTAGAAGCGGCGGAACACCGGATTGGCGGCTGCTTCGTCGTCGTAAATGTCGTGAGCGGCCTTGAGTGCGGCGACCATGACGTCCTTGGGAAAGGGATGCAGTTTCACCCCCTGCTGCACAAGACGCGCGAGCGCGGGCGGATTCTTTGCGTCGTAGGCCGCTACCATGCGCACGTTGGCTTCCGCGGCAGCCATCTCGAATGCTTCGCGGTAGGACTGCGGCAGCTTCTCCCACTCCTTTAAATTGACGATAAACGAGAGCCCCGAACAGCCTTCCCACCAGCCGGGAAAATAATAATGGGGCGCGACGCGGTAGAAACCCAGCTTTTCATCATCGTAGGGTCCCACCCATTCGGCGGCGTCAATGGTGCCTTTCTCCAGCGCCGGATAAATATCGCTGCCGGGAATCGCCTGGGGCACCGCCCCAAGCCGCGCCATGATCTCCCCCGCGATGCCGGGGATGCGCACTTTGCGGCCTCTCAGATCTGCCACACTGCTCAGTTCGTTGCGCCACCAACCGCCCATCTGCACACCCGTATTGCCCGCGGGAAACAGAATCGTGTTGTGTTCGCGGTACAGTTCGCGCACCAGTTCCAGGCCGCCACCGTAATAGAGCCAGGCGTTGTGCATGCGCGAGTTCAGGCCGAAGGGCAGCGCACTGTCGAAAGCGAAAGCCTTATTCTTGCCGATGAAATAAAAACCCTGCGTTTGTCCGCACTCGACCGTTCCCTGCTCGCAGGCAGTCAGCACTTCGAAACCGGGCACCAGCTCGCCGGCGGCAAACACGCGAATGTCGAACTTTCCGGCAGTCAGCGCGCGCAGGCGGGCCGTCAGTGCTTCCGCGCCCCCAAATATATTGTCCAGGCTCTTGGGAAAACTCGACGCCATGCGCCAGCGCACCGCAGGTTCGGATTGAGCGATCGCCGGCGCCGCCAGCGTCGCGCCGACCGCCACGGCGCCGCCCGATGAATGCTTGAGAAACGACCGTCTGTTCATTATTTGTTCTCAGGTCTGGTTGCGGGAGCTGCTGCGCCCTTGCCATAGTTCTCGAAATCCTCGGGGCGCGCCTCGAAAATCTCGGGTGCCGAATCGAACGCATCGCTCACTGGAATCTGCAGGCGCAATACACTGCCGCCGACGGCATCCCGATGTCCGACAGCGCTGAGCTGCGGAAACGCAATCAGCAGTCCAACCATCAGCAACTGAATGCACACAAATGGAATCGCCCCCCGGTAGATATCCGCGGTCATGATCGAGCGCGGCGCCACGCTGCGCAGGTAGAACAAGGCAAAGCCGAAGGGTGGATGCAGAAAGGACGTTTGCATGTTCACGCTGAGCAGAACGCCGAACCAGACCAGATCGATGCCAAGGCGTTCGGCCACCGGGGCCAGCAGCGGCACGATGATGAAAGCCAGCTCGAAGTAATCCAGGAAGAATGCCAACAGAAACACCATCAGGTTGACCGCAATAAGAAACCCGATCGCCCCCCCCGGGAGCCCAGTGAGCAGATGCTCGACCCACAGATCGCCGTTGACGCCGCGGAATACCAGTCCGAAAACGGTGGAACCGATGAGAATGAACATCACGAAACAGGAAAGCTTCGCCGTGGTGTCCATCGACTGGCGCAGAATGGGCATCGTCAGCCGGCGCCTCAGCGCTGCGAGTGCCAACGCGCCACACGCGCCCATGGCACCGCCCTCGGTCGGTGTCGCCACGCCGAGGAAAATCGTCCCGAGTACCAGGAATATGAGCAGCACCGGCGGAACCATGGATAACATTGCCTTGCGCAGCAACGGCGCCCCGCGCAGCGTTCGCGCCGACGGCGGCAGCGCCGGCGCTGCCGCGGGCCGCACAATGCTTACGATCAGAACATAAGCTGCGTACAGGGCGGTAAGCATCAGACCCGGCAGCAGCGCGCCGCGATACAGGTCTCCGATGGACCTGCCGAGTTGATCGGCCATCACGATCAGCACCAGAGAAGGCGGGATGATCTGCGCAAGCGTTCCCGACGCGGCAATGACGCCGGTAGCCAGGCGTTTGTCGTAACCGTAGCGCAGCATGATCGGCAGCGATATCAGCCCCATGGCGATCACCGACGCCGCGACCACGCCGGTCGTCGCGGCGAGCAGCGCACCGACGAGTATCACCGCGTAGGCCAAGCCGCCGCGCAGGGCACCAAATAACTGACCCAGGGTTTCCAGCAAATCCTCGGCCATGCCGCTGCGTTCCAGCACCAGGCCCATGAAGGTGAAGAACGGGATCGCCAGCAGCGTATCGTTCTGCATGATGCCGTAGATGCGTTGCGGCAACGCCTGAAGCAGTCCGGCATTCAGCAGGCCCAGTTCCATGCCCAGCAGGCCGAACAGCAACCCGATCGCGGCCAGCGCGAAGGCGACGGGATAACCAAGCAGCAAGAAAACCACCAGGCCCGCGAACATCAGCGGCCCGATGAATTCCACGAGCAGTGCCGTCAACGCTCGCTCCCGCCGCCGGAGTGCGTGTGCAGCAGCGCTTTGACCTCATTCTCCTGCGCACTATGCCGCTCGACCAAAGGCTCCGGCGCCAGGCGCCCCCGTAAGGCGGCTATGAGCTTGATCGCCTGGGATACCCCTTGCAGGAACAGCAACAAAAAGCCGGCTGGAATCAGTAGTTTTGCCGGCCACACAATCAGGCCGCCGGCATTGAGCGACACTTCGCCGGAAGCGAACGAGTCGACAAAGTAAGGCCAGCCATAGCGCAACACGATGAGGGTGAACGGGAACAGGAAGAAGATCGTGCCTGACAGCTCAATCCAGATGCGCACCCGGGTGCGCAAATGCGCATTGACGACATCCACCCGCACATGCTCGTTGTTGAGCAGGGTGTAGCCCGCCGCCAGCAGAAACACGGCCGCGAACAAATACCATTGGATCTCGAGGAAAGCGTTGGAACTGAGGTTGAGCACTTTGCGCGAGAGTGCATTGAGCGCACTGATGAGCACCATGGCCAGGATCAACCAGCTGGCGTAGCGGCCTACGCGCCGATTCAACGCATCGATCAGGGCCGACAGGCGCAGGCTCCAGTCCATCGCGCTAACGCCACGTTGGTTGCGGCATGCCGCGCACGCACACCGCATCGATCGCGAAGCTCATGGTTTTCCCCCTCCCTTGCGCCGCGTGCGAAAGTCGCGAGATTCAGTAGAGCATCTTCCGTACCACTGCAAAGAGTCGCACACTTGTGGGCCGAACCGCCTGTTACCCCCGTTGGCGTATCGCGCCCACCGTGCGCATGCATGACCTTAGTGCTCGATATTACTTGGGTGCACGTGTGTTGTGCATGAGAGCGCGGCAGACTCGCCGGCTCTGCGTTACCGCAGGGTCTCAGGCGCGTTTCATTCTCTTGGCAAACTTGTCCCTGAATTTCGCCAGCTTGGGGGCCACCACATACTGGCAGTAAGGCTGATTCGGATTGTTTGAGAAATATTCCTGGTGATACGGCTCTGCCATATGAAATTTCACCACCGGGACCACCTCCGTCACAATGGGTGACGCGAAAGCCTTCTGCGCGGTCAATTCGGCGATAATTTTTTCGGCTGCCGCCTTCTGCTCAGGCGAATGATGATAAATCGCCGAGCGATACTGCGTGCCGGTGTCGTTGCCCTGCCGATTGAGTGTGGTCGGATCATGGATCACGAAAAAAATCTCCAGCAGGTCGCGATAGCTCACGACCCGGGGATCAAATGTGATTTGCACGACTTCGGCATGGCCGGTGTTGCCGTCACACACGTCGCCATAGGTGGGTGCTGCGGTGTGCCCGCCCATATAACCGGATTCGACGCTTTCTACGCCGTCGAGCCGGTCATATACCGCTTCGAGGCACCAGAAACAGCCGCCCGCCAGCGTGGCGACTTCCTTGCCCGATTGATTCTGAGCCATTTCGACCTCCGGAGTTTTGGCTCACAGTGTAGCGCCGCGGCCATCGGCCGGGAAATCAGCCCTTGTTCGCCCGCGCCTGGCATCGCGGGAGCGCGTTCTACCCTTCTAGAAAAGCCGCTGCCCCACCCACCAGAATATTGCGGCGATGAAGGCGGAACTGGGGATGGTGAGAATCCAGGCCCACACGATCCGGCCTGCCACACCCCAGCGTACTGCGGAAAGTTTCTGCGCCGAGCCGACCCCGACAATGGAACCCGTGATGGTGTGGGTCGTGGAAACCGGCACCCCGAGGCCGGTGGCGAGGAACAGCGTGATGGCGCCGCTGGTTTCCGCGCAGAAGCCGCCCACCGGTTTGAGTTTTGTGATCCGCTGTCCCATCGTCTTTACGATGCGCCAGCCCCCCAGCAGGGTGCCCAGCGCGATCGTGCCGTAGCACGCAAAGGCTACCCACAGCGGTAAAGGATCCTTGGCGCCGGTGATTTGCGCGGCGATCAGCAGCATCCAGATCACCCCCATGGTTTTTTGCGCGTCGTTACCGCCGTGCCCCAGGCTGTAAAGCGCTGCCGAGACCAGTTGCAGCCGGCGAAACCACCGGTCGATGCGCCGCGGCGTCTGCCATCGGAAAATCCACGACACGATGATCGTCAGCGAAATGGCCAGAATGAAGCCGAGCAGCGGCGAGAGCAGGATCGCGGCCGCGGTTTTCAGGAATCCGCTGCCGATCAGCGTGCTCACCCCGCCTTTTGCCACCGCTGCGCCGGCGAGCCCGCCAATGAGCGCATGGGAGGAACTCGACGGAATGCCGTAATACCAGGTGATGATGTTCCAGGCGATTGCGCCGATGAGGCCGCCAAAAATCACGTGATGATCGACGATGGCTGGATCGACGATGCCTTTGCCAACGGTTGCCGCCACGGCCACCCCGAACACCGCAAACGCCAGGAAGTTGAAAAAGGCGGCCCAGACCACCGCCCACTGCGGGCGCAGCACGCGCGTGGAGACGATGGTCGCGATGGAATTGGCCGCGTCATGAAAGCCATTCATGAAATCGAACGCAAGCGCCAGCAGTACCAGACCCACCACGACTTCAAAGCTCATTGATCGCCCCGATTGTTATTGGAATGGCGAATAGCTAAGGTGCCGCCTTAAGAATTATCGAGAACGATGTTTTCGATGATATTGGCGACATCCTCGCAGCGATCGGTGACCGCCTCGAGCAACTCGTAAATCGCGCGCAGCTTGATGACCTGGCGAACGTCGGGCTCGTCGCGAAACAACTTGGCCATCGCCGAGCGCATGACATGGTCGGCCTCGGACTCGAGTTTGTCGATCTCCGCGCAGGCGACCAGGATCTTTGCGCTGTTCTGCATATTGGAAAGCAGCGACACCGCCGCCTTCACATGCTCCGCGCAACCCACGCAGATCGTGGCCAGGCGTTGCGCATCGGGCGTCACCGCTTTAATGTCGTAAAGGTAGATGGACTGGGCCGCATCCTCCATCATGTCGAGAATGTCGTCCATGCGTGTGACGAGATGATGGATATTGTCGCGGTCGATCGGCGTGATGAACGTCTTGTGCAGCATCTCTATGGCCGATTGCGCAATGCGGTCTCCGCGCTTTTCGATGGTTTCGATGTTGTAGCAGCGACGCTGGACATCATCGAAAGCCGCCATCAGGTTCGCCAGCTCGCGGCTGGCCTGCAGGATCTGCTCGGCGTGATCGACGAACAATTCAAAAAACCGGCCTTCCGTAGGCATCAGACGGGCAAACACGGCGGCTCCTCTATAATTTTCGTATGCTCAGGCTTCGCATTGGCGCGTTACGCGAGCAAGTGCTGCAGCGTCACAGGCTGCGCGGGGCCATTGTAGGCCTTGGGTAACCCAGCGTCATGGTAAACATCCTTCCTGGATATTGCATGCACCATCGAACATGATCGCATTATTGCAACGCGTCACCGAGGCAAGTGTGGCGGTCGGCGGCAGGCGCGTCGGCCAGATCGGACCCGGCTTGCTGGTTCTGGCCTGCGCGGAGCGCGGCGATAGCCCAATGCAGGCCGAGCGCCTCGTCGAGCGCATCCTTGCCTATCGGGTCTTTTCCGACGAGGCCGGCAAGATGAATTTGAGCTTGCGGGATATTCGCGGCGATTTGCTGCTGGTCCCGCAGTTTACGCTGGCGGCCGACACGAACACAGGGAACCGGCCCAGCTTCACGCCCGCAGCAGCGCCGGAGGACGGCAAGCGTCTGTTCGAGCAACTTCTGGCATGCGCAACGTCGATGCATTCGCCCGTAGCCAGCGGCGAGTTTGGCGCCCACATGCGCGTCTCGCTCATAAACGATGGCCCGGTTACGTTCTGGTTGCGTGTTGCTCCGGCGCCTGTCGAGCGCAATCGGTCCCGGACCGGCGGCGATGGAAGGTCGGGCACGGATTTTTAATGCCGCTCGCGTATGCCGCACGCGATGCGCATGAGACAATGCAGTAAGGCTTGCGCAGAGAAGCAAGAAACAAATATGTCAATGCATTCGAACTCACAAGGCCCCCTGCCGCGCGTTCTGCTCGTGAACGACGCGCCCGACGATCGGCTGTTGATGTCATTGTATTTGCGCCGCTCGGGCATCGAAATCCTGACGGCGCGCAATGGCGAAGAGGCGCTTCAGGTGGCCGCCTCCATGCTGCCCGAGTTGGTCGTGCTCGACCTCACCATGGCAGGCATGTCGAGTTACGAGGTCTGCAAGCGCATCAAATCCAACCCCACGACAGCACAGACCCCCGTCGTATTCCTGATCTCGGCCAACGAGCGCGAGGAGCGCATCAAGGGCCTGCAGGTCGGAGCGGACGATTTTTTCAGCAAGCCGATCCAGAAGGACGAATTTCTGGTGCGGGTCAAATCGCTGGTGAGCGCCCATCAATTGCGCAAGCGCGACGCCGCCGCGGTGACGACCGATACCGGCTTCCCGGGAGGGCGCGACGACTACAGCCATCTGCGCTCGCGCAAGCTGATGGACAAGATTTTGACTACGGCAGGGGTGCCGGGCAATCCCCAGCTGGGCTATCAGAACCGCTTCGATGCCGTGATTCTGTTTGCCGACCTGCGCGGTTTCACGCGCATGGCGGAGAAACTTCCGCCTCCCCAGGTGGTATTGCTTTTGAACGAATATTTTTCGCTGCTGACGAATGTGGCGTACCGGTTCAATGGCGTCATTTTCAACATGGCCGGGGACAGCCTGCTGGTGGGCTTTGGCGTGCCGTTCGATCAACCGGACGCGGCGGAGCGCGCCATCCAGTGCGGCAATCAAATGCTGGCCGACTTCGATGCCCTGTCGATCGAGTGGCGCGCCCGGCACGGCCTGGAGACCGGCCTGGGCATCGGCGTGAACAAGGGCGAGGTGGTGGCCGGCAACGTCGGATCCGCTGCGTATTCCAATTTCACGATCATCGGCGACGCGGTGAACATTGCCTCCCGCCTCATGCAACGCGCCCGCGCCGGCGAACTGCTGCTGTCCGAGAGCGTCATGGAAACGCTCAAGGACACCGCGATATTCATGCAGGCGCTGCCGCTGCCGCCGTTGACCTTGCGCGGCAAAACCGAACCGATCGGACTGTACTGCATTCCGTACAAGGGCCGGATCGACACGCGTTGAACGATGACCCTGACTGAACTGCGCTACGTGGTCGCGGTGGCGCGCGAGAAGCATTTCGGCCGCGCGGCGCAAATCTGTTTCGTGAGCCAGCCCACACTCTCCGTCGCCATCCGGAAACTCGAAAGCGAATTGGGCATCACGCTGTTTGAGCGCGGGCCGGGCGATGTGGCCATTACACCCATCGGCCGGCGCATCGTCGAGCAGGCCCAACGGGTGGTGCAGGAAGCCGCTGCCCTCAAGGAAATTGCCCGGCTGGGCAACGACCCGCTCAACGAACCGCTGCGCATCGGCGCGATTTATACGGTCGCGCCATATTTGTTGCCGCACCTGGTCAAGCAGTTGCACAAGCGTGCGCCGAAAATGCCGCTGTTGATCGAAGAAAACTACACTTCCCAACTCCTGCGCATGCTGCGCGCCGGCGACGTCGACGTCATTCTCGTGGCCTTGCCCATCGACGCGGCCGGCCTGATGGTCCGGCCGCTGTACGACGAATCGTTTCAGGTGGCAGTACCGGCGGCGCACCCGTGGGCTGCGCGCAAACGCATTTCAGCAACCGATCTTGCCCGGCAACCCATGCTGCTGCTCGGCAGCGGACACTGCTTTCGCGACCAGGTGCTCAAGGCCTGTCCCGCGCTGAATCGCGGTTCCGCGGCACCAGGCACACTGCAGCAGACGGTCGAAGGCAGTTCGCTCGAAACCATCCGGCACATGGTCGCATCGGGTGTCGGCATCACGGTGCTGCCCAGTTCGTCCATCCCAGCGTCCGACCAGCGCGGCCTGCTGCGCTACATTGCGTTCGGCCGCCCGGCGCCGGACCGGCGCATCGTCATGGCGTGGCGTAAGAGCTTTCCGCGCGTTCGCAGCCTCGATGTGGTTCGCGACAGCATCCTCGCTTGCACATTGCCGGGCGTGGAATTCCTCGACCTGCCGGCAGCCGAGGCTTGATTCAGGTCAAACCTCATCGACCCTTGCTTTGATTTAATCAAACCCCTCGGCGCGTGCGACCTGGGCGTCAGGCGGAAATCAGAGCTTGATCGTTTTCTTGAGTTCCGGCGGATTGACGAAGGTCTTCAGAAAACTGTCGTCGCTGGCGCTGCCGAATTTCAGGCCCGCTTGCTTGATCGCCGAATCCGGCACCTTGTCCAGCGGGGTATAGAAAGGATGATGGTGTTCGATATAAGGATTGTTGCGCGCCGCGTTGTAGCAGAACAGCACTGTCCAGCGGCGGCTCGGCGAACGGTTCTGGTCGGAGCGATGCAGCGTATTGCAATGGAAAAACAATCCGTCGCCCGGCTCCATTTCGGCATAGACGGTCTCCAGTTGCTTGAGCGCCTGCTCGACCCGCGTTGGTTCGGCGCCGACCTGACTGCCCTGGATCACGCCGTGATCGATGCGCCCCAGTAAATGCGATCCCCTGACCACCTGCAGGCACCCGTTTTCCTTCGTGCACTTGTCCAGCGCGACCATGACGCTGGCCATCAGCGGAAACAGGCAGCCGTTGTTGTACCAGTAGCCGTAGTCCTGATGCCATTCCCAGGCTCCGCCCTCGAAGGGATCCTTGGCCGTGAGTTTGGAGTGGTAGTGATAGACCTCCCCGCCCAGCAGCAACTCCATCGTATTCACGATGCGCTCACTGCGGGCCGCAAGACCATAGACGCTGTCACCCGGATGGTTCCAGAGCACCATTTTCGTGGCAAGGCCCTGCGCGTCGTTGCGGTTGTACAGATTGCCGCGTACTTGCGGATCGGTCTCCATGGCCTTCTGCAGCAGCACAGCCTCCTCGGCGTCGAACAGCCCGCGCACCATGACAAAACCGTCCCGCTCGTACGCCGCGTGCTGTTCCGGCGTCAACACTGCCTTATTCATCGTCGTTATCCTTGTCAAGATTCGTGATTAACGCGTCTCACAGGGTCGCTATGCTAGCATCGATCAATCTGCACGGTGCCCCACGGCCACAGCGAACCCGGACGCGGCGAATCGCGTACGCGCGCTCCCGTCACATGCGCCATGAGTGAGCGCACCACGCGCCCACGCACCAGAATAGCCGGCCTTCGCAATACGCCGGATGTCTCATGTTGGTGCGCTCGACTTGCCCGCATGCAAGAGTGATCGTTCGTCGGGGAACTTATCTGGGCATTCTGTTGTCATGTTAGTAGAATATAGAACGAGCACATCGCTTGATCTCGGGGCGGGTTGATTGGCGATGCGATTACGCGCAGTAAAACGTCCCGGCATCATCCTTCGATTTTCTTTTTCACGCTTCACCCATCGTTGCAGCCCGGGTGGGAGCATGCGCCGTTAAGGTTCACTGCCGCGCGCTTCCCTACGTCAGCGCCCGCCGGATGGCTGGGCACACGCACCCAAGCTTCGCTTCGCAACGGCGGAAACAAAAACAATCGCGATGACAGACCAGGATATCTATTTATTTGGCGAGGGTACGCACTCCAGACTCTATGAGAAGCTGGGGTGCCTGCTCGAACCCGGCGGCCGGGGCGCGCATCTGGCAGTCTGGGCACCGAACGCGCGCGAAGTTTCCGTCATCGGCGAATGCAACAACTGGGATGCGGGCGCCAACCGGCTTTCGGCGCGGCCCGATGGCTCCGGCATCTGGGAGGGCGACGTCGCGCAGATGCGCCGTGGTCAAGCCTACAAATTTCGCATCGTCTCGCACGCCGGCGGCCATATCGGCGAAAAGGCCGATCCATTTGCATTTTATGCAGAATGTCCGCCATCCACCGCCTCGCGCGCATGGAGTCTGGAGTACGACTGGGGCGATGCGCAATGGATGGGCTCGCGCAAGCCCAAGAACGCGCTCGATGCGCCGATGGCGATTTACGAACTGCACGTCGGATCCTGGCGGCGCAAGGACGGCGCCTTTCTGGGATACCGCGATCTGGCGAATCAGCTCGCCGATTACATCGTCGAAATGGGTTTCACGCATGTCGAACTGATGCCCGTCACCGAGCACCCGTTCTATGGGTCGTGGGGCTACCAGACCACCGGTTACTTTGCGCCGACGTCGCGTTTCGGCACGCCGCAGGACTTCATGTACTTCGTCGACCATTTGCATCAGCGCGGCATCGGGGTTCTGCTCGACTGGGTGCCGTCGCATTTTCCGACGGATGCGCACGGGCTGGGTTATTTCGACGGCACCCACCTGTTCGAGCATGCCGATCCGCAACAGGGATTTCACCCCGAATGGAACTCGAGCATTTTCAACTACGGGCGCAACGAAGTGCGCAGTTTCCTGACCTCGTCGGGGCTGTTCTGGCTGGACAAGTATCACCTGGACGGCCTGCGGGTGGACGCCGTGGCCTCGATGCTCTACCTCGATTACGCGCGCAAGCATGGCGAGTGGATTCCCAATCGCCATGGCGGCCGGGAGAACCTGGAAGCCATCCAGTTCCTGCAGTCGATGAACCGCGCCGTCTATCGCGATCATCCCGATACATTGACCATCGCCGAAGAATCGACCGCCTGGCCGCGCGTATCCCGGCCCACCGACATGGACGGCCTGGGCTTCGGCATGAAGTGGAACATGGGCTGGATGCATGACACCCTCGCCTACATGAAGCAGGAGCCTGTGCATCGCAAGTACCATCACCACAAGCTGACGTTCTCGCTGGTGTATGCTTTTCACGAGAATTTCGTGCTGCCGCTGTCGCATGACGAAGTGGTCCACGGCAAAGGTTCGCTGCTCGGCAAGATGCCCGGCGACCCGTGGCAGCAGTTCGCCAATCTTCGCGCGCTGCTCGGGTTCATGTGGGCGCACCCGGGCAAGAAACTCTTGTTCATGGGCAGCGAGTTCGGCCAGCGGCGCGAGTGGACGCACGACGGCGAACTCGAGTGGTGGGTGACGTCCTTGCAAGGTCATGGCGGCGTGCAGCGTTTCGTCGCGCAGCTCAACCGCGTCTACCGCGAATCCCCCGCGCTCTATCAGGTGGACTTTTCGCCCGCCGGATTCGAATGGGTGGCGGCCGACGATACCGGGGCCAGTGTTTTCGCGTTCTTACGCAAGCCCCGCGAAGGTGCGCCGATGCTGGTTGTCTGCAACATGACGCCGGTGCCACGCACTAATTATATGTTGGGCGTGCCAGCCCCCGGGTTCTGGCGCGAAGTCATCAACAGCGACGCTACCGAGTTCGGCGGCGCCGGATGGGGCAATCTGGGTGGCGTCGAATCAGCCCCGGTTCGTTTGCACGGACGTCCGCATTCGGTGTGCCTGACGCTTCCCCCGTTATCTACCCTCCTTCTCGAGCACGTGCCCAATGCCTAAGACCGCCGCAGCGAAGCAGACCCCAACGCCTGATTTCACCGAAGACGGTCGCATTCGCGCCGTCATCGATGCCGTCTTGCCGGTCGCGGATGACGGCCGCTTTGCAGTCAAGCGGGTGGTCGGCGACAACGTGCGCATCACGGCGCATTGCTTTACCGATGGGCACGACGTGTTGCGCGTCATGCTGCGCTGGCGGGCTGAAGATCAGCCCGAAGCGCGCGAAGTGCCCATGAAACCAGTGGGCAACGATGTGTGGGAAGCCGAGTTCGCGCCGCCCGCGCTCGGGCGCTACCGCTACACCGTCATCGCGTGGGTTGACCCGTTCGAGTCCTGGCGCACGGAGATGACGCGCCGCGTCGAGGGCGACGATATCCGCATCGCCTCGCGCATCGGCGCGCTTGAGATCGCAGCTACCGCGGAGCGCGCGCGCGGGGGCGATCGCAAGGCGCTGGCCCAGTGGGCCAAGGATCTGGAAAGCGCTGCCGGGAATAAAGCAGGCGATGTGCTTGCGCTCAAGGCGCTGGCGCTCGACGAGGCGCTCGCGCAACTGGCCGCGCATTATCCCGACCGGCGTCATGCCACACAGTTCGCACGGGAACTGTCGTTGATTGCAGACCGCGAGCGCGCGCGCTTCAGCACCTGGTATGAGCTGTTCCCCCGCTCCACCGCTCCGGAGCCCGGTCGCCATGGCACGTTCAAGGATGTGGAGAAGCGCCTGCCGGCGATCGCGGCCATGGGTTTCGACGTGCTTTACTTTCCACCGATCCATCCGATCGGGCGCATCCAACGCAAAGGCCGCAACAATGCCCTGGTTGCAGGTCCCGATGACGTTGGCAGTCCGTGGGCAATCGGCTCAGCCGAAGGCGGACACAAGGCGATCCTGGCTGAATTGGGCACGCCGGCGGACTTCCGCCGCCTCATCAAAGCCGCAGCCGGTCATGGCCTCGAGATCGCGCTGGATATCGCGTTCCAGTGCGCGCCGGATCATCCCTACGTGAAAGAACATCCGAGCTGGTTTCGCTGGCGCCCGGACGGCAGTGTGCAATACGCCGAGAATCCGCCCAAGAAATACCAGGATATCTATCCGTTCAACTTCGAAAGCGAGGACTGGCGCGCGTTATGGGCCGAGCTCAAGAGCGTGATGGACCACTGGATCGGCGAAGGCGTGAAAATCTTTCGCGTGGACAACCCGCATACCAAAGCCTTTGCCTTCTGGGAGTGGGCGATCGGCGAGATCAAGCGCGAACACCCGGACGTGATCTTCCTCGCCGAAGCCTTTACGCGGCCGAAGGTGATGCATCGGCTGGCAAAACTGGGTTTCACGCAGTCGTACACCTACTTTACGTGGCGCAATACCAAGCAGGAACTCGTCGAATACTTCACTGAACTGTCGGCGGGCCCGGGACGCGACTACTTCCGCCCGAACATCTGGCCCAACACCCCCGACATCCTGCACGAGCAATTGCAGCGCGGCGACCCGGCGATGTTCATGGCGCGCCTGGTGCTTGCCGCGACGCTGTCGGCAAATTACGGCATCTACGGGCCGGCGTTCGAATTGCTCGAACACGTCCCGCGGGAACCTGGCAGCGAAGAGTACCGCGACTCCGAGAAATACCAGCTGCGGCACTGGAACCACAACGACCCGGTGAGCCTCGCGCCGTTCATCGCGCGCGTCAACCATATTCGCCGGAATAATCCCGCGCTGCATCAGGACCGCGGACTGCGCTTCCTGACGATCGACAACGACCAGCTGCTGGCCTACGCCAAGACTTCCGCCGATGGCGCCAATATCGTTGTCACGGTGGTGAATCTGGATCCGCACAATGTGCAGTCAGGCTGGGTGAACCTGGATCCCGCGTCGATCGATGTCGAGCCGTCGCATTCGTTTCAGATGCACGACCTGCTCAGCAACCAGCGCTTCCTGTGGCAAGGCACGCATCACTTCTTGCGCCTCGACCCGCATAGCGTGCCGGCGCACATCTTCATCGTCCGGCGCCGCGTTCGCGACGAGCGCGATTTCGACTATTTCCTCTGAGGCCGGACGTCCGATGAGTGCAACCGCCCCCAAGCTGGAACTGGAAACCGCTGCGATCGACGACAGCAACGATCCGCTGTGGTACCGCGATGCCGTCATTTACCAGCTCAACGTCAAGGCCTTCTTCGATTCCAACAACGACGGCGTCGGCGATTTCAAGGGTGTGACGGCCAAGCTCGACTACGTCAAGGATCTGGGCGTCAACACCATCTGGCTGATGCCGTTTTATCCGTCGCCGTTGCGCGATGACGGATACGACATTTCCGAGTACGAGGACGTGCATCCGCAGTACGGGACGCTGGATGACTTTCGGGAAATGCTGGCCGAGGCGCACAAGCGCGGGCTGCGCGTGATCACGGAGCTGGTCATCAACCACACTTCGAGCGATCACAAGTGGTTTCAGGCCGCCCGCAAGGCGCCGGCCGGCTCGCCCGAGCGGGATTTTTACGTCTGGAGCGACACCGACCAGTTATACCAGGGCACCCGCATCATCTTCACGGACACGGAAGTCTCCAACTGGGCCTGGGATCCGGTTGCAAAGGCGTATTACTGGCACCGCTTCTTCAGTCACCAGCCCGACCTGAACTTCGACAATCCCAAGGTCCTGGAGGCGGTCTTCAAGACCATGCGCTTCTGGTTCGACATGGGGGTCGACGGATTTCGCCTCGACGCGATCCCGTATCTGATCGAGCGCGACGGCACCAGCAACGAGAATCTGCCGGAAACGCATGCCGTCATCAAGAAACTGCGGGCGGCCATCGATGCAAACTACAAGAACCGCTTCCTGCTGGCGGAAGCGAACATGTGGCCCGAGGACGTGCGCGAATACTTTGGCGACGGCGACGAATGCCACATGGCCTATCACTTCCCGCTGATGCCGCGCATGTATATGGCCATTGCGCAGGAAGACCGCCACCCGATTGTCGAGATCATGCAGCAAACCCCGGAGATTCCCGACGGCTGCCAGTGGGCGATCTTCCTGCGTAATCACGACGAGCTGACCCTGGAAATGGTCACCAGCAAGGAACGCGACTACATGTATCGCATGTACGCGGCGGACTTGCGCGCGCGCATCAACCTGGGCATTCGACGCCGTCTTGCGCCGTTGATGGAAAACGACCTGGACCGGGTCAAGCTCATGAACGGCATGCTCCTGTCGATGCCCGGTTCGCCCATCATTTACTACGGCGACGAGATCGGCATGGGCGACAACGTGTTCATCGGCGACCGCAACGGCGTGCGCACGCCGATGCAGTGGAGCAACGATCGCAATGCAGGTTTTTCGCGCGCCGATCCGCAGCATCTGTACCTGCAGCCGATCATGGGCAACATGTATGGCTTCGAGACGCTCAATGTCGAGGTGCAGACGCGCAATGCCAGTTCGCCGCTCAACTGGACCAAGCGCATGCTGGCGGTGCGCAAGACCAGCCACGCGTTCGGCCGCGGCAAGCGCCGCTTCCTGAAGCCCGGCAACAGAAAGATTCTCGCTTACATCAGCGAGTACGAGGACGACATCATCCTGAGCGTGTTCAACCTCTCACGCGCAGCACAGCCGGTGGAGCTCGATCTGGCGGCGTACAAGGGCCGCGTGCCCGTCGAGATGCTCGGCCGCACGTCGTTCCCGCCCATCGGCGAGCTGCCTTATCTGTTGACCCTGTCCTCCTATGGCTTCTACTGGTTCCGGCTTGCCCACGACGCGGCAATGCCGAGCTGGCACCAGGAGGGCGTCTCCTTGCAGGATCGCCCCACCCTGGTGCTGTTCGACGGTTTCACCAGTTTTTTCCGCGAGCGTGTGATGCCGTGGCGCATGGGCATGGCCGATCGCATGCGCACGCAGTTTGAAACGGACACCCTGCCGCGCTATATCGAGATCCAGCGGTGGTATGCGACCAAAGGCACGGTCATCGACCGCGCGCGACTGGTCGATCACGCCGTATGGACCGAGGCAGACAGCAACTGGATGTTGCCGTTGCTGAAGCTGGAAGGACCGAAAGAGGAATCCGTCTATTTCATGCCGCTCGCACTCGCCTGGGAGGACGGCGATGAAGAGCGGCACAACCGGCTCGGCGCGGCGGGGTTGGCCAAGATCCGGCAACAAGCCAATGTAGGCGTCATGGGTGACGCGTTTTACGACGCAGCCTTTTGCCGCGCCCTCGTTCGGGCCATCCGCGAGGGCAAAGAGCTGGCCACGGCGGCCGGGCACCTGAAGTTCACCCCGACCGCGATGTTTGCGACCGTGACCACCAGCGTGGATACCATGGAGGTCGCGCGTCCAAGCGCCTTGAGCAGCAATACGGTCGTGACGCTCGGCGAGAAGCTGTTCCTCAAAGGCTATCGCCGGCTGCGCGAGGGCCTGAATCCTGAACTCGAGATGGGTCGCTTCCTGACCGATGTCGCGCACTTTCCCCACTGTGTGCCCGTGCTTGGGGCGCTCGAATACCTCGGCAAGGACAACCGCGTGCTGACGCTGGCCATGGTGCAAGGCTATGTTTCGAATCAGGGCGACGGCTGGGATCACACGCTCAGTTATGTGCAGCGTTTTCTCGAAGAAGTCCTGACCGCGGCCGGCGGCCCATCCGGCGTGCCCGAAGCCCTCGAGGCCCACGGCGGATTTCTCGCGCTGATTGCCACGCTGGGGCAGCGCACGGCGGAACTGCATCGTGCGCTCGCGTTGCGCACCGGGAACCCGGCTTTCGATCCTGAGCCGCTCACAGCAAGCGATGTCGTCGCCTTCAGGAAACGGGCGGCGGCGGAAACGCGATCCACGCTTGACCTGCTGCGCGAGCGCCTGTCGCAGTTGCCCCCTGGCGCGCAGGCCGATGCGCAATCGGTGCTCGATGCAAGCCAGGCGTTGCAATCGCGCATTACCCAAGCGGCCAGTCACGTGAACGGGGGCCTGAAGACTCGCTATCACGGCGATTATCATCTCGGCCAGGTTCTGGTGACCGGGAATGATTTCCTGATCATCGATTTCGAGGGTGAACCGGCGCGCAGTTTCGACGAACGCCGCGAAAAGAGTTCTCCCCTGCGCGATGTCGCCGGAATGCTGCGATCGTTCAACTACGCCCGCTGGTCAGCCCTGCGCCATGTTGCGCAACAGGCCGACGAAGTCTCGCGGCTCGACCCCCTGGCGAGCGCCTGGGAGAAAGCCACCCGCGAGGCGTTTCTTTCCGCCTACGCCAATACCAGGGCATCGACCGAATCCAGCCCGGCCACCGGGCCTGCCTCCACACTGAACCCGGATCTGCTCGCGTTGTTCGAGTTGGAAAAGGCGATGTACGAACTGCGCTATGAACTCAACAATCGCACGGACTGGGCGCAAGTACCCCTGCAAGGCATCCTCACCTTGCTCAGAGCACCCTGAGATCGCCCCGCGAGAGCCCACCCACACAGGAGAACGCATCATGGAAAGTCTCGGCATTTACCTGGAGCCCGCGAGGGCCATCCTCATTCAGATCGGCGCATTCCTGCCGCGCCTGCTGATTGCGCTCGTGGTCGTAATCGGCGGCTGGCTGCTGGCGAAAGTGATTCGCTTTGCGGTATCCCGAGGGCTGCGCGCCGTGAATTTCAACGTGCTGACCGAGCGCGCCGGACTGGATGGTTTTCTGCGGCAAGGCGGCGTCGAGGCGGATACCACCACGATTTTCGCCGGTCTGGTCTATTGGCTGGTCATCCTGGCCGCACTGCTGATCGCCTTCAACGGGTTGGGGCTGACCTACATCACCGATCTGCTCTCCCGCGTCGTCTGGTTCGTGCCGAATGTTCTGGTGGCGTTGTTGGTGCTCGCGTTCGGATCGTACTTTGCACGCGTCGTCGGCGATGCCGTCGTCACGTACTGTCGCAACATAAACCTGCAGGACGCAGCCTTCTTCGGGAAGCTCGCCAAGTACGCGATCATGGCTTTCGTGGTGCTGATCGCACTCGAGCACATCAAGATCGGTGGCGATATCGTGCGCGAGAGCTTCCTGGTGATCCTGGCCGGCGTCGTATTTGCGCTGGCGCTGGCCTTCGGTATCGGCGGCAGGGATTGGGCCGCGGAACGCATCGAGCATTGGTGGCCGCGCGACAAGAAACTAAGCGATGCGGTCGAAGAAAAGCTGCCGCGCTAGACATTGCACTGTTCGGCTGGTTGCAGGTCTAAGCGTTGTGCCGGGCGCGCGGATATCGCGACGATAAGAAGGGCCCGCGGGGCGAACGATGAAAAAGATTGAGCTGATCACGGAAGTCTGGCCCGGGCACTCTTATCCGCGCGGCACGAACTGGGATGGCGAAGGTGTGAACTTCGCGCTGTTCTCGCAGCACGCCGAAAAAGTGGAGCTTTGCCTGTTCGACGAGAGCGGGCGGCGCGAAACCCAGCGCATCGAAATGCCCGAGCGAACCGACTATGTCTGGCACTGCTACCTGCCGCAGGCGCGGCCCGGACTGGCGTACGGCTACCGCGTATACGGGCCCTACAAGCCCGATGAAGGGCATCGCTTCAATCCCCACAAACTGCTTGTCGACCCGTATGCCAAGGACCTGATCGGGCAGTTGCGCTGGGGCGATGCGCTCTATGGCTATACCGTGGGCAGCAAACGCGAGGACCTGTCCTTCGATCGGCGCGACAGTGCATCGCTGATGCCCAAAGGCCGCGTGCTCGAACCGGCGTTTACCTGGGGCGAAGACCGGCGGCCCGCCGTGCCGTGGCAGGACATGGTGATCTACGAAACGCATGTGCGCGGTTTCACCATGAGCCATCCGGAGGTACCGGCCCATATTGCGCGGCACGTACGCGGCACTCGCGACGGCGCCGGTGGTCGAATATCTCAAGCGGCTCGGCATCACCACGATCGAGCTTTTGCCGGTGCACAGCTATCTGAACGATCGCCACCTCGCGGAGAAAGGCCTTCAGAACTACTGGGGTTACAACACGCTGGGCTTCTTCGCGCCGGAAATGCGCTACAGCGCTTCACGCAAGGTCAAGGAGTTCAAGACCATGGTGAAGACGCTGCATTCGGAGGGCATCGAAGTCATTCTCGACGTGGTCTACAACCATACGTGCGAGGGCAATCAGCTCGGCCCGACCTTGTCCATGCGCGGCATCGACAATGCGTCCTATTACATTATCAACGCCGACAACCGTCGTTTTTACGACGATTTCACCGGCTGCGGCAACACGGTAAACCTCGAGCACCCGCGCGCCTTGCAACTGGTGATGGATTCGCTTCGGTACTGGGTCGAGGAAATGCATGTCGACGGTTTTCGCTTCGACCTTGCTTCGGCACTCGCGCGCGAGGCGGGCAAAGTCGAAAACCTCGGTGGATTCTTCGACGCCATTCGCCAGGACCCCACCCTGAACCGCGTAAAACTGATCGCCGAGCCGTGGGATCTGGGGCACGGCGGCTACCAGGTCGGCAACTTCCCGCAGGGTTGGGCCGAATGGAACGATCGTTACCGCGACCGCATGCGCAGCTACTGGAAAGGCGACCCTGGCGTGATTGGCGAGGTCGCACGGCGCTTGACCGGTTCGGAAGACCTGTACGGCTGGTCGGGAAAAAAGCCCCATGCCAGCATCAACTTCATCACGGCACATGACGGCTTTACGTTGCACGACCTGGTCTCGTACAACGAAAAACACAACGAAGCGAACGGGGAGAACAATCGCGACGGCCACAATAACAACCTGTCGTGGAATTGTGGCGTCGAAGGACCGACCGACGACCCTGCAATCATCGCCTTGCGGGAGCAGCAAAAGCGCAATCTGATCGCCACCTTGCTGCTGTCGCAAGGCGTGCCGATGCTGCTGGCGGGCGACGAGCGCGGCCACACGCAGCGGGGCAACAACAACGCCTATTGCCAGGATAATGAATTAAGCTGGCTGGATTGGACGCCCACTGCACAAGGCACCGCACTGACCGCCTTCGTGCAGCGCGTCATTGCGCTGCGCCGCGCGCACCCGGCCTTTCGTCGCCGCAAATTCTTTGACGGCGCTCCCCGCAGCGCAGACGCTGTCAAGGATGTGACCTGGCTCAAGCCTGACGGCACCGAGATGACGCCGGAGGACTGGAACGACAGCAACGCGCGCTGCCTGGCGAAATTGTGCGCGGGCAACGGCATCTCGGAGCGAGGACCGCGCGGCGAAGTGCTGCTCGATGATGACTTTCTGCTGTTGTTCAATGCGCATCACGACGAGATTGCGTTCACGCTGCCTGCCGCCCAGGATCGCGGGTGGCGTTTACTGCTTGACACAGCGAGCCAGCCGCTGCCGCCTGCCGCCGATGAAATGCCGGTGGAATCGCCCGCATGGTCGCACGCCATCTATCCGCTTAAACCACGCTCCTTCGTGGTCTTGAGCCGCGCCAGGAGCGGCGCATGACGCCGGTCGACGCGCTCGCACGCCGGCTGGCAATGCTCCGCAGCGCGCGCCGCGCCATCGCCGATGTCTGAGTCAGCGATGCACAACAGCGCGTCGCTTGCGCAACTCTGCGCGGTATACGGCATCGCACCCCACTACCACGACATCTGGGGCAACCGGGTTGCCATACCCGACGCAAACCTCGTCGCGCTGCTCGCTGAGTTCAATGTAGAGGCCAGCACGCCGGAGCGTGTCGGCAGCGCGCTGCAGGAGGCGCAAGCCGCCGCCTGGCGCCAGTCGCTCCCCGCGGTCGCCGCGATTTCTGCGGGCGCGCCACGCTGGTCGCTGGCCGTGCGCTTGCCCGAATCCGCCACGGCGCTGCGCTGGACCGTGACCGAGGAGGGCGGCGCGCAGCACCATGGTGAAATCGATGCGGCGCGTCTGCCCGTAACCCAGCGTGCGCAGTGCGACGGCCAGCCGGTGCGGGAACTGCAGGTCGAATTAGCACTCGCGCTGCCCGCGGGATATCACACGCTCGCCGTCGATGGCGTGGAGCAAACGACGCTGCTGATTGCCGCGCCGGCCCGATGCTATCAGCCCCCTGCGCTGGCGGAAAACAGGCGGATCTGGGGTCCCTCGGTGCAACTCTATGGGCTACGATCGGAACGCAACTGGGGCATCGGCGATTTCGGCGATCTGTTCCGGTTCGTCGAAACGGCTGCCGACATTGGCGCCGGCATCGTCGGACTGAACCCGCTGCATGCGCTGTTCGCGCACAATCCGGCGCACGCCAGTCCGTACAGCCCGTCGTCGCGCATCCGCCTGAACGTGCTCTACCTCGACGTGGAAGCCATCGAGGAATTCCGCGAGTGCGAGCCGGCGCAGCGCGTCGTGCGCTCGGCGGCGTTTCAGACGCGGCTCGCACGATTGCGCGACGTGCCGCTCGTGGACTATCCCGGCGTGTGCGCCGCCAAAACAGAAATCCTCGAATTACTGTATGCACATTTCCGCGAGCATCACCTGGGCAAACAAACCCCGCGCGGCCGCACGTTTCGCGAGTTTCAGGAAAACCGCGGCAGCGCTCTGCGCCTGCACGCCGTCTATGAGGCCTTGCAGGCGCAATTTCACGGCGCGGATGCCGCGATCTGGGGCTGGCCGGTTTGGCCCGACGCCTATCGCGACCACGACTCGCCCGAAGTTGCGCAGTTTTCCGAAGCAAACCGCGAGCGCATCGAGTTCTATGAATACCTGCAATGGCAGGCCGACAACCAGCTCGAGAGAGTCAACCAGCGCTGCCAGGCGCGCGGGCTGGCCGTAGGCCTGTATCTCGATCTGGCGGTATCGGTCGACCGCGCCGGCTCGGATACCTGGACCAGCCAGGAAACGTTTGCGCTGGGCGCGAGCGTTGGCGCGCCGCCCGACGAGTTCAATCCGAATGGTCAAGGCTGGGGCCTGCCA
This sequence comes from uncultured beta proteobacterium, assembly GCA_963846655.1. Classification (GTDB taxonomy): domain Bacteria; phylum Pseudomonadota; class Gammaproteobacteria; order Burkholderiales; family JACQAP01; genus JACQAP01. Next base: position 211,245 of record CAWJWT010000002.1, on the reverse strand, counting down.
CCGCTGCGGCCCGATCGGCTGCGCGCCACTGGCTATCGCGTGTTCATCGAGGCATTGCGCGAGAACATGCGGCACGCGGGCGCCTTGCGGATCGATCACGTCATGGGGTTGATGCGGCTGTACTGGATTTCGCCGGGCAAGACCGCGCGCGATGGCGCTTACGTGCATTACGCCCTTGAAGAAATGCTGGCGATCGTCGCGCTCGAGAGCGAGCGCTGCCGTTGCCTGGTCATCGGCGAGGACCTTGGCACGGTGGCCGACGAAATGCGCGCGGGTCTGGTGCGCTATGGCGTGCTTTCCTACCGGCTGCTGTACTTCGAGCGGGGCGACGGCGGCGCGTTCAAGCCCGCCGAGCAATATCCGCGCGACGCGCTGGTGGCAGTCAGCACCCACGATCTGGCGACGCTCGCCGGATGGTGGTCCGGGCGCGACCTCCAAGTGCGGCTCGAGCTGGGCCTGTTCCCGAACCGTGGCGTTTACGAAAAACAGCTCGTGGACCGCGCCCAGGAGCGCGTGCGCCTGCTGCTGGCACTCCAGCACGCCGGGATTCTGCCACCGGACGTGGTCGTCGAGCCCACCGGATCGCAAGCGTTGACGCCCGCGCTGCTCGAGGCGATTCATGCGTTCGTGGCCACGACGCCCGCGCAGGTCATGATGGTCCAGATCGAGGATGCGCTGGGCGTCACCGACCAGGCCAACATGCCTGGCACCACCGACGAGCATCCCAACTGGAAACGCAAGCTCGTGGCAACGCTGGAACAGATTGCCACCAGCGATCGCGTGCGCCGCCTTGCCGCCGTGCTCACGGACATCCGGCCGCATGTGGCGCTGCGCGCGCCGCTCGCCGAAGCGCGGGTGCCGCGTGCAACCTACCGGTTGCAGCTGAACAAGGATTTCACGTTCGCTGACGCGGGAAAAATTCTGCCCTACCTCGCGCGCCTGGGCATCAGCCATGTGTATTGTTCGCCGATTCTGCGCGCGCGGCCGGGCAGCCTGCATGGCTACGACATCGTGGCGCACGATGAAATCAATCCCGAGATGGGCGGCGCCGAAGGCTTTGCGCGCTTCAGCGCGGAGTTGCGCGAGCACGGTCTGGGATTGCTGCTCGACATGGTGCCCAACCACATGGGCGTGCTGGGGGAGGACAACGCCTGGTGGATGGACGTGCTGGAGAACGGCCCGGCCTCGGCCTATGCACGACACTTCGACATCGACTGGCATCCCATCAACGCCGAACTCGAAGGCAAGGTGCTGGTCCCCGCGTTGGGAGATCATTACGGCAATCTGCTCGCCAGCGGCGAACTCAAGCTCGTGTTCGAACACGACGCGGGCAGCTTTGCGGTTCGCTATCATGAGCACCGCTTTCCGCTGGATCCGAGCAGCTATCCCGAAGTGCTGGGCTATGCCGAAGCCCTGCTCACGGCGGGCGAGCAGCGCGCTGCGCTGTCGAGCCTGGCCGCCGCGTTCAAGCATCTGCCGCCGCGCCACACGCGCGATGCCCAGGCCCTGGCCGAACGCATTCGCGACAAGGAAGTGCACAAGGGGCGTCTGGCCCGGCTTGCCGGCCGGCGGCCCGATGTGGGCGGCGCCATCGACACGGCATTGGCCACGCTGAACGCACCCGGTCCGCGCGAAGCGCTGCATGAGTTGCTCGAAGCGCAGGCCTACCGGCTCGCGTTCTGGCGCGTCGCCTCCGACGAGATCAACTACCGGCGCTTTTTCGACATCAACGACCTGGCGGCCTTGCGCATGGAAGACGAGCGCGTGTTCGAGGCCACGCACGCCTTCACGCTGGAACTCGCCGCGTCCGGCGCGGTGGACGGCCTGCGCATCGATCACCCGGACGGACTCTACGATCCCGCGCAATATTTCCGGCGGCTGCAGGAAGGTTACGCGCGCCGCACCGGCATCGCGCTGCCGGAGCACGACGCAACCGGCCGCCCGGCCCGGTCGCTCTATGTCGTCGCCGAAAAAATCGCCGCACCGCATGAGGACGTGCCGCAGACCTGGCACGTGCACGGCACCACCGGCTATCGCTTCGCCAACGTCATGACCGGCGTGCTGATCGATACGACCGCTCAGGCCAAGTTCGATCGCATCTGGCACAGCTTCTCGCGCGAAGAAGAGACCTTCGAAGAGTTTGCCTATCTGGGCAAGCGCGCCATCATGCGCAGCGCGCTCGCCTCCGAGCTGACGGTGCTCTCCAGCCAGATGTTGCGCATCGCGCGCTCGGACCATCGCACGCGCGACTACACCTTCAACACGCTGCGCCAGGCCATTGCCGAAGTCACCGCCTGCCTGCCGGTGTACCGGACCTATATCGTCGACTCGCCCACCGAGCAGGATTTACGCTACATAGATTGGGCGGTGGCCCATGCGCGCCGGCGCAGCCAGGCCGCGGACACGTCGATTTTCAGTTTCGTGCGCCAGTCCTTGCTGGGAGAGGCGATCGAGGGCGCCAGCGACGAACTGCGCGAGCGCGTGCGCCACATCGCGATCCGTTTCCAGCAGTTCACGGCACCGGTTGCGGCCAAGGGCGTCGAAGACACCGCGTTTTATCGTTATCACCGCCTCACGTCGCTCAACGAAGTCGGCGGCGACCCCGGCCAGTTCGGCATGACAGTGCGCGCATTCCACGGCGCCAGCGCCGACCGTGCGGCGCACTGGCCCCACACCATGCTGGCCACCTCGACGCACGACAACAAGCGCTCCGAGGATGTGCGCAATCGCATCAATGTATTGTCCGAATCGCCGGCCGTCTGGCGACTCGCGCTGCGGCGCTGGAGCCTGTTGAATCGCGGGCATCGCACGCAGATCGACGAGGTAAAAACGCCTTCGCGCGCGGACGAGTATCTGTTTTACCAGACACTGATCGGCACGCTTCCGTTCGGCAAGCTGGATGAAAGCTCGCTGACCGCGTGGCGCGAGCGCATCGAGGCGTACATGATCAAGGCTGCGCGCGAAGCCAAGTCCCATACCAGCTGGATCAGTCCGAACGAGGAATATGAGGGCGCGTTGACCGGTTTTGTTCGCGGCGCGCTTGCCCACGTGCAGCCCAATCCGTTTCTCGATGATCTGCGCGCGCGCGCCGAACCGATTGCATGGTTCGGCGCGCTCAACAGCCTCACCATGGCGCTGGTGAAATACACGTCGCCCGGCGTGCCGGATCTTTATCAAGGAAACGAGATCATGGAATTCGGCCTCGTAGACCCGGATAACCGCAGGCCCGTGGATTATGCGTTGCGAGCGCGGCTGCTCGACGAGAACCTGGCGGCGGGCGCTGACTGCGCCGCGCAGGCCCGCGCGTTTGCGCAGGCGCCGCAAGATGGCCGCGCGAAACTTCACATTACCGCGCGCCTGCTCTCGTTGCGACGGGAGCTTCCGGACCTGTTCCGCCTGGGCAGCTACAGCGCGCTTGCCAGCGAAGGCGCGCAAGCCGTGCATGTTCTGGCGTACGCGCGCCAGCACGAAGGCCGGAGCCTCGTTGCGCTGGGCGGCAGGTTGTTTTCCCAGTTGCTCGGCGAAGCCGGTCGGCTGCCGCTGGGCCAGGACGTCTGGACCGATACCACCGTGTCGATCAAGGATCTCGGCGTAGGCTCGCGCTTCATCAACCTGCTGACCGGCGAGAATATCGAGGCGCGCGACGGCGTGCTCGAACTTGCACAGGTATTCGCGAATTTCCCGGCTGCCGTCCTGAGGCCGGCCGATTAGTTGCAGCCTCCAGGTGCCCCCCGGCCCGGGTGCGCTTGTCCGGTTCCGCTTATGTCAGAATGGGCGGATCAGAAGAACGAACCGGAGGAACTCTCATGAAGCGCTTCGATCCCGTCACCCAGGCCCGCATCGATCTGACCGCGGCCTTGCGCACTGCAGCCCGCATGGGACTCAACGAAGGCGTGTGCAATCACTTCAGCCTGGAAATGCCGGGCGACCCGACCAAGTTCCTGATCAATCCGCAGGGCTTCCACTGGTCGGAGCTGACCCCGGCCGACCTGATGGTCGTGGATGAGCAAGGCACGGTGGTCGATGGCAAGCATACCGTGGAACCCACGGCGTTTTTCATCCACGGCCGCATCCATCTGGGCAAGCGCAAGAAATGCGTGCTGCACACGCATATGCCGTTCGCCACGGCATTGACTTTGCTGGACGGCGGCGAACTGGACGTGTTCGCCAACCAGAGTGCCATGCGCTACTACGGGCGCATCGGCTACGACCGCGAGTACGGCGGCGTGGCCCTGGCCAATGAAGAAGGCGATCGCATTTGCAACGCGCTGGGCGACAAGAGCGTGGTGTTCATGCAGCACCACGGCATCATCGTGTGCGGCGACAACATGGCGTACGCCTTCGACGATCTGTACTACCTGGAGCGCTGCTGCATGGTGCAAGTGCTGGCGCAGGGCACCGGAGGCAAACTCAAGCGCGCACCGGAGAAGATGGTCGCCGAAGTCGCCAAGCAGATCGAGAGCGAGCGCCAGCAGTGCATCCTGCATTTCGAAGCCCTCAAGCGCATCCTCGATCGCCAGGAGCAAGGCTGGTCGCGGCTGACCTGACGGCCGGCGAGCGGTTCACGATTCGCTGAGACGAAATGGCGCTCGGCTCGGACTTGCGCATTGCCGTCCTGCCGGGCGATGGCATCGGCATCGAGGTCATGGCGGCATGCCTCGAAGTCCTCGACGCGCTGGCCAAAAAGAGCCAACCTTCCGCGCTTCGCCTGGAACCCGCTTCCCGGCGGCGCGATCGCCTATCGCGATACCGGCAGTGCGTTGACCGATGAGACGATGAAACAGATCGGTCGCGCCGACGCAATCCTGTTCGGTGCGATGGGCATACCGGACATCCGCTATCCCGACGGCACCGAGATCGCCCCGCAACTTGAAATTCGCATCGAGTATGAGCTGTATGCGGGCGTGCGGCCGATCCGTTCGATTCCCGGTGTGCCCGGTCCGCTGCGCGACGCGCGTGCGGCGCAGATCGATTTCGTGATCCTGCGCGAGCAGACCGAAGGCCTTTATTATTCCCGCGGCCGCGGCGTGATGCAGGACGCGGATACCGCGCTCGACACCATGCGGCTCACGCGCGCCGGGTGCGAGCGGGCCTTCGATTACGCGTTCCGCCTCGCCGCGCAACGGCGCAAGCGCGGCCGACCCGGCAATGTGACCTGCGTGGACAAGGCCGGCGTGCTGAAATCGTACGCCTTCATGCGCCGGATTTTCGAGGAACGTGCCCGGCGTTTCGCGGGTTTCAACTCCGATTGCGCGAACATCGATGCCACCGCATTAAATCTGCTGCTCAAGCCGTGGGCCTTCGATGTCATCGTGACCGAAAACATGTTCGGTGACATCCTCTCCGATCTGGGCGCGGGCCTGATCGGCGGCATGGGCTTCGCGCCCTCCGGCGACATCGGCGACGCGCACGGCATGTTCCAGCCCTGCCATGGCACCGCCCCCGACATCGCCGGCCAGGGCAAGGCCAATCCCACGGCAATGTTCCTGTCGGCGGCCATGATGCTGGACTGGCTGGGAGAACGACACGCGTCACGCGGGCCTGAGTGATGCCGCGCAGGTCCTGGAAGAGGCGGTGCGCTCTGCGTTTGCAAAAGGCGATCTGCACCCCTGCGAGTTCGGCGGCCAGCACGGCACCGCCGCCATCACCCGCGCCGTGCTGGCCGCCCTGCCGGCCGCCTGACGGCACGAGGCGAACCGCGCCGCTTTAAGTTCGTCAGGTTTGACGCGTCGCGCGTCCTATCCGGTTGCGGGCGAGTTGCGCCCGCGACGGGAAACGTGGTAACACGTCGGCATACTGGACCGTCCGGGGACATGAATGAGGATTCTGGTTGCCTCGCCTCGTGGAACCGCTACCGATGCGCTGCGTAGCCTGCTCAGCGGGCTCGCCCCGGACAGCACGATCGAACTGACCGACGATCTGTCTGCGCTCCCCGCGATCGCGCAATCTCCGGATCTCGTGATCGTGGATCTCGATCACGCAGCGCCGGACCTCGACAACGTCGCGCGCACTATCCTCGAGCGCCTTCCCGGCACTCGCTTCGCGGCGCTGGGTTCGCGCGAAGACGATGCTTTCATCGAGCGCGTATTCGCGGCCGGCGCAATCGGCTATATCCCGAAATCGCATTCTGAAGCCGTGACTCGCGGGGTACTGACCCTGCTTTTAGGCGGCGGGACGTATCGTCCCTACCTGCGCCGTGCAGGCCCGGCGAGGCCAGCGGACCGACCAACCGATGGGGTGCCCTCCGCGCAGCCCGCGGGATCGCTGCACGAGTTCGGCTTGACCGATCGGCAGATCGAAGTGCTTTCGCTGGCCGCCCAGGGCAAATCGAATCTGGCGATCGCCAAGCACCTCGGCATCACCGAAGGCACGGTGAAGCTGCACATGAGCGCGATTTTCAAGGCCCTCGGCGTGCAGAATCGCAGCGAGGCGGTGCTGCTCGCGTCGCGCCTGCCCAGCGTGAACTTCCGCCAGATCCGGATCGGCGAAGGCGGCGCGCTCGACGTCGACTGGCTGCTGCCGCACATGTCTCATCAACATTTGCCGCGCCAGACGATCCTGTTTCGCAAAGGCGACCAGGGTGCCGAACTTTGCTACCTGCAGCGCGGCAGCATCCGGCTCGAGGAATTCAATCTCCAGCTCGACAGCGGCGCCGTGTTCGGAGAGATCGGCCTTTTCTCTCCGTCGCATGAACGCACCTGCACTGCCGTGTGCGCCACCGATGTCGACCTGTTCACGCTGACCTCGGATCAGGTCAAACGCCTGTACCTGTTGAACCCGCAGTTCGCGCTGTTCGTGGTGCATCTGATCGCCCGGCGGCTGATGGCCGACCGGTCGCGGGGCATCTGAACGTGCGCCGCCTCTTTGCATGGTTTGCCAGCGACTCCGCGATGGGCGGGCGGCCGCACGGTCGAACCGTCATCGCGGTGTCGATTGCCGTCGGCATGATGGGCGCGCTCCTCACCTTGTTGCCACCGCTGCGCTCGCTCGAACAGACCCTGGGATTGGGCTGGCTGTTCTGGTTGCGCGGTCCGGTCGCCGTGCCGGAAGAGGTGGTCATCGTGACGATCAATCGCGGCGTGGCCGCCAACATCTTTCTGCCGCAAGACCCCGAGAAGTTCCATCGCTGCGAGGATCTGCGGATCGGCACAAGGCCGGACACGCATATCGATGTGCCGGCATTGCCGGCGCGCTGGCCGCGTTGCCTGCATGCGATGCTGGTTGAGAGACTCACGGCCGCAGGCGCGCAGACCGTGGCGTTCGACATGCTGTTCCGCAGTCGTCCGCCGTTGCCGGGTCCTGCGGGGGATCTCAATGCCGAGCAGGATCGCTCGTTCGCAGCGGCCATGAAGCGCTCGCAACGCATACTGATTGCCGGAAAACTCGAACGTCCGGCGACATCGTCCGGCGAAGCGGCGGAGGAAGCGATTGCCATCAGCCCCGTCATTCTCGATGCCGCACTCGGCGTGGCGCCGTTTCCGGTGATGCAACACGAGGGCCGCTTCGATGCGTTCATGGTCTTCACACAGGGCGGCTCAGCGACGCCAAGCCTGGCCACGCTTGCCATGCAGGCCTACTCGCTGGATGTTTATCCGCAATTGCGCGCGATGCTGGTCCGCCTGGCACCGGATCAGGCGCAGCTCCTGCCGGAGACGTCAGAAGACGTGCGCAGCGCCGGTCAGTTGCAGGCGACCTGTTTGCTGATCCGGCAGATATTTGCCACCACCCCCGACCTGGCGGAACGCATGCAGGCGGCACTTGCCGAGGGTGAGCCGAGTGTCGATGCCGCTGCACGCACACGCATCGGTCATCTCGTGGCGCTGCACGCCGGATCCGGCGAACGCCTGCTCAATCCGGTGGGACCCCCCGGCAGCATTCGCGCGCTCGGCTACGACCAGGTACTGGCATTCAATCCGCAGCAGGCGGCAAATCTTTTTTCCGACAAGATGGTGTTCGTCGGCTATGCGGAAGCGTCGAGTCCCGAGCAGTCGGAGCATTTTGCCACGGTGTTTTCGTCCGCCGATGGCGTGGCGCTGAGCGGCGTCGAAATCGCCGCGACGGCATTCAGCAATCTGCTGCGCGGCGATTCGATCCGGCCCACCTCTGCTGTCACATGGGCGTGGATCACGTTTCTCGCGGGCCTGCTGTGCGCGACGTTGTGCTTGTTGCTGCCGAATCCGATCGCGTTTCCTCTCACAGCGGCGCTTGCGGTGGCTTATGGCGTAACAGCGTCGGTTCTGTTCTCCAGGCAGGCGCTGTGGTTGCCGGTACTGATGCCCCTGTTCATCGCCGCGCCCCTGGGGCTCGCGACCGGCACGTTCTGGAAATACGAGTTGACGCGCCGCCAGCGCAACCGCATTCGCGCGGCGTTCGCGCAGTTCGTGCCGAAGGAAGTCGTCACATCGCTGGAACAGAACGCTGCACACATCGACCGCACCCGCGAATCGCTGGAGTGTGCCTGCGTGGCAACCGACGCGGCGAACTTCACTGCGCTGGGCGAAACCATGTCGCCCGAGCAACTCGCCGATTTCCTGAACGTGTATTACGAAGCCCTGTTCCGCCCCATTCCAGATCACGGCGGGTTTGTCTCCGACGTGGTCGGCGACGCGATGCTGGCCATCTGGCCGAACCGCTCCGCGGAGACGCGCAATCATGTCTGCGCCGCCCTGCTGGAAATGCGCGAAGCCGCCAGCCAGTTCAACGACCGGCTCGCCGCCAACCAGCTGGCCACGCGCTTCGGCGTGCATTGGGGGCGCGTGGTGCTCACCACGGTCGGCGCACATGGGCACTATGAATATCGCGCGGTCGGCGACACGGCCAACACCGCCACGCGCATCCAGGACTCTGAACAAGAAGCTCGGGCACCCGTGTGCTGATCTCGGAGCCGGCGCTGCAAAGCGTGCAGGGATTCCTGGTGCGCGAAGTCGGCACCTTCCTGTTGCGCGGCAAGGCGCAGCCGATTCGCGCCTTTGAATTACTGGGCACGCTGGCATCGGCCGACCCGCGGCAACAGGAGTCTGTGCGAGCAATTCGCCCGCGCGCTCGCTTTGCTGCGCGAAGGCCGATCGCGCAAGGCCCTCGACGCCTTCCGCAGCGTGACGGCAGCGTTTCCCGACGATGGACCCGCGGCCTTCTATGTGCGCATGCTGGCCTCCGGAGCCGCGCTGCGGGACGGGGCGCTGAGGGTGGAGTAAGCCCCGCCGGGTCGCAGTCAGGGCATCCGTCAAGCGACTTTAGCCCCTCATTACAGAAGCATATTGCGCTGGCCCGAATAAAGGGCTATTTTTAATACAGCAGTCGATCGTCGTACCTGAAGTCTTTGGCCCTAGAGGAGGGGTGAAAGATGCCGAGGTGTCGCTGGATCGCGCTGCAGGGGAGTTCCCGGGGGCTTTTGCCCCCCCTGCTGCTGTTTGGTTTACTCATAATCAAAAGCGGGATACCCGCGTACGCCGCAGACGATCCAGCCGCCTGTCGCTCTCCTTTTGCCCGCGTCGTCTCGATCCAGGGCACCATCGAAATCCTGCGCGCCAGCCAGAACGGCTGGACCCGCGTCACGCGGCTCGACACGCGACTGTGCGACGGCGACAAACTACGCACCGGCGCATTGAGCCGTGCGGCGCTTTTCATCCAGCCGGAAACCCTGCTCCGCGTTGACCAGAACACCAGCATTACCGTCAGTCAGTCCGCGGAAGAAACGCTGGTCGAGTTCACCCAGCAGGACATCGTTCCGGCCGCCGCGACTGCGAACGCGTGCGGCGCCGGCTACTTCATCACCCGGTTCCCGCGCAAGTTCCGAGTCAATACGCCGCACCTCAACGCCGCGGTCGAAGGCACCGAGTTCCTGGTGGCGATGCGCTGCGAAGCGACCGATCTTTCGGTGTTCGAGGGCAAGGTCCTCGCCACCAGCGCGGGGGCCAACGTCTTTCCGTCCCAATCGGTGGTCAGCGGCCAGACATTGACGGTCGGCGGCAGCGAACCGCCCGCCATCAAGCTGCATCTCAAACCGACCGATGCCGTGCAGTGGACGCTCTACTATCCGCCGATCACGCCGGCAGGCGTCGAACCTGCCGAAGACTGCCGCGTGGTTGCATCGGACAACCGAGCGTCATGCCTCATCGCGCGCGCCGAGCAATTTCTTCGCGCGGGCCGCGTGGACGAAGCGCAGGCGAATATCGGCGACGCGCTTGCCGTCGCGCCTGACAGCAGCGACGCGAAAGCATTGTCGTCCATCATCAGTCTGGTCCGGAACGACAAGGCCGAAGCTTTGCGCCTGGCGAAGGAAGCGGTCGACGCGACGCCCAATTCCGCTCCGGCCTGGCTGGCACTTTCCTATGCACAGCAGGCCGACTTCAAACTCGAATCGGCGCTTACGAGCGCGCAGCGCGCCTCCGAACTGACGCCGTCCAGCGCGCTCGCCTTTGCGCGCGTCGCCGAGTTGCAACTGTCGCTCGGCTGGACGCGCGAAGCGGAAAAGACCGCGAAGCAGGCGGTCGCGGCAAACCCGTCCGAGAGCCGTGCGCACATGATTCTCGGCTTCGTTCACCTGGCGCAGATCAAAGTGAAAGAGGCGCGTCGAGGACTTTCGAGCGAGCCATCGAACTGGACTCGACCGATCCGCTTCTCGAGGCTGGGTCTGGGCTTGGCCATCATCCGAGAAGGGCAAATCTGGTCGAGGGGCGAGAGCAGATTGAGATCGCGGTTGCGCTGGATCCGACCAATTCGCTGCTTCGCAGCTACGTTGGAAAGGCGTACTACGAAGAAAACTCCAAAGAGCGTGACCAGCTTGCCTCGACTCAATTCGATCTAGCCAAACAGCTTGACCCCAAGAGATCCGACGCCATGGTTCTACGACGCAATCCTCGAACAAACGCGAAAATCGGCCAGTCGAAGCGCTTGAGGAACTTCAACAATCAGTCCACCTTAACAACAACAGAAGGATCTATCGATCGAGGTTGTTGTTGGATCAAGATAATGCCTCCAAAAGTGCGGCCCTAGCTGCGAATTATCAGGAGCTGGGGTTTGACCGACTCGCCTTAGTGGAAGGGTATGGATCATTGCAGTTGGACCCAACCAACTTCTCGGGTCATCGGGTTCTTGCAGATGCGTTTTTTGGGCAACCCCGTCATGAAATTGCGCGCGTGAGCGAAGCGCTTCAATCGCAGGTATGGCAGCCTGCAAACGCAAAACCACTACCACCACTTCAACTGGATCCGCAGCCTTTCATATTGCGCGGTGCAGAGCCCATTACAACAGCCCTTAATGAGTACAGCGCACTTTTTGAGCGTGATGGCACTCATGTTCAGGGGAGCGCGGTTGTCGGTGACAACTCGACACTAGGCGATCAGTTGATGCTTTCTGCGCATTACGGAGCGATGTCTGGCAGTCTCAGTCAACTTCACTACGAGACAAATGGACTACAATCGGGATGGGGGCTAACAAGAAATTCACTCAATGGATTTTTACAGGTACAACCCTCTCTGGATACAAACGTTTTCAGCGAAGTAAGACAAAGCGGCAAGAGTCAGGGTGATTTGAGTCAAAACTTTTTCGGTGAAACGATTTCTTTGCGACTTAAGCAAGATCGGGATCTTGCGCGAATCGGTATCCGCCAACGTATATCGGACAGGGTCAATGTAGTAGGTATCGCATCCTCGCAACAATCCTACGACTCGACTGAGTTTCCGGTCGATTCACCTTTGTTCAATTCGCGCCTCGACGAGACTTTCTCAGAAATACAGGCCGTTTACAAACGCCCTTCATTATATCTCTTGGTCGGAGGCGGATACTACCGCGGCAACGGCACAATTGACTTTTCTGGATTCATAGATCAATTCGTCAGCAAAGCAACAAATGCATACGCCTACCTCGGTTGGGAGCCGTGGAATCGCCTATTAAAACTCGACATCGCGATTAGTGTCGATGAGATAAGAGACCCTGTATTCCCGGATGTAATTCGGCAAACCAATCCCAAAGCCGGCATAACTCTGAATCTTTGGCGCGGCGGCTCCATGCGGGCGGCCGCATATCGCGTCATGCGCATGCCATTAGTTGGCGAACAAACCATTGAGCCGACGCAGATAGCAGGATTCAACCAGTTCTACGATGATGTGCTCGCGACAAAGGCCGAAAGGCGGCGGAGTGGCATTCGATCAGAGACTATCGGTTACGGCGTTTTCCGGGATCGAATTTTCTAAGCGTCGTCTAACCGTTCCGCAAGCGTTCACAGATCCACTAGAAACTTTCCAGTGGAATGAACGCAACCTGCGTGCTTATGCTTATTGGGCGCCAGAGCGGCACATTGCCTTCAGCGTCGGTAAACTACGAACGAATAACAGAAGATCCACTGTTTGCGGAGGCATTTCTCGACGCCCGAACACAAAAAGTACCGCTCGGATTGCGGGTCTTTGCCCCTGAGCTAAATAGCTCTTATCGCTTGACTGTTACTGGAGTACACCAAGACGGAAGTTTTCGGCTCGGACCGGATTTCGTCGACGGCTCAAGCCGCTTCTCGCTAACGGACATTGGAGCGTCCTATTACTTGCCGAATCGCCGAGGTTTGATCTCACTCGATGTACGCAATCTCTTCGACAAGAAATTCATGTATCAGGAAACCGACTTAGTCACACCAACGCTTGCAACTGGTCGGTTGGCATATGCACGAGTCGCGGTCATGTTCTAAGGAGTAAATGAACCATCCCGATTCCATGTAACATGCCGCCACTTTCTTATCGGATAGCGGCGTATTTTTTTAACTCATGAATAACGAAAGGGTAAGACATGAATGCAGCTAAGCCGCGCTTCTTATGTATTGTGCAGCGTTTGTTTGGAATAGCACTCGGTCTGTTAGCAATGACCTGTTATCGTCGATATTACGTTGCGCTTGCGATTGCGGGCTTCTGCTTCGCCGGATGTGCGGCACGGCCGATTAATGTGATGCAAATACCACAGTGCACAGGGAGCGAGACCGGTTATAAAGTGATTTACTACTTCGACCGAAATGATGTACTCATTTCCGCTGAGAAAAGAGATGAGCACAACTCCAATCTTTTCCCCCCTTTGAATAGCAAGAACGCGTCGAAACTTATAGCCGACAATAGCGAGATACCTTTCCCCGATGATCCCAAGTATCCATTTAGAAAACACGTGAGCAATCTGAACACCGGTTCGGCAGTGTTCGCAGTTGTAAGTAATGATCAATGCCCGACGTACCAGTGTGTCTTCAAAACGAAGGCTACCGACTGGTTACGCCGAGACGTGACGGATAATGGTTATAAAAAGAATTGCAGGGATATGACTTGCCCAAACGGCGTTATCCCTTGCGGAAAGTATTGGTGTTGCAGATAGCGCGAACGACTATCCTATAAGAAAATTCATCAGTCACGCTCTTTATCGACGGTGAGAATAAGGTCGAAGCTCGTGCTGACCAGAAATGTGCTGCCCTTTGCGGGATTATAGGTGGCTGACGCCACATGCTTCCCTTCCTTAAGGCCGGTCGCCACCCATGTCGCCCGACCATTTGTGTCGAGTTCGATTGCCCCACCCGCCTTGTTGCCGTCGAGCGTGAACTGCACCGATCCAGTCGGAACGCCTCCATCCATCCACGTGGCTCGCACCACTGTTGCGGTGAATGTAATCTCGTCCAATTTCGTAGAATTTTTTTTACCGCCCAACCTGATTGTTGTCGATCCTTCCCGAATCCGCTGGCTGAGCAGGTAGGTTTTCGCGAAGCCGGTATCACCAGTAGCCATCACGTCGAAGACGCAATCAGCGTGCAGTTTCTTGGCGGTTACTGGTCCGCACGCATTTTGCGCGACTGCTTGACTTGCTGGCTCAACTGGGATCGCTTCCGGAATAATGCAAGGCGGCTTCTCCGGTGGCCAGTTACGCATTGTGAACGTATCCGTCGACTCGCCCTGAGCATAATCGAAGAGGCTGACCTTGTCGGTTACGCGCCACGCATCCGCGAATTTCTGATAGAGATCGAGATAACGCTCATGCAATGACGCCGGCATCGGCCCCATGGATCGCCCATTCGGGAGTGCGGGCAACCAATTGCCCGTAGCAACAGTGCCCATGATTCCTTGTGCGCCTGAGATGCGACCACTGTCCCGCTCTGCGTCCATGATCCCGTCCATGCCTGGGGCGCGGATAAGATCTAAATTGAGGTACGACTGGGCATCCTTCCGGCCCGGCGTCACGAACAAGATGCTTCCGTCAAGGAAATCTATCTCAAGTCCCCCCGGGGCCAACGTTTTCACTATGCGTCCACCATCCCCAAGATCAATTGCTTTCGGCCCGAGTTCGATTGGAACGCCGTCCACGCGAAGTTGAAGGCCGCTGGGGTCACGGACGGCGCTGATGTTCGGGATATAAGTAACCCGACGTTTACCGACGCGAACTGCAATAGCGGTAGTGAAACTTACGCAAGTCGCGAGCCCATCGTGAGGATCGGGTCCCGGGATAGACGTCGTTGCGATGGGCGCATGGCGCGTCTGGATCTCCAGACGACCAGCGTCACGCAGGGCAACGAATTCACCGGCCCCCTGAAAGTCGTAGTGCACGCCGTTGACCGTGGTGATGTGTGGCTCACCGTTCATACTTGAAATGCCGGTGCTTCCGGGGTCGAGCCAGTCGCTGAGGCGTGTGGCTGGCGTCCCACCACCCGTCCAACTCGCGTTTAACCTTCCGTACCAATTCTCTAATACCATTCCTGTGCAGGACTGATTCCCGCCGCGAAGGTGGCCAATGCAACGTCCAGTATCTTTTGCGAATAGGCAAGAACCGGAGGAACCGTCCTCCACGATTCCTGAATCCCACAGGACTCGCCAATAGCTCTCGGGTGGGGAATTGCCATCATATATTGTCATCTCGGGCGGGCTATTGGAAAAACTGATCGCTTTTACGTCACATTTAGGGTGATGAATTCCCACGGTCGATGGGGGAGTGGCCCCGCTTGCATCCCAACCAGCGTAAAAGACCTTGGATGCGGGATCAGGCATCTGAGATAGCTCCAGCAGCAGGAAATCACTACCGTCATCGCCAGCGCGAAAAATGGATCCCGACTGATTATCGTCCGTGGAGCCTGGACCGTGCGTACCGCATTGCGCGGACTGATAATTCCAATAGACAACTACTGTATCGTCATTGCTGCTATTCACGAGGCAATGATTCGCCGACAGAAAATACGGTTTAAGATCAACGGAGGTATTGTTGAGCAACGTTCCGGAACAGCGACCAACTCCATTAAGTGTATATAAACCGACAGCGCGTATCTGATCCCGCCATGGATTGCCCACCGGGCAAACTACGTCGTTCTCGCATAACCCCTCGGTGCCACAACCAGAAATACTCAACTCGAAACCCCTGTAACCCTGGTTCACTTTTTTAATTTCTATTACGGGACGTGCAATGCCAGCCGGAACGAATACTTCAACCACAATCTCTTCGCCCTGTATCACAGGAGTCCAGAGGCTACCGCGATGGCTTCGATGGCGAGAAGTGTAAGGGCCTTCGATATGCGTGTGTTCTGGATCGTAGATCCAAAGCTTCGCGCCTTCTGGCATGTCGAATCTCGTGATGCCAAGGTTTAGGCTCGTTGCGCCCGGAGTCCGAATACGCAGGCGCCAGAGTTGGCCCTCGGGAACGTTTCGCCAAGTACCCGCTGTATCGAGAGCAAAGGTAACTTCTGCGGCGATGGCAAAGCGCTGAGGTCTTGGGCGATCCGGATTTTTTTCGCGTACTCGGTCCTCGGCGAGAAGGGTTGCTGTATCGATCGCCGGCAAATCTATGCGTTGCACCTGGTCCTGCGAATTCTCTTCCAAAGAAAAGCTTCTCGGCTTCTCGTACATTTTGGCGAATCCAGAATCCGAAAATAGCAAAATAGCAAAGAAAAGTGTACCCGTCGGTAAGACCAAACCGCGAACGAGGCCGTGGATAGCTCGCTTATCTTTCATCGCGCCCTCCGAAAGAATAGAGTTTTTGTACAGTAGCTAACGATATGTACTCCGGCTGTTCATCTCATAAGGGCGCGAGTGTTTCTTAAATCAACGAATACTCTCCGGCCTATTGTGCGCGCACAAATTTACAATCGCGCTCCCCGCATCGTTCAGCTTAATCTGTCTCAGACCATCGGCCCTACGTCGGATCAACGATGTAAGGCGTAACAGTAAATCGGTCGACCCCACCGACCGTTGCCTCATACACAATCCCCACCCATTTGACCTGACTATCCAGCAGCATCGCGTCGACCACGCCTGATACATCAGCTTCTCGGTACATTCGACTGAGGAGAAGGCGGCTGCAGTGCCATACGTTCACTCCTTTAATGTGAACCTTCGATCAGGTCCAGAACCGCACGCTGCCGCGTCGCCGCGTAGTCGCCAGTCAGCAAATCCGCAATCGCAATCGCACCACCGTTCTGTTCCAGCCACGCTTCCAGCTTTTTCTGATTCATCCCCTGCTTGATCCACGGTCGCAAGCGCGCGCAGTTCTCATCGCATCCGCGGTATTCGATCGTCTTGCCTGCCGCCGGCGCGTGGCCTTCGAGCACGCTCAGCGTCGGCACCGGCGCGGCGCATTTGCCGCCTGCACCGATCGGAAAGTCCGAGGCGAGATAGCCGATGACCAATGGCCGGCGGAAGGTCTCGACGAGGGACACCGAGCGGCTGGTCGCCATCGCCAGCTTGACGGTTCCACCGACGGCAAGCGGTTGAGGTACGCTGCTGCCGCCGGAGTAGCGGCATCTCCGCCGGCAGGAGAACTCGCATTGGCGAGAATCTCATTTACGGCCGCAAACTGCTTCGCGGACTCGGTCGCGTTGGCGATGTTCAATAACTGGACGGATTGCGGCACGCCCGCCGAACCGCCGGCGCCAAAGGCGCGATTGCTGAACAGGGTAACGTCCACGGTCTTGACCAGGTACACGCGGTTGATGACCCGCAGATAGAACTTGTTTGCCGCCTGCTTTCCGTCCGCGGTACCGGGCGGTTCGTACTGGCCGAGGTAATCCGCGTTGTCGCGGCACCACTGGTGAATGGCGTCGAACATCGTGCGCGCGGGCAAGCGCATAGGTGAACGCATCCTTCAGGGTGATCGTGCCGTTGGCTGACGCGGAGTCCAGCAGATTCAATCCGACCGGAACGCTCTGGACCGGGATCGCCACGTTCAGGCCGGCGCTGCGGCTGACCGAGAAGTTGTAGGTCGGGAACGCCGCGATCGGCGCGCGCGAGAAATCCGCATCCGTCGAATCGGCATTGGGAAACTGCCACGGGCGCGGCGGCGCGCCGTCGCCATCGGTTATGCGCGGCCAGCCGCGATAGAAACGGGCGTAGCCCAGCGGGGAAAGCCGCGTGACAAGGTTTTCCAGCGGCAGAAAGCCTTTGTCGAGATAAACCTGAACCTGCTCTTCGATCGGCGTCTGCGACGAGGAACACATCACCGGGTTGCAGGTCTTCGGTCAGCGGATAGACCGGAATGATCTGACTTGCCCGGATACCGAGCGACCAGTCCTTGGCCACACGCGCCAACTGGTCGCCGCTCATCTTCTGCGTCGCGCAACCCGACAGCATTGCGACTGCAACCGCAAGGATCAGGGCTTTGGCGGGCATGTCCCCTCCAATGCGACCACGGCGACGGTTCGCCTTGGCACGACCGCTGCATTTCTGCGTGGCGTTTGCGGCGACCTATGCCAACAGGATAATCCACTCGCGTCAGCCTGTCACACACTGCCGCATCGGGCAGGCGGTTACCCGTTGCGCTCAGGAAGTCATACGCCAGGATCGCTGCTGGCCTTCCCGCTTTTCGCGTACTGACTTTTTGAAGGGAGCGGAAAATCTCCCTGGCAGTAAACCGGGCACGGTGTTCTGAGCATTCCGGCTTCACTTGCCGGGATCAATGCGGCGCGGTCAATGGCGAGCGCGATCACCGACGATCCGAAGGTGATCCAGATCAGCGATGTCATGAATTTTTTCATGATTGCGTCCTTCGAGCGACCCCTCAAACCCATTCAGAATTTTCTCATCCCCACAATTCCGAACAGCACTGACCGCGCAATAAGCGGCGAAGAAGCAGGGACAAGAGAAAGTCGAGCGAATTGGCAGTTATATCGTCACGGCTGTTACGCCACCTCCTCTGCTCTTCCTCCACGTCCCCTGCGTCCTCTGCGGTGAGCGCGTGGCTTTTGAGTATCCCACCCGCCCGGCGCACGTCGCGCCGGGCGTCCTCCCCGAGCTATCACGCCCGGCCGGGCGTGCTCGCCGCAACAGCGAGCCTGGCCTTGACTTCGCTCTTCTGCGCCACCGCTACGCTCGGAGTCGAACTGGCTCGTCCCTGGCTGTTCACTGACGCCGCCGCGTTGACGATCGGCTTGGCTGCGAACTCGGAGCTCTGGCTTCCGCGGCCGTACTGTTCGGCGAAAGAAGCGGGAACCGCGGCAAATACCAGCAGTGCTGCAATAATGAATTTGGCATTCATGACCATCTCCTCAGTGATTGAATGAGCACATCGCTCATGGACACAGCCTATCCAGTCGCATCGGGCAGATTCCCGTAACTATTGCGCCGACCGGGATGTGAAAATTCACACGCCGTCGATTTCGCCCCGAAATGCCGTTGGCCTATGACTTTAGATATATGGCCCGCGGACAGGGCGCTTCCCAGAATGATCTCCACATGAAGCCGCGTTGAATGGTTGCGATTGCATGGGGATGTGCCGGCTTCGCCGATGCGACGAGTAGTGGGAGATGACATGAACTACGCAATGCAGACGGATGCTGCCGCGCCGAATGCTTGCTCGATGCCGGTGGCACGCGAGTCCCGCAGGCGCGGCGCGGGTGCTGCTGCTGCGCAACCTGGTGACATCGCCGTCCATGTTCCGATTCGCATCTTTACGCTCGGACGCTTCAGCCTGGCGATCGATCAGCAACCGGTCCGCTCGACCGGCAAGGCAAAGCACCGGCCCCTTGGCCTGTTGAAGGCGCTGATTGCGCTGGGCGGACGGGATGTGGCGGCGAACCGGCTTTGCGAATGCCTGTGGCCCGATGCCGAAGGCGATCTCGGGGCGGGCAATCTGTCGATCACCCTGCACCGCTTGCGCTTGCTGCTGCAGAAAAAAGCAGCGGTGCTTTCCGACAACGGCAATCTGTCCTTGAATGAACGCGTGTGCTGGGTCGACGCGTGGCACTTCGAGCGCATGCTCAATGAAGGGCTCCAGCGCTTCGACAAACCCTCGACGAGGCTTGACGCGGAGCAGGCGCTTCGGAGTTCGCTGCGGTTATATGCCGGCGATTTTCTGGTACGTGAATCCGAAGAATCGTGGATGCTGGCGCCGCGATTTCGCCTGAGATCCAAGTTCGAACGACTCGTGGTGGCGTTGTCTGCACACCTCGAAACCCAGATGCGATTCGGCGAAGCCATCGATCTTTGCCTTCAGGCGCTGGAGCTCGACCCGTTGAATGAGTTGCTCTACCGGCGGTTGATGAGCTGTTATTTGAAACAGGGCGAGTTCGCCAGCGTGCTGGGCATCTACCTTCGCTGTTGCGAGGCGCTGCGCAAAGGGCTTGGCGCAGCCGTTTCAATCGAGACCCAGCGTCTGCATGCGGAAGCCCTGCAGGCGTCGCGTCAAGCCGCCGTGCCCGCGGGCAATGCACCGACGGGCTCGATCCTCGTGCGCCAGCGATTCCTCGCGTAACAAACGCGCTGACCCCAACATTTTAAACGGTGACGACTGTCACCATTTGACGACGTTCTGTCCGGCATATTGGCAGAACTTTCGCCACTGCGTTTGCGTCCTACCGTGCGGAAGGGAGCGAGACGCGCAGGATGTGAGGGCGGGACACAAAGATTTCGTTCTTGTCGGGGGTCGGGACGTTTCGCGCGATTTTTTAACCTCTGAACAAGGAGATTCAATTGAAAAAGACCGTAGGTATTGTGATTGCCGTCGGCGTTATGGCGGCGTCGGTATCGACCGCCTTCGCAGCGACAGGCGAATCCATACTGCGCCTGAAGGGAACCCAGGTCGAACCGGATGTCAGCAGCAATATTCCCGGACTGGACGTCGACCGGGCGTTTGGTGGCGAGGTGGGCTTCACGGGCTTCATGTCCGATAACTGGGCCATTGACGTGGGCGTCGGCACTACCAAGCATGATGTGACCGTGGGCGGCGCCGATCTGGGCACGACCAAGATCCTGCCCGTCAACGTGATGCTGCAGTATCACTTCCTGCCCGACGCGGGCTTTCGTCCCTACATCGGTGGCGGCGGCAACTACACGCGCTTCTATGAAGTGAGAACCACGGGTGTGGACGTCGATCGGGATAACTACGGTCCCGTGGCACAGGTTGGATTTGACGTGCCCCTCGGTGAACGGGCGGTGCTGAACTTCGACGTAAAGAAGATCTGGCTGGATACTGATGTAAATGGCGCGGCCAACGGTAATCTGGAGCTCGATCCCTGGGTATATGGTGTCGGACTCGGTTTGCGCTTCTGAGCGACAAGCTCACCGCTGCGTAAAGCAAAAGCCCACTTCGTTTCGAAGTGGGCTTTTTTTCCGCGCCTGTGGAACTGCGCGTCCCGATTATTTACCGGTGGGCAGCTCAGTGGTGTGACTTATTGGAATCCTTCGCTGCTTCCTTGGCATCGCCGACCCCTTTTTGAACCTTGCCTTCGGCTTGCTTCACGTTGCCCTTGACCTGCTGCTTGGTGCTGCCGGTCGCTTCGCCGAATTTTTCCTGCGCCTTGCCGGCTATGTCTTTCGCGGTACCCTTCACTTGGTCCTTGTTCATGTTCGACCCTCAAAAAGTTGATCATATGAATCGTTTAAATTAGAGACATCACGCGCCGCCTCGTTCGCGGCCGGAGACAGAAATATTTTCAGGTGCGCCGGGAACAATATTGAAATCGCGTCAGCGATCAGGTATTGCCCGCAACGGGTCTGTAGCAGCGAACACTAAGAGGATGCGCGCAATTTGCGGTTCTCCCCGATTGCATCCTTGTCGCCGGTGGTGCGCGCCTTGACCAGCGCATAGAGCCGCCGCACGGCGCTGCCGGGTGAATCCCAGTACTCGGCTTTCTCCATCTGCACGCAGAGCAGCGCAAGGTCCGGATCCTCGAGGCCTTTCGGAAACCAGACTTTTACCCACGGCGACCATAACTCCTTCATGCGCGTACGATCTTTCACAATATCGCCGCGACCGGAGATCGAGACATAGTCCTGCTTGCCCGTGTCGGCATAAGCCAAGCACACATTGCCGTGCTCGCGGCGCATCTCATCGATTTTGGGCGAGCTTGCCGAAACGAAGAACCACAGACGGCCTTGCTCGTCTGTTTCCAGCGTGTGCAAGGGGCGACTGCGCAGCAGGCCATCCTCGCCCTGGGTGGTGAGCATGCCTACCTTGGTACGGTCCACGATTTCACGCAGCGTATCGAGTGCTTTGGGATCGAATTCCATGACGGTCTCCTGAAGTTGAGAGCGTTGCGACGCAAGGATTGCGCCCGCCCAAATGATGCGCTGATGACCCGTCGCGCGGCCGCACCCCCCTCGTAGGTCAGGCCTCGAGCACGCGGTCGCCTGCAACCACGAAAATCCGGTCGACGGGCGCGCGCGATATTTCCATGCAACCGGTAAATTCGCCGAAAGCGGGCAAGACCAATCCGTGAGACGTCAGCCAGAAGCACGCCAGGCGCAACGACTCGCGCCCCGGTCCCCGCAACCGGTAAGCGGGATGTAAATGCCCTGCCAAGGTGAACCCGTCGGGCGATGCACCCGGCAGATGCCGGAAAACAAAGGGCGGCTCGACGAACTCATTCGTCACCTGGAAATCAAGCGCCGCAGGCACATCGCCAGCCCTCGTGTCGTGGTTACCGCGTACGAGACGCATCCCCAGCGTCGCGTGCTTCGCCCGCCACGGTCGCAGCTGTTTGAATACGTCCGCCACTTTGGCATGCAGGAAATCCCCCAGGAACACCACCTCGAGGGGGGTGAACTCGGCGATCAGCGCATCCAGTCGCGCCAGATTCTGCGCCGTCGTGCCGTCGGGAACCGGAACACCGCGCGCACGGAACGCTTCGGCCTTGCCAAAATGGGGATCGGCAACGATGAGCTGGCGCGTGCGCGGCCGGAACAGCGCGCGCCCGGCAGAAAGCGCCAGGGTCTCGCCAGCCGCTTCGATGTTCATCGCGAAGCCGCGGCTTCCAGCTGTTGGAGCATGCGCGCCACCCGGTCAGCGATCTTCTCGGTGGAGAGTTTCTCTCGCAGGCGTCCCACCATCAGTGGAAAAGCAAAAGGTGTGGGCTTGTGCGGGTGCATCAGCTGAATCTGCCAGCTCGAAATCTTTTCCAGGAGTTCGCGCAGACGCGCAATGTCGAGTTCCTGCTCGAGCGCTTCGCGCTCCGCCTGCGAGAGCAACAGATTCTCCGGATCATGCTTGCGGAATACATCGTAGAACAAACCGGCGGAGGCCTGCAGTTGCCGCGCGCTACGGCGCTCGCCCGGGTAGCCGGTAAAGATGAGCCCGGCGACGCGGGCAATCTCGCGAAAGCGCCGCGCCGCGAGGTGTGCGGCATTGAGGCTGGCAAGCACGTCCGGCAACAGGTTTTCTGTCGAAAACAGGTCGTCGAGCAGGATGCTCCAGTCGATTGCAGCGGGCGACAGCAGTTCGAAGCCGTAATCGTTGAACGCGAGGCTGAAGCTCGCGGGCGCGCCGCGTGCCGCGCGCCACGCAACAAGTGCAGACAGACCGATGTGCGCGGTGCGCCCGCCGAACGGATAGCAGAACAAATGATGGCCTTCGCGTGTACGCACGTTCTCCATCACCAGTCGTCCCGGCGCAGGCAAAGCCGACCAGCGTTGCTGCAGTTCCAGGAGCGGGCGCACGGCCGCCGTCTCGGCCTCTTCATAGCGCCCCTGCCCCGCCGCAGCGAGCACTTCGAGCATGCAATCGGCGAGTTCGCCGGAGAACGCCATGCGGCTCCCGTCCCAGCGGGGCACTGCGGCTTTCTTGCCGCGGGCAGCGCGCACATACGCAGTCATCTCGTGTACGCGCGCGAGCTCAAGTCTGCGACCGCCGAACAGAAATGCCTCCCCCGGCTTCAGCGATGCAATGAAGGCTTCCTCGATGGTGCCCACGCGCTTGCCGCCGACGAACTGCACGTGCATGGTTGCGTCACCGACGATGGTGCCAATCGACATGCGGTGTCGCTTGGCGATTGCCGGTTGCGGCACGCGGTAGACCCCATCGGCATCGGGTGCGATGCGGTGATACTCCGGATACGCGTACAGCGACGCGCCGCCGCTGGCCACGAACCCCAATGCCCACGTCCATTCCGCGCGCGTGAGATTGCGGTACGCATGCGTCGACTTCACTTCCTCGAATAGCTCCGCTTCTCGAAATCCTCCGCCTAGCGCGCACGTCACCAGATGCTGGACCAGCACATCGATCGGTTTCTCCGGCGCGCGGCGCGATTCGATGCGTCCGGCGGCGATTCCGCGGCGCACCGCTGCGGCCTCGATCAGTTCGAGCGCATTGGTGGGCACGAGCGTGATGCGCGATACACGTCCCGGCGCATGACCCGACCGACCGGCGCGTTGCAACAGCCGCGCGATGCCTTTTGCGCTGCCGATCTGCAACACGCGATCCACCGGGAGGAAATCGACCCCCAGATCGAGGCTCGAAGTGCAGACCACGGCTTTGAGCGTGCCGCCCTTCAAGCCCAGCTCGACCCATTCGCGCTGCGCGCGATCCAGCGAGCCGTGATGCAACGCCAGTACACCAGCCCACTCCGGCCGGGCATCGAGAATCGCCTGGTACCACAGCTCGGAAGCCGAGCGCACGTTGCAAAACACCAGCGTGCTCTGCGCCTGCTCGATCTCGCGCACCACACCGGGAAGCTGGCGCATACCCAGATGCCCGCCCCACGGGAAGCGCTCGATGGTCTCGGGCACCAGCGTGTCGACGACCAACGCCTTGGGAACCTCGCCCTGTACGACGACACCCTCGCTGAACAGCGCCGCGCCGGCGGCATCCAGATTACCCAGCGTCGCGGAAAGTCCCCAGATGAGTGGTCGATATTTTGCGAGTCGCGCGAGCGCGAGTTGCGTCTGCACGCCGCGCTTGGAACCGATCAGTTCATGCCATTCATCGACGACCACCATTTCGAGCGAACCGAACAGCTCGGCCACATCGGCGCGAGCGAGCAACAGCGACAAGCTCTCCGGCGTCGTGATCAATGCCTCGGGAAGCTGCGTTGACTGGCGCGCGCGTTCGGCAGAGTCGGTGTCGCCGGTGCGCACACCGACCCGCCATCCCACCCCCGCGTTATCGAGCGGCGCCTGCAAGGCTCGCCCGGTATCCGCAGCCAGCGCGCGCATCGGGGTGACCCACAGCACGCGCAACCCCTTGCCCGGCTTGCCCGCAAACGCCGCGAGCGCGCCGAGCCATACGGCGTAGGTCTTGCCCGAACCGGTCGTTGCATGCAGCAACCCGTTCTTGCCACGCGCGATGGCATCCCAGGTTTCGCGCTGGAACGCAAACGGTGTGAGTCCGCGCTCCTCCATCCAGGCTTGTGCAGAGAAAGCGCGTGACGCGCCAATGTCCAGCCTTCGCGTGTCGGCTTCTGGTTTCGCCAGGCGAGTCGCGCGCCGTCGCCGCAGTTGGCGGCCGACGTTATCGCCGGAGAATGCGCGCTGCTTGTCGCTCATCGGCAGGCACCGGAGACTTTTCCTGCCCGCTGTCCGGGTTTGCGCATGTCCGGCGCGTCAGGTCTCAAGCTCGGCGCCGGCCTCACCTTCGAAGCGCGTTTCCAGCGTTTGGGATTCAAGCCCGTTCTGCGTGAGCCAGCGCGCCAGAACGTCCGCATAACCGTGCGTCACCAGCACCCGGCTCGCGCCGCTGGCCTTGATGGCCTGGTTCAAGGCGTACCAGTCGGCATGGTCGGAGAGCACGAATCCCCGATCCACGCCGCGCCGCCGGCGCGCACCCCGAAGGCTCATCCATCCGGAAGCAAAGGCATCCGAGTAGTCACCGAACCGCTTCATCCACGCCGTGGACTGTGCCGAGGGCGGCGCGAGAACAAGCGCACGGCGCAGATCCTGTTTCGCAATCTCGTCAACAGTTTTGGTTTCAGGCAACAGCACGCCGCTGGCGCGATACGCTCTGTTGAGTGCCTCGACTGCGCCGTGACACACGATGGGGCCGATCGAGGCATCGACCATCGCGAGAATGCGCTGCGCCTTGCCGAAGGCATAAGCGAACAGAACGCTCGCGCGGTCCGCTGCGGCATTCGCGCTCCACCATTGGTTGATTTCCGCGGCCACATCGGCCGTATCCTGCCAGCGGTAGATCGGCAGCCCGAACGTGGATTCGCTGATGAACACATCGCTCCTGACCGGCTCGAAAGGCAAACAGGTTGGATCTTTGTCGAGCTTGTAGTCGCCCGATACGGTCCAGACTTCACCGTGGCTTTCGATACGTACCTGCGCCGAACCGAGCACGTGGCCGGCCGGGTGCAACGAGACGCGCACGCCATCGAGCAGTATGGTTTCGCCGTACGCGACGCTTTGCAGCGTGATGTCGCCAAGCCTGCGGCGCAGAACGTGTTCGGCCGGCGCTGCCGCCAGGTAGGCACGATGCCCGGAGCGCGCGTGGTCGCTGTGAGCGTGCGTAATCACGGCCCGCTCGACGGGTCGCCAAGGGTCGATGTAGAAATTGCCGGTCGCGCAGAACAGGCCGGATTCAGTCAGCTTGAGCACCGGGTTTAGACTGCCAAACTCGCTGCACGTTTCAAGTCTTCGCACAGCGCCTGGAACAACCGTTCGGCATCATCCTGCGCGCGCAGGATGGCAGACGGATGGTAGGTCACGATGAGCACGGTGCCGTTCGGAGCAGCAAGCGTCTCGCCGCGCAATTCGGAAATGGGACGCTTCTGGTTTGTGAGGGCGTAGGCAGCTGTAGCGCCCATGGCCACGATGACTTTCGGGGCTACTTCACTTAGTTCGGCCTCGAGCCATACCCGGCACGCCTCGACTTCGCGCTGCGCAGGGGTTTTATGCAAGCGGCGTTTGCCGCGCGGCTCCCATTTGAAATGCTTGACGGAGTTGGTGAGATACAAAGCATTGCGGTCGATAGCGACGGCTGCAAGTGCGCGGTCGAGCACTTTGCCGGCCGGTCCAACGAAAGGAAGGCCTTTCAAATCTTCCTCGTCGCCGGGTTGCTCACCTACCAACATGAGTGACGTGGGCCGTCTTCCCGCGCCGTCAACGGCCTGGGTGGCGTTTTCCCACAGCGGACAGCGTCGACAAGCTTGCAGATCCGTCGGCGGCGCGATCTCGACATGCACGTTCTGCGCCCACCGTGGCGGCGCGGCGACGGGCGTTTCGAGCACGCGTCTGGGCCGTACCAGCAACGCAATATCCTGCGCTTCGGGAAGATTCTTCCAGTAGCGACGCGGCATATGTTGTTGCATCGTTGCGGGGTTCAATCGTGCCGGATTGAAAATGCTGGCGTAGTAGGTGCGCCACATCGCTTCCTTGTCGTCTTCGAGACCCTTCGGTTGTTGCAGCGGACCTGCGATGAACTCGAGTTGCGCGCCGTCCCACGTGGCAGCGCCATGCGGCGTGGCAATCATCCAGCACATGGCGCCGAAGCGATCGCGAAAAAAAGGCGCCGCGCGCCGCAGGATGTCATGTTCGGGTTCGAACCATGCAACGTAAAGCGGCGCGCCTGACTTATCCGTGGTTGCGCGAAAGCGCACGAACGCATGCATCTTGTGCACTTCCCGGTCGACCGCCTTGGCCATGAGCGCCAGGCGCATCACGTCCGCATCCGCGGGATCGCTCAGCAGGGCTCGCTCGCCGCCTCGCACCACGCGCCAGAGCACCCGGTACATGAGGCCCCAGCGCGCCGGATCGCTGTGGCACGCGCAAGTCGTGAGAAGTCGAACGAGCTCGCCCGGGATGCGCGATCGGGCTTTCGTCTGCGATATCTGTTCCCCGGAAAATAGTGAACGACTGTCGGGTGCTTCCCACGACACGTTCTCTGGCGGCACGGCCTCGGCGAGCAATGCGCGCGCCTGCATTCTCCAGGACGCGAAATCGACCGGGGTGACCGTCCGCAGGCTCACAGCAGCGCAAGCTGTACGGCGGCGCGCTGCGCCAGACTTTGCGAGGCTGGCTCGGTGCGGGGATGATAATCGTCGGTGATGACGAAGGCGCGCGCCTTCTTGAGGTCGCAGCGCAGGCGTGCGAGATCGGCGTAGCGCAGCCGGCGATGACGCCGGGCCGCAATCAGGCGACTCACCGTGCGAACGCCCAGACCCGGCACGCGCACCAGCAATTCGCGGTCCGCGCGATTGACGTCGACGGGAAAACGTTCGCGGTGCGCGAGGGCCCACGCGAGCTTCGGATCGATGTCCAGGGAAAGTACACCGTTGCCCGCGTCCGGCAACAGCTCCGCTGCGTGAAATCCGTAATAGCGCAGCAGCCAGTCGGCCTGGTAAAGACGATGCTCGCGCATCAGCGGCGGCGCCTGAACGGGCAGTCCCGCGGCAGGCTTGGGAATCGGGCTGTACGCGGAATAGTAAACGCGTCTGAGTTGATAGGCGCCGTAGAGCGACTCCGAAAGACGCAGGATGCGCCGATCGTCCGAGTCATCGGCACCGACGATGAGCTGCGTGCTTTGTCCGGCCGGCGCAAAGGACTGCTTCGTCTCTTTGGCTTCCTCCTTTTGCGATCGGATGCGCCCCATCGTGAGCTTGATGGTATGCACGCGTTTCTCGGGAGCCAGCACCTCGAGCGACCGCTCGGTGGGCAATTCGATGTTCACGCTGAGCCGGTCAGCGTAACGCCCCGCTTCGGCAATCAGCGCTTCGTCGGCATCAGGGATGGTTTTGAGGTGGATGTACCCGCGGTAGTCATGTTCGATCCGGAGTTTCTTTGCTACCTGGACGAGTTGTTCCATCGTGTGGTCGGCGGAGCGCACGATTCCCGAGCTCAGGAACAATCCTTCGATATAGTTGCGCCGATAAAAATCGAGCGTCAGCTCGACCACCTGGTCAACGGAGAAGCGTGCGCGCGGTACGTCGCTCGAGCGCCGGTTGATGCAGTACTGGCAGTCGTAAATACAGAAATTGGTCAGCAGGATCTTGAGCAGCGACACGCACCGCCCGTCGGGCGTATAGCTGTGGCAGATCCCCATGCCGGTCGTCGAACCGAGTCCACCGCTGGCACTCGATTTGCGCCCGGACGCGCCGCTGGAGGCGCAGGAGGCGTCGTATTTCGCGGCATCCGCGAGAATGGCAAGCTTTTCTGTGAGATTCATGGCAAAGCGAGATACTGTATATTAATACAGTATCACAGAATTCTGGAGGCGAGTCTGCGAAGGTCGCAATACAAGTTGGACATGCGCGAATGCGTAAGTTCCGCGGCGGATCGGAACGGCAAATAAAGAGCTGAATTCTAGAGCGGGGCGGTGAGCTGCTTTAGTTTGCGGACTAACGCCTAAAGCGGGCGGTGACCTACTTTAGTTCCGGCGCGCTGTGCTTAACCTGCCAGGGGCGCAGGTTAGCCTGCACTGAAACACGCCATGTACGGGCGGTGGGGATCGGGACGCTCTGGCACTGCAGCGCCTGATCAGGGTTGGGGGCGATGGCGTGTTTTCGTTCCGAGCACAGGTCACCGCCAGGCCACGCAATAAAGCAAAAAGCCCCTGCCCGGAATCCGGGAGGGGCTTTGTGCTTTATGAGGCGCCTGGCGGTGACCTACTTTCGCGCGGGCAATCCGCACTATCATCGGCGCAGAGTCGTTTCACCGTCCTGTTCGGGATGGGAAGGCGTGGGTCCAACTCGCTATGGCCGCCAAGCAAACGGTTGGGAGGCAGACGATGAGTCTGCGCCCCGCATTCTTTGGGCGTGTCGCGTTAACAATCCGGAAGAAGTACAACTGGGTTCAAATCGGCAACACAAACAACTTGAAGTCGCCTTGGCTTTTACTCAGTCCTCAGTCCTCTCGAACTAAAGTCCTGCTGTTTCACTCAAGGTTATAGGATCAAGTCGCACGGGCAATTAGTATCGGTTAGCTTAACGTGTTGCCACGCTTCCACACCCGACCTATCAACGCGGTGGTCTACCGCGACCCTTTAGGTGACTTACATCACGGGACGTCTCATCTTGAGGCAAGTTTCGCGCTTAGATGCTTTCAGCGCTTATCTCTTCCGAATTTAGCTACCCGGCAATACCACTGGCGTGATAACCGGTACACCAGAGATTCGTCCACTCCGGTCCTCTCGTACTAGGAGCAGCCCCCCTCAAACGTCCAACGCCCACGGCAGATAGGGACCAAACTGTCTCACGACGTTTTAAACCCAGCTCACGTACCACTTTAAATGGCGAACAGCCATACCCTTGGGACCGGCTACAGCCCCAGGATGTGATGAGCCGACATCGAGGTGCCAAACTCCCCCGTCGATATGAACTCTTGGGAGGAATCAGCCTGTTATCCCCGGCGTACCTTTTATCCGTTGAGCGATGGCCCTTCCATTCAGAACCACCGGATCACTATGTCCTGCTTTCGCACCTGCTCGACTTGTCAGTCTCGCAGTCAAGCACGCTTGTGCCATT
Source organism: uncultured beta proteobacterium (assembly GCA_963846655.1). GTDB lineage: Bacteria > Pseudomonadota > Gammaproteobacteria > Burkholderiales > JACQAP01 > JACQAP01. The sequence continues at coordinate 181,640 of CAWJWT010000002.1, read as the reverse complement.
GCACTATCAGCACGATGTCCGACCGTACCTAGCGTACCTTCGAGCTCCTCCGTTACTCTTTGGGAGGAGACCGCCCCAGTCAAACTGCCTACCATGCACTGTCCCCAACCCCGCTATAGGGGCCAAGGTTAGAACCGCAATGACATCAGGGTGGTATTTCAACGACGGCTCCATGAGAGCTAGCGCCCCCACTTCAAAGCCTCCCACCTATCCTACACAGATCCCATCACAGTCCAATGCAAAGCTACAGTAAAGGTGCACGGGGTCTTTCCGTCTAGCCGCGGGTAGATTGCATCATCACAAACACTTCAACTTCGCTGAGTCTCAGGAGGAGACAGTGTGGCCATCGTTACGCCATTCGTGCAGGTCGGAACTTACCCGACAAGGAATTTCGCTACCTTAGGACCGTTATAGTTACGGCCGCCGTTTACCGGGGCTTCGATCAAGAGCTTGCACCCCATCACTTAACCTTCCGGCACCGGGCAGGCGTCACACCCTATACGTCCACTCATCGTGTTTGCAGAGTGCTGTGTTTTTATTAAACAGTCGCAGCCACCGATTTTTTGCAACCCCTTCGGCCTTCGCCTGTACGGCTACAACCTACCAGGGCACACCTTCTTCCGAAGTTACGGTGTCAATTTGCCGAGTTCCTTCTCCTGAGTTCTCTCAAGCGCCTTAGAATTTTCATCCTGCCCACGTGTGTCCGATTACGGTACGGTCCCGTGTAACTGAAGCTTAGAGGCTTTTCCTGGGAGCTTGGTATCAGCAGCTTCCGTCTCGATTAAGAGACTTCGTCCCGTGCCTTGAGGTTGACCCCCCGGATTTGCCTAAGGGATCCCTCTACACACTTCACCGGGACATCCAACACCCGGCCTGCCTAACCTTCTCCGTCCCCCCATCGCATTACACGGCGGTTCTGGAATATTAACCAGATTCCCATCAGCTACGGCTTTCGCCCTCACCTTAGGGGCCGACTCACCCTGCGCCGATGAACGTTGCGCAGGAAACCTTGGGCTTTCGGCGAGCGGGCCTTTCACCCGCTTTATCGCTACTCATGTCAGCATTCGCACTTCCGATACCTCCAGCAAGGTTTACACCCCACCTTCACAGGCCTACGGAACGCTCTCCTACCATGTGCACACTTCCCTGAATCGACTCGCACTCGCAGCCCGCCTGCAGTGCGCTCACTGACGTACTTATCAGTAAGGGGGCGCTTTAGTTCCGACATAACCTAAAGGTTAGTCTGCACTAAATGCTTTGCCTTTGATTGCGCCAGCCGCGTTAACGTGCCTTGCGCAATCGAGCGCCCCGAGGGCATTGAAATCGATTCAGGTGAAGTGTGCACATCCGCATCTTCGGTTATTAGCTTGAGCCCCGTTACATCTTCCGCGCAGGACGACTCGACCAGTGAGCTATTACGCTTTCTTTAAAGGATGGCTGCTTCTAAGCCAACCTCCTGGCTGTTTATGCCTTCCCACCTCGTTTGCCACTTAGCTAATCATTGGGGACCTTAGACGGCGGTCTGGGTTGTTTCCCTCTTGACGTCGGACGTTAGCACCCGGCGTCTGTCTCCCGTGCTCATACTTTCCGGTATTCGGAGTTTGCCTTGGTTTGGTAGACCTAGAACGGCCCCCTAGTCAAAACAGTGCTCTACCCCCGGAAGTAATACACGAGGCGCTACCTAAATAGCTTTCGGAGAGAACCAGCTATTTCCAAGTTTGTTTAGCCTTTCACCCCTACCCACAGCTCATCCCCTACTTTTTCAACAGTAGTGGGTTCGGACCTCCAGCTGGTGTTACCCAACCTTCATCCTGGCCATGAGTAGATCACTTGGTTTCGGGTCTACACCTACAGACTATGTCGCCCTGTTCGGACTCGCTTTCGCTGCGCCTTCCCTAAACGGTTAAGCTCGCCAGTAAATGTAAGTCGCTGACCCATTATACAAAAGGTACGCCGTCACCCCTGCTTCAAGAACGCTGTTCTTGAAGCTCGTGACCAGTGATCCGTAATCAGTAATCGGTAAAAACAACCCAATCACTGTTCACTGTTCACCGTTCACAGCTCCAAGCGCAACGCGCTTGAAGCAGGGGCTCCGACTGTTTGTATGCATGCGGTTTCAGGATCTATTTCACTCCCCTCCCGGGGTTCTTTTCGCCTTTCCCTCACGGTACTGGTTCACTATCGGTCGATTACGAGTATTTAGCCTTGGAGGATGGTCCCCCCATCTTCAGACAGGATTTCACGTGTCCCGCCCTACTTGTCGCAACCCTAGTTCCACGCTCTCGCTTTCGCATACGGGGCTATCACCCTCTATGGCCGGCCTTTCCAGACCGCTTTGCTAGCTCGAACGCTAAAAGTTGCAAGGCTCCTCCGATTTCGCTCGCCACTACTCTCGGAATCTCGGTTGATTTCTGTTCCTCTGGCTACTGAGATGTTTCAGTTCACCAGGTTCGCCGCACCAAGCCTATGTATTCAGCTTGGGCTACTCCTTAACGGAGTGGGTTCCCCCATTCGGATATCTGCGGATCAAAGCTCGTTTGCCAGCTCCCCGCAGCTTTACGCAGGCTGCCACGTCCTTCATCGCCTGTAATCGCCAAGGCATCCACCACATGCACTTATTCACTTGATCCTATAACCTTGCGCCCTCGGAGCGACTAACCCCAAAGCCTCAAAGCCATAAGTTTTACTTCAGCGCTTGTGTTGCTCTCATCCCCATCCTTTTAACGATGGCAATGAGCGATACATACAATCTAAACCCAGCCACACCATTCAAACTTCAAATAGTGTGGTTGTACTTCTTCCGTATTGTTAAAGATCGAACAGCCCTCTGGCTTTGTAAAAAACCAGAACCAAGCAAACGCCCCGCCGTTCGCTTGGTTCTAGCCTTTCAAACCGCATCATTGGTGGAGGTGAACGGGATCGAACCGATGACCCCCTGCTTGCAAAGCAGGTGCTCTCCCAGCTGAGCTACACCCCCATATCCCTGGTGGGTCTGGTTGGAGTTGAACCAACGACCCCCGCCTTATCAAGACGGTGCTCTAACCAACTGAGCTACAGACCCCAATTTCTTAGGGTCTAGGGATAAGGATCAGGGGCTAGGGGGTTTCCCTCGTCCCTCGTCCCTCGGCCCTCGCCCCTGCTGTTCAAACAACCGATGAGTGTGGATGCTTGCGCGCTCCTGAGAACGCCTTCTCTAGAAAGGAGGTGATCCAGCCGCACCTTCCGATACGGCTACCTTGTTACGACTTCACCCCAGTCACGAATCTCACCGTGGTAACCGCCCTCCTTTGCAGGTTAGGCTAGCTACTTCTGGTGAAACCCGCTCCCATGGTGTGACGGGCGGTGTGTACAAGACCCGGGAACGTATTCACCGCGACATGCTGATCCGCGATTACTAGCGATTCCGACTTCACGGAGTCGAGTTGCAGACTCCGATCCGGACTACGACGGACTTTCTGGGATTGGCTCCCCCTCGCGGGTTGGCAACCCTCTGTATCCGCCATTGTATGACGTGTGAGGCCCTACCCATAAGGGCCATGAGGACTTGACGTCATCCCCACCTTCCTCCGGTTTGTCACCGGCAGTCTCATTAGAGTGCCCAACTGAATGTAGCAACTAATGACAAGGGTTGCGCTCGTTGCGGGACTTAACCCAACATCTCACGACACGAGCTGACGACAGCCATGCAGCACCTGTGTCCAGGTTCCCTTTCGGGCACATCCACCTCTCAGCGGACTTCCTGGCATGTCAAGGGTAGGTAAGGTTTTTCGCGTTGCATCGAATTAATCCACATCATCCACCGCTTGTGCGGGTCCCCGTCAATTCCTTTGAGTTTTAATCTTGCGACCGTACTCCCCAGGCGGTCGACTTCACGCGTTAGCTGCGGTACTAAGGAAGTCTCCTTCCCCAACACCTAGTCGACATCGTTTAGGGCGTGGACTACCAGGGTATCTAATCCTGTTTGCTCCCCACGCTTTCGTGCATGAGCGTCAGTGTCGACCCAGGGGGCTGCCTTCGCCATCGGTGTTCCTCCACATCTCTACGCATTTCACTGCTACACGTGGAATTCCACCCCCCTCTGCCGCACTCAAGCCCGCTAGTTTCAAGCGCAATTCCCAGGTTAAGCCCGGGGATTTCACACCTGACTTGGCGAACCGCCTGCGCACGCTTTACGCCCAGTAATTCCGATTAACGCTCGCACCCTACGTATTACCGCGGCTGCTGGCACGTAGTTAGCCGGTGCTTCTTCTTACGGTACCGTCATTAGTCAGCGTTATTCACGCTAACCTTTTCGTTCCGTCCGAAAGAGCTTTACAACCCGAAGGCCTTCTTCACTCACGCGGCATGGCTGGATCAGGGTTGCCCCCATTGTCCAAAATTCCCCACTGCTGCCTCCCGTAGGAGTCTGGGCCGTGTCTCAGTCCCAGTGTGGCTGATCATCCTCTCAGACCAGCTACGGATCGTCGCCTTGGTGAGCCTTTACCTCACCAACTAGCTAATCCGACATCGGCCACTCCTGCAGCGCGAGGCCCTTACGGGTCCCCCGCTTTCCTCCTCAGAGCGTATGCGGTATTAATCCGGCTTTCGCCGAGCTATCCCCCACTCCAGGACATGTTCCGATGTATTACTCACCCGTTCGCCACTCGTCGCCAGGGTTGCCCCCGCGTTACCGTTCGACTTGCATGTGTAAAGCATGCCGCCAGCGTTCAATCTGAGCCAGGATCAAACTCTTCAGTTCAATCCATACTTTGCCAGTTCCCTTGCGAAAACCAGCCTCTCACTCAAAGCAATCTCCAAAGAAATTACTTACGCGTGAGCACTTCCATTACTCTCAAAGCTTCTTCGCAGGACAGGCGCCCTCCCAACCCTAAGAACTAGAGTCAAAAGAACCGGGCGATAACCCTTACCCATTCCCGCGCAGCGCCTCAAATTCACGAAGCACCCACACGCATCGGCTGTTCATATTGTTAAAGAGCGACGCCGCTTTTTTGCGGCGGCCGTTTCCGGCGAAGGGCGCATTATACGGATCGAATTCCGCGGGTCAACACTTTTCGGGGTGAATTGCCGTCAGAAGCACGCAATCGACGCTTGCAGCACCACGATTTGCGCAAAAACGCGGTCAGGAGATCAATACGCGCGCGAATTTGCGCTTGCCAACCTGGATGACGAAGGGCCCGCCCGCAGACAATCGAAGCGACTTGTCGATGACTTTCTCGCCATCGAGCTTCACCCCGCCCTGCTCGATCATGCGCAATGCCTCGGAGGTGCTCGCGGTCAGGTTGGTCTGCTTGAGAATCTGGTAAAAAAGCAAGGGTTCGCTGCCGGCCGACAACTTATGTTCGGGCATCTCATCGGGTATCTGGCCTTGCTTGAATCGTGCCTCGAAATCCGTGAGCGCTTTTTGCGCAGCGGCACGGTCATGGAAGCGGGTCACGATTTCCTGTGCAAAAATCACCTTGATATCGCGCGGGTTGCGTCCCGCGGCGACTTCATCTTTCCATTTCCGCAGCGTCGCCAGCGATTCGAACGACAGTAGCTCCAGATAGCGCCACATGAGCTCATCGGAAATGGACATGAGCTTGCCGAAGATCTGCTCCGGGCTCTCCGCGATCCCGACGTAATTTCCCAGCGATTTGGACATCTTGTTGACGCCATCGAGCCCCTCTAGCAACGGCATCGTCAGGATGCATTGGGCAGGCTGGCCGTAGTCCTTCTGCAGCTCGCGCCCGACCAGAAGATTGAATTTCTGATCGGTGCCGCCGAGTTCCAGGTCCGATTCAAGCGCTACCGAGTCATACCCTTGCACCAGCGGATAGAGAAATTCGTGGATGGCGATCGACTGACCGCTTTTGTAGCGCTTGCCGAAGTCGTCGCGCTCGAGCATGCGCGCCACGTTGTATCGGGCTGCGAGCCTGATCATATCGACGGAAGTGAGCTTGTCCATCCAGGTCGAATTGAAGGCCACTTCGGTTTTTTGGGGATCCAGGATCTTGAAAACCTGCGCCTGATAAGTTTTGGCGTTCTCGGCAATCTGCTCACGCGTCAAAGGCGGACGCGTCGCGTTTTTTCCGGTGGGGTCCCCGATCATGCCGGTGAAATCTCCGATCAGGAATATGACCTGGTGGCCAAGATCCTGGAGTTGGCGCAGTTTGTTGATGAGCACCGTATGGCCCAGGTGAAGATCGGGGGCCGTTGGATCGAACCCCGCCTTGACGCGCAGCGGTCTTCCGGAGGCAAGCTTGTCAGCGAACTCTGCTTCGACGATCAACTCGCTGCAGCCGCGTTTGACTATTTGCAGTTGTGCTGAAATATCCATGTTTTCTTATATTTGTAACGTTCGTTACAGCCGAAGCGCCGCGCGTGCGCGCTGGAACACTAGTTGCTGATGCCGGATGACGTGCCGCGGAGGATTCTGTTAACCTCCGTTTTGACTCATCAATAAAAAGAGTGCATGTCGTTGAACAAATACGAAATTCTAACGCAAAAGTCGGCTGAGGCGCCGCGTTCATTGTGGCACCACTGGCCCGTGGCGGTCGCTATCTTGCCGTTTTTCGGCGTTGTAGCCGCATTCGGTATCGCGCCGGACACAGTGCCGGAACCGGTCGAACTGCAAAACGTGGTCGAAGAACTTATCCTGCCGGCGGCGCCACTCGCAACCACCGAAGACACTTATTGGCGGGAAGAGCGCATTCAACGAGGGGATACGGTCGGGTCGGTTCTGTCGAGGCTGCACGTCAACGACACGGATGCCCTTGCCTACCTGTTGCAAGCCAAGGATGTCCGCTCGCTCTATCAATTGATCCCCGGCCGCACGATCCGCGTGGTCACAACCGGGGAAGGCAAGCTGCAGTCCCTGTCCTATGTGAATACCGGTGGCCTGCCGCTTGCACGTCATTCGCAACGACTCGGGATTTTCCTCCTCCGAAGAATTGCCGCAGACCGAGCAGTGGGTCATGCAAAGTTCCGGAGAGATCGAAACTTCGCTCTTTGCATCCACGGATGCTTCGGGCATCCCGGAAACGGTTGCCCTGCAACTGACCGATATTTTTTCCAGTGACATCGACTTCCATCGGGACTTGCGCCGCGGCGACCGCTTCTCGGTCGTCTACGAAGCCCTTGCAGCCGACGGTGAGTTCGTCGGTTTCGGGCGGGTTCTGTCCGCCGAATTTACCAATCAGGGAAACACGTTTCGGGCCGTCTTTTTCCGCGACACGCAGGGGCGCAACGGCTATTACACGCCGGAAGGACGCAACATGCGCAAGGCCTTCCTGCGTTCTCCGATCGAGTTTTCCCGCGTGACCTCAGGCTTCTCGAATGCGCGGTTTCATCCGGTACTCAAGACCTGGCGCGCGCACAAGGGAATTGATTACGGCGCACCTACCGGTACACGGGTGCGCGCCACGGCTGACGGCTACGTGACTTTTGTCGGCCGCAAGGGCGGATACGGCAACGTTGCAGTACTGCGCCATCCGAATGGCTATGCCACGTTGTATGCGCACCTCTCGGGATTCAGCCAGGGATTGCGCCCGGGCAAGCGCATCGCGCAAAGTGAAGTTTTGGGCTTTGTGGGTAGCACGGGTCTGGCGACGGGCCCTCATCTGCATTACGAGTTTCACGTCCGCGGCGTCCACGCCAATCCGATGCGACTTGCCCTTCCACCCGGGCCGTCGATCACCGCCCAACTGCGGCCGGCTTTCGACGATGCGACGCAACCGCTTCTCGCGCGGCTCGACATGCTGCGCAACACCGATCTCGCCCGCCTCGATTGAGTGGGCTGGGCGGTGGCCACCGCCCAGCCATGACTTCCCCTGCTAGACTCGCCGTCATGGCAAACGCGGATCATTACATCGGTTTGATGTCGGGAACCAGTCTCGACGGCGTGGATGCCGTTTTGCTTCGGTTCTCCGAAAGCCGGCAGCGTATCGTCGCTGAATGCTTCACGCCGTTTGCAGAACCGCTGCGCAAAAGATTACTTGCTCTGCACGCGCCACAGTCCAATGAGCTGCACGAAGCAGCGCTGATCGGCAATGAGCTTGCCCACCTGTATGCACGCGCAGTCAGCGAGTTGCTGGCAAAAGCCAAGATGGATCGCGCGAGCGTGCAGGCAATCGGCTGCCACGGCCAGACGATTCGCCATCGTCCTGAAGCGGGATACACCATTCAGCTCGGCAACGGCGCCCTGCTGGCCGAATTGACCCGCAACATCGTCGTTTGCGATTTTCGCAGCCGCGATATCGCCGCAGGGGGGGAAGGTGCGCCGCTGGTTCCCGCTTTTCATCAGGCAGTGTTTGCGCACCCCGCTAACCATCGGGTTATCGTCAATGTCGGCGGCATCGCCAATCTCACCGACCTGAACTTGGGCAAGGTGCACGGGTTCGATACTGGGCCTGGAAATATGTTGATGGATGCCTGGATTCAGCATCACCTCGACCACGCATTTGACCGCGACGGAGCCTGGGCGGCAGGGGGACACTGCATCCCGGCATTGCTTCGCGCGCTGCTGAATCACGAGTTTTTTCGCCGCCCGCCTCCGAAAAGTACCGGCCGGGATTTGTTCAGCCTTCCGTGGCTGATGCAGCAGCTTTCCGGAACGCAAGCGCCTCGCGACGTTCAGGCCACGCTGCTCGAATTTACAGTCGTGAGCATCGCCAATGCCATCGAACGCTGGTGCCAGGGCGCGACGGAGATTTATGTTTGCGGCGGTGGCGCGGCAAACGCGGCGCTGATGGGACGCCTTGCCGCTGTCTTACCGAAGGTGTCCGTTGCAACGACCGCAGAACTCGGCATCGAACCGGACTGGGTCGAGGCCTGCGCCTTCGGCTGGTTGGCGCGCCAGGCTTTGCTTCTGCGCGCGGGCAATCTTCCCTTGGTTACCGGCGCGACAGGCGCCAGAGTCCTCGGCGCGATTCATCCCGCGTAAAAAAGCAAAAGGGCGGCATGAATGCCGCCCTGCGCGCTGACCACGCTGCCGGCTACGCCGAGAACGACGAACCGCAGCCGCAAGTGGAACTGGCGTTGGGATTTTTAATGACGAACTGCGCGCCTTCGATGCTTTCCTGATAGTCGATTTCAGCGCCCACCAGATACTGGTAGCTCATTGCATCGATCAACAACGTGACGCCGTTTTTCTCCATCGACGCGTCGTCTTCGTTGGTGTCTTCGTCAAACGTAAATCCGTACTGGAAACCCGAGCACCCTCCGCCAGTGACGAATACGCGCAGCTTGAGGTCGGGATTTCCCTCCTCGTCGATCAATTCCTTAACCTTCTTCGCCGCATTATCCGTAAAGAGCAATGGCGACGGCATTTCAGTAACTGCATTCATTGCCTACTCCTGAGGTAATGTGCTTAACCATTATCTGGTTCATCCAGCGGTCGGTCAATCGCCACCAGCGCCTTTGAGCGGCACGATTTTCTGCCCTTTTTCGTCATCCTGGTGCACCAGTCGCCCCTGTACAACCGCACCCAACTGAATTTCGAGCGTTCTATAGTGCACATCTCCTGTGACATTGGACTTCGGCTGCAGTTCGACGTATTCCGACCCGTGGACTGGGCCGATCACGGTTCCGTTGATCACGGCATGAGAAACTCTGATCTCCCCCTCAATTTGGGCCTTTTCGCTTAAAACCAAGGTGCTGGGCTGGTCATCGGAGGTGGATACATTGCCGCGCACACGACCATCCACGCGCAGCCCCCCGCTGAATGCGATGTTGCCCTCCACAATGGTTCCCGCACCGATCAGGCTATCGATGCGATTCTGCGGTTTGGTGGGTTTTGCTCCAAACATATTCAGCACTCCGTTTACGACAGGGTGACGGTTTGCGTCGACACGGGTGTCGGGTTGCCAGTTTCCAACACACGAACCTGCACCTTTTTGATGACAGCGCCAGCAGGTATCAGGAACGTCCCCTCGACGCGCTGATAGAACTTGAAAGACAGATTATACGCCTGGGCCCCGTCATTCTCCCGGGGAAGGCTGATGACGTCCGATTTCCCGCCTTCTTCTATGTCGATGATAAATTGCAGCCGGCCCCGGAAATCCTTCACGCGCTGCTTGGACTGGGCAATCAACAGCCGGTAACGATATTCACCGGGTAACGCGTCGGGCTGTACGCGAAATCGGTTGACGTTGATCGCGCCCGCCTCCCCGCCGGAGGCCATCAACGTCTGGAAGAATGCGAGATCCTCCTTCAGGAGCGCGTTTTCCTCGGAAAGATTTACGATCTGTCCCGACAGATTCCTGTGGGTGGCCTGCTCTATCTGCAATTGGCGTTCCGCGGCCGCAATCTCGCGCCGCAACGCAGTGTTTTCACCTTCGAGCTTGCCGTTCTGATCCTGAAGATGATTTTTCTCTCTTTGCGCTTCGCTATTGTCGAATCCTGCGTACTGCCGGCCAAGATCGTAAGTCAGCCATCCTGCCAGCACGACTGCACCGGCTAAAGTCAGTATCGACAGCCAGCGCCAGTACCATGGCACATGCGTGTGGATCGCAACGCGTGGCGCGGCGATCCCGAAGCGACGTTTGAGCTTTCGGATTAATGTCACGGCAGCAGGGGAACGTGTTCGATACCCGTAACTTCCGGCAGGCCCAACATCAGGTTCATGTTCTGAACGGCCTGTCCGGCGGCACCTTTTACCAGATTGTCGATGACCGAAAGAATGACGACGGTATCGCCGCCCCCCGGACGATGGATGGCTATTCTGCAATCGTTCGCGCCCCTGACCGAACGCGTATCCGGATGACTGTTCGGCGGAAGCACATCGACGAAGGGTTCGGTTGCATATCTCTTCTCGTAGAGGCTTTGCAGATCGACCGATCCGGTTAATGTCGCATAAAGCGTGGCATGTATTCCGCGGATGGCGGGCGTCAGATGCGGGACAAAAGTCAGCCCGACCTTGCCTCCCGCTGCGCGGCTCAACCCTTGCGAAATTTCCGGCAGGTGCCGATGCCCCGGCACCCCATACGCCTTGAAGTTATCGGCAGCTTCTGCGAATAGGGTGTGGACTTCCGCCTTGCGACCCGCCCCGCTCACCCCTGATTTCGCGTCGGCAATCAGGCGCGTCGTGTCCACGACGCCCGATTCCATCAACGGCAAAAATCCAAGTTGGACCGCTGTGGGATAACAGCCCGGATTCGCCACCAGACGCGCTTTGGCGATGTGCTCGCGATTGACTTCCGGAAGACCGTACACGGCCTCCGCCACCAGGTTCGGGCTGGCGTGCGTCATGCCGTACCATTTCTCCCATTCCGCGACGTCCTTGATCCGAAAATCCGCCGCAAGATCGATCACGCGCACGCCGGCCTTGAGCAGCGCGGGTGCTTCCGTCATGGCTACGCCGTTTGGCGTCGCAAAGAATACGACGTCGCATGCTTCCAGCCCGCCGGCCGCAGGATCCGAAAACTTCAGCCGAATGCGGCGACGCAAGCTCGGAAACATATCTGCTACGGGGGTGCCCGCCTCCTTGCGTGAGGTGATGACCTCCAGTTCGCACACCGGGGTGTGTCGCGAGAATTCTCAGCAATTCCACGCCGGTGTAACCGGTACCGCCTACGATGCCAATTTTTTTCATTTTCACCAAGCACTTAACACGTTTTCTAGTCTCATCGATATCGCCTGACAAGGCGATCATGCAAACGAAAAAGCCGCCCGAAGGCGGCTTTTTTCGAGACTCAAACGCATTAGCGCTTGGAGAATTGCTTGCGACGACGCGCCTTGTGCAAACCGACCTTCTTGCGCTCGACTTCCCGGCGTCCCGCGTGATCAACCCGGCCTTGCTGAGAACAGGCTTGAGCGACGCGTCGTAATCAACCAAGCGCCCGGGATATTCCATGTCTTACCGCTCCGGCCTGACCGGATTCACCGCCGCCGTCAACATTGATCAGAATGTCGAAGGTATCGAGATGGTTGGTCAATACAAGGGGTTGGCGCACCACCATACGGCCCGTCTCGCGCGAAAAGAACTCGTCCACCGGCTTGTCGTTGACAACGATCTTGCCTTTGCCCGGCTTAATGAACACGCGCGCTACCGCGCTTTTGCGGCGGCCGGTTCCGTAGTTGTACTGGGTTGCCATGTAGTTCCTAAACGTTGAGGGGTTGCGGTTGTTGTGCCGAATGCGGATGCTCGGTTCCCGCGTAAACCTTCAGCTTCTTGAGCATCGCGTAGCCGAGCGGTCCCTTGGGCAGCATGCCTTTCACAGCCTTTTCCAGCACCCGCCCCGGAAAGCGGCCATGCAACTTGGAGAATGTTGCGCTATAGATACCGCCGGGGTAGGTGGAGTGCCGGTAATAAATCTTTTGCTTTGCCTTGTCGCCCGTCACGCGCAGCTTTTCCGCATTGACCACAACGATGTAATCTCCGGTGTCTACATGCGGCGTGAACGTAACCTTGTGCTTCCCGCGCAGACGCTTGGCGATTTCCGACGCAAGGCGTCCCAATACTTTATCCGTAGCGTCGACGATGAACCAGTCGCGCTTGACCTCATGTGATTTGGCTGAAAACGTCTTCATGGCGGGATGGTCCGCGGGGGGCTGATTAACGAAAGCCGCGTAGTGTAGTAGAACGTAACCGCCCTTGTCAAACCAGCCTTGACAAGTCAAGTTGCGGATTCCAAAGTGTTTTGAACCCGCCCATCAGGATCGCGTGCCAGGCGAGTCGCACTGATATCCAGCCCATGCTCGGCACAGCATGAGTGCTTTAATGACAGGGCCATTTAGTTAATAATGCGGTTCCCTAATCAGCCACTTGTAGTTCCTGCCCGTTTCATTCAATGCGCAAGCTCTGGCTCATCTTTTCTCAGGCAGTAACCATTAGTCTCGCGGCGCTGTTCGTCGTCGTGACGTTGCGACCGGACCTCGTTTCCTGGAAAGGACACGGCGGCGGCATCGTCACCATCCAGGAAGCGACGGACAGTCCGCGCGAGCGTACGAACTTATCGTCGTTCAGCCCTGCCGCCTGGAAGGCCATGCCGTCCGTGGTCAACATTTTCACCAGTAAAGATGTCAAAGTTCCGCGCCATCCGTTCATGGATGACCCATTGTTCCGTCGTTTCTTCGGCGACCAACTCGACGGCGAAACGCAGCATAGTTCGAGTCTGGGTTCCGGCGTAATCGTCGGTCCCGAAGGTTATATCCTGACCAATCATCACGTAGTCGAAGCGGCCGACGAGATCGAGCTTGCGCTGGCCGACGGTCGCAAGACGCCGGCCAAGGTCGTGGGAACCGACCCGGAAACCGACCTGGCCGTGCTTAAAGTCAATCTTTCAGGCCTGCCTGCCGTCACTTTCGGCGATCCGGACAAGCTGTCGGTTGGCGACGTTGTCCTCGCGATCGGCAATCCTTTCGGTGTCGGTCAAACCGTAACCATGGGCATCGTCAGCGCGCTTGGGCGCAGCCATCTGGGCATCAGCACGTTCGAGAATTTCATTCAGACGGATGCTGCAATCAATCCGGGCAATTCCGGTGGCGCGCTGGTTGATGCCGCAGGCAACCTCGTCGGCATCAACAGCGCAATCTATTCACGCAGCGGCGGCTCGCTGGGAATCGGCTTTGCGATTCCCGCCAATCTTGCCAAGCAGGTCATGGAGCAGATCGTGCGCACCGGTGCCGTTACGCGCGGCTGGATTGGCGTGGAAGTTCAGGATATCTCCCCGGACCTGGCCGAATCTTTCAATCTCTCCAATATTCATGGAACCCTGATCGCGGGCGTACTGCGCGGCGGCCCGGCTGATCGGGCGGGGATCAAGCCCGGGGATATCCTGGTCGAGGTGGAATCAAAGGACGTGCTCGACTCGACCAGCATGTTGAATCTGGTGGCAGCGCTCGAACCCGGGAAGCAGGCCACGCTTAAAATCCTGCGCAACCGCAGCGAACTCTCGGTCAAAGTCAACGTGGGCAAGCGGCCCCGCGCCAACCGTCGCAACCAGCTCGAATAAGGTTCGCCCGCGCAACAGGCTGCGTCAGCCGGTCGAGCCTGACTTGGATTCTTCTGTTTCGGGCTTCGAGATCCACTGCGAGACAAAAATCCCCACCTCGTAGAGTATCCACAGCGGCACGGCGAGCATCACTTGCGATACCACATCGGGCGGCGTGAAAATCGCACCGATCACAAATGCGCCGACGATCACGTAAGGGCGGATCTCCCTCAACTTCGCCACGCTGACGATCCCCATCCTCACCAGTATCACTACGGCTACGGGCACCTCGAAGGTCACGCCGAAGGCAAGGAACAGCGTCAGCACAAAATCCAGGTATTTGCCGATGTCGGTCATCACTGCAACGCCTTCGGGCGCGACCGAGACGATGAAATGAAATACGACCGGAAACACCAGGAAGTACGCGAATGCCATGCCACATACGAACAACAGCGTGCTGGTAATGATGAGCGGCGCAACGAGCTTGCGCTCGTGCACGTACAACCCAGGCGCCACGAAAGCCCAGATCTGATAAAGAAGATAAGGCAGCGCGATGACGAATGCCGCCATCATCGTCACCTTGACGGGAACGAAGAATGGGGCCGTCACTTCGGTAGCGATCAATTGGCCGCCCGCCGGCATCGATGCAATCATCGGCTGCGCCAACATTGCGTAGAGATCGCGCGCCCAGGGAAACAGGCATATGAATACCAGCAGAAGCGCAAGTACGCATCGCAACAAGCGATCGCGCAGCTCGATCAGGTGAGACATGAAGGAATCGGGATCGGCCATCGGCGGGTGCTGTTTCGCGAAAAGTTGACAGCCGAAGTTATTCCGGCTTCGCGCTCGTGGACGGTTTGTCGTTCGGCAAGGCCGGCGCGGCGGTTTCGTCTTCGGCGGATTCCGGGCCCGCAGCTTCTTTGGTTTCCGAAGCGGCGGTCGCAGGCGGCATCAGTTGAATCCCGGTCAAAGGCGCGGCGGCCGCCTCGATCTCCTTCTTGATGTCATTGCCGGCCTGCCCGATCTCTTCGCCTGCCCGCCTGATTTCTTCGCCAGCCTGCTTTACTTCGTCACCGGCCTGCTTGACTTCGTTTTCAATGTAATTGACTTGGGATGTGACGGACTGTTCGATGGACCGGGCCGCATCCTGCATCGTGGATTTGAGCTTGCGTAATTCATCGAGTTCGAACTCGCGGTTTATGTCCGATTTAACCTCGGATACGTAGCGTTGCATGCGCCCGAAAAGATGTCCCAGCGTCTTCGCCACGCGCGGCAACCGCTCCGGTCCGATTACGAGCAGGGCGACCACGCCAATGACGAAAATCTCGGTTGCGCCGATATCGAACATGACTGCGGCTGCAGGTAAGACTCGCTCAGCTCTTCGTCTTGTCTTTCACTTCGCCTTCGAACGTTTTCGACGTGTTGACGCTCTCATCGAGCCGCGCGGTGGATTTTTCGTCATCGGTCGTCTTCATGCCGTCCTTGAACCCCTTTACTGCACCGCCCAGATCCGAGCCGATATTGCGCAGTTTCTTGGTGCCGAATATCAACAGCACGACCACCAGAACGATCAACCAATGCCAGATGCTAAAAGAACCCATTTTGTCTACTCCAGATCAGATTTCCTGCGTTGAGCGTTGAATCATGCCCGGAAGCGGATCCCTGCCGCCGAGCACATGCATATGCACGTGCAATACGTCCTGTCTACCGATTCGGCCGGTGTTGACCACGGTCCGGAATCCGTCTGGCGAACCCTGCTCGTGCGCGAGGCGGCTCGCCAGCAACATCATTTTACCGAGCACCATCTGGTGACGTACCTGCACCTGGTCCAGTGATTCCACGTGCTCCTTGGGAATCAGCATGAAATGCACCTGTGCGACCGGGTGAATATCATGGAAGGCCAGTATATCGTCGTCCTCGTAAACCTTTCGGCTGGGAATCTCACCCTTGACGATCTTGCAGAAAATGCAGTTATCGGCCGTTGCGATCATTTGTTATCTCCGACCCAGCGATCTTCCGCTGGCTTTTGACGCTGATTCATCCGGGCCGTGATTTTTTTTCCTGGATGCCCGAAACGCCTTCGCGCCTTTTTAGCTCCGCGAGCACATCGTCCGGGCCGAGATCGTGCCACGCCAGCATGACCAGGCAATGGAACCAAAGATCGGCAGTTTCACGAATTAGATGAATTTTATCACCGTCCTTCGCAGCCAGCAGGGTCTCTGCGGCCTCTTCGCCAATCTTCTTGAGGATTGCATCGTGGCCTTTTGCGAACAGCGCGCCTACGTAAGAGTTTGCCGGATCGGTGCCCTTGCGCGATGCGATGGTCTCAGCTCAGGCGGCGAAGAATGTCAGCGTCGGCGTCTTTCATTGTTTGGACTCATAGATCTGATCCGGATCCATCAAGACAGGTTCCGTTTCCACCCACACGCCATCCTCGAGCCTGCGATAAAAACAGCGGGCGTGACCCGTGTGGCACGCAATCCCCCCGACCTGCTCTACTTCGAGGACGATCACATCGTCGTCGCAATCGAGCCTGACCTGCCTGATCAATTGCGCGTTCCCCGATTCCTCGCCCTTGCGCCAGAGGCGCTTGCGCGAACGCGACCAGTATACCGCCCGGCCCGATTGCACCGTTTCCAGCAGCGCCTCACGGTTCATCCAGGCCACCATCAGAATTCTGCCGGTTCCGGCTTCCTGCGCGATCGGCCGGGATCAGGCCATCTGCGCCGAACGCCACCTGTTTCAACCAGGCTTCGCTCACAATCTGACCTCGATATTGTGCTGCGCCATGAATAATTTGGCCTGTTGGACGGTGAGTTCGCCATAGTGAAACACGCTCGCCGCCAGCACGGCATCTGCCTTGCCGATGAGAATACCGTCCACCAGGTCCTGAAGCCCCCCCACGCCGCCACTTGCAATGATCGGTATATCCAGCGTTTCGGAAAATGCACGCGTGATTTCCAGATCAAAACCCGCCTTGGTACCGTCCCGATCCATGCTGGTCAGCAGAATTTCGCCAGCCCCTGCAGCTTGCATGCGCTTTCCCCATTCGAGGGCATCCAATCCCGTAGGACGACGACCGCCGTGCGTAAACACCTCCCAGCGCGGTGTCGCACCCGCAAGACGCTTGGCGTCCACCGCGACCACGATGCATTGCGATCCAAACCGTCCTGCGGCGTCGGCGACCAGTTGCGGATTCTGGACGGCCGCAGTGTTGATGCTGACCTTGTCGGCACCCGCGTTGAGCAACCTGCGCACATCGCCGATCTCCCGGATGCCGCCGCCGACCGTAAGGGGGATGAAAACCTGTGAAGCCACCTGCTCGACAATGCCCAGGAGCAATCCCCGGTTGTCGGAACTCGCAGTGATGTCCAGGAAGGTCAGTTCATCGGCCCCCTGTTCGTCGTAGCGGCGTGCAATCTCCACGGGATCGCCCGCGTCGCGTAATGCTACGAAATTGACACCCTTCACGACACGGCCGTCGGCGACGTCGAGACAGGGAATGATTCGTTTCGAAAGACTCATAGGCGCAAATGCGGTGCAGGAACGATTGAAGAGTAAGGGCCTCAGCGGGGGCAGGGGCTGCCTAAAGGCCCGGCAACGTAAGTCAGCGGGCAGCTGCTAGGCTTTTCCTTCCGCGGTCCCCGATCTGTCGCTCGCTATCTTGTCCGCCAGCTTTTGCGCTTGGGAAAAATCGAGGGTTCCTTCGTAGATGGCGCGGCCGGTAATGGCGCCCAGGATACCTTCCGCTTCCGCCTCGCAGAGCGCCTTGATGTCATTCAGATCGGCAATGCCCCCGCTGGCGATCACCGGGACGGATAGTTCTCGGGCCAGTTCGACCGTTGCCTTGACATTCACCCCGCCCATCATGCCGTCCCGGCTGATATCGGTATAAATGATCGCCTCGACGCCGAGATCCTGGAATTTTTTTGCGAGGTCGATCACATCATGGCCGGTGACCTTGGACCATCCGTCCACCGCCACCTTTCCGTTCTTGGCATCGAGCCCGACCATGATATGGCCTGGAAAGGCATAACAAGCGTCATGCAGGAATCCGGGTGTTTTCACCGCCGCCGTACCCAGGATGATGTAGGAAATGCCGTCATCGAGATAGCGCTCGACGGTGTCCAGATCCCGAATTCCGCCGCCGAGTTGAATGGGAATCTTGCCACCAATGGCCTTGACCACCGCTTTGACCGCCTCTTCGTTCTTCGGCTTTCCAATGAATGCGCCATTCAGATCCACCAGATGCAGGCGGCGGGCGCCCTTGCTGAGCCAAAGGCTGGCCATGGCTGCGGGATCTTCAGAAAAGACCGTGGCGTCTGCCATCAAACCTTGCTTCAGGCGGACACAGTGTCCGTCTTTGAGGTCAATTGCCGGGATGATCAGCATGATATGGGATCGATTAGCCGCCCGAACCAAACAGTTGAGGTCAAGTCAGTCGGGGCCCGAATTAGGAAGGCGTATCAGAAGTAGGCTGCCGGTCCGCGCGCGTCTGCATTGACAAGCGTCTGGTCCCGTTCCAGGAAACAAAATTAGATAGCAAGCGCAAGCCCGCGGACTGGCTCTTTTCCGGATGAAACTGCACAGCAAAAATATTATTCCTTGCCACGGCGCAGGTAAAGCTCGACGGATAACGGCTGGTCCCCGCTACCAGTCCCGGGTCAGGGGTCTCGACATAAAAACTATGCACGAAATAAAACCGGCTCCCGCCTTCAATCCCCTCCCACAGCGGGTGGGACAGGGACTGGTAGACCTGGTTCCAGCCCATGTGCGGGACCTTGAGCTTGTCCCCTTGGGGAGACCTGTGCATAGGGGGGAATCGGACGACCCTGCCGGGGAGAACCCCAAGTCCCGGCGTATCGCCTTCCTCGCTATGCTCGAACAACATTTGCAAGCCGATGCACAGACCCAGAAAGGGCTTGGTGGACGCGGCTTCCAGCACGGGCCCGCGCAAACCGCGCGCCTCCATTTCGCGCATGCAATCCGGCATCGCACCTTGACCGGGAAATACCACCCGCGCCGCCTTGCGAATGGTCTCGGCCTCGCTGGTTACTGCAATGGTCTTGCCCGGCGCAACATGCTCGAGCGCCTTCGCAACCGAGCGAAGATTACCCATCCCGTAGTCAATTACCGCAATATCTGTCATGGATCAGTTTTGGTCGCGTCGCTGGCGCCCGCGGGCAGGACGGCTGGCGCCTCAGAGGCTTCCCTTGGTAGACGGCAGCGTGCCGCTTGCACGAGCATCAAGTTCGACGGCCATGCGCAGGGCGCGGCCGAACGCCTTGAAGATCGTCTCGCTCTGATGGTGCGCATTGCGTCCTTTCAGATTGTCGATGTGCAATGTGACCAGCGCATGATTGACGAATCCCTGAAAGAATTCGTGCACGAGATCGACGTCAAATTCACCAATCAGCCCTCGCGCGTAATCGACGGAATACTCCAGGCCGGGTCGACCCGACAAATCGATCACCACGCGCGATAACGCCTCGTCCAATGGAACGTAGGCATGTCCATAGCGGCGCACGCCCTTCTTGTCGCCGATCGCCTTGGTGAAAGCCTGGCCAAGCGTAATTCCGACATCCTCCACCGTATGGTGGGCATCGATATGGAGGTCACCTTTTGCAGCCACCTCCAGGTCAACCATGCCATGGCGGGCCACCTGATCGAGCATGTGGTCGAAGAAACCAATGCCGGTTGACAGTCTGGAGGTTCCGGTCCCGTCGAGATTGAGGCGAACCTCGATCCTGGTTTCCAGCGTGTTGCGGGTGACTTGGGCTTGGCGCATGAAAGAACAGTCAGAAATATAGGCTTATCCTAACTCAATTACGGGCGCACTGACGCGGCAGCCGACTTATTGAGAATTTCGTACAAAGCGTCGATCAGCGCGTCGCACTGGGCATCGGTCCCCACCGTTATGCGCAGGTAGGGCGCAATTCGAGCGGGATTCTGAAAATTCCGTACCACGATACCGCGCGCCCGCAATTGTGCGGCCAGCGCCTCGCCAGCGTTGCCGCGATGCCGCACAAAGACAAAATTCGCCGACGACGGAATCACTTCGAAGTCGAGTTTTTCAAGGCCGCTCACCAGGCGCTCGCGGCTGTCAACGACCTTTCGCCAGGTATCCTCGAAATAGGCCTGGTCCTCCAGAGCCGCTACGGCTCCTGCCTGCGCGAAACGATCCAGCGGATAGGAATTGAAACTGTCCTTGACGCGGTTGAGCGCCTCGACAAGATCGGAGTGCCCCATGGCGTATCCCACCCGAAGGCCGGCGAGCGAACGCGATTTTGACAAGGTATGCGTAACCAGCAGGTTCGGATAGCGCGCTATCAGCGGCACCGCCGACACGCCGCCAAAATTCACGTAAGCCTCGTCGATCACGACAACGGAGCGCGGGCTCGCCTGCAGCAATCGTTCGATTTCCGATTGAGCCAGCAGCCGGGCGGTTGGCGCATTGGGGTTAGGGAAAATGATGCCCCCGTTCGGAACGACATAGTTGTCTATATCGATTTCGAACGATGCGCTCAAAGGAATTTCCCGGTACTGGATGCCATACAGGCGGCAATAGACCGGATAGAAACTGTAGGTGATATCCGGAAACAGAACGGGCGCCTCGTGCTTCAGCAATGCGTGGAACGTGTGTGCGAGGACCTCATCGGATCCATTGCCGACGAATACGTTGTCGGGCGTGACGCCGTGGCACGTGGCAATGGCTTGGCGCAAGCGTGTGCTGACCGGATCCGGATACAGCCGCAATGAATCGCCCACCTCCGCGCGCAACGCTTCGAGGACCCGCGGTCCGGGTCCATAGGGGTTCTCGTTGGTATTGAGCTTCACCAGGTTGGGCAATCTTGGCTGCTCTCCGGGCACATAGGGCGTGAGCCCATGCACCACGGAACTCCACAATTGGCTCATCGATGAATCCGGTACTGGGCCGATTTGGCG
This sequence comes from uncultured beta proteobacterium, assembly GCA_963846655.1. Lineage (GTDB taxonomy): Bacteria > Pseudomonadota > Gammaproteobacteria > Burkholderiales > JACQAP01 > JACQAP01. The sequence goes on along the minus strand of CAWJWT010000002.1, from coordinate 160,785 downwards.
TGCGCGGGCAGTCCTTCCGCGTTGGCGAGTTCGGCAGCCAAGATCCCGAGAGTGCGTGCTCCTTCCCGGGAGACCTGGATCAGGCTGGTTCGTTTCTGGAAATCATATACTCCCAGCGGCGAGGAAAAACGTGCGGTGCGCGAGGTCGGTAATACATGATTCGGGCCCGCGCAATAATCGCCCAGCGCTTCCGAGGTATACCGGCCAAGAAACAACGCTCCGGCGTGCCGGATTTTCGGCGCCCAGCGCTGCGGCTCCTCCACGGACAACTCCAGGTGTTCCGGCGCAATGCGGTTTGCGATCGCGCATGCATCGTCCAGATCGCGCGTTTCGATCAACGCGCCGCGCGAATCGAGCGACGCGCTGATCACGGCTTTGCGCGGCATCATCTTGATTTGGAGATCAATACTGGAGGCGACCTGGTCGATGAACTGGGGATCGGGACAGAGCAGGATCGCCTGCGCCATTTCGTCATGCTCGGCTTGCGAAAACAGGTCCATTGCCACCCAGTCGGGATCCGTCGTGCCATCACAAATGACGACGATCTCTGACGGACCCGCCACCATGTCGATGCCCACCACGCCAAACACCCGGCGTTTAGCCGCGGCAACATACGCGTTGCCCGGCCCCACGATCTTGTCCACTTGCGCAATGCTTTGCGTGCCATAGGCAAGCGCCCCGATGGCCTGCGCGCCACCGATGGTGTAGACGCGATCGACCCCGGCGATGCGGGCCGCAGCAAGCACCAGATCATTGCGTTCGCCATCGGGCGTCGGCACGACCATGATGATTTCAGAAACGCCCGCGACCTTTGCAGGAATCGCGTTCATCAATACGGTCGACGGGTAGGCTGCCTTTCCGCCCGGTACATAGACGCCAACACGATCCAACGCTGTAATGGTCTGGCCAAGGGTCGTGCCATCCGATTCAGTGTACTGCCACGACACCAGAGGCTGGCGTTCGTGATAGCTGCGGATGCGTGCAGCGGCCTGCTCGAGCGCCGAGCGGCGTGTCTTTGTCAATCCGGCAAGCGCTCCGTCAAGATCCGTTCGCGAGATTTCGAGTGCCGACAACCGGGTTGCCGCCAGTCGATCGAACCTGTTCGTGTACTCGAGCACGGCATCGTCGCCACGCGCGCGCACATCGCGCAGGATGGCTTCCACGGCGCTCTCGATACGTTCGTTCTGCGCGCTCTCGAACGCCAGCAATTTGGCGAGCTGCTTGTCGAATTGGGGGTCCGCGGACGACAAACGCGCAATGCCTGTCATGCGGCCTCCTTTGCGGCAGCAGTCCGAAACGCATCGATGAGCGGCTGAATCTGCACGCGCTTGAGTTTAAGCGCGGCCTGATTGACGATCAGCCTGGCGCTGATCGGCATGATCAGCTCGACGGCCTTCAGGTTGTTGGCGCGCAGCGTGTTGCCGCTCGAAACCAGATCGACTATGGCATCGGCCAATCCCACCAGCGGCGCCAGTTCCATGGAGCCATAAAGTTTTATCAGATCCACGTGAACACCCTTTCCCGCAAAGTGTTCGCGCGCCGTGGTGAGATATTTGGTCGCGACGCGCAACCGCGCGCCGCGCCTCACAGCGGCCTCATAGTCAAAACCTTCGGGTACCGCAACCATCATGCGGCATTTGGCGATGTCGAGATCCAGAGGCTGATACAGCCCCGTGCCCCCATGCTCGAGCAATATATCCTTGCCCACGATGCCCAGGTCGGCGGCCCCGTACTGCACGTAGGTGGGAACATCAGAGGCCCGAACAATGATGACGCTGCAGTCAGCGCGATTGGTTGGGATGATCAGCTTGCGTGAGACTTCCGGATCTTCAGCCGCAACGATGCCCGCCGCCTTCAGAAGGGGCACGGTTTCCTGGAAAATGCGCCCCTTTGACAGGGCAATCCTGATGCTCATTTTTTTGGTGGAAATGCAAAAGCCCCCGTCAATGGGCGCGTTTGATCCGCGCGCCCAACTGACCGAGCTTCTCTTCAATGCACTCGTAGCCCCGGTCCAGGTGGTAAACGCGGTCCACCAGCGTCTCGCCTTTGGCGACTAGTCCGGCAAGCACCAGGCTTGCCGACGCCCGCAGATCGGTCGCCATGACATTCGCCCCTTGCAGGCCGCGCACGCCTTGCACGATCGCGGTATTTCCCTCGACCTCGATATCCGCACCCAATCTGCGCAGTTCCTGAACATGCATGAAGCGGTTCTCGAAAATCGTTTCAGTTACGACGGCCGTGCCTTCCGCGACGCTATTGAGTGCCATGAACTGGGCCTGCATATCAGTCGGAAACGCCGGATAGGGTGCCGTACGAAGGCTTACGGCCTTCAGGCTCCCGTTGGTCGAAAGTCGGATCCAGTCTTCGCCGTGCTCGACCATTGCGCCTGCCTCCTGCAGCTTGCCGATGACTGCGTCGAGAATATTCGCCCGCGTGCCCTTGAGCTTGATGTCCCCACCCGTCGCGGCGGCAGCGCACAGGAAGGTGCCGATCTCAATGCGATCCGGCATGACCCGGTGCGTGGCGCCATGCACCGCGCTTACGCCCTCTATCGTGATCATGTCGGTGCCAGCGCCCTTGACGCGCGCGCCCATGGCATTCAGACATTCCGCAAGATCGATGACTTCCGGCTCGCGGGCGGCGTTTTCGAGCACCGTAATACCGTCCGCCAGCACCGCCGCCATCATCAGATTCTCCGTGCCCGTCACCGTCACCAGGTCCAATACGATATGCGCGCCCTTGAGGCGGTCGGCGCGCGCGTGTATGTAGCCTTGCTCGATGTCGATGTGCGCCCCCATCGCCTGCAGCCCCTTGATGTGCAGGTCAACCGGCCGCTGACCTATGGCGCAGCCCCCCGGCAGCGACACGCGCGCCTGTCCGAAGCGCGCGATCATCGGGCCCAAGACCAGGATCGACGCGCGCATGGTCTTGACCAGCTCATAGGGTGCCGCGAGGTTATGCAGCTTCGCGGCCGTCAGCCCGACGCCCATTTTTTCGTCAAGCGAGATCTCCACGCCCATTTGCCCGAGCAGCGTCAAGGTCGTCGTCACGTCACGCAGATGGGGAACGTTCTGCAGCCGCAGCATCTCGGACGTCAGCAGGGACGCGCAAAGGATCGGCAAGGCCGCATTCTTGGCCCCGGAAATGCGCACTTCCCCGGTCAGCGGCACGCCGCCCTGGATGATGAGTTTGTCCACTTTGCGCGTGGGATCAGCGAGACGCCCAGTCTTCCGGAGTGAACGTTTTCATCGACAGCGCGTGAATTTCTTCGCGCATGCGGTCTCCCAGCGCCTTATAGACGACCTGATGCTGCTGCACCCGTGACTTGCCCCGGAATGCAGGGCTCACGATGAGCGCTTCGAAATGATGCCCGTCGCCCGCCACCTCCACATGATCGCAGGTGAGGTTTTGTTCGATATAGGACTTGACCAGTTCTGGGGTGACCATAGGACTTTTCAGTGGCGCAGTTTGTAACCGCGCTTGAGTACCGATAAGGTGGCGAATGATAAGGCCAAAAGGCAGCCGCCCACAATCGCGAAACTGAGCAGGGGGGACACGTCCGATACGCCGAAAAAGCCATATCTGAAGCCGTCTATCATGTAGAAAAACGGGTTGAAGTGCGACACATCCTGCCAAAACCGGGGCAACGAATGTATCGAGTAAAACACCCCCGATAGAAATGTCAGCGGAATGATGATGAAATTCTGGAAGGCGGCCAGTTGGTCGAATTTCTCGGCCCAGATGCCTGCAATGATGCCAAGCGTACCGAGCAGAGCCGCACCGAGCAGTGCGAAAGCCAACACCCAGAGAGCGTTGTCGATCGGCACCGGCACGAAAAAAGACGTGATCGCGAACACTCCACCACCCACCATGACGCCCCGCACGACCGAGGCCAGGACGTAGGCCGCATAAAACTCGAAATGCGACATGGGCGGCAAGAGCACGAAAATAATATTGCCCGTGATCTTCGACTGGATCAGGCTCGAAGAACTGTTGGCGAATGAATTTTGCAGCAACGACATCATGGCCAGTCCCGGCACCAGGAATGCCGTATAGCGCACTCCCGGGTAGACCTGGATATGCTCTTCGAGCACGTGCGAGAAAATCAGCAGATAGAGCAGCGCCGTCAGGACCGGCGCGAGCACGGTCTGGAAGCTGACTTTCCAGAAACGCGTGATTTCCTTGCGGAACAGGGTGACAAATGCAGCAGTCGAGACGGGAGCTTGCATGTTCAATCCCGGCGCATGATCTCGACGAAAACTTCCTCCAGATCGGGCTGCTCAAGCTCCATGAACGTCACCGTGACGCTATTCTTTCGCAGTTCGGCGAGCACCGTTTCGACTTCCCCATAATCGCGTAGCGTCAGCAGGTATTCTCCATTGGCGGGAGGGGCGGCCAACATGGGGGACAGCGAGGCAGGCAAGGGCGCCTGCGCCAGACGCAGCCGCAAGTGCGCACCGGAATAGCCCTTGAGCAGATTATGGGTCGAGTCGAGCGCCACGATCTTGCCCAATTTCAGCATGCCTACCCGGGTACACAGCGCTTCGGCCTCATCGAGATAGTGCGTTGTCAGGACGATCGTATGCCCATCGCCATTCAACTGGCGGATAAATTTCCACAGTCCCTGGCGCAGTTCTACGTCGACGCCGGCGGTAGGTTCGTCCAGGATGATGACCGGCGGCTTGTGGACCAGTGCCTGCGCCACCAGTACGCGCCGCTTCATGCCGCCCGACAGCGCGCGCATGTTGAAATGGGCGCGGTTGGTCAGATCGAGCCGTGCCATGACTTCGTCGATCCAGTCATCATTGCGATTGAGCCCGAAGTATCCGGACTGAAACTGCAGCGTTTCCCGCACCGTGAAAAACGGGTCGAAGACCAATTCCTGGGGCACCATGCCCAGGGCACGGCGCGCGCCACGATAATCCGATACGACATCGTGACCCATCACCTTGAGACTGCCCGAATCTGCCCGCGCCAGCCCGGCCAGGATACTGATCAGCGTGGTCTTGCCCGCGCCATTGGGGCCGAGCAGCGCGAAGAATTCGCCCTCATGGATATCAAGGCTGATATTGTCTAGCGCACGCACGCTGCCGAAGGTTTTCGAAACCCCGCAGATTTCGATTGCTGGTTGCACGCGCGATAGAAGCCGTATCGGTAAGGTTAATCAGCCGCAATCGGTATGAGCTCTTCAACGCCGTAGAGATCGGCGAGGCTGCGCAAACTGTCGCCGAGATTGGCAAACGCAATGCTCCCGCTGCCGGCGGGACGCCGCCGCATCAACTCCAGCAACAAGCTAAGTGCGGAAGAATCAACCTTCGTCACGCCCGCGAGATCGACGATTACGTTGGCTTCGTCCAATACAATGTCGTCGGAAATCAGGCCGCCTACGGTTTCGAGCGTAATGGGGCCTTCTACTGCATAACGATTGCCTTGTTTGACGATCATTTCTTGGGTAGTGGAGGTGTCTGCGGCTGGGCGATGTTCTTTTCCTTGAGGCTTTTGATCAAGGCATCGATTCCGCCATTCTGGACTTCCTGGGCAAACAAATTGCGGTAATTGATGATCAGGCTCGCGCCGGCCACGCGAACGTCATACACTTTCCATCCTTCTGGCGTCTGGCCCATGTCGTAATCGACACTCATCGGCGGGGCGCCGCCCGGAAGCTTGATCGAAGTCTGAACGGTTGCATCCGTATCGCCCGCCTTGGGCTTGTAGGGCCGGAAATCGACCGTGATGCCAGTGTAAGCAGTGAACGCTGCCGAATAGGAACGCACCAGCAAGGTCCGAAACTCCTTGATCAGCGCCTCGCGCTGCGCAGGGGTGGCTTCGCGCCACGGCCTGCCGACTGCAAGACGCGTCATGCGCGGGAAATCGAAATGCGGTGCCACCTTCTCCTCGATCAGTTGCACGATTTTTTCGACCTTGCCTGCGCGGATATCCTTGTCGCTGCGCACGATGGTGAGCACTTCTTCCGTGGTCTGGCGCACCAGAGCATCCGGCGCAAGCTCATCGGCAGCGACGCCGCCCGAAACAGCAACCAACAGCAGGGCGGCCAGCCAGCGGCCCGTTAATTTCGTACTTCCGATTTGCATGAGCATGTCCTTTACTGATTACCGAAGAGTGCCTACTTTTCCGCCCCAGTTTCCGCGGCCTTGCCATACAAAAATTGTCCGATGACTTTTTCCAGCACGATGGCCGATTGCGTGATCATCAGTCGATCGCCGTCGTTCAGATTGTTCTCGTCGCCGCCTCCATCCATACCGATATATTGCTCTCCAAGCAAGCCGGCCGTCAGGATCGAAGCCGACGAATCTTTCGGAAAAGGATATTGCTTATCGATACGCAAGGCGACATTTGCGCGGAAGTTGCGCGTATCGAGCGTAATCGCATCAACCCGACCGACCACCACGCCGGCGCTTTTTACCGGCGCGCGCACCTTCAAGCCGCCAATATTGTCGAATTCCGCAACGACCCGGTAGCTATCCGACATGTTGACGCTGCTTGCGTTCCCTACCTTGAGTGCCAGCACAAATAATGCCGCGACGCCGGCCATCACAAAAATGCCAACCCAGAGGTCCACTGTGGTCCGCTGCATGATTCAGACTCCCGTAAACATAAAGGCCGTCAGCACGAAATCAAGTGCCAGAACGACCAGGGCGGACGTTACGACCGTCCGGGTAACTGCACGCGACACGCCTTCCGCAGTGGGCGGCGCATCATAACCTTCGAACAGGGCGATCGCAGTGACCGCGGCCCCGAACACAACGCTCTTGATGATCCCGTTTACGATGTCATATCGCAGGTCGACGCTCGATTGCATCTGCGACCAGAAAGCGCCGGCATCGACACCGATGATGACCACCGTAATTAAATAGCCGCCGAATATTCCCATCACGCTGAATATTGCGGCGAGTAACGGCATGGACAGAAAGCCGCCCCAGAACATCGGACTGATCACCCGCGCGAAGGGATCCACCGCCATCATCTCCATCGCTGACAGTTGCTCAGTGGACTTCATGATGCCGATCTCGGCGGTCATGGCCGACCCGGCGCGACTGGCGAACAGCAGCGCGGCGACCACCGGGCCCAATTCCCGGACCAGCGAAAGCGCGACCAGGGTGCCCACGGCCTCTGCGGAGCCGTAACGCTTCAACGTTTCATAGCCCTGCAAGCCGAGCACAAGTCCTACGAACAAACCGGAAACGATGATGATGATGAGCGAAAGCACGCCCGCAAAGTGAAGCTCATCGATCGTGAGATGAAATCGCCGGAAAGCCGGCCCGGAGCGCAGCAGGACCAATCCCATGAACCGCGTGGCGCAACCCAAGCGCCATACGCCGTTGATCGTGCGGCGCCCGATCAGCCTTAAACCACCCGTCAAGGCATTTACCATGTCAGCGGCGCATCCCCAGATCTTTCCCATAGGCAGGTGCCCCGTAGTGGAAAGGCACGGGCCCGTCGGCTTGCGCGTGCACAAACTGGTGCACGAACGGCTCGCTGGACGCGAGGACCTCACTGGGCGTTCCCTGGGCCACCACATGCCCGCCTGACAGGAAATACACGTAGTCGACGATCTTTAACGACTGCTCCACATCATGGGTGACAACGATCGACGTCGCGCCGAGCGCGTCATTGAGCCGCCGAATCAGATTGCCGATGATGCCAACGGAAATCGGATCGAGGCCGGTGAATGGTTCGTCGTACATCACCAGCATGGGATCGAGTGCAATCGCTCGCGCAAGGGCCACCCGCCGTGCCATTCCGCCCGACAATTCCGCCGGCTTCAGTTCCTGCGCTCCGCGCAATCCCACCGCGTTGAGTTTCATGAGCACAAGGTCGCGAATCATGGACGCAGGCAAAGAGCTGTGTTCGCGCAAAGGAAATGCGACGTTTTCAAACACGCTCAGGTCCGTAAACAGGGCGCCGAACTGAAACAGCATGCCCATTTTCCGGCGCATGGCATACAGCTCGGCATGGGACATACTATGCACCGGCCGCGAATCGACGCGCACTTCGCCGCGGTCGGGCGTTAGTTGGCCGCCGATGAGGCGCAGCAACGTTGTCTTGCCGCTTCCGCTCCCCCCCATAATGGCGATGACCTTGCCACGCGGCAATGCCAGGTCCACTGCCTTGAGGATCGGGCGCCGATCATAAGCGAAATCGACTTGCGAAAATTCGACGAGATTATCGGATGCCACGGAGGGCTTCGGCCAAGGGAAACAACAGGCATTGTAGCGGAGAGGCGCAACCATCGCCTTATCGCCCCATTTTTGCGTTCATCTGCGGCCAACGTGCCGGCTTTAGCGATCCAATCGCATTTGTGGAACCCGGAACGGCCACATAATTCTATAAACAATCAATCGCTTCAGGCAAAATACTGAGACCCTTCCGCAGCGCGAGCGGCTTATTGCCCCATGAATAAACAGAGCGAACATAAACCAGAGTTACTGATCGTTGATGACGATCCGTTAATCATCGACACATTGTCGTTCGTGCTGGGGAAGGATTACAGCGTACGCGCCGCAAATTCCCGCTCGCAAGCAAAGAGTCTTCTGCGCCAGCTCGATAGTCCTCCCGCACTCGCGCTCGTTGATCTTGGCCTGCCACCCACGCCGCATCGGCCGGACGAGGGCTTTCAACTCATAACTGACCTGCTCGCTCATTCGCCTGCGATCAAAATTCTGGTCCTGTCAGGACAGAGCGACGAAGCCAATGCCCGTTATGCCCGCACGTTGGGGGCCGTCGAATTTATCGCCAAGCCATGCGAGCCGGACGTTCTCAAAGCCATGCTCAGCAAAGCAAGCCGCATGGCAGAAGTGGAGCAGTTATCGTCCAAATCCGATACGGGTATCGTGGGTGGCGGGCATGCGATCAGCAAACTGCACCAGCAGATTTCGCAGTACGCAAGCGCCCGCTTTCCGGTGCTGATCGAGGGCGAATCGGGCAGCGGAAAGGAGTTGGTCGCTTTATCGCTGCACAAGCAGGGCCCCCGCGCAGGCAAACCCTACCTCGCCCTGAATTGTGCGGCCATCTCCCCGTCCCTGGTGGAGCCGACACTTTTCGGTTATGTCAAAGGTGCGTTTACCGGCGCCAATGCGTCGCGCTCCGGTTACTTCGAGGACGCCCACGAGGGCACGTTGTTTCTGGACGAAATCGGCGAGTTGCCGCTGGAACTGCAGGCGAAACTTCTACGCGTGCTCGAAAATGGTGAATTCCAGCGGGTCGGGGAAACGCAAAGCCGGGTCTCCAACGCGCGCGTCATTGCGGCGACCAACCGCGACCTCAGGCAGGAAGTACGCACCGGGCGGTTTCGGACAGATCTTTATCACCGGCTGACGGTGTTCTCGATATTGGTACCGCCGTTGCGCGAGTTGGGTGACGACAAGGCGAAACTCCTCGAGCATTACTCCGCGCTGTATGCGCAGCAGAGTAGTGTGCAGCCATTCAGGCTTGCGCCGGATTCGTTCGAGCTATGGATGCAATACGGCTTCCCGGGCAACGTGCGCGAGCTGCGCAACATCGTCATCCGGCTGAGCACGAAATACCCCGGACAGACAATCAACAGCGAACAGTTATTGAGCGAGTTCGACTGGGAAGATTCCATTTCGACGGCGCCGGACATCAGACCCGCCGAGGATTTCAAGGGCTCCGTCGAAGCGGCCCGCAAGCACTTGCAGACCAAAAAGGGTTTCCTGCTGGATGAGGCGCTGCGCGACCTGGAAAGAAGCTATGTCGAGGCGGCGCTGGACATTACGCGGGGCAATTTGAGCCAGGCGGCAAAGTTGCTCGGCATCCATCGAACAACTTTGTACAGTCGCATGCAGAACTACACCGCTGGCATGGAAGAGGAAAGCTGATGTACTACGAGTTCTTCGGGCTCACCCAGCCGCCCTTCAAGATCACGCCTGATACGGATGTGTTCTTCGAAGGGGGCAATCGCGGCGCAATTCTGGAAGCACTTATTTATGCGATCACGCATGGCGAAGGCATTATCAAGGTGACCGGAGAAGTAGGCAGCGGCAAAACGATGCTTTGCCGCGTGCTGCAGACCCGCCTGCCCGCGAATGTTGAAACGGTTTATCTGGCCAATCCCAGTGTGTCGCCCGATGAAATTCTTCACGCGATTGCTTTTGAAATGCAATTGCGCGTCGCCAGGGGTGCCGGCCGGCTCGAAGTAATGCATGCGTTGAACGACTACCTTGTGGAACGCCATGCCCAGCAAAAACAGGTTGTGGTCTTCGTCGAGGAATCGCAGGGCATGCCGATTTCCACCCTGGAAGAGATTCGCCTGCTCTCTAACCTGGAGACGCAGCACCATAAGTTATTGCAGATTGTGCTGTTCGGCCAACCGGAACTGGATGACAACCTTCGCCAACAGAATATCCGGCAGTTGCGCGAGCGCATTACCCACAGCTTCAATCTCCTGCCGCTGGACGCGGAAGACGCGCGAGCCTATCTGACGTTTCGCCTCCGCGCCGCGGGCTATCATGGACCGGACTTATTCAACAGGAGAGTGATCGCTTACATGACGAGAGCCTGCGAAGGCCTTACGCGGCGCCTGAACATCGTTGCCGACAAGGCACTGCTTTCCGCATTTGCCCAAGGCACTCACAACGTGACGATCGAGCACGTCAAGGCGGCCGTGCGCGATAGCGAGTTCAGCAGCCGCGATCTTCCCCGAAATCGGACGCCTCTGGGCTATGCGCTAGCAGGTTTGGCTATCGGAGGCGCTTTGGGCTTTGCGGCATTCGCCGCCTACCAGACATGGAACGCATCGGAGCCCGCCGTAGCGCCCCCCGACGCCGCACTCCCGTTGTCTGCGACGGCCCCGGCAGAGAACGCCTCCCAGTTGCAAACCCCTGCGCTGGCGGCAAGCGCCGCACCGCCCGTCGGCGCGCCGATACCAGCGCCCGCCGCAATGGCTACAGGGTCGGTGCCTGACTCCGAAACGAGTCCCTCCTCAGATTTGCTGGAACAGCGCTTGCTCGCAACCGATCAGTGGCTGGCCCAGCAACCGGGCTCTTTTTTCAGCATCCAGTTGCTGGGCGCGGACGACCCTGAACTCCTAAGAGATTATTTCAAAACGATCGCTAAATATCTTGAAATTGAAAAGGTTTATGTGTACCGTACGACTGCGAATCGGCACCCCTCCCTGACCGTTTTGTACGGTACCTTCGCAAGCAGGAGTGAGGTAACGCGGACGCTGCAAAGCCTGCCGAATGAACTGCAATTTAATCGGCCGTACTACAGGACCATCCAGGGCATTCGCTCCGAGATCGCTAATCGGGGGTCCTAGAACAGCAAAAATATCGTCAGATGCCAGGCGATTAGGCGGGAAGTCTGCCCAAAGGGTACAAGAAAGCGTGAATGGGTCCGGGAATGGTGATACGCGGGGGAATCGCAGCGCAAGACGCGACAATGCAACCGGTAGTGACTGCCGCAAGGCGGCAGATGCTGCCTGTCCGTGGCGTCGCATTCGCCATTTCCCTGGCTCTGTCAGTCCTCGGCCTGGCTGGTTGCACAACCTACAAACCGACCGTCGCGCCCTCGAGCGGACACCTCAATACTGCCCAGTTTCCGGATAAATCGCCGGAAGACAAAATCCTGCCGCCGGTCACGGCAAGCAATTTCGTGCCGCTGCCACGACCCCAGGCCAAGGTTCTCACGTACAGCGTCGTCGTCAACGAAGTGCCGGTCAAGGAGTTGCTGTTCGCGTTGTCGCGCGATACCCGGCAGAACATCGATGTGCACCCCTCGATCCAGGGCCTGGTATCGCTCAACGCGATCGATGAGACGCTTTCTGCCATCCTGGAGCGCATCGCGCAACAGGTCAGCATCCGCTATCGCGCCGAAGGCAAAACCATCGTAGTGCTGCCGGACGCGCCGTATTTCCGCACCTACAAAGTCAATTACGTCAACATGAGTCGCGATACCACCTCGAGCATCGGGGTGAGCGGGGAAATCACCGGAAACGTCAGTGGCGGGGGAGCTAATCAGCCGGCGGGTCAATCGAGCTCCGGCAACGCGTCCAGTACCAAGGTGGACAGCAAGGCTTCAAATAACTTCTGGGAAGTAATGCGCCAGAACATCGAAGCAATCCTGGCTGCCAGCAAGGCTGTTACACAGTCGGCCGATCAACGCGCGTCTCGCGTTGAGGCGGAGCGCGCCGCGAAAGAAGAAAGAATTGCGCAGGCGGAGGCGGTATCGCGCGCGGGGGGCAATGCTGCATCGCTGTTCAATACGGCCTTTGGACAAAGCCCTTCAACGCCGTCTGAAAGCAAGAACGAGATTGTCGTCAATGCGGTGGCCGGCACGGTCTCGGTACTGGGCACCGAGAAGCAGCAGGTGCTTATTCAGCAGTATCTCGATAGCGTGACGTCGGCATCGCAACGCCAGGTCCTCATCGAGGCGACCATAGCCGAAGTGACCTTGTCGAACAGTTATCAGGCGGGCGTCGATTGGTCACGCGTTACACAGGCGGCCGGCGACGGATTCAAGTTCCAGCAATCCTTGCTCGGATCCAGTTTAGCGGCCCCGCCATTTGTCGCATTGAGCTACGCAAATCAGCCCGGCGCAAATCCCAGCTTCGCGGCGATGCTCAGGCTGCTCGAGCAATTCGGCAATACGCGTGTGTTATCCAGCCCGAAACTGATGGCCATCAATAATCAGACTGCGCTGCTGAAAGTTGTCGATAACCTGGTGTACTTCTCCGTCGAAGCGCAAACCAACCAGAACCAGACCACATCCACCACGACCTTTACATCGACCGCCAAGACGGTTCCCGTCGGCCTCGTCATGAGCGTGACCCCGCAAATCGGCGAGTCGGGCGCGGTCTCCCTGACGGTACGCCCGACGATATCGCGCCGTTTGCGAGACGTATTCGACCCCAACCCCGACCTTGCCAAAGCCAATGTGCGCAATCCGGTCCCCGAGATTCAGGTACGGGAAATGGAATCAGTCCTGCAGGTTTTCAGCGGGCAAACCATCGTGCTGGGCGGCTTGATGCAGGACAATGTGCGTCGTGATCGTGATGCCGTGCCCGGGTTGGGAAAACTGCCATCGCCCGTGGGCGATGCGTTCAGCTACCGGGACGAGGCCGTATCGAAGACTGAACTTATTATCTTCATCAAGCCGACAGTCATCAGCAATCCCTCGCTGGACAGCGACGAGTTGAAGTTTTTCCGCCGTTTCCTCCCGACGATTGATCCGAGTGGCCGGTCGCCATGAGCCTGCTGCTGCAAGCCCTGCAGAAAGCGTCAAAAAACCGGGAAGACGGCGATATCGATCTTTCTTCCGAATCACCGGCCATTGCTGACGAACTGACGCTTCAGCCGGCGTCTCCCTCGCCCCGCGGATACCAGGCAAGCGCCCCCGCCTCCTCGGCGCAAGCTGCAACCGTTGTGCAAGCGAGCGCTGTTCCAGGCTTCGATCCGTTGGACTACGCACGCGAACATTACATGCTTACCTTCGTGGGCGCCGCGTTACTGTTCGCAGTCGGCTACGGCCTTTACGTCTACATGCAGATCAATAAGCCATTCCAGCGTTCTGCGCCCGCCCCGCTGGCAACCGCGCCGGCGCCCGCTGTTGCCCAGGTGGCGGTGCCACCAGCCGGTTCGAAGATCAGCGGAATCCCGGGTAGCACCAGCAGCGCGGGCGCTGGCACACCGTTAGCAATGGCAGCGGCCGCGCCGGCCACCGTGCTGGCAGAGAACGACTCAACATCGCCACCCGCGTCCACGTCGCGGCCCGACACTCCCGCAACCGGCAAATCTCCCGCACGCGCCCGGACCCGAAAGAACAATGCACTGCCACCCTCCACGCTTTCCGAGTCAGGCGGCGCGAGCGAAGCGGAAGGGACAGAACTTATCGATGCGAGCGACTCGATCGAGACGGTCGAGATTCCAGCATCCCGCGCACGGTCAGGTGAAATTTCCGTGCGCCGCGATCCCGCCGGTGTTACGCCCGTCAGCCCGACGTTGATGCAGGCCTACGAAACCCTGCAGCGCGGGGATCTGGAAAAAGCCAGGAAGCTTTACGAACAGGTCCTGCAAGGCGATTCACGCAACCTGGACGCGTTGCTCGGCATGGGCGCGATCTCGTTGAAAGACAGTCGCATCGACGAAGCTACACGCTACTATCAGAAAGTCCTCGAGCTCGATCCGCGCAACTCTTACGCGCAAGCCGCGCTAATTTCAGTCGTCGGGGGGGCAGATTTGCAGGCATCCGAATCCAGATTGAAGCAACTGATCGGCCGCGACCCGTCTGCATTCCTGTACTTCTCCCTGGGCAATCTTTACGCCGAGCAGGCGCAGTGGCCTGCAGCACAACAGGCCTACTTCCAGGCTTATCAGATGCAGTCGGATAATCCGGACTATGCATTCAATCTTGCGATCGGCCTGGAGCATATCGGCCAGAACCGGCTCGCTTTGGACTATTACCGCAAAGCCCTGGATTTGTCCTTCAGGAAAGGCCACGCGAACTTCGATCAAAGTCTTGTCATCCAGCGCGTCGGCCAGCTTTCCACCCGCATAGAGCAGTGAGCTAGCGCCCGATGTCCGAGCAGCGCAAAAAGCTTCGTCTGGGAGAGCTGCTGGTCCAGCAGGGGCTTATTACTCACGACCAGCTGCGCATCGCGCTCACGGAGCAGAAGTCCCAGAACATACCGATCGGACGCCTTCTGGTCCGGCTCGGTTTCGTCACGGAAGCCGTCATCCGCGACATCATGGCGCGCACGATCGGTCAGGAAAGTATCGACCTTTCCCAGGTACTGGTCGACGCCGAAGCGCTCAAGCTGGTTCCGCAAGAGTTTGCCCGCCGTCATCGGCTGCTGCCCATCGCCTACGACGCAGAGCAAAATCTGCTGATGGTCGCCATTACCGAAGTATTCAACGTGGTGGCCCTGGATCAGTTGCGCGCGACGCTCGGGCATAACATCCAGATGAAGACGGTGCTCGCGGGCCAGGCGCAGCTCGACGAATTCATCGACCAGTTCTACGGCCATGAGCTATCGGTCGACGGCATCCTGCGGGAAATCGAGACCGGCGAAATCGATTATCAGAGCCTCCAGCAAGGCGGTCAGGACGAATACACGCAGCCGATCGTTCGGCTGGTCGGTGCACTGCTCGTCGATGCCGTCAAGCGCGGCTCCTCGGACATTCACTTCGAGCCGGAGTTTGCCTTCCTGCGCATCCGCTACCGGATCGACGGCGTGCTGGAGCAAATTCGCAGCCTGCACAAGAACTACTGGCCCGGCATCGCGGTGCGCATCAAGGTGATCAGCGGCATGAACATCGCCGAGACACGGGCGCCGCAGGACGGGCGCTTGTCGCTGAACCTGAATGGACGACCGGTGGATTTTCGCGTGTCATCCCAGCCTACGATCTGGGGCGAGAACATCGTGCTGCGCGTGCTGGACCGCGAGAAATCGATCATCAGTCTCGAGCAAATGAAACTGCCCAAGTCGATAATGACCAAGCTCAATCTCATGCTGGCCCGTCCCGAAGGCATCCTCGTGCTGACGGGACCGACCGGCAGCGGCAAGACCACGACGCTGTACTCGCTGCTGGCCACGCTCAACGTCGAGTCCGTCAACATCATGACCCTCGAAGACCCGGTCGAATATCCGGTTGCGATGATGCGCCAGACCTCCGTGTCCGAAGCGGCCAAGATCGATTTCGCCAACGGCATTCGCTCGATCATGCGCCAGGACCCGGACATCATTCTGGTGGGCGAAGTGCGCGACCGGGAAACCGCGGAAATGGCGTTCCGCGCAGCCATGACCGGCCATCAGGTCTTCACGACCCTTCACACCAATTCTGCGCTGGGCGCTTTCCCGCGCCTGCTCGACATCGGCATCGCACCCGACATCATGGCCGGCAACATCATCGGCATCATCGCGCAGCGCCTGGTCCGGATCCTATGCATCCACTGCAAGGAGGGCTACACGCCATCCGCCGAGGAACGACAGCTTCTCGGGCGCGAATTTGATAGCGAATTCAAGATCTATCGGCCCGTAGGTTGCAACCGATGCAATCATCGTGGCTATCGCGGCCGCGCTTCGGTCATGGAGATACTGCACATGGATTCAGATCTTGACGAGCTCGTCGCGCGCCGGGCAAGTCCCCGGGAAATGCGCGAAGCGGCCCTTGCCAAGAACTTTCGCTCGCTCGCCGAGGAAGGCATTTCGCGCGTCGTGGAAGGCTCGACAAGTTTGGCGGAAGTCGCGCGCGCCATTGATCTGACGGCCCGTGTCACTTAAGCGCCAGCACTTTATCTTATGTTTCGAAACCATTTGAACGCAAACTGGTAACGCCTTCTAGAAAATCTCATGGCCGCATATCAGTACAAGGCGATTGATCGGACCGGACGTCCCGCGCGCGGCAAGCTGGACGCGGCCAACGAGGTCGACCTCGAGTTGCGATTGAAGAAAATGGGACTTGATCTCATTACCACACGAATGGTGCGCAGCCAGGGGGCGTCGATGTCCGGCGGCAGCATCACGCGGCAGGATCTGATCACGTTCTGTTTCGACCTCGAGCAGGTGTCACGTGCCGGCATCCCCTTGCTCGACGGTCTTCGCGATTTGCGCGCAAGCATGGAGAACCCGCGGTTTCGCGAGATTCTTACTTCGGTGCTTGAAGACATCGAAGGCGGAAAAACGCTCTCGCAAGCCCTCCAGGGATTCCCGCGCGTGTTCAATACGGTCTTCGTCAGCCTTATACGGGCTGGCGAACTTTCAGGCACTTTGACCGAAGTATTCGAGAATCTCGGGGCCACGCTCAAATGGCAGGATGAACTGGTGTCCCAGACCCGGCGCTTGCTGGTTTATCCCGCTCTGGTGTTCGTCGTCGTAACGGGCGTAATGGTTTTTCTGCTGCTGTATCTCGTTCCGCAAGTCACCCAACTGTTGAAGACCATGGGTCTGGCGTTGCCGATACAGACAAGAGTGTTGATCTGGCTATCTAATTTCACGGCAACCTGGTGGCCCATACTCATCTCGCTGCCAATCCTCGTCGCCGTAGTCGTTGCCTTCATGGTTCGCACACGCCCGAGAGCGCGATACCTGTTCGATTATGCGATTCTTAGATTGCCGGTCACTGGCGAGATACTGCAGAAGATCATTCTGGCGCGGTTCGCGAATTTCTTTGCGCTGATGTATCGCTCCGGAATCACCATCCTCGATGCCGTGAAGACCAGCGAAGACATTGTCGCCAATCGCGTGATCGCAGACGGGTTGCAGCGGGCCGGACAGCAGATCAATGCCGGTGAGAGCATGTCTGAAGCATTTCGGAATCTGGGAATGTTCCCGCCGTTGGTGATACGCATGCTCAGAGTGGGAGAGACCACCGGGGCGCTGGATACGGCGCTGCTGAACGTGACCTATTTTTACAACCGCGACGTCCGCGATTCGGTCGATAAGGCGTTGAAGCTGCTAGAACCAACACTGACGCTGGTGCTTGGCGGCATGCTTGCACTAATCCTCTTTTCGGTCCTGACACCCGTCTACGATGTCCTCGGAAAGTTGAAACTTTAACGCGATGGCTGCCAAACTGCTCCTTTGCATCTCCAATGATCAGGCCACGGCGGCGCTCTGGCGGCGACGGCGTCTGATCTCGTGCGCCCGCTTCGATAACAACGAAGCGGGCTGGGCCGCGTTCGACAGTTTCCTGCGCAGTGCGCAGGGTTTGCCAGTGCATATCATTGTCGATACGGTGGAGGAAGATTTCCGGTTTGAGACGCTTCCGCATACTCGCGGACGTGACCGGGCGGAAATGGTCGGCCGGAAGCTCAAACAACTTTATCGCGCCACACTTTATGCCTCTTTCGCACTGCAAGACCGGGAATCGGGCAAACGTCGCGATGATCGTTATCTTTTTGCGGCGCTAACCAATCCTGAGTTGCTCATTCCATGGTTGCGGAGCATTGAAGCCCATGGCATGCCGGTTTCCGGCATTTATCCGCTCGCGCTGGTCAGTGCCTCGCTGATTGAACGGCTGAAGCTCAAGCATCCCAATCTGCTGATCGTCAGCAAAAACAGTGCGGGGTTGCGGCAGACCTTCTTCAAGGACTTGAAATTCCGGATCAGCCGACTGACGCCGCTGCGCGCAGATGCCGAGTTGGCCGATCAGCACTATGCCGATGAGATCAGCAATACGCGCATGTATCTGGATGCGCTGACCGTTACTCATGTCGACGACACGCTCGAACTCGTCATTCTTGACCTTGACGGGTCACTGTCAGGCTTACCCTCGGCAATCACGCGCGGGCGACCGAATGTCCAGTGCCAGTATTTGAATCTGGAGGACATTCACAAGCAGGTTGGCATCCGCATCGCCGATCTTCAGCTCTCTCCAGACGTCCTGCATCTGCATCTGCTGGGCGAGCAAGCGCCCACGGTCAATTTTGCGCCACCGCACCTGCGGCGTACTTTTCAGCGCTATGCCGCGGGCCGATGGGTATATGCGGCGTCCGGAGCGGCGTTGCTCGGCGCAGTGATATGGGGCGGTGCTAATGTCTATCGCGCCCTGTCGATCGATCAGAACACCCTCATTGCGCAACAGAAGACTACCGAATACCAATCAAAGTATCAGCAAGTCACGGCGCAATTTCCCGATGCTCCCACCAGCGCGGACAATTTGCGCCATACCGTGGAGATTGCCGAGCAGATCCGTGCGGGATTGCGTACACCGCAACAGATGCTTACGCTGATCAGCCGTGCACTGGATGCCTCGCCCGCTATCGCGCTTCAACGCATCGAATGGCACAACGGCGAGAATTTGCCTGCCCGACTTGGCGTGAAGGTGACCACCGGCGGCGAAACCGGCCAGCTTCAGCGGGGTGTCGTGTACGGCGCGGTGGCTAACTTCGCGGGTGACTATCGCGCGGCAATGAACGCCATTGACGGCTTCGCCAGGGCCGTTGCGCAGAATGACGCCGTTGCGGAGGTCAAGGCGCTGAAATTGCCGCTCGACGTGAGTTCCGAATCGGGATTGATCGGCAGCACGACGTCGGTTCGCGGCAATGACGCGGCGCACTTCGAATTGCTGGTGGTCTTGAGGAAAGGCGCGTAGATGGCCCTTACGTCCAAGGATCTTTACGCCATGAAAACGCCCGCGATCGTGTTCGCCATTGCGATCGCTGCGGCCTGTGCCATGGTCTGGTTCACCTCCGATCAGCTCAAGCGATCCGAAGCGCGTTACCGCGATCAGATGGCCGCGCTCGACAGTGCGAAGATGCGCTACCAACGCTCCGGTGAGGAGCGGGAAACCGTGTTGCATTACATCCAGGCGTATAAACAGCTCGAGCAGCTTGGCGTAGTGGGTTCCGAACAGCGCTTGAACTGGGTCGAAAGTCTGCGACAGGCCAACGTGCAAGCCGGTTTGTTCGGTGTAGATTACCAGATGAGCGCACAAGCGCCTTACGAACTGGCGCGCAAGGATCACCCGCTCGCCGAGCGCGTCAAACAGTCACAGATGAAACTGTTTTTTGGCGTGCTGCACGAGGGCGACCTTATGCGATTGCTCGACGCGCTTTCCGCGCAACAAGCCGGCCTATATACGCTGAGTGAGTGCACGCTGGATCGCGCGGGCCGGCAGGGCGCACCGCAACCCAAGCAGCCCAATCTTACCGCCGAATGCGAATTGTCCTGGGTCACGATCGAATCGGATCGAAAACGTCCACGATGAAGCGCGCATCCATATCAGCCCTGGTATTACTACTCATGGCCTGCGGCACACCGCTGCATGCGGCAGAGCCCCTGGGACGGTTATTCTTCACGCCAGCACAGCGCGCCAGCCTCGATGCCGGAAAAAAGGAAAAAACCATTCAAGGCGCGCCCGTCCGGCGCGGACCAGCCATCGTAAAACTCGACGGGGTCGTTGTGCGCAGTGACGGCGAAACGACGATATGGGTGAATGGCAAGTCTACCAATCGGGGGCGAACAGGCGCTGTCCGTGCCACCCCTGCGGCAGATCCTGCTTCGGCGCGTGTAAAGGTGCCGGGCGCCAGCCCCAGAAAATTGCGCGTCGGCCAGCAATTGGATACCAGGACGGGATCGGTGCGAGAAAGCTTCGCGGCGCCATTTCGCGAGCCTCTTGACGCCCAGCCGACGCAATCACCTGCGGCTGCCGATCCTGGCCCACAGCCTTGATTGTTGTCGATCATGTACCGCGTGCGCTCGTGCAAGCCGATCACCCGGCGCAGGTCTCCGGACGGATCAGTACGGGCCGCGCAACGCGGGGTCACGCTGATACTTATTCTCGTCATGATCGCGCTTGCCGCAGGCACCCTGGCAGTAACGCTGCTAAGCGGATTTGGCTCCAAGTTGCGCGGCGATCAGGTGACCGAACAGGTTTTGGCGAAAGCCAAAGAGGCGTTGATCGCCTATGCGGCGACAGACGCCAATCGACCCGGCGAATTGTTGTGTCCGGATACCAACAACAACGGACAGATCGATATCGGCGTAGATACCATCGGCAGCAATTGCGCAGCGCTGGTAGGGCGCTTGCCTTGGCGAAGCCTCGGCATCGCTGATCTGCGCGACGGCAGCGGCGAGCGGCTCTGGTACGCTCTTTCCGACGATTTTCACGCCAACGGCAGTGTCGCTTTGAATAGCGATACGCCCGGTCAACTGACGGTCACCGGGATTACGCCGGCGACATCGCTGGTCGCGGTCGTGTTTGCACCCGGAGCGGCGATTGCGAGCCAGGGGCAAAGCCGGACGAGCGCGAACGCGAATGCGGCCGCCCATTATCTTGAAGGCACCAACGCCACCTCCACGACGACTTTCGTTACCGCTAACGCCTCCGCGACTTTCAACGACCGTTTGATCACGATCCGGCCGGCGGAGATTTTCCGCCTGGCCGAGAAACGCGTCGCCGCCGAATTGCGCTCAGCAGGAACCTATTTGGCCAAGTATGTTGCCGATTGGGGCCGCTATCCGTTTGCGGCCGCGTTTGGCGATACCAGCGTTCCGGCGAATTTTGCCGGCACGGCCGGCACCTACGAAGGACTATTCCCTGCGGCCGCGGCCGTGAATCCGGTCGCTCTGGACAGCGGGGCGTCCTCGATGGCGGGCGGCCTGATCTTCCTGGGCTGCTCTTCGACGACCAACCAGATGACATGCACCTCCATTTGGCTGTCGTTTGCAGCCCTGCCGATCGGCAATACCGTTACGATTACTGCCTATGCGAACAACGTCGGAAGTGCGTTCGTGGATCCGATCACGGCCGCGTCCGTCGCGGCGAACCCGCCGTTGAATAATGTGACGATCGTCAGTCAGGCCCTGGAAGCCAGCGGCCGTGCCCGCATCGTAATCACGGGCCAGACTTCCGCGCCCATCGCGTTTTTTGGCATGCAAAGCGTGACCATTACGCGCCCTCAACTGAGTGCGTGGGTCGGCTCCTCGTGGATTACGCAGAATCAGTGGCCCAGGGTTGCGTACTACGCCGTGGCGCCCGGGTGGGCCCCGGGCGGCGCGGGGAGCTGCACCACGGCCACGAACGCCTGCGGCAGTCCGCCGACGCCCCCCGGACCGAACTCTTGCCTCAGCATTTGCAACACGTCCACTGGAACGGCCAACAATGACGTTAGAGCCCTCGTCGTCATGACAGGGCCAGTCCTGGCAGGTCAGACCCGCGGGCCCTATACGGTTGGGAGCTATCTCGAAGGGGGTAATTTGTCGGTGTTCGATCGCATTTACGAGAGCAAACCCATCGCAACGACTTTCAACGACCAGCCCTTCGCCCTGGCACCCTGAATGAAGACACCCCTGTTGCTCAAAGCAAACGCGGCGCAAAGCGGCTTCTCGCTGATCGAAATCGCCATCGTGCTGTTCGTACTTGCGTTGCTCGCCGGATCGATCCTGGTGCCGCTGTCGGCACAAATGGAACAGCGCTATTACGACGAAACGGCTCGCACATTGAGCGACGTCCGCGACGCCTTGATGGGATTTGCAGTGGTCAATCGACGCCTTCCGTGTCCGGACACGGACAGTGACGGTAGCGAGAACGTCACGGCCGGCGCCTGCACGAGCGCCCAGGGCACCTTGCCTTGGGCAACCTTGAGCATTGGCAACACAGATGCCTGGGGACGGGCGCTGCGCTATCGCGTCACTCTCGCTTTTGCCAACCCGTCGGCCACCATTACCCTGGTTAGCACGCCAGATCTGCGCATCTGCCCGAGCGCCGGATGTGCCACAACGCCGAATGTGGTCGCCGTAGTGGTCTCGAACGGCAAGAATCAGGGAACGTGCGCGGGCGCATGTCCGGACGAGACAGAAAACAGCAATTCCGATACGACATTCGTCAACCGGATCCGCAGCCAGGCCGGGGCGGGCAACGAATTCGACGACCTCTTGGTCTGGATTCCCGCCACCACGTTGTTGACCCGGTTGATCGCTGCAAACCTGCTGCCCTGATCACCCTCGCAATACTGCGCATTCACCCCCTGCGCCGGCGCGGTTGATCGGTCGCGCGCGCCCATTCAGAAGTAGAATGCTCTGCGTTGTTGCTCTGGCATTTTTGGGACGTCAGCAATGGAAAACTCCAATCGCACGGTCGTGTGCAGCGTGCTCTTTCTCGACATCGTCGAGTATTCGACGATATCGGTCGCCGACCAGTTGCGCGTGAAGGAATCGTTCAATCACACGGTATCGCGGGCGCTCGATGCGATCGCCATGCGCGACCGGGTTGTCCTCGATACGGGCGATGGCGCAGCCATCGCGTTTCTCGGAGACCCGGAGGACGCGCTGTTCGTCGCCCTCGCGATTCGCGACGGCAGCCAGTTGCCGGTGCGCATGGGATTGAATCTCGGGCCCGTTCGACTGGTGAAGGATATCAATGGTCAGGCGAACATCATCGGCGACGGCATCAATGTGGCACAGCGGGTCATGAGTTTTTCACACGCAGGACAACTCCTGGTGTCGCGCTCTTTTTTCGAAGTGGCATCACGCCTGTCGAGCGATTACGCCAACTGGTTCAAACATGAGGGGCTCCGCTCCGACAAGCATGTGCGCGAACATGAGGTGTACTCCGTCGGGACGCATTTGCGCGGAAAACACGACGCCAGTGAAGTACATCTTCCGCGGTCCGTGGCAGATGACGCGGGAGGTCCGGTCGAGTATTTCTCGACGATCGCGAGGCCCAAGGCTGAGGATAACCAACCGGCGCGCATATTTGACGCAGGCGCCAATCTCATCATTTCCGGCTACAGCAAGCAACGGGTCGCGCAAGCCCTGAAGGAACTGGAAAATGCGGGAGCCCGTGTTATTTCACCCGCCACGCGCGTAAACGACAAATGGATCGCCAGTTGCGGACAGCCCGCGCGGGAGGCAGCCGCCTGCAAAGTTGCAACGATCGAAGGCAAGCAAATCGTAACGGGACCGTCGCGCGAGGCGGTAACGAGCAAGGTCGAGGAACTCGTTCATTTCGGCGCGACGCTCGTCAGCGACATTACGCTCACGCACGGCGTCTGGCGCGCGGTGTGCCAGACCGGCGAACGCTAGCGCGCACGCTTTCATGGCGCGTGCCAGCGCCGCTCAGCGCGAACGAGCCAGCGTGAAGCAGACTTTGCCGGCCTGGTTGCTCGACACCGCCACTTCGTAACCCTGTTCCGTGGCAAATTTTCCCACCTGGTACATCCCGACGCCGAAACCGGTGTTGGATTGCACGGGTGAAGTGAACAGTTGTCCGGCCAGCGTATCGGGCATGGGCTGGCCGTCATCGCAGACCGAAAGGACGAATCCGTCATTCCACTGCAATCGGACAAGGATACGCAGATTGGTCGCCAGCTTTCGCTTCTCCAGCGCGTTCTGCACGAAATTCTCCGCGGCTGAGGCGAACAAATCGGTGGGCAGCATGGCCTCGCCTGGGCAGCGTGCCCTGATCAAACTCGATACGCTCATGCGCATAACGTTGTTGAAAATCCCGCCACCAAGACTTGCCCGGTGCGCTGTCCTGCGCAGTCGCGGGCTTCGAATTAAGCTTGTCGAGGGTGATCTGCAGCCGCTGCGTAATCTGTGGTAGCTGGCGCTGCATCAACAAGCGCAAAGCATCGGAGTCGCTTTCGTCGCTGGTTTCCGCAGCCGCGCACAACGAGCGCAGCGTCTGTAACAGATTCTTGACGTCATGCGTGAGCCTCGAACCGGTTTCATAAATGGCCTGCACATAGGCATTGCGGCGCTGATCCTGCTCGCGCATCTTGGCGTCGTAATAATCGCCCAACAGCCGGGCAAGCAGCCGGATGTGCAGTACCAATGCGGGGCTGGGAGACCATCTTGTATATAACCGCAATGACAGCCCGCCAAAGGTGAATTCCGTTGAATACTTGGTAACCTCTCCCGCATTGCCGCTGGAGGTCTTCGATTGCCAGCCGATGCCCGATAACCACGGCAAGCCCGCCATTTCGTGCGCCGCAACGATTACGAACTTGTCCGGATCGCGCTCGCGGTCTGCCAGTCCGGCCAGACTGTGCATCCAGCGCTCGAAAGGCACGCCGATGCTCAGGAAATACCGGGTCACCAACTGGCCAATGCCGGCGAACCCCGCGCGCGGATCCCACAGTAGCGACAGTACGACCAGCAGGCCCGCGGCCACGATCAATGCCTGGGCCAGCGATACGGCGTAATTGCCGTGGCTGACTTGCTTGATGGCGAACGCACCCAGCACCAGCACGACGACCATGAGAAACAGCAGCAGGCTATAGAAAAGGTCGACCGAGTACGCCGACGCCGATTCCGATTTCTCAGCCCGGACAAAGAAAATGGCGAGTGCCGGAATGACCAGTCCATAGCGCACCAACGCCCGAAAGGGCTCGGAGAACGTTTCGTCGGGAAATAAATGGGGCACGACCCACATCAGCAACACGGAAAGCAGGTAAATGGCGGCCAGCAACGAAACGACGCGTTGACGAAAGTTCTTGATGCCCGGAACGTTCCCTCCGATCAGGGAAAATAGCACTGATATCCACAATGCCATCATCCAGTAACTGGCCGTCGCGATCAGCAGGATTGCCGCGGCGACGATCAGGGCGACTTGCCCCGGCACCAGTTTCTGGCCGCCACGCCAAAGCGGCTGCCACAACAGGAACAAGCCGAAATGCGAGAGCAACAAGGCACGCGCCAACGGGTCCGCCAAATTCAGCACCAGGGCGCTGTGCAAAGCGAGCAACGCCAGCGATAACCAGTGTTGCTGGCGGATCGAGGCAATGAATCGCTGCAGCGCAGATGAGTTGATTGCTTCCGTATTCATCACCAAAAATAGCCTTCGAAAAGAGTTTACCGCACCGCGCCGCTATTTCCTGCACCACCTACAATTTGGTGTCGCCCGCGTTCACGCCGTGAAATCCGAGGCGCGCCCGACCTTACGCCGCCATCGAATGACGAAATTTCGACGACTGCGTCGGAAACATAACAATTTTATCGCAGGTGTTCGCGCGAGGCGTAGTGTTGCGACTGCGCGTACCCCACAGTGAATCTGACGCCCGATAAGTATATCTCTCAGTCACTTATAGCGATACCGCGCACCGATCCGGTTATGACTCCATCATCAAGCCAGCGCTTGCGCTCGCGCACGCGCCCGCATTTCGTCTGGCATGCTTCTGGCGTAACGGGACCCACTGGGCATCCCTCGCGAACTGGAGCATGTATGAATCGGACAAAAAATAGCGGCTTTACGCTGATCGAAATCGCCATTGTGCTGGTGATCATCGGCTTGCTTCTGGGCGGCGTGCTCAAAGGTCAGGAATTGATCAACAATGCCAAGGTCAAAAGTTACGCGACCGACTTTCGCAATATTCCAGTCATGGTCTATGGCTTTCAGGACAAGTTCAAGACATTACCGGGGGATGATGCGCAGGTTGCGACCCACCTTCCCGGCTCGACACTCGCCACGACGCCGGCTGGTACGGTTGGCAACGGGGTCATCAACGGCGTCTGGGACACGACGACCAATACGGACGAAAGCTGCCTGTTCTGGCAGCACGTGCGCCTGGCTGGCCTGGCACCCGGATCGACCACCGTCAGTTGCGCGTCGAATGCCGATTACTGGCCAAAGAACGCGAACGGCGGCCAGATCGGCGTTCAGAGCAATACCGCTTTCACCACCATGACCGGCACGATGAACGGCAGCTACCTCATCTGCTCAAAGAATATCCTGGGGCAGTTCGTGCTGCAGCTCGACGCGACCCTCGATGACGGCAATCCGGCTACGGGTTCCATGCGAGCCATTCTGCAATCGACCATTCCGGGCGCCCCCTCCTCGATTGCCGACGTACAGGCCGCATCCGCGGACAGCTTTACGGTGTGCATGAGCATTTAAGTCATCCGCGCCGGATTACAAAAATAGCCCGCAGAATTGCGGGCTATTTTTTTGCGTCATCCCTGCAACAAGAACATTTCAGCTTCGATCAGGTCCTCCTGTCGGCCGCGCAGCACGATGACATCGCCAACGCCAAGACGCAGTTCCGGCTTGGGCGCCGAGTCGCGGATATTGCGCTGGCGCACGGCCGTGATATCGACGTGAAAGCGCGCAAGGTCCAGTTCCTGCAACGTCCTTCCCGCAGTGCGGGATCCGGGCGGCAACACGACCGAATGCAGCCGCGGCTGGAATTTGTCGAGATCTTCATCGACCTGGTCCGTCACCCCCCGGTAAAAACCGCGGAACAGACCGTAGCGCTGTTCCCGCGTATCCCGGATGCGCCGAAGCACCCGATTCAGCGGCACCCCCAGGAGCATCAGCGCCTGCGTGCCGAGCATCAGACTTCCTTCCAGGATTTCTGCCACGACTTCGGCGGCGCCCGCCTGCTTCAGTTGATCGATATTGCTATCGTCAAGCGTTCTTACCACGACGGGTAAGCCTGGACGCAAGCTCTTGGGCAAGGGCCAGGATCTTCAACGCGGAAGCGGTATCCGCATACGAGATCACCATGACCTTGGCGCGCAGCAACCCTGCCGCAATGAGCACTTCGCGCCGCGCGGCATCGCCGAACACCACGCTTTCACCGGCGGCGGCCGCTTCGCGCACGCGCTGTGGATCAAGGTCGAGCGCAATGAACGACACATTCTCCCGCTCAAGAAAACGCGCGAGATTTTGGCCGCTGCGCCCATAACCACAAATAATCACATGGTTGTCGGCTGCCATCGTCTGGATGGCAATGTTGTGCAGTGCCATGGCCCGGTTCATCCATTCGCCCCCGCTGAAAGGCCGTACCAGCCGTTCACTGTGCTCGATGATGAACGGGGAAATCAGCATGGAGAGCACCAGTACCGCGAGCGTAAGCTGCAACAATTCGATCGGCAACAAGTGGGAATGAGCCGCCTGCGCCAACAGCACGAGACCGAATTCACCCGCGCCGGCAAGCGCCAACCCGGTACGCAGTCCTTCAGCGGTGTCCGCGCCGGACAAGCGGGTCACGGCCAATATGACAGCGGTCTTGAGCGTGAGCACCGCGATCAGGAGCACGGTAATCACGGTCCAGTTGGCCGCGACGAAACTCAGATCGAGGCGCATGCCGATCGTAACGAAAAACAGTCCCAGCAGAACATCGCGGAACGGCTTGATGTCCTCTTCCACCTGGTAGCGGTACTGGGTTTCGGAGATCAGCATGCCGGCCAGGAAGGCGCCGAGCGCCATGGACAGGCCCGCCACGCCGGTGAGCCACGACAGCCCCAGAGTGATGAACAACACGTTCAGGACAAACAGTTCTGAGGACTTCTGCCGCGCCACCAGGGTCAGCCACTGGCTCATGATGCGCTGGCCAACGGTCAGCACGATGAACAATACGACGCCGGCCTTGGTCAGCGCGATCAGCAGTTCGCGCATCAATGCATCGCTATCTCGTCCAAGCGCCGGAACCAGGATGAGAAAAGGCACCACCGCAAGATCCTGGAAAAGCAGGATGCCGATGATGCGCCGGCCATGCGGCCGGTTCAGTTCCAGCCGCTCGGCCAGCATCTTGGCGAGAATGGCGGTCGAGGACATGGCAAACACGCCCCCAAGCACCAGACCGCTGCGCCACCCCTGGTCGAGCGCCACCGCGACGCCAAAGCAGATCAGCGAGGTCAAACCCACTTGCGCGGATCCCAGGCCGAATACCACGCGGCGCATGGTCATCAGTTTGGGCAGGCTGAATTCCAGACCCACGCTGAACATCAGGAATACCACGCCGAACTCGGCAAGATATCGCGTGTCTTCGTTATCGGGAATCAGTCCGGCCGCATGCGGTCCGATCAGGATCCCGACCAGCAGATAGCCGAGCAGCACCGGCAACTTGAGGACCCTGAAAATAACCACCACGATGACCGCCGCGGTCAGCAACAGAAGCACCAATTCGAGAATGCCGAGGGTCATGGCTTGCATGGAGAGTCAGGGGGCGCATGAACTCTAGCACAGGACATTTTGCGGTCGTGAGGCCGGGGTGCCATGAGTTATACTCGACGCCCATGACAAAATTGGGAAACCTCGACGCGGGCCAGGCATTGGAAGCGGGTCGGCGCGTGCTGCAGATCGAAGCGCGCGCAGTTCATCAGTTGGCTGAGCGTCTGGATGCGAATTTCGTGCGTGCTGCCCAGATCGTATTCGGCTGCAAGGGGCGCGTAGTAGTAAGCGGCATCGGCAAATCCGGCCACATTGCGCGCAAAATTGCTTCCACGCTGGCCAGCACAGGCACCCCCGCCTTCTTCGTGCATCCGGCCGAGGCCAGTCATGGCGACCTGGGCATGGTCACGCGCGACGATGTGATCGTCGCGTTGTCGAATTCCGGCGAAAGCGCTGAGCTGCTGGTCATCGTGCCGCTGATCAAGCGCATGGGCGGCAAGCTGATCGCCATTACGGGGAACCCGAACTCATCACTGAGCCGTGAGGCCGACGTGCATCTTGATGCGAACGTCGCGGAAGAGGCCTGCTCCCTGGGCCTGGCGCCCACGGCGAGCACGACGGCGGCGCTGGCGTTGGGCGATGCGCTGGCCGTAACGCTGCTTGAGGCGAGAGGATTCGGCAAGGACGACTTCGCGCGCTCGCATCCCGGCGGAAGCCTGGGAAGACGGCTGCTCACGCATGTTCGCGACATCATGCGTACCGGCAAGGCGATCCCCGCAGTCACCGACGCGGCAAGCTTCGCGGAGGCGATTCTCGAAGTGTCGAGAAAAGGCATGGGCATGACCGCCGTGACGAATGGCGCACAGCGTGTCGTGGGCATCTTTACGGACGGTGACTTGCGTCGCGCGCTCGAAAAGGGCGGTGATTTGCGCGGCATGGCGCTGCGCGAGTTGATGACGGCGAATCCTCGCTGCGTAGGGCCGGACCAGCTGGCCGCGGAAGCCGCCGACGTCATGGAGCAAAATAAAATTTCACAACTGCTGGTAGTGGATGCAAACCAGGATCTCGTGGGTGCCTTGAACATGCATGACCTGATGCTGGCAAAAGTCATCTGAGCGCAATCGAGCGCATCCCTGCCCCGAACTATGGCTCTCATCTATGAATAAACGTTTGATAGCACGCGCACACCGCATTCGCCTTGCCATTTTTGATGTCGATGGCGTGCTGACCGACGGAACGCTTTACTTAAGCGAGCGCGGCGAGGAAATGAAGGCATTCAATATTCTGGATGGGCTCGGCTTGAAGCTTCTCGCGTCAACCGGTATCGCGACGGCGCTGCTCTCCGGGCGCAAATCCAGGATCGTTACGGTGCGTGCCAAGGAACTTGGCATTTCGCATCTGCTGCAAGGCATTGACGATAAGCTCGACGCTTATCAGCGGCTGTTGCGCAAGCTCGATATCGCCGAAGAAGAGTCCTGCTACATGGGCGACGATCTGCCGGACTTGCCGGTGCTGCGCCGCTGCGGCCTCGCGTTCAGCGTTCCCAATGCACCCGAAATGGTCCGCAGCCATGTCCATTACGTCACCCAGGCGATGGGAGGCCGAGGCGCCGTGCGCGAAGCCTGTGAGTTCCTGCTGCTGGCGCGAGGCGCGCAGGAAACCCAGATGCGGACCTATCTGGCGTGAACGACCGGCTCATCACCTGGTCGCCGCTGATCCTGCTGGCCCTGCTGGCGTCGCTCAGTTTCTGGCTCGATCGCAAGGTGCAGCCGCCGGCTCGTCTGCCAGACGGCAGCACACGCCATGACCCGGACTTCGTCATCGAGGGCTTCTCGGCGGTCAAGATGAATCCGGACGGAACGCGTCGCTATGCACTCGCTGCCACGCGCATGGTGCATTTTCCGGACGACAACAGCACAGAGCTGGCGTTGCCGCGTCTGGTCTATTTCGATTATGAGCGCGCGCCGGTGACCATACGGTCCGAAACCGCAGAGGTCGCCCACGGGGGCGACGACGTTTATTTCCGCGGCGATGTGCAGATCATTCGGTCGGCTTACGCCAGTAACGCTGAACTGGGCGTGTTCACCAGTTTCCTGCATGTCACGCCCGACAAGGATCTGGCAAAAACCGATAAACCGGTGCGCATGGTCGAGGGAATCTCCACGGCCAGTTCGGTTGGCTTAGAATTCAACAGCGCGACCCACGAGATCAAACTGCTGTCCGAGGTGAAGGCCAGTTATGAAGTACCTAAACGCACCGCGTCAAAACCACAAGTTCCCAACCAGCGTTAGGCTGGTTCGGCTGGCCCTGGCCGCCGCGCTGGCTGCCTGCCTCGGCAATCCCGCCTTGACCCTCGCGGAACGAGCCGATCGCGACAAACCGGTCAATCTCGAAGCAGACCGCGTCGACCTTGATGACGCAAAGAAGGAAGCGGTGTTCGTCGGAAATGTAAC
Source organism: uncultured beta proteobacterium (assembly GCA_963846655.1). Classification (GTDB taxonomy): domain Bacteria; phylum Pseudomonadota; class Gammaproteobacteria; order Burkholderiales; family JACQAP01; genus JACQAP01. Next base: position 130,019 of record CAWJWT010000002.1, on the reverse strand, counting down.
GCTGACCCAGGGAACGATGAGCATCAAGGCGGACAAGATCATCGTCAAACAGGACGCTCAGGGGTTTCAGTACGGCATAGCCTACGGCAACCCCGCGTACTTTCGCCAGAAGCGCGAAGGCACCGAGGAATACATCGAGGGCTTTGCGGAACGCCTCGAGTACGACGGCAAAGCCGACAAGATGCAAATGTTTACCAATGCCCGCATTCAGCGTAGCGGGGACGAAGTCCGCGGCGACTACATTTCCTACAACGCTGTCACCGAGTTTTTCCAGGTCATCGGTGGCGGCAAGTCGGCCTCTACCTCGGGCAATCCGCAAGGGCGGGTACGCGCCGTAATCCAACCGAAGCCAAAACCCGGTGCGCCAGCGAGTTCATCGGGCGGAGTCGAACTCAGAAACTCAGAGTCCGTGCAAAAGCCCGCGCAGTAATGGCGCGGCGATTTCTCTCTGTCGGGATCCGATGAGCCAGCTGCGCGCGGAAAAACTGAAAAAGCGGTACAAGGCGCGCACCGTCGTGAAGGACGTTTCGTTGAGCGTTTCCAGCGGCGAGGTGGTCGGCTTGCTCGGACCGAACGGCGCAGGCAAGACGACGTGCTTCTACATGATGGTGGGCTTGGTGGCGATAGACGGCGGCGACCTGTATCTGGGCGACGAAACCCTTACGCATACGCCGATTCACCGGCGGGCGCGGCTGGGTCTATCGTACCTGCCCCAGGAAGCCTCGATCTTCCGCAAACTGACCGTGGCGGAGAATATCGAGGCGGTCCTTGAGCTGCGCGAACTTGACGAAGAAACGATTCAGGCGCAGCTCGACGAATTGCTGCATGACCTGCACATCGCCCATCTTGCGCAACAGTCCGGCCATCAGCCTGTCCGGCGGTGAGCGGCGCCGGGTCGAGATCGCCCGCGCGCTGGCGACCCAACCGCGGTTCATCCTGCTGGACGAACCGTTCGCCGGCGTTGATCCGATCGCCGTGCTGGACATCCAGAAAATCATTCGTTTCCTGAAGGAGCGCGATATCGGCGTGCTGATCACGGATCACAATGTGCGGGAGACCCTGGGTATCTGCGACCGCGCCTATATCATCAACGACGGCACCGTGCTCGCTGCGGGCAAACCGGAAGAAATCGTTTATAATGAAAGTGTAAGAAAAGTCTATCTGGGCGAGCATTTCCGGCTTTAGAGCCTGTCGTCCGTGCAATTGCGGGCGGCAACCATGCCGGCCCAGTACGTAATACCGATGGCCAGCCGATGAAGCATTCCCTTCAGCTCAAACTCTCGCAGCACCTGACGCTAACACCGCAACTGCAGCAGTCGATCCGGCTGCTGCAGCTGTCGACGCTGGAGCTGAATCAGGAAATCGAGACCTTTTTGCAGGAAAACCCGCTGCTCGAACGCGACGACGAGGAAGAGCCGTCCGTTCCGCCATCGCTGCTGGCACCGACCACGTCCACTACTACGGCGGAATCCGAGACACCCGCCGCGCCCCCGAGCACGAGGGGTCCGACGAGCGCGCGGCAGCGGAATCGGACTGGTCCGTGGACGACGGCTATGGATCGTTCAGCGGCCAGGACGGTGACGACGATTCCGACTCGCCGCAGGCGACCGCCGAGCCGGCGAAGCTGCGCGATCATCTGCTCGACCAGATCAATCTGATGCAGATGCCCGACCGGGACAAGCGCATCATCGCTTTCCTGATCGACAATCTCGACGACGACGGGTACATGACCCAGGATCTCGCCGAACTGGCGGCGTTATTGCCGGTCGAACTGGAGATCGATGCAGAGGAGCTGACGATCGGCTTGAAGTACCTGCAAAGCCTGGATCCGCCGGGTGTAGGCGCACGCAACCTTGGCGAATGCCTCGCCCTGCAACTGGATGCCCTGCCCGAAGACACGCCACATCGCGACGAGGCCATGCTCATTGTGAGGCAGCATCTGGATATTTTCGCGGCGCGCGACTATTTCCGGCTGAAAAAGATCCTGCGTTGCGACGATGCCGTCCTGCGAATCATTCAGGCCATGATCACCGGACTCAATCCGCGACCGGCGGCCAATTTCTCGGGTGGCGAAACGCGCTATATCATTCCGGACGTGGTGGTGCGCAAAATCAAAGGCATGTGGGTGACGTCCCTGAATCCGGAAGCCATGCCGAAACTGCGCATCAACCGCATGTACGCCGACATCTTGCATCGCAACCGCGACGCCAGTTTCCAGCAACTGGCCGGACAGCTGCAGGAAGCGAAGTGGCTCATCAAGAACGTCCAGCAACGCTTCGACACCATACTGCGTGTCTCGCAGGCCATCGTGGACCGGCAGCGGCATTTCTTCGAACACGGCGAAGTGGCGATGCGCCCGCTGGTGCTGCGAGAAATTGCCGAAACGCTGGGCTTGCACGAGTCCACGGTCTCGCGCGTCACCACCCAGAAATTCATGCTCACGCCGCGTGGCATTTTCGAACTCAAGTATTTCTTCGGCAGTCACGTCACCACGGAGACGGGCGGCGCGTGTTCGGCGACAGCAATTCGCGCGCTGATCAGGCAGATGGTCGGCGAAGAAGATACGCGCAAACCATTGAGCGACAGTCAGATATCCGAGATGCTCGGCAAGCAGGGCATCGTGGTGGCACGCCGCACGATCGCAAAATACCGGGAATCCCTGCAGATTCTTCCGGTCAACCTGCGAAAATCGATTTGATCCAATCAGCCAACGAACGGAGGAAAGCCGATGAATCTTCAGCTATCCGGTCATCACCTCGAAGTCACTCCCGCCATCCGTTCATACATCACGGACAAGCTTGCGCGCATCTCGCGTCACTTCGATCACGTCATCGACGTCAATGTCATCGTTTCCGTGGAAAAGCTCGAGCAGAAGGTTGACGCCACCGTGCATGTGCGCGGCAAAGACATTCATGTCGAATGCATCGACTCCAACATGTATGCGGCCATCGACGGGCTCGCGGACAAGCTCGACCGGCAGATCATCAAGCACAAGGAGAAGAGTCGTCGATCATCACGAAGAAGAATCCTTCGCGCAATCTTCCCCTGTCCTAGTCGCGCCTTCCCCGCCGATCCTGCCATGAGTCTGATCTCCAAGACTGCTGCCGTGTCGCCAACGTCATCACTCGACCTCGACGTCACCAGCAAGAAGCGCGTGTTCGAACACGTCGGCCTGCTGTTCGAGAACGCACTCGGCATCGGCCGCGGCCAGGTCTTCGATGCGCTGTTCGCGCGCGAGCGGCTGGGCTCTACCGGGCTCGGACATGGCATTGCCATTCCGCATGGCCGCATCAAGGGATTGCGAGACGCCGCCGGCGCATTCGTTCGTACGCGCCAGCCGATCCCGTTCGAAGCCCCGGACGGCAATCCCGTCAATTTGATTTTCGTGCTGCTGGTCCCGGAAAAGGCCACCGACCTGCACCTGCAGATTCTCTCGGAACTGGCACAGTTGTTCAGCGACAAGGACATGCGGGCGCAGTTGGCGCAACTGCCGGATGCAGCCGCCGTGCAGCAACTCATCAGCGAATGGGAACCTCATGCCCCAGGTCAGCGTCGCGCAGCTGTTTGAGGATAATGCGGATGCGCTGAAGCTCGCCTGGATTTCGGGTCCCCGCGAAGCATCCCCGTCGCTTGACAGCAGCGAGATCAATCAGGCGTCTCAGGGACTGATCGGCCACCTCAACCTGGTTCACCCGAACTGGATCCAGATCTTCAGTCGTACCGAAGCAGCCTATTTCGCTTCGCTTGGCGAAAGCGAACAGCGCGAAGCACTTTCGCGCCTCGAGGGCAGCGGCCTCGTCTGCATCATCCTCAGCGAGCAGGAGAACTGGCCGAAGACGCTCGCCGAATTCGCGACATCGCGCAACGTCCCGCTGCTTTCTTCTCCGTTGCACAGCCTGCAGATCATCTGGGTGATGCGTACCTATCTGGGGCGGGCGCTGGCCGAGTTCGTCACGCGCCATGGCGTATTTCTGGACGTGCTCGGCATGGGATTGCTGATCACCGGCGAAAGCGGCGTGGGCAAGAGCGAGCTCGCGCTGGAACTGATCTCGCGCGGCAGCGGGCTGGTGGCCGACGATGTCGTCGAGCTCTACCACATTGCGCCCGAAACGCTGGAGGGCCGCAGTCCGGAGTTGCTTAAAGATTTCCTGGAAGTGCGCGGACTCGGAATGCTCAACATTCGCACCATATTCGGCGAGACCGCGGTGCGGACCAAGAAAAACCTGAAACTGATCGTGCAACTGGAGAAGCCCGTGGGCGGCGTCATTCCCGGGCTTGAGCGTCTTCCGCTGAACGCGAGCGCCGAAGACATCATGGGTATCAGCATTCGCAAGGTCGTATTGCCCGTCGCCGCAGGACGCAACCTGGCGGTGCTGGCGGAAGCCGCGGTGCGCAACTACGTACTGCAGCTGCGCGGCATCGACAGCACGCAGGAATTCATTCAGCGCCAGGAAAAGCAGCTCAGCAGGCGCGGTTAGCAAACGCGCCCGCACATCATGCAGCTCGTCATCATCAGCGGCCTCTCGGGTTCCGGCAAGAGCATTGCCCTCAACGTGCTCGAGGACAACGGCTACTACTGCGTCGACAACCTGCCGGCCCAGCTGCTCAACGGCCTGCTGCAATTTCTGGGACAGGAGGGTTACGAACGCGTCGCCGTGAGTATCGACGTGCGCAGTGGCGCGACGCTCTCAGAACTGCCGGGTCACCTGTCGCAGCTGCGCAGCCGTGGGTTCGATGTGCGGCTGATTTTTCTCGATTCAAAGACCGATACCCTGGTCAAGCGCTTTTCCGAAACGAGGCGCCGCCATCCGCTGGCAGATCGCGACCAGACCCTGCCGGAGTGCATCGAGCAGGAGCGTGAACTTCTTGGGGATCTGGGCGATTTGGGTCACCGCATCGACACGAGCGACCTGCAACCGAGCCTGCTGCGTTCCTGGATAAAAGATCTGCTGCACGGCGGCGCTTCCGGGTTGCGACTGCTGTTCCAGTCATTCGGCTTCAAGCACGGCATCCCGCTCGATGCCGATATGGTGTTCGATGTACGCTGTCTTCCCAACCCGCACTACGAGCCTGCACTGCGGCCGCTGACGGGCAAGGATGCTGCCGTGGTGGCTTACCTGGAGAGTAGTGACGACGCGCGCAACATGCTGGCCGACATCCGCGACTACATTGAAAAATGGTTGCCCTGTTTCCTGCGCGACAACCGGGCATATCTCACAATCGCCATTGGATGCACAGGCGGACGCCATCGGTCGGTGTATTTCGTCGAAACGCTGGCTGCGCATTTCCGCGGCACCCATAGCGTGCTGTTGCGCCATCGCGAATTGTCGGTATGAGCGCGCGCGCCAGCATGCCTCAAATCGCGGCATGAACGCCCGACCAGCGTCCATCACGCTGGCCTTGACCGGCGCATCCGGAATGCCCTACGGCATCCGCCTGCTGGAATGCCTGCTGGGCGCGGGCGTGCGAGTTTCGCTGTTGTATTCTCAGGCGGCGCAAATTGTCGCGCGCCAGGAAATGGATCTCGCTTTGCCGGCGCGCGCCAGGGATGCGGCTCAATTCTTCAGCACACGATTTGGGGCGGCGCCCGGCCAACTGCAGGCTTTCGGTCGCGAGGAATGGTTTGCCCCGGTCGCCTCAGGCTCCAATCCGACCGATGCCATGGTGATCTGCCCCTGCACCATGGGTACCCTGGCCGCGATCGCCGCGGGAATGGCCGACAATCTCATCGAACGCGCCGCCGACGTAGCATTGAAAGAAGCACGCAAGCTGGTGCTCGTCGCGCGCGAGACACCGTTGTCGGCGATCCATCTGGAGAATATGCTCAGATTGGCGCGCGCGGGTGCGATCATTCTGCCGGCTAATCCCGGTTTCTATAATCATCCGCAAACCGCGCAAGACCTCGTCGATTTTGTCGTCGCGCGCATACTCGATCATATCGGGGTGCCGCACGATCTGGTGCCGCGCTGGGGCGAATCTGGAGAGAGTCCCGATTGACGCGCGAAGGCGCGTTGCACGCAATTCCGGGCCAGTTTAGATGACAACCAGCATTCCGATATTTCCGCTCAATACTGTGCTGTATCCCGGCAGCCTGCTGCCACTCAAGATTTTCGAACAGCGCTATCTCGACATGACCAAGGCCTGTGTGCGGGACAATGCGCCCTTTGGAGTGTGCCGAATTCGCGAAGGGGAGGAAGTGGGCCTACCCGCGCTTCCCGAACTGGTGGGCTGTACCGCGCTGATACAGGAATGGGAAATGCCTCACCTCGGGGTTTTCCATCTGCGCACCTGCGGTGTTGTCCCGTTTCGTATCTTGCACCAGACGAACCAGCCCAATGGGCTCATCCGGGCCGACGTCGAATGGCTCGCCGAAGCCACTGGCGCCCCCAGTCCCGATGCCCTCGCGCTGTGCCGCCGCGTACTGGAACAGATCGTTGAAAAAGTCGGCAGCGAGTACTTCATTTGCCCGCTCGCTTATGACGATCCGCGCTGGATCAGCTATCGGCTGGCCGAAGTCCTGCCGTTGGCAACCGACGTCAAGCAAAGCCTGCTGGAATTGCGCGACGATGGCGAACGCCTGGAGCGACTGCATACCTATCTGCAACAGGCCACCTGATCATCGATCGCCCTCGAGACTGCGCAGAATGGCGCGTACCGGTGCGGGCACGGCTGCATGGATCGCTTCGTCAGGCGTGAGCCATTGCTGGCCGGGCGACTGGGCGCGCGGTTGTACCCGGGTTACCTGCAACAAGGCAGGCGTGATGGTCAGCGCGTAATGCGTGAAGCCGTGACGCACGGCGCCGAGCGTGCGCCAAACACGGGCTTCCACGCCGAATCGTGCCGCCAACGCCTCCTCCGCAGTCGCCAGATCAGGGGCTTCGGGAAAACTCCACAATCCACCCCAGATGCCAGGCGCCGGCCGCTTTTCGAGCAAAAGCTGCGCGCCACGCTGCAATATCAGCATTACCGTGGATTTTTCCGGAAGCGTTTTTTTCGCCCGGGGCGTCGGTAGCGTCTCGATCCGGCCCTCGCGCCGGGCGATACACTCGCGATGCAGCGGGCAGCCAGCACACAACGGTCGGGTGCGCGTGCAGATGCCGGCCCCGAGATCCATCAATCCCTGTGTGTATCGCGCGGTCTGATCGAGCGGTAACAAGGCTTCTGCCTGCGCCCACAGGGCTTGTTCCACGCTGCGCTCGCCGGGGAACCCGGCAATGCCGAACACGCGCGTGAGCACGCGTTTGACGTTGCCGTCGAGAATCGGGCGCCGGTCGCCAAATGCGAAATTGGCGATCGCGCCGGCAGTCGAGCGGCCGATGCCCGGCAATGCCAGGATCGCGTCGAAGTCAGTGGGAAACACGCCCGCGTGCTTTTGCGCGATGAGGCGCGCCGCGCTATGCAGATTGCGCGCGCGCGCGTAATAGCCCAGACCGCTCCACAGCGCGAGTACGGCATCATCGGGCGCTGCGGCGAGACTTTTCAAGTCGGGAAAGCGCGCCAGGAATCGCGCGTAATAAGGCAGCACCGCCGAGACCTGCGTCTGCTGCAACATGATCTCCGATAACCATATGCGGTACGGATCGCGCGTTCGCTGCCACGGCAGGTCGTGGCGCCCGTGGGCGCGCTGCCATTCAATGACCCGCTGTGCGAATGCTTCCATCCCGACTGCGCACGGCGTCATCAAAACAGTTTCTTCAGCTTTTGCTTGAGCTGGTCTTCGAGCTTGGGTTCACCGGGTGCGGGCTGCTCGCCCTCCGCGGGCGGCGCAGACGGCGCATCCGGTTTGCCCAACAGCTTCGATCTGAGTTTCTGCTCCAGCTTGTCCTTGATCACTTCTTTTTGTTCCTGCATTTTCTGTTTGGCAGAATCGGACAGCAGGGACCCGAATTCCAGCTTGTATTTGAGCGCAGTAAACGGTCCCGACACGCGCACCGGCAACGTCACGGCGCGCAGGTCATCCGGTCCGCGCCCTCCTTGTCCCACGCTCGAGGCTACGATCGAAGCCTTGGCGAGATAGTCGAGGCTGCTTGCCGGCAGGTTGACATCCCCCTCGCCCGTCAAGCGCAAAAAAGGCGATTTCGCCAGCAGGTCGCCGTTATGGGCGATGCCATTCTTGATATCGAAACTGGCCGACATCTCGGAGAAATCCGTTTTCTCAGTGGCCGCTGCCGTTTGCTCCACATCGCGCTTGCCTGCGCTGAACAATGCCCTCGCGTCGCGCAGCGCCTTTGCCAGATCGATCCCCTTGATGGCGCCGTCCTTGAGTTCGAGCCGGGCAGTACCATTTAGCGTTTTCTTGAATCCCGAAACGCGGGTGCCGGTGCTCTCAAGATCCATGACTACATTGCCACGCCCCTCCAGAATGTCCTGAGCGATTGCGTCACGCAATAAGGGGCCGACCGATACGCCTGTGAGGGTCTGTTTGATTGCGACGCGGTTGCGGTTGGCATCGACCGAGGCGACGCCCTGCACGCTTCCCTGGTAAAGATTCGCCGTCAGCGGATCGACTTGCAGCAGGCCCTTCTTCGCAGTGAGCGCCAGGCGCAGATTCTGGACCTTGATGTTCGATGCCGTGAGCTCACCCACGTGCACAGTGCCGGCGAGATCGAGTTGCTTGAGTGCGGAAAAATCGATGGCCGCCTCGGATTGATCGGGAGGCGGGCTTGGGTCGGCTGATGCGCCCGGCTTGGCCGGCGGCGCGTAGCGGTCGACGTCGAGCTGGTCGATCGCCACATCGAACGTCGCACGCAGTGTGGACAGATCCGCGATGGCGACCTTTGCCTGGATGTTGCTATCGTCCAGTTTGATTGCGAGATCCGCGGCCGCCGTTTGTTGCTTCATGTCTGCGCTGGCGCTTCCCGATATCGCCGCCACCACCGGTGGTAGCCCGGCAGCCTGGGCATTGAGCGAGATGGCGAGATCGGCCAGGGCGAATTGCTGGGTCTGGGGTGCTGCGCTCAGCGTGCCCTTGGCCTGGAGTTTCGCTTCAAGTTTAGTCGCGCTGCCGCGGATGGTCGCACCCAAATCGAACTTGGCAGGCACATTCGCCGCAAGACGGCCACTTTTCAGATTGAAGTTTGAAACGGCGTAACTCGCACCGCTGGCCTCGTCCTCCCAACTCAGGGCAGCATTGCTGATGCGAATGCCGTCGACCTCGAACTTGATGGGCATCGTGCCGGATTCAGCTGGCGCTGCCGGCGCATCTTTCTCGGCCGCTTCGCCCTGCCCTCCACGCAGCAAGTCAGCGAAATTGGTCGTGCCATCCCTGTGCTTGACCAGCTTCGCGCGCAACCCCTCGAGCTGGACCTGGTCGACCACGACTTGTCGGGTCAATAGCGGCAATACGGCCAGCGCCACGCGCATGTCCTCAAGGCTCGCGAACTGCGTTTCGCTTTTGAACTCCGACAAACTCGCTTTGCCCAGGTGTACGCCCAGTTTCGGAAAAAGCATCAGGCGAATATCGCCTTCAAGCGTCAAGGTGCGCTGGGTCTTCTCCTTGACCAGTTGGGCCACTTGCGCCTTGTACTGATTCGGGTCGAAGGTAGCCACGATAATTGCCAGGACAACAGCAAAGACCAGGATCAGGGCACCCGCCGCGAGCAAAAGCCACTTCAAGACCTTCATGGACGGTATTCCGCGTTGGACTCAACGCACGCATTATCGCGCCCGCCAGCGCCGGGTCAACGCGGCAACCCGGTTTCGCCGTCGCTGCCACGCGGCAACGGCTATTTAGGCTGAGCGTTCCGAACGGGCGGGGCATGGAGCGGGTGGAGGGGATCGAACCCTCGTCTAAAGCTTGGGAAGCTTTCGTTCTGCCATTGAACTACACCCGCGTGCTAGCATTGATGTTACCGAATCCATTGCCCCATTTGAAGTGATTGCCCTGATCATCAACGGCCAGCCCCGCTCATTTCCGGGCCCGCTGAACGTCGCCAGCCTGCTGGAACGCCTGGAATTGCAGGGAAAGCGCGTGGCGCTCGAGTGCAATGGCGAAATCGTTCCGCGCAGCAAGTTCGCTGCCACCGGCCTGAAGGAAGGCGACGCCATCGAAATCGTCGTTGCCGTCGGTGGGGGCTGAACCGCGCGAACTGTCACCGGTGAACAGTGAACGGCGGCGCCTTCCGGGCTGTCGCATTACTGTTCACCGGTAACCGTTCACTGTTTACCGGCTTATGGACCAACTCGTTATCGCAGGCAAAAGCTACGCATCGCGCTTGCTGGTGGGCACCGGGAAATACCGGGATTTTGCGCAAACGCGTGAGGCAATCGAGGCGAGCGGCGCGCAGATCGTTACGGTCGCGATTCGCCGCACCAATATCGGCCAGAATCCCGACGAACCCAATTTGCTCGACGTGCTGCCCCCGCAACGCTTCACGTTGCTGCCCAATACGGCCGGCTGCTACACCGCCCAGGATGCGGTGCGTACCTTGCGGCTGGCCCGCGAACTGCTCGACGGTCACGATCTCGTCAAGCTCGAAGTCCTTGGCGATGCGCATACCCTCTATCCCAATATGGTTGAAACCCTGGCCGCGGCAGAAATTCTGGTCGCGGAGGGGTTCAAGGTCATGGTGTATACGTCCGACGATCCGATCATGGCCCGGCAACTCGAACAAATCGGTTGCGTGGCCGTAATGCCGCTCGCTTCGCTGATCGGATCGGGAATGGGCATTTTGAATCCCTGGAATCTGCAGATCATTATCGACAACGCGGCCGTGCCGGTGCTCGTCGATGCCGGGGTAGGGACTGCTTCCGACGCCGCCATTGCCATGGAGCTCGGTTGCGACGGCGTGCTCATGAACACCGCCATTGCCGCGGCAAAAGATCCGGTTCTGATGGCCTCGGCCATGAGCAAAGCCGTGCAGGCTGGACGCGAAGCGTTTCTTGCCGGGCGCATGCCGAAAAAACTCTATTCGGCGGCCCCCTCCTCGCCGACCGCCGGGGTCATTGCCTCGTCCAGCCGGGGCAAAGCCGCCTGAATCCGGCGTAACACCCGGTGAAGGCCACCAATCGACACATCCGCAGCTTCGTACTGCGTCAGGGACGCGTATCGAATGCGCAGCGGCGCGCCGTGGAGTCCCTGCTGCCTTCCATCGGCATTCCTTTCAGCGAATCGCCGTGCGATTTCGACGCGGCATTCGGGCGTTCGGCACCGAGGTTCCTTGAAATCGGCTTCGGCATGGGCGAAACCACTGCAAGCATTGCGGCCGAGCATCCGCACAACGATTACATCGGCGTCGAAGTCCACACGCCCGGCGTGGGGGGGCTGTTGCGCCTGATCGAGGCACGGCAACTGACCAATATCCGCATCATCCAGCATGACGCCGTGGACATCGTCACCCACATGATTCCGCTCGCCAGTCTCGCCGGCATCCATGTTTTCTTCCCGGACCCGTGGCCCAAGAAACGCCATCACAAGCGCCGGCTGCTGCAAACGGGGTTCGTGCGGTTGCTGGCAAGCCGGCTGCGTCCCGGGGGCTATCTGCACGTTGCAACGGACTGGGAAGAATATGCCATGCACATTCTAGGGGTGTTGTCGCAAGAACCCTTGCTGGCCAACAGCGTTCCCGGCTATGCGCCTCGCCCCGCCTACCGCCCGCTGACCAAATTCGAAGCCCGCGGATTGAAGCTTGGCCATGAAGTGCGCGACCTCATTTTCCGGGCCCGGCCGATTGCTCCCGGCACTTAGGCCCCGGCGCGCCGCAGAGCAGCCGGGTGGCAACCCGGCGGCGGAATCCCCGTCAAGCAGGCGCGGGATCTTTTAGAAAAATCTGCAGCAATTCGTTCAGAAAGCGCTGACCCTTCAGCGTCGGCCGCAGCCGCAGGTGATCGCGCTCCACCAAACCGCGCGACTCCGCCTCGTGTAGTTCCTTATGCACAACATGCAGCGGCATTCCAGTACGCATCGGGAACAAGGACAACTCGAACCCCTCGGTGAGCCGCAGGGCGTTCATCATGAATTCAAAGGCCAGTTCGGCGACAGCGATCGGCTGCTCCTGTTGCACCGCTGCGCCCGCCTCGGCTTTCTCCATGTACTCACGCGGTTGCTTGTAGCGCATCTGCCGCAAGATGCGGTTGGGGAACGACAACTTGCCGTGCGCGCCCGCGCCGATGCCAAGATAATCGCCAAAGAGTCCAGTAGTTCAGATTGTGTCGCGCCTGCCGGGCAGGCTTCGCGAAAGCCGAGGTTTCGTAATGCAAATAGCCTGCGGCCGCGAGACGGGTTTCGATTGCCTGTTGCATATCCGCTGCCATATCGTCGTCGGGCAGCGCGGGCGGATGGCGATGAAACAAGGTATTCGGTTCAATCGTCAGATGATAGGCAGAGATGTGTGCTGGCGCGAAGCCAATGGCCCTGTCGATGTCGGCCATCGCCTGCGCCGCGGTCTGCCCCGGCAACGCATACATCAGATCAAGATTGATATTGTCGAAATTCCTCTGCGCAATCTCAATGGCGGACCGCGCCTGGTCCGCGTCGTGGATGCGACCCAGCGCGACGAGGTGGCTGCCGTGGAAGCTCTGAATACCGATCGAGAGCCGGTTGACGCCGATGGCCCGAAACTCACCGAACTTGACCGCTTCGAAGGTACCCGGGTTGGCCTCCAGCGTGATTTCAGCGTCGGGGGCGAGCGGCAACCGCGCGCGGATCGCGCACAGCAAATCATCGAGCCCGCGGGCAGAAAGTAATGACGGCGTGCCACCGCCGAAAAACACCGTGTAAACCGGTCGTCCCCAGATCTGGGGCAGCGCACGGTCCAGATCGGCAATCAGCGCCTGGACATAGCGTTCCTCCAGGGAACGCTCCAGATTCCTCTGCGCACCGTCGTTCGAGCGGTCCGCCGCCTTGATCTCGTGCGAGTTGAAATCGCAGTACGGACACTTGCGCACACACCATGGGATATGCACATAAAGAGACAGCGGCGGCAAAGTCGCCAGGGCGACAGTGCCCTCGGTGGCGGGAGACTGCAAGGTCTGCATCGTTGGCTTGAAGGGGTTACGGTTTCTACTATAACCTGTCCGGCGGGACATTCCCCCTGCTACCGGCCCGGCGTCCGCCCGACGCGCAACGATGCGATCCGCACGTGACAATCCAATTGGTGTGTTCGATTCCGGCGTCGGCGGGCTGACCATCCTGCGCGCGGTACGTGAGGCGCTGCCCAGCGAAGATCTCGTTTACGTGGCGGATGCAGCCCATGTTCCCTATGGGCAAAAATCGCCCGAGCAGATCCGTCGCCGCGCGATGACCATTTGCGGCTTTCTGGTCGAACAGGGCGCCAAGGCCATCGTGGTGGCCTGCAACACGGCCACGGCAGCGGCCATCGACGCGTTGCGGGTGCAGTGGCCGATTCCGTTCATCGGCGTCGAGCCCGCCGTCAAACCCGCCATCACCGCCACGCGCAGCGGCGTCGTCGGCGTGCTCGCCACGCCGTCCACCCTGGCGAGCGAGCGTTATCGAATCCTCATCGAACGCTTTGCCGCTGGCGTGCGCATCGTCGGGCAGCCCTGCGCTGGTCTGGCCGAACACATCGAATGCGGCGACCTCGATAGCGCGCAGACCGAGCAACTGCTGCGCCAGTTCGTCGAACCGCTGCTGGCAAAGAATGCGGATGCGATCGTACTGGGCTGCACGCACTACCCCCTGGTTGCGCATATCGTGCAGCGCATTGCGGGCGCGGGGGTGACCGTCATTGAGAACGGCACGGCCGTAGCGAGGCAACTGGTCAGGCAATTGGACCTCGCCGGCATCGCGCGCGTGGGGGCTGCGGGGAGCGAACTGTTCTGGTCAAGTGGACCGACGCAGCGTATCGAGCCGCTGCTGTTCGCCCTCTGGGGAGCACACGCCGTCGTGCGCGCGCTCCCCGAAGTTCAAGCGGCGGCGGGCTCGCGATTCAGCGCAACGTCTTGACGAGTTTGAACACGCGCAGCAGGCCCATCAAGAACATCGCGCCCCGATAGCCCTTGCGCAGAAGTTTGCCCGGCCCCAGCGCGAGCAGCGCCGTGCCGCCGATGGCGACAACGATGGGGTTGGACTTCATGCGCCGATAACCGCGCCACGCCATGTCGGCATAGCTCAGGCCATGCTTGCAGCCAGCCGCGTCAGCGGCAAGCTGCAAGCGCTGCTCGCGCGCCAGTGCGACCAGCAAGCGACGTTTGCGAACTATTTCCTGAAGGCGGGTGCTCATCGTCCACCCAGTTGGTCGCGATCCTTGGCGAGTTCTTCGAGCGTCGCCTGGAACAAATGCGGTCTGCCCTGCACCAGCGTTCGCACGCGCCACCACGACAGTAATCCCAGCAGCCCGAACCCGCCCGCCAGCAGTACGGCCGCCAGGACGCGGTTGGTATCCCAGAACACGACCAGGACCACCACGGCAAGCAGCACCACGGTGGTAAAGGCCAGAAACAGCGCGACGATCGTCCACAACAACATGGCACTCAAATGCGCGACCTGCTCCTCCACTTCGGTGCCAAGCAACTCGATGCGTGTCTGCGCGATGGCAGCCACGGTGCCCAGCAATTGCTTCAGCGAGTCGAATATGCCAAGCGAAGTACGCGGCGACTTTGTCTCTGGCGAATTTTCCATGCCGCGATTATTTCCGGGCGATCAAAATGCCGATGACGACGCCCACCGCAGCCGCAACGCCCACCGCGGCCCATGGGTTTTCATGCACATAATCATCCGTCGCCTTGACGGCTTCGCGCGTTTGCTCGACGGCCGCGTAGCCGGCCTGTGCGATGCGCGCCTTTGCCGCGTCGATGGACTCTTCGGCCCGCGCGCGCGCGGCGGCAACTTTCTCACCGGCTTGTCCGGCGGTGGCTCGGAGCAGATCCTCCGCATCCGTGACGACCAGGCGCAGGTCATCCATTAACTTGTCCGCCGAAATTTCCTTGTTCTTCATTACCGTCTCCTGATTGGATTCATCGCATGCTCAGCCCGTATGGCACTGTCCTGCACTACCACCTCAAGCCGACCAGTTGCCTTGTTGTAACACCTCGCTCAGCAATGCCAGTGCTTTCGCGCGATGACTGATAAGATTCTTCCTCGCCGGCGCAAGTTCCGCACCCGTCTGACCCAACCCCGGATCCAGGAACAACGGATCATAGCCGAAGCCCCCTGAACCCCGCGGCGCCTGCAGGATTTCGCCGTGCCAAAGCCCCTGCGCGATCAGCGGCTGTGGATCCCGGGCGTGGCGCATGAACACGATTATGCAGTAGTAATGCGCGCGACGGTCCTGGTGCTTACGCAGCGCCTGCAGCAGTTTGGCGTTGTTACGCTCGTCGGATCGCGGCTCTCCGGCATAACGGGCTGAGTGTACACCCGGCGCGCCGCCCAATGCGTCCACGCAAAGTCCGGAGTCGTCTGCAAGCGCCGGCAGTCCCGTATGGGCCGATGCATGGCGAGCTTTCGCCAGCGCATTCTCGATGAACGTGTCATGCGGCTCCTGCGCCTCGGGTATGCCGAAGGCGGACTGCGGCAGCGCTTCGATCTTCAGCGGCGCAATGATCTGCCCGATCTCGCGCAGCTTGCCGGTATTGGTGGAAGCGATGACCAGTTTCCTGAACATGCCGTGCCGCCGTGCTCAGGCGCTGCTTGCCAGCGCCGCTTTCTGGGCCGCCACCAGTTGGCCGATGCCGAGCGCGGCCAGATCGAGCATCTCGTTCATCTCGCCCCGGGAGAACGGTTCGCGCTCGGCCGTCCCCTGCACCTCCACCAGCGTCCCGGCGCCCGTCATGACGATATTCATGTCTGTGTCGCTGCTCGAATCCTCGGGATAATCGAGATCGAGTACCGGCGTACCCTGAAAGATTCCCACCGAAACCGCGGCGACGAAGTCGCGGATGGGCCATTGCACAAGGGCGTGCTTCTGCTTGAGCCAGTTCACCGCATCATGCAGCGCGACATAGGCGCCGGTGATGCTCGCGGTGCGCGTTCCGCCGTCAGCCTGAATGACATCGCAATCGATCTGGATGGTGCGCTCGCCTAGCGCTTCCAGGCTGGTGACGGCCCGCAGGCTGCGGCCTATGAGACGCTGGATCTCCTGGGTGCGGCCTGACTGCTTGCCGCGCGCGGCCTCGCGCTCCGCGCGCGTGTTGGTCGATCTGGGCAGCATCCCGTATTCGGCGGTGAGCCAGCCCTGGCCTTTGCCTTTCAGAAACGCGGGCACTTTATCCTCGACGCTCGCAGTACACAGGACCTTCGTATCGCCGAACTCGATGAGGACCGACCCTTCCGCGTGGCGCGTGTAGGCTCGAGTGATTGCGAGCTTTCTTAATTGATCGGGGGCACGTCCACTCGGTCGCATGGCTTTGCTTTCAGGTTGGGGATGATGCCGGCGCAGGCAGGGAGCGCGGCCCCCGGCAGACAACTGCCCGCCGCGATTCGGAAAAGCGCCTCAATTTGTATGCTATCTTTTCGGCTCGCCAATTTTGGTGAACTCCCGCGCCCTTGTAAAGCGTCCTCGCCGCCGATGATTTACAGCATGACAGGTTATGCAGTGGCTGCGGTCGAACTGCCGTTCGGCGCCCTCAATCTCGAATTGCGCTCCGTCAACCATCGTTATCTCGACATCCAGTTCCGGATTCCCGACGAACTGCGGCCGCTGGAGTCGGGCCTGCGCGAAAAAACCAGCGCCCGCATTGGGCGGGGCAAGGTCGAGGTACGCATCGCCATCAGCAAATCGGCTGCGTCCCAGTCGAACCTGCAACTCGATGACCGGCTGCTTACCCAGCTCGCAGGGCTGAATGAGCGGGTACGCGCCGTATTGCGCGAAGGCCAGCCCCTTTCGGTCGCCGACGTGCTGCGCTGGCCCGGCATGCTGGGCAATGACGATCTGGCGCCCGAAGAATTGCAGCAAACCTGCGCACAGCTGCTCGATCGCGCGCTCGACGATCTCACTGCGTCGCGCGCGCGCGAGGGGGAAAAACTCAAGCAATTGCTGCTCGATCGCATTTCGTCCATGGAAGCGCTGGTCGCGCGGCTGGCGCCGCGCATGCCGCAGCTGGTGAGCGCCTATCGGGAGAAGTTGACGGCGCGACTCAAGGACGCAATGGTGAGCCTGGACGATGAGCGCCTGAAGCAGGAATTGGTGTTGTTCGCATCGAAGATCGACGTCGACGAGGAATTATCCCGGCTGACGGCGCATTTTGGCGAAATCCGGCGGATTCTTGACAAAGGCGGCGCGGCCGGCAAGCGCCTGGACTTCCTGATGCAGGAACTCAATCGCGAGGCCAACACCCTGGGATCGAAATCGGTCGACATGGAGTTCACCCAGACGTCGATGGATCTCAAAGTGCTGATCGAACAGATGCGCGAACAGATTCAGAACATCGAGTGAAAGGCAACGTTTTCATCGTCTGCGCCCCGTCAGGGGCCGGCAAGACTTCGCTGGTTGCGGAACTGTTGCGACGCGACCGCAATACGTGCCTGTCGATATCGCATACCACGCGTGCGCCGCGCCCCGGCGAGCAGAACGCCCGGGACTACCACTTCGTGGCCAAGCCGGAATTTGAAGCCATGATCGAACGGGGCGAATTTCTGGAAAGTGCCGAAGTGCATGGCAACTTGTACGGCACTTCCCAGAGCTGGATCGACGCACAGCGGGCGCGCGATGCCGATATCGTGCTGGAGATCGACTGGCAGGGGGCACGGCAGGTTCGAGCACTGCTGTCCGACGCCATCGGCATCTTCATTTTGCCGCCTTCTGCGGACACGCTGCGCCGGCGCCTGGTTGACCGGGGCCAGGACAGTGTGGCCGTCATCGAGCGCCGGGTGCATGCCGCGCGCGGCGAGATCGCTCATCTGGCCGAATTCGACTATGTTATTATCAACAACAACTTCGATGATGCCGTCGAAGACTTGGTGAGTATCGTGCGAGCCGCCCGGTTACGGACGGCAGCACAGGTTTCCCGCCACCGTGATTTGATCAACAGCCTGAAATGAGCTGCATATGGCGCGCATAACCGTAGAAGACTGTCTGAAACATATTCCGAATCGCTTCGAGCTTACGCTGGCGGCCACCTACCGCGCGCGACAGCTGGCGACCGGCGCATCCCCCCTGGTCGACACCAACAAGGACAAGCCGACCGTGATCGCCTTGCGCGAGATCGCGTCCCAGAAGGTCGGGACCGAGATCCTCAAGACTAAAACCTGAACGGGCCCATCGACACGAACGCAGGAGGCTCAGCCCACTCCCCCTATTCGCCGGTGAGCGCCGCGCTCGCACCGGCCGCGACTGAAGCCCCTATGTCCGAAGCCGAGCTTCTGTTCAAGAATGCAACCGGCTACCTTAAGCCGGAGGATATCGTTCAGCTTGAATGCGCCTATCAGTTCAGCGAGGCGGCGCACGAAGGCCAGTTCCGCAAGACCGGCGATCCCTACATCTCCCATCCGATTGCCGTCGCCGATATCCTGGCCGCAATGGCATCTCGACGCGCAGGCGCTCACCGCCGCGCTGCTGCACGACGTGATGGAGGATACCGCCGTCACCAAGAGCGAGATCGCCGAGCGATTCGGCAAGCACGTGGCCGACCTCGTCGATGGCGTATCCAAGCTCGATCGCATCGAGTTCCAGACGCAGGAAGAAGCGCAGGCCGAAAACTTCCGCAAGATGCTGCTCGCGATGGCGCGCGACGTGCGCGTCATTCTCATCAAGCTGGCCGACCGCCTGCACAACATGCGCACGCTGACGGTCGATGCACGCGAAGAAGCGCGAGCGCATCGCGCGCGAGACGCTCGAGATCTACGCGCCGATCGCCCACCGGCTGGGACTGAACGAGCTCTACCAGGAACTGCGAGGAGCTTGCTTTCCGTCACCTCTATCCGAATCGCTTCAATGTGCTGTCAAAGGCATTGCTGCGCGCGCGCGGCAACCGGCGCGAGGTCGTGGACAAGATTCTGGACGCGATCAAGCAGAAGCTGGCGGATAACCATATCGACGCCACCGTGACCGGCCGCGAGAAAAATCTCTACAGCATCTACAACAAGATGCATGAGAAAAGCCTGTCGTTTGCCGAGGTGCTCGATATTTACGGCTTCCGCGTCATCGTCAAGGACACGGCGGCGTGTTACCTGGCGCTGGGCGCGCTGCATCAGCTGTACAAACCGATACCCGGCAAGTTCAAGGATTACATCGCCATCGCGAAGGCCAACGGCTACCAGTCGTTGCACACCACGCTGTTCGGTCCGTTCGGCACGCCGATCGAGGTCCAGATCCGCACCCTGGACATGCACAAGATCGCCGAGGCCGGCGTGGCCTCGCACTGGCTCTACAAGGAAAATCGACGCGCAGATCAACGAACTGCACATGAAAACCCACCAGTGGCTGCAAAGCCTGCTGGAAATGCAATCCGAGTCCGGCGACTCGATCGAGTTCCTCGAACACCTGAAAGTCGACCTGTTTCCCGACGAGGTCTATGTCTTCACGCCCAAAGGCAAAATTCTTTCCCTGCCGCACGGTTCAACGTGCGTGGATTTTGCCTACGCCGTCCATACCGATATCGGCAACCGCTGCGTGGCAGCCAAGGTCAATCACGAACTGGTCCCCTTGCGTTCGGAGCTCAGAAACGGCGATCGCGTGGAAATCATCACCGCGGCGCACGCCAAGCCGAACCCCGCCTGGCTGAACTACGTGGTCACCGGCAAGGCGCGCTCGCACATCCGCCACTTCCTCAAGACCATGCAGTACGAGGAGTCCGCGCAACTCGGAGAGCGCCTGCTCAACCAGGCGCTCTCCGCCCTCAAGGCGGAACCTGAACATGTTGGCGAGTCGCAATGGGACAAGCTGCTCAAGGAGAACAGTGCCAAATCGCGCCAGGAAGTACTCGCTGATATCGGTCTGGGCAAGCAACTGGCAATCGTGATCGCGCGCGAACTGCTGTCGATTGCGGAGCCTCGGGGCAGCAAATCGGAAAAACTGCCAGGCAGCCTGATCATCCGCGGTTCCGAGGGAATGGCCCTGCAATTCGCCAAATGCTGCCACCCGATTCCAGGCGATCCCATCATCGGCTTCCTGAAAAAGGGCCATGGCCTCGTGGTGCACACCCACGATTGCCCGGTGGCGCGAAAGACACGGGGCGATCCGGAAAAATGGCTGAACGTGGAGTGGGCACCGGACACCCGGAAGTTGTTCTCGGTCAATATCAAGATGGTGGTGTCGAATCACCGGGGCGTATTGGCGAAAGTCGCGGCGATGATCACCGACAACGACTCGAACATTGATAATGTGAGTCTCGAACAGGGCGACTCGAGCGCCTACACCATCATCCACTTCACGCTGCAGGTTAACGACAGGCAGCATCTTGCGCGCGTCATGCGCAGTTTGCGCCGCGTGCCTGAAGTCATCCGCATCTGGCGACTCAAGGGCTGACCAACGCGCTGGCGGCCATGGGGCCCGGACGCCGGTATGCGCGAGCAAGGCCGCGCCAGCGCCTATAATGGGCTGATACATGACTGGCTGCAGCCAAACCCGCGCCCTCGCATTAATGACACACCGACCTGTCCAGGGATTTTTGCTCGCTGCCAGCATGGTGGCGGCCTTGGCGGCATCTGCGCTTCCGTGTGCTGCCGAGGAATTCCCCAGAGTTCCTGCCCCCCGCAGCGAATCGCTCGAACTGCCTGGCCTCACGGCGGGGTGCCATGTCTGCGAATGGCGACCGAAACAGAACCAGATGCCGGCCGCCGAACAATGCGGTGTCGACAGTTCGGGATCGGCCGCGATCGGACTGTTCGAATGCGGTTTTTCGCAGGACTGCGAGCGCGAATGCCATTTTCTGCGTTGCCGCGCGCCGTGACTGCGCGTGCGTCCCGGCCCACCTTGCGCTGAGCCGAAGTGCCTTAATTAGGTCGCGCGTGCGGCCACGGTCGTCCACCGGCGACGGAAACCCCGCCAAATCGCAAGCGGTTGCGGCAATGTCCTCGGAATAGTCATTCAACCAATTGATCCAGTGGAATAAATTTCCATTGGCATAACCGTTGCAATAGTGAGCTTCGAATATTGGTTTCGCGTGGTGATCGTCACCCGGGAAGATCCAATCGCGAGGTGCAGCATGATGTTCGATCCCTTGTCCGACCTGACAACCCGGCCCGTAAAAAGCGTGTTGAGCATCCTGCAGGAGGGCGTGCAGACGCTTTTCCATCTGCTGTTGTTCTCGCTGCTGTTGTTGGGTTTTGGCGGGCTCATCTACAAGGCACTGCGAAGCGGCGGATGGGTTGAGTCATTGCTGGGCAATGTCTGGGCGCAACACCCCGGGATGGCAATCATGGCTCTGTTAGGCGGCTTGACTGTGGCAATGGCCGCCAAGCGCTATTTCAACAACACCGCGACGTTCAGCCGTCGCGGCGATGTTCTGGTTTACGGGTGCCTGGCGCTCGGCTTGTTCTTCGCCTTCAAATTGATCGTCACGGGCTCGCTTTAGACCAGCCTTCCGGCGACCTCCGCCACGTCTGTCGCCCGGCAACAACATACGCGACCGGTTTTAGATCCGGGAGAGCGATGTCGTTGGGCAGCGACGAAAAAGGCCGCATGACGCGGCCTTTTTCTTTGAGCGTTCGACGGCTCAGGGCCGGTCCATCTTGCAGGTCGTCGGGAGCGACGTGTCTTGGGCCTCGACGCGGCCCTCAGTCCGGAAACCCATGCCGGTACGTTCCACATCGTACTTGACGCCCTTTGCGCCGGTCTTGACGAAGCTCGAGATGAACAGCGGCTGGACCAGCTGATGGTTATCGGCGCGCATCTCTACTTCGCCGGTGATGCTATTGAACTTCATGCCTTCCAGTGCCTTGGCGACCTTCGCAGGATCTTCGGACTTGGCTGCGTTCATGGCTTGCGCCAGCATTTCCACGCCGGTTTTCAGCGATAAAAAGAAAAAATCATCTTTCACGTCCGCGAATCGTTTGCGATAGGCTTCGGCGAGCGCGTTGGATCCGCTGTCGCCGACATTGTTGTGCCACATGCTGACTTGACGAACGTCCTCGCCGGCCTGGCCGATGGCAGTCGGACCGCCGACGATGCCAGCGTAATACGTATACAGGTCGGCCTTCAATCCAGTTTCCTTGATTCCCTTGACCAGCAGCGACAGATCGTTGCCCCAGTTGCCGGAAATGATGGTGTCGGCGCCGGCGGCCTTGATCTTTGATACATAGGGAGCGAAGTCCTTGACCTTGCCCACCGGGTGCAGATCGTCGCCGACGATTGTGATGTCTGGTCGCTTCTGGGCCAGCATGGCCCGGGCAGCCTTGGAAACGCCTTGCCCGAACGCGTAGTCCTGATTGATCAGATAAACCTTCTTGATGTTCTTCTGCTTGACCATGTAACTGGTCAGCGCCTGCATTTTCATGTCCGTGTCCGCATCGAAACGAAAGTGCCAGAAGCTGCACTTCTCATTGGTGAGACTCGGATCGACCGCGCCATAGTTCAGGAACAGGACGGTCTGACTGGGGTTGCGGCGATTGTGTTTGGTTACGGCGTCAGACAGGGCGATGGCCACATTGGAGCCGTTTCCCATAAAAAAGTAGCGAATGCCCTGATCGGTGATCTGTTTGAGCGATATCAATGCTTCTTGCGGGCTGCTCTTGCTGTCGAAGGTCGCGAGTTCAAATTTCCGCCCGCCCAGAACACCGCCTGCGGCATTGACGCCTTCGATGGCGAGCAGCGCCTCGCGCGCACCGTGTTCACCGACGTTCGCGAACGGACCCGACAGAGGGTCCAGGTAACCTATCTTGATCGGATCGGCGGCAACTGCGGCCGCGGCGAGGCACGACATCGCCAGCAGCCCGAACAGGGTGCGCCAGATATTCCTTGAATGCATGATTTCTCCTCTTGCGTGTTTTTATATGTCGTTGAACAAGCTAACCGGGTCGCGGCATGCGGCATGGCGACACGGACGGGCCTGCCACACCCTCTGCTTCATCTTATCGCAGTGGCTCAAACGCCGGGCCCCTTGCTTTCGTTTACGGTGCGAGCAGGGTCTCAGCGCTTTCTGACCGGATTGCACAGCCGGCCCAGGCCTTCGATGCGGCACTCGGCCATATCACCGTCATGGATGACCACGGCGCCGGGGGTTCCCGTGCTGATAATGTCCCCCGCAAACAACGTCGCCACATACGAATGGAAGGAGACCAGGTAATGCGGCGAAAACGCCATGTTCGCGATGGTGTTCTCGCGATGCAATGTGCCATTGTTGTAGGTGCCCACCTTGACGTTCGTCAGATCCGGCACTTCGTCGGGCGTAATCAGCTCCGGACCGAACGAAAAAAACGTGTCGAAATTCTTCGACCTCGTCAGGAAGCGTGGATTCCTCTGCAAAATGTCTTCCGCGGTCATATCCAGAATCAGACAGTAGCCCGCAATGAAATCCGGTGCCTTCTGTTCTGTTGTGTCGCGACAGGTCCGGCCGATCACGATCCCGATTTCCGCCTCGGCGGTGACCCGCTCGGATTGCGCTGGCAGTACGATCGCGTCCCCCGGCCCGATGATGGTGTTGTCGCACTTCATGAAGGATGCGGGCTCAGTGGGATAGGGCGCATTCAGGTCCGCGGCATGATCGCGATAATTGAGCCCGATACCGAGAATCTTTCGCGGATGCCGGTACAGGGGGCCATATTGAACGGCGTCCGGATCGAGCCTGTCGGGCGTTTGCTGCGC
Organism: uncultured beta proteobacterium; assembly: GCA_963846655.1. Lineage (GTDB taxonomy): Bacteria > Pseudomonadota > Gammaproteobacteria > Burkholderiales > JACQAP01 > JACQAP01. The sequence continues at coordinate 106,383 of CAWJWT010000002.1, read as the reverse complement.
ATCCGCCAGAAGGCGATGGTCAAGCCCTCGCAGGATCAATGCATGCAAGGTGGTGGGCCAGTCGCGCTGCAGATGATGATTGATGGCTGCAACCAGCACGATGCCCGATGGCGTGACGACCGCGGCCTCTTCGCCTCCGTCGCGTCGGATGGTGCACAGGCGCATGCTTGTCCCGTCGGTTGTTTTTGTGGGCTGATTATACGTTCGTTGGGGCGGCGCTTCCTGGCAGCCGATGTCGCCAGGGCCGACGGCTGTCACTTCTCGGCGTAAAAGCGTCCACCGCCCAGCGTGCGTCGCTGGACCAAGGCTACCAGCCTCGCATAAGCGTGATAAAACTCGTCATCTCCCGAGGGCGTGCCCAGACGGAGAGTTTCATCGCGCAAATCGCGATACATCGCAAATCGCTGTTCAAGAATAGCGCCCCACTGCTCGGTCAGATCTTCAACCGCGATGCGGCGAAAGCCGACTTCACTTAACAAGTGCGTGTAGCCCGAAACGCTTTGCACGGACTGCGCCGCGATCCCGCGCCACATCGACTCGGCATCCGCGTCGTCCATTTGCTGATGTTGCGTCCAATCGGTAAACACAAGGCGCCCTCCAGGTTTGAGCACTCGATGGGCTTCGGCGAGTGCGGCGCGCTTGTCGGGCACATGCAGCAGTGCCTCCTGGCTGATAACGGCATCCATGCACTCCCGCACCAGCGGCACTTGCATGACATCCGCGCGTACGACACGTACGCGCGATGCCAGGCCGACGCGGCGCGTCAGATCCGCGGCGCCCGGCGCCCGGTGCGGATTCAATTCGATGCAGGTGACGACGGCGTCGTACTTATGCGCCAGATAGCGGGCCGGGCCGGCGAGACCTGCGCAAAAATCGGCCACCTGACTGCCGGGCCGGATCTGCGCGCGCTCGGCCAGAGTATCGACGACCGCCAACCCTCCGTAATGATCCTGGTCAAACGCAAACAGCTCCTCGGGGGTCAATGCACCCAGATGCCCGCGCCGGGCTTCTATTGCCGCAAGGATCTGCTCCCGCGAAATCGGATGGCGGCTGTAAAACGCGAGGACGTGATCCTGTTTTTTCATACGGCGATTCGGTTCCAGCGGAATCTCAGTTTACCGCTGACCCCGATATAATTCGCGCACAAAACAAACACACTCGGGAGAGCCAGTCATGAAAGGGAGTTTGTTCCGGTGCGTATTCGCGCTGATTCTGTGGAGTTCATTGAACGGTGCCATCGCCGCAAAATCCGATTCCTGTGCCCACTGTCATGGTACCGACGGCAACTCCGCGGCGAGCGCCTATCCCAGTCTGGCCGGCCAGACGCGCGAGTATCTTTATCGCCAGATCAAGGCCTTCAAGGAAGGCCAACGCAAGAATGCCATGATGTCGCCGGCGGCGGCCGTGCTGTCCGATCAGGATATGCAGGAGCTCGCCGATTTTTACGCTGGGCAGACCTTGGTCCGCAGTACGGCCAACACCGATCCCGCAATAGTCGAAAAGGGGAAAAAGATCGCCGCGGAAGCACAATGCGTGGCCTGCCACCAACCGAAATTCAAGGGCCTCAACGAATTCCCGCGGCTTTCACGGCAGAAATACCCTTACCTCGTAAAACAACTCAAGGATTATCGCGACGGCACGCGAGTCAGCGACATCATGGGCCCTACGGTCCAGAACATGACCGACGAGCAGATCATCGCTCTGGCGCAGTATCTGACGAGTCTGTGAAGTAATCGCCGAACCCCACGCCAGGCATTGGGGTCTTCGGTAGAAAACAAAACGGCTTACTCGGTGGAGTAAGCCGTTGATTGTTTGGTGGGCCGTGCAAGGATCGAACTTGCGACCGTTGGATTAAGAGTCCACTGCTCTACCAGCTGAGCTAACAGCCCGATTTTTCGAAGGGGCGAATTCTAGCAAGAAAACGCGGTGCTATGCCGGCAACGCGGTCGAGGCCCGCATTTCATAGTCATTTCCCGCGACACCCAATAGAGCCCATATTGGGCCGCTGGCATGATGCCAGGAACGGTTCCTGCATAGACTTAGGCCAGCATGGATGTCCCGGCCCGCGCGAGAATTGGCAGGCCGGAGGCCGCCACCCGGCGGCAGACGCCTACAATTTGCGTCACTAATCGCGGGATGCGGTACGCAAGGGAGAGGACATTGAAAAACGATTTCAAGGCAGCCTCGGTACTGGAGCGTCTAGGCCGATCGTTATCGGACGCGGATCTCGATTATCAGGCCGGTGAGGGCATTCATGAATTCATCGTGCGGCTCGGCGGCATGCGCCATGTCGTCGATTTCTCTGACGATCTGATGGAAAAAAAGAACGACCAGGATTTGTCCATCGTCATTCTGGGCATCGTCGAGCGTGCTTCGACGCAGTCCCTTCCCGTTCACTTCATGGTGCGCAATGATAATTTCGACAAAGTCATGCAGGCGCTCAAACACTGATCAACGCACCGGGAGTTGCAAATACGAAGGCCGGCTGATGCCGGCCTTCGTGCTTCTCTAAAACGGCAACGCTGGTCGCGTCAATCATTCAACCACGCAGATCGCCCCCTTGCGAGTGACGCAAGAACATGAGCGCAAGCAGATCCCACTTGGATCGGTCATAACCGTATCGCTGGTACATACACTCGGCAACGAATACCTTTGCCGCCGTACCGGCAGGCCACGTCTGATGGCCTTCCGAACGAACCACGTCATCGGGCAGGTATTGCCAGGGCTGATAGGTATGCCAGTCACATTCGAGCAGCACTTCTCCTTCAGCATTCTTGCGCAATGATGCATCGGGCGTGAGCCGCAGAAACTCTTGCGGCATGAACAACGGGGACCGTGGCGGCGATGTAACGAATTGGGTTGGCATGGTTGGCGGCATTCCGGTTAAAAAGTTGATCAGCGAGCTTTTTGATTACGGTGCAGGGCGCATGCTCGTCGCAAGTTACTGCGACGGCCTGGGCGGGACAAGAGGCGTGTAGGTGCTTTCCCGTAGGGAATAATCTACATCATGTAAGCCCACGCCTACTTCTATATGTTCTACTTGTGACACGCTGGTCTGCATGCAAGGTCGGGCAAAAAGGACCATGTCGATGGTGCGCTAGCGCACAGAACCGATCCCGTGTCAGCGCGACACTGTGCTTTGATCTCCCTCTACTCCCTACCCGCGCATTGCATGACTCTTCGTGCCCGGTAGGTTTACCCCCGGCTGGTGCCGGGGTTTTCTTTTGTATCACGCTGTGCTGCCGCCACGTGACAAGCGATCGTCAATTTCTTGCGATTGCTCAACGCCGCATGAATGATGGTGCGGTCGGCGCGCATCGCGTCTGATGCGACGACTCTCGTTCAACAACCAAGTGCTGCGACCTGTGCCAAGACGATCGGCACCTGTTCAGATTTTGGCGCTTGATGCCCCTTTTCGAAGATCCGGCATGTCGTGGAGTCGCCACCCGGCCGTCCACTTTCCGACACTCCTGCGCGTCATGCAGCAACAGCGGGCCGCCTTTGCCGAAATCGGATGACATTTTCTCGACAGGAAGCATGGCATGGCCGGTGCATGGATACAGCGTGCGCGCATGCAACCGCAGCATCGGAGTCGAAGGGTCTAGCGCGCCGGCTCCGCGCTTAACCGAAGAGGGCAACGATGCAGCCGAATACAGTTCTTAAAGGCGCCGACGATTTGAACGCAGAAACGGCGAACGACCATCCAGAGGCCGACGACGTAACTTTGCGCACAGTCTGTGCAGCGATCGTCGCGAAATTGCGCGCCATTTTTTCAGCCAGGCATGCGCCGGATCGCGCCAGTGACGAAGCGGCCGCCGAGGAAGTGCTCGGCGAGCAAGTGGTCTTGCCAACAGCGTTCGTGAAGGAAGTTTCGGCTTTTACCCCGAAGGATGGCCGCGGGTAGTCGGCCGGGCCGCGCGGCCCCGCGCCGCGTCGCCCGAGGCCGTTTCGGGCTTGTTTACCGCAGCAATGCTCCGGGATCGCATTTCGCCCTTGCCGCTTTGCTTGACCTCGTACATCAAGTCGTCGGCCGCTTGCAGCATTTGCAGAAAACTCCGATCGATGTCTGCGAACCACGCCACCCCCACACTGACTTGCGCGGGCTGGAACCCCCGCAGGGCATGGTTGACCGCAACCGATAGTTTGCGCCCCGCATCGACCGCCGCTTCGTAGCCGATTTCCGGAAGCAGTGCCGCGAACTCATCGCCGCCCAGGCGCGCGACCCGATCGCTGGAACGCAAGGTGTCCAGCAAAGCCCTGGATACCGCTTTCAACGCCGAGTCGCCGACACCGTGCCCCCGGCTGTCATTGAGTTGTTTGAAGTCGTCCAGATCCAGAAATATGACCGTCAGCGGGAGCTTGTAACGTTTCGAGCGTTCAACCTCATACCCGCCCGCCTCGAGGAACACCCTGCGGTTCTGCAGCCCGGTCAATGCGTCACGCGTCGCATATTCGTGCTCACGCGCAAATTGCAGACGCACCTGACTGGCGAGGATCGCGACAAATCCATAGGTCATCAGGCGCGTGACGGCGTTGGCCCAGGGAATCCAGACCGCGCTGAACTGGCGCTCGGAAGCGATATCGCCGACGGTCCATACAGCGGCGGCAACGAACGCCACGAACACGGCTTTGCCCCGCGATTCCATCCACGCAATGACGAGCACGGGCAGCAGCGCAATCGAGGCAAATGCGAACTCGGCATCGGTGGCCGTGCGCACGGCGCCGAGAAATACGATGGCGCCGATGCATGCCAGCCAGCCGACCCAGCGGCGCCAGCCGGTCCATTGGGTCGGGAAAGCCGATAGCGTACGAAATCTCATGGCAAGCCCGCTGACGCGAGGCAGTATCCGCCGAGGCGCTGCGATCCACCACGGCGCGGCGAGCGACCCCGGGCGCATTGCTGGGGCCCCGGTGCGCTGCTGCGAGCGCGACATCTGATGGATGACTCAGAGCGGAAAGAAGCGGGGCAACAGATACGCATAGGCGGAGAGCATGATTATCAGCAACGGCAATCCGCCTTTCACGAAATCCGAAAAACGATACCCGGCCGCGCTCATGACCAGCAAGTTCGTCTGGTATGCCATCGGCGTCACATAACAAAAATTGGCACCGAACATGATCGCGAGCACCAGGGGCTCCGGAGCGACACCCAGTTCCCGCGCGATGTTGACGGCAATCGGGGTGCCTACCGCGGCGGCGGCATTATTCGACACGAAATTGGTGAACGCGGCGGTCAGAAGCATGAGCAGGGCGAGAATCCAGTGCGCCGGTAATTCGCGCGTGTGAGAGACGAAGCTTGCCGCCAGCCATGCCGTGGCACCCGTTCGTTCGAGGGCGGCGCCAAGGGCAAGGCTGGATGCAACCAGCAGCACTACTTTCATGGAGAGCGCCGACCCCGCTTCTTCCCACGTCAGGCAGCCAGTCAGGATCATTGCCCCGACGCCGGCGAGGGCAGCCACCGAAATCGGGGCGAATCCGAAAGCGGCGGACGCGACGACAGCGGCCAGAATGATCAACGAGACCGGGGCACGGGCGCTGCGCGGAAGCTCATAACTCTGGTCCAGCACCAGCATCCGCGCGCGGGATTTGAGGCCCATGATCGCCTCCTCCTTGCCCTGCACCAGCAGGATATCGCCCGCGCGCAAGGTCATCGATGCGATGTCAGCGTAACCGCGCGTGGATTGGCCGCCCGGGCGCCGCAATCCGACGATTTTCACTTCGTGCCAGTCGCGAAAACGCGTGTCACGCAGCGAGCGCCCGTTCAAGACAGATTCTTCGGTGACGACGACTTCCGCGAGTTGCTCGTCCTTGGCATCAAGGGGATGCTCTTCGTCCACCAGCAGTTCCGGGTCGTCGGGCTTATAGAGCGGGGCACCCAGTTGGGTCGCGGCTTCATGCAGGGCTTTCGCGTTGGCCGACACGGATACGCGATCGCCGGCGCGCAGTTCGAGCGTGGGCAAGCGTGCGAGTTCGATATTGCCGCGCGCAACCCGCCCGATTTCGACGTCGGCGCCGGCCTTCTTCTTGACCTCGGACAGCGGCTTGCCGTCCGCAAAACTGCCTTCCTGCACATGCAGGATGGCCGAGAATATCTGAGGTGCCGCATCTTCCAGTGGAGCATGGCGCTTCGACAGGAGCCTGGGCAACACGAGCCACAGGTACAGGATACCGGCGGCGGCGGCAATGGCCGTGACGTGGATAAAATCGAACATCTCGAAACGCCGCACGCCCAGATCCGCCGCGATCGAGACAACGATGAGATTGGTCGAAGTGCCGATCGTTGTGCCCATTCCGCCGATGAGCACCGCGTAGTTCATGGGCAGCAGCGTGCCCGCTGGCGAGCGCTTGGCGCGCAATGCGGCGCCAGCCAGGATGGGCATCATCAGGATCACGATGGGCGTGTCGTTGAGAACCCCGCTTGCTGCGGCACACAGCACCAGCACCAGCAGCAGTGCGGCACTTGGACGCGCTTCGAGCATGCGCGCCAACAAGCGCGAGGCTGGATCAAGGGCTCCCGTGACCACCAGGCCGCGGCCCAGAATCATCAGGCCACAAATAGCGACCAGCGCCTCGTGGCCGAATGACAGAAAGAACACGCTGGGCGCGAGCACAACGCCGTTGCGCTCGTAGGGGAACAGGTGAAACCCGGCGGCAATCAATACCAGCACGAGAAGGCTGGTCGTCTCGATCGACAACTTCTCCGAGGCGAATAGCGCGAACGCCAGCACGGTAAGGCCCAGTACGGCGACAGCGTGCGGGTCCAGGACCATCAGAGCAAATATCCTTTTTAACTTGCAGGGTGGCCGGCTTTGGGAGCGGGGGCCTGTCTGGCCCGTCGTTCGAGCGCATGATCGTGCATACGCTTTCGTGCGCAGTGTGCAGCAATTAGCGCACTCGCGCCAGCGCGTGCGAAGACCGATAAGGTATCAAATAAGCCGGCGCGCACGCGCCACGGTCCCCTGGCTCAGGTCACGTAGCGGGGGGCGCCGCCAGGTTACCAAGACCGATGCGCAGGTCCACCGAGAAAGCTTGCCGACGCAACGCATCGACTGCAAATGGTAGGCGGTGCCAGATTCGAACTGGCGACCAACGGATTAAAAGTCCGCTGCTCTACCGACTGAGCTAACCGCCCGAAAAAAGAGGCGAATTCTACCGGCCCGCACGTCCGCGCGTCAAACCTGATGTGCGTGGATCGTGCGCCGCAGCGGTTGCACTAACCTGCATGGAGCATCCGTCGGTACTGCATTTTCATGGTCAATGCGGCGCCTGCAATGATGGAGAACAGAACCACAATCGAGCCTAACGCCAGGGTCGACACACCGGTCATACCCTGCCCGATGGTGCAGCCCATGGCGCAAACACCGCCAAAACCCATGAGCAGGCCGCCCAATACATGATTGCGCGTGTCGGCCGGTGACGCGAATGTTTCCCAGTAGAACCGCCGCCGGACTATCGCCGAGCACGACGCTCCCACCAGGGTACCGAGTACCACCGCCACACCAAAGCTCATGCGCAATGAGGGCCGGGCCCAGAACTGCAGCAATTCTGATGCATGCGCCACCGGCCCAATGAACGTGAAAGATTCCGGGCGTGCGCTGCGCGTGCCCGCATAAACCTCCAGGAACGTCTGCGGATCTTCGGCAATGAAACCAAGATGGCCCGTCACGTACCATCCCCCGACGATCGTCAGGCCGATCAGGAGTGCGGCGATCACACGCTCATAGTCACGGCGGAAATCGCGATCCTTGAGCACGAACGCCAGCAACGCCAGCGCGATGCCCGCGGCAATCCATGGTTGCACCCGGCGCGGGCCGGTGCCCAGTGCAAGGGCAAGCAACCACGACAAGTCCTGGCCTTGATCGAATTGCACCGCGAATCTGTCGAGGATCGCGCGCAACGGCGAGAGCGCGCCGCCTATCGTCATTTCTGCGCCCAGGGCGATGCACAACACCACGACGAGGGATTTGAGGTTGCCGCCGCCGAGCCGGATGAGGCTGCGGCTGGCGCAGCCTGAGGCCAGCGTCATGCCAACGCCGAACAGTAGTCCGCCGACCAGATGCGCCAGCCACGACCAGCGCGGTGCCGGGTAGGCTGAACGCGACAGTTCGACCACGCCGGCAAGGTCCAGGACATTGGCCCCCGCAATTGCCACGGCGATGGCCAGCAGCCACATGCGCATGCGGCTCCAGTCGCCCATGTTGACCGCATCGGACACCGCGCCCATGGTGCAGAAGTCAGTTTTCTGTGCGGCCGCGCCGAATACGACGGCGAGAACGAATCCGCACACGATGACAAGAGTTGCGAGTTCGGTTGTCGCGTCCATCAGGGGCTCAGGCGGGAGGACGTCGCGATCGAGCCGGCCCGATGACGCCCGTCAGTCCATTGATTCGCGGCGTAACCACAGTTTGCATATGCTCGGCCCTGCTGCCATGGCTGGTGACGCGCAGACGTTACTTGAGCTTCGCCAGCCGGCTCTTGGCTTTCTCGGCGGCTTCGCTGCCCGGAAACTTCGAGATGAGCTCCTCGTAGGTCCGGCGCGCCGCAGTGCTGTCGCCCAGAATGGTTTCCGCCGTGCCGATGATCAGCAAGGCGTCGCTGACCTTGGCGCTTTCCGGATAGGTTCCCAGCAACCGGCGCTCTGCGTCGATGGCGGCACGATAATCACGCTGGTGGTAATACGATTCGCCGATCCAGTATTGGGCATTCGCCGCCAACGCATGTTTGGGATAAGTCTTCAGAAACAGATCGAAGGCGCGAATCGCCCCTGCATAGTCGGCCTTCTGATAATTGCCGAAGGCATTTTCGTACGCCCGCTGGATGGCAGCCTGGTCGGTTGCGGACAGCGATGCCGGAGGCAGCGAGCTCGGCGCCTGGGTAGTGCCGACGGGAGACGGGGCCGACAACGTTGCGGCGGACGCCGCAGGCGCCACGGACGGTACCGGCGGATTGGCCGGTGGCGCAACCGTAACCGACGCCACCGGCGTCGGAATGTTTGAGGCGCTCGCCGTCCCTTGCTCGAGTTTGCGCAAACGCTCTTCGAGCGCGGCGAGACCTTCCTGCTCCTTCCTCGCGCTACTGCCTTGTTCGATGCGGCTTTGCTCGATTCGGCGCAGCCGCGTATCCAGGTCGACGTACATGTCGCGCTGGCGTTTTTGGGCATTGGCGATGTCGTTGGTCAATACCTCGATCTGTCCGCGCAGGCGGTTCAATTCGCCATTCAAGGCTTCCACTTGATTCAGCAATTGCACCATGCCGCGGTTGCTCTGACCCGGTTCGGCCTGCGCGACTTGCCGCGCCTCTCCCGCCTGAGATTGCGCGAGGGCCGCAGCCGGCGCGGCACCGAAACTGAGCGCAAGCAACAGGAATACGACAAGGGGCAGCCCTCGCTGCCCCTGCCTGCTTCGCTGCCACCGGAAAACACCGGGCGACGCCGATCGGTTTAGCATGCATTTTCCCCAGACTGACCAGAGATGAAAAAAGCGCGCCGCAAACGCGGCGCGCCATGGGAACCGGGGCGAACGGACATTACTGGGTCGCGTTCGGATAGACGATGTCCGAGCGGCGATTCCGGGCCCAGCTCTCTTCATCCTGACCGAGCGCTGCCGGCTTCTCGGCGCCGAAACTGACCGTCTCGATCTGCTTGTCGGCAACGCCAAGCAAGACCATGGCGCGCTTGACACTGTCTGCGCGCCGCTGGCCCAGCGCCAGATTGTACTCACGGCTGCCACGATCGTCGCAATTGCCCTGCACGGCAATTCTGATATCGGAATGATCCATCAGGAACTTCGAGTGCGCCTCGATCACCGGCACGAACTCTTCCTTGATGTCGTAGCGGTCGTAGTCGTAATAAATGCTGCGCTTGGCCAGCGGGCTGCCCGGCTCCTTGAGTTGCGACCATGCGTCGCCCTTGAGTTGCGATTCGCCCACACCGGCATCGGGCAGCGGCTTGACGATCGCCTGCTCGCCTTGCTGGCGGCGCTGCTGTTCCTCGAGCTGGCGCTTGAGTTCTTCCTGTTCCTTCGCAATCTTGGCCTGACGGTCGGCGTCTTGTGTCGTTGCAGCCTGGCGTTGTGCCTGCTGCTGATCGAAAAGATCACGTTGCTCGATATCTGCACTCTTCTGTCCCTGGCTCGCGCATGCCGCGAGCGCTAATATCAGGGGCAGCATATATAAACGGGTTCTCATCATTACTCCTTTCGGCGATTGTTCGGAAGCGGTCCCCACGCAGGTTCGCGGATGTCACCGGATTGCGCGGTAATTCTTTGCTTGATCCGTCCATCGCTCGATACAGCGGCTAATATACCACGGCCTTTTATCTCGGACGCATACAGGATCATCTTGCCATTGGGCGCAAACGTCGGCGATTGATCGAGACCGCCGCCGGTCAGTATCTGCATCTGGCGCGATGCGATTTCCTGCAAAGCGACATTGAAACGCCCTTCGTTGCGGTGAATGAAAATGAAGGACTTTCCATCCGGGCTGTAACGCGGCGTGACGTTATAGTTGCCATCGTAAGTCACGCGCTCGGCGTCACCCTGGCCATCCGCGCGCATGCGGTAGATCTGCGGGCTGCCGGCACGATCGGACGTGAACAGGATGAACTTGCCGTCCGGAGAGAAATTCGGTTCCGTATCGATCGATTGGGTGCGCGTCAGGCGGGTCAGGCCGGTCCCATCGGCTCCGACCAGGTAGATGTTCGATGTGCCGTCCTTGGTCAACACCACCGCCAGAGTCTTTCCATCCGGTGCCCAGGTCGGCGCCGAATTCGAGCCCTCGAAATTGGCCAGAACGATGCGCGTTCCGTCCAGCAGGTTGTGCACGAATACGATCGGCTTGCGCCGCTCGAACGAGACATACGCAATGCGCGTTCCGTCCGGCGACCACTGCGGGGAGATGATCGGTTCACGGTGCGCGAGGATGAAATCGGAGTTGAATCCATCGGCATCCGCGACCTGCAGTTCAAAACGGTTGTCTCCCTTGGTGACATAGCATATCTTGGTCGCGAATACGCCCGGATCGCCGGTAAGTTTCTCGTAAATCAGATCGGCGACCTTGTGCGCCGTCATGCGCAATTGCGGCACGGTGACGGTGTACGAAAAACCCATCAGCTGTGACTGCTTGGCGATATCCATCAGCCGAAAGCGCACCTCGGCGCGACCGTCGCTTTTCTCGACCACCGACCCGATGACCATGGTCTCGGTGCCTTCGTTGCGCCAATAACGGTAGTTGATGTCGGCCGGTTCCGCGGGCAGTGGGCGAACGCTGCCCAGGGAGCCCAGCCTGAACAATCCGCTGCGCTGCAGGTCCGCTGCCACGATCTGGCCCACGCGATGCACGAAGCGCTCTTCTCCCGCAAACGGCAGGACCGTGATCGGAATCTGGTTAGCGCCTCCGCCAATAATTTCGATCGCCAGGGGAGCGGCAGCGGCATGGGCGCACAGCACGCCAAGCAGCAAGGATAAAGCGAGGGTCCGAGCCACGCTGAGTGGCCCGCAAACGATGGATTTATACATGTGCAATAGGGGAGGAGTCATGGCTCAGTCCTTAGGTCGGAAAACCAGCATGAGTTCCCGGAAACTCTCCTGGAACAAATCGGGATCGTTCGGCACGGGCAACGGTTGCGCAGCGGAAATTGCGCGCTCCACGGCCGCGTCATAAGCGGGATTGCCGCTCGATTTCTTCAGCGTCGCATTCAATACTTCGCCTCCAGGCAGTAACACCACTTCAAAGCGCGCCTCGGGATTGCCCTCGATATTCGGGGGCACCACGACGCGCCCCTTGATCTTGGACTGGATGCGCGCCACCCAGTCACCGATCAGTTTCTGATGCGCGGCGCGTGCCGCCGCCTCGGCCCGCGCCTTTGCCTCCTGCGCTTCACGCTGCTTGCGCGCCGCTTCCTGTTGCTGGCGCTCGCGCTCTGCTGCAGCGGCGCGCTGGCGGCGCTCCTCTTCGCGCCGGGCCTGTTCCACGCGCTGCTGCTCTTCCAGGCGCCTTTGTTCCTCCACGCGGCGCAGCTCCTCTTCCTTGCGCAGCCGCTCCTGCTCGGCGCGTTTTTGCTCCGCCTCGGCGCGTTTTTGCTCCGCCTCGATGCGTTTTTGTTCTGCCTCGATGCGCTTTTCTTCCAGTTCCGCGCGGCGTTGCTCTGCCTCCGCACGCCGGCGCTGCTCGGCAGCCTCGCGCTCTTGCTCCTCCAGCCGCCGCTTCTCCAGCTCCGCCTTGCGCTGTTCTTCCCGGCGCTCGGCTTCCGCTCTTCGCTGCTGCTCGCGCGCTTCCGCTTCGGCCTCTTCCTTCTGTTTGCGCAATTTTTCCTTGAGCTCGATGTCCGCAGCCGAGGGCTTGGGCGTCTCGACTTTGGGCGGCGGAGGCGGGGCCACCGGCTCCTTGATGACCGCGGGCGGGGGCGGTGCGACCGGCTCCGGGCGCACCTCTGGGGCAGGCTTCGGCGGGGGCGGTTTCGGTACCACTTTCGGTGCAGGCTTCGGCGGCTCCGGCGGCAACGGAGCTTTCTTCGATGGTTCAGGCAGGTCTTGCCACAGATCCACCACCATCGGACTCACCGGTTTCTTCTGCCAGCTGACGCCGAATACGAGCAGGCCGAAAAACAGCACATGCACCAGAACTGCCAGGGCACCCGAGGCCAGCCGACCGGGTTCATCGATCGCGCGCAAGCTCACCCCGATCGCGGCTTCGCCAGCAGCCCGACGCGCTTCACCCGATTCTGCTGCAGCAGATCCATGACCTGGATCACCACTTCATACTTCACATCCTTGTCCGCGGAAATGACCACCGGCTGATCGGGCTTCTTGGCTTGCTTGCTGCGCACCAGCCGCACCAGCTCGTCGCGATTCACCGGTCGCTCGGCCGACGATATGTCGCGATCGGTCAGCGACAGCGCGCCGCTGGCGCGGATCGAAATTTCAATGGGCAGGGCCGGGGGCGCGGACGATTTTCCGATCGTCGGCAAGTCGATCACGCCGGGATTCATCAACGGCGCCGTCACCATGAAGATCACGAGCAGCACCAGCATTACGTCGATGTAGGGCACGACGTTGATCTGGTTCATCAGACGCGGATGTCGCCGGCGGTTGGCCATGGCGGGTTCAGCTCAAGCTCGTTGAAGATTGCCCTGCCGCCTGACCCGTCGCGCCCGGTGAGGGCGCGTTGGCCTGCCGTTGCAGGATGTTGGAGAACTCCTCCATGAAGCTGTCGAATCGTATCGACAGGCGATCGATATGGCGCACGAAGTGGTTGAACGCGATGACCGCCGGAATCGCCGCGAACAACCCCATGGCCGTTGCCACCAGCGCTTCGGCGATCCCGGGAGCGACGTGCGCCAAAGTGGCCTGGCCGACGTTGGCGAGGCCGCGAAACGCGTTCATGATGCCCCACACCGTGCCGAACAGGCCCACGTAAGGACTGACGGAACCCACGGTGGCAAGGAACGACAGATGCGCTTCGAGCCGGTCGAGTTCGCGCTGATAGGTTGCGCGCATTGCGCGGCGCGTGCCATCCATGAGCATGCCCAGGCTGGTTCCGCTTTGTTTGCGCAACTTCACGAATTCGCGGAAGCCTGATTCGAAAATGCGCTCCATGCTGCCCGCGTCATGGCGCGCGCTCGCCGCGGCCTGGTACAGCGTGCCCAGATCGGCGCCACTCCAGAAGCTGCGTTCAAACTGATCGGTTCGCCGGATGGCATCGCGCACGACGAACATCTTGCGGAAAATGAACCACCACGAAATCATGGACACGAGCAGCAGCAGCGCCAATACCAGTTGCACCAGCACGCTGGCGTTGCCGATCAGGCTGGCAAAAGACAAATCCTGGGAGACATTCATAGTTTTGGTCAGAAGTCTTAAACGCGGTTGAGGTGGCGGCGGGGTTGAGCGCGGGGTACTGTTTCACTCGCCGGTGCATGCACGCCCTCGGCCAGCGCCGCGAGGATCTCCGCGGGAAACGCTACTGGCTTGAGGTTGTCGGCTGCAACGCAAGCAACGTTGACGGCGGCCCGTACGAGGGTGTCGCCCTCGCGCCGGATCTGCTGCGCGAACGTGAGCTGCGCGCGTCCCATTTTTTCGACAGCCGCGCTGACGCTCAGCAGATCATCGAGCAACGCCGGTTTCAGATAGGCGAGCTCCAGACGCCGGACAATGAATACCAGCCGGGAACGGGCGGTCAGTTGCCGGGCATCGAATCCACGCGCGCGCATCCATTCCATGCGCGCGCGCTCCAGGAAATTCAGATAAGTCCCGTGGAACACCACGCCGCCGGCGTCAGTGTCCTGATAGTACACGCGCACTGCGATCTCGAATTCGATCTCAGTTCTCCCGCCAGAGTTCGGCGCTGCCCGAGGGCGAAGGAACCACGAGGCCGAAGTGCCGGTAACTGGACGCGGTTGCGATACGCCCTCGCGGCGTGCGCTGCAGGTAACCCTGCTGGATCAGAAACGGTTCGAGAACGTCCTCGATGGTGTCGCGTTCTTCGCCAATTGCCGCGGCCAGGTTGTCGATGCCAACGGGCCCGCCGCCAAACTTCTCGAGCACCGCAAGCAGCAGCTTGCGATCCATGACATCCAGGCCAATGCGATCCACATCCAGCATTTCAAGCGCCGCATCGGCAATGTCCCGATTCACTACGCCATGAGCCTTGACCTGCGCGAAATCCCGCACACGGCGCAGTAACCGGTTGGAGATGCGCGGTGTACCGCGCGATCGCGATGCAATCTCCAGGGCGCCTTCCGGCGTCGTTTCCACGGCGAGCAGCCCGGCTGAGCGCTGGACAATGCGGGTAAGTTCCTCGGGCGAATAAAACTCCAGACGTGACACGATCCCGAACCTGTCGCGCAGCGGATTGGTCAGCATGCCGGCGCGGGTCGTTGCGCCGATCAAGGTAAAAGGCGGCAAATCGAGCTTGACTGACCGCGCGGCCGGACCTTCGCCGATCATGATATCGAGCTGAAAATCTTCCAGTGCGGGATAAAGAATTTCCTCGACGACCGGGGACAAACGATGAATCTCGTCGATGAACAGGACGTCATTGGGCTCGAGGTTGGTGAGCAGCGCGGCAAGATCGCCGGGACGTTCCAGGACCGGCCCCGATGTCTGGCGCAGGCCCACGCCCATTTCACGCGCGATGATGTGTGCCAGCGTGGTCTTGCCCAATCCCGGCGGACCGAACAGAAGCACGTGATCGAGCGCCTCGCGGCGCTTCCTTGCCGCCTCGATGAATATCTGCAACTGGCCGCGAATTTTTTCCTGGCCGATGTACTCGTCGAACTGCTTGGGGCGCAAGGCCCTCTCGATCGCTTCTTCCTGCGTCGACTGCGGGTCGGGCGTGATCAGACGGTCGGTTTCGATCATCCTTCTTGGCCACCGCGAAGATGCGCTCCGGGCATCATCCGCGGCCGCTTCTGAACTCCTGCAGCAGCGGACGGATCTCGTCGGCACTGGCTTCCACCTGCCTGGGCAGGCCCAGCGCCAGTTCGTCTAGCTGGCGGCTGATGATCCCGGTCAGCTTCAGAATCGCCGTGACGAAATACTTCTTGCCCAGGGCCGAATAGGCGAATCGCTGACCGTCGGAATTGGTTGCATCCTGGATGGAGAAACGCATCTCGTCGTCTTCCTTGTTCCAGACGGCCTGCATGCGCCCGCGCTCTTCCTGGATGCCGGGGATATCCTTGAGCTTGCCGGAGAACGACAGCGTCGTGATCACATGCGTGGACACCGTATGGTCGACGATCTTGGCCTGCTTACGGCCGACTTCGGAACGAAAATGCGTGAGCAGGACGTCCAGTTCCTCCGCATTGAACTCGCGTGCGTCCAGTTCGTGCCATTGCGGTCTGAGCCAGTCCAGACTGGTGAATTCCGCCGCCACTTTCGCGACCACCCGCTCAAGCAGCAACGCTTCGGCGCGTTGCCACTGCGCGTTGCGCGGATTCCAGTCGGCCCCGAGCTTTTCTTCCTTGCCCAGACGCGCGAGCAGGCTGCGGATCGCAACCAGCCCTTCCTGTTTGATGTAGAAGTTGCCGATCGAAACCGACGTGCCAAGATCATGCAGCGCGATGAGTTCATCGATCTGCTGTTTCTTGTCGAGCTCAATTGGCGCCGCGGCCGTGGCGACGGTGACGAAACCCTGCAATACCAGGGCGATAACGGCAATGCGCGCTACAACTTTCATGAGTGACCGTTCCTTTGACTGGCTAGCCAAATGTGCTGCCGTGTGAAATGCCCGCGATTATAGCCCAGCGCCCCCACTTGCCGTGGTTCGGCGCACTACGTGGTGTCGTGCCATGGCGACAGGAATCTGCCGCGCCCGGCCGGCTCCTCGCGCTCAGGCTCGGGACAGAAGTTTCAGGGCCTGGCGGATGGTTTCCTGAAGGGGTGTTTCGGGCGCAACCCTGGAAAGCGCCTGACTGGCTTCCTTATCGTTGTAACCGAGGGCGATCAACGCGTTCATCGCGTCGCTCCGCATCTGGCCATCATCCCCAGGAGCCACGCTTTCGAAGCCCGTGCTGAGCTTGTCGCGCAGCTCCAGCAACAGGCGCTCAGCGGTCTTCTTGCCAATGCCCGGAATTCTGGTCAGCCGCGCACCGTCGTGTGCCAGCACCGCTTGGGACAATTCCGATACCGACATGCCGGACAATACCGACAACGCCGTACGCGCGCCGATGCCGCTGATCCTGAGCAGTTGCCGGAACAATTGCCGCTCCTGGTCCGTGCCGAAGCCGAACAACAAATGAACATCCTCGCGAACGACCAGATGCGTATGCAAGGTGACCATGGCGCCCGTAGCGGGCAACAAAAAAAACGTGCTCATGGGCACATCGACTTCGTACCCCACGCCATGCACGTCGACGACGATCGTCGGCGGGCGTTTCTCGATCAATTGTCCGGTCAACCGCCCGATCACACCAACCTCCCGCGTTTCATCCGAAAGCCGCGCGTTTCGAGCTTGCCCAGGCCTAAACCGCCATGCGCATGGCAGATGGCGCAAGCCAGGGCATCAGCGGCATCGGCGCTGGGGTCGCCGGGCAGCCTGAGCAGCCGGCGCACCATCTCCTGCACTTGCTCCTTGCGCGCATGGCCGTTCCCGACGACCGATTGCTTGACCTGCAGCGCCGTATATTCCGACACCGGCAGGGCGCTGATCACGGCGGCACAAATCGCGGCCCCGCGTGCCTGTCCCAGCAGCAGCGTGGACCGGGGATTGACATTGACGAAGACTTTCTCGACGGCAACCTGTTGCGGTTTGAGCTGCTCGATGACTTGCGACAGGCCCTCGAGAATGGTGCGAATGCGCTCCGGTAACTCGCCCTCGGCGGTACGAATGCGTCCGCTGGTGATATAGGTCAGTTTCTGCCCGCAGATTTCCAGAACGCCGAATCCGGTGACCCGCAGCCCCGGATCGATCCCGAGGATGCGCACCACGGGCGGCGCTTGCGGCGCAACGCGCAACGCGCTCGCCGTCATTGCCGGAACAACAACACCGGCAGCGGCCGCAACAGGCTAGCCGCGCGGATCACGGCCGCCCCCTCAGGCGTCGTATACGGCACTCGTATAGACCTCTTGCACGTCGTCCAGCGATTCGAGCACATCCATCAATTTTTGCATCTTCGCGGCATCCTCGCCGGCCAGAACCGTTTCCATGGTCGGCTTCATTGTTATTTCCGCCAGCTCGGCGTTGAGGCGTGCTTTCCCGAGCGCATCCTTGACGCGCAGAAATTCCTGTGGCGTGGTGATGACCTCGATGCTGCCGTCGTCGTTGGCGACGACGTCCTCTGCGCCAGTCTCGAGCGCGACGTCCATGATCTTTTCCTCGCTCGATCCGGGCGCGAACAGCAACTGCCCGCAGTGCTTGAACAGGAATGCGACCGATCCCTCGCTGCCCAGGTTGCCGCCGTGCTTGGCGAAGGCATGACGCACCTCGGCGACCGTGCGCACGCGATTGTCCGTCATGCAATCCACGATGACCGCAGCGCCGCCGATGCCGTAGCCCTCGTAACGGATTTCCTCATAACTGACGCCTTCGAGTTCCCCGCTGCCGCGCTTGGTGGCTCGCTCGACGGTATCCTTGGGCATATTGTTCGCGTAGGCCTTGTCCACGGCGAGGCGCAAGCGCGGATTGCTGCCCGCATCGGACCCGCCGAGGCGCGCCGCCACGGTGATTTCCTTGATCAGACGGGTGAAGATCTTGCCGCGTTTCGCATCCTGGCGTCCCTTGCGATGCTGGATATTCGCCCATTTGCTGTGACCTGCCATGTGTTCCTCTGCGTGAGCCGACGCGGCCAACCCGTGAAACGAGCTAGGCGGCTGATATAATTTTGAAAAAATCTTACCATACGGTCCGCTTCCAGCCGCACACAAATGTCCGCAACGCACGCGCTGCCGATCGCGAAATCTTCGCACGACCTGGTCCTGCTACCCGCGCTCGCGAACCGGCATGGCCTGATCACCGGCGCCACCGGCACCGGCAAGACCGTGACATTGCAGGTCATGGCCGAGGCCTTCAGTTCGATCGGCGTGCCGGTGTTCATGGCCGACGTCAAAGGCGATCTGGCCGGCCTGTCGCAGGCCGGATCGATGAGCCCGAAGCTGGCCGATCGCCTCGACAAACTGGACCTTGGCAACTTTGCCTTCGCCGGTTGCCCCATCGACGTTCTGGGACGTGTACGGCGCGCTGGGCCATCCGGTGCGGGCCACGGTCTCCGAGATGGGGCCCCTGCTGCTGGCGCGATTGCTCAACCTCAATGCAACACAAAGCGGGGTCCTGACCCTGGTGTTCAAGATCGCCGACGATCAAGGCCTGCTGCTGCTCGATCTGAAAGACCTGCGCGCAATGGTGCAGCACGTCGGCGACAACGCCCGCCAGTTCACCACCGAATACGGCAACGTTTCCTCGGCCAGTATCGGGGCGATCCAGCGCGGGCTGCTTGCGCATCGACGAGCAGGGTGGCGATCATTTCTTCGGCGAGCCGGCGCTCAACATCGCCGATCTGATGCAGACCGACGAGAACGGCCGCGGCATGATCAACATCCTGGCGGCCGACCAGCTGATCAATGCGCCCAAGGCCTACGCCACACTGCTGCTGTGGCTGCTGTCGGAGTTGTTCGAGCAACTGCCCGAAGTCGGCGACCCGGACAAACCCAAGCTGGTGTTCTTTTTCGACGAGGCACATCTGCTCTTCAACGATGCCGAGCCCGCGCTGCTCGAAAAGATCGAGCAGGTCATCCGGCTGATCCGCTCCAAGGGCGTCGGCGTGTATTTCGTGACCCAGAATCCGCTCGATGTCCCGGACACCGTGCTGGGCCAGTTGGGCAACCGCGTGCAGCATGCGCTGCGCGCCTTCACGCCGCGCGACCAGAAGGCCGTGAAAACCGCGGCCACGACGCTGCGCGCGAATCCCGCGCTGGACGTGGAAAAAGCCATTACGGACCTGGGTGTAGGCGAAGCACTGGTGTCCCTGCTCGATGAGAAAGGGCGCCCGACAATGGTTGAGCGCGCGTTCGTTCTGCCGCCACACAGCCGCATCGGACCCATCACCACGGACGAGCGCACGGCTGCGATGAAGCGTTCGCTGGTCGCGGGCAGCTATGAGGCCGTGATCGATCGCGAATCTGCCTACGAAGTGCTCAAGGCGCGCCGCGACGCTGCAGTGTCCGCATCGCCGACGGCCGCCTCGGCCCCCGCCTCGACCGGCTCCATTTTCGGTGGCGTACTTGACGGCGTGTTCGGGGGCGGCAATTCGCGCCGGCAGTCCGCCGGCGAGGCAATGGTCAAAAGCGCGGCGCGTGCCATCGGGTCGGAAGTGGGCCGCCAGATCATGCGCGGCGTGCTCGGCTCGATACTGGGCGGCGGCCGGCGCCGCCGCTAAACCCGGCGGCCGCGGCGCCATGCCCGCTCGCCTTGGTAGCGCCGTGGCCGGCCCTTCAACGGCCGGCACGCTGTGCGCGCTGCTGGCCGCGATCGGTTTCTCGGCCAAGGCGATCTTCATCAAACTCGCCTACGCGTTCCCGGTCGACGCCGCCACATTATTGACCTTGCGCTTGCTGATGGCCGCGCCCTTCTTCGTGCTGATGGCCCTGTGGTCGAAACGCGCGGCAGCGCCCCTGTCGCGCAGGCAATGGGGGCTGGTAGCCGGGCTGGGGTTCGTGGGGTATTACCTGGCGAGCTACCTTAATTTTCTGGGACTGACCTATATCACGGCCGGGCTCGAGCGGCTGATCCTGTATTCGCATCCGACGATCGTGGTGTTGCTGTCTGCATGGCTGCTCAAGAAACGCATTCTCGCGCATCATTTCGTGGCACTCGCGCTGTGCTATGGCGGCATCGCGCTGGTCTTCATCGCGAACCTGGGTTACGGCGGTGATGCGCACGAAGTAGCGCTCGGCGGCGGACTGGTGTTCGTGAGCGGCGTTCTCTATGCGTTCTATCTGATCGGCGCCGGAGAAGTCGTGGGCAAGATCGGCGCGATGCGCTTCACCGCCTACGCGATGCTGCTGGCATCGTTGTTCTGTTGCGCGCACTTCCTGGTTACCCACGACCTGCGTGCGCTCATCGTGCCCGCGCCGGTATACGGGCTGACCTTCGCGATGGCACTCCTCTCCACAGTGATCCCCGCGTGGCTGATGGCCGAGGGAATCCGGCTGAATGGTGCCAACCATGCGGCCATGGTTGGTTCCGTCGGGCCCGTGGCAACGATAGGCTTCGGTTACTGGTTTCTGGGCGAACCCTTGACGGGAATGCAAATCGCCGGGGCGGCGCTGGTGCTGGCGGGTGTGGCGCTGGTGAGCGCGCACAAGCCCTGACGCGTCTCACAACGGCTTGCGGCCCGGACTGGCCGGTATCTGTTCGCTCAGACGTTGAAGCGAAAGTGCATGACATCGCCGTCCTTGACGATGTATTCCTTGCCTTCAAGTCGCATTTTGCCGGCTTCCTTGGCGCCCTGCTCGCCCTTCTGCGCGATGTAGTCGTCGAACGCAATGACTTCCGCGCGGATGAATCCCTTCTCGAAATCGGTGTGAATGACGCCGGCCGCCTGCGGAGCCGTGTTGCCTCGATGAATGGTCCAGGCGCGCACCTCCTTCTCGCCGGCGGTAAAGTAGGTCTGCAGGCCCAGCAATTCATAGCCGGCACGAATCAGGCGATCGAGTCCCGGTTCCTGCAAGCCCATGTCGGTCAGAAACACGCGTTTGTCGTCATCAGCCAGATCCGCAATTTCGGCTTCCATGCGCGCGCAAAAGACGGCGACGGGCGCGGCTTCCCGGGCGGCTTTCTCGCGGACCTTCTGCAACAGCGGATTGTCGTCGCCGAAGCCATGCTCGTCGACGTTGGCGGCATACAAGGTGGGCTTTGCCGTAATCAGGCACAGCGGCCCGATCAGCGCCTGTTCTTCCGGCGACAGGCCGAGTGCGCGCACTGGTTTCGCCTGGTCGAGTTGGGCCTGGACTTTGTCCAGCACGGCGACGAGCAGTTTTGCCTCTTTGTCACCGGATTGCGCCAGCTTGCGGTTGCGCGAATGCGTCTTCTCCACAGTAGCAAGATCAGCCAGCGCCAATTCGGTCTCGATGGTCTCGATGTCGGACAATGGATCGACTTTGCCGGTCACATGCACGATGTTGTCGTCTGAAAAACAGCGCACGACGTGAACAACGGCGTCGGTTTCGCGAATATTGGCGAGAAACTGGTTGCCCAGACCTTCCCCCTTGGAAGCGCCGGCCACGAGTCCCGCGATATCCACGAATTCAACGATTGCCGGGATGACCTTCTGCGGTTTGGCGATGGCCGCCAGGCGCGCCAGACGCGGATCGGGCACTTCGACGATGCCCACGTTCGGTTCGATCGTGCAGAACGGATAGTTTTCCGCCGCAATGCCGGCTTTGGTCAGCGCGTTGAACAGGGTCGACTTGCCAACGTTCGGGAGTCCGACGATTCCGCATTTGAGAGACATGTTTGTGATCAGTAAACGGTGAACAGTAAACGGTAAACAGTGAAGCAGTGAAGCAGTCACTACCTGGAGCAAGCGTACGCGCACTCGACTGTTCACTGCTTCACAGTTCACAGGTATTTCGTATGCAGCTTCAACATGGCCGCCTCGCATTTTCCGTCGCGCAGCAGCGGCCAGGCGTCCAGGCTGCGCTCGATGGCATCGTCGATCAACGGCAGTTCTTCCTTGCGCGGGGCGTTGAGCACGAAATTGACCATTTGCGCGCGATCAATCGGTCGGCCGATACCGATGCGCAGCCGCCAATAATCCGGTCCCAGTTGCGCGGTAATGTCCTTCAGTCCGTTGTGCCCGGCCGAACCGCCGCCTTTCTTGAGCTTGACTTCTCCCGGCGGCAAATCGAGCTCATCGTGCACGACCAGCAGTTCCTCGGGCTCGATCCTGTAGAACTGAGCCAGCGCCCGCACCGCGCGTCCGCTGACATTCATGAACGTGGTCGGCTTGAGCAGCCAGCACTCGCGCCCGGCATCGACCAGTTTGCCAGCATGGCCGTGGAAGCGGGCCTCGGCGCGCAGCGCGGTGCCACTGCGCGCAGCAAGCCGGTCCACCCACCAGAAGCCGGCATTGTGGCGCGTGGCGTCGTGTTCGCGGCCAGGGTTACCCAATCCTACGACGAGCTTCATAACGGGGGGCGACGTCACGCCAATGCTGGGTTGAAAACAAACCGGCCTGCCGGCCAGGCGATGCTGACGGCAGGCCGTAATTCCAACTGCGGGAAGGCTACTTCTTGCCGCCTTCCTTCTTCTCCGGCTCCTTCTTGGCGTCTGCACCCGCCGCGGCAGCGCCGCCAGCCGGCGCCCCGGCGGCCGGGGCTGCACCCTCGGCAGTGGCACCTTCGGCAGCGGCCGCAGCAACCGGTTCGGGTTCGACCATCGCACGCGGTATCTGTACCGTGGCGACAACGGCATTGTCGCCGCGCGTCAACTGCACCGATTCCACGCCTTGCGGGATCTTCAGGTCCGCCAAGTGCACGGCCTCACCAATCTCGAGTTTCTGCAGATCGACTTCGATGAATTCCGGCAGGTCGTCGGGCAGGCACGTGATGTCGATTTCGTTCATCACGTGGCTGACGACTCCGCCGCCGGTTTTAACCCCCGGGGCAATGTCGGCATTGACGAAGTGCAACGGCACTTTCATGTGAATCTTCTTGTTGGCCGACGACGCGCTGAAAATCGACGTGCAGCACCAGCTGCTTCCACGGATGCATCTGCACATCGCGCAGCAGCACGCGCTCTTTGGCGCCGTCGACGATCATGCTCAGGATCGACGCATGAAACGCTTCCAGCTTGAGATGGTGAAACAAGTTGTTGTGATCGAACTCCACGTTCTTCGCCGGTTGCTCTCCGCCGTAAATGATTCCCGGCACTTTGCCCGTTACCGCGCAGGCGGCGGCTCGCACCCGTTCCCTGCAGCGTGCGGGGAAATGCAGTGACTTCGATCTTGCCATGTGACTCTCCTAAATAAAGGCGGCCACCGCGACCAGTGGCCACCTGTTCAAAAAGGACGGCATTGCAGCCGCCCGCATAAATCCTGTTGCACCGGCGCTACTCCACGAACAGCGAGCTAACCGAATCCTCGTTGCTGATGCGCAGCATCGTTTCGGCCAGCAGTGCCGCGATGCTGAGCTGGCGGATGCGGCTGCAGGCTTGCGCATCTTCGCGCAGCGGGATCGTATCGGTCACCACGAGCTCGTCGAGCACGGAATTCTCGATGCGCTCGACCGCCTTGCCCGACAGCACCGGGTGCGTGCAGTACGCGAGCACTTTTTCCGCGCCCTGTTCCTTCAGCGCCAGCGCGCCTCGCACAGCGTGTTCGCCGTATCGACCATGTCGTCGATGATCACGCAGGTGCGCCCTTCACTTCGCCGATGATGTTCATCACCGTCGCCACGTTCGGCCTCGGACGCCGCTTGTCGATGATCGCCAGATCGGCATTCGAGCCGCTTCGCCAGCGCCCGCGCCCGCACCACGCCGCCGACGTCGGGCGAAACCACCACCAGGTTCTGGTAGCCCTGCTTCCAGACATCGCCGAGCAGGATCGGCCCGGAATAGATATTGTCCACCGGAATGTCGAAAAAGCCCTGGATCTGCTCGGCAGTGCAGATCCATCGTCAGCACGCGGTCGACGCCGGCGCTCGCCATCATGTTCGCCACCACCTTGGCGCGTGATCGGCACCCGCGCCGAGCGCGGCCGGCGGTCCTGCCGCGCATAGCCCATGTACGGAATCGCGGCGGTCATCGCGGCCGGCCGACGCGCGCTTCAGCGCATCGACCATCACCAGCAGTTCCATCAGGTTGTCGTTGGTCGGCGTGCAAGTCGACTGCAGCACGAAGACATCCTTGCCGCGCACGTTCTCGAGCATCTCGACCATGACTTCGCCGTCGCTGAAGCGACCGACGCTTGCGCGCCCCAGCGGAATGTTGAGATGTCTGACGACGTCCTCGGCAAGCTTCGGGATTCGCGTTGCCGGTAAACACCATCAAGCTGTCATAGGCCATGTCTAGACACTCTGCTGCGAGAGACTGAGTCCGGAGCAAAACTCCGCTTGCCACTGCCAAAATGAAATGAGCCGCAAGCAGGGCTCACGGCTGCCGAATCAGTCTCCAGCTGCGCCGACTGCGCGAATACTGGCTGGGGAGGTAGGGATCGAACCTACGAATGCCGGAATCAAAATCCGGTGCCTTACCACTTGGCGACTCCCCAATAAAACTAGTCGTCCTCCGACCACAGAGGATGCCGGTCCAGGCCGCGCGCCACAAAGCCACGCATGTCCACCGGCAATTCCAGCAGCACCCGGTGAGCCTGCTCGTAACTGTCAAACGCGCAAAAAACACAGGCCCCGGATCCGGTCATGCGGGCATCGCCGTATCGGTGCAACCACTCGAGATGATGGGCTACCTGCGGGTAGCGCCGGCACACCACCGGCTCAAGATCGTTGCGGCCGGGAATATTACGAGCCAGGCCGACTGAAAAGGGCGCTATTGTGATTGCATTCGTATTACGTGTCAATTCAGGTGCCGCGAAGATTTCCGCAGTGGAAACAGCTAGTTCTGGCACCAGAACCAGATACCACGCGGGCGCAAGCGGCAGCGCTTGCAACTGCTCGCCGATGCCCTGCGCGAAGGCACTCTGACCGAACACGAACACCGGGACATCGGCACCCAGTTGCAACCCCAACTGTTGCAGGCGCGCTCTGGACAATCCGGTGCGCCACAGCCGGTTCAGCGCGATCAGCGTGGTCGCGGCATCGGAGCTGCCGCCGCCCAGGCCGCCTCCCATGGGCAGGCGCTTGACGATATGAATGTCTGCGCCCTGGGGGCAACCGGTTTCCCGCTGCAAAGCGCGCGCGGCGCGCACACTCAGATCCTGCTCGGCGGGGACGCCCGGCAACGGATTGGTGTGACGGATGACGCCGTCGGGGCGCACGACGAATGACAGCTCATCGGCGTAATCGATGAAGCGAAACGCCGTCTCCAGCAAGTGATAGCCATCCTGCCTGCGGCCGACGACATGCAGGAACAGATTGAGTTTTGCCGGTGCCGGAAACACCCCTGTACCGGCAGGCGTCACTCCGCCAACTCCCAGGCCTCGACGATCAAGCGCAACTTGAGCCGGTCATAGATGAGCGATAGCCGCGCCGGCAAGGCGCTATTGCCGAAATAATCCAGGTACGCGATACGCCAATCGCTTTGCTCCAGGCTCTTGAGACGCTGTTGGTCGTCGCGCTCTATGGCCTGGATCGGCGTTGCGGGGTCCACGCGGCCAATCACCCAATGACGCAACCCGGCCAGGGGCAGGTCCCAGCCGAGCACTTCGCGTGTCAGCGCCTGCACATCGCTCGAGCGGTACACCTTCTTGTCCGCTGTCGTGAGTGTCGCCCCGTTGCCATCGGTTTCGATCTGGCCCACGACAGAGCCGACCGGCGACAGCAATCTGAGCGAATCGCGTGTGGGCGAATGGCGCCAGCGCAAGCTCGCCGTATAACCGCGATCGTCCAGTTTGACGGCAACCCTTCCCTTGAGGGCGAACGCCGCGATCGCATCGCTAGAAGTCGGCAGGACTTTGGGAGGCTGGGTGGCGCACCCCGCCGCCGTCGCCAGGATGGCGCAGAGCGCGAGAATACTGAGCCGGTGTTGCATGGGACGACTCAGCGCAGAAACTTGCTGATGACCTTCTGCAATTCGTCGTTGTCGGGATTGTCTCGCAACGCATCGCGCCAGATTTTTTCTGCGCCTGGTTTGTCGCCCTTGACCCACATCACCTCGCCCAGATGCGCCGCAATTTCCGGATCCGGACGCTGCTCGAATGCGCGCATCAGGAACTGCAGCCCCTGTGACAGGCGGCCCAGTCGATATTCGACCCAACCCATGCTGTCGAGAATGAACGGGTCCTCGGGCGAAAGCTTGAGCGCGGTTTCAATATAGCCGCGCGCCTCGGTCAGCCGGTCGGTTCGGTCTGCCAGCGTATACCCGAGCGCGTTATAGGCCTGCGCATGATCCGGCTTGAGCGCGATCAAGCGGCGTAGATTGGTTTCGACGAGATCGAGGCGATCGATTTTCTCCGCTGCCAGCGCCACGTCGTAGAGCAGCTCGGGCTGATCCGGTTGCGCAGCCAGCGCCTTGCTGAGAATATCAAAGGATTCGCGATAGGCTTTTGCCTCGCGCATCAGTTGCGCCTCGGATTGCAGGAGTTGCAGGCGCTGCGTTGCGCTCGCGGGTTCGAGTTTCTGCAGGTGCTCACGGGCTTGCGCCAGTTTTCCCTGCTTGGCAAGCATCGACGCGTAGCGCGAATGGGCGAGGACGAACTGCTCTCCGGCCTCCACCGCCATGTACCATCGGGCCGCTTCTTCGTAGCGTTTGCGCTCCTCGTTGATCTGGCCGAGATGGAAACGCACCGCGTCCGGATCCTTGTAATCCATCTGCAGCACGCGCTTCAACTGCTCCTCCGCGACATCGAGGTCATCGATCTGCACGGACAGCAATGCCACGGTTACGGCGATGTCGGCATTTTGCGGATTATCGTCCAGCAACCGCTGAAATTCGGCGCGCGCTTCGAGAAATTTCTTGTCGCTGATGAGCTGCCGGGCATAGCCCAACCTGACTTCCTGCGCGTTCGGATGCGCCGCCAGGAACGCATTCAGATAATCCAGCGCCTTGATGCGCGACTCCCGGTTGAGCACCTGCGCATGGAACAAAGCTCCGCTTTCCCAACCGGGACGCAACCGCATGGCTTCGCGAATTGCCATCAGCGCCGCGTCGTATTTGTTGGCGCTCAGCGCTGCTTGCGCCAGCGCGAGATGTGCTTCCGGACGATCACGGTACGGATGGGTCAATTCCTTGACCAGATCGAGCACCGCATTCTTGTCGGGGTGCTTCGAGAGCGTCGAATGAAGTTGCGTGAGCGCCAGCCCGATGTTTTCGTTATCCGTGGCCAGAAGTTGCTGCAACAGCGGCTTGGCAGCCTGCAGTTCGTTGTTGCTGATCAACAGGGCCGCCAGCGTCTGGCGCGCGGCAGCCGAATCTGTCTCGGCGCCAACCCACAGCCGGGCCGCCTCGAGGGCGATGTCGTTGTGGCGGCCGAACAGCGCAATCTCGGTCGCGCGGCGGGCGACGCGCGGATCCGCCGTCGTCTTGGCCATTTGCAGATAAGCTTGCGCGGCGAGCTGATATTCGCCGCGCTGCGCCGCGATCTCGGCCAGCAGCAACTTGTAGAGCAACTCCGAATCCAGCGCGTGCTCGGGCAAGTCGGCGCTGGACAGTGCCCGATCGCCAAAGACCTCCCGCGCCTGTTGTTCGAAGGGCTGGGAGGCGGCTTGCGCGGTAACGCCGGCGCCATCGTGCGCCTCGGCGAGGCGGGCGGGCGCCTCCCGACTGGCGCGCGTGTCGGGCTGCGCGCACGATGCCAGCAGCCAGCTCGACGTAAAGACAATGACAGCGAGAACGGGTGCGGTGACTGGCATGGATAGGCGGACGTTGTGAGGGACGCGGCGGATGTTCGCGTGACGGTTAGAGAACCGATCGTGCGCGAAGTTCTTCAATCCAGCGGTCAGTTTAGGTATATTTGGCGCCCATCACAAGAACTGCATCCACCGCGTTGGGGTTCCGCGACGGCATGATCCGGAGTTTCGGGTCGAACGGCCATACAAGTCGCAGCGCCAGACGCAACCTCCAAATCTTAAGACGAAACAGGGCGAGGGCATGACCACTTTGGGAAGCTCGGAATTCACCGTTTCCGCGCGGATGTTATCGCGGACCTACGGCAGCAATCGCGCAGTGCGCGACGTTTCCTTGCAGTTGAAACGCGGAGAGGTTCTGGGTCTGCTGGGCCCGAACGGGGCCGGCAAGACTACGACCATGCAGATGTTGACCGGCAATCTCGCCCCTACGAACGGCGAAGTGGACATCTGCGGCATCGATTTGCTCGATCAACCGACGCTGGCCAAGTCACGCATCGGCTACTTGCCCGAGGTTCCACCGCTGTATCGTGAGCTCAAGGTGGACGAGTACCTGCGACTGGCAGGCCGCTTGCATAAGATCAAAACAAACGCACTCGCGGAAGCCACCCACCGCGCCAAGAGCCGTTGCGGCCTCACCGACATGGGCAAGCGATTGATCGGCTCCCTGTCCAAGGGCTACCAGCAGCGCGTAGGCATTGCCCAGGCCATCATTCACGAGCCGGATGTAATCATCCTCGATGAACCCACGGTGGGACTCGATCCCAACCAGATCCGCGAGATTCGCGCGTTGATCCGCGATCTGGGCCACGATCACAGCCTGATTCTGTCTACGCACATACTCCCGGAAGTCGAGGCAATCTGCGACCGCGTGCAGATCCTGCACCGCGGCGAGGTCGTGTTCAACGACACCATTGCCGGGTTGAAACAGTTCCGGGGCGGCCAAACGCTGCAACTGGGCCTGCGCAATCCGCCGCCGGTGGAAGAACTCGCGCGCATTGCCGGCGGCGCATCGGTCGATGCCCTGAACGCCCACCTGTTCCGGGTGCATCCGCGCGGCGCCGCCGATCCCACCGACGATCTGGTACGCGCCGCGGTGGAACGCGGATGGGGCCTGTTTCAGCTGCAACCGGCGCAAGCCAGCCTGGAGGAAGTATTCGTGCAACTCACCCATCGCGACGAGGAGGCTTCCGCATGATCCGCACCATTATTGCGAAGGAACTGCGGGCGTTGTTCACCTCGCCTCTGGCATGGGTGGTACTGGCGTTCCTGCAGATCATTCTCGCGTGGATATTCCTGACCCGCGTGGACTATTTCCTGACCATCCAGCCACAATTGGCACGCGTACCGAATGCCCCCGGCTTGACCGAAATCGTGGTGGTGCCGATGTTCGGCATCGCCTCGATCGTGTTGCTGATGTCCGTGCCCCTTCTGACCATGCGCCTGATCGCCGAGGAACGCCGCAACAAAACCATGACTCTGCTCATGTCCGCACCTGTGTCGATGACGCATATCGTGCTCGGCAAGTTTCTGGCCACCGCCATATTCCTGGCGATCGTGGGCGGCCTCATCACCCTCATGGCTTTGTCGCTGCTGATGGGCGGCAGACTCGACTACGGCTTGCTGGTGACCAACTTGCTTGGATTACTGTTGCTTACGGGCAGTTTTGCGGCTATCGGGCTGTTCGTGTCGTGCCTGACGACGCATCCAGTGGTAGCCGCCATCGGCGCGCTTGCCATTTTTCTGGTGCTGTGGCTGATCAACATTGCGGCGTCCGATCCGGCCAGTCCCGTACATCTGTTCTCGCTGCTGAAGCATTTCGAAGGTTTCATGAATGGCGCCATTGCGGTGACCGACCTGATCTATTTCGGCGTGCTGACCGCGGTATTTCTCATCCTTTCCATCCGGCGACTTGATGCCGACCGGCTACGCGCATGAAACTGAATCGAAAACTAAGACTGCAACTGCTCATCCAGAACGGGGTGTTCGTCGTTCTACTGATCGCCTTCGCCATGGGTATCGTCTGGGTCACCAAGGACGTCAAGACCCAGTGGGATCTGACGCACGGCCAGCGCAATACACTGTCGCAAGCCTCGCTGGACGTGCTGAAGCAGCTTGGCGGCCCGGTCAAGGTGACGGCCTACGCCACCGCGCAGGACGCCGAAGGCGACGCGCGCAAGATCGTGGAAACATTGCTGGGCGGCTACCGTCGCGCCAAGAGCGATTTTGAACTGACGTTCATCGATCCGCGCGAACAACCGCAAAAAGCGCAGGCTGCAGGGGTGCGCGCCAATGGTGAATTGGTGGTTGAATACAACGGCCGCAGCGAACATCTGACCAGCCTGACCGAACAGGACATGACCAACTTGCTGCTACGCCTGGCAAGGGCCGCAGAACGTCAGGTCAGTTACCTGGACGGACATGGTGAACGCAAGCTCGATGGCCGCGCCAATCACGATCTGGGCGATTTCGGCGGACAACTCAGCGTCAAGGGGTTCAAGACCGCCGCGCTAAACCTGGCCATCGCACCGGAAGTTCCGGACAATGTCGCCGTGCTGATCATCGCCAGTCCGCGCGTTGATCTGCTTGCCGGCGAGGTCATCAAGCTCAAGCGCTGGATCGAAAAGGGCGGCAACTTGCTGTGGCTGATCGACAACGACTCGCTGCGCGGCATGCAAGGTCTGGCTGAAGACTTAGGGCTGCGCCTGACACCGGGCACGGTCATCGACCCTGCGGCGGGCGGGCTCAAGTTGCCGCCGACGTTTGCGCTGGCCACCAATTACGGACAGCACCAGATCACCGACAAATCCACGGTGACCAGCATCTTTCCTTACGCGCGCCGAATCGCCCCGGTCGAAGCGATCAAGTGGCGCTTCACCCCGTTGGTTGAAGTCGCGCAGGGAGGTTGGCTGGAAACCGGCGGCATCGATCAGAACGTCGCCTTCGACCGCAACAAGGATACGCCCGGCCCGATCGTGGTAGCCGCAGCGCTGGAGCGCAATGTCGGCGATCGCAGGCAGCGAATTGTGGTCACCGGGAGCGGAAATTTTCTCGCCAACCAGTATGTCGGCACCTTGGGCAATCTGGATCTGGGCGTGAACATGATCAACTGGCTGGCCGGGGACGAATCGCTGATCAGTGTGCAGCCGCGCACGCGCGCCGACCTTTCACTCGAGTTGACGCGGGCAGGATTGTCCTTGATGGGTTTCGGTTTTCTATTGGTGCTGCCGCTGATGCTGCTCATTGGCGGCGGCGTCATCTGGTGGCGGCGGCGCAAGGCATGAGAAACAAGGTCCTGCTGAATCTGTTGTTGATCGGCGCACTCGTGGCGCTGGCGCTGTATGCCTATTTCAAGCCGTGGCAAGAACAGACTCCTGCCATCAAGCTCACGTCGCTCAAACGCGATGACGTCACACGGATTGCCATCGAGCCGCGCGATCACGGAACGATCAAGCTGGAAAAGCGCGACGGGGCCTGGCGCATCGTGGCGCCGTTGAACGCGCAGGCCGATGGTCCTCAGGTCGATCGTCTGGTCGATATCGTCAACGCTACGGCCAAACAGAAACTGGCAAACGTCGATCTGGCTCAATTCGATCTCGATCCGCCGACTGTGCGTGTCACACTCAACGAGCAGACGTTTTCGTTCGGCCGCATCAACGACATCACCTACGAACAATACGTGGCGACCGAACAGGGCGTGTTTCTGGCGGCGCCGCTGTATGGTTATGGCATTCCGAGCGACGCGGTCAAATTGCTCAGTCGGCGCCTGCTGGATGAAGGCGAGATTCCGGTCGCGTTCGATTTCGGCCGCTACCAGATCGTGCGCGATGCAAATGGCAAGTGGACCACGAGCGGCGCATTGGCCTCAGCCTCCGACCGACCAATGTCGCAGGACGATTTCAATCGCTGGGCCGATGAGTGGCGTTACACCTCGGCGCTCGACGTCGTGCCGCACAAGGGTGGCGCCGGCGGGCAAAAGGTCACTGTGCGTTTCAAGAACGGCAACACCGTCGCCTTGCGCATTTTGCAAAAGCAACCGGATTTTCAGCTGGTGCGAAACGATAACGGCCTGCGTTATCGTTTCGGCACGGAGGTCGGCCAGCGCCTCAGCGATCCTCGCGTCGTCGCCGGCAAATAGCGCCCCGCAATGCCCGAACTGCCCGAGGTCGAAACCACGCGCCGCGGCCTCGCCGCACATCTCGAGGGGCAGCGTCTGACGAGCGTGATCGTGCGCAACCGTGCCCTGCGCTGGCCGATTCCGCACGATTTATCCGAACGCGCGGCTGGCCGTGTGATACGCCACGTGTTGCGCCGCGGAAAATATCTCCTGCTCGATTGCGAGACCGGTTGGATCATTGTGCATCTGGGCATGTCGGGGAGCCTGCAACTGGTCCCGCAGGGGGAACCGGCCGGCAAGCATGATCACGTTGACCTGGTGCTCGGATCGGGCCTGGCGGCGCGGCTCAAGGATCCACGCCGCTTCGGTGCGGTGCTGTGGCACGCCGGCGATCCGCTGCGCCATCCGCTGCTGGCCGGGCTTGCTCCCGAGCCGTTGGACACGGACTTCAACGCGGCCTGGGTCCACGCGCGCACGCGCGGACGCAAGGCGGCCATCAAATCCATTGTCATGGACAGCCGCATCGTAACGGGTGTGGGCAACATCTATGCGAGCGAATCGCTGTTCCGTGCCGGTATTCATCCCGCACTCGCGGCCGGACGGATTTCGCTGCCGCGTTGCGAGAAGCTCGTCGTCGCGATCCGCCAAACACTTGAGGCCGCCATCGAAGCCGGCGGCAGCAGTTTGCGCAACTACGTCGGCGCAGAAGGCCGACCCGGAGAATTCCAGAACACTTATTTCGTTTACGGGCGAGGCGGTAAGCTGTGCCGGGTCTGCAGCACGCAGATCAGAGCTTCCCGTCAGGGACAACGCGCGACGTTCTTCTGCCCCGCTTGTCAACGCCGCTGACGCGCCTCGGATCGGCGCGTGCTTGCGCTGGCGCATCTAAACCCCCGTTTTTCCTTGACTCGTCGGGAAAACATCCCGAAAATCGTTACATACCGAAGTGCGGAACTGGGCTGGCCTCGGCATTCTGAGAAGGCGTCCAAACATCGCGGTTGTCGCATGAGGGAAAAGAATGGCGGTTGCGTCGTCTGGCCGCCATCCTTGTCTAAAAACAATCCCATGGCGACATGGCTTACCCTTGGGAATAAATTCTGGAGAGGAATCCACTATGACTAGCAAACGACGCTATTTGCGCATCGCAATGGCGGCAGTGATTTCCGCGACCTTCGCGGGAAGCGCGCTCGCCGCCGAGCTCGACGCAAAACGCTTGAACAATGCAGACAAGGAGCCGGGCAACTGGATGAGCTATCACGGCTCCTACAAATCATGGCACTACAGTGCACTGGATCAGATCACGACGCGTAATGTCAGCAAGCTCGGCGAGGCGTGGTCGCACGTGGCCTCGCGCGCCAACCGCGGGCTGCAGGGCATTCCGCTGGCCATCGACGGCATCGTCTATTACAGCAGCCCGTACAACCAGATCTATGCACTGGACGGGGCCACCGGGCAGATGATCTGGACCTACAAGCACAAGCTCAATGAAGATCTGGTCGCCCGGCAGACGCATTCGCCATACAACCGTGGTATTGCGGCCGGTTACGGCCAACTGTACATGGGCACGCTTGACGGCAAGCTCGCGGCCATCGACATGAAGACCGGCAAGCTGACCTGGGAAACGAAACTGGTCGATTCCGAGAAGCTGACCGTAGGCTTCACGGGCGCACCGTTGCTGGTCAAGGACAAGGTGATCATTGGTGCCCAGGGCGGCGAATGGCCGGACCGCGGCCCGATTTTTGGCGTCAACGCCAAGACCGGCAAGGAAGTGTGGAAGTTCTACACGGCCGGGGGCAACGAGGGCACACCGTCTGATGCCCGCGATACCTGGGGAAACGAATCCTACAAGACGGGTGGCGGTGGCGGCTGGATGGCCGGCAGCTATGACCCGGAGAGCGACACGGTGTGGTGGGGAACCGCCAACCCGGCGCCCCTGTACGACTGGGCCGGCGACAAGTACATGACGGAAGGTCCGCGTCCCGGCCTGAATCTGTACACCTCGTCCGTCATCCAGCTCAATCCGGATACCGGGGAATTGAAGAGCTACCACCAGGTGCTGCCGCACGACGCCTGGGACTTCGACCCGGCTTCCGGCGAACTGATGATGATCGAGCGTGACGGCAAGAAACTAGTCGTGCATCCGAGCAAGGCCGGTTTCGTGTTCGTATTCGATCGCAAGACCGGCAAGCCGGTCAACGTCTACAAAGGCGTGGATAACATCAACTTCGTCAAAGACATCAAGCCCAATGGCGAACTGGTCGGTCGCTGGGATCCGCCCGAAGGCAAGCACACCAACTTGTGCCCGGCCATCGCCGGCGGCTATAGCTGGAATGCGGGCAGCTACAGCCCGAAGACGGGACTGCTGTACAAGGTCGGCTTCGAGTGGTGCATGGATCTCGACATCAAGAAGACCGAGCCGATCACCGAGCCCGTTGTCCAACTCAACATTGGCGCGGACTTCACGATGCACGGACCGGGAAAAGAAGAACCCTGGGGCCACATCCGCGCGCGTGATCCGATCACCGGCAAGGTCAAGTACGAGATCACCTATAAAGGTGCCGTACCGCACGGCGGCTTGCTGACGACTGGCGGCAACGTGTTGTTCGTTCCGGAAGCCGACGGCATGTTCGTCGCGTATGACGCCACCAACGGCAAGAAGCTGTGGAGCCACAACAATGGCCAAGGCAGCAATGGCGGCACCATCAGCTATATGGCCAAGGGCAAGCAGTACGTGGCGGTCATGACCGGCTGGGGCAGCCTGGTAGGTGACGGTTACGGCGACCTCTGGGGCGAACCCTGGAAGAGCATGCCGAAGGATTCGGGCGTGCTGAAGGTATTTGCCCTGCCGTAACTCCGAACTACGCCGGTTCAGCAGTCAAATCCGGCATGTACGACAAAGGGTGGGGATTCGTCCCCACCCTTTTTTGTGTCACTTGTCGGCAGAACTGCTGTCCAATGCGTTAGTCCCATACTGTGCACGGTTTAGCCAGTGAAAACACTCTCTGCATTGAGTATGCAATCATTCAAGGATACCGCCATGAAGATGTTTCAGTTCCGGTTGCGTTGCCTTCACCTGATGGCGGGCGTGCTAGTCGCCGGCGCCCTCGCGGGAACGGCAATGGCGGAGGACGCAGCCAAACCCAAGAAAGAATTTGACGTGCGTGCGCAGTTCAGCAGCATTTGCGGCTTCTGCCATGAAGACCTGGGCAGACATGCAGGCAAGGGGCCGCAATTGATGAACTCGGAGCGCTCCGACGAATATCTGTTCAATCGAATCAAGAAAGGTCTGCCAGGACGCATGGCCGCGTTCAGCAGCGTGTATAGCGACGATCAGATCTGGCTGTTCGTGAAGTTTATCCGTAACCTAAAGCCTGGCGAGGAGCCCAAGAATCCATGACGAGATCATTGAATATTCATCCCCTGCCGAACGCCATGGCCGGCGCGTGTCTGTTGGCGGTGCTATGCCTGGGCACACCCGCCGACGCCGATGCCCGCACGCTCGCCGAAATCCGGTCGCTGGGCACTATTTCCATGTGCGCCAATCCGGATGCGCTGCCCTATGCCAGCAGCAAGCCGGAGACACCCGGGTTCCAGGTGGAACTCGGGCGCGCCATCGCCGAGGGTTTAGGCGTCCCGCTCAGCATCGAATGGATTCACCCGCGACGGCGCGCCAACGTCGTCAATTGTGATTTGATGCTCGACAGCGTCAATGACCCCACCGTGCAGCAAGGCCGCTTGCTTCTGTCGCGCCCCTATCAAAAGTCCGGGATCGCCCTGGGACTGCGCGCGGGCGCCGAAGAAGCGATCAGCGATTACAAGGATCTCAAGAAAGGGCAGAAGATCGGCACGATGGTCAGTTCATTTGCCAGCATGGTCCTGGGCAAAGCCGGCAAGACCACTTCGCCCTATGCCTTTCAATCCGACATGGTGGCGGATCTGGAAAAAGGCGATTTGTACGGAGCGGCGGTCTCGATACCGACCATGAGCTATTACATCAAGCAGCATCCGCAATCCGGGCTGCGGCTGGTGGACGCGTTTGCGGGCGAACCTCTGCTCAATTGGGAAGTTTCAGTAGGGATGCGCAAGTCCGACCAGGCATTAGTCGATGCGGTCAACAAAGTGTTGGAAAAACTGATTGCAGACGGCACCGTGACGCGCATGTACGCCACGTACGGCATCGAACACCGGGCGCCTTGATCCGGCGCTTCAGGCCTCGGGCGTCTTTGCCTGCTCGAGGCGAAAAAATTTCTGCTGCAACTGCTGGGCGCTTTCAATTCGAGCCGGGTTGAGCGGGATGCAATCGACCGGACACACTTCCTGACATTGCGGACGATCGTAATGGCCGACGCATTCCGTGCATTTATCCGGATCGATCTGGTAGATTTCCGCGCCTTGCGAGATGGCGTCATTGGGACACTCCGGCTCGCACACGTCGCAGTTGATGCATTCGTCGGTGATCATCAGGGCCATTGGCCTAGCCCCGCTCCAGCCTTGCTTTCATGCGCGGAATCACCAGCGGATTGACGAACGGCGAAACGTCACCCCCCAGCGAAACAATCTCGCGCACCATGGTGGCCGAAATGAACATGTATTGCTCCGCGGGCGTCAGAAACAAAGTTTCGACATCCGGATAAAGCTTGCGATTCATGCCGGCCATCTGGAACTCGTACTCGAAATCGGAGACTGCGCGCAGCCCGCGCAAAATGATTCTGGCGTCGTGCTGATGCAGGAAAGCCATGAGCAGCCCTGAAAAACCCTCAACTCGCACGTTGGGAAAACCCGCCAGCGCTTCCCGGGCCATCGCCACGCGTTCATCCACGTCGAAGAAGGGCCGTTTGCCGCGACTGTCCGCCACCGCAACGATGAGTTCATCGAACAGATTCGCTGCACGGCGCACGAGGTCCTCGTGGCCGCGGGTGATGGGATCGAAGGTTCCGGGATAGACGGCGCGGTTGATTCGGGTTTTCATGATTGGCCGTATTTTATCAGCAGACCGTGGACCTGCCCGGCCCGCGCTTGCTTGAGCACCTCGAATCCCTGCGCTAGCGAAACGGCTTCCTCGGCCTCCACATAAACCCGCGCACCGGGCGCCAGCCGGTCCGGCAACAGCGGTAACAGACGCGGCAGCCAGCCGAGTTGGAACGGCGGATCGAGGAAGATCACGTCGTAGCGGCGCACGTCGGACTTGAGAAAAGCAAGCGCGTCGCCGCGGCGCACCTCGACCTGCTCGGCGCAAAGCGACGCCTGTGTGTTGCGCAACGCTTGATAAACGCCTGCATCCCGCTCGACCATCACGACGGCGCTTGCGCCGCGCGATGCAGCCTCGAAACCGAGTGCCCCGCTCCCCGCGAACAGGTCCAGACAGCTATTGCCGGCAAGGTCCTGGCCCAGCCAGTTGAACAGCGTCTCGCGCAGCCGGTCCGGCGTGGGTCGCAGGGAGGGCGCGTCGGGAAAGCGAACGATCCGGCTGCGCCACTGGCCGCCGATAATGCGCACCTGGTTTGACTTCACGGCCGTCAACGCTCTGGAAGCAATGACGTGCAGGCTAGCACGCCCGGCGAACCCGCGACCAAAATCGCGCGGGATCAGCGCGAATCGTCGCCGGCCACGACCACGGTCACCATTCGCTCGGGATGAATACGCCGGCGCCACGCATCCTTGACCTGCTGCAGCGTGACTTGCTCGATCTTCAGCGGAAAATCTTCAAGGTAAGTCAACGGCAGGCGGTAGAAGCCGATGATCGACAGGTAGTCCAGAATCTTCTTGTTGCTGTCCAGGCGCAATGGAAATCCGCCGATGATGTTCTGCTTGGCCGCATCGAGTTCCAGTGGCGTCGGCCCGTCAGCAACGAACTTGGCCAGCGTATCCTGCGCGACCTTGAGCGCCGCATCGACCTGTTCTTTTTTGGTTTGCAGAGCGACCTGAAACGGCCCTTCCGCGGCCAGCGGACTGAAATAGCTGTAGGTACTGTAGGCGTAGCCGCGTTTCTGGCGGATTTCCTCATTCAGGCGAGAAGTGAACCCTCCCCCGCCGAGCACATGGTTGCCCAGAAACAAGGCGAAGTAGTCGGGATCCAGACGCTTGACGCCGGGTTGGCCGATGAGGACATGCGCTTGCGTAGCGGGATGTGAAATGCGGCTGGGTTGGGCGGTCTTGAGCGACGCAACCGGCGCCACGGGCGCCAGCGGTTGTGCGCTGCGCGTCAACCCTCCGGTGAGCTGCTCGGCAATTGCGCCGGCTTCACTGCGCGTCAGATCGCCGATGATCGACACCACCGCGTAATCGGATTTGAAGTAGCGGTTATAGAACTCTACGAGATCTTCACGACGCAGGCCTGTCACAGTGTTCAGTTCGCCGGCGCCACGCATGGAATAAGGATGGATGCCATAGACCAGAGCCCGGAACGCTCGATCGGCCAGCACTTCAGGCCGCGTTTCCGCCTCCTTCAGCGCGGCCAGGGTACGGAGTTGTTCGCGCTCGAAAATCTGTTTCGGAAAAGTCGGCTTCTGCAACACAGCAGCCAGTATCGCAAGGGCTTCTTCGCGTTCGCGCACACTGGACAGACTGCGCAAGCCGTAGCCGGCCCGATCCATGTCGAAACGACCCGACAAGTCCGCCCCGATATTGGCCAGTTGCTCGGCAATCTGCGCCTCGCTCAGTTGCGCCGCGCCGCTGCGCATGAGGCCAAGTGTCAGCGATGCCGCACCGGACTTGTCCGGCGCGTCGCGGCTGGTTCCCGCCGGAAAATCCACCGCCACATCGAACATGGGCAAATCGTGGGTTTCGACGAACAGCACGCGTGCCCCGCTGGACGTCTGCCAATTCTGGATCGGCAATGCCGCGTTCGCAGCGCAGGCCGCGACCATGCATACTGCGACGCCCGCCGCGCTCAAGCTCCGCTTGTTAGCGTTGCTCATGTCCGCCTCCCTCGGGATTCGGACGTGCCCGCTTGCCACCGGGCAACGGTTGCGGATCCAGCACGGCAACGGTCAGGTTGTCATCGATCAGATATTTGCGTGCCACTTCACGCACCCTTTCGGCGGTAACCTCCTGCAGCTTGCTGACCTGCAGATCCGAGGAATCATAAGGCAGGCCCAGCGTGTGCAACATGCCGATTCGCATCGCCTGGTAATAGACGGAGTCGCGCGCGTAAACCTGAGCGGCCGTGACCTGCGCCTTGACGCGCTGAAGCTCCTCGACGCTCACGCCCTTCTCGACCAACAGCCGGATTTGCTCGCGCAGCGCCGCTTCCACATCCTGAACTGTTTTGCCTTCAGCCGGCACGCCGTCCAGAAAGAACAGGGCCGGACCCCGATTGATCAGGTCGTAGTTGGCATTTGCCGAATTGGCGATGCGGTTGGTTCTGACCAGGTCACGATTGAGCCGTGACGCATCGCTGCCATCGAGGATGGCGTTCAGCACGAACATCGCATAAGGCTCCCAGTCCTGCTCAACGTCGCGCAACACCGGTGCGTGATAAGCCATGACCAGGTAAGGCAGTTCCGCGGGAGCCTTGACAGTGATGCGCTTGAGTCCGCGTTGCGGCGGTTCGATATGTTCCTTGCGCGGCGGCAATGCGCGCGCCGGAATCGATCCGAAATGTTCTTCGGCCAGCTTGAAAACCTCCTCCGGCACGACATCGCCTGCAACGACCAGCGTCGCATTGTTGGGCGCGTACCATTTCTCATACCAGCCGCGCGCATCCGCCAGGCGCATGTTCTGCAAGTCGTTCATCCACCCGACGACCGGTGAGCGATACGGATGCACCACATACGTCGTGGCCATGAGCTGCTCGTTCACCTGCGAGCGTGGATTATCATCGGTGCGTGATCTGCGCTCCTCCATGACCACGTTCACCTCGCGGGCGAATTCTTCCTCCGAAAAGGAGATGTTGGTCATGCGGTCGGCTTCCAGGCGCAGTGCCAGCGGCAGCTTGGACTTGTGCAGTTGCTGGTAATAGCCGGTGTAATCCCGCGAGGTGAATGCGTTCTCCCGCCCACCCGCTCGCGCGATGATTCGCGAGAACTCGCCGACGGGCACGCTTTTCGTGCCCTTGAACATCATGTGCTCGAGCACATGGGCAACACCCGTGGTGCCACTGACTTCATCCATGCTGCCGGCGCGATACCAGACCATCGAAACGACCACTGGGGAGCGGTGGTCCTCCTTGACCAATACGGTCATGCCATTGGCCAATGTGCGCTGCGCAACGGTTTCTGCCTGAACGGCAGTTCCGACTAGCAGCAAGGAGAGCGCGGCCACGGCAGATCGAATCGGCAATTTCATGGTCAACATGCTTATCGGTGAACTGGGGTTAAACAGAATAGAATTGCTCATGATGATGAACTGGCTATCACGAGGTCGCTCTGACAGCGGCAGAGTATGTTAAGTTTCCTGAAACGTGACAAGGGCGAAGCGGCGCAAGCGGGCACCGCGACGGGCTGGACTGCAAAGTTACGACAGGGGCTCACGGCGACGCGCGCGCGCCTGTCTACGCAATTCGCGAGCGTGTTTGGCGCAGGCCGCAAAATCGATGAAGCTTTATTCGAGGAACTGGAATCCGTTCTGCTTTCCTGCGACGTGGGCGTCGACGCAACGGCGCATTTGCTCGCTGCAACGCGTGCACGGGCGCGCTCGGGGCGGTTGACCGAGGCATCGCAGATTCGCGATGCGCTCAAGCAGGCGCTGCTCGAGTTGCTCAAACCCCTGGAACAGCCTCTGGACACGACCCGCGCCAAGCCTTTCGTGATTCTCATTGCCGGCGTGAACGGCGCCGGCAAAACCACATCGATCGGCAAACTCGCGCATCTGTTCCAGGCCGAAGGCAAGTCTGTTCTGCTCGCGGCTGGCGATACGTTCCGCGCCGCCGCACGCGAGCAGCTTAAAGTATGGGGCGAGCGCAATAACGTGACAGTCGTCGCGCAGGAAAGCGGCGACACTGCCGCTGTCATTTTCGACGCCGTTCAATCGGCCAAGGCGAAGAACATCGACGTGCTCATCGCGGACACCGCCGGGCGCCTGCCCACGCAACTGCACCTGATGGACGAGATCCGCAAAGTCAAGCGGGTAATCG
Organism: uncultured beta proteobacterium; assembly: GCA_963846655.1. Taxonomy (GTDB): domain Bacteria; phylum Pseudomonadota; class Gammaproteobacteria; order Burkholderiales; family JACQAP01; genus JACQAP01. The sequence continues at coordinate 65,243 of CAWJWT010000002.1, read as the reverse complement.
CCAAGGCCATTCCGGATGCCCCTCACGAGGTACTCCTGGTGCTAGACGCCAGTAACGGGCAGAACGCCGTAAGCCAGGTGCGGGCCTTCGATGCAGCACTGGGCGTCAGCGGACTGGTGTTGACGAAACTTGATGGCACCGCCAAAGGCGGGGCGATTGCCGCCATCGCCCGCAACAAGACTATTGCCTTGCGCTTTGTCGGCGTTGGCGAGGCCATCGATGATCTGCGGCCCTTTTCCGCGGAACAATTCGTGGAGGCATTGTTCGAGTGAGTTCGGCGGTGAACCGCGGGACCATGATTCAGGTCAGCCACGTCGCCAAGCGCTATCCCGGCGGCTATGAGGCGCTGCGCGATGTGACCTTCGCGGTGTCTGCCGGCGAGATGCTGTTTATTACGGGCCATTCCGGCGCGGGCAAGAGCACTTTGCTCAAGTTGATTACCGCCATCGAAAAACCGACGACCGGCAGCGTCATCATCAATGGCCAGAACGTGTCTGCCATGAAGGCGGGCATGGTGCCGTTTTTCCGTCGCAACTTCGGCCTTATTTTCCAGGACCACAAACTTCTGTTTGATCGCAGCGTATTCGAGAACGTGGCCTTGCCGCTCTCGATCACCGGGTTCCCGCGTGCCGAGATCGGCAAACGCGTGCGCGCAGCGCTCGACAAGGTCGGCTTGCTTGGGCGCGAGAAGGCCAAACCGGTGACGCTCTCCGGCGGCGAACAGCAACGTCTTTGCATCGCGCGAGCCATCGTCAACCGCCCGGCCATTCTGCTGGCTGACGAGCCGACCGGCAATCTCGATACCGCTTATGCCGAGGAGATCATCGGCATGTTCAAGTCGTTCAACCAGGTTGGGGTAACGGTGGTCATCGCTACGCATGACGAAGACATGATCGAGCGGCTGGGTCCGCGCATTCTGCACCTCGAGCAGGGCAAAATAGTCTCGTGATCTGTTCATGAACTGGCTGCTCGTGCATCTGGATACGCTTCGCGAAAGCCTGGGCCGGCTGCTGAGGCAGCCGGTTGCCTCGGCGCTGAACATCATCGTGATCGGCATTGCCCTGTCCTTGCCCGCGGGTTTCTACCTCGGCTTGAATAACCTGCAGACGTTTTCGCGGCAGCTCTCCAGCGACCCCCAGTTGAGTATTTTCATGGCCATCGAGGCCGGCGCAGACGACGTGGCTGTCGTAGAGCAGCGCCTGAAGGCAAACGCGCAAGTCGGCCGCGTAGTTTTCATTCCGCGTGACCAGGCGTTGGCGCGCCTGAAGCGCAGCGCGGGTCTAGCCGATGTATTGGCCAATCTGGGCCGCAATCCCCTGCCTGACGCGTTTGTCGTAACAGCCCGCAGTAACGACCCGGTCGTACTGGAAGGGCTGCACGATCAGGCCCGCACATGGCCGAAGGTAGAGCACGTGCAGGTCGATGCCGCGTGGGCACGCCGCCTCGATGCCGCGCTCAACGTCGGGCGCATGCTGGTGACGCTGCTCGCCATCCTGCTGGCGATCGCGCTGGTCGCGGTGACCTTCAACACCATACGCCTTCAAATTCTGACCCGACGCGACGAAATCGAAGTCTCAAAATTGATTGGCGCCACTAACCCGTTTATTCGCCGGCCGTTTCTGTATTTCGGCGCACTGCAGGGACTCGCGGGCGGCGTCGGAGCCTGGATGATTGTTTCGGTGGCCGTCTGGGTGTTAAACATGCAACTTGCAGAGCTTAGCGGACTCTATAACTCCGTATTCCGGCTGGAACCGCCGGATGTTATGTATGTTTCTGTTTTATTGTTCTTTTCAGCAGGGCTGGGATGGTTGGGTGCATGGCTATCAGTAAGTCGTCACTTATGGCAGATCGACCCTCGGTAGCGCGAGTGGCCCCCGTAGTTGAGGCCGAACTTCAGGGCGTATTGGCACTCCTACTCTTCGAGTGCTAATATTTCCCCAAAGGAGATTTGTGCAATGAGCAATGCTTTGGCGTTATCGATTCCCTTCCCTTCAATGGCGGGAAGCCTGGATACCTATATTCAGGCGGTGAATCGCTTTCCGCTGCTCTCGCCGGAGCAGGAATCGGCGTTGGCGCGGCGCTTGCGGGATGACGGGGATGTCGAGGCAGCCCGTGAACTGGTGGTGTCGCACCTGCGCCTCGTCGTAGCCATCGCCCGAGGTTACCTCGGTTATGGCTTGCCGCATGCTGACCTGATCCAGGAAGGCAATGTTGGGCTGATGAAAGCCGTCAAACGCTTCGACCCGGATCGGGGCGTGAGACTGGTCTCTTTCGCGATCCACTGGATTCGCGCGGAGATCCACGAGTTCATCTTGAAGAATTGGCGCATGGTCAAGGTCGCCACCACCAAGGCGCAGCGCAAATTGTTCTTCAATCTGCGCAGTCTCAAGCGTGGGCATTCCACGATGTCGCCGGATGAAGTGGATGCTGTCGCGGAGCAGCTCAATGTCAAGGCCAGCGATGTGGTGGAGATGGAAACGCGCATGGGCGGCCACGATATCGCGCTGGAACCGCTGAGCGACGAGGACGAGGACAGTTTTTCGCCCATTGCCTATCTGACCAATGCCGAAGACGAACCCGGCCTGGTACTGGAGCACCAGCAAACGGAGCGAGCCCGCAGCAAGGGCCTTGAATCCGCGCTGACCGCGCTCGATGCGCGCAGCCGGCGCATCATCGAGGCGCGTTGGCTGCGCGAAAAAGACAGCGCGACGCTGCACGACCTGGCGGGAGAATTCGGTGTGTCCGCAGAGCGTATTCGCCAGATCGAGAGCCAGGCCATGAAGAAAATGCGCGGCCTGATGGTGAGCGACGCCTGATCCTCGGCAGCAGCTTTCACAAAAAAGCCCCGCAATGCGGGGCTTTTTATTGGGGCTTCAGGGTTGCTGCAGCAACACTCCGATGTCGCGCGCGAACACCTCCGCGCCGCGTCCGTACCCTACATACAGGCGCAACCGCCCTTGCTGGTCAAAAATATAGCTGCCCGCGGAATGGTCCATCGAGTAATTTTCGGGCCGCGCGCCGGCGACTTTTTGATAGATGACCTTGAACTCCTTGGCCACGCGTTTCGTTTCGTCGGCGTTGCCACGCAGAGCAAGGAAACCTGGATTGAACGCGGTCACATATTTTGCCAGCACCTCCGGCGTGTCGCGCTCGGGATCCACCGTAATCAGCAACACCTGCACTTTGTCGCCTGCAGGCCCGAGTTTCTTGACGGCACTGGCAAGCTCGGCCAATGTCGTCGGGCACACATCGGGGCATTGGGTGAAGCCGAAAAAAACAACGACGACCTTCCCGCGAAAATCTTCCAGCGAGCGCACGCGGCCAGTGTGATCCGTCAGCGCAAATGATTTGCCGAACTCCGCGCCAGTGATATCCGTGGATTCAAACGCCGGCTCCTTCGGATTGCATCCGGCCAGACACACCATCGCAGCAATGGCGCCGATTCGATACAGCGAATTCATGGCAGATTCCGGTCGGGCGCGGCCCACATCACTTAAAACTGCAGATAGTGATCGACCAGCAGTGCGGCGAAGAGCAGCGAAAGATAAACAATGGAATAACGGAACGTCCGCTTTGCCAGCTCATCGCTGTAGGCGAGGCAGATGCGCACCGCATAGATCAGGAACCATCCGCCCAATGCGACGGCCGCAGCCAGATAGATCAGCCCGCTCATGCGTGTTGAAAAAGGCAGCATCGTCACGGCAAACAGGATCACCGTGTACAGCAGCACCTGCAAGCGCGTATAGCGGTTGCCGTGCGTGACCGGCAGCATTGGCACGCCGGCACGCGCGTATTCCTTGGTGCGGTACAGCGCCAGCGCCCAGAAATGCGGCGGCGTCCAGGCGAAGATGATCAGGAACAGCAGCAGTGCGTCGTGCGAGACGGTCCCGGTGACGGCGGCCCAGCCCAACACCGGCGGCATCGCGCCCGACGCTCCGCCAATCACGATATTCTGCGGCGTCAGCGGTTTGAGCAGCACCGTATAGATCACCGCGTACCCCACGAACGTGGCCAGAGTGAGCCACATTGTCAGCGGGTTCACCGCGACATAGAGCAGGGTCAATCCAATGCCGCCCATCGCACCGGCAAACAACAGGGTCTCCTGCGTGCTGATGGTACCCATCGGCAGGGGCCGGGCGCGGGTACGCGCCATCACGGCGTCGATTTTCTGCTCGACCAGGCAATTCATTGCGGCGGCGGAGCCCGCCACCAGCGCAATGCCCAGCGTGGCGAAGAACATGGCTTTCCAGAACAGCCCGGAAGCCAGGTCGGCGGCCGGTACGGCCAGAAACATGCCGATGATCGCCGTAAAAACAATCAGCGAATTGACGCGCGGCTTGGTGAGCTGCAGGAATTGTTGCAGGCGCGAGGTCGAGGTGCGGGCTGAGAGCGTGACGGACATCTAGCGGCCAAAAGACGAAGGGGAACGACTGGCGAAGTTTAGCATCACCAGCGCGCCGAGTAACAGGGCGGCAACCCCATTGTGCGCGACGGCCAGCGCCAGGGGCAGGCCCGCGAGCACGTTCGCAATACCGAGTCCGATCTGGATCAGCAACAATCCCAGTACACCGAGGCCCAGCGTGCGCATCGCCGGCAAGGCCATGGCGCGATACGCGACATAAACGAGCGTCAGAAACGTGACCAGCGCGCCCAGTCGATGGGTCCAGTGAATCGCGTTCAGCGCTTCGTTGGAAAGCGGCGCGCCTTCGGCAGTCATGCCGAGTTCACGCACGATGTGAAAGCCGCTGGAAAAGTCCGTCGCCGGTTTCCAGGCGCCATGACAAGTCGGAAAATCCACGCACGCAAGCGCCGCGTAATTGGTGCTGACCCATCCACCGAGCGCAATCTGCGCGATTAATACCATGAGGCCGAACGCTGCGACCGGCCGGATGCCGCGAAGGGACGACGGGATGCCGCCCGTCAAACGCCAATGGCGTGCGCTGAGCCAGGCAAGCAACGCGACCAGGGTCATGCCGCCGAGCAGATGCAGACTTACGATGGCGGGCTTGAGCAGCAGCGTAACCGTCCATTTGCCCAACAACCCCTGCACGAGAACCGCAACCACGAGCGCGAGCGGCAAACCGTACCTGCCGGCGGGATCGTCAGGGTCCCGAAGACGCGTATTGCGTTCGCGCAGCGCCATGATCGCGATCGCCAATACCATCACGCCAACCAGCGAAGCCAGATAGCGGTGCGCCATCTCGCGCCAGGCCTTGGGGATTGAAACCGCGCCGTGGGGGGCGCTTTCTTCAGCGGCGCGGATGTCGTCCACCGCGTACGTCGGCGAAAGCTTCCCGTAACAGCCCGGCCAGTCCGGGCAGCCCAAACCGGCATCGCTCAGGCGCACGTAGGCGCCCAGCATCACCAGTGCGATCGTGACCACCAGCGTGGTCACCACCAGAGCGCGCGCGGTCGAAAAGCGCAGTAAAAGCACCAAAGCGATGAGCAATGACAACCCCCACACGAGCGCGTGCAGCGAAGCCAGCGAGAATTGCCAGATCGCAGGATTGTTCATCGCTGTTGGGCATCCGGTCCGGTTCGAATCCATCCCCCGGACATTTTCATGAGCTTTCCGACATCCTTCTTCATGCGCTGCGGATCAGCGTCGCGCGGAAACCGCATCACCAGATTGCCGAACGGATCGATGACGTAGATATGGTCGCGCGCGGAAGCCGACGCCGGCAGGCGGCTCAGAAAATCGTCCGCAACACCCTGGATGATACGGGTGCCCGCGTATTCCGCGTCGAGGCCTGGCGCCGGGCGCACTTCATCCGCAATCAGCCAGACGCGCTCGATGCGCGCCTGATCTCTGCCTTGCGTCAACCGTATCTGACGCATGACGTAAAGCTTGGATCGACAATAGTCATCGCAGCGCCCGGAATCTGTCATCAGGAATGTCCACTTGCCTTGCAGTTCGTCAAGTTGCAACGGCTTGCCGTCTTTCGCGGAAATCGTAATCCCGGCCAGCGGCAGCGGCGCGATGAGCTCACCATAGTTGGTAAACGTGCTGGGGGTCCAGAAGTAGTAGAGCAGCAACGAACCCGCAAACGGGGCAACGCTAACCGCGCCTAGCAGAAGAAGCATTCTTCTGGTTTTTTTTCGATCGGGAAGTTTGGACATAAAAATAAAGCCAAAGAAAAAATATCAGGCCACAGAATGAAAACCATTGCACTGCATAACCGTAGTGTCTCGCCGTTCCGAAGTCAGGCGGCCGCCAGACCCGCAGCAGGCCGTCGCCCAGGTCGTTCTGTTGCTCGATCACAACCGGCTGAACGGCAAATCCGCTGCGTGCGGCAAAGCGCGCAACCGTCAGGTTCTGCCAGACCGGTCCGCTCGGCTCGAACGCCGAGAGCTCGAGAAAACGGCCCGGGACCGTCGCCATTCCCGTCACCGTTACCGTTGCCGCGGGCGAGTGGATGGCGGGTAACTTCGCGCGCTCTCGCGGCGCGGCAATCCAGCCGCGATTGACCAGTACATGCATCGACGTTCCAGCGATCCTCAATGGCATGATGACTTCGTAGCCGACCTCTCCGTTGCGCGTCTTGTTGTCCAGCAGGATCAACTGGTCTGCCACGAACTCACCCTCGACCTGAACTTTTCGCAAACGCAGCGCTTCAATGTTCGCCGGCGCGGCGCTCACTCGCACCGGTGCCTCAGACTCGGCGCGTTCGTAGGCGCGCCGCAATGCCTCTTTCTCGTGCGCCCGCCCAAGCTGCCAGTAACCCGCCGCGGCGGTCAAGGCGACGCCGAAGATCGTGGCCGCCAGCGGCAGCCAGCCGGGTCTCCATCGGGCGGGGCCGCGTGTTACGGCATCGTTGCGCAATTGGATTGCCCTGTCTTATCCTTTACACTGCAACTCATTTTCCGCCACGCTTGCTCCGTCATGCGCTTCGTCGTCCTCGCGTTTCTGGCCATCATCCTGCTGAGCCTTGGCTCGGCGCTCTACTATCTGATCCGCGACAAGGGAACTTCCGATCGCACCGTCAAAGCGCTGACCTTGCGCATCGGCCTTTCCATGACCTTGTTCATCCTGCTGATGCTGGGTCACTATTTCGGCCTCATTCCCAAGACAGGTCTTTAGAAAAAAACAGCCGCACATGCGTGCGGCCCGAGTTCCCCGCCTGTTCGGCGGGACCCTGCTTTTGTTGTACTTGTTATGCGTTTTTTGTTGCTTTTAAAGCCAGTAAACCAGCACAAACAACAGCAGCCACACCACGTCCACGAAGTGCCAGTACCAGGACACGCCTTCGAACGCGAAATGATGTTCGGCGTTGAAGTGTCCGGCCATGGCGCGGCCCAGTATAACAATCAGCATGATCGTTCCCACGGTGACGTGAAAACCGTGGAAGCCCGTCAACATGTAGAAAGTCGCGCCATAAGCACCCATGCCCAGGGTCAGGTTGTATTCCTGCCAGGCATGCACATACTCATACGCTTGCAGGCCCAGGAACAGGATACCGAGAACAACGGTAACGAACAGGCCAGCAATAAGCTGCGTGCGGTTGTTCTTTTTGAGTGCCCAGTGCGCCCAGGTCACGGTGACCCCGGAGGTCAGCAGGATCAGCGTGTTGATGGCCGGGATTCCCCATGCCCCCATGGGCGTGAACGTTTCCTCCACCCCTGGACCCGCCGTAGGCCACACCGCCGCGAATCCGGGCCAGATCTGCTCCATCGTATCCGCGCTGGCAAGGTCGGGAACGGATAACACCCGCATGTAGAACAAGGTGCCGAAGAACACGGCAAAGAACATGACCTCGGAGAAGATGAACCAGCTCATGCTCCAGCGGAAGGACAGGTCGACTTGTCTGTTGTACTTGCCGCCCTCGCTTTCGCGAATGACCGTACCGAACCAGCCAAACATCATGTAAATCATCATGACCATGCCGGCCAGCACGACCCATGGTCCGGCTGCAATGGCGTTCATCCACAAAACGCCACCGAACGTCAGCAAGAACAATGCTATTGAGCCGATTACCGGCCAATGCGACGGCTCCGGCAGATAGTAGCGTGTAGATTGGCTTAACATTTATCGATTCCCCCTTTGTAATGCTAGTTCCGTTACCGTCTCGACCATCAGCTCGTTATAAACCTGACCAGCAGGACCAGCGTTGTAACGAAGATCACCGCGCCGATTACGCCCGCAACGATTACCTGGACCGGCGTGATGCCGGCAAAGTCGTCCTGGTTGTCGGAGCGCCTGCGCACCCCGAAAAAAGACCAGAAAACCGTTCGCAGTACGCGCAGCGACACCGGCCCCGTCCTTGCTCTTGTCGCCTCCGGCTCAGCCGGCCGTGCCATTCTTGGGCGTCACCACGGTGGGCGCCGCGCCTTCCACATTGAAAAAGGTGTACGACAGCGTGACCGTGGTCACATCCTTCGGTAATCCGGGTTCGATCACGAACACCACCGGCATCTGCCGCACTTCTCCGGGCGCAAACGTCTGCTTTGCGAAACAGAAGCAGTCCAGCTTGCGGAAATACTGTCCGGCAACCTGGGGCCCGTAACTCGGGATCGCCTGTCCCGTGATCGGACGATCCGATGCGTTGCGCACTTCGTACATCACCTGCACCATCTGCCCGGGGTGCACGCTCATGCCCGCCTGCATCGGCCGGAATTTCCAGGGCAGGTCGCTGCGCACGTTCGCATCGAATTCCAGCATCACGACGCGCCCGATGTCGACTTGCGTGTTCGCCAGCGGCGCATTGGCCTTCTCCACCTCGTTGATGCCGGTCACTTCGCAGATCTTCTTGTAAAGCGGAACCAGCGCATAGCCGAAGCCGAACATGAATACGGTGACCACCACCAACTTCAGCAGCAGAACGCGATTCGCCTCGGCGGTGCTCATAGCCAGCGCCGCAAGATGAAGCCGGCAAAAAAGGCCAGCACCACGAACGCGAGGATCAACCCGGTCCTGATGTTCCTCGCCCGCACCTGCTTGTCCTGCTGCTCATCCATGACGATGAAATCGAATTTATCGGCCTCCCGGTCACTTCACCGTCGGCGGTGTTTCGAAAGCTGTGGTACGGCGCCGGCGTGGGCAGGTGCGTCCATTCCAGCGAATCCGCGCCTTCCCAGGGCTTCTGCGGCGCTTTCTCGCGTACTGCGGATGCACTTGATCACGACGTACAGGAACAGCAACTGGGACAGGCCGAAGCCAAACGCGCCGATCGATGAAATCATGTTGAAATCGGTGAATTGCGGGGAGTAGTCCGGTATCCGGCGCGGCATGCCGGCCAGACCCAAGAAAATGCTGCACGAAGAAAATCAGGTTGAAGAAGATCATGGACAACCAGAAATGCCACTTGCCGAGCGTTTCGTCGTACATGTGCCCGGTCCATTTCGGCAGCCAGAAATAGATCCCGGCAAACGCCGAGAACAGCGCGCCGGCCACCATGACGTAATGGAAGTGGGCGACCACGTAATAAGTATCGTGCAGCTGGATGTCGACCGGGACGATCGACAGCACCAGTCCGCTGAATCCGCCGAGCGTGAACAGGAACAGAAAGCCTATCGAAAACAGCATGGGCGTTTCGAAGCTGAGCGAGCCCTTCCACATCGTGGCCACCCAGTTGAAGACTTTCACGCCGGTCGGCACTGCGATCAGCATGGTCGCGTACATGTAGTACAACTGACCGGTGACGGGCAGGCCCGTGGTATACATGTGATGCGCCCAGACCAGAAACGACAGGATCGCAATCGACGCGACCGCGTACACCATCGAGGTGTAACCAAACAGCGGTTTGCGCGAGAAGGCCGGGATAACTTGCGATACCACGCCGAAGGCCGGAATCGCGATGATGTACACCTCGGGATGCCCGAAGAACCAGAAGATGTGCTGGAACAACACCGGATCGCCGCCGCCGGCCGCATTGAAGAAGTGCGTGCCGAAATGACGGTCGGTCAGCGTCATGGTCACGGCGCCTGCCAGGACCGGCATGACCGCGATGAGCAGATAGGCGGTAATCAGCCAGGTCCACACGAACAGCGGCATTTTCATCAACGTCATACCCGGCGCCCTCAGATTGAGGATGGTGGTAATGATGTTGATCGAGCCCATGATCGAGGACATGCCGAGGATATGGATGGCGAAAATCGTCAGGTCCATGCCCATGCCTTGTTGCACGGAAAGCGGTGCATAAAGCGTCCAACCCACGCCAGGGGCGCCGCCGGGCACGAACAGCGAAAGGATCAGCAACAGCGCAGCAGGCGGCAGCAACCAGAAGCTCCAGTTGTTCAGTCGCGGAAAAGCCATGTCGGGTGCGCCGATCTGCATCGGGATCAGCCAGTTCGCAAAGCCGACAAAGGCAGGCATGATCGCGCCGAACACCATGATCAGTCCGTGCAACGTGGTCATCTGGTTGAACAGCTCAGGTTCCACGACCTGCATGCCGGGCATGAACAGTTCCGCGCGAATCACCATCGCCATGAAGCCGCCGGTCAGGAACATGACGAAGCTGAACCACAGGTACATCGTCCCGATGTCCTTGTGATTCGTCGTCTTGACCCAGCGCATGAGGCCGCCGGGGTGATAACCGTGCCCATCATGGGCATGGTCGTGATCGTGTTCGTGGCCGATGACTGCGCTCATGGTTGCTTCTCCTCGATATCCTTGCGAATGATTCTGGCGTTGGGTCCGGCTGGATCGGTCGTTACTTGGCAGCGTTGACCATGTAATCGACCGCAGCCACTACATCGGCGTCCGACAGATGGGTCATGCCGCCTTTGGGAGGCATGGCGTTCTTGCCCTTCAAAGCGCTGGTATGCAGCGCATCCAGTCCGGTGGCGATGCGCGGGGCCCAGGCAGCCTTGTCGTCAAGTTTTGGCGCGCCCGCGACCCCCGCGGCGTGACACACGGCGCAGTTGTTGTCATAGGTGGTTTTGGCGTTCCCCGCTCCCGCTGCCGCAACGCCCCCCGCCGTAGCACCCTTCGCAGCAGTACCCGCCGTCGTCCCTGCCGGCGCCGCCGCAGTTTTCTGCTTGCCGGCCCAGGTGGCGAATGCTTCGGGCTCAACGGCCTCGACCACGATGGGCATAAAGCCATGCTCCTTGCCGCACAATTCAGCGCACTGCCCGCGATACGTGCCGGCTTTTTCCACCTTGAACCAGGCATCGCGGATGAAGCCGGGCACCGCATCCTGCTTCACGCCGAAAGCCGGGACGTACCAGGCATGCAATACATCGGCCGCCGTGATCAGCACCCGCACTTTTTTGCCGACCGGCACCACCAGAGGATTGTCCACTTCCAGCAGATAATTTTCGCCTTTGGGGGCGTTGCCATAGATCTGATCCTGCGGCGTGGCCAGAACGCTGTAGAGCTGAACCCCGTCGGCGACACCGGAAAGATCGCCCTCACCCTTCAGATACTCATAGCCCCATTTCCACTGATACCCGGTGACCTTGATGGTCATGTCGGGCGCCGAAGTATCGCGCATGGCCAGCACGCTTTTCGTTGCGGGCCATGCCATGCCAATCAGGATGAAAAACGGGATGACAGTCCACAGGATTTCGACCGTCGTGTTTTCGTGAAAATGCGCCGCTTTGTGACCGACGGATTTGCGGTGCATGATCACCGAATAGAACATCGCCCCGAAAACGCCGACGAAAATGATCAGGCAAATGACCAGAACGATGGTGTGCAGGTCGTACATCTCCCGGGCCACCGAGGTTTGGGGCTCCTGGAGATTCCATTTGGCCTTGTCCTGCGCCCAACAGAAGGCCGGGACCAGCATCGTCAACGCGCTTGCGCTAATTTTTTGAACCAACGTCTTGATCATGCTTCCCCCAAACGAGTGCCTTGTATTAACGGATTTTCAGGTGTTCTTTCAGCCGGCCCGCCAACGCGGCGCGCTGCGCACCCGTAAGGTTACTGCCGAATTCCACTTCCTTGCCGTGCGATCTGAGCACCAATCGGCCGCGCGAGGTGCCGTGGGCTTCGGTCAACACCACCTGCACCCAGTGGCAGTTGAATTCGCTAATCTCAATCTGCGATTTGACCTGGCGTTCGATCACAATCCTGTCGTGATGAACGGTGATGCACTCGCAGTCACCGGCCCGCTGTTCCACATATCGAAATGCCAGGACCACCACGAGGAGGTCCAGACCAGCGAAAGGGAAAATCAGCCACGCGCCATGAAATGCGAACCCCAGAGCAATCGCAAGTAGCACAACCACAAGGGAGCCGAGAACAAGGAACCTGCCGCCCGATGAAAGGGAATTGTTGCGTCTCGCAACAAAGGTGAAGACGGGTTGGCCCTCAATCGCGTTTGCGTTCATTTGCCGTCATGCCGGAATCCCGATCCCTTGCACCGTCCCGCGAAGTTGCAGAACGACGCAAACCCCTCCCTTTTTAGCGCGGCGATTGTCGCATAAGCCACTATGGCATGGCAACAATGCAGCCGGGCGAGCACCGTCCTGCGCTCCGTTGGCTACAGGATAGACAGGGCGGGACGCATGGCCGCAGCGGCGCTGTGCGCATCGGCACCGAATGGAATGACCGCTAGCAGGGGTCGCGGCAACCGCTGACGAAGCGTATCGATATTCTCCTGCCGACAAGGCATGGCTGGATCGATCTGATTCGCGACCCACCCGGCAAAGGGCAACCCCCGGCTGAGGAGGGCTTCCGCGGTCAACAGCGCATGATTAAGGCAGCCTAGCCGCATCCCGACGACCAGCAACACCGGGATCCCCAGCACGCGCGCCATATCGGCAAAATCTTCAGCGCCCTCCAGCGGGACCAGCAATCCTCCCGCCCCCTCGACCACGACCCGATCAGCCAGCTTCGTCAGTGCCACATAGTTCTCGCGGATCCGGGGCAGGCTGATCATGACGCCCGCCTTGCGGGCCGCAATGTGTGGCGCGATAGCCGGTTCGAAACAGTAGGGGTTGACCAGTTCGATCGGCGCGCGCACGTTTGATGCGGCATTGAGCGCGGCCACGTCTTCGTTCGCGCGATCCGGCGCCGCGGCATCGCAACCGCTCGCCACCGGTTTCATGCCGACGGCTCTCAGGCCCGCGCCGGCAAAGGCGCGCAACAAGGCACTGGCGACCAGGGTCTTACCTGCACCGGTGTCCGTACCGGTGACGAAGACGCCTGTGCCGGGGGAAGCAGACTGGCGGGCGCTCATGCTGGCTGGCTCAACGCCGTTTGATATCGATCACCGGCTTCCCACTGGGCCCGGTGCGCGGCAGGCGTTTCCACGCGTGGCCGTAGATGACTTCAAAGGTGGCGGGCAGGCGCCCGTGCTGGCGGAAGGCTTCGTAGCGCAGTTCAAGTTCCCGCAGCGCCCCGCGGCCCGTCAGGCCGCGATCGCGCCCGATGGCGACGTTATGCGCGCCGATGGCCTTCAACTCGCGCATCAAGGCCCTCACGTCGGGTAAGTCACGGTCAGATGCTCCATGTCCATCACCGGATCGGCATAGCCAGCGCCTATCATCATGTCGCCGATATCGTGCATGTCGAGGAAGCGATTGACATGGATCTTTCCGTCCGCCGCGCTCGCCGTGCGCAGCTCCTTGAGCGTGTCCGGGCCGAACGTCGTGAACATCAGCAGACCGCCCGGGCGCAGGACACGATGACATTCGGCCATAACTCCCGGCAGATCGTCCGCCCACTGGAAGGCCAGGCTCGACCAGATCATATCCACGCTAGCAGAACGAATCGGCAGCCGGCCGTTGTCGCCGCAGATGAAAACCTGGCTGCTCAGACCGAGCCAGCGCTGCCAGCGGGCGATGCGACCGCGGGACTTTTGCAGCATGGCCGGCGCGATGTCGAGCGCCGCCAGCGTCGCCCGCGGGTAGCGCCGATGCAAGGATTGCAAAGCAAAACCGGTACCGCACCCGGCGTCGACGATGAGCTTCGGGTCGAGTTTCACCAGATCGAGGCGCTCGAGCGCGCGCGTGCCTACTTCGCGCTGCAGGACGGCCGCACGGTCGTACGTCGCCGCGGCTTTTTCGAACGAGCGCCGCAACTGGCGCTTGTCCGGCAGCGTCAAATCGCTGCTCATGACAGGACCGCTTCGATTTGCTGCAGTGATTCGATGAGCCGGTCCACATCGGCATCGCTATGGGCTGCAGACAGCGAAATGCGCAGCCGGGCGCTGCCCTTCGGCACTGTGGGTGGACGAATGGCCGGTACCAGAATCCCGCGTTGTGCCAGGGCATCGCTCAATGCGACTGTTTCTGCGTTGTCTCCGACCAGTAGCGGCTGGATTGGCGTCTGCGATGCTTGCAGCCGCCACTTGCGAAATGCGATGCCGCGCTGAAGCCGCGCAATTGATGCGGCCACGCGCTCCCGGCGCCAGTCCTCGGCCAGAATAATCTGCACGCTGCGCAACAAGGCCGCCGCCAGCAACGGCGGTGATGCGGTCGTATAGATATAGGCGCGCGCCGTTTGAATCAGCATTTCGATAAGTTGCTCGCTGCCTGCGACGAACGCGCCCGAGACGCCTGCCGCCTTGCCGAGCGTTCCCATGTAAGCGATACGGGTCGAATCGAGGCCAAAATGATTCAGCGCTCCGCGACCATGTTCGCCCAGCACCCCGAATCCGTGTGCATCGTCGATCACGAGCCACGCTCCATGGCGCTCGCACAGGCTCGCGATCTGCGCCAGCGGCGCGATGTCCCCGTCCATGCTGAAAACGGAGTCGGTTATGACCAATTTTTCCGCCGCATCGCAGCGCTGCAGCAGCGACTCGAGCGACGCCAGGTCGCAGTGGACGTAGCGTTTATATTGCGCGCGAGACAAAAGCATCGCATCGTTCAAGGACGCATGGTTCAGGCGGTCGGCAAATACCGCACTGGATCGGCGCGCCAGGACACTCAGCGTGGCGAGGTTGGCAAGATAGCCGCTGGAAAACAACAGCGCGCGCGGCGTGCCCACGAATGACGCCAGCGCGCGCTCCAGCGTGTCATGGGCGCGATGGTGCCCGCTTACCAGGTGGGAGGCACCTGCGCCGACGCCGTATCGACTGATCGATTCGGCTGCGGCCGCGGCGATCCGATCATCGGCTGCCAGGCCCAGGTAATCGTTGCTGCAGAAAGACAGGTATTCGCGGCCGTCGACCCGCACGTGGGCCCCTTGCGCGGAATCGAGCAGGCGCCGCCGACGGCGTAGTCCTTGCCGCTCCAGGCCGGCAAGTTCGGCCACATAGTCACGCATGGCGAGTTAGAACGGGCGCTAGCCGGTCGAAGCAATCCCGGATCTGCTGTCGCAGCCGGCTCCGGCGTGCTCGCTTGGGTACATGGGCTTGATGCCCAGTCTTTCAAAGAGTTGCCGATCCCGGTCGGTCACGGGATTGGACGTGGTCAGCAGCTTTTCACCATAGAAAATGGAATTTGCGCCCGCCAGAAAGCACAGCGCCTGCATCTCTTCCGACATGGATTCGCGGCCGGCTGACAATCGCACCATCGCCCGAGGCATGGTGATACGCGCGGCCGCGATGGTGCGCACGAACTCGAACGGATCGAGCGCTTCCGTGCCGTGCAGCGGTGTGCCTTCGACTTGTACCAGATTGTTGATGGGCACGCTTTCCGGGTAAGGCGACAGATTGGCCAGTTCGGCAATGAGTGCGGCCCGATTGGCGCGGGTTTCTCCCATGCCGACAATGCCGCCGCAACAGACATTGATGCCCGCCGTACGCACTTTGTGCAAGGTATCCAGGCGGTCGCCCTGGTCACGCGTCGTAATGATGTCGCCGTAGAGGGCCGGATCGGTATCCAGATTGTGATTGTAATAGTCGAGTCCAGCATCCTTGAGCTGCTCGGCCTGGCCACTTTTGAGCATGCCGAGCGTCGCGCAGGTTTCAAGGCCCAGGGCTTTGACTTCGCGGACCATGCGTGCAACTTGTTCAAGCTCGCGCTGCTTTGGTCCCCGCCACGCGGCGCCCATGCAGAAGCGCGATGCCCCGTTGTGCTTGGCGGCGCGCGCGGCTTCGACGACGGCCTCCACGCTCATCAACGCCTCGTTCTCGACCCCCGTGTGGTAACGCGCCGCCTGCGGACAATAGCCGCAATCCTCCGGACACCCGCCAGTCTTGATGGAAAGCAGGGTGGAAAGCTGCACCTCATTGGCTGCGAAGTGTAGCCTGTGAATTTGCTGTGCCTGAAAAATCAGATCGGCAAAGGGCGCGGACAGCAGGGCTTCGACCCGGGCAACGGGCCAGGCCGGCGACTGGGCCTCGGGTGTGGCGGATATACGGGTTTGCGCGGCGAGCATGGGTTTCGGCGGACGGTTGAAAACAGTCGGGATGGTCGGGGAAGAGCGCATTCGTGTCAAATTCAATCGGTATTTTTTTTGACTACTGCTTGCCGGTTGCGCGATGGATCTTGCCGCCCGCCTGTCTGTTGTGTGGCGGATCAGCCGACGGGGCCGGCCTTTGCAAAGGTTGCGCGGCCGCCTTGCCGCGGCTCGGGACAAGTCGCTGTCCCGTGTGCGCACTGCCCAACGCGACCGGCGAAAGATGCGGGCGCTGCCTCCGCGAGCGACCACAATTCGACCGCGTGGTTGCGGCGTTCTCCTACGAATTCCCGGCGACGGCGCTGATTCACCGATTGAAATATCGGGGCGAGCTGGCCTGTGCACGTCCGCTCGCGTTCGCCTTGGCCCAGACGTTGGAACGCGAACCTTATCCGGATCTGGTCGTGCCGATGCCACTGGCGCGTGCCCGGTTGGCGGATCGCGGGTTCAATCAGTGCGTGGAAATTGGCCGCTACGTTGCGGCGGATTTTGGCTTACACCTGTCGACCGCGCTCTGCCGACGCACGCGCCAGGTTTCGCCGCAAGCCGCGCTTCCCTGGAAGCAGCGAAGCTCCAACGTGCGCGGCGTGTTCGCGTGCGATCAGGATCTGCACGGTAAAACGGTGGCCGTCATTGACGACGTGCTGACAACCGGGGCGTCGCTCAATGAGCTCGCGCGCACGCTAAAACTTCGTGGTGCACAAGCCGTGACAGGGTGGATCGTGGCGCGAACGCCGGCGCCCGGAGATGGGTGACGCCTACTTTCGCTTCTGCGCAGACAGTTCGCGCAGTTGCCGATCGACAAACTCCTGCAATTCGGCCGAAAGTTGCTTCGATGCCAGCGCGCGCTGGAACGCGTCGCGCGCTTCGGCGACCTGGCTCGACGCGCGCAGCGATATGCCAAGTCCCATCATCCAGACGCCGTTGCCGGGAGTGCTGCGCAGGGCCGTACGATAATAATCCACGGCCTCCCGGTGTCGCCCTTCGCGCTGCAACAGCGCCGCGAGAAAGGCATAGAAGTCGGGGTCGGATTGCACATAGGGCAGAACCCCCACCATGGTATTGACCGCAGTGCTGATCTCACCGCGTTCGATTTCCAGTCGCGCCAGCACCATGGCGTAACGCGGCTGGCGAGGGTTCAGGTCGAGCGATTTGCGCAACAATTGTTCCGCCTCGCCGTTGCGGCCCGTATCGAGCAGCAATCCCAGCATCGCCTGAAAGGCGGCGCCGTGCGTTGAGTCAAGCTTCAGTGCGTTGCGAAACTCGATCTCTGCCGCATTGGCGCGCCCCTCCTGAAGCTGTGCGACCCCTCGGCGGAAGGCGATTTCCGCACGTTCCGCGGGGACGACTTCACGCATCTGCTTGTCGATGGCCCCGGGCCCGTCTGCCTTGGGTGGTGGCTGCGGCACCACCGAGGGCTCGGTTGTGGCCATTTCAGGCTGACGCTGCGCCTCCACCTTGGCCGGGGCTTCGACGTTGGCTGGCGCTTCAACGTTGGTTGGCGCGCCGTCCTTGGGCGCCGGTGCGTTGGTAACCGTCTCGGGTCTGTTCGTTTCGGTTTTGTTCGATTCAGTGTTGACGGCTGCCTGCGGCCCGATTGGCGCTGCGGATTTGCTCGATTCGACCGCTGCCGGAGCGGGCGCTGTGGATGGCGTCGATCGCGGTGGCAGCTCGGCGCGCGGGGGGGTGCGTGGCGGCTGTGCGGCCGCCGGCTTGGCGGGCGCATTCTCGCTGCGCAGTTTCGAGGGGCGCTCGGGGGCGATCGGCTGTTCAATTCGAATCGGGGGCAGCGGAACGAGACTCAACTGGTCCGACAAGCGGGAAACCGGTGTGAACGCCACCGTTTGGGCGGGAGCCTCTTCAGCGGGTACTTCTGCGGCAGGTTGCTGCGCAAGGGGCGCCGTAACCGGATCGGCCGGCTTGATGGCAAGGGGCACCGGTATCGACTGGGAAGATGGCATGAGCGGTGCGAAATCGCTGCGGTACAGAAAAACGAAGACCGCTACCGCCACGATCGCCAGCGCCCCGATGAGCGCCAAAACAATCGTCCAGATGCCTGAACGCGTCGGCCCGGGCACCGCGCGCACATACGGCGGCAAGGGTTTGAGTTCCGACTCCGAGGCATGGCGCTTTTCAAGGTCCAGCAGGACCTGGTTGATCAGACTCATCGATATAAATACCAGTAAACAGCGACCGCAGCGGCGGCTGCCGCGGTCGTGCCGGTCCACACCATTCGGGGAAAGGCTTTTCGGGCGGAAGGCGTATCCTTCGCCGCCATTCGCACATGTGCGGCCGTGATGTAATGATGCCCTTCACCATATGCAGCCAGCATGGCCTTGTGCGCCACGACATTGATCAGGCGCGGCACGCCACCGCTTGCGCGGTACAGCGCATCGAGAGCCGCCCCATTGAACAGCCGGTCGCCCATATAGCCCGCAATGCGCAGACGATGTGAAATGTAGTACTCCAGCTCGCGACGCGAAATGGCCGCAAGATGGTATTGAAACGTAATACGTTGCTGCAATTGACGCACCGACTCATCGGCGAGTTTCGCGTCCAGTTCGGGCTGCCCGAACAGGACGACCTGGAACAGCTTTCTTTTCTCCGTTTCGAGATTTGACAGCAACCGCAAGGACTCCAGCGTCGCCAGCGGCACGGCCTGGGCTTCATCCAGGCAGACCACGACGCGTTTGCCGGCCTTTGCGTACGCAAGCAGCACCTGGTTCAACGCTTTCAATAAACGCGGCTGATCGTCATCCCGATCGAAATCCGCGCGTAATTCCTCGGCCAGCGCCAACAGCAGGCCATGCGGATCGAGCAGCGGGTTGGGAATGTAGGCTGTCACGGTGTCGTCATCCAGCTGCGACAGAAACCGGCGGCAGAGCAACGTTTTACCGGTGCCAACTTCGCCCGTGACCTTCATGAAGCCCTCGCCGTTCGCGGACGCAATAAGCAGCGTGTTCAGCGCTTCCTGGTGTGGCGTGCAGGCAAAGGCAAAAGCGGTATCCGGTGTCAGGCCAAACGGCGCCTCTCGCAGCGCGAAGTGGGTCAGGTACATCTCAGCGCTGACGCCGCGCCGCGACCACGCGCTTATCCGCGGCGCCCGGCCGGTTATTGCGTTGAAGCGGGATTGGTGGGCTTGGGTCTGAAGGTGGGGCGGTCACTGCGTTCGTAAGCATCGATGCGTTCTTTTGAGTCCAGTATATCCTGACGCCAGGTCGTATCGTTTTCGATCACGGTCGGTTTGAGCAGAATCACGAGCTCGCTTTTGGTGGTGGAGCGGCTCCTGCTGCTGAACAGATTGCCCACTACCGGCAGGGTGCCGAGCACCGGTAGGCCGCTGCGGTCGCGGCTCGTCGATTCTTTCATCAACCCGCCGATAGCGACGATATTCGAGTTCGACACGCGAACAATAGTATCGCTTTCGCTGATCGTACTCGAGGCGAGCGGCAAGCGGAAGTTGCCGGCCGTCCCCAGATCGATGTTTTTCGTTTTCTCGATCACGTTGGAGACAGACGGATGAATGTGCAGGATGATCTGGTTGTTCTCGTCGATCTGGGGTGTTACGTCGAGTGCAACACCCGAGAAGAACGGCGACACGGTGATCGTCGGCGATTGCGTGCTGGTGGTGCCCGTGGTGGTCGTGTTCGTGGTGATATTGGTGACAAAAAATTCGTCGGTACCGACTTTAAGCACTGCCTTCTGATTGTTCAAGGTGGCGATGCGCGGGCTCGACAACACCTGCAAATTCCCTTGCGTTTCCAGGAACGAGATCAGTGCTGCAAAGTTGCTGGTCTGGAATGCGAGACCGAACAGGGTGCCCGGCGTGCCCACGCCTGCGGCAATCGCGCCGGGAGACCCAGGAGTCGACGATAACAGCGAACTCGCCGATACCGAACCGTCGGCATTGGTCGAAGTGAAGGCGCTGATGGTGCCGTTGGGCGAAAGAACGGCGCCGGGACCCAGCACCCCTCCGGCCACGCGCGTATTGCCTTGCCTGAATGCCGCCCAGTTCACCCCGGTCTGATGACTGTCCGACAATTGCACTTCGATGATCTTCGCTTCCAGCATGACCTGACGTTCGACGACCAGCTGCATCGTCTTGAGGAATTCCGCGACGCCGCGCAACTCGGAAGGCAGGGCGCGCACGACAATCACGCCCGATTGCGGACTCAACACCACATTGCGTCCACCTTCCTTGCCGACAATGGCGCGCAGTGCGGCATCGATTTCCGCCCAGAAGTCGTTATTGGACGTGGTGCTGATGCGGCTGCTTTCCAGTGCCGTGGTGGATGGGCCTGAGCTGCTGGTGGATACCGGTTGAGATTGCGGGCCGGCATTGGATGAATCGGAGATTGCGCCCGATGTGACACGCACTTCGGTTCTGCCCTTGCGCTGGCTCATCAGGTAATTGACCTGATATACGCGGGTCTGCATCCCAAGCGGCTCAATCAGGATGCGATTGCCTTGCAACTTGTATTCGTAACCATAAACTTCCCGGATCGTATCCAGCGCTTCGAACACCGTCACATCGCGCAGGTTCACAGAGATCTGGTCCTTGACTGCAGGATGCACGACGATGCTGTAGCGGGTGCCCGATACAATGGCCATGAAAACCTGGCCCGCCGGTGCATTGTTGACGGCCAGATCGAACCGCGGCTCGATCGGGCGGCCATCCACCTTGGGCATTTCCACCGTCAGGGGCGGCAGAAGGGCCTTGCCGACATCGTCAGATTGCCGGATGGCCTGCTGTGCGCGGGCAGCGTTGGACATTTCCTTTTTTGCACTGTCGTAGGTTGTGCCGGGGGACTGCTGTCGTCGTGGCACACGCGCTCGTCAGGCACAGCACAATCAGCGCCGGCAGATGTCTCATCGTCTCAGTTGTCATTTTCATTCTTAATCCCTGGCTCTGCGGACCGTTGTTCTTTCGGGTCTGGCTGCGCTTGCGGCGGTGTCGTGCGCGCGCCGAGGGTCGGCCCCGCGCCCAGTCTCGTTACGTCAGGAAACAGGTGAAGGATGCGCACGCCTTCCGGGGTGCGCAGCGTTGCTCTCTCTTCGGCAATTGCGATCAACTCGGCGCCTGCGACCGTGCCGCCCACCGGAACGACTTCACCGTTGATGATGGCGTAACGCCGCTCCGGCGAGATCAGCACAGACTGTAGCGTCCAACCCGGCTGCGCGGCAGCACCGCGCACGGCCCGGCTGCTCGCACCCGGCGGCCGTGTGGGGTCGCGCAACCCTTGCGCAGTGGCCGCCGACGCGGCGGCCGTCAACACCATTGCAAGCAAGATCGCAGGCGCGCGCATCAGACGACCAGCCATGCTTCTTCCAGACTCAAGGTGTATAGCGTGATGCTCATGAGCACTCGGGGATAATCGGCGGCGTTGATGCGGGTGCGCGCGAAAAACATGCGCCAGGGCAGCTTCTCGAGTCGCGCCTGGTACGCCAACAACTCCAGATAGCTGCCTTCGACCGTAAGTTCCAGACCGTGCTTGTAAACAAGATTTCGCGTGGGTGCTGGCGCTTTGCCGGCTTTGGCGGATGCGCTGGCCACCGCGCTGTCCGCGGGCTCCAGCAACGTCGCGACGGGCAGCGTGTTGAGCTTGACCAGACGCACGTTGGATTCGCGGCTCAACATGTCTTCGAGCACCCGGACCATGCGGCTGGGCGGTACAAGGCCCTGCTGGACGCCACGCAGTTCGTTGTTGAAGTCACCCAGCTGGGCCCGCAACGCCTCGATCTTGCGGCGCCCATCGGCATCGGCGTCCTGAGCCAGCAGGCGCGTCAATTCGGTGTTCTGCTGCTGCAATTGCACGAGTTCGCCACGCTGTTTCGCCGCCGTGGCGGCAAGCGTCTTATGCCTGGCTAGCGCCCCGTCGATCGCGAGCACGAAACCCAGCGCGACGATGGCTGCGCCGCCCGCCAGGAACACCATGACGCGTTCGCGCGGATTCATCGCATCGAACCGGCGCGCGAGCTTGTCCCAGGCTTGCTTCATTGCCTGTCCACCGTCGATTTGACCCCACCGTTGGGCTTCGTGGTCAGTTTGAACTCCACATAATTCGGGCGCGCTGCAGAT
This sequence comes from uncultured beta proteobacterium, assembly GCA_963846655.1. Lineage (GTDB taxonomy): Bacteria > Pseudomonadota > Gammaproteobacteria > Burkholderiales > JACQAP01 > JACQAP01. Next base: position 42,930 of record CAWJWT010000002.1, on the reverse strand, counting down.
TTAGCGGCCGGGTCCGGAGCAGGTTCCTGGATCACCAGTTCTGAAAAGGGATGCCCCAACATCGCGCTCTCACCGTTCAATCGCTTCAGATAGCCCGGCACATGAGCGGCTTGCAGTGCGCGCCCTTCGACCGACATATCCTTTCCTGCCGTGGCGATGCTCAGCCCGGTGAGCCACACGCCTTCGAAAGATTGCCGTGCAAAGGCCTTCAAATAATCGGAGAAGCCACGGGTGTCACCGAGCCCCCCTGCGCGCAGAATTTCCAGGGTTTCCTGCCTGTCTTTGACTTCCGACTCGATCCGCGCGACTTCTTCGTCCACACGCGGGTCATGTCTGCGTGCGGTGACGGCAGCGCCAAGGCGCTGGATGTCGGCTTGCGCCGCGCTGATCTGCCGGGCCAGCTGCTGTGTCGTTTGCTCGGCGGAGCGCACGCGCATCGTCTGGAATGCGGCGATGCCGGCCACCAGGATGGCGATCAGAAACCAGCCCGCGACGGCCCCTTTGAACGACAACAAGGCACGCTGTGCCTCGAATGCGGGGTTATAAAGATTGATCTGACGAGGCACGCGTTCTTCCTATGCAGTATCAAAGCGCAACGCCGCGCCCAGCGTTCGCCACCGCAGCAATTGTTCGGCCGGCTCGCGCAGTTCAGGCACTTCATGAAAATCGAGCACGTCGCCAAGATTCACCGTTTGCACCGGCGCCGAAAGATTCCCCGCCAGATAATCAGCCAGTCCCAGCGCTTCAGGCAACGGCGCCAGTAGCAATCTCGCCAAAGGGATATTGCTGAACTGGCGATCGAAATGATCCAGGGAGCGCTGTAATTCAAGCGCAATGCGCTCGAACAACTGATCGCGCATTTCCGGCAAGGCATCGTTGAGCTGATCGAGGCTGATCTCGATGCGGCGGGACAGATACAACTCGCCCTGGGCGCTGAAAGTCAGCAAACCGCCCTCGGCACTGAAACTCAGCATGGCGATCGCGCGATGATCGGCCTCGAACAGCATCGCAAGATTGCGTTGGGCCATCTCGGCGACGTCGATCACGCTCAACTTTACCTTGGCCGCCGAGAAAGTGTTCATGCACGCTTGAACATCCTGATTGCGCGCGGACACCGCGTAAACCGGCCTTCCGCGTCCGGCTGGCGTGATGTCGGACGGAATTGCCACGACGTCCACGGTGGCCTGTTCCAGCGGGTAATCGAGAAAATCTTTCAGCCTCCAGCGAACCGCGGATTTCATCTCCGCATCGGGCACACCGGGTGGCGCGTCCAGCAACTGAAGTTGATAGTGCCGCGCGGGTAGCACCGTTGAACAACGGAAGCGGTCGAGGTGCATTTCCTTGCGCGCACGCTGCAACGCTTCTCCGTGGTCCGCCGTGCCGGGAATGTGGCCACAGAGTGTCACGACCGGGCGCTCGGAGCCGTTTCGACGAATCTGCCCCACCTCCACACGATCGCTGTAGAGATTGACTGCCGCCAGGTCCACGGCACGTTGTCGCGTAAAAAAAGCAGGCATATAAGAGGTTACTTAATTTTGTACGTGAACATATATCAATAACTTATTGTCGTCAATAACAAATTAGGTAAGCTTGAAAGGTTCTACTGATCCTTGGTTACGGCAATTGGGATGTGACCCTTGAGGCGCTGCCTCCGGGGTCTGAGTCGGTGGCATGCGAGTGACCACCGCCGCTCGTTTGCCGGCCGAAGCCCATTAGCACCAAGGTTCGCAAAATTGGGGGCGATGCAGGAGTACTGGAGCGTTCCGCAGGTCGGGAAACGTATCAATCCGTCACGTTGATTCGACTTCGATGTTCGAGGGCGTGGCAATACGTTAAAAATTCTCCCTCAAATAGATAAACTCGTCCGAATTCTTGAAAATACCGAATGTCGCTTTTGCCTTGGGATCCCGGTCGAAGCTGGCGCCCGTCCACTTCCACTGCAGATAATTCATGTTCGCCGGCACGGATGCGATGCAGGTATTATCGGTCGGACTCGATCCGTCCAAATCGACACAGAGATCGATCGAGACTTTACTCAGCGGTTTGTTGACCTTCAGATTGCCCTTGCCTGAGGCGAAAGTGCCGCCACCGGTCGCGGTGCCCGAACTGAGATTGACGTTGTTCACTGCGATCGCCGTACAACTGTCTTCGGCGTTGGTCACGTACACACCACTGCTGTTGTAGTACTGCGTTTCGATGGGGATAGGCAAATCGAGCCGTTCCGAGCCGAATGCATTGCCAAGTGCCAGCCTCCCGAAGCGCATCTGTTTTGGCGTGGCCCCACCGCCAAAGGGAATGCCGTTGCCTGAGGTCGCTGCGCCAAAACTCACGGGATTGACCGCAGCGACCCCGTCGATGCGTGCAACGACGATGCCGTCGCTATCTGCCACGCTAACCGAGAGCGAAATGTCGGCATTGAAGGGCAGCGTCTGCAGACCGCGCGTAAACTTGGCCCCCGCTGCGCCACCCGAAAAAGTGAGTGTACCGACGCCGTTGCTAAAAGCCCCTATTGTGGGGTCCACCGCTGCGGCGGGCAGGGAAGCGACGTCCAGTGCAGGGGTGCTACCCCCGCCCAGCGCGTCGAAGCGCGAGTACCGCGCCGCCGTGGTGTTGGGCGTGACGTCGGTGTTGGTGATCTTCATGAAGGTGCCGGCGTAATTCTGGGTTGTAACGCCGGCACTGTTGCGCGCGGTAACAGTTAGAACCGGAGCGGTCGAATAGTTGAAGCGCTGACCCACGTAAGTGAAATTCGCCGAGCATGCCGGACTGAAGGCCGGCGTGTTGCGCGTAACAGCAAAATCGAACGGCGTGAAGCGTCCAACACCCGTAAACCCCGCGGTCGAGTTCCTCACGTTTTGCCCGCCGCCAAGATAGTTGCTCGAGGAGGCAAACAAATTGATTAACCCTACCTCGCTCCAGCTCGCCGTAGCCGACGCAGTGCCCCCGGCAAAGGCTCCAAGGGGCGCAGACAGCGTGCCAACGTTGCCGCCGGATGGTTCCGCCAGCGTGTGGATGACGGCGACCGTTGCCGGCGTCGATTCCAGGCCGAAATTGCTGGTCGCCGCATTGCCGGCCAATACCGCATCGCTATCCGGAATGCCATCGTTGTCGGTGTCGTCGCCCGCTTCCCACACGACGGCCGTGACGGTCATCGCGTCCGGCCAGTTCTGACCTGCCCTGGCATAGACGGTGCTGCCGGGTCCGGTGCGCCCGGACGGCGGTCCGCCGAGGCGCAACCCGAAGGGACGCACGACGAAGGTATTCAGCGTCCCGGCGACGTAGGTGCTCGCCGGCGGCGAAGGCAGTTGATAGCGCGCGTAGAGTGCGACGCTGCCGGCATTCGGATAACTGATGACCAGCGGCGCTTTCGATTGGGCATCGAACGCCAGCGTGACGTTGGTGTAAGTCCCGGCGGCACCGGCGCCGGTGCCCAGCGGCACCCAGGCGCTGCTGCTGTTGAGCACGCTGGGCTGGCTTGCACTGCCCGTCGGGTTGATGCGCGCACCCGCCATTTCTATTGTTACCGTCTTGCTCTGGATCAAGCCGACGCAGCTGCCGGTACTGGAGTCCGTGCGGATCGCCTGCAGGTACAGCGTCTGCGGCGCCGAGCCCCGACATTGGACGTCTTGGCCGCGATCTGGGTGCCGATGGTTGCGGCTGACGTGCCATCGGCCGTCACGCGAAATGCCGTATCGGCGAAACGTGATGCTCAGGTCTTCTGCAGGAATCTCCGCCTTGGCATTCGCGTCGAGCACGTTGATGTTCACGGTCGCCGCAGTGTTGTGGCGCAAGTTCACGCTGAAACTCCATTCGCCCCCAGGCCAGACGTAAGTGGCGGACCCGTTGTTGGCGCCGGAAGGCGTCCACCCGCCGGTGCCGGACAACAAGCCGGCTTGCCAGACGCCGGTTCCCGTCGATGTCGACAACGTCAGCGTCGTGCCGGCGCCGGGCGCGATCGGCGTATGCGCGGAGTCGTGCGCCGTAAACTGGACCGTGGAGACGTCACAGGTAACGCCGGTGACGCTACCGGAAATTGCGTAGTGGTTAACCGCGTTAGCCGGTCGGAGGGCGAGCATCTCGGTCGCGCCGGTATCGTTCGCGGGTGCACCAGTCCAGGTGGCGGTGCGTGAGCCGGTCGTGCCGGCTGCCGCGCGGGGTTCATAGTTCATTTCAATTGCCAGCCCCAAATCGTCCGGTCTGGTTAGCGAGGCCTGATCCACCGCTTCCGTCATGCCGGGGGGCGGCGACCACGTCGCTGACGAGTTGGCGCTGTGGACGCTCACCAGCATGGTGTTGATCACGGTGCCCGTACTGATCGTGGGTGCTGCGTGGGAATTTGCCGATGGGGTGACCTGTCCGGCGTTTGCCACGACGGGATTGGTATTGTCCACGCCGGAAAAAGTCATGATGCCGCCGGCCAGGCCGGCGTGCACGGGTGAGCCACCGAACTTCCATGTGTAGCTGGCCGGCTCCGGGCCCGTCACCGCCTTTTGATAAACCAGCAAACGATTTCCGTAACCACCGGTTCCTGCGCCGGTCGTCTGGTCGATTCCTTGGACCAGATTCCAGCCGAGGGGCGCCACAACCGTCAATGTGCATGCTGCGCCGCTCGACGAGGCACAGGGCCGCGGCGTAATGCCGGCAATCATTACGTCGTTCGTGGTCGTTCCCGCAGGCACATTAATGGTGAGCGTCGAACCGATCGGTCGCAGTGCGAACAACACGCCGTAATTCGGATCGTTTCCGCCTCCTTTTTTGATCGTGTAGGGTCCATAAGTCCCGGCTGCGGTCAGAAGCTGGTAATTCAGTACGACTTGCACATCGGTGCCGGTTCCCGTACCGGAGTCGAACGATTCGGTAAAGCCAAGACCTTTTGCATCGGTCTTCCGGTTATCGCCGATCAACGCTGCGAATAACAACATGCTGTTCGGAGAGATCGGCGTTTCCGTGCCGGTCGTCACGGTATCCGCGTTCGTATAGCTCCAGTTTCCGGCCGGCACCGGCGATCCGGATTCGAACGGATTGCTCGGATCGACGCCGCGGAACCGACCCATCCGACCATGATTCACGTCGCAGCCAGTGCCCGTCTTGGTAACGGTCAGGCCATCCGCGCCCGTGGCAATACGCCAGTAGATCGCCGCCTTGAAAGCGGTCACCGGGTTTTGCTGAAAAAGCGTATTCCAGCCTGCGGACGGCGTGAGGGTCGCGGAATCCTTGGTCGAAACCAACGCAATGAGCAAATCCCCGTTGGCCCCAGCAGGAACGGGAAGCACAATGGATGAGGGGCAGCCGCTCGACGAAACCCCGTTTCCAGCGCCGATATGCGTGATCGTGCTGCTGGACCCGACTCCCGCAGAGGCGGCGGCACGGAATGCGATCTGAGCTTGGGCGATGTCGGAAAGCGTCGTGAGCCCGCTCACCAATGCCACGGCCATGACATATTCACGCAGCCGCATTCGGTTCTCCATGACGCCTGAATATCCCCTTGAACTTATCGCGGTAAAGCCGCGCCCGCCTCTGTTCGCTCACCTCCCTATGGTGGCTTGCAATTGCCGTTCCACATACGCGGGTCCCGGCGCTGCCGTATTTGGGCATGGCGGCTGATTGCAGGCTGTCGCCGTGATGACATAGAACTCCAGCGGGTTGCCCCCTCCGGCGGTTCTGGCGCCTTCGTCAAAAGTCGTGCGTGCGCACCCGACGTTGACAGTCAGGCCCGTGAGATCTGTGCCGGCCGGCATCGCAAATCTGCGTGGCGGCCGGACACCCGCCCGCTGCCGGGCGCGGCTGCTTGCTGCAGCACTTTGTGCGCGCCCCACTCGAGGCCGCTGCGTGCGGCCTGATACGCTTTGGCCCCCATGACATCGCGCGCAGACGACGTGTGCTGAAGTCCCGACACCGTGAGGGCAATCGCACCGAGTCCTGCCAGCACGACGATCAGGAAGATCGCCGTGGCCAGAGCGACCCCCGCCTGCGCATTACGGTGCATTGTTGACATGAACCTGGTAAATGAGACTGACGGTCTCGCCGCCGTCGGTGAGCGCAATATTCAGCGTAACGAGGGCTTCACGCTCGCTCGGCCCCGCCGCATAGGCAATGCTGCAGGCCGAGAGTTTGTCCGAGATCAGTGCACCCGTGACCGCCGGTGGCACGGGCTGAGCCGGGTCTATCGCATACCCGGAATAGCGCCGCATCTGCGCGCCTGAACAGACATAGCTCACCGGCGTATCGACGATCTGGAAGCGCCGTCCCGGCGAGGCAAAAGGAAATGCGCTGGCCGAGGTAAATGTTACGTTGCTGAGCGAAGCACCGAACGGTGCCGCCGCAACGCGGCGGCTGGTGCTTGTACCCTCGTACGCGCTGGCGCCGGCAATGCCGAGGTTGTACACAACGACCGAGTCGCCCGCCTGGACACTGAGCGGAGGGCCCAGCACATCGAAGGACGTGTCGTTGGTGGTGAAATCGAGGATATCGCCGGGGCCCTGTTCGCGATAGCGTCCTGCCGTGCGCATGTGCAGGAACTCCACGGCATTGTTACCCGCGTTGACCCGCACGCTGTTTGGGAGCGCCTCGCGCACGTCGCGGCTGATGCGACGCAGGATCGTATCGGCCGCATCCACCAGTGCGGCGCGTCGGGCCGTGTCGAAAAAACCCCGTACCGGGTCCCGGATAAACACGGCGACCATGCCGGCAAGAATGCCGGTGATCACGATCACCATGATGGCCTCGGTCAGCGTGAATCCTCTCGCACGGCGGCGCGCAAGGGCTGGCACAACTCTGAATGCAGGAAATTCGTTCATGGCACCGATCGGGGCGCGTAGCGCAGGCGATAGCCGCTGAGGGAGAGCGAGTCGCCGCCGTGGGTGACCGTGACCGTAATTCGCAACGATTCGGCCAGGGGGATACTCGCCTCGGCTTGTTGCTGCGTTACGCTGACCGCCGCCGAATAGCCGGTGATGGTGGTGCCATTGATATCCGAAGCTGGCGCCAGACTGAGGCCGTTGTAGTCGCTGACATTGTCATACGTGGCGCGCGTTTCTCCCGCCTCGGGTCCGAGCGGCAGTTTGCTCTCGTCATTGGCGCCGCCGGCACCGCCCGTGCAATCCCCGGCGCCCGTGGCAGTAGCAGCATTCGGATCGTCCGGATCGCAATACGTGAACGCCTTGAACTGAACTTCCTCGAGCAACGCTTCCGCCACGGCGAGCATCTGCCGGCGGATCTGGGGGTCGGCGCTTTTCTGGGTCGTCAGGTTGAACACGGACAGAATGCCGGCAATGCCCACGCTGACGATCACCACGAACATGATCAGTTCAATCAGCGACAGGCCGGCCTGGGGATGCGACCCGCGGCGAGCGCGCTCGGGCGGCGCGGCCTCAATGCACATAACCGGTCTCCGGCTCGACGATGAAGCTCTGCGTGCCATCGCCGGTGATGCTGATCGTGCGCTGCGGACTGGCAACGCCCGCTGCGTCAAAGGGCTTGCCGAGTCCATCGAAAAAGAAGGTGCCGATAGCGGGCGCACTGGACAGGGTCACGCCGCTGCTGGCGGTCACGGTGAACGGGCTCACCCCTCGCGGGCTGATCAGGTCGGTATCGCAGACGAAGACGCCCGCGTTTCGGGCGAATCGGATCGTCACCGAATTGACGCCCAGCGTGACACAGACCACCCGCCGCTTCGCCACGGCTTCCTTCTGGGCATAGCGCACCGACGAAAGCACTTCCTGGTAAAAACTGACGGTGTCGAAGGTCTGGGTACGCAGCCGCGGGATCGCCACCACCGCCAGGATCGCGACCAGGATCAGCGTTACAACCAGCTCTATCAGCGTAAAACCGGCGAGATGTCGCCGGTGACTTTTCCTCTCAGGCGGGACGGTTGCCACCATCGTAAAGCAGGTTGCGGGCGGAACACGAGACTAACCGTCTCGCGCGCCGCCCGGCCGCCCGCCGTTGGCGCTTAATTTGCGCAAATGACCGTCGCAGTAGCCGACTTGGTCGACGGCGTATGGGTCACGGTGCAGCTCACCGTAACGCCATCAGCGGTTGGCGACCCGGGACATGTAGCGACGCCAACGTTATAGTCACCAGGCACAGCACCACCCACCAGCAACGTCGCAGCAGTCGCGCAATCTTGGACCGAGATGGCGCTGGCATTGCCTGCCTTTTTCGCACCGTAATTGATACTCGATGCAGACGAGACCGCTGCGGCAACCCCTTTCGCAGCAGCCTCTCCTGCCTCATTGGACAGGTCGATGAATTTTGGCAACGCCACGGCTGCCAGAATACCCAGAATGACGATTACAACGACCAGTTCGATCAAGGTAAAACCACTTTGCTTGACTTGCATTTTTCGTTCTCCTGTGAGGTAACTAGATTCAGAAATAAGGAACTCATTCGCTTCGCGGGATTTGGTAGTTCGTGTCATCACGAACAATCCGGGGCCGCCGGCAGGCTGATGATCGGCGAGGCATTCGGCAGCGCAGAGGTGTACGACACGCGGCAATTCGCCGCCGTCGTCGCCCCATTGATGTCGATGGTGATGCGTCGACCCCGCAGCGGCGCCCCCTGCGGACATGGTCACCTGGTCTCCGGTTGCATCGAGCTGCAAGGCCCGGATGATGCCGGTCGCATTTGCGGTCGGATAACCATTCACCTGATCGATGATTGCGCCCTCCATGGGGACCGTTGCGGCCGCCGTCTGGTTGGTGGCGACTGCCTGGGCATGCGCAAGCATCGAGGCCGATCGAATACCGCCGTAGACCGCCTGCATCTTGGCCATCCGCGCCTGCGTTTGCAGGGTGATGTATCGCGGCAATGCGACCGCCGCCAGAATTGCAATGATGCTGATCGTCACCACCAGTTCGATCAGGGTAAAGCCCCGCAACTGATCTTTCATTCTTCGATCCTTTCTATTCGCTTGCACATACGTCAATCGGATGGACAGCAGGAGACGTGCCATCCACGCCTCAGAACCACTTGCCGCCGGACACCTGAACCAGCGCCACCCATTGCAGCACGATTCCGGTTCTGCCGTCAACGCGAGCATCCTTTGCCGCCGAACGCACGGCATGCCACCTGAGTGCGTAATTCTGGTCGTTGTCGGGCACAAAGTGCCGCCGATTGTTGACCGTGTACACCAGTTCGCGCCGTGTTCTGTCGAAGTACCATTTGCCTCGCAGGTCCGTGTCGGGCGCTCCATCGAACTCGCCCAGATAGTTTTGGGGATGAGTCTCCAGCCAGCTGATCGGATTCTCGTCTGCCAGTGACGCGATTCCCGACACCTTGTCGCGCATCAGCAAGTCCGCCGTCTTGTAGCGCAGGCCGGTGCGCATGTGCGCCACGGTCAGTTCCATGGCGGTCATTTCCGCGACCTCCTGCAGGTACAGCATCCGATGCAACAGCACGCTGGCAATGACCCCAATGACGGCGAGGGCAGCGAAAAATTCGAGCAGGCTGGCGCCGCCGCAGTTCTGGAATGTGCGTGGGCGCAACATCGCTTCATCTCCGCATCGCCGCCTGGCCGAGATCCCAGATCGGCAGGAACACGCCGAGCGCCAGGATCAGCACCAGCACGCCCAGGCAGACGATCAGGATCGGCTCGATCTGCGAGCCGAAGGTCTTGAGTTCGTACTCGACCTCGCGCTGATAGATGTCTGCGATCTCCTGCATCATGTCGTCGAGCGAGCCGGATTCCTCGCCCACCATGACCATCTGCAGCACGACCGGGGTAAAGATGCCGGCGTGCGACGCGGTGCGCAGCACGCTTTCGCCGCGCTCCACGCCCTCGCGCATTTTCTCGATCTGTTTGGCGACGAAGGCGTTATCCACGGTCTGCGCGACCAGCGTCAGCCCCTGGACGATCGGCACACCGCTGCGGATCGCCAGCGCGAAACTGCGCGCGAAGCGCGCCATGGTGGCCTTCAGGACGATCTTGCCGGCGATCGGGAGTCGCAAGCTCGTCCGGTCCCATTTGTAGCGCCCGATCGCCGTGTTGACATACGCGCGGAAACCGAAAATGGCGGCGACGAGCAACAATGCCAGGATCCACCAGCTCGCCACCATGAATTCCGAGAACCCGATCAACATCCGCGTGAGCAACGGCAGCTGCGCGTTGAACCCCGCGTAGACCTTGGCAAATGCGGGAATGACGAAAAGATTGATGACCACGATGGCAACCAGCATCGCCACCACCACGAACATCGGGTAGCGCAAAGCGGATTTGACCTGGTTGCGCATGAATTCCTGGAACTCCAGGTGGTTGTACAGCCGCAAAAATATTTCCTCGAGCATGCCGGTGATCTCGCCCACGTACACCATCGCGATGTAGAAAGGTGAGAACTGGCCAGTTCGCTGCATCGCAACCGACAGCGGGTGTCCGTTGTCGAGGCCTTCGCGAATCTGCTGCAGGACTTCCTTGAAAACGCGGATTGGTCGCCGACTCCTGCAGACCGGCCAGGGCGCGCATGATCGGCACGCCCGCCTTGAGCAGGGTGTACATCTGGCGGCTGAACAACAGCATTTCAGTCGGTTCCACGCGCCGCCTCGTCAGCCGCGCGAGCAGGCCTTCGGCACTGCTTTCGCCGGGCTGCGGGCCGTGTCGATCGCGACGGGAGTGATGCCATGCCGAACAACTGGGAAGCCACGGCAGAGCTATCCGCGCCTTCGAGCACGCCTTGCACGAGATCGCCCGACGCGTTGCGCCCCTTATAGGAAAAGTAGGCCATCAGTCGTCCAGTTGCGTGCTGATGCGCATCGCTTCTTCGACGGTCGTCTTGCCCTGGGTAACCAGCGCCGCCGCATGATCCTTCAGGGTCTGGCCCTGCATCTGCTCGCGTGCCACCTGGATGAAGATGGCCGGATCGGCCTTGTTGGCGGCTTCGACCACAGGCGCCGTCATTTCAAGCATCTCGTAAACGCCGGTCCGTCCCATGTAACCGGTACCGTTGCACTGGGTGCAACCGCGCCCTTTGCGATACTGGAAATCGCGTGCCTTGCTGCCGAGCGTTTGAACGATCCATTGCTGTTGCTGCGGCAGCAGCGGCGTGACTTCCCCGCAGCTTTCGCAAATCAGGCGCAGCAGCCGCTGGGCCACCACCACTTGCAGCGACATCGCCACCATGTAGGGAGGCGCCCCCATATCCAGCAGGCGGATCGGCGTACTGACCGCATCGTTGGTGTGCAAGGTTGAGAACACCAGGTGGCCGGTCATCGCGGCGCGCAAGCCTGTTTCGACCGTGTCCCGGTCGCGCATTTCGCCAACCAGGATCACGTCGGGGTCCTGGCGCAAGGCGGTGCGCAGCACACGGCTGAAAGTCAGCTCGATTTTTTCGTGAATCTGCACCTGGTTGATGCCCGGCAGCCGATATTCGACCGGGTCTTCCACCGTAATGATCTTGCGCTCCGAGGTGTTGAGCTCGTCGAGCGCAGCATAGAGCGTGGTGGTCTTGCCGCTGCCGGTGGGGCCGGTGACCAGCACCATGCCGCTCGGGCGCTGCAGAATGGCGCGCAAGCGCTTGAGCATATCGGCAGGCATCCCGATGCGCTCGAGGCCCAGAATGCCGCCGCTCTGATTCAGCAAACGCATGACCGCGGATTCGCCGTGCTGGGTGGGCATGGTCGAAATACGCACGTCGATTTGCGTATTGCGCACCTTCACGTTGAAACGGCCATCCTGCGGCAGGCGCTTTTCGGAGATATCGAGGCCGGACATCAGCTTTAGGCGCAAGATCAGCGCGGACGCAATTTTTGCATCGGCCTCGGCCTGAACGTGCAGCACGCCGTCGATGCGAAAGCGGATCAGAACCTTGGTTTCCTGCGGCTCGATGTGAATGTCCGAGGCGCGCACCTGCACGGCGTCCTCGAACACCGATTGCAGCAGCTTGACGACCGGCGCATCCTCGGCGCCGGGCGTCAGCCCCAGCGTACCGATGTCGGTGGATTCGCCAAGTTCGGCGCCCAGTTCGAGCGCCAGCCCGCTGATCTCTTCCGTTCGCCGATAAAGGCGGTCGATGGTCTGCAGGAGCAGCGTTTCGCCCACGACGGCGAGCTGGATGTCGCGTTTCAGGACGCGATTGATCTCGTCATAGGCAAACAAATCGGTCGGATCCGCCATGCCGACCCGATAAAACGCCCCGGAATCCTCTAAAACGATGGCGCGGAAACGCCGCGCGAGGGTTTCCGGCAGGCGGGTCGCGATTTCCGGTCGGATGTTGAAATGCTTGAGATTGATGTAAGGAACCTGCAACTGGCGCGCAAGGGCGCTGCCGATCTGTTCCTCGGTGACATAACCCGCATCGATAAAAATTCTGCCGAGCTTGCGGCCGCTGCGCTTTTGCTCCTCGAGGGCGGCCGTCAAGTTCTCTGCCGTCAGCAATTTTTGCTGCAGCAGGATTTCGCCTAGTCGGATTTTTTCTGGTCGGCCCATCGATGCAAATCGGCAGTTATAGCGCCTCTTTCAATCTCACTTGAGGTTTGTCTTGCAGTATATTGAATTACAACATTAAACTATCACAGCTCACAAATTGCAACAAAAATGTTCAACGTCGTGCTCTATGAGCCTGAAATTCCACCAAATACCGGCAATGTCATCAGGCTTTGTGCCAATAGCGGCTGCCGATTGCATCTCGTTGAACCATTGGGGTTTCATCTCACAGATCGGCACCTCAAACGCGCGGGCCTCGATTACCACGAATACGCATCGTTAGCGGTGCACGCCAGTTGGACGGCGTTGCTGCAAGCCCTGCCAGGCCGGCGTTTCGCTTTCAGCACCAAGGCCTCGGCACGCTTCGACTGCGTGGCGTATCAACCTGGGGACGTACTGGTGTTTGGTCCGGAAAGCCGGGGACTGCCCGCCGCGATTCTGGGCAGCTTCGAGCCGCAGAACAGGTTGCGGCTACCCATGGTGGCAGGCAGCCGCAGTCTGAACCTGTCGAATGCGGTGGCGGTGGTGGTGTACGAAGCCTGGCGGCAAAACGACTTCAAAAACTTTGCTAGCTAGTGCACGCTTTCCTGTTTAGGCTCGCGCTGTAACAAGCCCGTAAGCAGCTCCTGCGCGGAAGTGCGGCCGTCCAGTAGTTGCGCAACGGCTTCGGTAATGGGCATATCCACCCCCAGCGGGCCGGCGAGCCGCAAGACTTCGCCGGCAGTATGAACACCTTCGGCAACGTGCCCTAGTTTGGACAGGACGGTCGCCAGCGGCTGATCCAACGCAAGCTGCAGGCCGACTCGCCGGTTGCGCGACAGATCCGAAGTTGCCGTCAACATGAGATCCCCCGCGCCGGCCAGCCCGATAAAGGTTTCAAAGCGCCCGCCCAACCGAATTCCCAGCCGCGTCATTTCCGCCAGTCCGCGCGTGATCAGCGCTGCGCGCGCAGAGGCGCCCAGTTCCAGCCCGTCCGACACGCCCGCAGCGATGGCAATGACGTTTTTTACCGCTCCGCCTGTTTCCACACCAATCAGATCCTGGCTGGAATAGACCCGAAACCGGCCGGTATGCAATGCATGGGACGCCAAAGTCGCGAACTTGGCGTCATGAGATGCCACCGTTACCGCTGCGGGCAGACCCCGCGCGACATCGCTGGCGAAGCTCGGCCCCGAGAGCGCCGCACGGGGCTGTGTGTCCGGCAGTTCTTCTTCGGCTACCTGATGCGGGAATTTTGCACTGCCGGGTTCAAAGCCTTTGCAAAGCCAGACCACACCCGCCGCGGATTTAAGTTCCGCGACCCGTCTAAGCGTCTGTCGCAATGCCGCGGTCGGAACCGCCACCGCGATCAAGCCGGCATCGGCGAGTGCCGCACCCAGATCCGTCGTGACGAGCACCGAGGGCGGCAGCGCCACATCGGGCAAATAGCGCGTATTGAGGCGCTCCGTTGCCAGCTTGCGGCATTGCTCGGGATCGCGAGCCCACAATGCGATGGAATGATACGGCGCCAGCGCGATACCCAGCGCCGTTCCCCATGCGCCTGCGCCGAGAATGGCGAGTTTCATAGACCCCAGAGTTGACTGACCTTGATGAAGCCGATGGCTCCATCGGCATGACGCACCTTGGCCCACCCGACGGCTGTGCCCACCAACTCGAGGAACACGCCCTTCTCCGCGGTAAAGACCAGTGCGGAGGTCTCCACGGCGGTCTGCCGGGCTTCGGCGCCGGTTCCTTTGACCATGACGGTCCGTTTATCGGACAGACGACTGCTCTCAATCCATGCGAACTCGCCCGTGTCGTCGCGGACTTTGGTCCATCCCTCCAGTTTGACGATCACTTCGACTGGATAGCCCTGCGACAGGAGGAACAGCTTCTGCGCCTTGGTGGACGGCGCGTCGTAGAGCACTGCGGCGGGCTCCAGCACGGAGCGAAATTCCAGCGATGCGGCACTAGCACCTGGCGCCCCCGCCAGGACGCCGCACAGTAACAGTAGCAGTTGGAGAAGAGACCTTGGCGTCATTTTCAGTGCGTGGTCGGTCCGGGTTCCGCGATCGTCTGGGCCTTGGCCTGGCGCTGCGCTTGATAAATCGCGTCGAAATTGACCGGATTGAGCACGACTGGCGCGAACCCGGCACGCACCACGGCGTCGGAAATGACCTCGCGCACGTAGGGATAGAGAATATTGGGACAGGTCACGCCCAGAACCGGCTCGAGTTCCGTCTGCGGGATGTTGCGTATCTGGAAGACCCCGCCCTGGCTGGCCTCAACCAGAAACACCGTTCGGTCGGCGATCTTCGCCGTAACGGTCACGCTAACGACAACTTCGAAATATCCCTCGTCGATCGGATTCGCCGCGGTATTCATCTGAATTTCGACTTGCGGCGTGTCGCGCTCGAGAAAAATCTTCGGTGCGTTCGGCACTTCCAGGGAAAGATCCTTGACGAACAGTTTCTCGATCGAAAACAGCGGCTGGTTCGGTTGCTGGCTCATGGGTTGTTGTTCTCTTGAGTAATCTTGCGTCACGCAGCCGATGGGCCGGGCTCGGCGCGCAATAACGGTTCCAGCGCGCCGTCGGCATCGAGTGCAGCCAGGTCATCAAATCCGCCGACATGACGGTCATCGATGTAAATCTGCGGAACGGTGCGCCGTCCGGTGCGCTCCATCATTTCCGCGCGGCGAGCGGGTTGCAGATCGACACGAATCTTCTCGATCTCGGCAATCCCTTTGCTCTTCAACAGGCGTTCGGCGGCCACGCAATAAGGACATACCGCCGTGCAGTACATGCTGATGCGGGCCATCTATTTCTCCACCGGCAGATTGGCTTGCTGCCATGCGCCGATTCCGCCGGCAAGCACGACAACCTCGGTAAAGCCCGCTTTCTTGAGCAGCGCAATGGCCCCATGCAATCGGCTGCCGGTCTGACAAACCAGGACGGCCGGCCGGTTCTTGAGTTTTTCCAGTTCACGCACCCGTTTATCGAATTGAGCCAGCGGAATATTCCTGGCTTGCGGCGCATGTCCGGCGCCGAATTCGGCGGCGTCGCGCACATCGATCATGACCGCATCCTTGCGGTTGAGCAGTTGCACCGCCTCCATCGCACCGACTTCAGGTACACCGCTTAACCGGCGATTGACGAGTGGCCAGATCAGAATGGCGCCGCTCGCTGCAGCGGCCAATACCAGCCAGATGTTGTTCAGAACAAAATTCACTTTTGAGCCTTTTCGTGTTGTTGCCGCGCATAAGCCAGCAATTCATCCATTCCGGGTTCACCGGATTCTTCGATCGCTTGTGCGAGTTTCAGCACATGCACACGGTCCCCGGGGTAGTTGGCCACCGCCGCATCCCAATGCGCCCGCATCCCGGCACCGTCCCCGGACAAGGCCAGCAGCAACGCCTGGCGATAGGCGAAGTCATTCGACGGCTGAAACCGCAACGCGCGTGCATTGAGCACGATCTTGTCCTCCAGGTGCTCCCGATTCAGCAGCATCCGCCGAGCGAGCGCGTACTCAATGAATGGAGTGAAAATCGAAGCCCGCCGCAAGTCGAGCAAGACCCGACCGCGGCTGTCCCCATGAACCGATACCGTTGTGGAATCACTGCTCGCAGTGCGTTGCAGAGCCTGCATGACGCGATAGTCCCGATAAACGTTCGCGAAGGCAAACGCGCCCAGCAGCACTGCTACACACAGAATGACTCTCCCGCCGGGCCCATCATGATGCGCTGGCGCGTCGCGTTCGCTTGCACCCAGAGCCACCGCGGCAAGACCGAGAAAGTACGCATACCACAGCGGATACTCTAGCATACTGTGCAGCCCGAGAACGCCGAGCAATGCCGCGAACCACCAGTGCGCTGCGTCGATCTGCGCGCGTCGCAGCGACCATGCCCACCAGCCCAATCCGCCCACCATTACCAGCAGCCCCAGCACCCCGAATTCGGCGGCGATGTGAAACACGAGGTTGTGCGCATGATCGATGATGCCGGGGTCGAGCACCCCTGGCCCCTTGACGCTCAGCAGATAGTGCTGCCACGCGAATTGTTTGAAGCCCACGCCGAGAACCGGCGCGCTCAGAAACATCTGCCACGCCTCATTCCAGAACTGCAACCGGATTGGCGAGGACAACCCGTCCGCCTGCACGCGCGCTGCGAGGGTCTCTAACGGCATGGCCGGCGCTGGAAACACGTTCACCATTAACCACTGCGCCGCCAGCAATCCTGCAAAGATCGCAACACTGAACCGAAGCAATCGTTTGCATTCTTGCGAGGGACGCAAACGCGCTGCAGCCAGGGACAACAGGACAAACCCCGCCGCGTAGAGCCATATTGCGCGCGAACCGGCGGTCGCCACAACGGCCACTAATAGTGCGCAAACCGCCAGGGCTGATCCGCTGCCAAGCCGGCGCGTGCTCCATAAATAGCCGGCAGACGCCAGGCCGATGCAAAGATAACTGGCCAGATGGTTGGGTTGTCCCGTATTGGCATGGATACGCCCGTGCACCTGGTCGAGCAAGTAGGGCGCGAGCGGTGTCTGCACGCCGAAATACTGAATCAATCCGATGGTCGCACTCAGCACGCTGCCTGCAACGAGAAACCACGCCAGTCCGGCAACCAATGTGTCGGCCCCCAATGACCTTGCCAGCTTGTTTGCCAGCATGGCGAGCGCGGCAGCCCAAAGGACGTAGAGCGCACCGAGCAGATTCAACTGCGCGTAAGCGGCTTTGCCCAGTGCGATTTGCAACACCATGAGCAAGGCGAAGCCCAGAAACATCAAACTGACTCTGGGCAGACGTACGTCCGTCCACAGGGAGCCGGTCGCCATCAAGCCAATGGCGGCCAGGCCCAAGGCAATCGCGGTAGCCTCGCCATAGAAACTGGCAATCGGCGGATGAAACACCGGACTCAGGAATGGCATGACACAGGCAAGGCCCAGCAGCAGGAGAGCTAGGCGTGCCGGCCAATTGAACTTGACTGAACCAGGCACATCCGAAACTGCAACGATCAAGTCGATCCCCCATCACCTCTAGACCCACCCTTGGCAGCCTTCCCGCAGTTTCGGCGGGACTCTCGCCAGGACCGGTAATACAATTGACTTTGCGTCGGGCGCCAAAACTGCCCGTCCCCGTCAATCAGTGATCATTGCATGATTCCATGAAAAAAATCGTACTGCTGCGTCACGGCGAAAGTGTCTGGAACAAGGAAAACCGGTTCACCGGGTGGACTGATGTCGATTTGTCAGAGCAAGGCCTGCGGGAAGCCCGCGAGGCCGGCCGACTGCTCAGAGAGGAAGGCTTCACGTTCGATATTGCGCATGGCTCGGTTCTCAAGCGTGCGATCCGCACGATGTGGATTGCGCTCGAAGAACTGGACCTGCTTTGGATCCCGCAACAGCTTTCATGGCGCTTGAACGAACGCCATTACGGCGCGCTGCAAGGTCTCAATAAAAGCGAAATGGCCGGGCGCTACGGCGCCGAACAGATTCTGATCTGGCGCCGCAGCTACGACACGCCGCCCCCGGCACTGGAGAAAACGGATCCGCGCTTCCCCGGCAACGATCGACGCTACGCCGACATGAAACCCGACGATGTTCCCCTGACGGAATGCCTCAAGGATACGGTTGCGCGCTTCCTGCCCTACTGGAATGACGCCATCGCGCCGCAAGTACAAGCCGGCAAGCGCGTTCTGGTGGCAGCGCATGGCAATACCATTCGCGCACTCGTCAAGTATCTGGATGACGTTTCGGAAAAAGACATCGTGGGCCTCAATATCCCGACCGGCATCCCGCTGGTTTACGAACTCGACGATGCCCTGAAACCGTTGCGCAGCTATTATCTCGGCGATCCGGAGAAGGCAAAGCAGGCTGCCGCAGCCGTTGCGGCCCAGGCACGCGGCAAGTCTTGAACGCCGGGATCATTATCGTTCTGCGATTCGTTCTGTCCGCGGCAACGGCGCTGGTTCTTGCGTTCCCCGGCATCGCCCAGGCCGGCCCCACCGATGAGCTGAAGAACATCCGCAGCCGCATCGAGGCCTTGCAGAAGCAGTTGACCGAATCGGAGAGTTCGAAAGCGGAAGCGGGCGACGCGCTGAAGGATTCGGAGCGCGCCGTCAGCCAGACCAGCCGCAAGCTCTATCAGATTTCCGGGCAACGCCGTGAAGTCAACACCGCGCTTTCGCGGCTGCAAGTGCGCATGCGCGATATCGAAAACAGTATTGCCGACGAGCAGTCCATCCTCGGAAAACTACTCTATCAGCAATACCTGGGGGGGCAGTCGGATGCCATCAAGCTGGTGCTCAACGGGGAGGATCCCAACGAGATCGCGCGTCAGTTGCACTACCTGGATTACATCTCGCGCGCCCGTGCCGAACTCATTGCCAGTCTGAGGCAGAATCGCGCCGACCTCGAGAATCTGAATGGCCAGACGCGCCGCAAAAGTGCCGAATTGCAGGCGCTGCAGAAAGAAGAATCCCAGCAGATGCAACGTCTGGAGCGGGAAAAGGAGCAACGCCAGCAGCTCTATGCCAAGGTGTCCGAAGACATCGAGAACAGCCGCAAGCAACTATCCACGCTCAAACGCGATGAGGAACGCTTGTCCCAGCTCATCGAGCGTCTGGCAAAAGAAGCCGCTCGCAAGAAATCACGCAAGCCCGGCAAGCGCGCGCCCAGCCAGGCCGCGCCCGACACCGATAGCGGCACCGGAGCATTCCGCGCGCTGAAGGGCAAATTACGCCTGCCAGTCGTCGGGGAACTGAGGAACCGGTTTGGCGGCCAAAGGCAGGACAGCGGCCTTTCCTGGAAGGGTCTGTTCATTTCCGCAAAGCCCGGCCGCGACGTCAAGGCGATTGCGACCGGTCGGGTGGTCTACGCCGACTGGCTTCGAGGCTTCGGTAACTTGCTGATTCTGGACCACGGCGAGGGTTACATGAGCCTGTACGGCAATAATGAATCACTGCTCAAACAGGTCGGCGATGAGGCCACTATCGGCGACACGATCGCCGCGACCGGCAACAGCGGTGGCAACCCCGATTCAGGTTTATACTTTGAGCTCAGGTTTCAGGGGAAGCCTTTCGACCCTATCCCTTGGGTTACTTTGAAATGAGGGCACCGACATCGGTTTGTGCTCTTGAGGAGTCTTAGATGCATAGTAAATTTCGGCAGATTGGCTTGATCGCCCTGGGAGCGCTGCTCGGCGTGCTGATCAGCCTGAACTTCTCCGCGGTGGCGCAAAAGAGCACAGGCGCCCTGCCCATCGAGGATTTGCGCGCTTTCACCGAGGTATTCGGCCGAATCAAGAACGACTATGTCGAGCCGGTTGATGACAAAAAGCTGATCTCCGAGGCAATCAACGGCATGCTCTCCGGCCTGGATCCGCATTCGGCCTATCTGGACGTCGAGGCATTCCGCGATCTGCAAGTGGGCACCCAGGGCGAGTTCGGCGGCCTCGGCATTGAAGTCGGCATGGAGGACGGATTCGTCAAGGTGGTGGCACCGATCGAGGACACGCCAGCCTGGCGCGCCGGTTTGAAATCGGGCGACCTGATCATCAAGCTCGACGAAGCCAATGTAAAAGGCATGTCGCTCAACGATGCGGTCAAACGCATGCGCGGCAAACCCAATACGCCCATCACGCTGACTTTCGTACGCAAGGGCGACGCCAAGCCGCGGGTCGTCACACTCACCCGCGCGGTCATCCAGATCCAGAGCGTCAAGTCGAAATTGCTCGAACCTGGCTACGTCTACTTCCGGGTCACGCAGTTCCAGGAGCACACCGGCGAGAAACTCGCGCAAATGGCGCGAAAAGCTGTTCAAGGAAAACAGCGGGGCCATGAAGGGCATCATTCTTGACTTGCGCAACGATCCCGGCGGCCTGCTCAACGGCGCGGTGGCGATCTCGGCGGCTTTCCTGCCCAGCGAATCGCTGGTGGTGTACACCGAAGGCCGCACCGAAGATGCCAAGATGAAACTGTTCGCGCGCCCCGAGTATTACCTGCGCGGCACCAAGGACGACTATCTGAAAAAACTGCCCAAGGAAATGAAGACCGCTCCCATGGTCGTACTGGTGAACTCCGGATCGGCCTCGGCCTCCGAAATTGTCGCGGGCGCCCTGCAGGACCACAAGCGCGCCGTGGTCATGGGTACGCAGACTTTTGGCAAAGGCTCGGTGCAGACGATCCTGCCGCTGGGCAACGGTACCGCGATCAAGCTGACGACCGCGCGCTATTACACGCCGAACGGCCGCTCGATCCAGGCGAAGGGCATTACCCCCGATATCATCGTCGAGGAAGCAGTCCTGACCGAAGGCGAGGCGGCCGTGCGGATGCGGGAAGCCGATCTGGAGCGTCACCTGATCAATCCTCAGGGCGGGACGCCGGAAGTCAAACCCGTACCCCAACCGCAGTCGGCAATTCCGCCCGCGGCGCCGGCGCCCAAGGTTGAAGACAAGCCCGCCGATGACGGTACGCCACCCGATATCGTGTCCAAAAACGACTATCAACTGAACCAGGCGATTAATCTGCTGAAAGGCCTGCAGATTATTGGCAAGCGATAGCCGCACTGAAGTCTGCGCAATGAACCGGAAGGCCCGCCCAGCGCGGGCCTTCCGGCGTTAAGATGGCCAAATCACTGCTTGCCACCACCATGGACGACAACGAACTTCTGCGCTACAGCCGCCACATTCTGCTGCCCGAGATCGAAATAGACGGCCAGCAGAAGCTGCTCGATTCGCAGGCGCTGATCATCGGCGCCGGCGGGCTGGGCGCTCCCGTTTGCCTTTATCTTGCCGCGAGCGGGGTGGGCCGCCTGACGATCTGCGACGACGACACCGTCGACCTGACCAATTTGCAGCGCCAGATCGTGCACGACACCGAGTCGATTGGCGAGCGCAAGGTCGAGTCCGCGCGCCGCACCTTGTCTCGCATCAATCCGCAAACGGTGGTAACCGCCATTGCCGAGCGCGTGGCCGGCGCAAGACTGGAAGAACTGGTCCAGCGCGCGGATGTGATCATCGATTGCAGCGACAATTTCGGCACGCGTCACGCCATCAATCGTGCCTGCGTGCGCTTTGCGAAGCCGTTGGTCTCGGGCGCAGGCATCCGGTTTGATGGCCAGGTGTCCGTATTCGATCTGCGCAAACTGGACAGCCCTTGCTACCACTGCCTGTTTCCGGAGACCGGCGACGTGGAGGAGATGCGCTGCGCGATCATGGGCGTGTTTGCCCCGCTGGTCGGCATCATCGGCTCGATTCAGGCCGCCGAAGCGCTTAAGTTACTGATGGGCGTGGGCCGTGATTTGACCGGCCGGCTGTTACTGCTCGATGCGCTGGCGATGCAATGGCGCAGCGTGCGGCTGCAGAAAGACCCGCTTTGCGCGGTATGTGCGGGTGGCGATACCGCGCAGCGCACTGAATCTGTTGTCCGCGATTCGGTGATTCAGTAATCCGACGCCAATCGCTCAATCGCCGAATCGCCCCATCACGGTTTCTTGTATTCCACGCGCGTGCGGCCGCTGGCTGCCGAGACGTAGATCATTTCCCGGGACGATACTTCCTTGAGTTTCCAGGCTGCGGCAAAGCCCACCGGCATCAGGCTGGGCAAGGTCGACGCTTCGATTTTGGTGTGCAGGTAGCCGTCCTTGACGGCCCATTTACCGCTCGCCGAAAAGTAGTACACGAGCCGCCCGTTTCTGACTTCGAAGTTGTGGCGAGTAGGCAAATCAAAATCGGCGGGTACCAGCATGCGCAACTCGCCCTGCCAGTTGACCCGACCCCCGGGCAACAGCGTGTACTGGGTGTCGACGATCACATCGTCAGGCGCGACTTCGCGCGAACCCCAGGTGCCAACGACCACTTTCGCAAAGTCGTCGTCTGACGTGCCGCACGCCGTCAGCAGACCCGCCGCACAAGCGGCCACCATCGCGCGCGCCCAACGCCCGGAGCCGCGCCGCGAACCCGCCGCGAAGCCGACCACTAGACCAAAGCGGGCCATTGCGCGGCCCAGTGCTCGGTGGGATCGCGCTTGAAACCGCTTTTGGCAAATTGATGCCAGCGCCCGATCACGAATGCGATCATGAGATTGGCCTGGGTGGCCACATCGGTGTTTTCGGGGATCTGTTTCTCGGTCACGGCAAAGCGCAGCGCCTGCTTCAGCGTTGCTTCCAGCCGATCATGCAGTTGATTGATGCGCACCTGCAGGCGTTCGTCCTCGTTGACGAGCGCATCGCCGATGAGCACCCGCGTCATCCCGGGATTCTTTTTCGCAAAGCCGAGCAGGCTCGACAGGATGGCCTCGAGCTGCTTGAGCCCGCTGCTTTCCTCTGCCGTAATCTTGTTCACCAGCCCGAACAACGTCTGCTCGATGAACTCGATCAGGCCTTCAAACATCTGCGCCTTGCTGGCGAAATGCCGGTACAGCGCCGCCTCCGAGACGTCGAGCCGGGCGGCAAGCGCCGCAGTGGTGATTCTCTCCCCCTTGGGATTCTCTAGCATGCTCGCAAGCGTCTGCAAAATCTGCAGCTTGCGTTCTCCGGGCTTCGTCGGCATGGCTGCGTTACGTGGGTTGGGGGCAAACAAAGATTACCCGAACGGCGCGGAATTTAACACGAACGGACGGACGCGAGTTCGGCGCATGTCAAAGACGATGCAACATCCGGGGCAGCCGGAACAGATGCCGCACGCTGACATCGACCCAGGCGGGGGCGCAAGTCGATTCGGTCATCCAGACGGTTTTCATGCCCAGGCGCCTGGCGGTACGCAGATTGTCCAGGCTATCCTCGACCATGACACACCGATCGGCCGCCAGGCGGTGCTTGTGCAACAGGCGCAGGAAACCGTGCGTTTGCGGCTTGGGGCGAAAGCCGGTGCGTTCGATGCAGAACACGTCGTCGAAGGCATCGCGCACACCCAGCACCTGCAATACGGCGTGCGCGTACAGGACCGGAGAATTCGAAAATACGATCTTGGGGCCCGGCAGCCGACGCAGCACGGAGCGCAATTCGCGCCGCGCAACCACCATGGGTCCGAGATCCGGGAAACGATGGGTTTCGCGCAGGAAATGCTCCGGATCGACGCGGTGATGCCGAATCAGCCCGCTCAGGGTGGCGCCATAGCGCTTCCAGTAAGCGTCCCGCAGCGCGTTGGCCTCGGGTTGCTCGAGGCCCAGCAACTGCGCCACGTAGTCCGTCATTGAACGATTGATGTGCGGAAAAATATGCGGACGAGCGTCGTGCAGGGTGTTGTCGAGGTCGAAAATCCAGACTCTCGACTTGCCGATCTGGCCCTCGCGCATGTGAGGCATCTACGCGATCAACGATTGCGGATCAGCGTCCCCACGCCCTGATCGGTGAGCACTTCGAGCAGCAACGCGTGCTCGACCCGCCCGTCGATGATATGCACGCTGCGCACCCCGCTCTTGGCTGCATCCAGCGCCGAGCCGATCTTGGGCAGCATGCCGCCGTGGATGGTCCCGTCGGCGAACAGATCGTCCACCTGTTTGGGCGTGAGGCCGGTCAGTAGTTTGCCGCTCTTGTCGAGCACGCCCGGCGTATTGGTCAGCAGAATCAGCTTCTCGGCATGCAGGATCTCCGCCAGTTTCCCGGCGACCAGGTCGGCGTTGATGTTATAGGACTCGCCGTCTTCTCCGACCCCGATCGGCGCCACCACGGGGATGAATTCGCGACTCTCGAGCAAGGAGATGACTTCCGGATCGATGCTCTGGATTTCGCCCACCTGGCCGATGTCGAGCATCTCACCCCCCTCGTTCTTGTTCTGCAGCATCATTTTCTTGGCGCGGATAAATGAACCGTCCTTGCCCGTGAGGCCGATGGCACGTCCCCCGTTCTGGTTAATCAGGTTGACGATCTCCTTGTTGACCAGGCCGCCGAGCACCATTTCGACGATGTCCATGGTTTCACGATCGGTCACGCGCATGCCCTGGACGAATTCACCCTTCTTGCCGATGCGCGCAAGCATGTCGTCGATCTGCGGCCCGCCACCATGCACGATCACCGGATCCATGCCGACCAGCTTGAGCAGCACCACATCACGCGCAAACGAGTGTTTGAGCTTTTCGTCGGTCATGGCGTTGCCGCCATATTTGATGACGATGGTTTTGCCGTGAAAGCGCCGTATGTACGGCAAAGCCTCGGCGAGGATCTGGGCCTTCAGCGCTACATCGCTGGCGGAAAGAGTCATGGGGCGCTCGCGTGAACCGGAAGCGCGGATTCTACCGCGGCGTCTGCGTGCGCGTGAGCGCAGCGGTAAAGGCAGGGGCGAGACCGCCCCTGCCTTCCCGTCCACCACGCCGCTTACTGAATGGAAAGCTTTTTCGCGGACACGGCAGCTTTCTTGGGCAAACGCAGTTCCAGCACGCCGTCGCTGTATTTGGCCTGCGCCGACGCGTCATCGACATCCTGCGCGAGACTGAACGCGCGATAGACCTTGCCGTAAATGCGTTCGGAACGCAGCGCTTTGCCGTTTTTGTCCTGCGAACGGCCTTTCACTTCGACACTGATCGCCACCTGATTGCCGTCGATGGTGACGTTGATGTCTTCCTTCTTCACGCCGGGCACTTCTGCAAACACCGTGTAGGCGCCGTCGTCTTCGGTGACATCCATGCGCACCTGGGCGGCTGCCGGTGGGGTATCCAGCGACATGGGACGCACAAAGAATCCCTTGAACAGATCGTCGAACGTTTCGTCGTATGGGTTGTAGCGGGACATATTTGCCATGTTGGCTCCTTGATAGTGGCTGGGCAGCATGTGCCCTTGGCCTCTATATGAGCGCGCTTGCCGACGTTTCAAGGGCCGGGTCGAAGCTCGCCCCAAAGGGGGTGTGGATTCGGTCGGCGCATGGCGCAGCAGCGCATCAGACGGGCAATTGGCTCAGGTCATTGGCATGTGCGGTGGCCGGGTAAATCGCTCTGTGACGACCCGTCACGCGCCCGCACCCGGCTGGCTGCACCCGCATCCATTCCTGCGCTCGCGGCGTATGTCTTGTACGGCAGGTAACGACAGCCGGAGCCAGCAGTGCGTCTATTCACTTTAGAGGAGAACATCATGGACGGCAGAAGAATTTCGACTTTGGCGGTGGCGGCATCGGCTGCTGCGTTATTCATGGCTGGGTGCGCAAATACCAGCGGCGGCAGCCACACGGGCACCGAAGCGACGGTAGCCTGCAACGGCGCGAACGCCTGCAAGGGGCAGAGCGCATGCAAGACAGCGGACAATGCCTGCCACGGTCAGAATGCCTGCAAGGGCCAAGGCTTTGTTATGCTGACAGCGGATGACTGCAAAGCAGCCACCGGCCGTTCGTGACCGCACGGGCGGGGAGCCCGGTTGGCCGCGCTCCCCGCTATGGCTGAGCGTATATGGCTGAGCGTAGAATTTCCGATATGACCAATATTCCCAAACTGGGCTTCGGGCTCGGCCTGCGTACCGACCATTACGAAGCCATCCTCGACACGAGTCCGCGCGTGGACTGGTTCGAGGCGCTCAGCGAGAACTATCTGGTCCCTGGCGGGAAGCCGCTGTATTTTCTGGATCGCATACGCACCGATTACCCGATCGTGCTGCATGGGGTGTCGATGTCGATCGGCAGCACGGACCCGCTCGACTATGATTACCTGAAGGCGCTGAAGCAACTCGCGCAGCGTGTAGAGCCCGCCTGGATGTCCGACCATCTATGCTGGACCGGCATTGCGGGCAAGAATCTGCATGACCTGCTGCCGGTACCGTATACCGAAGAAGCCGTCGATCATGTCGCGGCGCGGGTGCGCGAAGTGCAGGATTTTCTGGGCCGCCAGATTTTGCTCGAAAACGTGTCGAGCTACGTTACATTCCGCGCGTCCGAGATGACCGAGTGGGAATTCCTGTCGGAAATCGCGCGGCGCGCCGACTGCCACCTGCTGCTGGACGTGAACAATATCTACGTCAGCGCTTTCAATCACCAGTTTGACGCACTCAAGTTCCTCAACGGCATCCCGGTCGAACGCGTCCGCCAGATCCATCTCGCGGGTCACAGCAACTGCGGCACGCACATCATCGACACGCACGACGCCGACATCATCGATGCAGTTTGGGATTTATACGGCGTAGCAGTGCGCCGCTTCGGCGATGTTGCCACCATGATCGAACGTGATGATCACATTCCGCCCCTGGAAAATCTGGTCGGCGAACTCGAACGTGCCCGCGCGATCAGCGCGCACATCCTGAAGACGAAGGCCGTCGCGTGAACCCGGCGAAACGCCTCGCTGCGACCGAGGCAAGCTTCCAGGACAACGATCCTGGCGGGCCAGCCTGGCATCGACGAGGAGATTGAAGGCCCCAGTGCGGAATTTCGCAACGCCCGACTGGGCATCTACCGCGATGCCTACCGGCTGCGCCTGGTCGAGGTTCTGGGGAACGATTACGAGGTGTTGCGCAAGTATCTGGGCGACGAGCAGTTCGACGCGGCGGCGCGCGGCTATCTGGTTGCGCATCCTTCAACCTTCCGCAACGTCCGCTGGTTCGGCCGGGAACTGCCGGAATACCTGACCACCCGGGCGCCCTACGCCCAACATCCGGTGCTTGCCGAACTGGCCCGGTTCGAGTGGACGCTCGGACTTGCCTTCGATTCCCCTGACGGCACAGGCGTGAGTTTCGAGGAGGCCGCAGCGGTCCCTGCGCAGGCGTGGCCGGAATTGCGATTCACTCCCCATGCCTCGCTGCATGTGCTTGACCTGCACAGCAATGCGGTGGCCATCTGGAAGGAAATCGATGCCAAAGACGCATTCGAAGTGGAGATTTCCGGCAAGCCGGTGAGCTGGGCAATCTGGCGCAAAAATCATGCGCCGTTTTTCCGCTCGCTGGAAGAAGATGAGGCCTGGGCGCTGAAGGCGGTGTGCGCCAATGCGAGCTTCGGCGAAATCTGTGGCGGGTTGTGCGAATGGAATCCAGAAGCACAGGCAGCGGCGCGCGCCGCCGGGATGTTACGCGGCTGGATCGAAGAAGGCTGGATCGCCCGACTGCTGGTCGCCTAGTGTTGGTGGTCGGCTGAGGGCGGCCCGCCGTCGCGCTCGCGCACGATGGCTTCGACCCGCAGGCGATGACGGCGTTTGGCCGCATCTTCCAGGGTCAATTCGAGCTTGAGCTTCTGCCCCGGCACCAGCGAGCGCTTCAGATCGAACAACATGATGTGATAGCCGCCCGGCGCAAGCTTGACGGCCTTGCCCGCGGGTAACGCAAGGTAAGGCACCGCGCGCATGCGCATCATGCCTTTTTCCATTTGCGTCCGGTGCACTTCGGCGGTCTCGGCCGCTGGCGTACTCACAGCGATCAGCCGCACGTTCTGCCTGGCAATGAGTTCCATATACACCCCGCCGACCCTCTGGCCCGGTACGGTGGCGCGTGCCCAGGGTTCCAGCACCCTGACGATGTCCGCGGCCTGCGCCATGCCGGCAAGCAAGAGACCTGCGACCAGGACCGCACCCCGGCTATTGCGCGAGAAGAGTTTTGTCATGAGAACGTGAGTGATTGCTGCTGCCCGCATTGTTCCAGACCTGGGCGCGCGCGACAATCGAGGGTGCCCAGGTCCATCCTGTATAATTCGACCGCTCCACGATGATGAAATTCTTTGCCCTGCTCGCGGTTTTTGTCAGCCAACTGGCCGTTGCCCAGGTGCCGGCTGAGGCCGGCTCACCGGCTCCGGCTGTTTCCGCTAAATCCTGGCTTCTGGTTGATTTTCAAAGCCGGCAGATCCTTGCGGCCCGCAACCCCAATGACCGGGTCGAGCCTGCGTCGCTGACCAAACTGATGACGGCGTATGTTGTCTTCGACGCCTTGCGCCAGAAACGGATCACGCTGGTGCAGCCGTTCAGCGTATCGCAGAAAGCCTGGCGCGCCCCCGGTTCTCGCATGTTCCTGACAGTCGGCGAGAGCGTCTCGGTGGAGCATCTGCTGAGCGGCATGATCGTGCAGTCCGGCAACGATGCGGCCATCGCCCTGGCAGAGGGCGTGTCCGGCAGCGAGGAGGCATTTGTCGAGACCATGAATCGGCAAGCGGCCCGGCTGGGCATGAAGAATTCGCATTTCGTCAATGTCACGGGCTTGCCCAACCCCCTGCACTATTCAACGGCAACGGATCTGGTCACGCTGTCGCGCGCGATCATCGATGAATTTCCACAGTTCTTCCCGCTGTATAAAGTGCGCGAGTACCGACACAACAACATCACCCAATACAACCGCAATCGCCTGCTCGGGCGCGACCCTTTCGTCGACGGGCTCAAAACCGGTTATACCGAGAGCGCGGGGTTCTGCATGATCGCCACGGCCAGGCGCAACGACCGGCGCCTGATCGCCGTGGTACTGACTTCCGCTTCGGAGAATGGCCGCGCCGTGGATGCGCAAAAACTGTTGAACTATGGCTACGAAGCATTCGATACCGTCAAGCTTTACGGCGGCGGCGAGCCGATCCACTCCTTGCCGGTCTGGAAAGGCAACAGCCGCGAAATGCGCTCGGGCCTTGCCGATGACTACTTCGTGACATTGCCCAAGGGGTATTCGGAACGGCTCAAGGCCACGCTGGAAAGCATGCAGCCTCTCATGGCGCCGATCCGCGCCGGGGACCGCGTGGGAACGCTGCGCCTGACGTTCGATGGCAAGCCCTTTGACGAGCGCTCGGTTGTGGCGCTCGAGAACGTGGGAATTGCCAATGTGTTCATCCGCAGCTGGCACAGCTTGCGGCTTCTGATGCGCTCGGTGAGCCATTACGTGGACAAGTAAGGATTAGACGAAATGTTCAGCGATTGGGCAATTAGGTGATTAAGCGATTGGTTCGAACGCCGTCATGATCTCAACACTTAATTGCTAATCGCCTAATCGCCCCACTCTGATCACCCAATCACCTAATCGCCCACGCCCCCAATGATCTACCTCAACGGTGAATTCATGCCCATCGAGCAGGCCCGCGTACCGGTGCTCGATCGGGGTTTCATTTTTGGCGATGGCGTTTATGAGCTGATTCCGGTGTATTCGCGGCGCCCCTTCCGGCTCGCCGAGCACTTGCGCCGCCTGCAGGACAGTTTGACCAGCATCAAGCTGGAGAATCCACACGATGTTCCGGCCTGGACGCGTCTGATCGAGCGCCTGGTGGAGTTGAACGAACCCGCGGACCAGTCGCTCTACATGCACATCACCCGCGGACCTGCCAAGCGCGACCATGCATTCCCGAAGGAGATTCGCCCGACCGTGTTTCTGATGAGCAACCCCCTGACCACTCCGCCGCGCGCGCAAGTCACGAACGGCGTATGCGCGATCACGGCGACCGATAATCGCTGGCTGCGCTGTGACATCAAGGCCATTTCGCTGCTGCCCAACGTGCTGCTGCGCCAGCAGGCCATCGAGGAAGGCTGTGCGGAGACCTTGCTGCTGCGCAACGGATGCGTGACCGAAGGGGCGGCCAGCAATGTTTTCGTGGTCAGTAACGGCATCATATTGGCCCCGCCAAAAAGCCACCTGATGCTGCCGGGCATTACCTACGATGTGGTGCTTGAACTGGCGCGAGCACACGGCTTGCGTCACGAGGTTCGCGAGATTTCCGAGGCAGAACTGCGCACTGCGCAGGAGATCTGGATGACCTCATCAACCAAAGAGGTGCTGGCGATCACGCGGCTGGACGATGCCCCGGTGGGCGAAGGCATCCCCGGCCCGATGTTCGCCCGCATGTATGCGCACTATCAGGAATTCAAGACGCAGGTCATGCGGGCAAACTGACCATGGCGCAGGAATCTTTGATCGAGTACCCCACCGACTTCCCCCTCAAAGTCATGGGAAGACGCGAGCCGCGGCTGGTACAGACTATCGTGGAGATCGTTCAGCGCCACGCGCCCGATTTCGATGCGTCAACGGTGGAGATGCGCACGAGCAAGAAGAACAACTATCTGAGCGTCACTTGCACCGTGCGCGCCACGTCGCGCGAGCAGCTCGATGCGCTGTATCAGGATTTGTGCGATCACCCCGCGGTGGTGATGGTGCTTTAGGGGCGGTGAACGGTGAACGGTGAACAGTGAACGGTGAACGGTGAACGACGGAACGTCATGAGCAAAGAAACGGCAGCTCGATCGCGTTTGGACCCGGTTTCCGGACCAGGGCCTGAATCGGCCTTACCGTTCGCCGTTCACCGTTCACCGTTCACCATAAGCCGTCTCGGCCTGGCGCAATACGAACCGACCTGGCGCGCGATGCAAGCCTTCACGCTGGCGCGAACAGCCGAGACGCCCGATGAACTCTGGCAAGTACAGCATCCACCGGTTTATACGCTTGGCGTTGCCGCAAAGGCCGAGCATCTGCCGCGCGCGGATAACGGTGTGCCGATGATCAGGACAGACCGCGGCGGCCAGATCACCTACCACGGACCCGGGCAAGTCGTGGTTTACACCCTGCTGGACCTGCGCAGGCGCCAGCTCGGCGTGCGCGCTCTGGTGCGGCGGCTGGAGCGGGCGGTGATAGAATTACTGGACGTTTACGGCATCGAGGCCATTGGGCGGGAAGACGCGCCCGGCGTGTATGTCGCTGGCGCCAAGATCGCCGCATTGGGCCTGCGCGTGCGCAACGGCTGCTGCTATCACGGGCTCAGCCTGAACGTCGACATGGACCTGACGCCGTTCACGACCATCAACCCCTGCGGGTATCCGGGGCTTGCGGTCACACAGATGCGATCTTTCGGTATTTCCGACACAGCCGACGCCGTTGCCGAAAAGTTGCTCGATAAACTTGCAGCAGGACTCTGAACGCACGCCGATGAGCACGACCAAGATCGAACGCCAGACCGGGGAACAGAAGACCGCACGCAATCCGGTGCGGATCATCCCGATCGTGCCGCTCAAAAAGCCGGACTGGATACGGGTCAAAGCGCCCGGCAGCCAGCGCTTCTATGAAATCAAGCAGGCGCTGCGCGAACACAAGCTGCATACCGTCTGCGAAGAAGCCTCCTGCCCGAACATCGGCGAATGTTTCGGCAAAGGCACGGCGACCTTCATGATCCTGGGCGACTTGTGCACCCGGCGCTGTCCGTTCTGCGATGTGGCCCATGGCCGCCCGCTGGCGCCGGACGTGGAAGAACCGGCCAATCTGGCGCGGACCATCGCGGCGATGAAGCTCAAGTACGTGGTCATCACCAGCGTGGACCGGGACGATTTGCGTGACGGCGGTGCGCAGCATTTCGCCGATTGCATTCGCGCGGTGCGCGAAGCTTCACCGCAGACCCGCATCGAAGTGCTGGTGCCGGATTTTCGCGGCCGGCTCGGGCGTCGCGCTCGAGAAACTGGCGGCGCATCCGCCGGATGTCATGAATCACAACCTGGAAACCGTGCCGCGGCTCTACAAGCAGGCCCGTCCGGGTGCTGATTACCTGAATTCACTGAAGCTGCTCAAGGACTTCAAATCGCAGTTTCCGGGCATTCCCACCAAATCCGGGCTCATGCTGGGACTGGGCGAAACGGACGAAGAAATCCTGCAGGTCATGCGCGACTTGCGCGATCACGATGTGGAAATGCTGACCCTGGGCCAGTATCTCCAGCCCACGCGCGGCCACCTTCCGGTGTTGCGCTATGTCGAGCCGGCACGCTTCAACCAGTTCGAACAGGAAGCCCTGGCCATGGGCTTTCGCCACGCTGCCTGCGGGCCGCTGGTTCGATCCAGCTATCATGCCGACCAGCAAGCTCACGACGCTGGCGTCGGGGGATTGAGCGATTAGCGATTCGGGGATTGGGTGGATTGGGTGATTAAGTGATTATGCGATTAAGCGATTGAGTAACTGCCGTACAACGCCCAATCGCCCAATCGCCCAATCGCCCAATCGCCGAATCGCTAACTTTCGGCCAGTTCCTTCTCGATCAACGCGCCCAGCTTGCCAAAATCCGGCTCGCCTTCGAAGCGCCGCACGATCTTGCCTTGGCGATCCATTAGAAAAGTCGTGGGCGTGCCGCGGATCCCGCCAAAGGCCTGCATGGCCTGGCCGTTGAGATCCAGGGTCACCCGAAACGGCAGTTTGTTCTGCTCGGCGAAGGCAAACACCCGATCCGGCGGATCGTAGGCCATCGCCACCGCCACGGTTTCCAGGCCTTGCTGCCGGTATTTCTCGTGGGTCTGCACCAGCTTGGGCATTTCGGCTACGCAAACCGTGCAACTGGTCGCCCAGAAATTGACCAGCACCACTTTGCCCTTGAGCGCCGACAGCGCGAAGTGATCGCCTCGCACGTCGATGAAGTTCACATCGGGCGTTTCGACCGGCCGCGTCCAGCCCGCGTAAATGCCCGCCCCCAGGGCGCCTAAGGCCACCAGAATGGCGAGTAACGTAAATTTTCTGCTCGCTGCCACCAGACATTATCCTTTCATTCAGTTCCGCTCGGCTTCGCGCGATCGTCGCCCGCTCGCGAAGCTCCTGGCGTCGATTTTACCCGCCAGTGAGGCGCAGCGCCTTGCTCGCGCCATCGCTGCGCAGCGGCGACCAGGGTCCGCGCCCGATGCACATAGGTATGTTCGCGCATCACCCGGACATGGGCCGCCTCCGCGATGGCGCGGCTTGCACTGAAATGCGACAGGTAGTGGCGTATTTTGCGGATGCAATCGTCGAGGTCGCCGAAATCAACCCACTCGGTGTCGGCCGTAAAGCCGTCCGCCGCGTGTTTTCTGGTAGTCGCTGAGCAAGAACCCGCCGCATGCCGGCACGCCGAAGCAGCGCTCAGGCATGCCCCAGCTTTCTCGCGGCCCTGCTCGTTGCCGCCGTGGTAATTGTCGTCGCAGCCCGCGTGATAGTTGAGATTGATGCGGCTCGTCTGGATCAGCCGCCTTTGCTCCTCGAAACTCAGGCGTACGATCCTCGATCGCATGAACGAATGCCGAGCTCTGACAAGCGGGGGGCGAGTTGCCGAAAGAAGACTTCGCGCTTGCGCATCTCGGGGTAACGCGCCGCGGAAACACGGCCAAAGAAAGACACGTCGTATCGGTAGCGGGAGGGCTCGCGCAGCGTTTCCAGCGCTACCCCTCCGAGGTGATACTCGGTATCCCATGCCGCATTGGGCAAGTAGACGATCTTGCGGCGCGAATCCTTGCGCATCCTGCAGCGTATGCGTGGCGTAGATGTTGAAGAAGCGGAAGTGCCGCAGCGCCCACAAGCGCCACGCTTTATCGCCCTTGTGGGACGGACCATCCCGGTTCCAGGTGATGACGGGGACGCCGGCCGCATTCAATCGTTGCGTCGTACGCCAGGCCTGCAATGGCCGCTTGATCGCCTTGAACATGCAGAACAGCGCCAGCTCACAGTTGGCTAACTCACCGTCGGATAGCTGAGCCGCCGAACGCACGACCCGATAACCAAGGCGCTCGAATGCTTCGGTGATGGGAAAAAAATCCTGATAATCGACGATGACGCACTTTTGCATAAGTCGTTCACGGCATCCGCGGCATGCGGCCCGTTGGTATCTTCATGGCAGGAGATTTATGAAGCGTTGCAAGAAGCGAATTCATTTCGCCGCCAGCAAGGAATCCAGCGCGACTGATGGCCATCGCGGCGGTCAACGCCTGCATGCATTTCGGCGCGGCGCATTGCGCCGGGGTGCGGCCGCACTGGTTCGCCCACGGCAGATGGCGCCGGAATACGATGTTTTCATCGCGGCAGGGGAAATTCTGGATGGTCACCTTGCGATCCGGCATATTGCGCCAGAACTCTCCGCCGCCGAACACTACGGAAGAGCCGGGACCGAACAGCACCACCGCGGGGGTCCCGGCCAGGCGCGCGAGATGGCCGATACCGGTATCCGGACACACAACGGCTGTGGCGCCGGCAAGCAGGTGCCACATTTGCTCCAGCGCCAAAGTCCCGGGGAACGCTTGATAGCGGCTGTCCGGGTCGATTTGCGTCACCAGGTGTGCTTCCCCGGGGCCGGCGCTCAGCACGGCCGTCATGCCGGACGCCTCGATATGCGCGATCACCGATCGCCACTTCTCGGCGTCCCAGTGGCGCAGCCGCGTACTGGCGCCAACGTGTACTACGCAGTACGGCGTCGCCGGCCGCGCAAAGGATTCGGCCGGTGGCGTCGGCCATTCCGAGAGCGCATATGGCGCCGGCGCCGGGCCATCGATCAAACACTCGGCGATAAAGTCGCCGAGTGCCATCGCGTGGTCCGGAAACGGTCGAAACTCATCGACCAGCCAATTCTTGTACGCCGGACGATCTCCTTCGAACGCAACAATCCAGCGCGAATCCAGCGCCCGCGCCAGCAAGCCGAACCGATTATCGGCCGGCAGCAAGGCGAGATCGAATCCACGCTCCCGATACAGGGCGAAAAATGAACTGGTGTCGCGGGGATCGAAAGGCAAAACATGCACGCCGTACGGACGCGTCGTGTACAAAGACGCAAACGCCGGCTTGCAGGTCATCACGATCTCCGCATCCGGAAATAGGGTGCGCAGTTTTTTGAGCAACGGCGAAAGCATGATGGTGTCGCCGAGAAGCAGATGATGTGCCACAAGTATTCGCCTAGGTTTCGAGGGTCGCCGTCGCCCCGCTAGACCGAGCCTGGCGTACCAGATCAACAGGCCGCGCTCAAAAGCCTGATTGGCAAGCGGCTAGCCATCAGGTGCTCCGCGAAGCGGATACTAAATTGCTCGGCAAAGTCGCATTACTTCTCGAGTTCAATAAGCATATCGGAATGATTCCGTCCCCATTGCATTACGAGAATTCGAAGCGCCAAGATGCACAATCTCACATTCGGACCCACAACAAACACTAGCGGGTGCTGATCAGGAAATACTGATACGGTTCGCATTGTTTGTAATTCAACGCCCAGCATCTGCGTTGACTCAAAGAACTCATTCATCTTCGCGCATCTTAAACGATGCTCGGCACACTATCGGTATGCCCTGCAGCTCATTGCGTGTCGCTTCACGGTAGGCATTGTGCGTATCTCAGACTGCGGAGATCTCCGGCATTCGGTGACCGGACGGTTGCCGCGCTGCTCTGAGCATTGCGGCGCGCAACCTGTCCAGTTGCATCAGCGATTCGTCCAGAATCAGAAGCTGCAATACGCCTTCAGCCAGTCTTTCATCGCCTGCAACATAGGCGTCGATCATTTGTTGGCTGCTCGCGGCGTGCATGAGCCCGTCGGTGATCGAGCCCAGGCGCTCGCCCAGCCCCGCGAACCGGCGCGCCAGCGGTCCGCGCAGCCATGATTCCAGCGGTGGATTGAAGCCCCGCTTTTTCCTGGTAAACAATTCGAGATCGGCCAGCTCTTCGAGCGCGGGCGCCAGCAATGTCTTGGGCGGGCGGGTGAAACGCTGCCGATCGGGCACGCCCAGCAGCGTCTGAAAGAAAACATGGTCGAGCAACGGGGCGCGCAGTTCCAGCCCATGCGCCATGGTGCACAGATCCCCTTTTCGCAAAATGTACTCGGGCAAATAATTGGCCCAGTCAGTCTGCAGCATGTCGTCGAGGGCGGTGTCGCCTGTCGACGATCCGCCGGGCGCCAGTAAGTCATCTGACGCAGCGGATTGGTGCCCAGCAGAAAGCGCCGTTGCTGCGGACCGAAACCGGAAAAGCGCAGGCTGTACGCCTCTTTCCACGACATGTGCGCTTCGACCATCCATTTAGCGCGGCCACTGCGCGCCAGCGTTGAGGGGATTGGCAGCCCGGACAGCCGCAGGCCCCGGCGCCAGCGGCTGCGCAGATGCTGGCGTATACGCTTGTAGCCCGCCAGCAGTTCGTCGCCGCCGTCACCGCCCAGCACGACCTTGACGTGGTTGGTCGTTTCCTGCGCGAGATACCAACTGGGCACGCTGCTCGGATCGGCGAAAGGCTCGTCCAGATCCGCAACGATGCGACCGAAATCGCGCTCGATGTCCTCCTGGATCGCAATGGCAAGGTTTGGCAAGTGCAGCCGGTCTGCAATCTGCCTGGCCTGTGCGCTCTCGTCCATCGGCGAGCCGGGAAATGCGGCCGTAAAGGTATGCATGTCCCGATGGCCCAGCTCTGGCCAGGCGGCTGGCAATCACCGTCGAATCGATGCCGCCGCTCAGAAATACGCCGAGCGGGCGATCGGCCACCGTGCGCATTTCCACGGCCTGGTCGAGCGTCTCCAGCCAGTCGCCCGACAGGGGCTTTGGATGCCAGTAGCGAACTTTTTCCAGCTTGCGGCTATCGAGGTCGAAGCGCAGGTAATGACCGTTCTCGAGCCGGTTGACCGCAGAAAACACCGTGCGAGGCGCGGGAATGTAACGATGCGCCAGAAACGCATCGATACTCTCCGGCGAGAACGCCCGCTTGGACGGCGGCAGGAAAGGCAGCACGGAACGCACCGTCGAGCCAAACGCAAGCTTGCCATCGAACGCTGTGTACACGAGCGGCTTGAGGCCCATGCGATCGCGCACCAGCCAGACCGTGCGCCGCCGCAGATCCAGAATGGTGAACGCGAACATGCCGCGCAGTTTGGCGAGGCAATCGATGCCCCAGGCTTCGTAGGCATGCAGGATGAACTCGGTGTCGGAACGATTGCGGAAGTTATAGCCCAGCGCCTTGAGTTCGGCCGCGTGCCCTGCCCAATCGTAGACTTCACCGTTGTAGCAGATCCAGATATCACCGGCCTCGTTCGCCATCGGCTGATCGGCTTCCGGCCGCGGGTCGATGATCGAAAGCCGCGCGTGCAGCAACGCATTGCATGCGCCGCCCTGCGTGCGCGCGAAGCTGCCATCCCACAAGACGCTGTGCTGCGCATCGGGGCCGCGCCGGCGCAATACGCCGAGCATGCGCTCCGGCGTTTGCGGCGCCACGGCTTCGTTGGAGAAGAATCCTGCTATGCCGCACATACCGTCAGGATCGTGAAAACAGAATCATGCGGGTTCAGTAGAGGGCAAATTCAGCAGCCTGCGATACAGTCCGATCATCCGCTCGGTCATTGCCGCAAGCGAGAAACCTTCGGCGAGCCGTCGGGCGGCGACCCCCATCGCAAGCCTTTTGTCGCGATCGTTCAAAGACTGGAACGCGGCAGCGAATGCGAGTGCATCCAGCGCATCGCAGACATAACCCGTTTGGTCCGTTTCGATCACTTCCGCGGCGCCGGATTTGGTGCTCGTCACCACGGGCAAGCCCATGGCGAACGCTTCCATGCTGGCATTGGCAAAAGGCTCGTAAAGGCTTGCCATCGCAAATACATCGGCCGCCGCGTAATAGGGTTTTGGATCCGCCTGCACGCCCATGAAATGGACCCGCGTCTGGATGCCAAGCGCCCGGGCAAGTTCGCGGTAGCGCGCCTCTCGTTTGTCGCGGCCGACCACGATCAGGTGACAGGAGACCGACATGCTCGCGACGGCGCGCAGCAGGACCGCGACGCCTTTACGCTCATACCCCGAACCGACATGCAGCACGGTCAATGCGCGCTCGGGTATTCCAAGGGTGTCGCGCATGGCCTGGCGCCCTGCCTCGCGCTTGGCCGGATGGAATTCCTCCAGATCGACGCCGTTATAAATGATCTCCAGCTTTTCCGGCGCAATCGCGTAGTGGCGCACGATTTCATCCCTGACCATGCGGGAATTGCAGATCACAGCGCGCAACCGCGGGCTTTCGAACATGCGCCGCTCGGTCCGCAGCAGATAGCCATGATGCGGATTGCAGTACATGGCGAGACGGTGCAGCGCGCTGCGCGTGCGCCCGCGCTGCACGAGCCATTCGCGATGCACCCCATCGCCGGCACGAAACAGATCGCAGCAGGCGAGGCGTTCGTGAGACTGAACCAGGTCGTAAGCCGTGTCCCGGACGTGCTTGCATACGGCCCGGGCGAAGCCCCAGTCGCGCCAGGTGCTGCCCAGATACCACGGGGAAAGCGCGACGACCGGCTGGCCTGCGGCGCGATCCCATTGCCGGGTAATCAGTGTTACTGCGGCCCCTTGTTGCGCCAGTTCGTGCATGGCGCGGCTGACAAAGCGCTCCGCACCGCCGGCCGGATTGTATTTCTGGCGGATCAGCGCAATTCTGGGGGCGTTCAAGCGATTTCCTCGAGCAGCGAGCGCACGGCCGCCAGGACTTCGGCCGGCTCGATGACTTCCAGGCATTCGCTGCGCTTGCCGCCACCGCAACCGTCGCGGCCGCACGGCCGGCACGGGTGTGAGGACGTCACGATCCGGTGCGGCACTTGCCACGGGCCCCATTCGATATCCCCGCTGGGACCAAACAACGCCACCGTCGGCGTTCCCATTGCGGCGGCGATGTGCATGGGTGCCGAATCCATGCCGACATACAGGCGGGCACGCGCAATCAGCGCGCCCAGTTCCTTAAGCGAAAAGGTGCCGGCAAAGCTCGGCAGGGGGCTGTTGAGACGGCTCGTGACTTCGGACAAGAGGCGCTGCTCCACGGGATCCGGTCCGCTGACCAATGCGACCGGCAGCCCAGCGGTGACCAGCGCATTACACAATGCGGCCATGCGCTCCGGCGGCCAGCACTTGAAGAACC
The DNA here is from genome assembly GCA_963846655.1 of uncultured beta proteobacterium. Lineage (GTDB taxonomy): Bacteria > Pseudomonadota > Gammaproteobacteria > Burkholderiales > JACQAP01 > JACQAP01. Next base: position 4,056 of record CAWJWT010000002.1, on the reverse strand, counting down.
AGCGTGATCCCGGATGAATCAGCACGAACGATCGCTTGGTCAGATTACATTTCGCCAGCGCCTGCTCGACCTTCTCATGAGCGGACGCGTCCACGGCAAACACCAGGCGACGCCGGTCCATTTCAGGATAGACGCCGATACGCCGGATCGCATCGAGATTGATCTCGACCGTATGGCGCCGGTTGCCGCCGATCACCGGATAGCGATGCGTAAAGCTTTTGCGGTAATAGCGGCGCGAGCGCAGGTCCGGAGCCACGGAAAAGCGCGGGCGCAACAATCTGGCCAGCCATATGCCGCGCACATGCTCGGTCAGGTGCACGATCAGGTCGTAACGGCGCTGCCGCAAGCTCGACAGTAACTGCGCTTCCCGGCGGTAGCGCTGCCACGCGTTCAGGCGCTTCCAGTCGCGTTCGACGACATGCAACTGGGCGAGATCAGGATGGCCGCGCAGCATCTCCGCCGTATCGGCATAGACCAGCGCGTCGATCTCGAGATGGGGGGCCTGCGATTTCAGCGCCGAGATCACCGGCGCAGACAGCAGCACGTCGCCGAGATTACGCAATTTGATGACCAGAACGCGGTGGATCTGATCGAGTGCGATGGCGTCTGGCGGACGGAATATATCGGACGAACTCACAGGGCTCCAGGTCGCGCGGCAAGCCGCTCGCGGGTTAACGGCGGATTATAGCCGCCGCGCAAGTACAAACTGAAGCGATGATCCCGGCATTCAGCGGGAGGGGGAATTTCGCCCCTCGCGCCACAGCGCGGCCAGTTTGGCGGTTTTCGAGAAGCTGTTGAAGCAACCGATCGACACGTGCACGAGTCCGGGCAGCCCATCCATGAATCCGCGCCGCAGCACATAAAACTTCAGGAAGCGGAATAAGGGCGAAAGCACCAGTTTGCCGGCGCTCGCGCGCTTGCCACTTCGATACAGCAATAGTGCCTGCAGGGTCGTATACGAGTTCTGCTTTTCAAAGTAAGAGTGAAGGGTTTCCGCCGATTCATGCAGTAAATCGCCCGTCAGACGCCCGATCCGCTCGTCCGTCAGGACTTTCTCGTGCACCGGGTCATCGGACCAGCGCGCAACCCGGCGGTCGAACAACCGCACGACCCAATCCGGATACCCTTCGCCATGGCGCAACCATGCGCCCATGAAGCGATTGCAACGAGCCATTTCATAAGCCCGAAACGCGGGCCGGGCCAGTGTCCGCTCAATGCTTGACCGAAGTTCGGCGCCGACGATCTCGTCCGCATCGATACATAACACCCAGTCGTGCGTGGCCTGGTTCACGGCAAAATCCTTCTGCCGACCAAAGCCCTCCCAGGCATGTTCGATTACGCGGGCCCCGCGCGCCGCTGCGATCTCGCGGGTGCGATCCTCGCTTCCCGAATCGACCAGGATGATCTCCTGGCACCAGGCAAGAGAATCCAGGCAGGCGCCGATCGCGGCTTCCTCATTACGGGCAATGACAATGGCGGAAACATTCATGGCGGGGCCATCACAAAGCAGCCGCACTTTGCAGCGGGCGTCATTTTGGTAAAGCGACCCGATAGTAGGAGCGGTACCAGTCGACAAATCGTCCGATGCCATCCGCGATGGACGTAGTCGGCGCGAATCCCACGTCGGCCTGCAGGGCCTCGGTTTGCGCATACGTCGCGACGACGTCCCCATCCTGCAGCGGCAACAGTGTTTTCTGCGCCTCCTGCCCGAGCGCACGCTCCAGCACGTTGATGTAAGACATCAGATCCACCGGCTGATGATTGCCGATGTTATAGATTCGGTAGGGCGCACTGCTGGTAGCGGGATCCGGATTCAGGGCATCGAACAGCGGCTGCGCGTGCGGCGGGCGATCCAGCACGCGCACGACTCCCTCGGCGACATCGTCGACATAAGTGAAATCGCGCCGCATTTTGCCATGGTTGAAAACCTCGATCGAACGGCCTTCCAGAATGGACTTGGTGAACTTGAAATACGACATGTCGGGCCGACCCCAAGGCCCGTAGACCGTAAAGAAACGTAGCCCCGTCGTGGGCAAGCCGAACAAATGGCTATAGGTGTGCGCCATGAGCTCATTGGATTTTTTCGTGGCGGCATACAGGCTGATCGGATGGTCGACATTGTCGTGCTCCGAAAACGGCATCTTCCGATTGCCGCCGTACACGCTGGAACTGCTCGCATAGACCAGGTGCGCGGCGCGACCGTGGCGACAACCCTCGAGCATATTGACGAACCCGACCAGGTTGCTCTGCACGTAGGCCTGCGGGTTTTCCAGGGAATAACGCACCCCGGCCTGCGCGGCCAGATGCACGACGCGCTCGAATCCTTCCCGTTCAAACAATTCGCCCAGCGCTTGCGCATCCGCAATATCGAGCTTGATGAAGCGAAAGCCCGCGTGCCCCTCGAGGCGAGCCAGACGCGCCTCCTTGAGCGCGACATCGTAATAGGCATTGAGATTATCGATGCCTATCACTTCATCGCCGCGTGCAAGCAACCTTTGCGCTACGTGCATGCCGATAAAGCCGGCGGCACCCGTTACAAGTACTTTCATTGTTCTTTGAATACGGTGTGGGTGAACAAGGCGCAAATTGGTATGTGCGGCATCATCACATTGGCGCCCCGGCGCTGCAATGCATGCGGCATGACTAACCGAGTTTTGCCCTCCGTCGCCGTGTAGACCGCCCCAGCCCACTTCGCGGCTGTCGTGCCGATTGCTGGATGGTCGAGCGATGCCGTAGTATATCGGCTCAATTTCAAGGCACAACAGCGGCCGCGCCCCGTGTGGGCAGGACTGATAACGGCGCGCATAAAAAAACTGGCATTTTCCAGGCTCCCTAGCAAGTCCTTATGCGTCATCTCGCCGAGTTCTCCGCCCTGGAATGGCTGCAATTGCTGCCGCTGCAGCATGCCCTGAAACAGGTACGCAACGATACCTGGCTTGCGCTATACAAAACCAAGCGCCCGCCCGAACTACCCCGGTTTCTGACGCAATACAAGAATCTCGCAGGCAAAAATGTTGCGCTGGTCATCGCCTTTGAACAGCCCTGGGCCCTCAACTGGTTGTTGCGCATGGCCAACAGGAATCTGTCTGACGCAACCGTTCTGGTGTTCGACAACTCGCGCAATGCGGCCAAACGCATCGAGATTGAACGCGTGTGCCACCAGAACAACGTGGCATATCTGGGATTGCCCGCCAATCAAACCAGGCACGTGAATCGTTCTCACGGCATGGCAATGACGTGGGTTTATCACCATGTCATTCGGGAGATCAAACCACGGATTTTCGGGTTCATCGACCACGATCTCATCCCGGTGCGCAAGGTGAGCATCGACGACAAGCTGGCCGGACAACCGGTCTATGGTCTGCTCAATCAAAGCAAGTTCGGATTCTGGTCTCCCTGGGCGGGTTATTGTTTTTTTGACTATGCGTCCACAGCAGGCAAGGCCCTCAATTTTCTGTACGATTTTTCGCGCGATCTGGACACCGGTGGACGAAATTGGAAAATTTTATACAGCGGGCTGGATCGTCAGAAACTGCGGGCAGCCATTTCAGAGGACGTGAGTGTGAAAGTTCCGACCATTCCGGAGCCTCGACTGGCGCAGTTCGTGGATCAGCATTGGCTCCATATTGGCGGTGTGGGCTACAAGAAACATTCCTCCGACAATCTCGAGTTCTTCAAGGGCCTGGAGAACGTATTCGATAAAGAAACGCCCTGAAGTTCCTGCCCCATCATGCCAACTGCTCACTGATTCAAGCACAGTCCGGCGCGAGAACTTGTTGCTGCTCGCGCCGGCGCTATACCTGTTCGTACTGCCACTGCCGCATGTCACGGCCATTCGCTCGATCTCTTTCGGTGTAGCGGTTCTACTGATGCTCTGGACCTGGCGAGCCCACGCGGCGCCGGCGATTCCGCTGAAAACCGCGTTTGCGATCTGGTTCGGTCTTGCGGTGGCGACATTGTTTTGGGCCGTTCACCTGGATTATTCGATCGGCGAGATCAGGGTGGAGATCGTGTACGGCTTTCTGGTTTTCCTGATTTTCTTCAAGGCCACTCGGA
>CAWJWT010000001.1:0-455499 GCA_963846655.1 uncultured beta proteobacterium | reverse complement strand
AGGGCGCGACGCAGCGCAGGCAAGATGCAGGCTGGATGCTATTGCCATGCCTAATCTCAAAGCTGCAGTCGTGTATTTTGCGCTGGTCTTCGGTACGGGCTTTTTCCTTGGCGCGATTCGCGTGCCCTTCCTGGTGCCGCGGCTGGGGGTACGAACGGCCGAGTTGCTGGAGATGCCCCTGATGGCCCTGGCAATCGTGCTCGCAGCCCGCCATGTGGTGCGCCGCTATGCCGTGCCTCCCGTCACGGCTCTGCGCCTGTCGGTGGGATTCACAGCCCTTATGCTGCTGGCCACGGCGGAACTGTGCCTGGCCGTTTTGTTTGCAAGCCAGTCCCCCGCTCAATATATTGCAAGCCGGGATCCAGTCTCCGGAAGCGTTTATCTCGCCATGCTCGGACTGTTCGCGCTCATGCCGCTCATACTCACGCGTATCCGGTGCGGTCACGGACCTCGATGAGGACACGGCTGCGCCGCAGGCAGCCCTTAAGGGGTCGCCCGGCACGTTGGGACACAAATTTCGGCGTCAGGCCGAAGCGTCGCGCATGGGCCGCATGCCTTGGCCTGATGCTGTTTGTCGCGGGGTGCTCGGAGCAAACGGTACCGGACGGACAGGGTCTCGCAGGTTCTTCCCCGTCGCCGCGTCCGCAGCCGCCCACGGACCAGTGGCTAGGGCAGTGGAATGGGCCCGAGGGTACTTTTCTCAGGCTCAGCGGCGAAAACGGCAACTACGAGATCACGGTACGTAATCTGGACGGCCCGCGCATCTTCAAGGGAAGCGCCGCAGGCGAGGGAGTCAGGTTCGAGCGCGACGGCATCCAGGAAACCCTGCGCGCCACGAACGGTCGTGACACGGGCATGAAGTGGCTGGCTGACAAATCGAACTGTTTGACCGTTCGCCCGGGAGAGGGTTACTGCCGGGATTGAGCGCGGCGGGCAACAGGGCGGGGCCCGCTCGTCTTGTTCGATGCGCGCGCCGTCCATCAGCCCTTCAGCACGATCGGCTCCAGCGAATTACCCGGCGGGAGCACTCGACCGATCGCCGCCGCGCGGCCATAACCGAGTTCGCGCAGTGCTGCCAGACACGCTTCCGCACGCATCGCTGGCACGCTCGCGAGCAGACCGCCGGCGGTCTGGGGATCGAAGACCAGCGCATAGCGCGGATGGTGCATCATTTCCGCCTGATTGCGCAGCGCGCGGCGCAGCCTGACGTTTGCCGGCTGCAGCGAACTCAACAGGCCGGCCGCGACGGTTTCCTCGGCGCCCTCGAGCAGCGGCAGTGCCGCGAGGTCGATTTCGGCGTCCACCGCCGAAGGTCGCGTCATTTCGACCAGATGCCCGAGCAGTCCGAAGCCGGTAAGGTCGGTGCAGGCGGTGGCGCCATGTTCAAGCAGCGTGCGCGCGCCCAGGCGGTTCGACTGCACCATCGATTCGAGTGCCGCGTCGATCCAGCGGCCGCGCGCTTTCATTTTCGCGTGGGCGGCGAACAGCGTTCCGGTGCCGATCGGTTTGGTGAGGATCAGCACGTCACCGGGCTGCATGCCTCCTTTGCGCAATACCCTGTTTTCGTCGATCAGCCCGTTCACCGCGAAGCCGAGCGCGAGTTCGCGCCCTTCGCCGGTATGGCCGCCGACCAGCGCGCAACCAGCATCGTTCAATACTTCGACGGCGCCCGACATCATCTGGAACAGCACATCCTCGGTTTTCGACTCGAGCCCCGGCGGCACCGTGACGATCGCGGTGGCCGACTGCGCTTCCGCGCCCATGGCAAAAATGTCGCCGAGCGCGTGATTGGCGGCCACCTTGCCGAAGACGTAAGGATCGTCGACGAATGAGCGAAAAAAATCCACGGTGTGAACCAGCGCCTTGCCGGGAGGGATCCGCACAACGGCCGCGTCGTCCGGCGCATGCAGGCCGACCAGCACGTCGTCGCGCTCGATCGGGCGCAGCGCGCCGAGCGCACGCGACAGCACGGTGGCACCAACCTTTGCGCCGCATCCTCCGCAGCGCATCGCTATCGCGGAGAGCGCCTGCGCGGCTTCCTCCGCCTGCAAGGTGACCGGGCTTTGCGCACGTGGCGGCTCCTGCGGCATCTGCGGCAAGTCGTCGAACTTCGCCATGAAACGCCGATCGATCCAGTTCTTCCAGCGCCAGACCCAGCGGCCCTTCACGTGGAAAAAACCACGCGAAGCGACCGCACAGCGGTCGCCGGTGCTGATCAGGGCGAGCCAGCGCCGTTGCGGGCGATAAGGCGCCCGGCGCTTTCCTTGCACCGCGCGGCGCAGGTTCGCTGCAAGCGGTCGCGCCATGCGCACTGCGAACACGCCGGCTTTTTCGAGCGGCCGGCCGGTCATGCTCGCGATGTCTCCGGCGGCGTATATGTCCGGATCGGTCTCGGTCTGCAGGGTCTGCTTCACGCAAATGAAACCCTCCGTATCGAGCGCGAGCCCGGTGTCGCGCAGCCACGGGGCGCCGCCAGCGCGAGTGACCCAAACTACCTCGTCGGTCTCGATGGTCGCACCTGCGGCAATCTCCAGCCGGGTGGCCTGCACGCGCCGCACTTCGGTATTAACCAGCACGCTCACGCCGCGCGCGGCCAGCGTTTCCTCGAACATCCGGCGCACAGCAGCGTTATGGGTCGGCAGGATTTCATCTCTGGCTTCGAGTAGATAAAACTTCAGCGCTTCCGGATCGCGGCCCAGGGCCCGCAGTTCCTTGCGCAGGCGGTATTGCATTGCGAGCGTCAATTCGACGCCGCCGGCGCCCGCGCCGACCACCGCAATGTTCATCGGGCCGGCGTGCCGGCGCACTCGCTCGAGCAGCGCGAGCCAGCGCTCGTTGAATGTGTGGATCGGCTTTACGGGCACCGCGAATGCGTCCGCGCCGGGCACACCGCCCTGGTTCGGCGTCGAGCCGATATTGATCGACAACTGGTCGTAGGGCACTGGCGGCCGGCCCCTGCAGAGCACTTTGCGTGCGGCGCGATCGAGCCCCACCGCCTCGTCGCGGAAGAAACGTGCGCCGGCGAACGTGGCCAGGCGGCTCAGATCGATGTGCACTTCATCGTACGCGTAATGTCCGGCGACGTAGCCCGGCAGCATGCCCGAGTACGGCGTGTGCGTGTCGCGGCAGATCAGCGTGAGGCGTACGCCGGGCAGGGGATGCATGCCAAAGTGCCTGAGCACGCCGACGTGGCTATGGCCGCCGCCCACCAGCACGATGTCGCGCAGGACCGGTTGATCGTCAGGATTCATTGGCAGGGCCGATTCAAGATTCCGCAAGTTAGCAAAAAAAGCCGGCGCGTGCCCGTTCCGCGCGTAAACGCACCTGGGGTGATGCGGAACATAGGCGCTTGAAAGCATGACAAACGCACGCCGCGGTGTTATACGTGGCTGAAATCCGATCGTTTCACTTCAGGGAGTCTGCAAATGAAAATAACGCGAAATCTAGGCATGCTGTTGCTGGCCATCTGGCTGATCCTGACCGGACTGATTCCCTTGCTCGGATTCGGTTTCTCCGGGTTGGGCACGGTAATGGCGATTCTGGCGATTGCTGCGGGCGTTTTGATTCTTATAGGGCGGTAAGCCGGCATTGCCTTGACGGATGTTCCGGGGCTGGAAGCCTGACTGCACCGCACTGGAAATGCAGCAGCGATCGGCAACAACCTGGGCAGCAAGTGCGTTGTGGTAATGTCCCTGGCATGCTGCCGCGACTGAAAGGACCGAGCATGCACCACCCCGATTCCGCGCAGGACGTCCCAAAGCAAGGCAGAAGCCGGCTTTTGCAATCGTTGCTACTACTCGGCTGTGCTGCGTGTCCGGCCAGCGCAATGGCCCATCACGTCATGGGCGGCGTAATGCCGTCAACTTTCGCGCAAGGCCTGTTATCGGGCCTCGGCCATCCTGTCATCGGGCCGGATCATTTGCTGTTCGTTCTGGCGCTGGGGGTGCTGTGCTGGCGCATGGATCTTGGCTGGCGGGCTGTTGCCAGTTTCCTCGGTGCAAGCCTGCTCGGGATTGCCCTTCACCTCGCGTCGATTGCTGTTCCGGGTAATGAGAGCCTGGTGGCGCTTTCGCTGCTTGTGATGGGCATTTCGCTGAGTGCGGGCGGGCGTGCAGCGCGCAGGGCCATGACGCTGGTTGCGGCAATGGCCGGCGTGTTCCATGGTTACGCTTACGGGGAGCCAATCGTCGGGGCCGAATCCGGGGTGCTGCTTGCGTATCTGCTGGGACTCGTTATCGTGCAGTCACTCGTCGGCGCCGCCGGCTATTGGTCCGCGAAAATCCTGGTGTGCCGAATGGCGTCGGAGCACGTGTTCGCGAAAAGGCTTGGCGCGCTGGTGTCTTTGTGCGGGGCCGGATTCCTGCTGCTTAGTTTTGCCTGAGACGCGCGAAGCACGATCTGAAAAAGGTGGGACGCCGGTCGTACGTTCTGTCGAAATGCGATGCGTGCCTAGGCGCCTTTTGTCAGATCCTCGACCATGCGTTCCAGGGTCCGGATCCGGGCGTGAGACTTGTCCAGCAGTTCGCGCAATGTCGCGATGGTGTCGGCGGTTACCGGGGGCGCCATCGAGTGGCCACGGCGGTCTGAATGATGCCGGCGATCCTGCCCGCCCATGCGCCGATTCGGCGTGTGGATCAGTTCCAGTCTGGTCATGCTTGTGCCTCCATTGTCTTGCCGCGCCGGGCGCCTTGATCGCCCGTTCGTAGAACCTGTCTGCGAAATTATATAACGCCAAAAATAACAGATAACTTACGCAATGACACGAAGGCTGGCGCGCGCCGGCGGGGGTGTTTCGAAAGATCGAAAATTGCAGCGCCGGGCTTCCACACCTGCACGGATAAATCGATGTTTCCCAAGTAGTTGCCTTGCATTCCCGGCCGGACGCGATTTCAGAATCCAGCACCTGGCCGTCATTCTGGTGCCTGTACTTGGGGCCCGGACATGAACCCGTGCGACACCCGTGGCACAGGCGCGACGATCGGTGGATGCGAAGGCTACCGCGGGAGGTCCGGTCCACCTCAGCCCAATGTCAATGGGTTAAGCGGCACACCCGGGCAGCGCGTCGGGGGAACTTTGCGGGAGACGGGCTTGAACCTTACGGTTGCTGTCGCGGTCAAGAGTCGGAGGGAGGGAATTCGTCACCCGATCGATAATTCCTATTCCTGGGAAAATACTTATCCCACAGGACTATTCAGAAATGCAGGCGATAGCGCGCTGCAAACGTGTCATCGGCCTGGGGGGCCCCGCTTGAGCTTCGTCATCCTTTGCATCGCGACCGCCGTGCTCATAACGGTGACCTTGCTGCCCTTGTGGCGCAATCCGCATTGGCTGATACGCGGCATGGACTTTCCGCGCCTGCAGTTCGCCGTGCTTGCAGTCGTGCTGCTTCTGATTCAGTTCTCAATGCTGGACCTTCAAGCGCCCGCTTCGTGGTTACTGATGGTCGCGACGGCCCTGTGCCTGGCCTGGCAATTGTGGTGGATCGTGCCGTACACGCGTATCTGGCGTAACGAGGTGGTAGGCGCCGATGATGACAGCCGTGAAAAACGCATTCGGCTGATCACCGCGAATGTCCTGATGTCGAACCGCAATGCCGCCGGCCTCATCGCGCTGCGTCAGGGAGCACGCTCCGGATATCCTGGTTACGCTGGAAACGGACCAGTGGTGGCAGGACCAACTCGATATCCTGCAATCCGAGTATCCCCATACCGCCAAATGTCCACTGGATAACCGTTACGGCATGCATGTCTATTCGCACCTGCCGCTCGACGAGCCGGAGATCGCGTATCTGGTCGAAGACGACAAGCCATCCATTCATGCCTTGATAACCTTGCGCGGCGGGCACCGCGTGCGCATGCACTTCGTGCACCCGGCCCCCCCGAGTCCCACCGAGGACGAGGATTCCGACAGAGCGCGACGCTGAACTGGTGATGGTGGCCCGTAGCGTCGCAAGCAGCCAGCACGCAATCATCGTCACAGGCGATCTGAATGACGTGGCCTGGTCGTCCACGACCCGGTTGTTCCGCAAGATCAGCGGCTTGCTGGACCCACGCGTCGGGCGCGGCATGTTCAATACCTTTCATGCGGACTATCCGTTCCTGCGCTGGCCGCTGGATCATGTGTTCCACTCGAAGCACTTCACGCTCGCGTCGATGCAGCGGTTGCCGTCGATCGGTTCCGATCACTTTCCCCTGCTGACGGAACTGGCGTATACGCCCGCCGCATGCGCAGGAAGAGCACGGACTGCAACCCGATGGGGACGATCAGGCGCGAGCCCGGTCGATCGTCGGGGCGCAGGGCGTCAACGCGTCAGCGGTGCCACGGCCGGGCGAATGATGCGCGGTTCGGATGTACCGAAAGGGGCCGGCCTTGTGTCGGTCCGTCGAACAAACGAATGAATCCGGCGGCTGCTGGCCGCTTGGGGAATGGAGCAAGCCATGGCGGCACAGACAGACAGTGTAGTAAAAGACGTGCCCCAGCAAGTCGATCTTGACTTCGGCATGGCCATCGAGCGAATGGATGGCTGGATCGACAGCATCGTCCGACTGTTGCCGAATATCATTGTCGCAGTCGTCGTGCTGGGGTTGTTCTACGGACTGGGCGTTATCGCCCGACGCGTGATTCAGAGTCGCGCGGCCCGACGCGAACGGGACAACCTCGGGGAAGTCCTGGGCGGATTTGTAAAATGGATCGTCGATCCTGATCGGGTTTCTCATTGCCGCCACCATCGTGATTCCGACGCTGAAGCCAGGTGATCTGATCGCCGGGCTGGGCGTCAGTTCGGTCGCGATCGGTTTTGCGTTCAAGGACATATTGCAGAACTGGCTGGCGGGATTGCTCATCCTGTTGCGCCAGCCTTTTCACATCGACGACCAGATCGAGGTCGATGGACACGAAGGCACCGTGGAGCGCATCGAGACGCGCGCGACCCTCATCAGGACCTACGATGGGCAGCGCATCGTCATCCCGAACATGGATATTTATTCGAATGCGGTATTGGTCAAAACCGCACACGCCAAACGGCGCAGCCAGTACGACGTCGGCATCGGCTATGGCGACGGCATCGAAGAGGCATGCGAGGTGATCCGCGCGGCGGTCAACGCGAGTCGCCGAGGTCGAACGCGAGCCGGCGGCCGAGGCGCTGGCGTGGGATCTGGCGGCGAGCTGGGTCACCATCCGCGCGCGCTGGTGGACGGACAGTCGCCGGGCGGACGTGGTGCAGGTGCATGCCAAGGTGATCAAAGCCATCAAGAGTGCGCTGGACAAGGCCGGTATCGACTTGCCGTTATGAAACGCAGGTGCAACTATTCCATGATCAGACCGAAACCATGGACGGTATTCGCGGCAAGCAGCGCGAAGGATGGCCGGCGTCGAAAGAGGGAACGACGCAGCCGCGCCGCACGGCGCAAACCGAGATCGGCCCAATCCAGAGACTGACACGGGTGAGTTTGTCCCGACTCTCGCCGTGACCCGAGCTACGATTCATACTCCGCGGCAGAATCGCCTATCTCCCAAGCCTGATCGAGGTCAACCATGAAAGCCACCGCGCATCCGCAAGTCGAGACCGATCGCGTCATCGTCACCGAGTGGCGCTTTAGCCCCGGTGCCGAGACCGGCCATCACGTCCACGCGCACGACTACGTCGTCGTGCCGATTACGACCGGCACGCTGCGCCTGGTGGAGCCGGAAGGCACGCGGGAGGTGGAGCTGCAGGCGGGTGTATCCTATGCGCGCCCGAAGAGGTGTCGCGCACAACGTCATCAACGCCAATGCATTTGAGTTCCGCTTCGTCGAGATCGAGTTGAAATAGCCCAAGCCACCGCAACCGTGCGGTTGCGCCTAGAAGCTTGCTGCTGCAGCCAGCAAGGCCCATTGATGAGGACACGGTGCGCGTGTTCTTGCGCATGCCATGACCGCTTGCGAATTGGACGTTGCCAATGTCGATGCTCTCCAGATCGCGTAGCCCGAAGACTAATCCACGCGGCTTTCGCGGACGTGTGCTCCTGGTGTCGATGTTCGCCGCAGCGCTGGTGGCCGGACTGGCAGCCTGCCCGCATGGCGGCGGCGGCAACCTCGCGGTAGTCGAACCCTGGAATGCGCCGGTTGGCGCGCCCATCGAAGGCGTGACCCTGTCGGATGGCTGGACCGATCTGCGCGAAGTTCCCGCGCCGGTCAATATCAGCGGCGGCTGGACCGATTCCGTTGCGGTCTCAGCCGATGGCACCCATCTGTTTTTCGGGTACGGCCGGTGGGATTTTCCCGCATTCTATGATTCCAACAATACGGTGCTGAATCCAACCGGCCCTTCGCGCCCCGGAATGACGGGGGATGCCTTCAAGATGTTCCGCGCGGATCTTGGCGTCAACGGGTGGTCGGTCAGTTATCTTCCGTTCAATGGCGATCCGACTGTCGACGAGTTCGCCGCCAGCGCCAACGTCGCGGAGGACGCCATCGCCTTTTCACGCTACGCCGGAGCCGATATCGATCTTTATTACACCCTCAGAACGGGCGATACCTGGGGCACGCCGGTGGCGTTTCCGGTGAGTCCTGCGATCAACAGCGCCTGCGACGACGATAACCCCTTCGTCATCGGCTCAGTGAGCGCGGGCTTGACGATGTATTTCGAATCCAATCGCGCGGACCCGGGTGCCAGCACCTGCGGCGCGATCCGCCACATTTATTACACGGAATATTCACCGGCCGGAGGCGGCAGTTTCTCGGCCGTGCAACAGGTGCCCGGCCTCAATGGAACGGGTGCTACCGACGAAGATGTGCAGCCCTTTTTTATGCCAGACAAAAGCAAGGCTTACTGGACCGGAATTCGCAGTGCCGCATATGGAATATTCTCCGCGGATCTGGTGGGCGGAAGTTACGTCAACGAGCAGGCCATCGCGCTGGCCACGCTAGCGCCGCCCTTTACCGGCAAAACCGTTCTGATTGGCGAGGCCAATGTCGCGGAAGTTCGCCAGGGCTGGTTGATGTACATGATGTGCGGGATTGCGCAATCTGAAAGTGACGGGCGGCCCCGCGACGTTCATCTGAAAGTCTGCGTGGCGCGCAAATCGAAATAAGTGCGCAGACACCATTGGGCGCAAGGCTCATGCGAGATTGCGCTGCGCCATGCCTCATGGAGCAGTTAGCAGCACCGGCGGGCGGCCTGCACGGGCGGGCAGGCCACCGAACCGAACGAACAGAACACGCAGCAGTCGCCTGGCTTGGGGCGCAACAGCGTGCGGCATCCCTCGCACTCGTAATAGTACTGACAGGCGTCGGTGGGCATGATTTCCCGCTTCGCGAAGCCGCAATGCGGGCACATTAGGGTGGATGCGAGCACCGGAGTCGTCATATCGTTGATCCGGGGCTACTTGCGGATGATGGATGGAAAACCTGCCTGCGTGGTCGCGCGGACCAAGTCCGAAACCTCGACTACGTCCGGGTCGAATTCCACGGTGGCAGTCTTGCGGTTCAAGTCCACTGTTGCCTGCGCGACGCCCGTGACGTTTGTCAGGGATTTCTTGACGGTAACCGGGCACAGTGAACACGTCATGTTCTGAACGTCGAGCACCACTGTCCGGGGGGTGCCGGCTAGGGCCGACGCGGCGCAAAGCACAAGGGCGGTAAAGAGAGCGGGCAGGCGCATGTTGATTTCTCCCATGACATTGACTCAATAAAACAGGGGTGCGGCCCAAGGCACTGCCAGCAGCGCGATGACCAGAAAGGTTACGACCCAGAATGTGAGCCGCTGGCGGCGGGGAACGCGCGGATTCGCACATTCACTCCCCGGTTCGCATACGCGTGGAACAAGATATAGTCTGCGAAAGGCCAGTCCCAGAAACACAAGGGTCAATCCGATGAAAATCGGGCGGTAAGGTTCCAGTGCCGTGAGATTGCCGATCCAGGCGCCGCCTATGCCGAGTGCCAATAACACCAGCGGCCCAACGCAGCACACTGATGCACCCACGGCTGCGAGCACGCCCGCGACAATCGAAGTATTCTGGTTTAATCCGGCCATATGCGCCTTCGTGGATCCACCGTCACAGGCAAAGCGTATATGCCGTACCATGGTCCGGGATCAAGGAGTATCTGATATGGACACGATTAAGATTGGGCAACTGGCCCGCAATGCGGGAGTCAATGTGGAGACCATCCGCTACTATCAGCGGCGTGGGCTGCTCGCGCAACCCGACAAACCGCAAGGCGGCCACCGGCATTACGGATCGGGCGCGGTGCAGCGGGTGCAATTTATCAAGCGTGCGCAACATCTTGGTTTTTCGCTCTCGGAAATACGGGACCTGGTGATGCTCGAAGACGGCCGGCACTGTCGCGAAACCCGGATGCTGGCCGAGAAAAAGCTTGCGGTGATCGAGGCACGCCTCGCGCAACTCGCCCGTGCGCGCGGCCTGCTCGAAGAACTCGTCGCGCAATGCGCAGACGACAAGCCGCCCAAGGCCTGCCCGATCATCCGTTCACTGTCCGCAAACGGCTCGTGCCGTGCCTGAAGGTTTCGAAGTCGTTTCGCGTCCAGCGCGTCAAGCCTGAACGCCCTTTTTCTGGATAGGCGATGAGCCCCGGCAAAGATTCCGAAGCGGCACCCGTCGAGCGCGTCGTACGGGCCCGTGCGCGACTTCATGCAGAACGAGGCGAGCGGCGGCATCGTTTTGCTGGTGTGCGCCATTGCCGCAATGGTCGCGGTCAATTCACCGCTGGCCGCCGAGTTCATGGCGATCTGGGATGCCGATTTCAACATCGAACTCAACGGCACGGGCGCTCAAAAATCACTGCATATCTGGATCAACGACGGCTTGATGGCGGTTTTTTTCTTTGTCGTCGGGCTGGAAATCAAGCGCGAGATCCTGGTGGGGGAGCTGGGAGTCGTCACCGCGACAGGCGACGCTGCCGCTGATTGCCGCGCTCGGCGGCATGGTCGTTCCCTGCCGGTCTGTTTTTCGCATTCAACCCAGCCGGGCCGCAAATGGCGGGCTCGGGGATTCCGGTGGCGACCGACATTGCCTTCGCGCTCGGGGTACTCGTGTTGTTCGGCAAGCGCGTGCCGCTGCCGCTCAAGATCTTCCTGACGGCGCTGGCGATCTTCGACGATATCGGCGCGATCCTGATCATCGCGCTGTTTTACACCGACCACCTCACGCTGCTGGCCTTGGCGGCAGGCGGCGCGCTGCTTGCGCTGAGCGTGGCGGCGAACTGGCTCGGCGCGCGCAGTACGCTGGTCTACGGGCTGTTGGGAATTGCATTATGGATCGCGATGTTCAATTCCGGTTTTCACGCCACCGTGGCGGGCATTCTGCTAGCGCTAGCCATCCCGGCGCGCGAACGCATCGATTCGCGCAATTTCGTGCGGCGCAGCCGCGCCCTCGTCGACGAATTCGAACGCGTCAGCAATCCGAATAAAGACGCCCTTTGCAATGACGACCAGCAGCGCGTCCTGCTGGAACTGGAGCATGAAAGCGAGCGCGCCGGCACACCCTTGCAGCGGCTCGAGCACTCGCTGCATCCCTGGGTCGCTTTCCTGGTGATCCCCGTTTTCGCGCTTGCCAACGCGGGCGTGTCGTTGCAGGGCCTTTCCGCTGAAGCGGCCATGAATACGGTGACCCTCGGAATCGTGGCCGGCCTGGTCGTGGGCAAACCGCTCGGCATCCTGGGGTTTACCTGGCTCGCGGTGAAGCTCGGATTGGCGGACCTGCCTGACAAGGTGAGCTGGATGCAGATCGGCGCAGTCGGATGTCTCGGCGGCATCGGTTTCACCATGGCGCTGTTCATCGGCGGGCTGGCCATGGAGCGCGGGGAGATGCTGGTTGCCGCCAAGATCGGAATTCTGGCCGGATCACTCCTGGCAGGGATCATCGGGGCGGTGATCCTCTGGCTTGCGCTGGCGCGCGGCCAAGGGGCGAACCCGCGGTCATGAGGTTTACCCAGACAGAGGCAGACAATGGCCATCCATCTCGATCACACCATCGTGCCCTCGCACCACCAGGTCGCATCCGCCAGGATGCTCGCCGAGTTGCTGGGGGTGCCTTGGGCGGAAACCGGCGTGGGTCCGTTCTCGCCGGTGTTCGTCAATGACGGGTTGACGCTGGATTTCATCGATACGGACCAAACGTTTCCGGTTTATCACTTCTGCTTCCGCGTCGGCGAGCCGGAATTTGACGCCATTCTGGGGCGCATCCGCGCGGCGGGCATCAGGTTCCGCAGCGCAGTCCGCGGACCGCAGGACCTGCAGGTGAATACCGCACTGGGCGGGCGCCTCGTGTACTGGAACGAGCCTGATGGACATCAGTGGGAGATGCTCACAGTCAGCTATGCGCGACAGGCGCGCTGACCGCCCGGCGGTGTCATGCCCGGCAAGCGGGACGGTGCGCGGCTAAAAAAACCTCCACGGCAAGCGTTCGAGTTGGGGCAATATGGCGTCGGCTGATCGCGGCGCTGCCGTTCGGCGGTCGGCGGCAGGCCGCCAACCCGAGGAAAACTCAATTCATGCTTCGCCCCGATATTTGCTGCTGTCCATGCTCGCGAGCTTCAATGTCCTCGTTCAGCCAGGATGCCGTGCAGACCGATGGAGATAAATACAAGGTTCTCCTCGAGAACGATTGCGTCCGGGTGCTCGACTACCGCGACGCTGCCCGGCGCCGTGACGCAGCAGCATACGCATGCCGGCCTTCGTTTTATATGCGCTGAGCCCGTTCGAGCGAGCGATCACGCTCGCCGATGGCGAAGGTCCCTGCGGCGTCAGTTCAAGGAAAACGACGTCATGTTTTCGCCGGCGCAAACGCATGTCGGCCAGGAACCTCCGGGCAGACGCCAACCCACGTCATCATCACGGAACTCAAGGGAGCGCCGCGGCGCGTGTGCGCGCAAGTGAAGCGCTGACGCCCGGCGCCAGCGCCGCCGCAAAAAGTGATGTGAATGGCCGGTTACCAAGGGCGCACGCGGAGGCTGGAGTCGTAAATGCCGTCTGAAACAAAAACCCTGGCAGGCATTGCCGGAATGACAGGCCGCGCAGAGCTGCGAGACGGCGCTGGCCGCTTCCGACGAACGCCAGCTCGTCGGCGCGCTGTTCCACGCCTGACTGCCACTGGCGCGACGTGCTCGCCTTCACCTGGGACATCGAAACGGTGCACGGCCGCGACGCCATCGCGGGCGCGCTGACCGCGCATGCGCGGAGCACCGACGCTTCCGGCTTCGCGCTCGCGCCCAATCGCACCGCACCGCGCCAAGTCACGCGCGCGGGCCGGCGCGATCGAAGCCATCTTCCGCTTCGAGACCGCCGAAGGCCGCGGCAGCGGCGTGCTGCGGCTGCATGCCGGATGCCGACGAGGCGGTGCACTCAAGGCATGGACGCTCTCACCGCGCTCGACGAACTCAAGGGCCACGAGGAGCACGTCGGGCCGCGCGCGCCCAACGGGCGAGTCCTACTCGCGCGACTTTCGCGGCCCGAACTGGCTCGACCTGCGCAAGGCCGCCGCCGCCTATGCGGACCGCGATCCGGTCGTGCTGGTGGTCGGCGGCGGGCAGGCCGGCCTCTCGATCGCGGCGCGCCTGACGCAGTTGCAGGTCGATACGCTGATCGTCGACCGCGAGGCCGCGCATCGGCGACAACTGGCGCAAGCGCTATCACGCGCTGACCCTGCACAACCAGGTGCACGTCAATCACCTGCCCTACATGCCGTTCCCGCCGAGCTGGCCGACCTACATCCCGAAGGACAAGCTCGCCGGCTGGTTCGAGGCCTACGTCGAAGCCATGGAGCTCAACTACTGGACCGGCACCGAGTTCGAGGGCGGCACCTACGACGAAGAGCGCCAGCGCTGGTCCGTGACGCTGCGCCGGCGCGGACGGCAGCCGGCGCGCAGATGCATCCGCGCCACGTCGTGATGGCGACCGGCGTCAGCGGCATTCCCGAGCCTCCCGGACATTCCGACGCTGCGAGAACTTCGGCGGCACGGTCCTGCATTCGAGCCAGTACGGCGACGGCGAGGACTGGAAGGGCAAGAACGCGCTCTGGTGATCGGCACCGGCAACAGCGGCCACGACATCGCGCAGGACCTGCACTCGAGCGGCGCCGAGGTCACGCTGGTGCAGCGCAGCCCGACCCTGGTCGTCAATGTCGAGCCGAGCGCGCAGCTTCCCTACGCGCTCTACGACGAAGGCCCGCCGCTCGAGGACTGCGACCTCATCACCACGTCGATGCCGCTGGCGCTCGCACGCAAGAGCCACATCCGCTTGACCGAGCAGGCCAGGAAACTCGACAAGCCGCTGCTCGACGGCGCTCGCGCGCATAGGGCTTCCGGCTCGATTTCGGCGAGGACGGCACGGGCTGGCAGTTCAAGTACCTGACGCGCGGCGGCGGCTACTACTTCAATGTCGGCTGCTCCGACCTGATCGTCGAAGGGCGAGATCGGGCTGGTGCAGTTTTCCGACATCGCCGAGTTCGTCGACGCAGGGCGTGCGGCTGCGCGACGGCGAAGCGCTCGCCGCCGACCTGATCGTGCTGGCGACCGGCTACAAGGGCCAGGAGCACCTCGTGCGCAAGCTGTTCGGCGACGACGTCGCCGAGCGCGTCGGCCCGATCTGGGGCTTCGGCGAGGACCAGGAGCTGCGCAACATGTTCACGCGCACCGCGCAGCCGGGCCTCTGGTTCATCGCCGGCAGCTTCGCGCAGTGCCGCATCTACTCGAAGTATCTCGCGCTGCAGATCAAGGCGTGCGAAGTGGGCTTGCTTCCGCGCGATGACGCCGTCGGCAAGGCGCATGCTACGGCCGCCATGGCCTCGGCGAACTCACTGTCGGGTCCAGCGTCGCGAGCGATCGGCGTGTTGCGCGGCGTGCATCGCGCAGTTCCAGCCGCAGTCGGGTAGAAATCCGTGGGTTCAGGATTTTCCGGATCCGTCCGCTGTCGTAACGAGCTGATCGCATCCGGCACGCCCCGTGCGTCAACCACGACCCGCTAAAGGAGATGACAGATGCCTAAATACGCTCGTTTCGGCGCCATGATCGCGACTTCGACGATCGTCATGTTCGGTCTCATGTATTTGAACACCTACGCACCGGATCATGTATTTTTCAGCGAGACGCGCGCCTACATGGCGCTGGTAGTGGGCGCCACGATGGCTGTAATCATGCTCGGATTCATGCGGGGGATGTATCCCAGCCCCGAGGCCTCGACAGAACGCCGCGATTTTCCTCGGCAGCGTGGGCCTTTTCGCGATTGCGCTGTGGCTGGTTCGCGGCCAGTCTACGGTCGACGAGGGTCTCGTGATCCGAAGAGGTCATCCCGCGCCATTCGATCTGGCGATCCTGACCGCGGAGAGGTAGGATATCGGATCCGCGCGTGCGCAAGCTCGCCGACGCGATCATCGAGGCGCAGCGCAGGGAAATAGACGAGATGCGCAGCTTCCCCTGCAAAACAAGCGATAGCAAAAGCGAGGCTCAACCGCGCGAGCGGCGTGCTACGGCTGCTCGGCGAGTAATGCCTCGATCTGGCCGACAATCGCACTGTTTTCCGGCTGGGTTCGCGCCGGGAAGCTGTACGCGTGAGCCGTCGCGCGAGATCAGGTATTTGTGGAAATTCCATTCCGGCGCTTTCCCGGTCATTTTCTCCAGCTGAGCGAAAACGGGATTCGCTTTCCCGGCACGACGTTGGTCTTCTCGAGCATCGGAAACTTCACGCCGTACGTGAGTTCGCAGAAATCCTTGATCTCCTTGCTGCTGCCAGGCTCCTGCACAGAAATCATAAGCGGGAAAGCCCACCGAACCCGCGGCTCCAAACATCTTCGTGAAGCCTGAGACCTTGTCCTACAGTCACAAACCGGCCGTCTGGCAAGGAGTCCACTGCACAAATTCACCAATCAACTGCATGAAATCCTGACATTCTGATAAACCAATTCCACGGCCATTGCAATTGTTGACCCAGAAACGCAGTCAAAGACATAAGAGAGCAGCAAAAAGCGAGGCAGAGACTGCTGAACTTGAATGAAAAACCAGAAATGGATGACAGCAGGTGGATCTGTAAGCACATAACCCATCCCAGTTCCTCTGCTTCTTGCTCATCCCCCATCACAATGGCAGGCTTCCTCATAAGATAACAATAACAATTATATTACTTGGAAGAAGCGTTATATTGGTGAGCGGGTGATGAGTGGCCCAACCTGAGCTCCGTCGGTGCAGACAAACATCGCAGTGAAGACAGCAGTAGGGAAATCCTTCGGCGCTCCAACAAAAACCCGCCATGACATAAGGGATTGTTGCAGGGATAAAGGTCAGTTGGCCTGACCATTTCCAGCCATAGGGTTGATGATGATTGTGCCCGATATCGGCTCGCTGGTCCTCGGTGGAAAAGGCAGATGGCCGCTGCCTTCCGGTGGTTGTAGCGTGCTCATCGGCTGTCGCAGCAATTTCACGAAGTACGACATTCGTCATGGTGATCATGGAGTCATACGGTATCACCTGAAGGCCGTGATCGTCCGATCCACCTGGTGATGACACAGCAGGCAGCGCGCTGTCGCGTGGACAAGAACAGCGCCTGATCGTCTACAACGCAACGCCTGGCTTCGACGAAGCTTCGAGAACGAGTTCAACGTTACATCAAGAACTGGCCCGAACAGGACAAGGCTTGAGCCCGCTGTTGCCAGACCGTTAAGCGTTAAGAACTTCCCGCAATCTGGCCACCGACGTCCGCCCCCGCGAAGTGTGGGGCTGGACGATGTACGACTTCGCCAACTCCGGCTACACCACGGTCGTCATCACCGCGGTCTTCAGCGCGTACTTCGTCGCCGACGTCGCGGCAAAGCGCCGTGGGCCACGTTCGCGTGGACCGCTGCGCTGTCCGTCTCCTACGCGCTGATCATGCTCACCGGGCCGCTGGTCGGCGCCTATGCCGATGCCCACGCGGCGAAGAAAAGGCTGCTCGCGATACCACCGTCGGCTGCGTGCTCTTCACCGCCGCGCTCGCGCTGGTCGGGCGCGGCGACCTCGCGCTGGGCTCGTGCTGATCGTCCTCTCGAATTTCTTCTTCGGCACCGGCGAGAACCTGATCGCGGCGTTCCTGCCGGAGCTCGCCAAGGGCGCGGCGCTGGGCAAGGTCTCGGGCTGGGGCTGGGCGCTCGGCTACGTCGGCGGCCTCGTCAGCCTCGGCGCGTCGCTCGCGTACGTGACCTGGCGCAGGCGCAAGGGCAGGGCCGCGCAATTCGTGCCGGTCACCATGCTGATCACCGCAGTGCTCTTCGCCGTGCCGCGCTGCCGACCGTTTCTTTTCTGCGCGAGCGCGCCGTGCCGCAGCGCTGCCCGGCGCGCACGCACGCCTTCGCGCGCATGGGAGACGCTCACGGACGCCGCTATCGCGACCTCACCCGCTTTCTGGTGTGCGTCGTGTTCTACCAGGCGGGCATGCAGGCGGTGATCGCGCTGGCCGCGATCTACGCCGAGCAGGCGATGGGCTTCAGCACGCAGCACACGATCGCGCTGATCCTGGTGGTGAACGTGACCGCCGCATCGGCGCCTTGTGCTTCGGCTACGTGCAGGACCGGCTCGGGCACGTGCGCACGCTCGCGGTCACGCTGATCGGCTGGATCGTGGTGGTGCTGCTCGCGTGGCTCGCCGACGGCCCGCGATGTTCTGGGTCGCCGCCAACCTCGTCGGCGTGTGTCTCGGCGCGAGCCAGTCGGCGGGTCGCGCGATGGTGGGCTATCTCAGCCCGCCGGAGCGAGCGGGCGAGTTCTTCGGGCTGTGGGGCCTGGCGGTCAAGCTCTCGTCGATCGTCGGGCCTGTCACCTACGGCGCCGTGACCTGGATCTCGGGCGGCGATCACCGCCTCGCGATCCTCATCACCGGCATCTATTTCGTCATAGGGCTCGGTTTGCTGGCAGGCATCGATGCGCGCCGCGGTCATGCCACGGCTCACGCCGCTTCCGAAATGACTTAACCCGGATAAACAGCGCGATATAATGCCGCGCAATCCAAATGCGCGGAGCGCCCCAGGAGGCTGGCATCCCTGAACTGGATGAAAGGGACCAATCGGAGCATCCACTCGCGGACGACAAGGCGGCGCGCGAATTCATCGCGGAATTGCCGCCAATCGATCCATACAAGACGCTCGACGAGCTGACTTTCTGGCTCGACTCCCTGACGACTGCCGAAGACCTCAAGTTGTCACGTGAGCTCGAGATCGTCGATCTCGTCGATCAGGCCGCGAAAAACTACCAGCGCAAACTTTCCCAGGAGTACCTGAGCAACAGCGCCCGGTTCAGAAATTCCAGGAAATCCGTATCTGAATACGGTGTTCCCGTTCTGGAAACATTTGGCCGATGCCTACCAAGGTGCCTCGCGCACTTTCAGTCCGGCGGAGCGCATGGAGTTCGCTCAAAGGGCAGATGCCGTGGTCGTGGCCCGGGCGCTGCGCGCGTTCGACGCTGCAGCTCAACTGGCAACTGTTGCGTTACGGTCCGGTCGAGGCCCGGATCTGGGGGCAGATCGGCAAGCTCTACGCCTATGCCGAGGACAAGGGTTCGCCACGGCGCCCTTCACCGTCTATCCGGCACATTCGGCGCCTCCACGGTGCAGCGCGAATTCCTCAAGGTCGTCATGTTGAATATTTCCTCGACCGACAGCCTGCTGCCAGCCAAGCTTGAAATCGCCGAGCGCATGGTCGCGCAGTTCTCCGAGTTCTTCGTAATGAGCCGCCAACCCGCCAAGGGCCGCCACTACCACTTCGATCTGAACGAAGACAAGTTGCCGCACGCGTGCTCTCGCGCCTGCCGATGACGCCGCGACTGCGTTACTTCGGTCCCGGGAAGCGCGGCGGAACAACTCGAGCAACTGATCGCAACGATGCGCGCCGACGGCGTCGTCCCCTCGCACATCAACCTGGGCGGGGCGTTCGATCCGGAAGTCGTGCTCGAAACGCTGCGGCACCTGGCGCGCTACTGGGCGCCGAATCCGCCGGCACCAGCGAGGAGCGCCGTCATAGCGTATCGCGCATGAGCGTGGTGCACGACTTCGATGAGATCGTCGCCACGATGTCCGGCGAGACGCAGGATCTGTCTTTCGACAGCCGGTTGAAACCTGGGCGGTCGAAAACGAAAGCGAGGGCGGTTACGGTGCGGTATGCCCACAACAGGAGCGAATGGCTGCGCGTGGGCACGCTGCTGGGCGTCAAGCTCGAAGACGGCGCCGCGTGGGGCGTGGGCATCGTGCGCGGGTTGTCCGCCTATGATCATAAGCAGCGTTACGTCGGCATCCAGGTGCTGACGAAGGGTGCAACCGTGGTGAAGCTCGGACCTATCGGCGTTCAGACCCGGCGGAACTGGAAAGTGCCCTGTTGCTGCCCTCCAGTGGATCGCCGCCAAGGCGCGCCGGAAATGAACCTGCTGCTCAGGCCGGTGCGTTTTCACTGCAGAAGAGCATGCAGATGCGGGCCTACGAACGCAGCTACCTGCTGGTCCCGCGCCAATTGCTCGAAGGTGGCCACGATTTCGACATGGCGCGCTTTCGCGTCATGCAGCGCGCCGCCTGAACGCGCGCGCCAAGCGCGTACTGCAAAGGAGAAACGCTTGACGATTCCGTCCCGCAGTGCCCGACGCAGCGCATCCGGCCGATCATGCCAGTACCCGGTAGCGTACGAGTGCTCACGGAGTATGGCTCGCGGCTCGATGCCGTGCATGCCCATGCCGACCTGAAGCTCGCGTTGCAGATCGAGATGGTCGATCAGGCCGATCGCGCTGCCGCAGTACTGTTGGAGGACCTGGAATCGCGCTATTCCCGGGGCCGCACTGTCGAGCCGGGAGAGCAGGTCCAGGAGTGGGGGCCCGTTGCGCTGTATTGCGCGCAGCTCGAAGCCGCCTACGTGCACCTCGCCCGGCAGTTCCAGACGTACAGCCATGGCTGGGCCGAAGTCGCGGACAAGATTCCGCAAGTGGTGGCGCGCGGGATGCGCGCCACGTCGATGCGTCTGAAATGGCAACTCATGCGCTACCTGCCCGTGGAAAAGGACATCTGGCAAACGCTCGCCCAGTTGTGGACTTTGCCGAAGACAAGGGCATGGAGCAGGCGCGCGTCATCGTCTACGAGGACCAGTCGACCCTGGCGCGCGAATTCCTGCGGCCCATGATGCTCGCCGTTTCCGCGGCCGACAGCCTGCCTGCGCTGGAGGTGGATATCGCCTATCGCGTCATCGATTTCCTGTCGGATCGCTTCGACCTGCAGCGCCATCCTGGCAAGAACTGCAATTTTTTTGTGGACATCGATCGCTGGGCGGCGCCGGAGCGATATACCCGCGTTTCCGTGGTGCGCTCGGGCTCGCGCTTTTTCGGCGCCGGGCGGGTGATGACGCAAATCGACCAACTGATCTCGAAAGTGGCCGGCGGGGAGATCGTACCCAGCGAAATGAACCTCGAAGGCATCGAAGACATGGGCGCGGTCATCCACGTCATGGAGCATCTGGCGCGGCACTGGTGGGAGCGGCGCCCGGCGCGCCGCAAGGAGCGCCGGCGCTCGCTTTCGCAGATCGGCATCGTGCATGGTTTCGGCGAGATCCTGGCGCGTCTGGCATTGGACGAAGTGGCGCAAGCCCAGCACCCGCCCCTGGAAACATGGGGCGTCGAAGACGAGAGCGAAGACGGCTACGGCGCCGTGATTCCCGCCACGCAAGGCGAATGGCTGCACGTGGGCACAATTCTGGCGGTTAAACCGGCCGACACGCGCATCTGGGCCATCGGCATCGTGCGCCGGCTGGCCGCGCAGGAGAACGGACGGCGCAATATCGGCATCGAACTGCTGGCGCGCGGCGCGCGGCCGGTCAACGTGCACCGTCGCACCGATACGCAGCAGACCTGGCAGGCGTTATTGTTGCCGCCTCAATCCGGCGGCGATGCAAGCCTCGGGGAAGTCAGCCTGCTGCTGCCCGCGGGCACCTTTGCGCCGGACTCCAGCATGGAGATGGAGGTGTACAGTACGCGCTACATCCTGGAGCCGCGCGTGCTGCTGGAGCATGGAACCGAATTTGAGATGGCGCGCTTCCGCATCCTGCAGCGCGTGGC
This sequence comes from uncultured beta proteobacterium, assembly GCA_963846655.1. GTDB lineage: Bacteria > Pseudomonadota > Gammaproteobacteria > Burkholderiales > JACQAP01 > JACQAP01. The sequence goes on along the minus strand of CAWJWT010000001.1, from coordinate 434,458 downwards.
CTGAGCCCGCTGGGCTTCGTCAGGCGAGCACCCGCAGGAACCACGCGCCGATGTCCTTGAGTTCCTCCGCGCATACGGAGTGCGCCATCGGATACTGGTGCCAATCCACGTCGTAACCCAACTTGATGAGCCGATCGCGGCTCGTTGAGCCCAGCGCGAGGGGTACGACGTTGTCCGTCGTGCCGTGGCCCAGGAACACCGGAATATTCTGACTCGCGGCGTGGCGTTCGTTGACGAGCGTTTCGGCAAGGGGCAGGTAAGCCGACAGCGCCATTACGCCCGCAAGTTGTTTGGGCTGGCGCAGGCTCGTCTGCAGCGCAATCACGCCGCCTTGCGAGAACCCTGCCAGGACGATGCGATTGACCGGCACGCCGCGCGCCACTTCCGTGGCAATCAACGCTTCGATCATTGTCTGCGACTGCCGCACGCCCTGTTCATCTTCCTTGCGCGCAATATCCTGGCTGGCGATGTCGTACCAGGCGCGCATGACGAAGCCGCCGTTGATGGTCACCGCGCGCATCGGCGCGTGCGGAAACACGAAGCGTATGCCCAGCGGCGGCAGCGCGAGCTCCTGCACGATCGGCACGAAGTCGTTGCCATCGGCTCCCAACCCGTGCAGCCAGATCACGCTATGGCTGGGCTTCGGGCGCGTTTCGATTTCTACTGTTTGCAGTTGTTGGGTCATTATCGAGTTCAAGGGCGTGGGACACAGAGGTCACCTGAATTTTGAAAACAGGGCGCACAGCAGAAGGATGATGCATGGTTAAACTCGATCCTCACGGTGCCCGCTATTCTTCCATTATTGTCGTTCTCTGTGTTCGCTGTGTCGGGTCGTGGGTCCTGAGGGTTGAGGGTCGAGATCTCAAGTTTTAGGCCGTAGCGCGGACTTGGGTCGGAAAGCCTTGCAGACCGCATCGTCGGTCTCGATGTAAGGGCCGCCGATCAGGTCGATACAGTACGGCACCGCGGCGAAGATGCCGTGCACGATCGGTTTGCCGTCCTCTGCCTTGAGGCCTTCCAGGGTCTCGCGGATGGATTTGGGCTGGCCCGGCAGGTTGATGATCAACGTCTTGCCGCGGATGACGCCCACCTGGCGCGACAGGATCGCGGTGGGCACGAAGTGCAGACTGATCTGGCGCATCTGCTCGCCGAAGCCGGGCATCTCGCGATCGGCAACGGCAAGGGTGGCGTCCGGCGTGACGTCGCGCGGTGCGGGGCCGGTGCCGCCCGTGGTGAGCACCAGGTGGCAGCCCTCGTTGTCGCACAACTCCTGCAATGTTCGCGAAATCACGGGCTGTTCGTCGGGAATCAGGCGCTCGATCACACGGCGCGGATTGCGCACCGCCCGGCCCAGCCACTCGTCGAGCGCCGGCAATCCTTCGTCCTTGTACACGCCTTTGGATGCGCGGTCGCTGACCGAAACCAGACCAATAACTACTTGTTCGTTTTCACTCATGATCGGGAAACTCAGCAAAAATGGTTCGCAACGTCAGGCGCTGCCGGGCCCCATGGTGCGAATGAGTCATGATTCAGGCGTGCGCTATCTGGTTCTTGCCCGGCGTCCTCGGGGTCATCGCCCTTTAACGGCGGATGGATGGCGGCGCGCAGCACCTGGAACAGTTCGCGAAAGCTCTTCGGCGGCTTGCCGGTATCGGCTTCGCGCCTGGCGTTGCGCATCAGCGTGCGCAGGCGCTGAACCTCGGCGCGCGGATACTCGGCGATGAATTCTTCCAGTGCCCGCTCCTCGTTGAGCAGCTTCAGGCGCCAGCGTTCAATCAAATGCAGGCGGGCGGTCTCTTCGACCGAGACCCCCTTCCAGGCGTCGAGGTGCCGGCGAATGGTCTCGGCATCGCCTTCTTCGCGCATCAGGCGCCCGATGTATTGCATCTGGCGGCGCCGCGCGCCGAACTTGGCGATGCGCCGGGCTTGCAGGATCGCCTCGCGCAGGCGCTCGGGCAACGCCAGTTGGCCAAGTTGATCTTCGCTCACCGTCACCAGGGCTTCCCCCAATTCCTGCAGCGCCTGGTCATCGAGCTTGCGCCGCGTTCTGCTGGGCGGGATGTCTTCTTCCGGGGCTGGATCCCCGGGCTGTACTGGTTGTCGCACTGTTTGGCCGCCCGTTCCCGCAAGATTTTCCGCAGCTTCCCGCAGAGTGCTGAATCAGCAAGCTGGTATCATAACCAACATTCCCGTCCGCGGCGTGCCACCCGGTTCATCCGGGCACACGCCGCTTTCAATTTTAAAGTTTCGGAAGAACATCTTGGCCAGCAGCGAATTTACCCACTCAGCCGATATCCTCAGACAGATCGCCCGGGACGCGCTCGATTATGCGCGCGAACGTGGTGCCACGGCCGCCGAAGTCGAGGCCAGCGAAGGCTTTGGCCAGAGCGTAACCGTGCGCCGGGGCGAGGTGGAGACCATCGAATACAACCGCGACAAGGGCGTGGGGGTCAGCGTTTATATCGGGCAGCAGCGCGGCCATGCCAGTACCTCGGATTTTTCCGTACAGGCGCTGCGCGACGCAGTCGATGCAGCGTTGTCGATTGCGCGGCTGACTGCCTCGGACCAGTTTGCGGGCCTCGCCGATGCCGACCTGCTGGCAACCCGTTTCCCCGAACTGGACCTCTATCACCCCTGGTCGATCGATGTCGAGCAGGCCATCGAACTGGCCCGTTCCTGTGAGGATGCCGCGTTCGCAGCGGATCCCGAAGTCTCCAACTCGGAAGGCGCCTCCGTTTCCGTTCAGCAATCGCATTTTGCGTACGGCAATTCCAACGGCTTCCTGGCCGGCTATCCCAGTTCGCGCCATAGCATCGTCTGCGCGGTCATTGCCGGCAAGGATGACACGATGCAGCGCGACGACTGGTATACGACCGCCCGCTCGCCGGCGGATCTCGATTCCGCGATCGACGTAGGCGCGCGCGCCGGCAAGCGCGCGGCGCGCCGCGTGGGCGCCCGCAAGGTTTCGACGGCGCGCGTGCCGGTGTTGTTCGAGGCACCGATCGCCTCCGGCCTGCTGGGTCATTTCGTCGCTGCGGTCAGCGGCGGCAGCCTGTATCGCAAGTCCTCATTCCTGCTCGACAGCCTGGGCAAGACCGTGTTCGCGCCCCTTGTGCAGATCCACGATCGGCCGCATGTGCGCAAGGGGCTTGCGAGCAGTCCCTTCGATGACGAAGGCGTGGAAACTCGATCGCGCGACATCGTTCAGAATGGCGTTTTGCAAGGCTATTTCCTCGGCAGTTATTCCGCACGCAAGCTGGGTCTTCGGTCGACCGGCAATGCCGGGGGCAATCACAACCTCAGCATGGATTCCACCGACGGCGATCTGGCCGCGCTGCTCAAGAAAATGGGCAGCGGCCTGCTGGTGACCGATTTGCTGGGGCAGGGCGTCAACATGGTCACGGGCGATTATTCGCGCGGCGCCGCCGGATTCTGGGTCCGTGACGGCGAAATCTCGCATCCGGTGCAGGAAATCACCATCGCCGGCAATCTCAAGGACATGTTCCGCAACATCGTCGCGGTCGGCTCGGATGTCGTCGTGCGCGGCTCGCGCCAGTGCGGTTCCGTGCTCGTCGAGGGCATGACGGTGGCGGGGGAGTAGGAAAGGCCGTGAATATCGTGAATATCGTGAATGTCGTGAATGTCGTAAACGCTTTAAGGCGCTCTGAATCGCACTTGCGATATTCACGACATTCACGATATTCACGACATTCACGGCTCACGGCGTCCGCCTTGCATGCGACTGGCCGCGCTGTTGCTTGCCTTCGCTCTTGCGGCCTGCTCCGACAAACCGCCGCAACTCTCGCCGCTGGGCGCGGACGACGTCATTCTCGCCTTCGGCGACAGCCTGACCTACGGCACGGGCGCGGGGCCGGAAGAGGCCTATCCGAACGTGCTGGGGCAACTGGTCAACCGAAAGGTCGTGAGCGCCGGCGTGCCGGGCGAGACGACGGCCGGCGGGCTCGAGCGCCTGCCGGCAGTGCTCGATGAGACCAGACCGCGATTGTTGTTGCTTTGCATGGGGGGCAACGACATGCTGCGCAGATTGGACCTTCCGACTATCGAATCGAATCTGCGCGCGATGGTGCAACTCGCCAGGGCGCGCGGCATCGATGTGGTGTTGATCGGCGTGCCCGAGCCCGCGTTGTTTGGCGGCACGGCGCCCCTCTACGAGAAGCTCGCCACGGAACTGCGCGTGCCGCTGGAGAGCAAAATACTGCAGGACGTGCTGTTCGACCGGGAACTAAAATCGGACCAGATCCATCCCAATGGCAGGGGCTACCGGCGTATTGCGCAGGCGTTGGCCGATTTTCTGCAGCGCGCAGGGGCCGTCTGACGAGCTCAGTTGTTGCGAACGGAGATCATCATGCGTATGCGGTTGCCAATTGCCGTGCTGTTGGTTCTGCTGATCAGTGCCTGCGCGCCCAAGGGACCGCCGCCGCCACGGCTCGATGTGTCGATCTCGGAGATGCAAATCGCCCGCATGGGCATGATGGAGCAGACCTACGATATGGTGTTGCGGGTGCAGAACCCGAATAATTTCGATATCGAAACCGATGGCCTGTCCTTCGACATCGAGACCAATGGCCAGCCCTTTGCGCGCGGGGTCAGCAATCGTTCGGTGTCCGTGCCGCGCTTGAGCGAAGCCATGGTCAACGTCACGGCCGTGAGCGATCTGACTTCGGTGATCAACCAGATCCGCAGCGTGCCGCGCATGGCGATGGCGGGCTTCAAGTACCGGCTCGTGGGGCGGTTCTTTTCAGGCGACCAGCGTTTTCCATTCGACTACCGCGGCAAGATCGCTGCCGATTCGCCATGAGGCTTCCGCTGTCGCGAGTCAGGCGCGGGCTCGCTGCATTGCTCGCCGCCGCCTTGTTGCTGGCGGGCGTGGCGCCCGCACAGGGCGCTTCGCCGGAGAAGTCAAAAGTCATTCTTGCGGTGGGCGGCAAGGCCACGCTTTACTATCTTCCCCTGACGCTCGCAGAGCGCCTGGGGTATTTCCGCGACGAAGGCCTGGACGTCGAGATCAACGATTTCCCTGGCGGGGCGAAGGCCCTGCAGGCCCTCATCGGTCGCAGTGCCGACGTGGTTTCTGGTGCCTACGAGCACACCATCGTGATGCAGACCCTGGCGCAGAAAGTCCAGGCGTTCGTTCTGCAAAGCATGAATCCCGGCCTAGAGCTGGGCATCCGCAAGGACCGCGCTGCGAGCTATGAATGGGCCAAGGACCTGAAAGGCATGCGCATCGGCGTTTCGGCGCCGGGATCGAGCACGCACATGCTGGTCAATCACCTGCTCGCATCTGTGGGCTTGCGCCACGACGATGTCTCGATCATCGGCGTGGGCACCGGACCTACGGCGGTCGCGGCCATGCGCAGCGGCGAAATCGACGCGCTCTCAGGGGTCGAACCGGTCATGAGCCTGCTCGAGCGCTCCGGCGACATGAAGATCGTGGTCGAGACCATTTCCGAGAAAGGCGTGCGCGACGTATTCGGCGGCAGCATGCCGGCGGCCACGCTGTACGCGCGGCTCGACTACATCGAGCAGAATCCCCATACCGTCCAGGCGTTGACCAACGCGATGGTGCGCGCCCTGCAGTGGCTGCAACAGCACACGACCGAGGAGGTCATGAACATGCTGCCGCCCGAGTACCTCTATGGCGACAAGGCGCTTTATGCGGCATCATTCGAGCGGGTTCGCGGTTCGTATTCGCGCGATGGCATGATTCCAAAGAAAGGCGTCGACAATTCCTACAAGGTCCTGCTCGCCCATAACACGGCCGTCCGGCGCGCGCCGGTCGTATGGATCAACCAGACCTATACCAACAGCTTCGTCGAAAAAGCGCTGCAGCAGTACAAGTAAGTCAAACGGGCGGACATGAAAAAATCGCTGCAACTGGAGGCAGTGCGCTGCACATTCGCCGCGCGTGCCGGTAACGCCGACTACACCGCCGTCGCCGATGTAGATCTCGAGGTGGACGAAGGCGAGTTTCTTGCCGTGGTCGGGCCCACCGGTTGCGGGAAATCCACGTTGCTCAATGTCGCCGCCGGTCTGATGGCGCCTACGCGCGGCCAGGTGCGCGTATTCGGCGAAGTACTGCAAGGCATCAATGCGCGAGCTGGCTACCTGTTCCAGAACGAAGCGCTCATGCCCTGGCGCACTGCGTTGCAGAACGTCACGGCGGGGCTGGAGTTCCGGGGCGTCGCAGCGCGCGAGGCGACGCAGCGCGCCAACGACTGGCTCAAGCGCGTAGGCCTGGCCGCACACGGCCACAAGTATCCGCACGAACTTTCCGGCGGCATGCGCAAGCGCGTCGCGCTGGCGCAAACGCTGATCCTCGATCCGAAGATACTGCTGATGGACGAACCGTTCTCCGCACTCGACGTGCAAACCCGCGCCCTGATGGAAAACGAGCTGCTGGGCCTGTGGGCTCAGGACCGCAAATCCGTGGTGTTCGTCACGCATGATCTCGAAGAAGCCATTGCGCTGTCCGATCGCGTGGTGCTCATGTCGGCGGGCCCGGCAAGCCGGTTGATCGGCGAATTCGCGATCGACTTGCCGCGACCGCGCGACGTGGCGGAGATCCGCCTGACGCCGCGTTTCGTCGAACTGCACCGTCTGATCTGGCAGGCGCTGCGCGATGAAGTGCAAAAGGCTTACGCGCATGCCTTGGATTAGGCAACGGCCGGCCACAGGGGCAGGGAGAACACAGAGAACACAGAGGCATGACTAACCGCGCAAAGACAGACCGAGGAATGCAACGACGCGAGGCCAGCACATTGCCGATGCTATTGTCACAGTCTTCATCGGATCCGGCTTGGCCTGCCAGCGTGTTTTCCTCTGCGAGCTCCGTGGCCAAGATGCTTTGGATCAGGGAAGGTCCGGCGGCTACGATTTGGAGTTGTTCATGAAGCGCGGCACGCTCGTGGTTTGCCAGATCGGCCTGCTCGTGGGCATGTTCGTGCTCTGGCACGTGCTCACGGCAACCGAAGTGCTGCCGAAGTTTTTCTTCGGCGAGCCGCTGATCGTGCTGGCGCGCGTGCGCGACTGGTTCCTGACCGGCAAGATTTTTCCGCATCTGGCCGTGACGCTGACCGAGACCGTGCTGGCGTTCATCATCGGCACCGCGCTTGGGCATGGTGTTCGGCCTGTGGCTCGCGCTTTCGGATTTCGCGGCCCGGTTGCTCAATCCCTACATCACCGCACTGAACGCCATGCCGCGCGTGATTCTGGCGCCGATTTTCGCGGTCTGGTTCGGCCTGGACATCAAATCGAAAGTCATGCTGGGGATCACGCTGGTGTTCTTCATCGTCTTTTTCAGCGTCTATAACGGCGTGCGCGAAGTCAGCCCGACGATCCTGGCGAACGCCCGCATGCTCGGCGCCAACGGCCGGCAACTGCTGCGCCATGTTTATTTGCCGAGCGCAATGGCATGGGTTTTCTCCAGCCTGCATGCTTCCGTGGGCATGGCTTTCGTCGGCGCCGTGGTGGGCGAGTATCTCGGCTCTTCACGCGGCGTGGGCTATCTGATCCTGCAGGCCGAGGGCGTCTTCGATATCAATACGGTGTTTGCGGGCGTGCTGGTACTGACCGCAGCGGCTCTGATCCTGGACTATGCCGTAACGCTCGCGGAACGGCGCCTGCTGCGCTGGCAGCCCGGGCGCCTTGCCGCGAACGTTTCCTAGACCCGCCGCGCTTTTTTTGCGCGAACGGCACGCTCCGTGCTAAAACCGTTGCTGGTCACTACAGCGACATAAACTTTTGGACTTATCCAACCACGCCATCCTGATCGGCGCCGTATTGGTGCTGCTCAGTGTGTTGGCCAGCACCATTGCAGAGCGCACCGGCGCGCCGCTGCTGTTCGTGTTTCTGGGCATCGGCATGCTGGCCGGAGAGGACGGCCCGGGTCAGATCCGCTTTGGCGACTTTCAGGCCGCGTATCTGGTCGGCACCATGGCGCTGGCCGTGATCCTGTTCGACGGCGGCCTGCGCACGCGCTACGACACCTTTCGCGTCGGGCTGTGGCCGGCGGTGTCACTGGCGTCGGTCGGGGTCGTGCTGACGACGCTGATCGTGGGCTACGGGGCGTCCTATCTGCTGGGCCTGGGCCTCATGGAAGGCCTGCTGATCGGCGCCATCATCGGTTCGACCGATGCGGCCGCGGTATTTTCGTTGCTGCACGCGGCGGGCATGCGGCTCAAGCAGCGCGTCGGCGCCACGCTCGAAATCGAGTCCGGCTGCAACGATCCGATGGCCGTGTTCCTGACCCTGTCGCTGATCCATATCGTAAGCGCCCCGGAAGGCGTGCCGGGTTGGTCGCTGCTCGGCCATTTCGTGCAGCAGTTCGTGCTTGGCGCCGTGGCCGGGGTCGTCGGCGGCAAGCTGCTGGGCTGGCTGGTGAATCGCGTAACCCTGGCAAGCGGGTTGTATCCGCTGCTGGCGACGGCCGGCGGCCTGGCCATCTATGCCGCGACCACCGTGCTCGAGGGCAGCGGCTTCCTCGCGATCTATCTGGCGGGCCTGATTCTGGGCAACAGCCGCGTGCACGCGGTGGGCAACATCCTGCGCGTGCACGACGGATTGGCCTGGCTCTCGCAGATCGCGTTGTTCCTGATGCTCGGCCTGCTGGTCACGCCGCAAGCGTTGTTCGAGATTGGCTGGGGCGGGATCGGCGTGGCGGCCCTGCTGATTTTCGTGGCACGGCCGATCGCAGTCGGCGTTTCGCTGCTGCCTTTCCGGTTTCCGCTGCGCGAGCAGGTGTTCATTTCGTGGACGGGCCTGCGCGGCGCGGTGCCGATCGTACTCGCGTTGTTTCCAATCCTGGGCGGATTGCCGCAATCCTCCATCTATTTCAACGTCGCTTTCTTCGTGGTGCTTGCGTCGATGTTGCTGCAAGGCTGGACGGTTGCGCCGCTTGCCGGCTGGCTGAAGCTCAAGCTGCCCAAAGAGCATGCGCCTTATTATTCCGAGTTCGTCGATGTGCCGGGCAGGGAAGGATTGCAACTGCTGGGCTATCGCGTCAACGACCTCAGCGCCGCCATCGGCCGGACGGTCCTGCAACTGGCGCTGCCCGGCGATGTGCGGGTGGTCGCCGCATTTCGCGGCGGCAAGGCCGTGGAATCCGTGAGCTCACTCGAGATCGCCAGCGACGATCTGGTCTATGTGATCACGCCAAGCGAGCACATGGGCGTGCTGGATCTGTTGTTCGTGCCGGCCGACGACCTTGAGGAAACCGAACAGCAGCGCTTCTTCGGCACCTTCACGCTCAACGGTGATGCGCCGCTCGGCGAAGTTGTCGAAATGTACGGCGGCACCGTGCCGCAGGCGATCAGTACCATGACGCTCGCCCAGTATATCGACCGCCAGTTCCGCCGCAGGCCGGACGTGGGCGACTACGTGCGCTTCGGCAAACTCAATCTGGTGGTGCGCGAAATGCGCGAGGGCAAGGTCGCCAAAGTCGGCATCGTCGTGCGCGAGCGCTAGCGCGTGGCGGCTCATGGCGCAAGCCCTGTACCTTCAGCGTTGCATCAGGCCTCGTCAGCAATCAGCGGCGGGCAGGAGCAGAACAGGTTGCGGTCGCCCCAGACGTTGTCCACACGGCCCACCGGTGCCCAGTATTTGTACCGGCGCAACGCCGGCAGGGGATACGCCGCCTCCTCGCGCGAGTAAGCGTGCGGCCAATCGGCTGTCAGCAGGACTTCAGTGGTGTGCGGCGCGTTCTTCAGCGGGTTGTCGTCCCTGGGCCAGAGGCCGGACTCGATTTTTGCGATCTCGCCGCGAATGGCAATCATGGCGTCGCAAAAGCGGTCGAGTTCGTCGAGCGATTCGCTTTCGGTGGGCTCCACCATCAGCGTGCCGGCCACGGGAAAGCTCAAGGTCGGGGCGTGGAAACCATAGTCGATCAGGCGTTTGGCGACGTCTTCGGCACTGATACCCTCGGCGCCCCCGGTTGCTTCCTTCAGCGGGCGCAGATCGAGAATGCATTCGTGCGCCACGCCGCCGCCCCTGATTCCGGCGATGTTGCCGCTGAAGTGCAGTTCGTAGTGATCGGCAAGGCGCGCGGCGATGTAGTTGGCCGACAGGATCGCGGTCTCGGTCGCGGCCCGCAATCCGTCGGCCCCCATCATGCGCATGTACATCCAGCTGATCGGCAAAACGGATGCGTTGCCCAGCGGGGCGGCTGACACCGCGCCGACCGCATGCGTCTGCGGCACCGCCCCGGGTCCGGGCTCCACGCTGCGATGGGCGGGCAGGAAAGGCACCAGATCTGCCGCCACACACACCGGTCCGACCCCCGGCCCGCCGCCGCCGTGGGGAATGCAGAACGTCTTGTGCAGGTTGAGATGGCTCACGTCGCCGCCGAATTCACCGGGTGCCGCCACGCCGACCAACGCGTTCAGGTTTGCCCCATCGATATAGACGCGCGCGCCGTGAGCGTGCACGACTTCGCACAATTGCTTGACCTGCGGATCGAACACGCCGTAGGTCGACGGGTAGGTGATCATCACGGCACCCAGCCGCGCATCGTATTGCTCGCAGCGTGCCTTGAGGTCGGCCAGATCGACGTTGCCCTCCGCATCGCATTTGATGACCACCACTTGCATGCCCGCGAGTTGCGCGCTGGCCGGGTTGGTGCCGTGCGCCGATTCCGGAATCAGGCAGATGTCGCGCTGGCCTTCGCCGCGCGCTTCATGGCTCGCCTTGATGATCAACAGCCCCGCGTATTCGCCTTGCGAGCCGGCGTTCGGTTGCAGGCTTGCACCGCGGTAGCCGGTGGCCTCGCACAGCCAGGCTTCGAGTTGCTCGCGCAATTGTTCATAGCCCGCCAGCTGGTCGCGCGGCGCGAAAGGATGCAGGTTGGCGAACTCCGGCCAGGAGATGGGCATCATCTCGCTGCTGGCATTGAGTTTCATCGTGCACGAGCCCAGCGGGATCATGGTGCGGTCCAGCGCGAGGTCCTTGTCGCTCAGGCTGCGGATGTAGCGCAGCATGTCGGTTTCGCTGTGATGGCGGTTGAAAACCGGGTGCGTGAGAAAGGTGCTCGCGCGCTGCAGCGCGGGCGGAATCAGCGGCTCGATGCCGCGTTCGAACGAGCCGACATCCGGCGTGGCCCGATTGCCCGCAAACACGGCCCACAACGCGACGATGTCCTCGCGCGTCGAGGTCTCGTCCAGCGAAATGCCGACGCTCGTGGCCGAACAGCGGCGCAGGTTATAGCCTGCGGCGCGCGCGGTACGCATGACGGCGTCCGTCGTGCCGCCGGTCATCACTTCCAGGGTGTCGAACGCGTGCTCATGCGCCAGTGCGCAGCCCAGTTCGCGCAAACCCGACGAAAGCACGGCAGTGTAGCGCGGCCACGCGGCGAGCGATGCGCCTGAGCCCCTCGGGGCCGTGATACACGGCGAACATGCTGGCCACCACCGCCGGCAACACCTGGGCCGTGCAGATGTTGCTGGTGGCTTTCTCACGGCGGATATGCTGCTCGCGCGTTTGCAGCGCGAGGCGATAGGCCGGCGCGCCCTGCGCGTCGATGCTCACACCCACCAACCTGCCGGGCATCGAGCGCTTGTACTCGTCGCGAGTGGCGAGGTAGGCCGCATGTGGGCCGCCATTGCCCATCGGCATGCCGAAGCGCTGCGTATTGCCCACCACGATGTCGGCGCCCCGTTCGCCGGGCGGCGTGACCAGGGTCAACGCCAGCAGATCCGCGGCGACGATAAGCATGCCGCCGCGCGCATGCACGGCGTCGCTGATCGGCTTGAGGTCGCGCAGCGCACCGGTCACACCAGGGTATTGCAGCAGCACCGCAAACGCGTCGGCGGCCCCGGCGGCCCCGGCGGGCCCCGTGACGACCGCGATGCGCAGCGGAGCGGCGCGCGTGCGTACGACCTCCAGCGTTTGCGGCAGCACATCGTCGGCGACGAAAAAAGTCATCGACTTGCTCTTGCCCGCGCGCATTGCGAGGGTCATGGCCTCGGCAGCAGCGGTAGCCTCGTCGAGCAATGAGGCGCCCGCGATGGCCATGCCCGTCAAATCGCAGACCATGGTCTGGAAGTTGACCAGCGCCTCCATGCGACCCTGCGAAATCTCGGCCTGATAGGGCGTATAGGCGGTGTACCAGGCCGGATTCTCCAGCACGTTGCGCAGGATGACGCCCGGCGTATGGGTGCCGTGATAACCCTGACCGATGCAGCTTCTGAGTACCTGGTTACGGGCCGCAATGTTCTTCAGTTCAACCAGCGCGTTCGCTTCGGACAGCGCCTGCGGCAGCTTCATCGGCCGCGAGCGCGCAATGCTGCGTGGGACGACTGCCTCGATCAGTGCCTGTCGCGAGGATGCACCGATGAAGGCCAGCATTTTGCGCTCCTGCGATGGACTGATGCCGATGTGGCGGGTGGCGAATTCCGCATTGGCCTCGAGTTCCGACAGCGGCGGCGGGGTCGAAGCGGCGCTCATCTGGGCTCCTGCCATGGCCGGGCGCGACTCAGCTCGCCTTGACCAGGGCGTCGTACGCCGGCGCGTCCATCAACTGCTCGAACTCCGCCATGTCGCTCAACTGCACCTTGAAGAACCAGCCATGTCCCATCGGGTCGGTGTTGGCAAGCGACGGATCCGCGCGCAGTGCCTCGTTGACTTCGATGATTTTGCCGCTGACGGGCATGTTCAGGTCCGCCGCGGCTTTCACCGATTCCACCACGCCGGCCACCTCACCTTGTTTGAAACTGCTGCCCACAGCGGGAAGATCGACGAACACCACATCTCCCAGCGCATCCTGCGCGTGATTGGTGATGCCGACGGTTGCGGCTTCCCGCTGCGCGATGTTGATCCATTCGTGATCCGGCGTGTATCGGGTGGTCATGGGGGGTTCTCCGTTTCGTGAGTCAGAGCTGATCAATGAGGGTTTCGGTTTGCAGCGGCCAGGCCAGGGCGCGGTCAACTGCGAACATAGCGATGCGGCGTAAAGGGCAGGGCCTGCACGCGCATCGGCAGGTTCTTGCCGCGTACTTGCGCGAAGACCTCGCTGCCCGGTGCTGCCAGTGCCGTGGCGACGTAGCCCATCGCGATCGGTTGCTCGAGCGTGGGCGACAGCGTGCCGCTGGTGACCTGACCGGCCGATTCGCCCTGGGCATCGAGCAGCATCGCGCCCTCGCGCACGGGCACGCGCTCGAGCCCCAGCAGGCCGGCGCGTTTGCGGCTCACGCCTCGCGCGAACTGCGCATCGATCATGTCCGCGCCCGGATAACCGCCAGCGCGCGCGCCGCCGGCGCGCCGCACTTTCTGGATGGCCCAGCCCAGGCCGGCTTCCACCGGCGTGGTCGTGGCATCGATATCATGTCCGTACAGGCACAGACCGGCTTCGAGCCGCAAGGTGTCGCGCGCGCCGAGGCCGGCTGGCCGCACTTCGGTCGCCGCCAGCAGTGCGCGCGCCAGCGCTTCGGCCTGGCTGGCGGGAACCGATATCTCAAAGCCGTCCTCGCCTGTGTAGCCCGAACGGGTCACGAAACATCGCGCGCCCGCCAGCGTCGCGTGCATGCCGGTGAGGAAAGCAAGTGTCAAAGCATCGGATCGAGGCGCGACAAGACTGCGATCGCGGCGGGCCCCTGCAATGCCAGCAGCGCCTGGTCGGGCAGGGGCTCATCGTGCATGCCGCCCCGATGTGGACTTGCAGGTGCTCGATGTCGGCGTCCTTGCACGCTGCGTTGACGACGAGCAACAAGTCGTCCTCGCGGCGGGTGATCATCAGGTCGTCGAGAATCCCGCCGCTCGCATTGGTGAAGAAGCCATAGCGCTGCCGGCCCGGGGCAGACCGCTTACATCGACGGGCACCAGCGTCTCGAGGGCCCTGCGCCGCATCGCTCGCCGGCAAGACGCAACTGGCCCATGTGCGACACGTCGAACAGCGCTGCGCCGGCGCGGCAGTGCCGGTGTTCCGCAAGGATGCCCGCCGGGTAACTCACAGGCATCTCGTAGCCGGCGAAGGCCACCATCTTCGCGCCCAGTTCAAGGTGCAAAGCGTGCAACGGCGTCTGGTGCAGAACGATCGCGGACATGGCGTTCAGGCCATGACGAGAGCGATGATCGGTCCGAGTGCAGACTCGGCCGCACCGGGCAGGCTCCCTCTGTCCGCTTTACCTGAGAGATTGGCGGCGCGTGTAACCGCGGTCCGCTTGCCCCTTCGGTGGGTCCGCTCGCGGCGGACCTCTCTCCAGTAAGGAACGCTTCAACTCGAAGCGAGTGTCAGTCCTTCTGCCTGAGCGTTCCTGCCCATCACTACAGCGGGCATTGCGCCTTCGGCGGCTTCACGTGGAAGCACTCTCCTGACAACAGCGAGTGTAGCAGGGGTTGAGCGCGCGCGCGACGGCATCGCAACCCAACGGCGTCAGTCGGGCAGTCCGACCTGTTTGAGCTGTGCAGCCATGCGCTCCAGCACTGCGGGCGAAAAAACCATTGCGGTCTTGAACTTCCTGACAGTCAGATCGGGATAGGCCGCCAGCAAGTGCGCGTATTCCTGGTTTGCTTCCTGCATGCGCCCTGCGCCCACGAGCGACGTCACGAGATTACGCAGAATCCAGACGGCGTGAGGGCGCTCCTGCAACCCGCGCCGGTAAAGGGCCGCCGCCTCATCGTAACGCCCGGCGACCTCGTGCGCGGATCCCATGCCCACATAGTTGTTGAAATTCATCGGATCGAATGGGCTCAGGCGCAGCGCACGCTCGAAATTCTCGATCGCGCGGTCGGGATGGTCGGCGTAGTTCTCGACCCAGCCCAACCGGCTCCAGGCCCACGCCGCATTCGGATCGAGCGCCACGGCACGTTCGAGCATGATGCGCGCGGTGCCAAAGTTGCGCAGAAAGGTATGAACCGCTCCCAGCACCGCGAGAATGAGCGGGTCATCCACGCTCAGTTCGGCCGCCCTCTCCGCCATACGCAACGCAGCCGCACGCTCCGTGTCGATGTCGTCGGTCCAGTTGTAGACCAGACGCTGGGCGTGGCACCAGCCGGCGAACGACAATGCCAGCGGATATCCCGGTTCGAGGGCAAGGGCCCTGTCCAGTAATGCCAGAGCCTGTTTGCTGGCCTCGCTATCCAGCGACCACACCAGGGGCATCGCGCGCATGGTGTAGTCGTACGCGCCGAGATCCTGCGGGCGCTTGCGGCGCGCGCGCTCGATTTCGGCGAGCCGGATCGACGGCTGCAGCGCGCCGACGACTTGTTCGGTGATGCGGTCCTGCAGATCGAACATGTCTTCCACCGTGCCGTCGAACTTGTCTGCCCAGATGTGGATATTGCCCACGGCGTCGATGAGCTGCACCGTGATGCGCAGGCGATTGCCCGCTTTCTGCACGCTGCCCTCGAGGATGTAGCGCACGCCGAGTTCGCGGCCCACCTCCGCCACGTTCACGGCCTTGCCCTTGTAGCGAAAAGCCGAATTGCGCGCGATGACAAAGAATGACCGGATGCGCGACAGGGTGGCCGTGATCGACTCCACCACGCCGTCGGCGAAAAATTCCTGGTCCGGATCCCGGGACATGTTGTCGAAGGGCAGGATCGCGATCGACGGCTTGTCGGGCAATGCCAGGGTCGGCGCGTCGCTTGCTGCCGCTGCGTTGCGGACCGAGCCGGAGTCGCTCGCGCCGCGCAACCGGTAAGCCTGTACCGGATGAGCAATGTTCTTGACTTCATGCTCTCCCAGATCTTCGAACGAGCCGGGCCACCGGTCGCGCTGCGCGGCCTGTACGACTTTCGACACCGCGATGCCACCCGGTTCGGCAAGGCTCTCCAGCCGCGCGGCGATATTCACGCCGTCGCCGTAGATCGTGCCGTCGCTTTTCTGGATGACGTCCCCGAGATGCACGCCGATGCGAAATTGCATGCGTTGCTGCTCCGGGACCGACCGGGCCGCGAGGTCGAGTTCCTTCTGGACCGCGAGCGCGGCGCCGAGTGCCCCTGTGGCAGTCTCGAAAATCGCGAGCACGGAATCGCCTGCCATATCGATGATACGGCCCTGATTCGATTCGACGTGCCTGCGGAAAACGGCGCGTGCGGCGTCGAGCGCGGTAACGGTGCCACGTTCGTCGGCCGCCATCAGGCGCGAGTAGCCCGCCACGTCGGCCGCCAGAATCGCCGCCAGGCGCTGCTTCATTTCAGTGCCGGTCACATTTGCCGCCTCTGGAAGGTCAATGGAGATAGTACGTCGATAAGCAGTCGGACAGGAAGTCGCCAGCGACTGCGCAGTAGTTGACCGATCATCCTGCAGGGTGCTCGGCTTGCCCGGCCAAGGTCATGGCCTCTGGAATGCCGTGCACACGCGTCTGCGGCAGCAGCCGGGGTGCGGTATTCTCTCGCGAACTGCATCCCTGGAACGATCAAGCCGGTCTGGTTCGCTGCCGGTCAGCGAAAACCGACTGGATGTCGCGTGAGCCATCGATTCGCTCTTGCTCCTCAAGCTGGCACTTGTTCCGGCGCTGATCGGCGCCATCACGCTCGCCGGGCGAAAGTGGGGGCCCGGTATCGCCGGATGGCTCTCGGGTTTCCCGATCGTCGCCGGACCGATCCTCTTGTTAGTG
Organism: uncultured beta proteobacterium; assembly: GCA_963846655.1. GTDB lineage: Bacteria > Pseudomonadota > Gammaproteobacteria > Burkholderiales > JACQAP01 > JACQAP01. The sequence goes on along the minus strand of CAWJWT010000001.1, from coordinate 417,890 downwards.
GCCCTCGAGCAAGGGGCATCCTTCGCGGCCGCGACGGCCGCCGCTGCACTGGCCGGAGGACTGGCGTGGCTGTCGTTTGCGTTGAGCTATGCCTGGGCTGCCACGGGCCTGTCCTGGCTGCCGGCGATGCTGATCAGTCTGGCGGTGTATCTCGTGATCGGGGTGGCCGTGGTGCTGGCTGCGCCGTCGCCATGGCTGGTTGCCGCATGCGTGGTCATCGCAGTGGTGCTTGCGCCACGGCTGTTTCCGCCCGTACAGCGACACACCGCGCGCGTAAACGCTTCGTCTGCCGAGTTGTTCGCCCGCATGTTGGCAGGGGGTGTGCTGACCGTGGCGGTCACGCAATTGTCGCCGGCACTGGGCCCCGGATTCAGCGGATTGCTCGCGGTGTTCCCGGTCATGGGCATTGTGCTGGCGGCATTCTCGCACCGCACGAGCGGAGCCATGTTTACCATTCGCCTGCTTCGCAGCATGGCGTTCGGTTTTTTTTCGTTTACAGCTTTTTGCATCGCCCTCACGCTGGGCTTGCGTACCATGCCGATTGCGGCCAGCTTCGCGCTGGCGCTGGGCTGCTCGCTGACCGTGCATTTTGTTGTGTTGTGGGGCATGAGGCGGGCCTGGCAACGCGTTGCCGGGCCGGATCCCGACAAAGGAAGCAAGCATGCGTGACGCCACCGAAGAGAATCTGACCGATGCCGTGCTCGCAAAACTGGAAGGTGCCCAGGATGCGCGCTTCAGGCAAATCATGCACAGCCTGATCCGGCACTTGCACGCGTTCATTCGCGAGACTGAACTGACCGAACAGGAATGGCTGGCCGCCATCCGGTTCCTCACTGCAACCGGCCAAAAGTGCGACGACAAGCGCCAGGAATATATCCTGCTGTCCGATACGCTGGGGGTGTCGATGCTGGTGGATGCGATCAACCATCGCAAGCCGCGCGGCGCGACCGAGACGACCGTGCTCGGGCCTTTCTATGTGAAGGGGGCCCAGGACATGCCGATGTGGGCGGACATCGCAGGGCAAGCGCCCGGCCAGCCGGCGTATGTGCACGGCCGCGTGCTCGACGTCGAGGGCGAACCTGTCGCCGGCGCGCTGCTCGATGTCTGGCAAACGGATGGCGAAGGTGTCTACGACGTGCAGCGCCCGGGCGGCAATCAGCATTATGCGCGAGGCCGGTTCACGACGGCCGCGGATGGACGTTATGGCTTCCGGACCGTGAAGCCGGTGAGCTATCCGGTCCCTACCGATGGTCCGGTCGGAAAAATGTTGCTCGGCATGGGGCGGCATCCCTACCGGCCCGCGCATGTGCACGTGATTGCCAGCGCGCCGGGCTACGAGCGGGTCGCGACGCACCTGTTCGTGGAAGGCGACGAATATCTGGATTCCGACGCGGTGTTCGGCGTCAAGCATTCGCTGGTCGTGGACTTCAGGGCGCATGCGGCCGGACCGACGCCGGATGGCAAGTCGTCGGACGTGGCGTTCTGCAGCGCGCAGTTCGACTTCCGGCTGGTGCGCTGTTGAGCCGCTGCGAAAGACCAGAACGCCTGACGTGCGAGACTGACCGCATCGCTGCAGCGACGACGTAGTCAAATATAATATCGAGCGCAGGATGGCTGTCCCCCTTTCAACGCGTGCCTCGCGCGAGTAGGATTTGCCATCAACCCATAACAAAGGAGACCCCATGAACACCGATTTCAGGCGTGTATTCACCCCGGCCCTTGCGCTGGCGTTTTTTTGCGCACTGTGGCTCGGCCAAGCAACTGCCGACGAAACCTGCAATTCGCCGTACACGAGCCGGTTGATCAAGGGTCAGGAGCAATTCCTGCACGTCTGGACGTTGGGCGTGAAAGGACTCGGCGACGGCTCTGACAAACTCGTCACGATCGATTCGGATCCGGCGAGCAAGCGCTACGGCAAAGTAATCCACGCGCTGTCGGTAGGCGGGCGCGGCGAAGCGCATCACATGGGTTTCACCGACGATCGCAAGTATCTTTGGGCGGGGCGCCTTGACGACAGCCTCATTTTCGTCATCGATATCGGCACTGATCCGGCCAAGCCCAAGCTGGTCAAGACGATCAAGGACTTCCAGTCCAAAACCAGCTACGTCGGGCCGCATACGTTTTACGCCCTGCCCGGGCGCATGATGGTGCAGGCGCTGTCCAATGAACAAGACCATGGCGGCGTCACCGGCATCGCCATCTACAGCAACCAGGGCAAGCTGGTGTCCCGGCACGACATGCCCAAAGATATGCCCGAGATCGGCGGTGGAGACGGCTACGGTTACGACATCGGCATCAATCCGCAGAAAAACGCGATGCTGACTTCGAGCTTTTCCGGCTGGACCAATTACATGATGGATCTGGGCGTGCTGATCCAGGACGCCGAATGCCATGAAGAACTTCGGCGCCACCATGGCAATGTGGGACCTGAAATCGATGAAACCGACCAAAGTGTTCGACGTGCCCGGCGCGCCGCTCGAAATCCGCTGGTCGCTCAAGCCGAGCGACAACTGGGCGATCACCGCGACCGCGTTGACCTCGAAGCTCTGGCTCGTCAAGCAGGATGCGGGCGGCGAGTGGCAGGCGAAGGAAGTCGCGACCATCGGGGATCCGGCCAAGATTCCGCTGCCGGTGGACATCTCCATCACGGCCGATGCCAAAGGCCTGTGGGTCAACACCTTCATGGACGGCAAGACGCGCTACTTCGATCTGAGCGATCCCGAAGCGCCCAAACAGACCTACGAGAAGGTCACGGGCAAGCAGGTCAACATGGTTTCGCAAAGCTGGGACGGCAAGCGTATCTACATCACTTCGTCGCTGCTGGCGAACTGGGACAAGAAGGGCGCGGATGACGAGCAAGTCCTGCGCGCGTTCGACTGGGACGGCAACGAACTCAAGCAGACCTTCGAGGTCGATTTCTACAAGCTCAAACTGGGACGCGCCCACCACATGAAGTTCAGCGCCCGGTCCGGCGCGACCGCTTCGCTGGATGCAGCGTTGCAGAAGGTCGCGACCGCGCCGCGATGAGGCGCCTGTGGGGCGCGCTCGCCTGCCTGCTGGTATTCGCCGCAGGCCCGCCGCTCGCCCTTGCACAATCGGTCGCCCAAGCGCCGGTGCAGGATTTCCTGGCACCGGCGCCCGGCACCTATGCCTTGCCGCCGATCCAGGCGGCCGCGAACGGCTGGGTGCTGGAGGATAACTGGCTGCCGCGTCGTCTGTCGGGCTACACGCATGGCGCACTGACCCTGTTGTCTTTTGTCTATACCTACTGCACCGATCCGATCGGCTGTCCATTGGCTTACGCGACATTCGATTCGGTCAAGCGACGGGTGCTGGCCGATCCGGCGCTGCGCGGCCAGGTGCGACTGGTGAGCCTGTCGTTCGATCCCGTCAATGACACGCCCGAAGCGATGCGCATGTATGGCGGCGAGCATGCACGCAGCAAGGATCTGCCCTGGCATTTTCTGACGACCTACTCGACCCGGTTCCTGAAGCCTATCCTCGACGACTTCGGGCAGGACGTCGAGATCGAACTGGACGGGCAGGGCAATCCCACGCGCGCGCGCGCGCACATGCTCAAGGTGTTTCTGCTGGATCGCGAAGGGCAGGTGCGGGAAATCTACAGCACGGCGTTTTTGCATCCCGACGTGATTCTTAACGACATGAAAACGCTGGCGATGGAGTACACCACGAAAACCGGCGCGCTGGCGCCGCGATGAACGCGCGCTGGTGGCCGGGCGGGCTGGCCGGCGCGCTCGCGGCCGTGGTGGTGCTGGGCATGTGGCCATCGCGCGCTGCGCCGGAGGGCAACTTCGACCACGGTGCAGCGTTCGGTTTGCCACCGCTGCAACTGCCCGCGGGTCTCGTGGCCGATCGCGGCCGCGTGGAACTGGGACGCAAGTTGTTCTTCGACCGCCGGCTATCCTCCAACGCAACGATGTCGTGCGCCATGTGCCACGTGCCCGAAGAAGGGTTCACCTCCCGCGCATCGCGCACGGCGCTGGGCATCGAGGGCAAAAGTCTGCAGCGCAACGCGCCATCGTTGCTGAACGTGGCCTGGCAGTCGGCGTTATTCCACGACGGCCGTGAGACTTCCCTGACGGCACAGGCCTGGCTGCCCTTGCTGCATCCAGATGAAATGGGCAACGCGTCGAGCGACCAGGTACTGCGACGCATCCGTGCGATGCCCGATTACGCGGGGCGGTTCGAGCGCGTATTCGAGGGGGCCGGGCCTTCGATGACGACGGTTGCCGCCGCGATTGCCGCCTTCGAAGCGAGCCTGGTATCGGCAAATTCACGCTTCGACCGCTGGCGCTTTGGCGGTCAGCGCGCAGCGCTCTCGGACGAGGAGCAGAACGGTTTCGAGATCTTCGTGGGGAAGGGGCGCTGCGCGGCTTGCCACACTGTTGGCGCGCAGCACGCGCTGCTGGCGGACGGCAAATATCATGTCACCGGCGCCGGCCTCGCGGCCTCCCCCGGACGTTCTTTTGTCGTGCCCTTGGCCCGGGGCGTTCAGACGGTGTTGACCGATGCGGACCTCGCGGCCTTCGGCCCCGGCGTGCCGCCCGACCTGGGCCGCTTCGAAATTTCGCTGGACCCCGCCGACCGGTACGCGTTCAAGACACCGAGCCTGCGCAATGTGTCGGGCTCCGCGCCTTACATGCATGATGGATCGCTCGCAACCTTGGAAGACGTGGTCGATTTTTACGATCGCGGCGCAGGCGATGTGGCGGGCAAAAGCCCGTTGCTGTTACCGCTTGGGCTCGACGCGGCGGAAAAACGCGCCCTGGTCGCGTTCCTGCGCACGCTGGATGGCGCCAATCTGCCGGAACTTTCCTCCGGCAGCCGAAAACAGCGACTACCCTGACAACCCCTCGGGATTGAACAACGGAGTAGCATTCCCTGAACGGCGTGCAGACTTGCGGCGGATATCCTGGGGAGATCGATCATGACGCTTTGTCCGGTTGCACTGGCTGTGGGTTGCATCAAGTGTCCCGTTTTCAAGGTCTGCCCCGCCAAGGGGGTCATCGGCGACTATAAGAAAGACGCACCGCCGCCGGCGGACACGTACAAGAAACAGTAGTTTTCGGCATTCAGCAGCGAACGCACCGCGCCCAACCGGTTGCTGTTTGTGCGGCGTTGGCGCCGTGGCTCGCGCCGGGAAACGGCGGCATCGGTGTGTTGCACGCGCTGCTGCCGCATGCCGCCTGGTGTGCAGTGCGCCTTTGTGGCGATAATTTGCATCCAGCCACCGCTTCGCTACGGGAGCACGCAATGCAGACGCAGGATTCCACGCCATGGGAGAATCCCATGGGTACCGACGGTTTCGAGTTCATCGAGTACGCCGCACCCGACCCGGCCGCCATGGCGGCCGTGTTCGAGCGCATGGGTTTCAAGGCGATCGCCCGACATCGCCACAAGAACGTGACACTGTACCGCCAGGGCGAAATCAATTTCATTCTGAATGCAGAACCCGATTCGTTCGCGCAGCGTTTCGCGCGCCTGCATGGGCCCAGCGTGTGCGCCATCGCGTTTCGCGTGCAGGACGCCCGGGCGGCATACGAGCGGGCCGTAGCGCTGGGCGCGTGGGGTTACGCGGGGCAGGCCGGTCCCGGAGAGTTGAACATCCCTGCCATAAAGGGCATCGGCGATTCGCTGATCTACCTGGTGGACCGCTGGCGCGGCAAGGACGGCGCGAAGCAAGGCGCTATCGCCAACATCAGTTTCTTCGACGTGGACTTCGTGCCCTTGCCCGGCGGAGAACTGAATCCCTTCGGGTGCGGCCTGAAGTATATCGACCACCTCACGCACAACGTGCATCGCGGCCGCATGACTGAATGGGTCGAGTTCTACGATCGCCTGTTCAACTTCAGGGAGATCCGCTACTTCGACATCGAAGGGCAGGTCACCGGCGTCAAAAGCCGGGCGCTGACCAGCCCCTGCGGCAAGATCCGCATCCCGATCAACGAAGAGGGCAACCAAACGGCCGGCCAGATCACGGAATACCTGGAGCGCTATCGCGGCGAGGGCATCCAGCACATCGCCATGGGTTCGGGCGATCTGCCCGCCACCGTGGACGCGCTGCGCGCCAACGGCGTCAAACTGCTCGATACCGTGGATACCTATTACGAGTTGCTCGACAAGCGCATTCCGGGCCACGGCGAGAACGTGGCGGCGCTGCGTCGCGCAAGATCCTGCTCGACGGCAAGCCGGGCGAACTGCTGCTGCAGATCTTCAGCGAAAACCAGCTGGGCCCGATCTTCTTCGAGTTCATCCAGCGCAAGGGCGACCAGGGCTTCGGCGAAGGCAACTTCAAAGCCTTGTTCGAGACGCATGGAGCTCGACCAGATGCGCCGCGGCGTGCTGAAAAAGGAGTAACGCCATGGACGGCGCGTACCAGTCGCGGATTCGGCAACGAGTTCGCCACCGAGGCGCTGCCGGGCGCGCTGCCGGTGGGCCGCAATTCGCCCCAGCGCTGTCCGTATGGGCCTGTACGCCGAGCAACTGTCGGGCAGCGCCTTTACCGCGCCGCGGGCAGACAACCGTGCGCTCCTGGCTCTACCGCATCCGCCCCTCGGTGATGCACACGCCGTTCGAGCGTTGCGCCGCAGGTTCGATCACCAGCGATTTCGCCACGGCCGTGACTTCGCCGAACCAGTTGCGCTGGGACCCGCTGCCCCTGCCCGGCGCCGCCACGGATTTCATCGACGGCATGGTGACCATGGCCGGCACCGGCGACCCGCGCGCGCAGCGCGGCGCGGGCGTGCACCTGTATGCGGCCAACCGGTCGATGACCCGCCGCGTGTTCTACGACGCCGATGGCGAACTGCTGATCGTGCCGCAGCATGGCCGCCAGCGCTTCGTCACCGAACTCGGTGTCATCGACGCGCAGCCCAATGAAATCGTGGTGATTCCGCGCGGCATGCGTTTTCGTGTGGAGTTGCCCGATGGCGCAGCGCGCGGTTACGTCTGCGAGAATTTCGGCGCACAGCTTCCGGCTGCCCGATCGCGGGCCGATCGGATCGAATGGTCTGGCGCAACCCGCGCGATTTCCTGACGCCGGTCGCGGCCTTACGAAGATCTGGAGGCGCGTACGAACTCGTCGCCAAGTTCATGGGCCATCTTTGGTCGGCGAACATGGATCACTCGCCGCTCGACGTGGTCGCCTGGCACGGCAACTACGCGCCCTACAAGTACGACCTGCGCCGCTTCAATGCGATGGGCGTCGATCAGCTTCGACCATCCCGATCCGTCGATCTTCCTGGTGCTCACTCTGCCTTCGGACACGCCGGGCGTGAGCAACATCGATTTCGTGATTTTTCCGCCGCGCATCCTCGCGATGCAGCGATACGTTCCGCCCGCCCTGGTTCCATCGCAACGTCGCCAGCGAGTTCATGGGGCTGATCCAGGGCACTTACGACGCCAAGGCGGAGGGTTTCCTGCCGGCGGCGCGAGCCTGCACAACAGCATGAGCGCGCACGGGCCCGACGCAGCCACATTCGAGAAGGCGAGCCGGGCCGATTTGTCGCAGCCGGAGATCATTCGCGACACGATGGCTTTCATGTTCGAGACGCGGTGGGTGCTGCATCCGACGCGCCATGCGCTCGAATCCGGGCTGCTGCAAGGCGATTACCACCGCTGCTGGCAGGGCCTCAAGCGCCACTTCGATCCGCAGCGGCCATGAGCGTAGCGCTCGACCACACGCACGATCCGGGCGTGCGCAGCTGGGTCGAATCGGCTAACGATCCGGCCAGCGATTTCCCGATCCAGAATCTGCCCTTCGGCCGGTTTCGCCGCAGCGGCGACGACGACTGGCATCTGGGCGTTGCCATCGGCGACCAGGTCCTCGACGTGCATCGAGCCGGCATCGTGCCGCATGACGACATGAACCAGTTCATGGCGCTGGGCGCAGCGGCGCGCAAGGCCGCGCGCCTGGCGCTGTTCGAAGGCCTGCGCAGCAGCGCCGCACAGCGCCGCGGATGGAGCGCGTGTCTGCTGCCGCAGTCGCAAGTGGAATTGGGCGTACCTTGCGTGATCGGCGACTACACGGATTTCTATGCAAGCCTGCATCACGCGACGAACGTGGGCAGGCAGTTCCGCCCGGATCAGCCGCTGTTGCCCAACTACAAATGGGTGCCGATCGGCTATCACGGCCGCGCCTCGTCGATCCTCCCCAGCGGTCAGGCATTCCATCGCCCGCTGGGCCAGATCAAGACCGCCGAGTCTGAAACGCCGCTGGTCGGCGCGAGCCGCCGGCTGGATTTCGAGCTGGAACTCGGCATCTTCATCGCGACGCCTAATTCCCTCGGTGAGCCCGTGCCGGTCGCAAGCGCCGAGCAACATGTGTTCGGCATGGCGCTGTTCAACGACTGGAGCGCGCGCGACATCCAGGCCTGGGAATACCAGCCGCTGGGGCCGTTCCTGTCGAAAAATTTCGCGAGCACCGTAGCGCCGTGGCTGGTCACCCTGGAGGCGTTGCAACCGTTTCGACGGCCGTTCCTGCGTGCGCCAGGCGAGCCGCAGCCGCTGCCTTACCTGGATAGCGCGGCGAACCGCGCGGAGGGCGCCATCGACATCCAGCTCGAGGCCTGGCTGCAGACCGCGGCGATGCGTAAAGAAGGAAATGAAGGCGTGCGGCTGATGCAATCCAGTTTTGCGGACGCGTACTGGACTGTCGCCCAACTCGTGGCGCATCACACGATGAACGGCTGCAATCTGCGCAGTGGCGATCTGCTGGGTTCCGGTACGTTGTCCGGCCCGCTGCCCGGGCAGGGCGGATCGATGCTGGAACTGAGTGTCGGCGGCAAGCAATCCGTGCGACTGCCCAACGGCGAAAGCCGCACCTGGGTCGAGGATGCGGATTCGATCATTCTGCGCGGTTACTGCGAACGGGAGGGTTTCCGGCGCATCGGTTTCGGCGCATGCAGCGCAACGGTTCTGCCCGCGCGCACCCGGTGAAGTCCGATCGCCTGCGACGATAGGAAGTGGCAGCGATGCTACGAACCGTTTGGACTGGGGCGGCTCGGCGGCCGGAACTCCGTAAGCGGGTGTCCAGTCAATACCGATATCCCATTCCCGGAGAGCGCCGTGGCAGGCCTGAAAATTTTCGCGATGCTGCGAATGATCGATTCTCGGTGTGATCCTCGTCAGCATGCCCCTGCGGGCACAGGACGCAAATGCTCCGCCCACCAACGCGCAGAATGCGCCGGCGGCCGCCGAAACGGCTGCGCCGCATCAGCCGCCCGATGAAAGCCTGTTCGCGCCGATTTCTGCCATAGCGGACGCGCTGGGCATCAGCGCACTGCTGTCCGGCCTGGGGCTCCAGGACCCCGTGGCATCGGCGCTGGGCGGCATCGTGATCATTGGCATTCTGATCGCGCTCATTTTTCTGGTCTGGTGGAAATTGATGGGGCGTTATCGCATCACCGGACGGCGCAAGAATGAAGTGCGCAGGCGCTGAGCCTGCGTGATCTGGCGGCGCCCGCCGCGTTGGCCAGCCCCTAAAGATAGGGCTGTGCCAACCGGACCACTCCATCGCGCAGCTTCACCGGCAGGCTGCGGCCGTCGAGGTCCGCACCGCTCACAGGTCGGGCGGCCGCGAGCTTTGATTCCCAAACGCGGGTAAGCTGCGCCGCCAATTGCGCCGAATAGCATTCCACGGCGTACTCGAAATTCAAGTGCAGGCTGCGCGGATCCCAGTTCGTCGAACCGATCAGGCACCAGCTGTCGTCGATCAGGAAAAGTTTGGAATGATCGAACGGCGGGGGCGACAGATACACGCTGCAACCCCAGCGGATGATCTGCGCGAGTTGTGCCGTGGCGGCCCACTCGACGAAGCGCAGATTGCCCCGTGCAGGCAGCAGGATTTCGACTTTCACCCCGCGCAGGGCGGCAACGCGCAGCGCATCGATCAGCGATGCATCGGGCAGAAAGTAGGGCGTCAGGATGCGCACCGAGGTCGTTGCCTGTGACAACGCACCCAGCAGCGTAACGACCAGCGCCTCGTAGTCTTCATCCGGTCCGTCGGGAATGCCGCGCGCCAGCACGGACCCCGCCGGCCGGATCACGGGAAACCATAGCGGACCGGCGAGCTGCTCCTTCGTCGTGAACGTCCAGTCGAAGGCCAGCGCCTTCATCATCTGGCTGACCGCTGGGCCGCGGATACGAAAATGCAGATCGAGAATTCTCTCGTTCGATTCGAGCGAGAGCATGCACCGGTCGCGGATATTCAGACCGCCGCAGAAACCGACGTGTCCGTCCACGACCATGATCTTGCGATGATTGCGCAGATTGAAATAAGAGCGCGGCCAAGGTAGCGCCGGCGGCAGGAAGCGGGCGACTGGAATGCCGTGGCTGCGCAACAACCCCGCGATCGGCGGACGGCTGTAGTTCGCGCCGACGCCATCGATCAGCACGCGCACCGCGACCCCGCGCTGAACCGCGCGCGACAGAGCAGCAACAAACTGGTCCGCCACACGCCCGCGATCGAAAATATAGGTCGCCAGGGCCACGCTGGCCTGCGCTTGATCGATGGCGGCAAGCATCGCCGGATAAGCCTCGTCCCCGTTGACCAGCATATCGACTGCATTGCCGGGCAGCAACGGCAATTTCGTGATCGCGCCCACCAGCGTGGCCAGCGGACGCACGCTCGGCGCAAGGCCTTCGGGCAGTGACACCTCGCGCGCTGACAGCGTGAAAGGTGTCGGGGGATCGGCCCAGAACACCACGCGGCCGCGGCGCATGCGCCCGGCCTCGCGGCGAATGCGGTTGATGCCGAACAAGGTGTAGAGCACCGATCCGACGACGGGTGCGAGCCAGACAAGCCCGACCCATCCGATGGCCGCGCGCACGTCCGGCTTGGTCAGCACGACATGGGCCGACACCGTCAGTGCGAGCAACAGGTGCACCGCGCTGAAAAAAAGACTGAACGTGAGAGTTTCCAAAAGAGCTTGATTCGGGCAATCAGCGCGCCGTGTGCGAACTGGATTGCAGCGCGCCGCTGTTGCGACCGGCCTCGATGGCGCCTAGCCGACTAGCGCGCGGCCCTTGAGCCTTTCCAGGGTGCGCAGTGGGGACAGGTCCGGAAAATACTGGCCGCCGACCGGCAAATGCAAGGTCTGCTCGAACATGTACTGGCCCGACATGGCAGCGTGTAACACCTGATCCGAATAACATATCCATGTGGTGCCCGGCTGGAAGTGGACTTGCTGTTGTGGCGCGTTGCGCTGGTAATCGAGATCGGCCTTCATGCGGTCATGCAATTGCAACATGATGTGATCGTACTCGCTGCGCACCGCCTTGGTGATTTTCAATGCATGCATCAGCCTCGCACTGCCGGGGACGGGCCGCGGAATCGACGGCAGGAAATGCTGCGCGGCCGACTCAAACGGCTCGCCGACCCGCCACACGCGCGCGACGCCGGCGGCGTTGACGTTGGTAAACACGCGCAGGATGCGTTCGCCATGATTGGGCCGCGAGGGAAACGCGTCCACGTGCAAGCGAGAATCGTCCTTGCGCCAGGACGAAGGTGCGTCCTCCACGGGGCCGGGCCGAAAGCTGGTGCGGGCAGGCTTCAGGTTGTTCGTGTAGCCGGGGAACAGGCGCGTTACGAGCCCGGTGGCCTGTTGCGCGTAGCGCTTGATCATCGCGCCCAGCAGGGCCGCCGCTTCGTTCGCGGCGCTGCTTCCCTGGACGTCCTGGCCATCGAGGCTGATATTCTTGCGTTTGCCGTTGAGCCACGCCGGCGACAGAAATTGCCGCTCCGCTTCGAACAGGGGGAAAGACAGATCCGCCAGACACAGCACTTTGCCCTGTTCGAGCGCCATGGCAACGATTTCGATCGATGCGGACGGAATTTCCGCGCGCCAGTCGCGGATGGCGAGATTCAGCACGGCCTCGGCGGGTGCCGATGCAGTTTGCATGGGTTTCCTTTCCTGCTATGGCGGGTGCGCAGCCTGGCCGATGCGAGGCCACAATGCACGTCACGGCATTGTATTGAATGGGCTTGCCGGCTGTCACGCGCGCACGCGAAATTCGGACCGCACGTGCTCAAACCCGTTCAGAAAAAATCGTCCAGTGCCTGCAGCACGCGGGCGAAGAATTCGTCGGCATTCTGTGCATCGATCCAGCGCACCACCAGAACCATGCGCCGCTCCGGCTCGATCCAGGTGAACGAACTGCCGGCGCCAATGGCGAAGTAACTCGAGTCCGGCACGCTGGGGAAAACGCGCTGCGCGTAATTGAGCCAGATCAGGTAACCGTAGAACGGCGCGATGGCGCAGGGGGTAAGCATGCGCCTGATCCAATCGCCTGAAATGACCTGGCGCCCGTTGGCCTTGCCGTCGTTGAGCAGCAACTGACCGACGCGCGCCTGGTCGAGGCTGCCGATGGACAGGCCGCCGCCCCAGTGCGATCCGCCGGGAACCGATTGCACCCGATGCCCGTGCAGGTCGATCCATGAGTTGTCATAGCCCACCCAGCGCCATTGATTGCTCGCTCCGATGGGTTGCATGATGCTGTCGCGGAAGACCTTGGGCAGCGGGCGCTTGAATAAATGCAGCAGCGCCAGTGAAAGCTGGTTGATGCGCACATCGTTGTATTCCCAGTAAGCGCCCGGCATCTGCAGCGGCCGCGGATCGCCTTTTTTGCCCCTGGCGGCCTCGCCCTGAAACTGCAGCATGCGGTAGCGATCAACCTGGTCGGGGATGCCGAAGCATTCGCCTTCCCATTCGCTGGTCTGCTGCAGCAACTGCGCCCACGTCACGCGCGCATTGCGACCCTTGTCGAAACCGATCCCCTCGACGCGCGCTCCCACGGGTTCATCGACATCGGGCAGGAGACCCCGGTCATAAGCGACACCCGCAAGAAGCGCCAGATAAGTCTTGGCGATGCTGAAGGTCAGGTCCGGCCGCGTCGGTTCACCCCAGCTTTTCAGGGTCTTGCCATCGAGCACGATGGTGCCCGAGACCGGCCCGCGTGCGTGCACCGGCCCGTGCAACCGATTCCAGGGCGGCGGATCCTCGTGATGAATGCCCCACTTGTCGTCGATCTCGCGGCTCCACGGGGTTTCGTGCCGGAGCGCGAACTGCACGGCTTGGTCGAATTTGCTATTGGGCATGAAGCGGGTTTTTCCAGTGTCGAAGCATCGCAACCGGACACGTTGCGAGCCATGGCGCGAGTATGACGCAAAGACTTCCCCGCTGCAGGAGGGTGCCCGGTGCCACGCGCGAACGCGCGGCTCAGAACGCATCCTCCCAGGGCACGCTCAGTTTGGATGCGGAGTTGATCAAACCGACCATGCTGTAGGTCTGCACGAAATTACCCCACTGTTCGCCGGTCTTCGGATCGATGTGCTCCGACAGCAGTCCGTGCGGATTGCGCCGCGCGATCATGCTCTGGAACAAGTCGCGTGCTTCGTCCCTGCGGCCGGTCGCCGCCAGCGCGTCGATGTACCAGAACGTGCACACCAGGAAGGCGTTCTGCGGTACGCCGAAATCGTCTTCCTCGCCGTAGCGGAACACGAAATCGCCCTGCTTGAGCTCTTTTTCCACTTGCGCCATCGTGGCGAGAAATCTTGGATCGTCCGCCCTCATGAATTGCAGCTCCGGCAGGAGCAGCAAACTCGCATCCAGGCCCTCGCCGCCGAACGAGGCGCTGAGCACGCCGCGCTTGTCGTTCCAGGCGCGTTCGCATATCTCGCGATGCATGCGATCGGCATGCGAGCGCCAGTAGCGCGCACGGTCGGGCATGCCGAGCTGCACCGCGATACGCGCCAGCCGGTCACACGCCACCCAGCACATGACGCTGGAAAACGTGTGCACACGCGAAGTTTCGCGCAGTTCCCACAGCCCTGCGTCGGGTGCGTCATAGACATGCTGCGCGATCTCCCCCAGGTGTTCGAGGCGCCGGAACAGATCCGCATTGCCGGTGCGGTTCATGCGCCGGTCGAAAAACACATGCGTGGCGGCGAGAATCGCGGAGCCGTACACGTCGTTTTGCACCTGCAGGTAGGCCAGGTTGCCGATGCGCACCGGCCCCATGCCGCGATAGCCGGACAGCGATGTGACGGTTTCCTCATGCAGCGCGGGATGGCCGTCGATGCGGTAAACCGGCTGCAAGCGCCCCTCGGGCGCGCCGGCGGCCACGTTGATGATGTAGCCCAGGTAGCGTTCCATGGTCTGCGTCGTGCTCAGCCGGTTCAGCGCATTCACTACGAAATAGGCGTCGCGCAACCAGCAATAGCGGTAATCCCAGTTGCGCCCGCTGTCGAGCGCTTCGGGAATGGAGGTCGTCATCGCCGCGATGATGGCGCCGGTATCCTCGTATGCGTTCAACTTCAGGCTGATGGCGGCCCGGATCACCGCTTCCTGCCACTCGAAGGGAATGGCGAGATTGCGCACCCAGTCGTGCCAGTACGTGCGCGTTTCATCCTCGAATCTGCGGCCCACTTCATGCACGGCGCCCTGCACGGTCTCGTCGGGGCCGAGCAGCAGGGTGACATCGTTTTCCAGAAAAAACGGCGTCTCCTGCAGCAAGGCCGTAATGGAGACGTCGGTCGTCACTCGCAGCACCACGTCGGCGCAGACGTAGCGCACGTGGTTGCTGCCATACGTCACCGTGGCGCGCTGCGCGCCCCAATTGGACGCGGGCCGCAGCCGCAGGCGGATGCGCGGGCTGCCGGCAATGCGTTTCACGCGGCGCACCAGCATCATCGGACAGAAGATGCGCCCGTGCTGGCGGAAGCGCGGCGCAAAGTCGGTCACCTCGATGGCCCCACCCTGGCTGTCATAGATGCGGGTGACGAGCACCGGTGTATCGGGCACATATTCCTGCTCGGTATGCGCATGGTCGAGCACGTCGACACCCCAGACGCCGCCCTGGTCGGCCTTGCGCTCGTCCTCGCCCTGCAACAGGCTGCAGAAAGGGGCATCGCTGTCAAAACGCGGAAAACAGGCCCAGACAATTTCGCCTTGGGCGTTGACGAGCGCGCCGATGTTGCAGTTGCCGATCAACGCCAGGTTCAGATCGCTCACGTTTTTCTTCCCTTTCCCAGAAATGCAATGTAGTTCTGCAGCCAGACGCGCACGCTTGGCGCGTCGGGCAGGCGCCAGCGCGCATGCGACGTGCCGTCGCCGACCTTGATGGAATGTCCGTGGGCCTGATTGACCACCAGGAAACCGTCCTCGTCGGTGACATCGTCGCCAATGAACACGGGCATTCGTCCCGCGAACGGCAGCTCCGTCATGAAATCGGCGATGGCGGTGCCTTTGTCGCGGCCGCCGGGCCGCAGCTCGCACACCATCTTGCCCATGACCAGTTGAAATTCGGGACCGAGCTCTTCGAGCAACGCCTGCATGGTGCGATGGACCCATTCCCGCGACGCAGGCGCGCGCCGGTAGTGCAGCGCCGTGCTCAGACCCTTGTGCTCGACGAGCACGCCCTTGTGATCCCGCGCCTGTACTTCCAGTGCGTGCACCGCGCGGTTCAGCCGGTCGAGTGTGTCGTCGAGCCGCATGACATGACCCGTGCTGTCGCGGCGCTCGAGCCCGTGCTGGCCGGCCGCGGGAAAGCGCATGGGGCCGAACAGATGGTCCAGATCGGATAGGCTGCGCCCGCTGATGAGCGCAACGGCGCCGCCGTTGAGCCGAAATGCCGTGTCAAGCACGCCCTTCAATCCAGGCGACACCGCCACGCCGTCAGGGTGCGGGGCGATGTCCAGCAAGGTACCGTCCACGTCCAGGAACAGTGCCCAGTCGTCGGTATAGGCCGGCACGGCTCCAGGTGTCGTCTGCGGTCCGCCAGCGCTCATGTCTCCACCTCGCGAACCCTGCGCAGCAGGCGCTTGCCATCGGGCACGTCCGTGCTATGACGCAGCACCCGCGTGCGACGGCGCATGACCGATGCGTCGAGCAGCATGCGCCCGGCCCAGCGATACACGTTGAACTCCTGGATCAGCGATCGCATGCTGCGCATGCGGTCGCGCTGCTCGCCAGGCGGCATGGACACCGCAACGCGCAATGCCGACGCGAACTGGTCCACGTTATACGGGTTGATGATGAGCGCTTCGGCCAGTTCGCGTGCCGCGCCGGTGAACTCGCTCAGGATGAGCACCCCCTGTTCGTCATCGCGGGTGGCGACGAATTCCTTGGCCACCAGATTCATGCCGTCATGCAGGCTGCTGACGATGCAGATGTCCGCACCGCGGTAGTACCGGTAAACCTCCCTGGCGGCGACGTTCTCCATGCGCAGCACGATCGGCTGGTAGCCGTCGCGGCCGAAGCGGGCGTTGATGCGGGCGGCTTCATCGCGAACGTCTTCGAGAAAGTGGCGGTAAGCGGGAATGCTCGAGCGGCTCGGGGCGCCGATCTGCAGCAAGGTGAGCATGCCGATCCACGCGGGTTCCAGTTCCAGCAGGCGCTCAATCGCGAGAAAGCGCTCGAGGATGCCTTTGGTATAGTCGAGCCGGTCTACGCCGACCGCGATGCGCGCGTCCGGGCCGAGTCCATGGCGCTCGCGCAGCCACGCGGCGCATTCCTTCACATCCGGCACGCCATCGAGCGAAGAAAGCGGCCACTCGATCGAAATTGGATAGCGCTTGACCAGCGTGCGCATGCCCAGATGGGTCACGCCATTGGTTTCCCGATCGACCCGCGCTTCCAGCAATCGATCGACGGTATCGAGAAAATTATTGCAGTGGAAGCGGGTGTGGAAGCCCAGAATGCTCGAGCCGAGCATGCCGGCCAGAATCTGATCGGCCCAGGGACAAATGGCGAACGCCTCCGGATTGGGCCATGGAATATGCCAGAACGTGATGATGGTCGCGTCGGGCAGGCTTTCGCGGATCATCGCGGGCAGCAGCGCGAAGTGATAATCCTGCACCAGCACGACGGGGTCCCCGGTGCGCGCTTCGGCAATGATGGCGCGCGCAAATTTTCGGTTCACTTCGACATAGGCTTGCCAGTCGGACGGGCGGAATACCGGACGCGTGTGCGCGAAATGGCACAGCGGCCACAGACCCTCGTTGGAGAATCCGAAGTAATAGCCCCGTTCTTCTTCTTCGCTCAGCCAAACCCGGCGGATCTCGTAGCTTTCCTTGCCGGGGGGCACGGCGATGCGATCGCGCTTGTCGACCACATCGCGATCGGCGGATCCGCTGCCGTGCGCGATCCAGGTGCCCGAGCAGGCGAGCATGACCGGTTCCAGGGCTGTAATCAGGCCGCTGGCCGGGCGCTGGACTTCGATCGAATTGTCGGCTGCGCGCACATGAATATAAGGTTCGCGGTTGGACACGATCAGGAATTCATCGCCGCGCAGATCCTCGTGCAGAATCGTGCGCAGCGTCTCGGGATTCCAGCTCATCTGGCTCTCGTCGCGGATGCGCGGCTCGCGGCCGAGGTCGCGGATCAGCGCCTGCAGGTCCTTGGCGACCGGACGCATTTCGGCCGGACTGGCATGACCCTTTGTCAGCCACTCTCCCGTGAGCATGACACGCAGGCCTTTCATCCAGCCCCACCAGCTGATCTGGGCCACGGTGACGGTCACGAGCGAGATCACGAGGCCGAGGATTGCAAACAAATAGAACACATAGCGACGCGTGTCTGCGCTGCGATGCTCGATGAAACCCATATCGTGCAGAAGCACGAGCTTGCCGAGCGCGTCGCCAGCGGCATTGGTGACGGGCGATACGGCCGCATGCAGCGAACCGCGCGGCAAATTGAGCACTTTGCCAGTGCCGGGCTGCACCTTTCCCAGACTGGCGCAGGTGACCGCGTTGGGGAACGTGAATGTCTTGTACGCCAGCACGTCCTGCGGTGTGCAGTAGCCGATCGCCAGCAGGCGCTCATCGCGCACCATGCGCTCGAACAGTTTGACGATGCGCTTGTTCTGACCGGAAGGAATCAGCTCGCTCAGCGATTCGTCCACGGCTTTGGCTACGACCACTGTTCGCGCGTCAAGATCGCGCACGAACCAGCGTACCGTGAGCCGGTCCGCCAGTTGCGTGACGCCATAGGCGACTGCGGCCAGCACCAGTAAAAGGGGAAGGACGAAACGCAGTGAAAGTCTCAAAAGGGGCTCCGGCGCGAAAGATCCTGCGCGCGTTACAACGCGAACCGCCAGGGCTCGCTCTCGAGGTAAAAATTGGTGTCACGGGGAGACAGCGCTTCAAGTGCACTAGTTCCATGGTCGAACCGGACGCCGGCAACTTGATCGCCATAATCGCGCCAGAGCGGCGTGGGGCGCTCGTTTTAGGTAAGATCGCGGCCTTTTGCGGCAGGCACTTGCCGTGCACCTTACACCGTTTCCCTGCCACACATGGCGTCCATCCGTATCAGTGAAGAAGAAGGCGTGCGTTTTCTGCAGTTTGGTGCGCACTGGATCCAGGGTGCCATGCGCATTGCGCGCCCGTGGGCGCTGGAACTGGAGTACACGCGCGACATGATGTTTCCGCTGTTGCTGCGCAAGCGTTCCGCCTGGCCCCGCCGCGTGCTGCTGATCGGCCTGGGCGCCGGATCCCTGACCAAATTCATTCATCGTTATCTGCCGCAGGCCGCGCTTGTAGTGGTCGAGATCGATGCCGAAGTCGTCCTGACGGCCTGGCAGTTTTTTCGATTGCCACCGGAATCGCGCCGGTTGCGCATCGAGATCGGCGATGGTTTCCGCCACGTGGCCGTCACGCGCGGGCGCTACGACCTGATCCTGGTTGATGGATTCGATGCCAAGGTGCGTGCGGGGGATCTGGACTCCCCTGCGTTTTATCGCCATTGCCGCGCACGGCTCAACCCCGGCGGCGTGATCGCGACGAATCTCGTGAGTCGCCGCGGCCGGCCGGTGAGCAGCATCGAGCGGTTGCGCCGCGTGTTCGATGGCCAGGTACTGGAATTGCCGCGATTCGAGGCAAACACGATCGCCATAGCGCGGTCCGGGCCGCCCCTTTGCGTTGGCTTCGATGCGCTGCGTGCATCGGCCCGCAGATTGAAGGCCGACACGGGCCTCGATCTTCTCCCCACGGTCGCTTCCCTCGCCAGGGTAGGCGCGGGCGGTCCGGGTATCGGATGCTGAGCAGGGGTGTCTGCTGCACCAAATTTCTGGGCGGACCTTCTTGCAAATACGAGTTATTCTCATTAGTATTCCTCGCGGCAGGTCGAGAAGCGGGTTTACGGCCCGCAATCCATACAACAAAAGAGAGGAATATGCAGCATGAACAAGGGGAACAGCACCACGTCCGTCATGGCAGCCGCGCGCACATTCGGGCGCAAACACCTTATCGCGGGCGCGATTTTGGCCTGCGCAACGGCCGGAATGTTGGGCGCCGCACCCGCAGTCGCAGACGAACGGTTCTTTACCTATATTCAGGACGCTGACGTACTGCCCAAGGGCGCGTGGGAGTTCGAGCAGTGGTTGACGCTGCGCGGCGGACATCCGGATGGCGATCGTCGGTTCGACCGCTACATCTGGGATATTCGCGAGGAAATCGAACACGGCATCACCGATAAATTGAGCGGCGCGCTGTACCTGAACTTCCGGCAGGACCAGGTGGCCGCCAACCAGACGGGGTTGACCGATTCCAGCGAGTTTTCATTCAAGGGCATTTCGACGGAATTCAAGTACCAGTTGCTCAATCCGAACACCCAGCCCGTTGGCGTGGCGTTGTATTTCGAGCCGACGTTCAACGGCAACGAGCATGAACTCGAATACAAGTTCATCGTTTCCAAGAACATCGGCGACAAGTGGGTGCTGGCCGCCAATGCCGTGTTCGAGCAGGAATGGGAGAAGGAAGACGGCGACACCAAGAAAGAGTCCGTGATCGAGTACCTGCTGGGGGCTGCCTATCGCTTCACGCCCAACTGGTCTGTCGGACTGGAGGGGCGTTATCACACCGTGTATGAGGGAACGTCGGCGAATGACAGTCTCGGCCGCGCGTTTTTCCTCGGCCCGAACATCCATTACGGCAGCGCAAAATGGTGGGGTACGCTGACTTTCCTGCCGCAGATTTCCGGCCGGCCGAGTGACGGCGGCATCAACCGCACGGAGCACCAGACGTACGAGGCGCGCCTGATCGTCGGCGTTAATTTCTAGATTCGAACGCGGCCTGATCCGGCTCTCAGCGCGGCAACGCTCGGCGTTGCCGTGCTGATCCCGACCTTTTAATCAATTCCCAGCCAGCGCTTGCGATTGCGAGCGCCGCCAGTATCCTCGATCACGTGCAGCGTCCAGGCATCCAGTTTGGCCGCTTCGAGCGTGAGCTGCAGTTCGTGCATCTCATCGCGGCGAAACGCATGCACCGGCACGACGTCGCCCGGACTATAGCGTCCAAGATGCGCGTCGATGTTCTCCGGCGTTACGCGCAGGCCGTCGATGGCGATGACGATATCGCCCGCCGCCAGCCCTGCCTTTTGCGCGGCGCCCCCTTCGAAGACCTGCGTGAGTTTGATTTCACCGCCGTCGTTGCCGGTGCGTACACCGATCGCGACACCGCGTGAGGCGAGACGTTGCTTTCGCGAGATCTGGTCGCGCCGGTCCACGCCTGAGCGGGGCGGTCGCTGTTGCATCTCGATGCCGACCGTGGCGAGCAGTTTCTGCAGCGGCAAATCGCTGGTCGAGCGCACCGCCAGCTCGAAGAAGCGCTTGAGCTTGAGCCCGGTGACCTGATCGGCCAGAACCTCGATGCCATCCTCGGGCACGCCGACGCCTTTCAGGCCATAGCGCTTCCACAGCGCGCGCATCACATCGTCCAGCGATCGGCGTCCGCCGGTTTGCGCGCGGATCAGCAAGTCGAGGCTCAACGCGATGAGACTTCCCTTGAGGTAATAACTCACGCCCGCGTTTGGCGTGTTCTCGTCGCTGCGGTAATACTTGATCCAGGCATCGAAACTTGATTCAGCGACGGTCTGTTTTTTCCTGCCCGCGACGCGCAGCAGCGATGTGATGTTGCGACCGATCGTGTCCAGGTAAGTACTGCGCGACATCAAGCCTGCGCGCACCAGCATCAGATCGTCGTAATACGAGGTGAAGCCCTCGAAGGCCCACAGCAACGTGGTGTAGTTTTCGCGCTCCAGATCGTAAGGCGTGAATGCCGCGGGCTTGATGCGCTTCACATTCCAGGTGTGGAAGTATTCGTGGCTCGCCAATCCCAGAAAGGTGCGGTAACCGCCGCTGGGCTGGCCTGCGCCGGCAAGCGGCAGATCATTGCGCGCGCACAGCAGCGCCGTGGAGGCGCGATGCTCGAGTCCGCCATACCCGTCGCCGACCGCCGTGATCAGGAAGACATAGCGGTCCATCGGCGCCGGGGTGGCGAAGAACGCGATCTGCGTTTCGCACAGCGTCTTCAGATCCTTCATGAGGCGCTTCATGTCGCCTCGATGGCGGCCGGTGATGACGATGTCGTGCGCAACACCGCCAGCCTTGAATGTGCCCAGATCGAAATTGCCCATTTCGACCGGATGGTCGAGCAATTCCTCGTAATCACCGGCCTGGTAGGTACCGAACAGGTAAGGCCGGGCGTTCTTGCGCGGCATGGCCGTGGCCACCCGCCAATTGCGGTACTTCGCGCCTTTTGGCGGCAGCAATTCCACTTCGACGGGTTCGCGTTCGCGTCCGTCGACGCGCAGAAACACCGCAGGGCCGTTGAAGAATCCGTGTGTCTGGTCCAGGTGCGCGCCGCGCACCGACAAGTCCCAGGCATAGACTTGCATGGTCACCGTTACCGGCGTCTCGCAGGGCTCGACCTGCCACGTGCTTTTGTCGAGCTTGACCATGCGCAGCAATTTGCGTCCCGTCTGTGCGCGTATGCGCACCACGTGCTTGGCGAATTCGCGCATCAGGTAACTGCCCGGAATCCAGGCCGGCAGCGAAAATTGCTGACCGCGGGGGGCGGGATTGTCGACGGTGCAGCGGACTTCGAACAGGTGTGCTTCGGGATTGCTCGGGACGACGGAATAACGGATCTGCGGGTTCTTCATTTACGATGTTTGCGAGGGGCGGATCGACTCGTGTTTATGCAGGGTCGCAACGATTTCGTCAAGCGCGCATCCGAACTTTTCGCAGCATTCGCGGGTCATTGGTGTGCAGCGACGAGAGAGGCTATCATGATGTCCTTAGCTCGGGCGCTGCCGCGTAAACGCTCGGCAAGTCCGCCGCTCGCGCATCGAACGCCGCGGGCCCTGCCGCGCAACACCTGCGGAAATCTTCACATGACAAGTGCCGCCCCTGTGCTGACCCTCAATGCCGGCTCGTCGAGCATCCGCTTCGCGGTGTTCGAGGTGGAGCCGGCGTTGCGCCGCATCGTGGAGGGCAAAGTAGAGCGCGTTGCGCTGCCGGGCACGACGTTGACGGTCAAGGGCACGCAGCGGGAAGATAATTTCACGCGGCCATTGTCGGCAGGCGATCACAGTGCCGCAGCCACCGCGCTGATGGATTGGTTGAGCCTGCGCCTGGGTGGCGAGGCGCCCGGTGCGGTGGGACACCGCATCGTGCATGGCGGCCCGTACTACAGCACGCCGCAACGCATCACCGCGCAGATGCTCGAGACGCTGCATCGACTCAGTCCGTTCGACCCGCAGCACCTGCCCGCTGAACTGCTGCTGATCGAGACTGTGCAACGCCGCTACGCCGGCGTTGCACAAGTAGCGTGTTTCGATACCGCATTTCATCATCGCATGCCGCGGGTGGCGCAAATGCTGCCGATACCGCGCCGCTACGAGGCGGGGGGGCTGCGCCGCTACGGTTTTCATGGGTTGTCGTATGCGTATCTGCTGCAGCAGTTCGCGCGCGATGCCGGAGCGCAAGCGGCGCGCGGGCGCCTTATATTTGCCCATCTCGGCAATGGCGCGAGCCTCGCCGCCGTACACGAGGGGCAGCCGGTCGACACCAGCATGGGGTTCACGCCGGCCGCCGGCATACCGATGAGCACGCGCTCGGGGGATCTCGATCCGGGTCTGGCCGGCTATCTTGCGCGCACCGAAGGCATGGGTCCGGAGCAGTTCACGGACATGGTGAACTTCCAGTCGGGGCTGCTCGGCGTTTCGGAAACCAGTTCGGACATGCGCGATCTGCTGGAATGCGAGTCTCGCGACGTGCGGGCCACGGAGGCGATCGCGTTGTTTTGTTACCAGGTCAGGAAATGGATCGGGGCGTTTGCCGCTGCGCTGGGCGGACTCGACGCGCTGGTGTTCGCCGGTGGTATCGGGGAGAGCGCGCCGGTCGTACGCAGCCGCATCTGCGATGGCCTGGCCTTTCTCGGCATCGAGCTCGATGAGCAGGGTAACGACGCGAATGCCGGAATCATATCCAGGCCACAAGGCCGCGTCGGCGTGCGCGTCATGCGAACCGACGAGGAATGCATGATCGCGCAGATGGTTTGCGATGTCCTGAACCTATCAACCAATCAGAACAGGTGAGCGCCGATGAGCAAGAGCACATTAAAAGTGTATGACACGCGCGAGCAACCGCTGGCGGAGGACCTTCTGCGCAGGATGGATGCTTACTGGCGCGCGGCCAACTACCTGTCGGTGGGCCAGATCTATCTGCTCGACAACCCGCTGCTCAGGCAGCCGCTGCGCCTAGAGCACGTCAAGCCCCGCCTGTTGGGCCATTGGGGCACGACGCCGGGACTGAACTTCATCTATGTGCACCTGAACCGGATCATCACGCAATACGATCTGGATATGATCTACATCACCGGGCCCGGGCACGGCGGACCGGGTCTGGTGGCCAATACGTATCTCGAAGGCAGTTACAGCGAGTGTTATCCGAATGTGTCGCCCGACGAGCCGGGCATGAGAAAGCTGTTCAAGCAGTTTTCGTTTCCCGGCGGCATTCCGAGCCACGTGGCGCCGCAAGTGCCCGGTTCCATCCACGAAGGCGGCGAGCTGGGGTACTCGCTGTCGCATGCCTATGGCGCCGCGTTCGACAACCCGGACTTGCTGGTGGCCTGTGTGGTCGGCGATGGCGAGGCCGAAACCGGTCCGTTGGCGACAAGCTGGCACTCCAACAAGTTTCTTAATCCCGTGCATGACGGCGCGGTGCTGCCGATCCTGCATCTGAATGGCTTCAAGATTGCCGGACCCACCGTGCTTGCGCGCATTCCGCACGAGGAACTCGACGCGCTGTTTCGCGGCTATGGCTACGAGCCTTACTACGTCGAAGGCGATGACCCGGCCAGCATGCATCAACTCATGGCGGCGACGCTCGACGACGCCGTCGCCAAGATTCGTGTCATCCAGCGCGAGGCACGCGCGAACGGCTTCAGGCAAAGGCCGCGCTGGCCCATGATCGTGCTGCGAACGCCCAAGGGGTGGACGGGCCCCGCAACCGTCGACGGCATCCCCATCGAAGGCACTTACCGTTCCCACCAGGTGCCGCTCGCGGGACTGGCGAGCGAACCCGGCCATCTGGAAATGCTGCAACGCTGGATGAAAGGCTATCGACCGGAGGAGTTATTCGATGGCAACGGCCGGCTCATCGACGAACTGGCCGCGCTGGCGCCAAAGGGCCCTCGCAGGATGGGTGCGAATCCGCATGCGAACGGTGGATTGTTGCTGCGCGATCTCGTGTTGCCGGATTTTCGCGGCTATGCGGTCAAGGTTGCGCAACCGGGCGCCGCCGACGCCGAGTCCACCCGGGTCCAGGGGCAACTGCTGCGCGATGTGCTGAAACTCAACGCCGCTTCGCGCAATTTCCGCGTCTTCAGTCCGGATGAAACGGCCTCGAACCGCTGGGGCGCGCTGTTCGAGGTGACGGCGCGCTGCTCGACGGCGCAGATCGTGCCCGGCGACGAGCACGTCGCCCCGGATGGGCGCGTCATGGAAATGCTGAGCGAGCACCAGTGCGAAGGCTGGCTCGAAGGCTATCTGCTGACCGGCCGCCACGGATTTTTTTCGAGCTACGAAGCCTTCATCCATATCGTCGATTCGATGTTCAATCAGCATGCCAAGTGGCTGGACGTGGCCGCAAGCATTCCCTGGCGGCGGCCGATCGCCTCACTGAACTATCTGCTTTCCTCCCACGTGTGGCGCCAGGACCATAACGGTTTCAGCCACCAGGATCCGGGCTTCATCGATGTGGTGCTCAACAAAGCGCCGGGTGTGGTGCGCGTTTATTTGCCGCCCGATGCCAATACGCTGCTGTCGGTGACGGACCATTGCCTGCGCAGTCGCAACTACGTCAATGTCATCGTCGCCGGCAAGCAGTCGCAGCCGCAATGGCTGGACATGCATGCGGCCGTCGAACATTGCCGCGCGGGCATCGGTATCTGGCATTGGGCCAGCAACGACGAAGGCGGCGAGCCCGATGTCGTGATGGCCTGCTGCGGCGACGTGCCGACCCTGGAGACGCTCGCGGCCGTCGATATCCTGCGCCGGCAAGTCCCAGGGCTGAAAATGCGCGTCGTCAATGTGGTGGATCTGATGACCCTGCAGCCGCGGACCGAGCATTCCCACGGACTCAGCGATGAGGAGTTCGATCGCCTGTTCACGCGTGACAAGCCGATCATTTTCGCTTTCCACGGTTATCCCTATCTAATTCACCGCCTGACCTATCGCAGAACCAATCATGCGCAGATGCATGTGCGCGGATTCAAGGAAAAAGGCACGACCACGACGCCGTTCGACATGGTGGTGCTCAACGATCTGGACCGCTTCCACCTGGCCGCCGATGTCATCGAGCGGGTGCCCGGGCTCGGGCAAAGCGCAAAACTCGTTTTGCAGGTGCTGCGCGCGGAACTGCTCAATCACAAGGCTTACATCGAAAGGCACGGCGAGGATCTGCCGGAAATCCGCGAGTGGAAGTGGGGCGGTAATCCACGCCAGCAAGTCTAGATTCAGGTGCTATGCAGGCGGCGGCGCGCCGGTGCTGCCGGGCGCACGATCCGTTGTGACAAACAGTTCCCGGCGATAACGAGCCCAGCGATAGGCATCCAGGATGGAAATGGCGTAAATGAAAATGCCGCCGGCATGGCGCCCGACGAAGGAGTGCGCGGGCGTGGTGAATTGAAAACTGACCCAGCCCAGCAGCATCATGAAAAACACGAACGTCACGGCACGGGTGGGCTGATGGTTCAGCAGCTGTCCGACGCCCGGCAGCAATGCGGCCGCCATGACCAGACCGGGCGGCAGCGGCGCTTTTGCGGCGCGAGGGCCGGGCATCTCAGGTGACATGGGTCTGGTCACGCGCGCAGCTGCCGGCCAATGACTGATGAATCGCGCTGGCATGGTCGGCCAGCGTGTTGAGCAAATCGGGCGCCAGCGATCCCTGGTCGAAAAGCGCCGTGCGCAACACCAGATAATTGGAGCGCCGTGCCTGATCGAGCTGATAAACCAGGCGAACCCCGCGCGGGCTGACGGCCAGTTCCTTGGCGTGCACGTCAGAGAAGAATTCCAGCACATGGGGATTGAGCCGGGCCAGCAGCGGCTGAATGGCCTCCTGGTCGCTGCGCAGCAGGGCGTGCTCGGGCCAGCCGGCGGGCAGCGGCAGCCGATGCGGAAGGTCCGCCGAAGGCGACCAGAACTCCGTGCCCTGCGGACGCACCAGCAGGCTCAGCGTGGCATCGATATGCAGCGGCTCGAGCAGCGTCAGCCGCAGCCACAGCACCGGAAGCTTGCGCATGACCAACGCATCGGCGATCGGCTCCAGCAACATCTGGCGTCCTCGCATGCGCCCCGCCAGAACCGGAAACGCGGGACCGTCCTGGGTAATGCGAAAGTCGTCGAAGCACGGCAGGCATGACTTGAAAATGGCCGCGCGCAAAGCGCGTACGGCCGCGCGCTCGCGCCGGGCGGTGCGCACGAGTACGACGAACATGACGATGACCAGAATCGCCAATCCGATGTTGCTGAATGTCACGTTCGGTGCGCTACAGGAAAATGGGGCGTCTGGCACCCATTGATCGGGTACGCGTCGGACGAGAGCCTCAGAATCCCTTCGGTCGCGGCCACGGCATGGTGAACTGGTCGCCGCGGTACACGAACTTGTAGCGGTGCCAGGCAAACCACATCGAAGCCACGATATAAAACGCCATGATCGACAGCAGCGCCGCGCCATAGCCGAGGAAGGTGGCGAAATAAGTGGCGATGCACAAGGCCATCAGCGTCACGGCCGGCACCGGGTGCAGCGGATGCACGTAGCCGCGGTTGATCGAACCCAGCGGCCACTTCGAGCGGAACTTCATCATGTTGAAGCTCATGAACGTGTAGCCCAGCAAGCCGGACAGGATCGAAAAGGTGATGACCTGGTCCAGCAGCCCGGTAAAGGCAAAGGAAACCGCAATCGGGATCAGGAAAAGAATGGCACGATAAGGCGTGCGGTAGCGCGGATGCACTGCGCCGAACCAGATCGGCATGTAGCGGTCGCGGCCCATCGAGAACCACGCGCGCGATGCGTCGTTGATGCACCCGTTGGCGGAAGCGATCGCCGAGAAAAACGTGCCCACGAACAGGATCACGATCAAGGTGCTGCTGCCGGTAACCTTGGCGGCGTCGTACAGCGGCGTGAACGCCTGGCCCAGATATTCCCAGGGCAGCAGGCCCGCGGCGACGTACCAGGTCAGCGAGGCGGCGATCAGCAGCGTGATCATTCCGCTCATGGTGCCCAGGGGAATCGCGCGTCCGGGCGAGCGCACTTCCTCGGCGGCCTGGCAGGTGCCCTCGATGCCGAGGTAATACCACATGCCGAACTGCAGCGCGGCGACGACCCCGATCCATCCATAAGGCAGTTCGGTGAGCAGGCCCTGATGCTGCAGGATCTTGCCGGGATTCCACGGCTCGACGCCGATGAACAGGATCACGATGGATACGAATGCGAGGAACGTGATCACGAAATTCACGGTCAGCGTCATCAGCACGCCGCGGTAGTTGAGCCAGGCCAGCGCAATGATCGACAGCACGATGAAGGGCCGGGGGTCCAAAGCCGTGTGGCCGAACTGGGTGGCCAGCGATTTCATCAGATCGCCGATCACGATGGCATTGCCGGCTTCGAGCATGGTGTAGGCCATGACCAGGTAGAGCCCGACATTGAAGGCCATCAACGGGCCGACGATGTGCTTGGCCTGCGTGTACTGTCCGCCGGCGGCCGCAACCGTCGAGGTTACTTCCGAATCGATCATCGCCACGCAGGTGTATAGCAGGCCGATCACCCAGCAGGCCACCAGCGCGCCGTAGGCGCCGCCCTTGGCGACGGAGAAATTCCAGCCCATGAATTCGCCGACCAGCACGATGCCCACGCCGAGCGCCCACACATGCAATGGGCCGAGTACCTTGAGCAGAGAAATGCGCTGTCCGTGCACGGTGGCCGAAGCTGCCTGACTCATCTTCCCCTCCTGATCGTTATTGTCATGCGGCGCCCGCCGGAGCGGACACCGTGCGCGCCAGCAGGCGCTGTTCTTATTCCTCGCCTTCGCGCGAGCTCAGCAGCAGGTCCTCGTCGTATTTGCGCCCGGTGCGCGCGGCATCGATGAGCATCCACAGGCCCAGCAGGGCCGAAACGATCCATGCCGCGTACTCAAGCAGTGTCCACAGATTCATGGGTCAGCTCCCGGTCTCGCCGAATTTTTCGGCGATGACCTGTTTGTACTCCCGCTCGGAGATCATTACGACCAGCAGGAAGTAGCCCAAAATGACGACGATGGTAGCGATCAGCCAGACCGGATTGATCGTGTAGTCGAAGCGCTTTTCGATCATCGGTTTTGCGCCCGCCGGGTCGAGGCCGAGTTTTTGCCACTGCGCGGCCTGCGCTTCGTTTTGCTTCAGCGATTCCCAGGTAGGCGCTGCCGCCTCGACCGTCTCGGCCGGCGCTTCCTCCGCGGATTTGGTATTGAGCAGCAGCGGCGCCAGCAGGCTCGCGTAAACAAGGATCAGGATGAACGCCGCATCGATGATCTGTCCGATGCCACTTTGCCGCGGGGGCTTGTAGGGGGTGGGCATGATCAGCTCTCCTGGTGCTGGGCGCGTGGTTGCGACCGCGCGCGCCGCTGTTCGTCCAGATGGCGGATGTCGAGCCCGTAAATGTGATCCTTGTCATGCCGGTAATGCGAAATCATTGCAAAGATCGATGCCGTATTGAATACGAGCACAGCGGCCGCGGCGATATACAGCACGACGCTAAGCGATTTTTCAGTGATGTGGTTGTCGACTGCGAAGACGACGTACAACATGGTGAGCCAGAGCAAGATCACCATGATCCAGGCGAACATTCGGTCGTAACCGAACATGCGGTCGATGCGCGTGCGGATGTCCCCGTCCATCAGCTCCTCCTCGTGAGCAATTTCTAGTTATATTGCTGAGCCGGGCTGCACCGGACCTGGTTGCGATGTTGCACCGCAAACGGTGCATCACGTCCAAAGTTGGTGCGCGGCTACTCTACGCTCGGCATTTTCTTATCGTCAAGGTGATTTTAGTTTCCCAACAGGAAACAGCACGCCGCGCCGTGAAGAGATTTCCAAGCGATGCGAATCACACTGGGGGAGACGGCGGCGACCATCGCCGTGGAGACATGCATTGACTGCAGGCAACGTCTGGGTCCTGACTGCGCTGGCGATGATCGCATTCGCCGGTAACTCATTGCTGTGTCGCATGGCCCTGAAGCATACGCAAACCGATCCGGCGACTTTCACCTCCCTCCGCGTGCTCTCGGGATTGATCACATTGTGGCTGATCGTGCGCCTGGCTCAACGCAAGGCCGCGCGCTCGGCAGACTGGATTTCGGCGTTCGCGCTTTTTGTGTATGCCGCCGCCTTCTCGTTCGCTTATGTGCACCTCTCGGCGGGCATGGGCGCCTTGCTGCTGTTTGGCGCAGTGCAGGCCACCATGATCTTGTACGGCGTGTGCACCGGGGAGCGCCTGCAAGGGTGGCAGAGCCTCGGGCTGGCGGTGGCACTCGGTGGATTGGTCGCCCTGTTGCTGCCTGGTCTGTCGGCTCCTCCACCCTTGAATGCCCTGTTGATGGTGACCGCGGGCGTGGCATGGGGCGTCTATTCGCTGCGCGGCAGGGGGACGGGTGACGCGTTGGATGCGACCGCGGGTAACTTTTTGCGCGCCTTGCCATTTGCGGCCGCACTGAACATCGCGCTGCTGCCTATCACGTCGGTCGATATGAGCGGTGCCGCTTTTGCCATCGCGTCAGGCGCCCTGACCTCGGGCGTGGGCTATGCAATCTGGTATGCCGCGCTGCCGCGGCTGAGCGCTACGACTGCGGCCACGGTGCAGCTCAGCGTGCCGGTGCTGGCCGGTCTGGGAGGGGTCGCGCTACTGGCGGAACCCCTGACGTTGCGACTGATTGGCGCGTCGATTGCCGTTCTCGGCGGCATAGCGCTTGTCGTGACTTGCGCAAAACCGGCAGCGACCCGTTAAGAGCGCCAGCGCATCGGCGCGGGCGCCGGCGTTCGATTGCCGCGGACCTCACCGCGGCGGCAGGGCGGACCGAAACTCGCGCAGTTCCTGGATCAGCGGGATGGCGGCGCCGATGAACGGCAGGTTCGGGTGTTCGCGGCAATAGGCATCGACATAACGCGCAAGCGCCGGCGGATCCGGCATATTGTCCGGCGCGACCTGGTTTGGCGAATTGCCGAAGTTGTAGCCCGACACGAACCCGCGGAACCAGACCCCATACACGGTGCGCAGCGGCTCGTCATCCCTGGAACGTTCCCACGCGGCGCAAGACGTGTCGGCGAAACTGAATACGTTGACTTGCGGCGGCTCCTGGGCGTACAGCGCCGCACTTCCGGTGCAGCCCATGAGACAAAGAACGGCCCGCCGTATGCAACGCGCACCCCGCGCTGATTCGAATGCCATTTCCTGGGCTCCTTGCTGCAATGGGCGGCCGCAATCCCCGCGGACCTCAGAGGCATCATTGTTGACCCGCAGGCAGCGCAGCGCAACCGCGGGTCAAGCGCGAGGATGCTGCCAAGCCGGCGCAGGAGGCGCAGAATGCAGTAAGTCACCCGAAGCGCCTGCCAAAGCGCACCGGGGCCGAATGAGCGTTACATCCACGGCGGAGCATGCACCTTGAAAGTCTTCATCACCGGCGGCGGCGGATTTCTGGGTTACCGGCTGGCGCTGCGCCTGCTGGAGCGAAAGACCCTGGCGGGCGCGCACGAGAAGCCGGTCCCTATTTCGGCCATCAAGGTGTTCGACGCCGCGTTTCCCGCCGAGGTCGACCGCCGGCTGCAATGCGTCAAAGGCGACATTGCAGATCTGGATGCCGTCGCGCGGGCGCTGGATCGCGATACCGCTGCCGTCTTTCATCTTGCCGCCGTGGTCAGCGCACATGCCGAAACCGAGTTCGATACCGGGTACCGCGTCAACCTCGACGGCACGCGCAACCTGCTCGAAGCGTGTCGCAAGCTCGCCGCACCGCCGCGTCTGGTGTTCGCGAGTTCCCTGGCCGTGTTCGGCGGCCCGCTGCCCGCCGTGGTCGGGGATTCCGTCATTCCCACTCCGCAGACCTCGTATGGCACGCAGAAAGTGATCGGCGAATACCTGGTCAACGATTACTCGCGTAAAGGCTATATCGACGGACGCAGCCTGCGCCTGCCCACCATCGTCGTGCGGCCCGGCAAACCGAACCTGGCCTCGACGTCGTTTGCCAGCGGCATGTTTCGCGAGCCCCTGAACGGCGTGATCTGTGAAGTGCCGGTGCACGATTCGATCGAGATGTGGATCTTGTCGCCGGGCAAGGTCATCGATGCGTTCGTGCACGCGCATGATTTGCCCGCTCTCGCATGGGGCACCCACCGCGCGCTCACGCTTCCGGGCATAACATTCGGCGTGAAGCAGGGGGTCGAGGCGCTGCGCCGCATCGCGGGCGATGACGTTGCCAGCAAAGTCGTATTCAATCCGGTCGAGCGAATCCACACCATGGTCAAGAGTTTTCCCGCGCGCTTCGATACGCCTCGTGCGCTTGCCATGGGGTTCCAGGCCGACACCGGCATCGAAGCCATTATTCGCGACTACATCGCCAGTGAAGGCATCGAGCTTTGAATGGCTCGCATGCGCGGTACGCCGCGCTACCGGGTGCCCTGTAGTCCGTTTCGTACCATGCTCGGGCCGGATCACCACAACCAGTGGGACTCCGATGTGCTTGCGGCGTGCAATGCGTGACACGGGCTTCTGAATTCCGTCGCGCTCAAAAACTTTTCCGCAGATCGGTGTCGAAACCTCTTCGTTCCCCTTCGAGACCATCACCCATGAATCCGATGCTGCCTTATCAGTGGATTGCCAGTCCCTTCCTGGCCTGGACCGATTTGATCTTGTTATCCACGCAGATGTTCATGTCCTCGGCGCAGGCCATGGGCTACCGCACCAGCCGCATGTTGCTCGCCGGCGACACCCCTGACGCGCGCGAGGAAGCGCAATTCGATGCGCTGGGCGAAGATGAAGCCGCGGCCGCCGTCGCATCCACGCAGAGCGTTGCGCAGGGACTGTTCCGGTGGGGCGAACAAATGGCAGCCGTTGCCTCCAGACAGACGCTGGCCGGCGTGCCGCTGGGGATGTCCCCGGAGTCAACTTCCACGGCGCGGCAGACTTCCCGGCAACGCAACCCTGCAGAAGATGTACCGAACAGCGCAGAGCGTGCGAAGTTGCCCGCGACGGCTGTCCGGGGCCGGACCCACAAGCCGGGGAATGCAGCGCCGATGCGCCCCGCGGCAACGGCGAACGGCAAGCGCCTGACAAAGCGCACCGCTGGTCGCGCAGGGCGCAAGTCAGCCGCGCATCACACGCGCTGAAGTCAGCGCTGCTTGCGTTTTAATCCCCGCGGCTGCTCCTTGCGAGCGTCGCGGTGCATGGCTGGCGTGCGCAAGTTCTGCACATTCTGTATCTTGCGCCTTTCTGCCCATTGACCCGATGGCAGATCAGATACCGACCCTGACTGACGCGGACAGTTTCCCCGGGGAATCGCATGAGCAAGGTTTACATCGGTTGCGGCGCAGGCTTTGCCGGCGATCGGTTTGATGCCGCCGTGCCCGTTGTCGCTGCGCTCGCGCAGGCGCAAGGCGAGCGCTTTCTGATTTATGAAGTGCTCGCCGAGCGCACGCTTGCCATCGCGCAGCGCATCAAGCGCACCAATCCGGACCAGGGCTACTCGCCGTTTCTCGACGTTTACCTGCCGCTTGTTCTCGCCGATTGCCACCGCCTTGGCATCCGCATCGTCACCAACATGGGAGCGGCCAATCCGCTTGGCGCGGCCCGTCGCGTTCACGCGCTGGCGCGCGAACTCGGCGTCAAGGGACTCAAGATCGCCGCCGTCACGGGCGACGATTTGCTGGGTTGCATGACGCAGGCGCAGCTTCGAAGCTTGCCCATCATCGAGGGCATTGCACTCGATGATCGAAGCATCGTGGCCGCGAATGCTTATCTGGGCGCCCAACCCGTGGCCGACGCGCTGGCCACCGGCGCGCACGTCGTGCTGGTCGGGCGCACTACGGATGCCGCGTTGTCGCTCGGTCCGCTGATGCACGTGCACGGCTGGCGATCAGGCGATCTGGACCGTCTTGCGCAAGGGACCGTGTGCGGTCATTTGCTCGAGTGTGGCGCGCAGGTCAGCGGCGCTTACTTTGCCGATCCGGGTTTCAAGGATGTGCCCGATCTGGCCGGCGTAGGCTTTCCGATTGCCGAAGTCGATCCGGACGGCGCACTGCTCATTACCAAGCCGCCGGGCACCGGCGGACGGGTGAGTCGCGCCACCGTCATCGAGCAGTTGCTCTATGAGGTGCATGATCCGCACAATTATCTGACGCCTGACGTGGTGCTCGACATCGGCGAAGTGGAAGTGGATCAGATCGCCGCGGACCGCGTGCAGGTGCGGGGGGCACGCGGCAAACCCCCGCCGGCCACTCTCAAGGCAACCGTATGCGTTGACGCCGGCTGGCTGGGCGAGGGCGAAATTTCCTACGCCGGGCCGAATGCGCTGGCGCGCGCGGAGTTGGCCGCGCAGGTGGTCAAATCGCGCTGCCGCGCCATCGGCATCAGGGAACCCGTGCGCGTGGAAGTGCTCGGCACGCAGGCAATTTTCGACAGCGACGCGCGCGGGCGCAGGGCGCGGGTGGATGCCGCCGCGGGCGGCGAGTTTCGCATGCGCGCCGCCGTGCGCTCGGGCACGCGTAAAGTGGCGCAACAGGTATCAGACGAAGTCCTGAGCCTGTATTGCTCCGGCCCGGCGGGCGGCGCCGGCGTGCGCCAGCACGTCAACCTGCAAGTCAGTACGGCTTCGATCCTGATCGATCGCGCGCATGTCGCGGCAAAAATAGAGATGGTGGAGGCGCCTTGAACGCGATCGAGGTGCCGTTGCATGCCGTGGCCCATGCGCGCGCCGGCGATAAGGGCAACCGCTCCAATATCAGTCTCATTCCCTACCGCGCGGAGGCTTTTTCGCTGCTCGTCGAGCAAGTCACCGAACAGCGCGTGCTGGCGGTTTTCGCGCACCGCGGCGCCACTGGCGTGAAGCGCTATGTGCTGCCGAAACTCCCCGCGATGAATTTCGTCATCGATCATGCGCTCGAAGGCGGCGTGAATTCCAGCCTGGGTCTGGACGGTCACGGCAAGGCGTTGTCGTTCATGGTCCTGGGCGATATCACGGTGCGCGTGCCGGTGGACCTGATCCCTGTCGATTCGCCGTATCGCCGGGGCCTGGTGCCGTGATGACGGCGGCGCGAAGCGGATTCAACCGCACAGGGATGCGCCAGTAGATCGATTGCAAACAGGAGAGACTCCGTCAATGTTCAATCCACCCGCCGAAGTGCAGACCACCGTGTTTGCGCGCCTGCCCGACGAACTCAGATCCGCGGGGCCCGACAACGAGTGGGTTGCGCGGCAGCCGCTCGGCGCGCCGGTAGGCTCCTTGCTCGAAGGGCCCTCGTTCGACCGGGAGGGGAATCTCTGGTGTGTCGACATCCAGAACGGGCGCATTTTCAAAGTCACGCGCGACGGCGCGTTCACCCAGGTCGCCCAATACGACGGCTGGCCCAACGGGCTGAAGTTCCATCGCGACGGGCGCGCATTCATTGCGGATTACAAGCACGGCATCATGCTGCTCGATCCGGTGAACGGGAAAGTCACGCCGTTCCTGGTCGAGGCGAACGGTGCGCCGTTCAAAGGCGTCAACGATCTTTTCTTTGCGGCCAACGGCGACCTTTACTTCACCGACCAGGGCTTGACCGGATTGCATGATCCGAGCGGACGATTGTTCAGGCTCACCCCGCGGCACGAACTGACCTGCCTGCTCGACAACATACCGAGCCCCAACGGCCTCGTCATGAACCACGAGGAAACGCAGATCTACGTGGCGGTGACGCGCGGAAATTGCGTGTGGCGCGTGCCTTTCGTGCGCGACGGCAGCATTGCCAAGGTCGGCCTTTACGTTCAACTCTCGGGCGGTGGCGGCCCGGATGGCCTGGCGCTGGACGAAGACGGCGGGCTCGTCATTGCGCACGTGGGGATGGGGACGGTGTGGACATTCGATGCCGTCGGCGAACCTGTGCACCGGGTCAGATCGTGCACGGCGGCCTTTACCACGAACGTCGCTTTCGGCTGGCCGGATCGCGATGCACTGTACATCACGGAATCCGCGAGCGGGTCCATACTCAAAGCGCAACTGGGCGTGCGCGGCAAGCTGATGTATTCGCACACCTGAGAGTCCGTGCCGTCAGGCGGCAACGTCGAGCACGGCGCTTGCGGCAGTTTCGAATCCCGGCGCGTCGAGACTGGGCAAATGCAATATCGCGGCGCTGGCGAGGCCGGCATAATTGCTGTTCATCGAGCGCAGGTAAGCCGGATCATAGTGGTTCGCAAGCAGGTCGGCGACGAGCGTATCCCAACTGCCGGTATCGATTTGCCTGACCCAGCGCTGGACTGTCTGCGCCGAGTGCAGCGCGGTGAGCCGGGCCAACTGGGCCTTCAGCCATGCCGGCTCGGCGAGGATATGGTCGTACTCTTCAATCAGAAAACGCACGCGCTGCGGCAATGGCGAATCGATGCGTACGCAGCGTGACTGGCGCATGCATTCCAGCAGCGCGTCCGGAATGCGCAACGTGCCGATCTTGCGGCTCTCTGCCTCGATGAACACCGGGCGTGCCGCATCGAAGTTGCGCAAGGCGTTCCACAACAGGCTCTCGAACATTCTTTGCGTGGGTTGCGCATCGTCCGGCAGATCGCCCAGTACCGACCCGCGATGGTGTGCGAGCGATTCAAGATCCAGCACCTGCGCGCCGCGGGTGGCAAGCGCGTTGAGCAGCCGACTTTTGCCGCTGCCGGTGGGACCGCAGATCACGCGATAACCCAGGCGTGCAGGCAACTCGTGAAGTTGCCCGAGCATGGCGCGCCGGTAATGCTGGTAACCGCCTTGCAGGGACGCCGCCCGCCAACCTACTTCGCGCAGTATGTGGGTCATCGAGCCCGATCGTTTGCCTCCGCGCCAGCAGTAGACGAGCGGCTTCCAGTCCTGGCTGCGCCCGGCAAAGTGCGAGATCGAGATGCCGGGCCACGTTCTTTGCCAAGAATGCCGCGCCGAGTTTGCGCGCTTCGAAGGCCGAGATCTGCTTGTACGTGGTGCCGACCAGCGCGCGTTCTTCATTGCTCAGCACCGGGTAATTCACGGCTCCCGGGACATGATCCAGCGCGAATTCGGCAGGCGAGCGCACGTCGACGACTTCGTCGAAGTCATCGAGTTTGTCCAGGCCAACTGTGTTTTCGTGTCGCACGGGGGCGTAATCGCGATCGCAGTACGGTATTCTAAGCGACCCGACCCACGGCCGATAATGCAGCGTGCCTCGCGGGTCGTCCATAGAGGATGCCATGCACACCTTGTACGATTTTTCCGCCAGGACGCTGCAAGGGGAGACCCTGCCGATGGAGCGCTTTCGCGGCAAAGTGGCACTGGTGGTGAATACCGCAAGCAGATGCAGCTTTACGCCCCAATACGCGGACCTGCAGGCCGTCCATGGCGTTTACCACCCCAGCGGGCTCGAGGTGCTGGCCTTTCCCTGCAATCAGTTCGGCAAGCAGGAACCGGGCTCCTCGGCAGACATTGCAGGCTTTTGCCGTACGAACTATGACGTGTCCTTTCCGATATTCGAGAAAATCGACGTCAATGGCCCTGGCGCCCATCCACTGTTCAAGTGGTTGACGCGGACCGCGACGGGTTTTCTGGGCACCCGGTCGGTCAAATGGAACTTCACCAAATTTCTGATCGGCCGCGATGGCTGCGTGTACAGGCGCTACGGGTCCTGGACCAAGCCGCAAATGCTGGCTGCCGACATCGAGAAACTCTTGTCGTGAACGGGAACCGCCAGAGGCGTTCCGGCAAGCCTCGCACCGGTCACTTGCGCAACTTGCAAGGCCTGCTGCTGCAAGCTCGAAGTCATTCTCATGGACGGCGATGATCCGCCGGCGCAGTACATTGCGCTGCGATCAGTGGGGCGGGCAGGTCATGAAGCGCCTCGCCGACGGCTGGTGCGCGGCCGTGGACAGGACCACGATGCTCTGCCGGATATACGAACGCCGCCCGGGCGTTTGCCGGGAATTCCAGGTCGGTGAGAGCGAATGCCTGGCAGAACGCCGTGCGCTCGATCTCATCGAGCCGGCCTGAATAGCGCTATCCTCCGCAGGGCGGCACGCGACGGACAGGCCGATTGTAAAAAATGCAGCATTGGGACGCGGATTTGCGCGGCCCACCCCCCTCTGAGCCCCGGCGTTGCAGACTGCACGGGGCGGCTTTTCGGCGTTCTTCCTCTGCAGGCGCATGCGCCGCTGGCTTTTTTCCTTTCGGCCATGCGGGGGCACGTCCCTTGCTTATTCTCCCCGGCTCTGGTGCGAGCCTGGACGCGGCGTCACCGGAAACTCGGCGCCGGACGCCCAACTTCTCGTTGCGTACCACCCGCGCATTCAATGTATAGAAAGGGACATCATGCTGAAATGGGCTGCCATATTTTTTGTGATCTCGCTGATCGCCGGATTCTTCGGCTTCACCGACGTCGCCGCGGGCACGAAGAAAATTGCGAAAGTCCTGTTTTTCATCGCCCTGACAATTTTCCTGATCGTACTCATATTCGGCGTGTTACTCGGCGTGCTCATATTTTAGCGACGCGCCGCACGACGTCAGATTGGCCGGCGCCACGCCGGGACGGGAATTCGCCTTGAGTTGGATCGCATGAATGCGAGCGGCACTTCAGCCGGCGCTCGGAGCGCGATGCGATGCAATGGGCGGGGACCTACAAGTCGAAGCGGCGCATAGGCGCGTCCTGGGCGGCAGCCTTGCACATCGGCCGCGTGCACACGTGTCGAAGCGTGCCTCGACCTGCTGCAGCGTTGAATCCGGCTGCCGATTGAACGACAATTGCGTCATCGAGCCGTTGGCGCTCTCCGGCAAAACTCATGGAATTGGCACCCGGTGCTGACGAGGTAATTGCGCACACCCGCCTCTGGCTCGAACGGGCCGTGATCGGTTTGAACCTGTGCCCCTTCGCGAAATCCGTGTATGTGCATGAACGCATACGCTACGTCGTGAGCGCGGCACGCACGACGCGGCCGCTGGTCGCCGAACTGATGTCGGCGTTGCAGGCGCTTGACGCCGCAGACCCGTCGCTATGCGAGACCACCCTGCTGATACATCCGCAGGTGCTGACGGATTTCGCCGACTACAACGATTTCCTGACGCAAGCCGAGGAGGCCGTGGCCGAGCTCGGGCTCGAAGGCGTGATGCAGATTGCAAGTTTCCATCCCGCCTATCAGTTCGACGATGCCGGGCCGGACGACATCGAGAATTATACGAATCGATCGCCGTATCCCATGCTGCATTTGTTGCGCGAATCGAGTGTGGAACGGGCCGTCACGACTTTTCCGGATACGACCGAGATCTATCGCAACAACATCCAGACGATGCGCCGGCTCGGCCGCGAAGGGTGGCGCCGCCTCGGGCTTGCGCAAACCGCCGTCGAAAGCGCGCCTGCGCGCTTGAAAAGGCCTGTTAAGGGCCGCTAGGTTTTATTGACCGCGGTCGATTTACGCATGCCGTGCGCACGGTCAGCCGATTTCCCGCGCGCGTCGGGCCGTGGCTTCGGATACTGCACCAGCTTTGACGCCCGGCGTTCGAAGGCATCGCGGCTCGCGAGCAGGCTCTCCTGCTTTTTCGAGATGAGCGGGTAGTGCCGTGAGCCTGCCAGGCGCGCATGAATT
This sequence comes from uncultured beta proteobacterium, assembly GCA_963846655.1. Taxonomy (GTDB): domain Bacteria; phylum Pseudomonadota; class Gammaproteobacteria; order Burkholderiales; family JACQAP01; genus JACQAP01. The sequence goes on along the minus strand of CAWJWT010000001.1, from coordinate 378,735 downwards.
TGCTCGCAAGCCTGTTCGCTCGTTATCCACAGCACCGGATCGACGGCGCGCAAATCCAAAGGCCGCGAGTAACTGCGCAGCGTCTTGCGATATTTTTTGTTGAAATACTCGTGGAAGTACGACATCGCGAGTTCGCGCAGGGTGCGGTAGACCGGGTCACGATAGCGCAACCCCGCGCCGTTGGTTTTGGAAATCGCACCCCATGCGCCCTTGCAACGGAATACGGCAACGACGTGCGGAAAGTCGGTCAGATCGCAATCCAGGTGCAGCAGCAACGGCGGCTTCCCGTGAATCCACAGCGCGCACGCGGCCAGGAAGGCGCCCTCGATGCAGTGTGCGCGGCGCTGGCGCAATACTTCGCGCACCGACAGGATGGTTTCTCCCGTCAACTCGTGGTTGATCGGTATGGCATTCAGAAATGCCTGGATCTTGCGTGGCGAATCGAGTTTGTGCAGCGTGTCGTATTCCCTCGGCGACAGGCCCAGAGTTTTGCGGTCGGCAGTGCGCTTGGCAACCATTGGCTGTGGCGGGGAAATGCACGCGAGGCAGTGCGATCAAGCCGGCCGGGCCCCCGGCTGGCCAACGCGTAATACTATAACTGCGTATTGAACATCGTCAGCGCTTTCTGCCAGACTTTTTGCGACCAGGGCCGATTCAGCCACTCTTCATAGGTCACGCGGCGTGAATGCTTCAGGTCTTCGTTGAAGATGGCCGCCTGGCGGCGCGCAAAATCGGCGTCATAAACGTTCAGGTTGGCCTCGTCGTTGAGCCGGAATGACCGGCTGTCGAAGTTCGTCGAGCCCACCGAGGTCCAGAGTTCGTCGATCACCATCACCTTGCAGTGATACATGGTGGGCTGGTATTCGTACATCTCGGCGCCGTGCTTCAGCAACTCGCCCCAGTCCGCGCGCGAAGCATCGCGGACGATGATCGCGTCCGTGTGCGGTCCCGGCACGATGATGCGGACTTTTACGCCACGTCGCAGTGCGGCGACCAGGGTATCGCGCGCAATCTCGTCCGGTACGAAATACGCCATCGAGAGATCGATGGACTTGCTGGCGGCGGCGATCGATAGCAGATACATCAGATGCATGCTTTCGGCCCCGCCCTCGCTGGAGCTCTGGAATACCTGCGCGAGCTTATTACCGGCGGCCTTCTGCGACGGAAAGTAATCCGTGCTATGCAGGACTTTTCCGGTGATCTTGGTCCAGTTGTCGGTAAATGCGGCTTGCATCTGCGCGACCACCGGTCCTTCCACCCGGTAGTGGGTATCGCGCCAGTGGTCAGGATCCTGGGCATGGCCGTTCCACTTGTCGGCGATGCCCACGCCGCCGGTGAACCCGATCTTGCCGTCGATGACCAGCAGTTTGCGGTGCGTGCGATTATTGAGGCGGTTCAGGGTGTACCAGCGCGGCGGATGATAGCGCCCGACCTCGACGCCGGCTTTGCGCAACTCGTCGAGCGACGCCTCGTCCATTTTCTGGCTGCCGACCCAATCCAGAATGACGTGCACCTTCACACCGCTGCGTGCGCGCTGCGCCAGCGCATCGGAGAATTCGCGGCCGATGTCGCCGGACCAGTAGATATAGGTTTCGAAGGTGATGGTTTTGCGAGCCGAGCGGATCGCCTCGAGCATGGACGGAAATATTTCGTCGCCGTTGAGCAGGGTTTCCACCCGGTTGCCGTCGACCAGTGCCGGGCCGAGCAGCACGCCCATCGAGCGCAGGAACTGTGGATGGGCGACGCTGTATTGGTGGTCGAGCTGCTTCTTTACCTCTTTCTCGCCGGCGGTGAAGTTCATCACGACCAGCGTGGCGAATATCGCTCCTACGACCAGCAAGGCAACAAGGACAGGGCGCAATTTTTTCAAGACCACAGGTGACGATGACGATGGCAAATTTGACGCGACCGGTGCTGGCCAAGTTCCTCGGCGTTTGACTCTGTTCCGAATTACCCTGCCAATCAGCTTACGAAAGGGCCGATTTACGTAACAGGCGATTCCCCCGATCGCGCCCGGCCGATCTCAAAACCATGGCCCTCGGCCGCAGCCTGCCGGTCACGGTAACATCCCCACTCTTCGCGTTCTTCCGGAGCAAGGCATGACTTTCGAGACCAAACGGCTTCCCCGGGACCCGGACCTCATCGCGCCCGACGGGTCGGACGTGCGCGTGTTGCTCGCAACGTCGCGCGGCGGCATGGCGCATTTCGAGCTCGCGTCTGGCCACGCTTCGCTGGCGATTCGGCACCGCACCGTGGATGAAATCTGGTTCGTGCTGTCGGGGTCTGGCGAAATGTGGCGCAGTTTCGAGGGGCGCGACGAGATCGTCGCGCTGGCTCCGGGGGTGTGTGTGTCGATTCCCGTAGGCACCCACTTCCAGTTCCGCGCGATGGCCGGGTCACCGCTGTCGGCAGTTGGTGTAACGATGCCGCCCTGGCCGGGCCCGCCCGAAGCGGTGCCCGTGACGGAGAAATGGCCTTCACAAACGCCCTGAAGGCATCGCGCGCATTGATTGCAATTCTGCTTTCATTGCTGCAGGGACGTCAGGCGCGGGCGGCGTGTGCCGCGAAATCGACCAGCACCGGCTGATGGTCCGAAGCCTGGGTGCGGCCATTGATGTCGACATTTCGCACACGCGATGCAAGGTCTGCGCTGACAAAAACGAAATCGCAGCACAGAGGCGTCTTCGCCCAGCTGCTTTCGTATATTCCGGCGCTGGGCGGATGCGCTTCGCCCGGATGCGCAATGGTCCAGGCATCGAGAAAGCCCGGGGTAGCGGAAACATCGAAGCGCTCGAGAATGCGTCGGTATTCCGGCGCTCCCGGTTCGCAGTTGAAGTCGCCGGCGAGTATTGCCGAGGCAGGTCTGGGCCGGACGCGAAACGGCCCTTCGGCGGGCGCGGCAGCATGCACGAGGGCGCCCCTCGCACAGGCCTCTTCGTGCAGCGCGCGCAACGCAGTTGCTTGCGCGAGGCGTTGGGTTGCCGAGTAATACTCGAGATGCGTCGTGACGATCCGGACCGGTCCCCACGATGCCTCGATCACCGCTTCGAGTGCGATGCGCTGCATGCTCTTTGCGGCCGGATCAGCCGGCCACGGCAACAAGTGGCGATAGACCTGAAGGACCGGGCAGGCGCGAGAAAACGAGATTACCGAACAGACTGCGCCCGCCACGGCCGTCGTCCACGTCCGTCGCGGCGCCGAAATGCGCGGTGTATCCGGGAAGCGCACTGGATAGTTCGCGCACCTGATCCCCGACTGGCCCGCCTGCCAGGGCTGGGAAGTTCACCGCAACTTCCTGCAGGCAGAGCACGTCGAAGTCCGCAAGCTTGCTTGCGGTGCGCGCGATGCGCGCCGGATCGACTGCCCCATCGATGCCGCGCGCCCATTGAATATTCCAGGTGATGAGTTTCATGGCTTGCAAGTCATGACGGCATGCTCCTCGGACCTGACGCCGCATTCATCGTTCGCGTGCGATCCGAGGGAGAGCCGGCGCGAGAATGAGTGCTCCAGTCAATTGAAGCCCGCGCACCGATAAACGGTGAAAACAAAAACCCCGCTCGCGCGGGGTTACATGCAGATCAGGGAGTAGAGTTCAGACCGGAAGCGGGTCCTCGTCATAGACCGGGTGTTCCTGCGGTTTGGTCTCTGACTTGCGCTGTTTCTCGAGTTCTTTCTTCCTGTCTTCCTCTTCGGCCAGCTTTGCCCAGTAAAGGGCTTCAAATTCGAAGCACATGCTGCACCTCCTTGACGTCACGGAGTTTGAGGATCGTGCCCGCGATGCTAGCGCCGCCAATGGCTGCAATCAACCGTTTTTTTCACCTCCTATTGCGGCGCCGCAGCAACCACCTCGCGCGATTTCTCCATCGCTTCGACCATGACTTCCGGCGGCTGCGCGCCGGATAATGCCAATCGCTGGTTGAAAATGAAAAACGGCACGCCTTCCACGCCGATGGCGCGCGCGCGCCGATCCTGCTCCTGCGATCAGTTCGCGATCGGTCTCGCTCGCAAGATAAGTGTCAGCGTCCGCGCGATTCAACCCGGCCTGGCTGGCAATATCGGCAAGCACCTGCCGGTCGGTCAGGTCCGCGCCTTCGAGGAAATAGCGCCGGAAAATCTCCTCTGCCACCTGATCCTGTTTATCGTGCTCGCCCGCATAGTGCATGAGCCGGTGCGAATCGATGGTGTTGGGTTGCGTCTGGATGGCATCGAATGCAAAGGCGATGCCGGCGCGCGTGCCCGCGGCGGAGACTCGCGCATAGATTTCACGGGCACGTTCAGGGCCGCCGAATTTGCTCTCCAGGTATTGCTTGCGGGGCACTCCGCCGGCCGGAAGATCGGGGTTCAGTTGAAACGGATGCCAGCGCACGACGGGCATCTCATCCGGATGTTTTGCGCGCCACTGCTCGAGGGCTGCCTCGATATTGCGCTTGCCGATAAAACACCACGGGCACACTACGTCGGAAATAATGTCGATCTGAAAAGTCATGATTCGTCCTTTAGTTGCAGACCATGCGCTTAACCGCCAGCGCGTCATTGCCATAGGATACGCGGCGATCGAATACCGCGTTGCAGCCGTTCATGCCGGGCGGCAGCAAACCGACAAGGCTTGCGGTCGTGCGTTCGTAACTGCAGCTCAGATAGAAATTGCGCCGGCTGGGCGGCAAGCGCCACGACACGCGCAATTCACCTTTGGCGGACTTGACCGAAAAAGGTTTCACCTTATGGTTCTGTGAAGGCGGGCCATCGTAGATGGTCACGCCGGTCAGCCGCAGGGGCGGATTCGTGTGCGACACCGTCCAGTCGCCGCTGATGATCGCCTGCTGATCGACTTCGAGGGAATCGGGGCAAAGCACTTCAGCGCGGCTCGTCAGCGAGACGAGCGCCAGGATGATGAGGGGGAGCGAACGGATCATGGGCAGATGCCTCGGTTGGTGGCCGGTTACAGGGATTCGACGAAGGCCAGCAGCGCGGCACGATCCGCTGCTGGCAGCGCGCGGAAAACTTCCCTCGCGCCGTGCGCTTCACCGCCATGCCAGAGCACCGCTTCGGTTACGCTCCGGGCGCGACCGTCATGCAGCAGCGACCGCGGCCCTTCGGCTGCGCCGAGGCCGATGCCCCAGAGCGGGGGCGTGCGCCAGTCGCGTGCGCCCGCGAGATATTCCGGCCGGCCATCGGCGAGACCCTCGCCCATATCGTGCAACAGCAGGTCGGTGTAAGGATGAATGACCTGGTCGCCGGGCGCAAGGCCGGCTGCGTAAGTACCAATCCGGATCGCGGGCACGTGGCACGCAGCGCATTGTGCTTCGGCGAACAGGCGTTCACCGCGCACCTTCAGCGCGTCATCGATTCGGCGAGGCACTGGCGCGTCGAGGCCGCGCAGGTGTTGCAGTAGTTCGCCGAATGCAAGATCGGACTGCTCGGGCAGCGTGGCTTTCGGTCGCATGCGGCACGCGCGCTGGATCGGCGGACAGTTGTCCTCGCGAAACATCGCGGTCGTGACGCCCATGTCGTTCAGATAGGCAGACGCGATTTGCTGACGCAGGTGGGGCTGGCCCGCTTTCCAGCCGAATCGGCCGAGCACCGTCGTTTGCTGCTCGACATCCCAAACGTAGTTAGGTCTGCCATTAAAACCGCGTGCGCGTTGCTCGCCCGCGATGGCCAGAAGGGCAGTTTCCGGGATAACCTCGAGTAATCCGGCACCGAACAGCGCTGGCGCAATGCGCACCGACTGCAATGTGCGCTCACCAAGCGGACCGAAAGCGAGTTGGCCGTATTCGAGTTGCGGGATACGAAGGGTTACCAGGGTGCCGTCCGCCAGCCGCTCATCACGCGTGCGCCAGTCGATACGTGCGGAGCCTTCCGCAGGGACCTGGCCGAGTTCGCCCTGATTCTGCAATTGCTCGCCATACTCCGGATGCGGGAGTGGCGCGCCATGCTGGTCATTCCCGGGAATCGAAAGTTTTACGACCATGGAGACCAGCAACCCGTCTGCGGTTTCGGGTGCACGCCCGCGTCCGTGGCCCGCATGGCAATCGCTGCAGGTTTCGCCATTGGACGTCGGTCCCCGGCCCCAATTGCCGCCAATGGAATGCAGGACCACCCAGCGTTGCGCAAACTCCTCGCTGCCTCGTGAGTGCCGGTCTTTTTGCACAGCACCGGTGTGCGGCGCGGGATGGTTGGTTTCTGGCGCCTCCGCGTGACCGCCCAGGCCGACCAGGGCGCTGGCTGCGAGCGCCGCAATCGATACCCGCGGACCCCAGCGGAGCAAAAGCTTCGTTAACTTGTGCGTAAAGACACCTCCTTGCGATCAAGCAACCATTGCGGCGGCTGGATATCGCCGGACACTGCGGCGAACAGTCGCGCGAACCCGTAGCGTATTGGCCCCAACCAAGTGCTTACCATACACGCAGTTTGAACTGGATGGACAAGGCCCCGTCGAGACGGTCGCGAATCGTCGGAATCACGCTGAGATTGACGCCCAGATAGCGGCCCTCGACCGTCAGCAACGGCAGGGCTGCCACGAACCAGCCGCCATTGCGATAGTTCGGATAGCCGTCGAACGCCGCCAATGCGACACCGGCGCTCACGTGTATGCGGTCGAACTGCCAATGCAATGGCCGCCAGTTGTAAGCGGCAAAGCGGGTGCGCGCCCGGTTGCTGTTGATGTAGTTGCCGGCGATCAGCGTGTGGTCCGGGGCCAGTGCGAGTTCTGCGCTCAACCCGACGTTATCGTCGCGCAGGTCCTTGGACCTGTCAAAATGCAGGGAATAAATGCCCGGGCTGATCCAGACACGGGTCGAAAATTCCCGTGGCGTCTCATCCAACGAGTCCGCGGCGACATCCAGTACCGCGAAACACAGGATAAAGCCGAGCCAGATATTTCTGCGTCGGGACGATCCGAGCATGTTTTTTTTTCGTCGATCGATACACTGGCGAGGATAGTAACGCATCAGCGGCAAGAACCCCGCGGTGCGCCGGGGCGCGTACCCACCCGGATTCAGCGCGTAATCATCAGGCCGATGCGCCACTGCTGCTGAACCCTGCGGTCATAGTCGATCAGGGTTTCGCCGTAGCCGTTGAAGTATTGCAGGTGAAGATAACCGCCGAGGTTGCCGAGCCGGGCTGTTTTCAGCGGGATCGACAAATCCAACTGGACGCTATAGGGAGTGCGTCCCATGCCTTTGCGCAAGGTCGTCGCGAGTTGCACCCCGTCTATCGCCCCGGCCTTGACCAACACGTCGCTGTAGCCGCGGTAGCGGCCCATGTCGGGATTGTCCTGATCGGCCACGAACCCGTAGAGTTTGGGGCCGACCGAGACGAAATACTCCGAACCGAAAGGAAACGTCACGGTGGGTCGCACAAAAAATATGCTGAAGCTGCGCGACGTTTCGCCATCCCGGCCATTTGATTCATGCTCGTACCCGGCCTGGAAGCCGAGCCGGCTCGTTTGCCGAAATGGCCATTGCGCCACGTCTTCGTCCAGGAAGAACATGCTTGGCCGATACGCCGAATCGTAAAAGGGCCTCGACGACGATCCGATCCCCCAGATGGAAGTCTGCGAATAGGCCAGGTAGAGTTTCTCCAGGAAAGGCGTCTTCGTCTCGGGATTGAACAAGCGGAATTTCAGGCTGACCTGGAACTTGGCGTTGGTTGGACCATTCGATCCGATCGAAAAGTAATTCGGTTCGTAGGGCGAGAAGGCGGTAATAAAACGGGCCGTGTCCCGGTCGCTTGGAGCGATGGCAGAAAAAGCCGTTTCACTTTTGGCATCGGCGCCTGGCTGGGCGTCCGGCGCTTGCACGTCCGCCGGCTCCCCTCGGGCGCTCTTAAGGGCGCTCGCCGACAGTCCAATCGTCGGACCGTCAAAATCCACGGGCTCGAGCACCAGGTTGCCGAGGAGCCCGTCTGGCAACCGGCCGGTGTACCGCGCGCGCAAATAGGCGCCGGGTTTTATGCTGGCGCGTGGCGGTTCAGTCTCGGCGCGAATCAATACGATGTCCGGTGCCGCGGAGACACCGCGCGTGCGAAACGTGAGTCGGGTGGGCAGATCGAAAACGAGATCGGTATCGGCTGAATCATTGGCAACGAACAAGGTGGCTTCGATTGTCCCGCCGGCTGCGATCGTGCTGCTGTCGGGCACCAGCACGAGGTCCGCACGCGCCGGTCCGGCAAAAAACAGGGCGAGTAGCAAGCAAGTGCGCGCAATCATCATGTTCAGTTCCTTGCTAAAGAGGCTACCCGGTCAGGGTGTCCGTCGATACAGCGTCGCGAGTCCGTACACCGCGAAACCGATGAGGACGGCACCGGAGATGCGATTGATCCACAGCAGAACCGGCGGTTGAATCAGGGTTGCGGTGCGCGCGACCACCGACGTGATGATAATCCACCACAGCAGCGATCCGGCGAACACGCCCGCGGCGAAAGTTGCAGATGCTGCAAGGGTTGCCATCGATGCGACTGCTGTGAAAATGCCCGCGAAGAACAGGATCGTTGGCGGATTGCTCATGGTAAGAGCGTAGGCCGTCACGAACGCACGGATATGGGAGCCGCGGAACGCGGCGCCGCTGCGCATCGCAGGCCGAGCCAGTGCCATGCGCGCGCCCAGCACCGCGAGCAGCAGCGATCCAGCCAGCTTGATCCAGAACATCCCGGCCAGAAGCAGGGTCGAGATGGCGGTCACGCCAAACGCGGCGATCGCCGCGTAGCTTACGTCCGCGGCGGCGATGCCTGCGCCGATGACGATGCCGGCCGCGCGGCCATGATCCAGCGTGCGATGAATGCAAAGCAGGCTCATCGGGCCGACCGGCGCAGCGACGGCTAGTCCAACCCCCAGGGACTTCCAGAAAAACCAGGCATCCATCCATTTTTTCCGAACGTTGATTCGTCGCGCCGGGAAAGCTGCCGCCCGATTGCTGGCGCAGGAACGGCGCTATTTCACCAGCTGCACGCCAAGGGGCAGTCGAAACAGGGACATGTCCGGCTTGCGCTCTGGTTCATAGCGCAGGAAGCGCATGGCGTATTCGTGATCGGCTGACTTGAGTGCGATCTGGAATGGCGTGCCGTCCGCTTTCAGGTACAGCGTGACTTCCCGGTCGTCGATCTGCAAATGCAACGGCCGGACATTGACGCCGTCGATTGCAACCGCGGCCAACTCTTTTGCGCCGTGGTCACGAAAATATTCCCGTTCGCGCCCAAACTCGAGTCCACGCAACTTTGCGGAGGTCTCCGAAGCGAACGTAGGAAAATGGACCGCATAATTTGGCCCCGGGTCGACAGTATGCCTCGCCTGGTTGGTATTACGGTCGACAACCCAGATATCGGGTTCGGCCACGATGATCAGGCCGTGCACGTTCGTTGTGGCATTGGGTGCATCTTCGAAGCGCAGGTAATTCGTGCCGATGCGCCAGACTTTCTTGGGCTGTGCATCGAAACTGGCGGGGCCGATCCGGGCACCTTGCAGCCGGTATTCCACATACAGCATCTTGTGGTCGGCGGCTTGCGTGCAAATGGTCAGTGATCCCAGAAACAGGGCGATCAGAAGTCGTAACATGAGCGGCGCGATCTGTGGGGTTGCGGGAAGTCTACACGGAAGGCAATCAGGATGGCCGGAAGGTCCGGCCACCGCCGCGCCGCCCGGCAACGCCAGTCCAACGAACTGCGTCGCCGTAACTCACGCGCGTCAGGCCCCGCGCTAGAGCTCGATGGGCCAGTTGATGCCGGCGGTGACCCCGCCATCCACACGGATGGTTTGTCCGGTGACAAACGCCGACGCGGGCGAAGCGAGATAGATGGCCGCACCGACCAGTTCTCCAACATCGCCGAGCCTGCCCAGCGGTGTATTGCTTTTCGCCCAGTTGGTCATTTTCTCCTGGGCCCACATTTTTTGTGACAACGCCGTGGGGAAGAATCCCGGCGCGATGGAATTCACGCGCACGCCGTGCTTGCCCCACTCGTTGGCGAGCGAGCGCGTCATCATCAGCACGCCGGCCTTGCTCATCGCGTAAGGCGTGACGCCGGCGAGCGGCGCATAGGTATTGAGCGAATCGATATTGATGATCGCGCCGGACTTGCGCTCGATCATGTGCCGGCCCACCGCCTGCGCCACCACAAAGGCGCCGCGAAGATTGATGTTGACGATCCAGTCGTACTCCTCGATGGCGTACTGCTCGGCTTTCATGCGCTTGTTGACGCCGGCGACGCTGACCAGCGTATCGATATGGTCGAACTTGCCAATGACATTGCCAACCAGGTTCGCGACATCCGCTGGATTGGCCACGTCACAGACTTCGAAGGCGACAGGATGCCTGCCTTTGGATATCTCCTTTGCGGTCTGCGCCAGCGTCCCGGCCTCCCGTCCGGCGATGATGACCTGCGCGTCACGCTCGGCGAACCCTTGCGCCAATGCGCGCCCGATGCCCCGGCTTGCGCCCGCCACCAGCACCACCTGATCCGCCACCGAAAACAGTTCGTCCTGCATGCCTTCTCCTTGTTGTAAACCAAACCCAGCGGCACAGAGGAACGGGAGAAGACAAAGCAAGGCAGGCGCGGTCGGAGCATATCAACAGGTGCCTGCTCGATGAATGCCGAGACATGGCTTCTGTCACATCCCTGGCTTCCTGGATCTTCTCTGTGGCCTCCGTGCTCTGTGTCTCTGTGTCTCCGTGTTGGATGTAATGAAGTCTCAATCCGAAATCGCCGCAACGCGCACGCCGTCAGCATCGAGCGCGGCACGGATATTCTTTGCAAAATTGACGGCGCCCGGTTCGTCGCCGTGAATGCACAGCGTATCGGCCTGCACGTCGATGTCGCTGCCTTGCTGGGTGCGCACGCGGCCTTCGCCGACCATGCGTCGGACCTGGGCGATGGCGGTGGCCACCTCATGGATCATCGCTTCGGGCCGGTCGCGCGGCGTCAGGCTGCCGTCGGCCTGGTAGCTGCGGTCGGCGAACACTTCATTGGCCGTTTTCAGGCCGGCCTGTTCGCCGGCGCGGACCAGTTCGCTTCCGGCCAACCCGAACAGCACGAGCGTTGCGTCGAAATCGCGCACGGCGCGCGCAATGGCCCGCGCGAGTTGCGCATCCCTGGCCGCCATGTTGTAAAGCGCGCCGTGCGGCTTCACATGCGCAAGCTTTCCGCCGCACGCCGTGGCGAAGCCGGCCAATGCGCCGATCTGATACAGCACAATGTCGTAGGCTTCCGCCGGCGATACCTGCACGCTGCGCCGGCCAAATCCCTGCAGGTCGGGCAATGACGGATGGGCGCCTACCGCAACGCCTTTTTCGAGCGCCAGTTCGACGGTTCGATGAATGATGACGGGGTCACCCGCGTGAAAGCCACAGGCGATATTCGCGGAAGTCACATGATCGAGCAGCGCGCGATCGTCGCCCATTTTCCAGGCGCCGAAGCCTTCACCCATGTCGCAGTTCAGGTCGAGCATCTTCATGGCGCAAGAATACCGGTTTCTTGCGAAGCGGACTGCGCAATTGCGTAAGCCTCGCGCGGCAGCGATGGGTTGCAATTCATTCGACGAGTCGCTGGTTCACGGCTTCGCGAATGGCCGTGATTTCGAGTTCGCGTTTGTGCCACAGGGTCTGCGCTTGAGCCAGGGGGATCTGCTCGAAACGCAGCCGGTCGCCCGGCCGCATCTGCGCGAGCAAATGCAGATCGACGCCGGCCACGTCGGCAATTTTCGGATAGCCGCCGACGGTCTGCCGGTCGGCCATCAGTACGATGGGTTGACCCGAGGGCGGAACCTGGATGGTCCCGAACGTGACGGCCTCCGACAGCGTTTGCGCGGGACCGCCGTGCAGCGGTGCATGGCCTTCGAGCCGGCAGCCCATGCGATTAGAGTCCGGCGCAACGCGAAATTCGCTGCCGGTCAGCGCGTCCCGCGCGGAGGCGGGAAACGCTTGCCAGTGCCGGCCCGCAATGATGCGCACGGTCTGGGGCGAGCGCCCGAGTTCCTCGGCATGTTGATTGACCGCCCATCTGGGCGCGCTGAAACTGAGCCTCGATGCCGCGAGTTCTCGTGCCAGACCGGGATAGTGCGCGGGGTTGTCGCCTGCGACGGGAAGCGAGTCTGCGGCGCGCAGGGCCCGGCCCTGCAATCCGCCGAGCCGTGCGAGTTCGTAGGTGCTGCGACTGCCCATCACGAGCGGCACGTCAAACCCGCCCTGAATCGCCAGATAAGTGCGGCAGCCGGCCAGCGCCGCACCGAAGTCGAGCACCGCGCCGGCTCTGACGCGTACCGCTTTGCCTTCGGGAACGCCCCGGCCGTCGATGGCCGGCGACAGGTCCGCGCCGCACAGCGCGATCAGTGAGTCGTGCTCGAAGCGCAGACGCGGGCCGAGCATCGTGATCTCCAGCGTGGCTTCATCCGCGGCATTGCCCACGAGAATATTCGCCACTCGATGCGAAAACAAATCCATCGCGCCCGATACCGGGACGCCCAAATGCTGGAAACCGTAACGCCCGCGATCCTGCACGGTGCTCAGCATCCCCGGTTTGAGAACCGTTACGCTCACGCTGCTGCCGCCGATTGCGAGTCGAATTGCTCGGTGGAGATCGGCACGAATCGCACTGTATCGCCGGCATTGAGCAGGCTCGGCGGCGACGCATCGGCCCTGAACAACTGCAGCGGCGTGCGACCGATGAGATGCCAGCCGCCTGGTGTCTCCAACGGATAGATGGCGGTTTGCCCGTCGGCGATGGCAACGCTGCCTGCCGGCACGCGCGGCCGGGGGGTTGCGCGCCGCGGCGTCGCAAGCCGCTCATCCAGGCCCCCCAGATAGGCAAACCCCGGCACGAAGCCGAGCATGTGCACGTGATAAGTGACGCCGCTGTGGATTGCGACGACGGCCTCGGCACTGAGGCCCCGGCTGCGCGCGAGCGTTTCCAGGTCTTCGCCCAGTGCGCCGCCATAGCAAACGGGAATCTCGACAGTACCGGCCGGCCGGCACGACTTCCAGCGTCTGGCTTTCAAGCCACGTGACGATCGTTTGTTGCAGGACTTCATAGGGCGAGGGGCCGGCGCCCACCGCGCGCGGATCGTAATACAGGGTAAGCGTCGTATAGGCGGGGACGATATCGACGACGCCGATGGGGCGCGAATCGCGCAGCCGTTGGGCGAGGGCCGCGATCTGCCCGCTCAGGGCCGGGTCGATGTGGTTGCCGAACTCGACGATCAGGGCCTGATCGCCCATGGGTGCAATGGTTGCAGCGGCCAGCATGGCGCGATGCCGGGAATCAGGGCGTCGGGGTTCGGGCTGGACGCGCGCCGTTGAGCGCTTCGATGCGCGGCGCGGCGGCGCGCTCGAGCAATCGCTGATACAGCGTCAGTGGGTTCATTTCGAACAGGACGCTGGCATCGAATGGCAGCACATACCAGCCCCCTTGAGCGATCTCGGCCTCGAGCTGGCCTGCCGCCCATCCGGCGTAACCGCTGAAAAAACGCTGCTCGGGCGCGTTCTGCGGGTGCTGCAGAATTTCGCCGAACGTTTCGCTGAACCCGCTGACGTAAATATCCTCGGCGACATGCAAACCCCTGGCGGGTTTGCTCGCGGAGCGGAACGCGAACAACAGCGCATCGGGTTGTACCGGGCCACCGAGAAACACGAGATCGGGCCGGTCCGCGAGTTCTGCTTTCTCCGGATACAGCGAGCGCAGTTCCAAGGTGGTAGGACGATTGAGGATCAGGCCGAGCGGTCCGCCATCATCGGGACGCATTGCCAGCACGACCGTTGCGGAAAAGTTGGAATCGACCATGCCGGGCGCGGCCACCAGCAGGAAGGCGCGCCCGGTTTCGAGTTGCGCACGCGCCGGCAGCGGCGCCGGCAGAAACATCGCCGCGCACAGCACCAACGAGAGAATGGACGCGCGCATGCGCGTATTCTGGCCTCTTTCGCGCGTCGGGACTACCGCAGGATCGACTGATAAACCAGATTGCGCAATTGCACGCGGTAATACTGGCGCCGCAACGGCTCCTGCGTCATCAGCACCGGCACGAGTTGTTCCTCGGGATCGATCCAGAAGTAGGTTCCCGCATACCCGGCCCAGTAATAATCGCGCGGGGAGCCCGGCCATTCCGACTGGCCGCGTTCGAGCCGCGTGGCAAAGCCCAGGCCGAAGCCGTAACCCGGCCCGGGCAGATAGGTCTGCCCCTTGTCGATCTGGGCGTTCACGTGATCCGCGCTCATGTATTCGACGGTGCGCGGGCCCAGAATGCGCACGCCGTCGAGTTCGCCGCCGTTGGCCAGCATTTGTGCGAACCGCAGGTAATCGCCGGCCGTGGACACCAGGCCGTGGCCGCCGGCGAAAAAGCTCTGCGGTTTGCTGAAGTCGATGAGCTCCGGCGTCTTGCCGGTATAAACGTCGGGCATCGGCTGTGCAAGCCGGTGCTGTTTCTCCGGTGGCACCTGGAACCCGGTATCGACCATGCCCAGCGGCTCGAAAATGCGTTGCGCGAAGAACACGTCGAGCGTCTGACCGGCGGCGACTTCGACCACGCGGCCGAGGACATCCGAGGAATGGCTGTATTCCCATGTGGTGCCCGGCTGGAAGGCCAGCGGGAGTTTCGCCAGGGCCTTGCTGAAATCCGCCAGCACCCATTTCTGCGAAAAGATTTCGGCATCCTTGTACATTTTCTTTACGGCCGTCGGCGTGCCCAGAACGCCGTAGGTCAGCCCGGAGGTGTGTCGCAGCAGGTCCTGCACCGTGATGGGCCGCTTCGCATCCACCAGATCGAGCACCGGCTTGCCTGCGGCGTCACGCGTTTCGACGCCGACTTTCATGTCCTTGAACTCCGGAATGTACTTCGCCACCGGCTCCTGCAGCCCGAGCTTTCCTTCCTCGACCAGCATCATGGCGGCGACGCTCACCACCGGCTTGGTCATGGAATACAGTCGGAAAATCGAGTCGGTGTTCATCGGGATTTTCTTCGCCCGGTCTTGCCAGCCGAAGCTTTTCGCATAGACCAGTTGGCCGTCGCGCGCAATGAATACGACCGCGCCGGGCAGTTCGCCGGAGTCGACCGCTTTCTGCATGGCGGCGTCGATCCGGTCCAGCCGCTGCGCGGACATGCCGACTTCTTCCGGACTGGCTACGGGCAGGGCGTCCGCCTGCGCCAGCGTCGCGGCAGCAGTCAGTGCGATCATGCAAAGACGTCGAATCATGAAATGCATAAATCCTCCGGAAGGTCGGTCGCGCGTCGGCGCCAATCGAATTGTGGCGCTTATCTTAGCGCAGGTTGATCCTGCGCCACGCGCCGGACATCCAGCGCAGATAGATCAGGCTGCCGAGGATGCAGCAATACACCAGTGCGACGCCCCAGCCACCGATGGCGCCCAGGCCAAATTGCGGCAGGAAGTCGACCCAGCCTTCGCCGGGCGCGAAGGTGAACATGTGCGTGAAGGGCACGAACACGAACCAGGACAGAATGATGATGGCCAGCGTGGGCACGCGCATGTCGCCAGCCCCGCGCAGACAGAAGCCCGCGCCCAGATTCAGGCCATCGAAGATCTGATAGGCGGCGGCGAACCACAGCAGGGTTCGGCCCAGTGCGATCACGGCCTCGGCTTGCGGATCCGCCGCGTTCACGAACAAAGGCAGCAGCCACGGCCCGATCACGGCCAGGAAGACGGTGACCAGCCCCATATAGCCGACCGCCAGTTTGATGGTGGCGTTGCCAACTTTGCTGGCCCAATCCTTGTCGCCGGCGCCGATCGACTGACCCACCAGCGTGGTGCCGGCCAGCGCGAAGCCCATCGTCGGCAAATACGCAAGCGACGTGAGCATCATGACGATCTGTGTGGCGGCGCCCCCCACGGCGCTGTGAGCCGCCTGCATCGCCTGAAACGCCGCAAGGCCCGCAACGTCGATCGCCGGGAACAGGCCAATTGGAAAACCCACCCGAAACAGACGGCCCAGGTCTTCGCGACTCTCGCGCCAGGTTTTGCGCGAATCGTATTCCGCATCGACGCCTTTGGATGCGAACAGGCCGAGCGTGACGAGCAAGCCCACGCCCATCGCCGCCGTGGTCGCCCAGGCCGTTCCCGCCACGCCCCAGCCGAACTCGAAAATGAAAATCTGGTTGAGCACGGCATTGAGTACGGCGACGATGCCCATGACGGCCAGCGTGACGCGCGTGCGGCCGATCCCGTTGAAGAACCCGGTCGTGGCCCAGACCCCCACGGCAAATACGCCGCCGAGCACGCGCGGAAACCAGAACTCGGTGGCAAGTGCTGCCACGCGCGGGTCCAGCCGCAACCAGCCGATGATCGTCGGTCCGAGAAAAGCCACGACGATAAACGCCGGGGCCACCCAGACCATGCCGCGCAAGCCGGCCCATACCATGCGCGAAGCCGTGCGCTTGTCCCCCGCGCCGAATGCCTGCGCCGCCAGCGTCTGTACCGCCATGCCGGGGCCGCCAAAGAACAGGATGGCCACGATCATGAACCAGTACGAGGCGCCGACCGCGGCGGTCGCGTCGGTGGAAATACGGCCGATGAACCACGTATCGGTCAGATTCAGCAGCGCCTGGATGCCGCTGTTGATGAACAGCGGCAACGCCAATGCGACAACCGCGCGCAGGTTTACGCTGCGCTGGCCGTGCGCATCGAGACGGACGGCGGGTAGGCGGGGGGGATAGGGCAGTGCCTGTCCGGTCATCGTTGCTTCAACAAAAATTCGCCCGGGTGGTTCCCGGGCACGTTGGCGAGGCTTCTCGCTTTCAAGCCTTTGCGGCAGTCACGACAGCCAGTCCCGTCACGGCATGTCAATGCAAATGCTTGCGTCCTGCCGGCATCGGCATCGGTTCGGAAGGGTTGGTGGCGGTTTGGGTGTTCGACACGCCCGCCTTGACGTTGCGCTCGAACAACTGGTTCACGAGTGCCACGACTTGCGCGATTTCCGGGTCGCTGAACTGGCGCGACAGCAAATTACGCACGTCCTCGAGCATCAGTTGTCGCTGCGCTTCGAGAATCGCGTCCTGCGTCGGCCCGACGAACACCAGGCTGAACTCGTCCTTGCCGTCTTCCAGGTAGTAGCTGACTTCGAACGCCGCAGCTTCTTCGGAGAAAGGACTCAGCGCTGCCAGGGCATCGGCAACGGTCTGATGGAAGCTGCGGCCGACATCGCCTGTCCAGCAGATTTCGAGCACGCGGCGGCGGCGGTCGAAGACCAGTCCCGGTTCGTCCGGATGCACGCTTTTCGCATCGGCCATGCTGTCCTCGTCGATGTATTCGAGCCAAGGTCGCAGGGCATCCTCGATCTGCGCGTTCGTGGTGCCGGCACGCAGCAATACCGTGCCGTGAATGTGTGCTTCCATGCGCATGGAAAATCTCCTGTGCGGGCGGCCGGGTCGAGGAGCCGGCCGTGCTTTCGCGGGAAGGCGCAATTATAACGGCAGGACCGGGCCACTGTTCCGCAGAATCGCGCCTCGTGCCGGTTCCGCGCGCCGTGGCGCGTCGCAATGTTGCTTGCTGCCCTTCGGCGCTCGCTTCGGCTAGAATTTCACACCGCTTCCTCCTTCCTGCGTATTCCTTGATTGCCGCTGCACTCGCCCGGTTTCGGGCCTTTCGGCCCGCTACCCGCGCCGTCGCATTCATGATGGTCATGGTCGTATGTTTCTCGGTTCTGGAAACCACGGCCAAATACCTCAGCCGCTCGTATCCGGTGCCCATGCTGGTCTGGTGCCGTTATTTCGTGCATACGGTGTTCATGGTGCTGTTGCTCGCGCCCCGCATGGGCACGCGACTCGTGCGAACCGGGCAACCCGGGGGCCAGTTTGTGCGCGCGGCTTTGCTCATGGGATCGACGCTGTTCAATTTCACCGCATTGAGTTATCTGCCCATGGCCGAGGTCAAGGCCATCAGTTTCATCTCCCCGTTGCTGGTCACCTTGCTGGCCGTCTGGTTATTGCGCGAGCACGTGAACGTGGCGCGGTGGATCGCGGTCGCCCTGGGATTTGCCGGCGTGCTGTTCATCGTGCGTCCGGGCAGCGACATGCTGCAGTGGCCGGCGCTGTTCGCGCTCGGCTCCGCAACGTGCTACAGCCTGTACCAGATCATGACGCGAAAATTCAGCGAGACCGAGAATCCGCTGACCACGCTGTTCTACACGGCATTGATCGGTTGCGTGCTGATGAGCCTGGTCGTGCCCTGGTTCTGGACGGCCCCCGATTGGCGCCATGGTCCGCTGTTGCTGTTACTTGGCGCCGCCGGCGGCTTCGGCCACTACATGCTCATCCGCGCCATGGAACTGGCCAGCGCCTCTTTCCTTTCGCCGCTCGGCTACATGCAGTTGTTGTGGGCGGTATTGCTGGGCTTTCTGGTATTCGGCGACTTTCCCGATCCCCACGCGTTCATCGGCATGGCCATCATCGTCGGCAGCGGCCTGTATGTCGCGCTCGGCCATCGCCCGGCCCCGCGGGAAGAGCCGGATACGGCGATTGAGTAGGGGTGAGGAACGAGGGGAGAGGGGCGCGGGAGATCTTCCTCTTTCCTCGGCTCTAACAATGTCGCGGTCGCGACATTGCTAGCGCACATCGCTCGGGCTGAACACCGGCGTGCCGGGACGGGCGCTGTTCTCGCTGTCGGATTCGAAGATCTCCTCGAGTTCTTTCGCGGCATCCTTGGCGGACTGGATCAGCCTGGTTTCGTCGTGGTAGATCGCATGCTGGCGCCGTAGCGAGTGTTCGTCGTGGTCGTGGAAAGTCGCGACGGTGTCGCGCGTTTCCCAGTCGGTGAACTTCAAACCCAGCAGCACCTGCCTGCCGAGCTCCAGCGACGACAGATAAGTCTCGCGCATCAGGTAATCCACGCCCAGATCCAGCAGGCGGTAGGCATGGAAGCGATTGCGCGCGCGCGCATAGATTTTCAGTTTCGGGAAATGCTTGCGCACGGTTTGCACGGTGCGCACCGACGCTTCGATGTCGTCGATGGCCAGGACCAGGATTTCGGCCTTGTGCGCTTGCGCCGCCCGCAGCAGATCCAGGCGCGAGGCATCGCCATAGTAGGCCTGGCTGCCGAAGCGGCGCACGGTATCGATCTGTTCGGCGCTCTTGTCGAGAGCGGTAAAGGCAATGCGCTTCGCACGCAACAGACGCGCGACGATCTGACCGACGCGACCGAAGCCGGCAATGATGACCTTGGTGTCGGCCTGCTCGATCTCATCGAATCTTCTCCTCGACCGGTTTTCTCAGCCATCGCGCGAGCATCACGTCGTTCAGCACGAATGCCAGCGGGGTCAGCGCCATCGACAGCGTCACGACGATAACCAGCGAGTCGGTCAGCGTGCGCCCGAACAGCGCATTGTCGGCTGCAAGGGCGAACAGGACGAAAGCGAATTCGCCGCCCTGGCTCAATGCCACGGCAAGCCCGCGCGAGGATTGCCAACTATGACCCGAGATGCGGCCGATTCCGAGCAGAACTGCGGCCTTGAGCAGCATCAGCCCGACTGCCGCACCGATAATGGCCAGCGGATGCGCAAGCACCAGACCCAGATTGGCGGACATCCCGACCGAGATGAAAAATAGCCCCAGCAGCAACCCTTTGAACGGTTCGATGTCGGCTTCAAGCTCGTGGCGATACTCCGAGTCGGCCAGCAGCACGCCGGCGAGGAAGGCGCCGAGCGACATGGACAGGCCCACGGAGGTCATCAGCAGGGCAGTGCCGATCACCACCAGCAGCGCAGCCGCGGTAAATATTTCCTGGATCCCGGCCGAGGCAATGGCGTGCAGAATCGGGCGCAACAAATAGCGCCCGCCGACGATGACGGCGACGATGACGCCGATCGCCTTCAGCGCCCCGAGCCACACGCCGGCACCCGAGGCCGGCGCGTCGCCGGCGCCCAGCAGGGGGATCAGCGCCAGCAACGGAATCACGGCCAGATCCTGGAACAGCAGAATGGCGAACGACGAGCGGCCGTGACGTTGCGTGAGCTGGCCTTTTTCCGCGAGGATCTGCAGCACGAAGGCCGTGGAGGACATGGCCAGACCCAGGCCGATCACCACTGCGACGGTGAGGGTCTGGCCCAGTGCAAGCGCAATGATCGCCACCAGCGCGGCCGTGAAAAACACCTGAGCGGCGCCGAGTCCGAACACCGAGCGGCGCAGAATCCACAGGCGCGAGGGCTGCAATTCCAGGCCGATGACGAAGAGCAGCAGTACCACCCCGAGTTCCGCAAAGTGCATGAGGTTTTCCCCGGCACTCAGAAACTTCAGTCCATAGGGTCCGATGAGGACCCCTGCGGCGAGATAGCCGAGCACGGCGCCGAGCTTGAAGCGCCGGAACAAAGGCACGGTGACGACCGCGGCGGCAAGGAAAATGGCGGCTTCGCTGAGCAGAGTCATGGACGCGGGCACCAAAGCGGACGGATGGGCGATTCTAGGGCCGGGTCAACAAAAGAAAAAGGCCGCGCTGGGCGAGCGCGGCCTTTCGTCTGCTGCGCGGCTAAGGACTATTTCGCGGCGATGACGCGAATCTCGACTTTGTAAGCCGGCGTGGCGAGTTTCGATTCGACGCATGCGCGCGGTGGGGTGTTGCCCTTGGGCACCCACTGGTCCCAGACCGAATTCATCTCCGCGAAATCCTTCATGTCGGCGAGCCAGATGGTCGTGGAGACGATTTTCGTTTTGTCCGTGCCGGCTTCCTTCAGGTACCGGTCGATCTTGTCGAGAATCTGACCGGTCTGGCCGGCCACATCGACATTGGTGTCGTCGGCGACGATCCCCGCGCTGTACACGGTATTGCCGTGAATCGCGACTTGCGACAGCCGCGGCCCGACGTGAAGACGAGTAATGCTCATTGCCTTGCTCCCAAATGTATGGTGATCAACCCAATAGGCCCCAGCGGCGTGCTTCGGCGATCAGAACGAACCCGGTGATGACGATGGCGCCGATCCAGAGCAGGACGTTTCCAAGCGCGGTTGCGCTCATTTCCCTGGGCATGTGACGGCGTACCAGATAAATCGTGCCCAACGAGATGATCGGCAAGGTCCAGGCTTGCGCGAAGCCACCCCATTTCACCATGCCGACCGGGTTCTCGCCGAAGATGAAATACATCATCACCGGAATCACGGTCAGCACGACGATGAATATATCGCGCCAGCGATTGCGCGCCTTGATGTCGTCGCGCGGGAATGCGCCTTGCAGGCGCATGAAGTCGGCGAACATGCGCGAATGCCCGGCCGTGGCGGCGAAAATCGTGCCGTACAGAACGACGATGGCGCCCACGTAGAACAGCCATTTCGCCCAACCGCCGAGCGTTTGCGTATAGATATTGGAAAGCGTGACGATCATGTCGCTGCCCGTGGGCACGATGCCCATGCCATGCAGGATGCCGGCGCCCAGCAGGTAGAAGGCCACCGTCGCCACGGTGTAGATGATCATCGAGCAGATCACATCGACGTTCATGACCCGTATCCAGCCGCGCGCGCGGCGGCGCCAGGCTTCCGAATTCTCGTGCGGGCCGGTGTAGCGCGCGTAGCCTTTCTCGACGCACCAGTACGTGTACATGTACAACTCGGTTGCGCCGACGCCGGTAATGCCAAAGACGGCCAGCGCGGTGGCCAGTCCGGCACTGGGCAACTTGAACTGAAAGCCCTGCCAGACGTCGCCCCAGGCGAAGAATTCAGGCATGCGCGTCAGCACCACGGCGGAGAGCAGCGTGATCAGCGTGAAAATGCCGACCTTGACCATCGCCAGGCGTTCGATGCGGTGATAGGCGCCGCCGAGCAGCAGGATCAGCGTGAGGATGAAAAACGCAATGACCCACCAGAACACCTCGATGCCGGTGAAAATTCTCATCACCTGCGACACGCCGATGAACATGGCGCAGATCTGGAACAACGTGACCAGCACCATGGCGGCCCAGGCCCAGAGCACCCAGTTCACCCGGCCGATTTTTCCGGGAATGCGGTTGAAGGCTTCCAGGCCCGTTTCGCCCATCGCGATGGTGTAGCGCCCGAGGAACGACTGGATGAGCGCCTTGATCAGGCACGAGAACACGATCAGCCACATGACCGTGTAGCCGACTTCCGCGCCCAGCGTGGTCGTCGCGATCAATTCGCCGGAACCGACGATCGATGCGGAAAGAACGATTCCCGGACCGATTTTCTTGAGAATATCCGGCAGCCGCGTAGGGGGTTCGAGGATATCCCTCGGATCCAGGGCGTAAGGATCTAGCGGGCCCGATTGCGTAACCGCATGAGCGCTTGTTGTTGTCATGGTCTCCCCTCCCGATCGCTTCGAATCGTGGGCGCACGCACGTGCGCCATTATTTTTGCGGAGCGTCGGCTCCGGCGAATTATCGCGTAAGGTAGCACATGGCCGGGGCGCGCGGCGAGCACCGCGACCGCAAAGCGAAGAAACGTTGCCAGGGCGAGGCCCGCTGGCCGGGAACGCGCTTGACCGCGCGGGTTCCGCAAACGCCGCCTTCCGGAACCGCCGCGGCCGGTCGTACTTCTCAGTTCGACGCGGTGGCCGGCCGGCTGGTGCGCAATGTGACCAGTTCCTCGGCGACGGTCGGATGGATCGCGACCGTGTCATCGAAATCGCGCTTGGTGGCACCCATGTGCATGGCCACCGCGAAACCCTGCATGATTTCATCGGCGCCGGCGCCGATGACATGGCACCCCACGATTTTTTCGGCTTGACCGGTGACCACGAGTTTGATCGAACACTTGACCTTGCGCCGCGTGAACGCGTAAAGCATCGGCGTGAATCGCGCTTCGTAGATCCTCACGTCGTTTGCGCCGTGGGCCTTCACCGCAGCTTCCTCTGACAAGCCGATGGTGCCGATCGGTGGATGGGTGAACAGCACCGTTGCGATGTTTGCGTAGTCAAGTTTGCGATCCTTCATGCCGCCAAACAGCCGGTCGGCCAGGCGCCGGCCGGCCGCGATCGCCACCGGCGTAAGTTCGACGCGGCCGGTGATGTCGCCGATGGCGTAGATGCCCGGCGCATTCGTGGCCTGATAGGCGTCCGTTTCGATATGGCCCCCGGCGTCGATATCAACGCCAGCGCTATGCAGGCCGAGATCATGAACATTCGGGCGACGCCCCACGGCCCAGATCACCCCATCCAGGCCTTCGAGCGTGCCACCGTTGTCGAAGCGCATGCGTATTCCCGCGGCAGCTTGCTCGACCGCGGCAATTCTGGTTTGCGGGATCATGCGCACGCCGTCGGCTTGCATTTGCACCATCAGTTGCTCCCGCAGCATGGCGTCGAAATCATTCAAGAAGTGCGCGCGGCGCAGCACCATGGTCACCTCGCTGCCAAGCGCACGCAGCAACCCCGCGAGCTCGACGGCGATGTAGCCGCCGCCTACGACGGCAACGTTTTTCGGTTGTTCGGTCAATTCGAAGAAGCCGTCCGACGTCATGCCTAATTCCGCACCCGGCATGTCCGGCACAATCGGTCGCCCGCCGGCGGCAATCACGATGTGCTCGGCCGTGTAGGAATCGGCTTCGACCGTCACGCTGTTCTTGCCGGAAAAACGCGCATAGCCGCGCACGATTGCCACGCCGTTCTTGATCAGCGCGCGCTCGTAATGGCCGTTCAGATCCAGCACATGCTGATCGCGCTGCCGTTTGAGCGTTGGCCAATCGAAGGAGTGGCCGGCAACGGCATGGCCGTAGTCGGGCGCATCCTCGATGGCATGCGCGATGCTGGCGGCGCTCCACATGATTTTCTTGGGCACGCAGCCGACGTTGACGCAAGTACCGCCGAGCCGGCCCGGCTCGATCAGGGCGCACTTCGCGCCGTAACTGGCGGCACGGTTGGAAACGGCGACGCCGCCACTGCCGCCGCCGATGACAAGTAGATCGAAATGTCGGTTCATTGTGTCAATATGCGAGGGGATCGAGGGAGTAACGCGTCGGAGTATAACGGAGACCATCGCTACGTCATGGCTAACAGAAAAGCACTCATAACGGGCGCCACCGGGGTGGTCGGGCGCTATCTGCTGAAGCACCTGGTCGAATCCGGCACGTGGGATGTGGTGGCGGTGTCGCGGCGCAAGCCCGATATCGGCGGAGATTACGAATATATCGCCGCGGACCTGGGCGATGCGGCAGCTTGCAAAGCCAGGTTCGCGCACCTCGCTGACCTGACGCACCTGTTCTTCGCCGCCTACCAGGAAAAACCTACGCAGGCCGCAGCGGTCGAGAGCAACCTTGCGATGCTTGCGAATACCGTGAATGCGATCGAGCCCGTGGCGAAGCATCTCGAGCACATCAATCTGGTGGAAGGCACCAAGTGGTACGGCAGCCATCTCGGGCCTTTCAAGACGCCGGCAAAGGAATCGGACCCGCGGCCGGCGCAGACCCTGTTCTATTACGCGCAGCAGGACTTCCTCGAAGCGCGGCAGCAAGGCAAACGCTGGAACTGGTCAGCCATTCGCCCGCACACCATCAGCGGATTTTCCGTCGGCAGTCCGATGAATCTCACCACGGTCATCGCGGTCTATGCGGCGATCTGCAAGGAACTGGGCCTGCCGTTGTCGCATCCCGGCAAGCCGCGCAATTACCACATTCTTTATCAAGCCACGGATTCAGCCGTCGTGGCGCGGGCCATGACCTGGATGGCCACTGCGCCGCAATGCGCGAACGAGGCGTTCAATATCACCAACGGCGATCTGTACCGGTGGGACAACCTGTGGCCGAAGATCGCGCAGTTCTTCGGAATGCAAACGGGCCCGCAGCAACACATCAGTCTGCAACAGTTCATGCAGGACAAGGAACCGGTGTGGCAGCGGATCGTCAAGCGGCATGGTCTGCAGCCCTACAAGTTCGAAGAAATCGCCGCCTGGAAATTCGGGGACTTCGTGTTTTCGGCCGAGTGGGATGTCATTTCCGACATGGGCAAGGCGCGCAGGGCAGGATGGACCGAGGCGCTGGATACCGAGGAGATGTTCTTGCGCCTGTTCGCGCAGTTCCGCCGGGAGAAGATCATTCCCTGATGAAATGCGGCGATTAGGTGATTCAGGGATTCGGCGATTAACATAATCGCTCAATTGCTCAATACGCCCAATTGCCCAATCGCCCAATCACCAATCCCTGACCTTCAATGATCGATCTCCACTACTGGCCGACGCCCAATGGCCACAAGATTACGATTTTCCTGGAAGAAACCGGCACGCCTTATCGCATCGTGCCGGTCAATATCGGCACGGGTGAGCAATTCGAGCCGGAGTTCCTCAAAATTTCGCCCAACAATCGCATGCCCGCGATCGTCGATCAGGCGCCGGCCGATGGCGGCGCGCCTGTTTCGATTTTCGAGTCGGGCGCCATCCTGGTGTATCTCGCAGAGAAAACCGGAAAGTTCCTGCCCGCGGATCTGCGCGGCAGATTCGAAACGCTGCAATGGCTGTTCTGGCAGATGGGCGGGCTCGGCCCGATGGCGGGGCAGAACCACCACTTCACGCAGTACGCGCCGGAGAAACTTCCCTACGCGATCGACCGCTATGTCAACGAAACCGCCCGGCTGTACGCGGTGCTCGATAATCGGCTGGCCGACCGGGCCTTCGTGGCCGGCGACTATTCGATCGCCGACATGGCGGCCTATCCGTGGATCGTGCCCTACAAGCGCCAGCAGCAGGACATCGATGAGTTTCCGAATCTCAAGCGCTGGTTCGAAGCCATCCAGAGCCGTCCGGCGGTGATGCGCGCCTACGAAAAAGGCAAAGCCCTCAGCAGCAAGCCGGTGGTCGACGAGAAATCGCGCAGTGTCCTGTTCGGCCAGAACGCGCGAACCGTAAAGCGCGGATAGGCTCCGTAACATCGCCGTCACTTCAAGGATCGGGCTGTGTCGCGGTCTTTCTGGTCCGATGCAATTCATCGCGCGCCGATGCGATAATAGTCCGTGCATCCAGGCCGCAGTGACGAGCCGAATCGACATGACAACGCAACACAGTGACGGGTAAAAAACCCACGTAGGGGAGCGGGGAAATGGCAAAGGCAGCCTTGAGCATCAGACCCATGATCAGTGAAAGCGCGGTTGCGCTGGAATCGGTTCAGAGCCTGACGGACAAGGCCTATGAGCGTTTGGAGGAGATGATTGTCACGCTGCAACTTCCGCCCGGCAGCGCCATCTCCGAATTGACCCTGAGCAAGCGCCTGGGCATGAGCCGCACGCCGGTGGGAGAAGCGCTGCAGCGGCTGGCGCGCGAAGGCCTGGTCATGATCCTGCCGCGGCGAGGCATCGTCGTGTCCGATCTCAACGCCAAGCAGCAATTGCATCTGCTTGAAATGCGCCGCGAGATCGACCGGTTTATCGCGCGCAGCGCGGCGCGCCGCGCGACGGTCGAGGAGCGTCGGCGTTTCAGGGAAATCGCCGACACTTTCCAATCCTCGGCAAAGACCGGCAACGAAACGAGTTTTCTGCGAGCGGACAAGGCGTTTCATTCCCTGTTTGCCGCGTCCGCCCGTAACGAGTTCGCGGTAGCGGCGCTCGACCTGATGGACAGCCTGTCCCGGCGATTCTGGTACGCACATCACAAGCAGGTTGGCGATCTCCAGCAGTCGGGACAACTCCATGCCGATATCGCGGCCGCGATCGCAGAAGGCGACGAAGCCGGTGCGGCCGCCGCCAGCGACCGGTTGATCGATTATCTGGAGCAATTTACCCGCGCAACGTTCAGCGTGGACGTCTGACGACTCGGCAACTTCCTGCCAGGGCTCGGTCTTCGCGTCATCAGCATTTATTAATAAATCCAGTTAGTTGGAATTTAGCTACGGAACTTCCGTTGACAGTGCAACTGGAATTTCACTAGTATTTCATACGCATTCCAACTGAGCGGTAACGAGGGGATCCGAGATGTTCGGAAAAGCCAGCACCAGGATCACCCCGGATGAGAAACGGGCCATCGTCGCGTCCTCTTTGGGCACCGTTTTCGAATGGTACGATTTCATTCTGTTCGGATCGCTCGCGCCCATCATTGCGCAGCAGTTCTTCACCAAAGCGGACCCCGCGACCGGTTTGATTTTCGCCCTGTTGGCTTTCTCGGCGGGCTTTATCGTGCGGCCCTTCGGCGCATTGGTGTTCGGGCGGCTGGGCGATGTCGTCGGTCGCAAGTACACCTTCCTGGTAACGATCCTCATCATGGGCCTGGCGACGTTCGTTGTCGGGCTGCTCCCCAATTACGATGCAATCGGGATTGCCGCGCCGATCATCCTGATCGGCCTGCGGCTCTTGCAGGGCTTGGCCGTCGGCGGGGAATACGGCGGTGCCGTGGTCTACGTGGCCGAACATGCGCCGACCGGCCGCCGCGGAGAATTCACTGGCTGGATCCAGACCACGGGCACCGCAGGTTTTCTGCTGTCGTTACTGATCATCCTGGGCACGCGAACCGGCCTTGGCGAGACGGCATTTGTGCAGTGGGGATGGCGCATTCCTTTCCTCGTGTCCATCGTGCTGTTGGGGATTTCGGTGTGGATCCGCCTGAAGATGCAGGAGTCGCCCGTGTTCTCCAAAATGAAGGCGCAGGGCCGGGTATCGAAGGCGCCGCTTTCCGAAGCGTTTGCACGCTGGGGCAATCTCAAAGTGGTCCTGATCGCGCTATTCGGCGTCGTGGCGGGCTTTGCGGTCGTGTGGTATGCCGCACAGTTCTATGTCCTGTTGTTCCTCACGCAAACGCTCAAGGTCGAGGGTGCGACGGCCAATGTGCTCGTCGTCACCGCGCTATTGGCTGCGACGCCGTTCTTCGTCATTTTCGGAGCGCTGTCCGATCGGATCGGACGCAAGAAAATCATCCTGGGCGGCATGCTGCTGGCGGCCCTGACCTATCACCCGATTTTCAAGGCGCTGACGCACTATGCCAATCCCGCGCTGGAGCAGGCGCTGGCCAGTGCGCCGGTCGTGGTCAGTGCGGATCCGAACGACTGCCAGTTCCAGTTCAACCTGACCGGCACCCGGAAGTTCACGTCGTCTTGCGACATCGCCAAGGCGAAACTCGTCGCCGCATCGGTGAACTATGCCAACGAGTCCGCGCCCGCGGGCAGCATCGCCACGGTGCGCATCGGCGACACCCTCCTGACTGCTTTCGATATGAAGGGGCTCTCGCGCGAACGAGGCGGCGGAGAAACACCGTGCGTTCACCCAGGAGCTGAATGCAGCGATCCAGGCCGCCGGCTACCCGGCCAAAGCCGATCCGCAGCAGATCAACAAGACAATGGTGGTGCTGCTGATTTTCGTGATGATCCTGTTCCTCACCATGGCTTACGGGCCCGCGGCTGCGTTGCTGGTGGAAATGTTCCCGACCCGCATTCGCTACACCTCGTTGTCCCTGCCTTATCACCTCGGCTCCGGGTGGATCGGCGGCATGATGCCGACGGCTGCGTTTGCGATGGTTGCCTACAAGGGCGACATCTATTACGGCCTGTGGTACCCGGTCGTCGTCGGCATCGCCTCGGCCTTGATCGGGGCTGTGTTCGTCAGGGAAACGAAAGACATCGATATCAATGCATGAGTGAAGCGCGCAACAGTCATGCGTCCGGCGACATGCATGCGTTTGCGTCCAGCGTTACCAAATGAAAGGAAGAACGTGAAAGACAGGAAATTCGTCACGGAACCGGATCAGGTCGAAACCATCATGGCCGAATGGGTGACCGCGAAAATAATGTGCGATCCGAAGATTCATGCCGTGCGTGGCATGAGCGCCGTCTCGCTTTTTTTCGAGCCGGGCCAGGGCCACGCGCGCCACAGCCATCCGGAATCCGAGCAGTTCATTTTCGTCGTTGCCGGGCAGGGCGAACACATGACCGAGGATGCGCAGGGCAATCGCACCGTCGAGAAAATCAGCGCGGGTAGCCTCGTGTGCATTCCGAAGGGCGCCCCCCATTCGACGTTCAATACCGGCTGGGAGCCGATGCGCATTCTCGCCGTGTATTCGCCCCCCGGCCCGGAGACCGTTATGCGGCAGTCATCGGAGTTTCGCGTCCTTCCCGCGGGCGAGGTACCGGCACGGGCATAGCGTGGTGTCCTCGAGATCGGGAGGCTACACGAAGTCGGAGCAGGTCGGGTTCTGGTGCGAGACCGTGACCTGCCTCCGCGCCGACAAAGGGGGATTGCTGACGGCAAGAAGTAAGCCGACGCTTTTCCGCGCTTCAATGTTTATCAACAAACACAAAGGAGTCTTGGCATGAAAAAACTTGCGTACATTCTGTTCAGCATGCTCGGGTTGCTATCGATTACAGCTACGGCCGCCGAGCGCCCTCTGCTTGTTGTCACGGAGATTGTCGAAATTTCCGCAAAGCCTGAAGACGTGTGGCGTTTCCTGAAGCGATTCGACTCGGTCAAGGAATGGCACCCCGCGTTCTCACACAGCCCAATTATCAGTGGAAAGGATGGGCAACTCGGTGCAGTAAGGCGTCTGACGGTCAAGGACGGTCCGAGCTTTACGGAGGAACTGCTGGCCCTCAATGAGACCGGTAGAAGCTTTACCTACAACGTTATCGAATCGCCCCTGCCCGTTACCGACTATCTTTCCAGCGTCGGGGTGAAGGCCAACTCGGCGGGTGGAACGACGGTGGTGTGGGTCGGCCAGTTCCGCCGCAAGAACGCCCTGGACAATCCTCCGGAAGGTGAAAGTGATGCGGGAGCGGTGGCTTTTATCACTGGGGCATATCAGGCAGGCCTGGCGAATCTCAAGCGTCTCATGGAGGCGGGCAACCGATAGCGGATTCGCCACGATTTGCCCGTCGGCCACATAACGGCCGCATCGGTTCGGCAAGGGTACATGTAAATCAGAGGTAACTTCAGAAGGAGAGCAACATGGGTATCTCGACCGTTGTGAAACGTATTTCGATGTCAAGGATATTGGGGGCGGCTCTAGTCTTGGCGTGCATGCCTGCTCATGCGGAGTCCGGTAAGGAATGGACAATTTATGGCGGGGACTACGCAAACACCCGTTATAGCGCATTGGAGGATATCAATACCAGGAATGTGAGCAAGCTGAAGGTTTCCTGGATTCGCTCACTGGGGACGCTGGAGACTCAGGCGGCCACTCCGCTCGTGGTGGGGGACACGATGTACGTGAACACCGCGCTTGGCCCGCGCTATGTCTATGCACTGAACGCTAAGAACGGTTCGATCAAGTGGAGGTACGAACCTGAACTTCCCTCGGACTTCATGTCGACCGTATGTTGCGGTATGGGGCATCGCGGTGTTGCTGTTGCCGATGGCCGCGTATTCGTCACGCGCCTTGACGCCAAGCTCGTGGCGCTCGACGCGGCAACGGGCAAGGAGTTGTGGGCGAAGACGGTGGCGGATTACAAGAAAGGTCACGCCATTTCTTCGCCGCCATTGATCGTCAAGAACCTCGTGATTACCGGATTTGCCGGAGGGGATTACGGGTCACGTGGCGCCTTGCAGGCTTACCGGCAGGACACCGGGGAACTGGTCTGGAAGACCTACGCCATTCCCGGGCCGGGAGAGCCAGGATTCGAAACCTGGAAGGACGACTCCTGGAAGACCGGAGGCGGGAACCTGTGGAACGTCGGCTCCTATGATCCCAAGCTCAATCTGGTGTACTGGGGCACCAGCAATGCCGGGCCGTGGGGCGGCCATACGCGTAGTAACGATTCGAGCGATATCGGCGCGTACACCAATCTGCATACAGCTTCTCAGCTCGCATTCAATGCCGACACCGGCAAGATCGTCTGGGGCTACCAGATGACACCGGCTGAGGTATGGGACTTCGACGGCGTGAATGAGGCTGTACTGGCGGATTTGTCGATCGGTGGCGAAAAGTTGCCCGCGCTGATGAAAGCCGACCGCAACGGATTCTTTTACGTGCTTGATCGTAAAACCGGCAAGTTTGTTTCCGGCGAACCGTTTGTGCATGTAAATTGGGCAAAAGGGATTGACAAAGCGTCCGGCCGACCGATTGAAGACCCGGTGAAACGGCCAAAACTTAACCAGTGGGCCAAGGACGTTTGCCCGAACTTTTTCGGCGGAAAGAATTGGGAGCCGATGTCGTATAGCCCTCAAACTGGCCTGGTCTATATTCCGACTAACAACATGTGCATGGACATTATCGGAAGGAACCAGGAATTCGAAGTTGGCAAGTTTTACCTAGCCGATGAGTTTAATGCGGACAAAGCCGGTCATGGAAATTACCTCGGCGAACTGGTGGCATGGGATCCGGTCAAGCAGAAACGCGTCTGGGGTATCAAGTCCGATGTGCCGATGATCGGCGGTGCGATGTCCACCGCGGGTGGCCTGGTGTTCTATGGCGACCCGTACGGCGTACTCAGGGCAGTCGATGCGAAAACCGGCGAGGTTCTCTGGAAGTTCGATGTCGGTACCGGCATGGCACAAAGCCCGATCACGTACATGATCGACGGCAAGCAGTACCTCGCTGTCGTGGCCGGCCGGATCAAGGGCCCTCCCTCTTTCTTCGGAACAATCGGCGAGAAAGTAGTCGCTGCGAGTCCTGAAGGCGGACTGGTCGCCGTCTTCGAACTCGGCCGCTAGGCTCTCAACGGCATGAAGCGGGACGGTGGGGGGCAGTGCTGCTACCCCGCCGTCTTTCCCGGAACCGAACAGCGAGGGTTTTCACATGAGCATGTCCCGGAACAGGTCTTTGTGCGCCGCCATGATCGCAGCCGCCCTGTCCACTTTTCCGGCGGCCACAGCGCAAGCCGAGGAAGCGAAGCCGCAACTGATAAATCCGCTCGAAGGGCGTTCGGACGTCGTCGAGGACGGGCGCAGTTTATTCAGCCAGTATTGCTCGCATTGTCATGGACAAAATGCAATGCAGGGAGAGCGGCCCCGGGATCTGCGGCGGCTCAAGCTCCGCTATGGAGACGAAGCGCCAAAGGTGTTTTTTGAAACTACCAGCACCGGACGTCTCGACAAGGGCATGCCGGTATGGAAGGGTGTCCTGAGCGACGAAGTCCTGTGGCGCATATTCACATTCTTGCAGACGGTGCAAACGCAATGAGGGCGAACCCATGAAACTCATAATCGCCAAACCCAGCCCCTATGCCCGCAAAGCGCGGGTCGCGCTGATCGAAAAAGGGATTGCTTTTGAAACCATCGTCGAGAACCCCTGGTTGCCGGACACCACGATTGCGAATGCCAATCCGCTGGGCAAGATACCGGCGCTGGTGCTCGATGATGGCAGGGTCATCCATGACTCCAAGGTCATCGTCGAATATCTGGAGACGCTGAATGTACCGCCGGCCCTCATTCCGTCGTTACCCGATCTGCGCATTACGCACAAACAGATCGAAGTGATTGCCGACGGCATCAGCGACGCGATCGTGCTGATCAGGCTGGAGGGCACGCGCCCCGCCGCCATGCAGAGTGCGGACTGGGTAGGGCGCCAGCGCAAAAAAATCGAGGCGGGTGTAGCCGAGCTGTCCCGCCTGCTGGGCGAGCAGGAGTGGTTCACCGCAGCCGGGTTCGGGCTCGGGGACGTGACCACCGGCTGCACGCTGGGCTTTCTCGATTTCCGTTTCCCGGAGTTCGACTGGCGTCCGCACGCGCCCAACCTGGAGCGGTTGTTCAAACGACTCTCGGCGCGCCCATCGTTCGCGCAGACCCTGCCTGAGGCACAGCCGCTTCCGGTCACGCAGTAACACGGCGCTTTCATTGACTTGGCTGCATGGGCCGCATGGCGGCCCGTATGGTTTCGCAGTTTGCCCACCCTGCATGTCGCATGGGTGCGCACGTCCGGAGTTCAATGGCCCGGTATTTGCTGCCGATTCGCCTGGAGCGATGAGTCGTGGGTGAAAAGCAATGCTGCGCGTGATGGTAGTGGACGAAGACAACGAACGCCGCGAGGTGTTGCGCCAAGGCCTTGAAAAGGCAGGCCACCGCGTGGTGGCATCGGTGCAGACCAGCGTGGATCTTTCACGCCGGGTGGCCGATGTCATGCCCGACGTGATCATCATCGATACGCACTCTCCCGACCGCGACACCATCGAACATCTTTGCGTGATCAGCCAGGACACGCCGCGGCCGATCGTGATGTTTTCCGCCGACGGCGACGCCGAGAAAATTCGCGAGGCGGTGCGCGCCGGCGTGAGCGCCTATGTGGTGGATGGACTCGCCGCGCAGCGGGTCCAGCCGATCCTGGACGTGGCGATGGCCCGCTTCGAAGCTTTGCAGGCGCTGCGCAACGAACTCGAAGATACACAGAACCAGCTTGCCGATCGCAAGCGCATCGATCGCGCGAAGGCCATCCTGATCACGCAGAAGAAACTTTCCGAAGAAGAGGCTCATCGGTGGTTGCGCAAAGTCGCCATGGACGAGAACCTCAGGCTCGCCGAAGTCGCCGAACAGATCATTCGTGCCGCGCGGTTGCTGCTTTAGGATTCACATCATCTTTGGCGTTCACCTCATCCTTAGGCGTTCACAGCATGTTCAGGCGTTCACATCATTTTGGTGCGCCATTGACCCTGCGCGCACAGTGGCGGAGCGCGCGCAGCCGCGCGGCGAACTGCAACGAATTACGCCACATGCGAAGCTTTTATTTTGGGACAACGGGTTATGGTCGATGCAACGCGATGGCACGACGCTTGCAAAGGTACAGGCCGCGATCGGGAGCAGTACCTAACGGCGGGTTGATCGCATGAATACGCAGTGACGGACTGACGGCGGTCCGGCACCTCTGGATAAAGGCGTCCATGGCTTGCGCGCAGCGCGGGTATGGACGTTTTTTTTGCGCCCGCGAGGGATAAGGCATGCAGCGAAAAGCAGAGGGATGTGGAGGCGATGCCAATGCGCAATGCGCGCAGCCGCGCCGGCACTACATCGCCCACTCCGGCGTGCTGGCCGCGTCCGCCCTGATGGGAATGGTGGCCGGCCCGGTGCGCGAAGGCGCATGGGCGGCGGGCACGGACGCGCCCGAGCGCACGACGCTGCGCGTGGGATTCATGCCGCTGACGGACTGCGCGCCGATCGCCGTTGCGGTCGCACAAGGTTTCGACCGCAAGCATGGCTTGCAGATCGTGCCGGTCAAGCAAACTTCCTGGGCGGCCATGCGCGACGGCTTGCTGAGCGGCGAACTCGATGCCGCGCATGCCCTGTACGGACTGGTCTACGGCGTACATTTGGGCATCGCCGGCTTGCAGCAGGACATGGCCGTGCTGATGACCCTGAATCAGAACGGCCAGGGCATCACGCTATCCCGCAGACTGCGCGATCTGGGCGTAACGGACGGTCAGAAGTTGGCCGCTCATGTGCGCGCCCACCCCGGAGAGCTCGGGTTCGCGCAGACCTTTCCGACCGGCACTCACGCGATGTGGCTGTATTACTGGCTGGCTGCGCACGGCATCCATCCGTTTCGCGATGTCGGCACGACCGTGGTGCCTCCCCCACAAATGGTGTCGCGATTGCGCGCCGGATTCATCGATGGCTGCTGCGTCGGTGAGCCGTGGAACGCGCGCGCCTTGCAGGAGCAAGTCGGCTTTACGGTCACCACGTCGCAACAGATCTGGCCCGATCATCCGGAAAAGGTCCTGAGTGCCACCGCAGCGTTCGTCGAACGCCATCCGCACGCCGCACGCGCGCTGGTCATGGCGCTGCTGGAGGCCTGCCGGTTCATCGATACGACCGCCAACCGGCCCCAAGTGGCCGATCTGATTGCGGGCCCGGACTACACCAACACGCCGCGAGACGTCATTGCGCCGCGCTTTCTCGGCGATTACGAGGATGGCCTGGGACGCCGCTGGAAAGACCCGCATGCGATCCGCTTCCACGACGATGGCGTGGTGAATTTTCCGTGGTTGTCCGACGGCATGTGGTTTGTGACGCAGCAGCGGCGCTGGGGCCTGCTCAAGCACGAGCCGGACTACGCCGCGGTCGCCGCGCAGGTCAATCGCATTGAACTCTACGCGCAGGCGGCGGCACAGGTCGGCGTGGCGGTGCCACGGGAGCCGAGCCGGACTTGCATGCTGATGGATGGCGTCGTGTGGGATGGGCTGCGGCCGGCGCACTATGCAGCCGGCTTCGAATTGGCAATGGGTTGAGCCGATGCGTTCGACGCCCCTTGAAACGCGCACGACTTGTCCGTACTGCGGGGTCGGTTGCGGCGTGATCGTCGAATCCGAAGGCGGGCGCATAACGGGGGTGCGCGGCGATCCGCGGCATCCGGCGAATTTCGGGCGCCTGTGCACCAAGGGTGCCACCTTGCATCTGTCCACGGTGCCGGGTGCGCGGGCCCAGTATCCGGAACTGCGCCGCGCGCGAAACGCGCCACGCGCGCGTGCCGGGTGGGACGAGGCGCTGGATTTCGCCGCCGCGAAGTTCGCGCAAACCATCGCCGAACACGGACCCGACAGCGTGGCGTTTTATGGCTCCGGTCAACTGCTGACCGAGGACTACTACGTGTTCAACAAGCTCGCGCGGGCGCTGGTTGGCACCAACAACATCGATACCAATTCGCGCCTGTGCATGTCATCGGCGGTGACGGGCTACAAGGCCACCCTCGGCGCGGATGCGCCGCCTGCCTGCTACGAGGATATCGATCACACCGATTGCCTGTTCATCGCCGGATCGAACACGGCGTACGCGCATCCGATCCTGTTCCGCCGCATCGAAGATGCGCGCGCACGCAATTCGGAACTGAAGTTGATCGTTGTCGATCCGCGCCGCACCGACACCGCTTCGGCCGCGGATTTGCATCTGCCCATTCTGCCGGGAACCGATGTGGCGCTGTTCAACGCCATGCTGCACGTGCTGTTGTGGGAAGGGCTCTGCGATTTCGATTATATCCGCGAGCACACAGAGGGGTTCGAGGCGGCGAAAGCGAATGTCGTCGACTACACGCCGGGCGCGGTCGCCGAACTCTGCGGCGTGTCCGCCGAGGATATCGTCACAGCGGCACGCTGGTTCGGCGGCGCGCGGGCGGCGCTGTCGCTGTACTGCCAGGGGCTGAATCAATCCGTTCAGGGAACTGAAAAGAACGCGGCGCTCATCCACCTGCACCTGGCCACCGGGCACATCGGCAGGCCGGGGGCAGGGCCGCTGTCGCTGACCGGGCAGCCGAATGCAATGGGCGGGCGCGAGGTTGGGGGCATGGCGACGCTGCTGTCAGCGCATCGCGATCTGGCGAATGCTGCCCATCGCAGTGAGATGGCGCGCTTTTGGGGTATCGATGCCTTGCCCGCCGCACCGGGGAAGACCGCGGTCGAAATGTTCGACGCCGTGCGCGAAGGGCGCATCAAGGCCATCTGGATTGCCTGTACCAACCCGGCGCAGTCCATGCCGGACCACGCGCGCGTGGTCGAGGCCTTGCAGCGGGCCGAGTGTGTGGTGGTGCAGGAGGCTTTCCGGTCCACCGAAACCGCGGCTTACGCCGATGTCGTGTTGCCCGCCAGTGCCTGGGGCGGAAAAGGACGGCACGGTGACCAATTCCGAGCGCCGCATTTCGCGCACCTGCGCGGCCGTGCCGCCGCCGGGCGAGGCGCGCCACGACTGGCGGATCCTGGTGGATTTTGCGCGCCGCCTTGGAGCTGCACTGGGCCGCGAGGGCACGCGGCTGTTTCCCTACGCCACGCCCGAGGAAATTTTCAACGAGCATCGTGCGACCACGCGCGGGCGCGATCTGGACATCAGCGGCTTGAGCTACGCGCTGCTGGAGCGGCGCGGCCCGCAGCAATGGCCGTTTCCGGAGGGCGCAAAATCCGGCAAGGCGCGCCTGTACGAAGACGGGCGCTACACCACCGCGAACGGCCGCGCGCGCTTCGCCCCGGCGCCGCACCGGCCGGTTGCTGAACCGACCGATGCGCGCTACCCGCTGCACCTGACCACCGGCCGATTGCGCGATCACTGGCATGGCATGAGCCGCACGGGCAACGTCGCGAGGCTGTTCACCCATACCGAGGAACCGCTGCTGTCAATGCATCGCGACGACATGCAGCGGCGCGGGCTGATCGACAGCGACATCGTGCGGGTCAGGAGCCGTCGCGGTGAAATACGCGTGCGCGTGCAAGGTTCCGAAGAGATGAGGGCGGGCCAGACCTACCTGCCGATGCATTGGGGCGGGCGCTTCCTGTCCGGCGGTGGCATCAACGCGCTGACGCTGGCGGCGTTCGATCCCGTTTCGCGGCAGCCGGAACTCAAGCACGCGGCTGTGCAGGTGGAAAAACTCGATTACCGCTGGCAGGTGGTAGCCCTGCGCAGTGGCGATGCATCGGGCTATCTCGATGCCGTGAGACCGCTGCTCGAACGCTTCGCGTATGCGAGTTGCGGACTGTATGGCCGCAATGTGCCGTTGCTGGTTTTTCGCGCCGCGGCCGAGAGCCCTGCGGCAGACACGCTGATCGCCGAACTCGACCGCGTGCTCGAACTCGATGACGACACCTGTGCCATGGATTACCGCGATGCGCGCCGCGGCATTGCCAAGCGCGTGCTGGTACAGGACGGCAAGCTGGTCGGCGCGCGTCTGACCGGTGAGACCGCGGCACGCGACTGGCTCAAGGAACTGCTGGCGCAAGGCGCGAGTGCCGATGCAGTGCGGCGCTGGGTACTGGCGCCGGTGACCCGTCCGCCATTGGGACACACCACGCGCGGGCGCGTGGTGTGCAACTGCTTCGACGTGGCGGAGACGCAGATCCGGGAGCGTTTCGCCGCCGGGCAAACGTTTGATCAAGTACAGACGGGACTCAAGTGCGGTACGAGTTGCGGCTCGTGTCTGCCCGAGCTGCGACGCATAGCGCAGCTGGCCCAGGCTGCCGCATGAAAGGCAATCAGTGGTCTTCGAAAAGGGAGTGGAAATAGTGAAGCCAGGCAAGGTTTATCTGGTGGGCGCCGGACCGGGCGACGTGGAATTGCTGACCTTGAAAGCCGTGAGTGCGATCGGCGCGGCAGACGTCGTGCTGCTCGACGACCTGGTCAATCGCGAAGTGCTGCGTTTCGCCCGGCCGCACGCAAAAGTCATCGAGGTCGGCAAGCGCGGCGGATGCCGGTCCACGCCGCAGGCCTTCATCGAGCGGTTGATGGTGCGACTTGCCACGGCGGGAAAGACGGTAGCGCGTCTCAAGGGAGGCGATCCCTTCGTGTTCGGCCGCGGGGGCGAGGAAATGATCGCGTTGCGTGGCGCGGGCATCGAGGTGGAGATCGTCAGCGGCATCACGGCGGGCCTGGGCGCCACGGCGGCGCTGGGCATTCCGGTCACGCACCGCGGCGCCTGCACCGGTGTGACATTCGTCACCGGTCACACGCGCGACGGGCGCTCGGCCGATTGGCGCACGCTCGCGGCAAGCGGGACCACGCTGGTGATCTACATGGGCGTGGCCAACCTCGCCGCCACCGCGCGTGAATTGCTCGCCGGTGGATTGCCGGGCGCGACACCGGCTGCTGCCATCCAGAACGGCACGCTGCCGGCGCAGAAGAGCGTGGTGACCACCCTGGCGCGGTTTGCCGTGGACGTGCACAAGGCAGGTCTCAAGAGTCCGGCGATCATGGTGATCGGCGAAGTGGTGAATTTGGCGCAAGCGGGCCGGACAGCAGTGTCGCTGCTGCGCGTGGCCTGACGCAATCGATGAATCAGCGAACGGGGACGGGAGAAGACATGAAGCGAATGAAGCTGGTCATGATCGGCAACGGCATGGCGGGTGTGCGCACGCTGGAAGAGTTGCTCAAGATCGCGCCGGATCACTACGACATCACGGTATTCGGCGCTGAGCCGCACGCCAACTACAACCGCATCCTGCTGTCGCCCGTGCTGGCCGGCGAAATGACACTCAAGGAGATCATGCTCAATGACGTCGACTGGTACGAGCAGCACGGCATCCGGCTGCACCTGGGCAAGAAAGTCACCAAAATCGAACGCGGGTCCCGCAAGGTGGTGGCCGACGACGGCACCACCGAAGAGTTACGACCGCCTGCTGCTGGCGACCGGTTCCAATCCTTTCATCGTCCCGATCCCCGGTGCCGATCTGCAAGGCGTGATCACCTACCGCGATATCGCCGATACCGAAGCGATGATTCGAGGCCTCCGCCAGCTACCGGCACGCCGTCGTCATCGGCGGCGGGCTGCTCGGCCTGGAGGCCGCGAACGGACTGAAACTTCGCGGCATGGAAGTCACGGTCGTGCACCTGATGCCGTGGCTCATGGAGCGCCAGCTCGACCGCAATGCGGCGGGCATGCTGCAAAAATCACTGGAGCAGAAGGGGCTGTGCTTTCTGATGGAAACGCAGACCGCCGAGATCGCTGGTCGCGATGGCCGCGTGAGCGCAGTCCGGTTCAAGGACGGCAGCGAAATTCCGGCCGACCTGGTGGTCATGGCGGTCGGCATACGCCCGAACGTGGACCTTGCGCAATCCTCGGGCCTGCATTGCAACCGCGGCATCGTCGTCAGCGACACCATGCAGACCCATGACCCGCGTATCTATGCGGTGGGCGAATGCGTGGCGCATCGCGGCATCGACGTACGGGCTGGTGGCGCCGCTGTTCGAGATGGCCAAGGTCTGCGCCACCATCTGGCCGCAATTCGGCATCGGGCGCTATCAGGGCTCGGTCACCTCGACCAAGCTCAAGGTCACCGGCATCGATCTGTTCTCCGCCGGCGATTTCAGTCGGCGGCGCCGATACCGAGGAGATCGTGCTGCACGACGCAGTCGGCGGCGTTTACAAGAAGCTCGTGATCCGTGACGAACGCATCGTCGGCAGCGTGATGTACGGCGATACAGTCGATGGCGCGTGGTATTTCCAGCTGCATGCGCGATGGCCAGAGCATCGCCGATATCCGCGATCACCTGATGTTCGGCCAGGCACACCTGGGCAATGCCGGGCACCAGGGCCAGAACAAGGCCGCCGCCATGCCCGACACCATGGAAGTGTGCGGCTGCAACGGTGTGGCCAAGGGCAGCATCACGCGCGCGATCAAGGAGAAGGGCTTGTTCACCCTGGAGGACGTGCGCAAGCACACCAAGGCGTCCTCCTCGTGCGGCTCGTGCACCGGGCTCGTGGAGCAGATTCTCGCTTCCACCGTGGGCGGCGCCTATTCGCCGCAGGCGACCATCACCAAGCCGATGTGCGGCTGCACCGAGTTGACGCACGAGGACGTGCGCAAGGCCATCCGCGCGCGCAAATTATTGTCCATTTCGCAAGTCATGCAGACGCTCGAATGGCATACACCCAACGGGTGCGCGAGTTGCCGGCCGGCGCTGAATTTTTACCTGCTGGCGACGTGGCCGCGCGAAGCGCGCGACGATCCGCAATCGCGCTTTATCAACGAGCGCGCGCACGCCAACATCCAGAAGGACGGCACGTACTCGGTCGTGCCACGCATGTTCGGCGGCGTGACCACGGCCTCGGAATTGCGCCGCATTGCCGACGTCGTCGACAAGTACAAGATTCCAACCGTCAAGGTCACCGGCGGCCAGCGCATCGACCTGCTCGGTGTGCGCAAGGAAGACCTGCCGAAAGTATGGGGAGAACTGGACATGCCCTCGGGCCACGCCTACGCCAAGGCGTTGCGCACGGTGAAAACTTGTGTCGGTTCGGAGTGGTGCCGGTTCGGCGTGCAGGATTCGACGCAGATGGGCATAGACCTGGAGAAAGCGTTCTGGAAAATGGTCGCCCCGCACAAGGTCAAGATGGCGGTGTCGGGGTGCCCGCGCAATTGCGCGGAATCGGGCATCAAGGACGTGGGCATCATCGGCGTGGAATCGGGCTGGGAGATCTACATCGGCGGCAACGGCGGCATCAAGACCGAAGTCGCGCAGTTCCTGGTCAAGGTCAAAACCGGCGAAGAAGTGCTTGAGTACGCCGGTGCCTTCATCCAGCTCTACCGCGAGGAAGCGCGCTACCTCGATCGCACGGTGCACTTCATCCAGCGCGTGGGACTGGACTACCGTCAGGAAGCAGCTGGTCGATGACGCCGCCAACCGCAAGGCGCTCTACGGGCGGCTGCTGTATGCGCTGCAGGACGAAAAGGATCCCTGGGTCGAGCGCATCCAGGGCGCGGCCGCGCATGAATTCACGGAGCTCTCGGTATGAACACTCAACGATGTCGCGAAGGCCACGCAATGGCGCAAGGTCTGCCCGCTGGCCGAAATTCCGCCGCTCGGCGCGCGCGTGGTAAAAACCGCGCAAGGCAATATCGCCGTGTTCCGCAACGATGTCGATGAAGTGTTTGCCCTGCGCGACCAGTGTCCGCACAAGGGTGGGCCGTTGTCGCAAGGCATCGTCTTCGGGCGCCACGTGGCGTGCCCGCTGCACAACTGGAACATCGGCTTGCAGGACGGCAAGGCGGTCGCGCCGGATGAAGGTTGCGCAGCGACTTTTCCCGTCCGCATCGAGGGCGGCGACGTTTACCTGCAGATCTGAATCGCACATGAAACATGCCCTGAATTTTCTTTCCATCAACGTCCGTTCATGTTCGCAGGAGACTCGATGAAATCCTCGTTCCTGAAATCCGGCCACACGCCGACCCTGCTCGCCGCCTTTCTGTATTTCGACCTGAGCTTCATGGTCTGGGTCATACTCGGCCCGCTGGCGTGTGCAGATCTGCGCACGACCTCGGCCTGACCGCCGGCGCAGAAAGGGCTGATGGTGGCCACCCCGGTGCTGGCCGGCGCGCTGCTGCGCATCGTCATGGGCGTGCTGGTCGATCACCTGAAGCCGAAGAAAGCCGGCGACTGATCGGCCAGGTGGTCGTGATCGCCGCGCTCTGACTGTGGCTGGCTCGGCGACCTGCACAGCTACCAGAGCCTGCTGATCGCTGGGCGTGCTGCTCGGCGTGGCCGGCGCTGCCTCGTTCGCCGTGGCCCTGCCGCTGGCCTCGCGCTGGTATCCGCCCGAGCACCAGGGCACGGCGCTGGGCATTGCCGGCGCCGGCAATTCCGGCACCGTGTTCGCCGCGCTGTTCGCGCCTGCGCTGGCGCATCGCCTATCGGCTGGAACAACGTGTTCGGCCTGGCGCTGATTCCGCTGGGCGTCGCCCTGGTGGTCTATCTGGTCTTCGCCAAGGACAGCGCCATCGGCGCCGCCGGCCAAGTCCGCTGGTCGAATACCTGCAGGTGCTGAGAGACAAGGATGCCTGGTGGTTCATGTTCTTCTACAGCGTGACCTTCGGCGGCTTCGTCGGGCCTGGCGTCGTCGCTGACCATTTACTTCAATGACGAATATGGCCTGTCCCCGGTGACCGCCGGCTACTTCACCGCGGCCTGCGTGTTCGCCGGCTCGCTGGTGCGGCCGCTCGGCGGGCGCGTGGCGGACCGCATCGGCGGCATCAAGATCGCTGTCGATCATGTACCTGCTGGCGGCGACTTTCCTCTTCATCGTCAGCGTCGGCCTGCCGTCGGCGTGCCATGGCGGTCGTGGTGTTCGTGCTGGCCATGCTGGCGCTGGGCACCGGCAACGGCGCGGTGTTCCAGCTGGTGCCGCAGCGCTTTCGCAAGGAGATCGGCGTGATGACCGGCCTGGTCGGCATGGCCGGCGGCGTCGGCGGCTTCTATCTGGCGTCTCGCCTGGGCTTCTCCAAGCAGGCTCACCGGCAGCTATCAGCTCGGCCTGCTGGTCTGTTCGCGTCGCTGGCCCTGCTCGCGCTGGTCGGGCTGACCGTTCGTCAAGGGCCGCTGGCGCACCACCTGGGGCGCGGCTGCAACGTCGACCGGCGAAGATCTGAGCGCTGCTGTCCTAGAAGTGTCGTGCGGATACGCAACTTGCCCGCTGCCGTCCGAGCCTCGATCGATGCCGCTCGACTAGTCTCGTCCGGGCATGCCACCCTGGCCGGGCCGCGCGAGCGCAACGAAGATTTTGTCGGCATCGTGACGCCGGCCGAGGCCGCGGAGCTTTCCGCGCAAGGGCATGATTGCCGCCATCGCCGACGGCGTGTCCGGCAGCGACGGCGGCCGCGAGGCTGCCGAGTACGCGGTGCGCGGCCTGCTGGCCGACTACTACGCGACGCCCGACACCTGGGATGTCACGCAGTCGCTCGACCGGGTGCTCACGGCGATGAATCGCTGGCTGCTAGCGCAGGGCACGGC
Organism: uncultured beta proteobacterium; assembly: GCA_963846655.1. Taxonomy (GTDB): domain Bacteria; phylum Pseudomonadota; class Gammaproteobacteria; order Burkholderiales; family JACQAP01; genus JACQAP01. The sequence continues at coordinate 335,792 of CAWJWT010000001.1, read as the reverse complement.
GCGTCCAGCACTCGCCGGCATGGCGACCACGCTGACGGCGCTGGTGCTGCGCGGCTCGCTTCTATCTCGCCCACGTCGGCGACACGCGGATCTACCTGCTGCGCCGGGGCGCGTGTTGCAGCTGACCCAGGACCACGTATGGGACCGGCCCGACATGCACCACGTGCTCAAGCGCGCGATCGGCCTCGACCGGCATTTGCTGATCGACCACGCGGACGGCGAAGTTGAGCCGGCGACGTGTTTCTGCTGTGCAGCGACGGCGTCTGGGAGCCGCTCGGGCAGGCGCGCGTGATGGAATTGCTTCAGGTGTATCGCGATCCCAAGCTCGCTGCGGAGGCGCTGGTGGATGCCGCACTGCGCGCCGGCGGCAAGACAATGCAACGGCGGTGGTAGTGCGTGTCGATGCACTTGCCGAACAGGCTGGCGCGACATGCTCGGGGTCGGCCTGCGCTTGCCGGTTCCCGCGCGGCAGCGGGCGGGCGGCGAGATCGACGAATTCGAAATCCTGGCACTGCTTCACGAGTCGCGCGCGACCCTGCTGTACAAGGTGCGTTCGAACCGCACCGGGCAGGTGCTGGCGCTGAAGACGCTGCAACCCGTGCTCGCCGCGGACAAGGCCAGTTGCGAAGGATTGCTGGCCGAAGAATGGCTGGCGAAACGCCTGGTGTCGGCGTATTTCCCGCAGGTCGTTCCATTGTCGTCGACCGCGCGCCACTAGCTGTATTACGTCATGACCTATCACGACGGCGTGACGTTGCAGCAGCAACTCGACCACGGTCGGCATTTTCCGATTGCGGAAGTGGCACGCGTCGGCACCCAGTTGGCAAAGGGCATTGGCGTCATGCAGCGCCTGTCGATCCTGCATCGCGACATCAAGCCGGCCAACCTGCTGCCCGAAGACGGCGGGGGCCTGCGCATTCTCGACATGGGCGTGGCGCTCGCGGCCGGTGTGCCCTATCCCGAGCTGCGAGGCAATCCCGGCACGCCGAGCTTCATGGCGCCGGAATTGTTTGCGGGTGAGCAGGCAACGGTGCAAAGCGATATCTATGCGGCCGGCGTGACCTTGTATCACCTGCTTACGCGCCACTATCCCTACGGCGAAATCGAGCCGTTCCAGTCGCCGCACTTTAGCCGATCCGGTTCCGCCGTCGCGGTACCGGCCGGACATTCCCGGCTGGCTGGACAATCTGCTGCTGCGCGCGGTCGCGCGCGACAAGACCCAGCGCTTCGAAACCGCCGAGGAGATGCTGCTGGCGCTGGAGCGCGCAGACCGCAATCCGGTCTCGGCCCCGGCCCGCATTCCGTTGCTGGAACGCAATCGGCTGATGCGCTGGCAGGCGCTCTGCACGATACTTGCCATCATCAACCTGCTGCTGTTGTACCTGCTGTTCATGCGCTGATTAGCGCGCGCGGCGCCTGAAGCGAAGCGCTTACCTCCTTTTAGAACCGGAATTCCCAAGGGACCTGATGAAAATTATTGCCATGTGCGCATTGGCGACTTCGATGTTCGCTATTCCTGCCATTTACCGCCATGCCGCAGAGGAGCAGGCGGCGACCCCCGCGGCCGCGATCACCGACGGCCAGCTGCTGCTCAATCTGCGCGGGCGCTATGAGCACGTCGAACAGGATGACAAGCCCGACGAGGCCAATGCCCTGACGTTACGCACGTTGCTGGGCTGGCAAACCGGCAACTACCGCGGCTTCAGCGCGCTGTTGCAACTGATCGACGTCGGCCGGGCCAATGACAACTATAACGACACGAAAAACGGCAGGACGCAGTTTCCGGTCGTGGCCGATCCCGACAACACCGACATCAACCAGCTCTATCTCGATTACACGGGGCTGGCCGATACGCGTTTTCGCCTGGGCAAACAACTCATCAAGCTCGACAATGTACGCTTCGTGGGCAACGTCGAGTTCCGCCAGGTCATGCCCGTCTTTACCGGTGCCACGGTCGAAAACCGAAGCCTGCCGGACATCACGCTGTACGGCGGGCACCTGGAACGGCTGAAAACCGCCACCGGCGATCAACAGGCCATCCGCTTCGAGATCCTGCATAGCGCCTGGGAGTGGGCGCCAGCCAATGAACTCATCGGCTATGGTTATTTTCTCGACTCGGCCAAGACTTCATCCGCCACCGGGTTCGCCGATAATTCGAATCGCATTCTCGGCATGCGCGCCAACGGCGATTACGCGCTCAACCACGCGCTGAACCTGCTGTACACGGCCGTATACGCCAGGCAAAAACCTTATGCCGACGGCGATTCGCGCATCGATGCGGATTATGTACATGGCGGCTTCGGCCTGCGGCGCGCAGCTTTGTTCGCGCGCATCGACTATGAAATCCAGGGCAGTAACGGCGGGGTCTACGGGTTTCAGACGCCGCTGGGTACGAATCATCCCTTTCAAGGTTGGGCGGATCAGTTTCTGACCACGCCGCCGCAGGGCATGCGAGACGCCTATCTGACTGTGGGCGGAGACCTCGGTAAGGCTAAATGGACCGCGGAATATCACGACTTTCGCTCCGATACCGGCAGCATCCACTACGGCAATGAAGTGGATGCGGGCGTGTCTTACCCGCTGCTGCGCAATCTGAGCGGAAAAATCGAGATTGCCCGGTTCAGGGAGGGTGACGTGCTCCCGGGCGCGCGCAAACGCGACACGGACAAATTCTGGCTGACGCTGATTTATACGTTTGAGTAACGCCGTCGCCGCCATCGCGTGCGCAGTCTGGCCACGGTTCGGCCGGACTGCGCACAGCCGTCGCGACGGATTATTGCGTGCCGGAATCCGCCTGCGATTTGTCCGCGCGGCGTCGCTCGGCATTGTTGCCGCCTTTGCCGGCATTGGCTCTGACTTCGGCCGCGACTTTTTTAGCCATCGCCAGGTGCCCCGTGATCGTGTGCGCGGTTTGCTCCGCGAATGCCTTGACATCCGCGTCCTTCGAAGTGCGCGCGGCATCCCGGAACAACTTCAGATCCTTCTGATGGTCCTTGACCATGTCGGCCATGTATTTCTTGTCAAACTGCTCGCCGGTCTGTCGTTCCAGCATGTCGGCCTTTTTCTGGGCCGACTTGTCCAGGGAGTCAGGCAGGTCGACGCCCCTGGATTCCGCGATGCGCTTGATCTCTTCAAGTGCCTGGCCATGATCTTTCTGCATGTGAGCGGCAAATTCCTTCACTTGCTCGCTGGAGGCCTTGCTTTCGGCAAGCTGCCCCAACTCCAATTCCGCCATGCTGCCTTTGGCTGCTTTTTCCAGGAACTGACGATCTTTCGCGCTCAGGTTCCGCGCCGCGCTGGCATCCGCCTTGTCGCGGTCGGTGCCGGGCTGGGTTTCATTGTTCTGGGCGAGCGCCAAGGTTGAGGCACTGGCGAGCAATGCCCCCAGCGTAAACGTGCTGAAAAGTCTCAATACAGGTTTCATTGCATTCTCCTTTGCGTTCCCGACCGGCGTGCAACCCCCATGGTTGCTCGTGAACGATCGATCCGTCGCACCTTCTGCAAAGAGCATACCCAAGTGGTTCCGGCGGTAAGTAGCGCGCCAGCGGCCTGGTGAGCCCGCGACGCCGACCGGGCTTGCGGCTTGCAGGTAAAAACGGGAGCGGTAACGCAAAATTTTCCGGGCTATGGTCAGGACATAAGGAGCATTGCGTTCGAACTCGGCGGCGCGCTCGCCAATTGCCGGGCGTATTTCGTAGAATGCCGTCATGAAAGGCAAAAGAATTGGCGTGCTGGAGAGCCGCTTTGGCGAACATCTGGCCGCTCTGCTGGAAAAGCAGGGCGCGGTGGCAATTCGCGCCCCCGCCCTCGCGGAGGAGCCCGATCTGGATCCGGAAGCCATCCGGCGCGTGATCGCGGATTGCGCGGCGCACCCGGTCCGCCTCGCGATCTTCCAGACCGGCGTGGGGACGCGCGCGTTTTTCGAGGCAGCCGACACGCTTGGCCTTGCCCAGGAGCTGTGCTCCGTGCTCGCCGACAGCGTGGTCGCGGTCCGCGGCCCCAAACCGACGGCCATTCTGCGGGGCCGCAACGTGCGCATCGATCTGGCGGCCGAAGAGCCTTATACGACGACCGAAGTGCTGGCGGCCATTCGCAGCGTCCAGGTGTCGGGCGAGCGTGTGCTGGTGCAGCGCTATGGCGAGGCCAATCTCGGGCTGGATGCGGCGCTCGAGGCGCGCGGCGCGACCGTTCTGGAAATCCCGACCTACCGTTGGGCACTCCCGCAGGACATCGGTCCGATACAGCAATTACTCGATGCGCTTGAGCGCCGCGAGATCGATGCGGCGGTCTTCACCAGTGCCTCCCAGCTACGCAACCTCTTCGCCGTGGCGGAACGCCGCGCCGGCGCAGACCAATTGCGTCGCGATTTGAACGCGGTGCTGATTGCCTCGATCGGTCCGGTATGCAGCGACGCGCTGGTTGCCGCCGGCGTGAAAGTCAGTCTCGAAGCCAGCCCGCCGAAACTGGGCCCGCTGGTGGCCATGCTCGGCGAGGCGTGGAAGTAGAAAAGGCAGGGGCGAGGGGGGATGAGGGACGAGGGAAGTACGGAACCTGGTTTGCTCTGACGAATTTTCTCGTGCTCGCTTCGCCCCTAGCCCCTGACGAGGGGCGAGGGACGGGAGACGAGGGAGAATTACAGGGGTGAGGGACGGGGGGGTGAGGGATGGCTGGCGGCTATACCGCACGCTGAGCGCGTCGAAGGCGATGTTATTCGATCGCCAGGTACTCGACGCCGGCGATTTCGTAAGATTCATCGCCACCGGGTGTTCTGAGGGTCACCGTATCGCCGTCGCGCGCCTTGATCAGCGCGCGTGCAAGCGGCGAGATCCACGAGATGCGCCCGCGGGAAACATCAGCTTCGTCGATGCCCACGATGCTGTAGGTTTTTTCCTCGCCGGCCTCGTTCACGAGCGTCACGGTGGCGCCAAAAAAAACCTGATCCGTTTCCTCGCGCGCCGCCGGGTCCACCACGACCGCGGCATCGAGGCGCCTGGTCAGGAAGCGGATGCGCCGGTCGATTTCGCGCAGCCGGCGCTTGCCGTAGATGTAGTCGGCATTCTCCGAACGGTCGCCGTTGGAGGCCGCCCACTGGATGACCTTCACGAGTTCAGGGCGCTCCTTGTCGAGCAGATTGAGCGCTTCGGCCTTGAGCCGCGCGAAGCCCGTGGGCGTGATGTAGTTCTTCGTGCCGGACGGGATCGCAGGCGTCTCCTCGTCCTGGTCATCGTCTTGCTCGCTGGTTGTGTCGAAGGGCTTGCTCATCGCGGTGTTGCGCTCGGGAGAGTTGTACAATGAGATTGTCTCATTTCAATCCCCAAACAAATCAATATCTGGAGGCGCGGCATATGACCATCAAGGTAGGCGACAAACTTCCCGCGGGCACGCTGTGGGAATTCATCGAAGACGAAACACCGGGGTGTTCGATCGGTCCGAATGCGTTCAAGGTGGAAGATCTCGTCAAAGGCAAACGCATTGCCGTGCTGGGGCTGCCAGGCGCCTTTACTCCCACTTGTTCTGCCAAGCATCTTCCGGGATTTCTGAAGATGGCCGATGACTTCCGCAAGAAGAAGGTCGACGAGATCTGGTGCCTGTCGGTTAACGACGCCTTCGTCATGGGCGCCTGGGGCAAGGAGCAGGGCGCCAAGGGCAAGGTGCGCATGATGGCGGACGGCAGCGGCCAGTATTCCAAGGCACTGGGGCTGGAATTCGATCTGACCCAGCGTGGCATGGGTGTGCGCTCGCAGCGCTATTCGATGCTGGTGGTGGATGGCGAAGTCAAGGCGCTGAATCTCGACGAGCCGGGCAAGTTCGAAGTCAGCAACGCGGAGACCTTGCTCAAGCAGACGGAAAAGGTGATGCAGTACATCCCCTGAGCCGGGGCGGAATCGGACGATAAAATCGGGCGGCCGATGGGCTGCCCGTTCTGTTTTGACGCCGACGCCGCGGCACGCATGCGGGTTCAGGCCAGAGGCACGACCAGGAAACCAGCGCGCGGAAAATGCACGACCACTTCGCCCGCGCGTTCGTCCTTGCGCCGGATCGCGATGTGTTGCGCCGACAGCGACACGATCGTGCCTGCCACGGGAATCTTGCCGTAATCGTCGGGAATGACCTGCACGCGATCGCCGGGCTTGCGGCCGTTCAAATCGCCGGGATCTTCGGCGACCGGTGACAGCGGCGTGGCGGCGCGCGCAATTTCCAGCGCTTCGGCGGCGCTCAGTTCACGCTCGCGCCTGCCGTGGCCGATCGCCTTCACGCGTTGTTCCCACGCCAGCAGTTTGGGGTAACGCTCGAACAGTTGCCCGGCGTCGGGCAGGTTGCTGCGCACGTACCAGATATTCATGTAGGCGTTGACGTCGGCCAGGCCGGGTTGCCTGCCCAGCAGCCAGTCGCGGCCGTCGCCGAGCTGGGTCTCGATCCAGTCGACATGCGCGCGCAACTGGTCGCGCATCTGCGGGATCGCGGCTTTCATGGCGTCGACGTCGAATTTCGCGCCGCGCAGTTGCTCGCGGTCTTCGCGGAACTCCTTTGGCACCTGGTCGGCCAATGAACCGAACACCAGGTTCACCGTGTTCTGGAAAAACGGACGGTCGCTCCACATGCCCAGCGCCCAGGGCAAGCCTCGATTGGCTTCGGACAACAGCGACGGCGAGGGAAAGCGGCGCTCGAGTTCGCGGATGATGATCTGGGTGTCGCAGTAGATGTCTGCGCCGATCTGCAGCGTCGGCGTGCGCCGATACCCGCCGGTCATGGGCATCAGGTCCGGCCGCGGCATGATGCGCGGGATCAACACCGAGGTCCAGGGGATGTTCTTCATCCCGAAAACGACGCGAACTTTCTCGGAGAACGGGGATTTTTCAAAGTGGTGCAGAATGATCGGAGACTGCGTGGACATGTCGGGGGGGTCCTCAAACAAGAAAGGCGATCAGCGCGTCCAGCACTGCGTCGGGTTTTTCTTCCATCAACGCATGCCCGCTGCCTTCCAGCGCCACGACCCGCGCGCCGGGCAGCTTCGCGATCAGGTCCGATGCGGCTTTCATCGGCGTCATCAAGTCGCGCTTGCCCAAAACGAGCAATGCGGGGCATTTCACTTTTTGGGCCGCTTCGAGTCCCGTGACGTAAGCATTGCAGGCGCTGAAGTCCGCATGCAGCACGCCGGGCGCGGCGCGCTCAAGCAACCGCATCGCGCCGCCCATCATCCACATGCCCGGGAGCCGGTTGCCGCCGATCTGTGCCGTCGCGCTATGCGCGAACACATTGATCATGTCATAGGCAACGTGATCGTTGACTTTGGAGGCATTGAGCAGCGGTTCCGACACCGGCATGGGGACGGCCGAGCCGATCAACGCCACGCGCGAGATCCGCCCGGGATGCCGCGCGGCCGACTCCAGCGCGATCAGCGAACCCATGCTGTGGCCGACCAGGGCGGCCTGTCCGGTACCGGCGGCATCGAGCAACCGCACCAGCCAGTCCGCGCCCTCAGCGATCGAGGGGCACGGCGCGCCCGCGGAATTGCCGTGGCCCGGCAAATCGATCGCCAGGGCATTCCAGCCGTGATACGCGAAGTAGCGGCTTTGCAGCGACCAGACGCTGTGATCGTGCGCCGCGCCATGGATGAAGACGACCGTCGGCTTGGCCGCATCGAAAGCGCGGTTGGCCGTGTAGGCGTAGGATTTTTGGTTGTCGACCGTGAGGTACATTGTGCAGGTCCGTTGCGCTTGCTCAGGCGCTATTCTAATCGGATGTGCTGACGTGTCCCGGCGCTCGACAAACCGGTTTCACTTCAGCTTGCCGCTGCCAACATGCCAGGGTTTCCATGCCGGCGATTCCAGCGTGACTCCGGGCAGGCCGGGCTGCGCCAGGAATGGCTACGAGGCAAGCGGCACACGCGGCTTGACGTGCGTCTCAGCTCGTGGCGATGGCGACTGCAACGTCTTCGACGCGCTGTTCAAGGATTTTGACCAGCGGACTCAGCCGGGTCATCTGCGCGGTGCCGAATATCGTGGCAAAGGCGACGTCGGTCGCATCGCGGCCGGTGCCGATACGGATCACCTGATTGCGCGGCGCCATCTGGGTCGGATCGAACAGATACCAGCGCCCGCCGAGAAACGCCTCGAACAGGGCATGAAAGTCCGGCGGCGGATCGGGGAAGTCCGAATAGCTGGCGACGAATCGCGCGGGAATGTTCAGTGCGCGGCAAAAGGCGATGGCGAGATGGGCGAAGTCGCGGCAGACGCCGGCGCGCTGGACCACGACATCCGCAGCCGAGGTGTTGGGATTCGTGCTGCCGATCTGATACTGGATGTTTTTTCTTAGCCAGGCGCAGATGGCCTCGACGCGCGAATAGCCAGGGGTCAGGTGGCCGAACTCGCGATGCGCCATGCGCATCAGGATGTCCGACTGGCAATAGCGGCTCGGAAAAATGAACGCAATGGCTTCCATTGGCAACTGTGCGATCGGCGACTCCCGGATGAGCGCAGGATCGTCGAGCACGTAATCCAGTTCGACCGTGGCACGATAGGTCAGCCTCAGCGGTCCCGGTTGCGCGCGCAGGCGAACAAATCGGTTCTCCAGCACCGGGTCGGTAAAGCGCTCGTGTGGCAACGGGGGATCGAAGAAAAGCGTTTCGTCAATGATCCGTTGAAACTGGTTCTGCGCCACTTCGATATTGAAGACGAAGTCGCTCGTCTGCAAAACGCTATAGTCAATTTCATTATCGATGCTGACGCGGATCATGTCGGGAGCGCAGAGAAAGCAGGTGCCAATTTGACCGGGGTGGTCGGGCGTAAGTTCGTACGCCGGAAGGCGTGTCCGGGAGGCGAACCCGGCCGAATGCGTGTCACGATTCGTCTGGCGGCCGTGGCCCTACGCACAAACACGTACGCGTGCACTACGCACAAACTGCCATACTCGCCCGCGTATTGGCGGTATAGGCTTTCCTTCCAGCGCAATGCCTGCGCCGGCTGGTTGCAACAGCCCAACGAGAGGAGGATAAAGTCATGCGAGTATTCATGTTTGGCCTGGCGATACTGTTCTGTAACGCCGTCAGTGCCGCGGGTGAGGAATTCAAGGGCAGTTGTGCTTACGGCCTTGCGCAACTGGGTGTGGATGTGAGAACCGACTGTTCGATACGATGGATGAATGCCTCGACCGGCAAGATCTATTGTTTCGGCAACGAGGAAGTGCTGACGCAGTTTCTGCAGGATCCGGCCGGCAACGTTCGCAAAGCCGAGCAGGTATACGCGAAATATTCGAAGTAGCGCAGGGGCTGTCCACGTCGGACAAGCGCGGATCGGTCCCGGCGCCCGGGAGGTAGGCATGGACGCGAAGCCCGTGATTCGGGAGAACGAGGATCCGCGCGCAACGACCGCGCAAGTCTGCGAGTCGCTTAAGCAGGCCCTGCTCGGGCGCAACGCCGAGCTCGCCGCGAGTCTCTACGCCGAGGATGTCGAGCTCATCATCATCAACCGCAATTTTCCGCCGAGCCAGCCGTTTATCCGGCGCGGACAGGCGGCCGCCCTGCAGCTCTGGCAGGATCTGTGCGCAAAGGAGATGACGCACAGCGTTACGGCAACGGTGATCGGCGACAACAACTTTGCGATTCGCGAATCCTGCATGTATGCCGACGGCGGCCGCGTGGTGGGACATGTGATTGCGGAGTTGCGCAATGGCCGGATTGTGCAATATTTCAGCGTTGACAGCTGGGACGAGTAAGCGGGCTTATGCGTCCCGCGACGACGGTCAGGGCGGGGCAGGCCTACGGTCCTCGAAACTGCCAATCTGCCAGGCCTTCAGGATTGCGCCGGTGCGGCTTTCGACGCCCAGTTTGCTGAACACGTGTTCGAGATGTTTTTGCACGGTGCGCGTGCTCAGGCCGAGGATCAAGCCGGCTTCCCGGTTGGTTTTGCCTTGCGCCACCCACGCCAGGACTTCGGCCTCGCGCGGGGTCAAACCGAATCCGAGCAGGAGCTCCGGTGGGCTGTTCAGCGGGGTTTCATCCATCAGCAGCAAATGCTGTCCGCGGCCGTGGTCGGCCACCAGCCGGATCGCCAGAAACTGGTCGCCCCGGCGCAAGATCAGCGGGGCAGGTGGCTCCGTAATGCCGCGCGCTTGCAGCGAACGATCTCCCAGCGCGGCATCGAGCCAGCCAGCGATCGGCTCCGACAGAGCGCGGATCTCCCGCCGCGGGACGCCGTCGATGCAATAGCGGCTTAGCCAGATGCGCGCTTGTTCGGTGCAAAGTTCCACACGCCCTGCGTGATCCAGTACCACCACGGCGCGGCCACCGCTGGCTGCATCGATCTGTGGCAGGTTTCGCCGCCGGCCTGCCGCCCGCGAATTGCGCACGGCCTGGGCAAGATGCGGCCATAACATTCCCAGCAGTTGACGGTCCGTGTCCGAAAACTGCGTATCGCGGCGGTGCAGCGCAAGAAGCCGCGGTGCACGATCCGGATAAGGCACGAGCAGAACGAGCTGAAATTCAATGTCGAGCGGGCGATACAGCGACTGGTAGAGTGCCGTGCGGCGGAAGGCGTCGCGAGTCACGAAATCATGCAGGCTCCAGGGTCTGGCATCGCGCCTGGCGGTGAAATGGCTGACCAGCGGATGATCGCGCCGGTGCAGGCGCACGGCCTGGTTATGCTCGACGCCCGCGAAGTGGTCCGGGGGCCAGGCGGTGAATGTAAACGATTGCGCCGCAAGGTCGATGCGCGCGAACACCGCGCTGTCGCAGGCAATCGCACGGGGCACGACCGACACGATGGCTTCGGCGAGCGTGCCGGCATCCCGGTGGCGATTGAGGTCGTACAGCGCATCCAGGACATGAGCAAAAGCGTCGAACGCAGCCTGCGAGAGCACGCCACGCTGCTCGCTGGACTGCATCGATGCCGTGCTGACACCCATTGCGAAACTCCGCCGCTGCCAGATTGGCAGATGATACCGCCAGACCCAACCGGGCGGGCAGCCGCGTCAATCCCGCGCCAGGCGTCGGGCGCGGATCCTTCAGGTCGTTCCCTCTCGCCTGCGCGGCGCCACCCGGGCTCAGGTGCTCGTTCGCCCCATCAATTTGTTCTTGGCCGGATCCTCGAGCGAACATTTCCAGCCCGTTGCCGTGGAGTTTTTCGGAATGGCTTCGGGCAGTCGCGCCATCACTGCCGGCAACGATTGCGCAAAGGTGGCTTCGCACTCCGCAATGGTCTTGATGTTCGGATTGAAGACGACGTATTTGTCGATGTCGGCATCGTTCTTCAAGGTGATCTCGACGTAAACGCCGGGCGCCTCCTTCTGCTTGCATCCGGCCAGCGCCAGGGCAGCCAGCAAACAGGTTGCGACGACTTTTACAGGCATTGCGACTCTCATGATTTCCTTTGCTTCAGGGGTTCCCGATTTGCGCCGGGGGACAAGTGTCTCAAACTTTTTGCGACGCGTACAACGCCCGGTTCAGGTCGTCGATCAGATCGTCCGGATCCTCCAGTCCGACCGACAAGCGCACCGTGCCTTCGGTAATGCCGGCGGCGCGCAAAGCGGCGTCATCCATGCGGTAATGCGTGGTCGTCGCCGGATGAATGACCAGCGATTTGGCATCGCCGACGTTGGCCAGGTGCGAGAACACCTTCAGCGATTCGATGAAGCGCTTGCCGGCGGCGCGACCGCCCTTGAGGCTGAAGCTGAAGACTGCACCACAACCGCGCGGCAGGATGGTTTTCGCCAGGGTGTGATCCGGGTGCGAAGCGAGTTCCGGATAGGCCACCGCTTCAATGGCTTCGTGTTGGGCAAGGAAGTCGACGATTCTTCGGGTGTTTGCGACGTGCTTCTCCATGCGCAGTCCGAGCGTTTCCATGCCCTGCAGGATCTGAAACGCGTTCATCGGGCTCATCGCGGCGCCGAAGTCGCGCAGGCCTTCGCGCCGCGCGCGCAGCAAAAACCCCGCGGTGGACGACTCTTCGCTGAACACCATGCCATGAAACCCCGCGTAGGGCTCGGTGAGCGTCGGAAACTGGCCGGACTTCTCCCAATCGAATGTGCCGCCGTCCACCAGCAGGCCGCCGATCGCAACGCCGTGGCCGCCGAGAAACTTGGTGGCCGAGTGCATGATCAGATCCGCACCGAGCTCGAACGGGCGCATCAGCCACGGGGTGGTGAATGTCGAATCCACCAAGAGGGGCAGACCGGCTTCATGGGCGACGGCGGCCACGCGCGCAATATCCAGCACATCGAGGCCTGGATTGCCGAGCGTCTCGCCAAAGATCAATCGCGTATTCGGACGGATTGCCTTGCGGAATGCATCGACGTCGCGCGGGCTCACGAACGTGGTGTCGATGCCGAAGCGCGGCAGCGTGTACTGCAGCAGGTTGTGCGAACCGCCATAGAGGGAACGCGAGGCGACGATGTGCGATCCCGCGCCCATCAGGGTCGCGATCGCCAGATGCATGGCCGCCTGGCCGCTTGCGGTCGCGATGGCGCCCACGCCGCCTTCGAGTGCGGCGATGCGCTCTTCCAGCACAGCATTGGTCGGATTGGAGATACGCGAATACACATGGCCGGCGCGCTCCATATTGAACAGCGAGGCCGCGTGGTCCGTATCCTTGAATACGTAGGAAGTCGTGAAGTAGACCGGTTGTGCGCGCGCGCCGAACTGCGGGTCGGGTTGCTGGCCCGCATGCAGGCTCAGGGTGTCGAACTGATATGTCTTCGGTCCCGCCATGATTCTTCCATCGAGATATCTATATCAAAGTCCACACCCAACACGGATACCTACGTGCATAGCACGTCGGGTATCCGTGTTGGGTGTAATCAGTAAAGCACGAGTCAGTAAAAAGCCCCGCGGGCGGTGACGGGCCACACGCATTCGACGCGGCCGTTGCGCACGCCCACGATCCAGTCGTACAGGTTTACCGTCGGGTCGCAATGACCCGGGATGAGGCGGATCTTGTCGCCAACCTTGATTTTCGATCCTCGCGCCAGTTGCAGCACCCCGTGTTCGTCGGAAGCTTTCAGGAATTCCACGCCCGGCATATCGGCCACCTGCGGCATGCCGGAATCCACCGACACGGCTTTCAGGCCCGCATCCACCACGGCGCGTTCGGGCGTCGCATGGCTCATGACGGTGGCCCATACGAACAGGCTTTGTTCGAATCCCTGCACGGGCTTGCCGTCGTCTCCGAGATTGCGGTTGTAGTCGGCATCCATGAAGATATAGGAGCCGGGCTGAATCTCGTTATAAACCCCGCTGGTTGCTTCCAGCAGATAGGTTCCGGTACCGGCACCGGTAATGAACTCAGGTTTCAGATCTGCGTCATGCAGGGCGTCGATGGTATCGCGCACCGACTGAACGGCTTTGGCGATCGCCGCCTTGCGTTCAAGGGGACTGCGCGCATGCTGGGCGGCGCCCTGATAGGCATGCAGACCGGCAAAACGCAAATGCCTCGAAGCGGCGATGCGCTGTGCGAGGTGCACGACCGGGGCACCGGGGTCGACGCCACACCGATTGGCGCCGACATTGACTTCGACCAGCACATCGAGCTTTACGCCGGCAGCCTGGGCGGCCGCATCGAGATCGGCGATATTCTGTTCGTCATCGACGCACACGCTGACGCGGGCGCGCTTGGCCAGCGCCGCGAGGCGCGCAAGCTTGGACGCGCCGACGACTTCGTTGCTCACCAGCACGTTCATGACGCCGCCTTCGACCATGGCTTCCGCTTCGGAGACCTTCTGGCAACAAACGCCGATCGCACCGCGCGCCATCTGCCGCAGCGCGATCTCCGGGCATTTGTGCGATTTGGAATGCGGCCGGACCCGGATCCTGGTTCCGGCCAGGGACTGATCCATGCGATCGAGGTTGCCCTCGAACGCATCGAGGTCCAGCAGAAGCGCCGGGGTATCGACCTCGGCGAGCGTCATGCCCTGACGGGCGGGAGGAGCAAGGCGCGGAGTCATGAAAAGCGGTTGGCCGAATCTAACGCCCGGTCTCGCAATCGGTGCGCATCACGTTGCCGGCGCTTTCGATGCTCCAGTTTCGGCCATAAGAGCCGAAAACCAGATCGAGGATGGTCGCGAGATTTTTCTTCTCGACCGGATCGTTGAACGTGCGTTTTTCCAGTTCGGCGAGCGCCTGATCCCTCGACTGGCCTTCCTTGCGCCAGCGCATTGCCTCGGAGGCGAATGCACCGATATCGGCGCAAGTCATGGTGCCCAACGGGTAGGGCGCGGCCATGACCCCGGTGGGCAACAACAGCAGAAAGAAGAGCATCAATTTCGACATTCGTGAGTTCCCGAGCGGAGTATGCGGAGTAGAATTTGCAGGGCGGATGACCCGCGCATTCTAGGCGTTTGCACAGGGGATTGCCATGTTGTCAGAAGGGATGGGCGCGAAGGGCCCGATGCGATGGCTGGTGCTGGCTGCCGCACTGCTGTTCGGGTGCGCCGGCGTGATCGCAGCCGGGCAGGACGACAGCGAAACGCGCAAGCTGGCGCTCGTGCAGTTGCACAGTCCGCAGGCAAGCGAGCGCCTGGCCGCCTGCGAAGTGCTTGCGCAGGTCGGAAGGTCCGACGATCTGCCCCCGCTGCACAGGCATCTGTTCGATGGCGATGCACGGGTGCGCGGCACGGCCGAGGCCGCCATCTGGGCCATCTGGAGCCGATCGGGCGATCCGGCTGCCGATCGCCTGTTCGATCGCGGCGTCGACGAGATGCGCAATGGCAATCTGAGAGAGGCTGTGAATATTTTCGGCAAGGCGATCGCCGTGCGGCCGCAGTTCACCGAAGCGTGGAACAAGCGCGCGACCCTCTATTTCCTGCTCGGCGAATATGAGCTTTCCCTGAAGGATTGCGACGAGGTGTTGCGCCGAAATCCGCAGCATTTCGGCGTGCTGGCGGGCTACGGCCAGATTTACCTGCGACAGGGCGATCTGCCGCGGGCGCTGGAGTATTTCGAGCGCGCGCTTGCCGTCAATCCCAACATGGCCGGCGTGCGCTCCTCGATCGATGCGATCCGCGAAACCCTGATCAAGCGCGAACGACGCTATATTTGAGCGCGGGCTTCACGCAGTCCTTGCGCGAGGGCGCAAAATTTGTAACTTTCCTTCCGTCGGACGGTCTGAAACGTTCAGCAAGGCAACAGAACTTACATGGATGACTTGATCTCGGTCCCCGCAACACCGGCTACCAACCCCGTTACCGCGTGGTTGCAGAACTTGCGGGCCGGACTCTACCTCGTTTTATTTCGCCGTCCCGCGGCCCTGCCGCTTCATTGCGGCACGCAACAGTTCATCGCACTGGTCGCCACTTCGGTGGGCGTGAGCGGGGCCTGTTCGTACGTGCTCGCCGGCGATGGCGCAGTCTTCAATCCGCAGGCGCTGCCCTCCGAATTGTTCTGGGTGCCCCTGGCGATGCTGGGCGGCTATCTCGTCAGCCGTGTCATGCGCGACGAAGCCTGCGCGATGAACGTCGCAACCGCGGTCGGTGCGATCGGAATACCTTTGACGCTCGTGGCAAGCGTGATCTGGTTCGCCGTGGGTCACGGTGGGCTCGTCGTGCCGGCAGCGCTCGGGCTCAACGGGGTCTACCACCTGCTGTTCCTCTGGTGGGCGCTGGCCGTTTTCGTGGCAATCAAACGCATGGCCGTGCCGGTGCCGCACAGGTCCATCGCGCCGGCCCTGATCGTGACGGCCGTCGTGCTGCTGCCGGCGTATCTGCTGCCCGCCGAGCCTTTGTGGAAAGTGGCCCTCTATGCGGATGAGGCCGCGCAGTACGGCGCGCAGCGCCTGTTCAACGAAGACGCGCTGTACGCGCAAACGGAACTGCTGCGCGACGCCGAGCGGCGCCTGCAGCCCGGGCGCCCCGGAATGGAAGAATTGTATTTCGTCGGTTTCGCGCCTTACGCCTCGCAGGATGTGTTCATGAAGGAAACCGTGGCCATCGGCCGGTTGATGGAGGAGCGGTTCGACGGGACCGGGCGCAGCGTAAGCCTCATCAGCAATGCCAGTGCCGCGAGGGAGTTCCCGATGGCTACGCTCACCAGCCTGCGGCACGTATTGCGCGCGGTGGGACGTCGCATGAACGCGGACGAAGACGTCGTGCTGCTGCACGTGACTTCCCACGGTTCCGAGGATCATGCGCTCAGCGTGAACTTCGATCCCCTGGCGCTGCGCGCGATTCGGCCGGCGGACCTGCGCGCTGCGCTGGACGATGCGAGGATCAAATGGCGCATCGTCGTTATTTCAGCCTGTTATTCCGGCGGGTTCATCGATGCGCTCAAAG
Organism: uncultured beta proteobacterium; assembly: GCA_963846655.1. Classification (GTDB taxonomy): domain Bacteria; phylum Pseudomonadota; class Gammaproteobacteria; order Burkholderiales; family JACQAP01; genus JACQAP01. Next base: position 319,535 of record CAWJWT010000001.1, on the reverse strand, counting down.
ATGACCATACGCTGGTCGTCACGGCCTCGGACGCCACGCACACCTCCTTCGGCTGCGGCGATGCCTATAACTTCACTTATTTTTCGCAAGCTTATTTCGATGAAGCATTGCGGCAGACCTATTCTTTCGAGCAAGCGTTCGGCGCGGCGCGTCAGGCCATTGCCGTGCGCGAGCGCCGGGAAGGATTGGAAGCCTCCAATCCGCAGATCGCGCTGGGCCACGCCATGCGCGGCAAACTGACCCGCCTGGAAAAACGATGGTCGTCGCAACCCGCTCTGGAGAGGGTCAATGCAAACTGAGAAACCCTTGAGCCGGTTCGTTTATGCGCTGCTTGCTTTTGCTTTCGCAACCGCTTCCGCCACGGCCAGGGACTGGACCCCGCTGAACCGCGAACAGGCGCTCGAGCAGACGCACAGCGCACAATTCGACCAGCGCCGGCTTGCCTACGGGCGGCTGGCTGAAATCGGCACCATGGAGGACATCCCGGTTCTGCTGGCGGCACTGTGGGATGAAGAGGAATTGATTCGCGGCATCGCCGAGCAATCGGTATGGGGGATCTGGCTGCGCACCGACGACCCGGTCGCCGACCCGATGTTCCAGACCGGCATGATGTTGATCATGCAGGACGAACCCAGGGCGGCCATTGACAAACTCAACCAGGTCATCGCACTCAAGCCGGATTTCGCCGAGGCCTGGAATCGCCGCGGCCATGCCTATGCGGCGCTTGGCGATGACGATCGGGCGCTTGCGGACTACGAGCAGACTTTGAAGCTGAATCCCTACCAATTCGGCGCGCTGTCCACGTGCGCGGAGATCTGGATGACGCGCAGCGACTATCGAAAGGCCGCGGAGTATTTCCGCCGGGCATTGGACCTCAATCCAAATCTGCTGGAAGCAGCCGAGGCCCTGCATGCGCTGGAGGCAAAGCTGGAAAACGACAGGATTTGAAGGGCCGTGACGGGCGTGACGATCGTGACGGTCGTGACGAGGTAAAAACCGCGCAGCCGTCGCAATGGCATCCAGGGTCTGTGGTTCTCGCCCTTACGTCGTCACGTCGTCACGCCGTCACGTCCGTCACGACCGTCACGGTTTCTTTTTTTTGTTTCCCGGCAGCTTAATGCCCGACATCGCCTGGTAGACCTTGATGACGGCGATGTCATCTTCGTAGCCAAGGCCGGCGCCGGCGGCGGCGAGGAATTGCTGGTGCGCGGCGGCGGTCAGCGGGAGCGGGAAAGTCATTTTCTTCGCCGAATCGAGCACGATCCCCAGGTCTTTGACGAAGATATTCACGGCCGACAGCGGTGTGTAATCGCCTTCAAGCACGTGCGGCACGCGGTTCTGGAACATCCATGACGACCCGGCGCTGTTCGAGATCACTTCATAGACGACCTTGGGATCCGCGCCGGCGCGGATGCCCAGCGCCATGGCTTCGGCCGCGGCGGCGATATGCACGCCCGCGAGCAGCTGGTTGATCATCTTGACCTTGGAACCTGTGCCGGCATCGTCGCCCAGCTCGTAGACTTTTGCGGCAACGGCCTTGAGCACCGCATCGGCTTTTTTGAATGCCGCTTTGGCGCCCGAGCCCATGATGGACAATTCGCCTTTCGCGGCGCGGGCCGCCCCGCCGGATACCGGCGCATCGATAAGCAGCAGGCCCCTGGCGTCGAGCCGCTTGCCCAGATCGATGGCAAATTCCGGCGCCACGGTGCTGCTGGCGATGACGACCGAGCCCTTTGCCAGAGTTGTGGCAGCGCCCTCCTTGCCGAACAGGACGTCATCGGTCTGTTCGGCATTGACGACGAGAATAATGACGACGGACACATTGCGGCCGACTTCGGCCGGACTTTTGGCGGCAACGCCGCCTTCCTTGGCGAACGCCTTCGACACTTCAGGCCGCACGTCGTAAGCATGCACGGCGAAGCCTTTCTTGAGCAGCGTGCGCGCCACGCCCAGACCCATCGAGCCCAATCCGATCACGCCTGCGGTGGGTTTCTTGTCAGCCGCCATGTTCTCGCTCCCTGTTGTCATTGTTGAGCGCGTGTCGTTGCGCCATCACGGGCGCCACGCCCGTTTTTTTGCATCGCTGCCGGGCGGCCGTTACACTGCCGCGAAATTACCAATCAGACGATGAAAATAAAAGCCATCATTTTTCTGTGCGCCGCTTGCGCGCTGCTGCTCGGTGCCTGCCGCAGCAACCCTCATTATAATCCGGCGAAACCGCACCATACCGCAGACGGATTTCGCAACAACTATGCGCATGCGTCCCGGCAAAGCTTCTGGAAGTGGCAGTGGCAGCGCTGGACGCAGGGCGTGCCGGAGAATCCGGAAGGCGGCTATGGCTTTGCGCTGCTCAAGCCCGATGCCGGATTCCTCAGCGCAAACCGGGGCGAACCCACCCTGACCTGGATCGGACATGCTTCGTTCCTGTTGCAGATCGGCGGCGTCAATGTGCTGACCGACCCCCACCTGACCGAGCGCGCGTCGCCGGTATCCTTTGCCGGGCCCAGGCGGCATGTGGCGCCCGCCCTGGATTTCGACACCCTGCCGCCCGTCGATGTGGTGGTTATTTCGCACAGTCATTACGATCATCTCGATCTGCAGACGGTCCAACAACTCAGCCGGCAAAAGGGCGGGGCACCGCTGTTCCTGGTGCCGCTGGGGCTGAAGGCGTGGTTCAAGGCGCAGGATATCGACAACGTGACCGAACTCGACTGGTGGGATAGTACCGTTTTCAGGGGGCTGAAGTTGACCCTTGCGCCGGTGCAGCACTGGAGCGCGCGCACGCCCTGGGATCGCAACGAGACCTTATGGGGCTCATGGGTCATCGAACACCCGCAGCTGCGTTTTTACTTCGGCGGCGATTTCGGTTACTCGGCGGATCTTGCCGACATCGGCAGGCGTTTCGGCCCGATCGACCTGGCAGCTCTGCCCATCGGGGCCTACGAGCCCCGCTGGTTCATGCAGGTCATGCACGTCAATCCGCAGGAAGCGGTGCGCGCTTTCAAGGACCTTCGCGCGCGTTATGCCGTGGCCATGCATTGGGGAACCTTCCGCCTGACCGACGAGTTGCTCGATGAACCGCCGCGCCGGCTGGCACAGGCGCTGTCGGAAAGCGGCGTCCCGCCCGAACGCTTCTTCGTGATGAAGCACGGCCAGATGCGAAACCTCGATTTCCTGCGGGAGGCCGACGGCCAGGTGGCCGCGCCAACCGCCGCGCGCTGATGCCGCAGCCAGGCGAACTCGCTGGTTGCATCCGCACCTGGGCCGCGGAACTCGGATTCCAGCAGGTGGGCATTGCCGACTGCGAACTCGGCGCCGCCGAAGCGCGCCTGCACGAATGGCTGGCGCGCGGCTGGCAAGGCGACATGGAGTATCTTTCGTCGCATGGCACGCGGCGCACGCGTCCGGCGGAGCTGGTGCCCGGCACGCTGCGGGTTATCAGCGTGCGCATGAATTATTTTCCGGACGCTGCCGCCGATAGCTGGGAAGTCATGCGCGACGGCAGCCGTGCCTATGTCGCGCGCTACGCGCTCGGGCGCGACTATCACAGGGTCTTGCGCGCGCGCCTGCAGAATCTCTGCGAGCGCATCGCCGCCGAGACACCCTTGCAATACCGGGTGTTCACCGACACCGCCCCGGTCATGGAAGTCGAACTCGCGATCAAGGCGGGCCTCGGGTGGCGCGGCAAGCACACGCTGGCGCTCAACCGCGAAGCGGGCTCCTGGTTTTTTTTGGGCGAAATCTATACCGACCTGGATTTGCCGGCAGACACTGCGCAAACGGAGCATTGCGGCAGTTGCACCCGCTGCATCGATATCTGCCCGACGCAAGCCATCGTCGCGCCTTACCAGCTCGATGCGCGGCGCTGCATTTCCTATCTGACGATTGAACACAAGGGCGATATTCCCGAAGAACTGCGGCCGCTGATGGGCAATCGCATCTATGGTTGCGACGACTGTCAACTGGTCTGCCCGTGGAACCGCTTCGCGCAAAAAGCCGATGTGCCCGATTTTGCGGTCCGCCATGGACTCGATGCCGCCGGCCTGGTGGAGCTGTTCGCATGGAGCGAAGAGCAGTTCGAGCAACGCATGCAGGGCAGTGCGATCCGGCGCATCGGTCATGAGCGCTGGTTGCGCAATCTGGCCGTCGGGCTCGGCAATGCGCCCACCACCCTCGCGGTGATCGCGGCGCTGCAAGCGCGCGCCGATCATCCATCCGTCATGGTGCGCAATCACGTGGCCTGGGCCCTGGGCCGTCACGCGCAAGATCCCGTCAAACAAGCTGCGGACTAAGTCAAACCGCTGAGTGCAGCGGACGCGGACACCACCCGTGCCCATGGACGTTCTCCATTTTAAAGCGCACGGGGTTGAGATTGCCGCCGACATCGTCTATAACGTGACCCCTCGCGTGGCAAACGGCCGCGCGGTCTGATCAGGAGCACGAGAATAGTGGCTGGCTACAAAAAATACGCGTCATTCAAGGGTCGCATGCTCATCGTGGGGTTCGGATCCGTCGGTCAGGGATCGCTGCCGCTGATCCTGCGCCACATCGACATCAAGCCCGAGCAGATCACGATCATTACCGCCAATGCGTTCGGCCGTGAGATCGCGGGTACGCTCGGGGTCAAGTTCATCGTCGAGCCCATCAGGAGCGATACCTATGTGGCGCAGTACGACAAATATCTCAGCGAGGGAGATTTCCTGGTCAACGCGTCTTATGACGTGAACAGCCTCGACACCATCGAGTACTGCCAGAAGCGCGACATTCTCTACATCGACGCCTGCATCGAACCCTGGCCCGGCGGCCATAACAATACCGATGTGCCCGCCGCGCAGCGCACCAACTACGCGTACCGTGAAGCGGCGCTGGAGATGCGCAAGAAGTTTCCCAAAGGCCCGGCATGCGTGCTGATGCACGGCGCCAATCCGGGACTGGTATCGCATCTGACCAAGCAGGCGCTGCTGAACGTCGCCAAGGATACGGGCGTGCGTAAGGCAGAACCCAAAACCCGCAAGGAATGGGCTGAACTCGCGCAGCGCCTGGACATCAAGGTCATTCACATTGCGGAGCGCGACAGCCAGTTGAGTCCGCGGCGCAAGGCCCGTGACGAGTTCGTCAACACCTGGTCCAGCGAAGCCTTTGCGGGCGAATCCCTGCAGCCCGCGGAACTGGGCTGGGGCACGCATGAAAAAAACTGGCCGGCAGACGGCCGCACTTTTGATTTCGGCTGCGGCGCGGCGATTTATCTGGAGCGCACCGGTGCGTCCACCCGCGTTCGCACCTGGACGCCGCTCGAAGGCCCGATGCTGGGTTTCCTGATTTCGCACGGCGAGGCGACTTCGATACCGGACTACTTCACGGTGCGGACAAAAGGCAAGGCGGTTTACCGGCCGACCTGCCACTATTCCTACCATCCTTGCGACGATGCGGTGCTGTCGATGCACGAATATATCGGCAACAACTACAAGTTTCCGCCGCGGTACCGGTTGCTGCGCGACGAGATCTCGGAAGGCATGGACGAGCTCGGCGTACTGCTCATGGGGCACAAGAAAGGCGCGTACTGGTACGGCTCGCAACTCACCATCGAGGAGGCGCGCCAGTTGTGTCCGTACAACAATGCCACCAGTCTGCAGGTCAACATCGGCTATGTGTCCGCCGATCATCTGGGCCATCAGGAATCCGGATGCCGGCATCGTCGAGCCCGACGACTTGCCCTACAAGACCATGCTGGAGATCTGCAAGCCATATCTGGGCCGCGTGGTGGGCGTCTATACCGACTGGACGCCGCTCGAAGAGCGCGGGGTGCTTTACCCGGAGGACGTCGACGGTTCGGACCCGTGGCAGTTCAAGAATTTCAGGGTGGTTTGAATCTAGGAGAGAGGGGAGAAGGGAAAAGGAGAAGGGAGAGGTCAGGAAGTTCGGCGGGATGCTAGAATTCCTTCGGAATATAAAACGGGAGAAAGCCATGAAGCGTTTGCCCGTTGCCGTGTTGCTGGTTGCCTGTAGCGTGCTGTTCGCCGAGTCGGCCTTTGCACAGAAACCCGAAGACGCCATCAAATACCGCCGCGGCGTCTACGCCGTGATGGGCTGGAATTTCGCGCCGATGGCGGCCATGGTCAAGGGCGAGCGGCCTTACAACGCGAACGCTTTTGCGCGTCATGCCGAGATCGTCGCCTACATGAGCAAGCTGCCGCTCGAAGGTTTCATCCCGGGCTCGGAAAACGGCGAAACCAAAGCCAAGCCCGAAATCTGGCTGGAGATGGACGACTTCAAGGCCAAGCTAGAGAAGATGCAGGGCGAAGCCGCGAAGCTCGCCGAACTTTCCAAAGGCGGCGACTTCAACGCGATGAAAGCGCAACTGGGCGAAACCGGCAAGGCCTGCAAGGCGTGCCACGATAAATATAGAAACAAGTGAACGGTGATCAGTGAGGGGTGACCGGTCAGCATAGAAACAAGTGATCGGTGATCAGTGAGGGGTGACCGGTCAAATCGGTTCTGCCCTCCGTCTCAGTTCACCGTTCCCTAGTCCCGTTCACCGTTCCCGTTCACCGTTCCACTGTTCCCTGTTCACCGTTCACTGCCACCATGGACCTCGAATCCAACCGTACCAAACTAGATCGCTATCCCGGGCGCGGCAAGCACGACTTCGAGACCATCGCCGTCGATTCTCGACGAAGGTTTCTTCTGCCACGTCGGCTTCGTGAAAAACGGCCAGCCGTTTCGTGATCCCGACGGGATACGGCCGCGAGGACCGCATACTTTACATCCATGGCTCGGCGGCGAGCCGCATGCTCAACGAAGCGGACCGGCATTCCGATCTGCGTGACCGTCACGCTGGTCGACGGCCTGGTGCTCGCGCGCTCTGCCTTTCATTCCTCGGTGAACTATCGCTCGGTGGTCATCCTGGGGAGTGCGGAACCGGTCGCCGGCCGGCGAGAAGCTCGCCGCATTGAAAACCATCTCGGACCACATCGTGCCGGGCCGCTGGGAAAGCCTGCGGCCCGTGAAACCGGCGGAACTCGACCAGACCATGGTGCTGCAACTGGACATCGTCGAGGCATCCGCCAAGATCAGAACGGGCCCGCCGGTGGACGACGAGGAGGACTATGCGTTGCCGATCTGGGCGGGAACGCTCGATCTTCCCATTCGACCGGGACGCCCAATCCGGACCACCGCCTGCCCGCGGACATGTCGGTACCGGCGCATGTAACGCGCTATCGGCGCATCAAAGCGTAACCACAAAGTAAACGATCGCTGCGGCGATGCCGCCGAGCAGCAACGCGGACAGCCACGCAGTGCCTTCGCGCTCGATGGCATCCGGGTCAGCGAGGCGCTGCGCGCCGGTGATCATCGGGCACGATCAGATTGTCTTTCCGCGCGAATCAGGTAAAACAGTACCGCCAGGACGTGCAGGGCAATCAGCGACAGCAGAACGGCCGATTGATCTCGTGCACCGACGTGGCAATTTCGCTGACGCGGCCCGAGACGTATTTCGCCAGCGGGCCTTCCATCATCACATCGTCGTTGGCGAACAGGCCACGTGACGGCTTGCACGAGCAGTGACGCCGAGCATGGCGAGGATGCTCCATCCGCCGAGCGGATTATGGCCGCGATGCGATGAATGCGGCGCCCGAGCCGGCGATCGCGCGTACGGCAACTGTGCCCCGGCCCCGGACGAAATCGCGGAAGCGAGCATGCGTGCCGCCGAGAACCCCCCAGGCGATCGCGAAACAGCACCAGCGTCGAGATGGCATAGCCCCCGCGCGCATGCCATTGCATCGCATTGCCGCCGATCGTTGCGGTCGTGACCTGCGCGATGACCAGTAACACGAGCGCCCAGTGGAACAGGCGCACGCGGCAGGTCCCAGACCACGTTGCCCGTCTGCGCGTCGCTCGCCGGCGTCATCCATGGTCAAGCGCCGAGTTGATCGGCCAGATCGAGAAAATCTGTCGCTGTTGTAGTCGAACGCGCGATCGGCGGTGAGGTCGTGCTTGACCCGCGGGCCGTGCTCGCGGCGGCCGGCGCACGAACGCGGTGCGCAGCCCGCAGTCGCTTCGCCGCGCGCAGGTCGTCCTTGTGGGCGGCGACCAGCATGACTTCGCGGGGTTTGAGGCCCAGCATGTTCGCCGCGCCCAGATAACTTTCGGGATCGGGTTTGTAGTGCCGGAACAACTCCGCCGAGAGCACACAGTCCCAGGGCAACCCGGCGTTCTTGGCCATGTTGGTCAGCAAGGACACGTTGCCGTTGGAAAGTGTGGAGATCACGAAATTGTTTCTTGAGCCGCTTGAGGCCGCGAACCGCATCCGGCCACGGCCCGAGTCGATGCCAGGCGCGGTTGAATTCGTCTTTCTCGGCTTCCTTCAGTTTGCGGAGGCCGAACTGCTGCACCAGGTCATCGAGGATCAACCGATGCAACTGGTCGATGTTCATCCATGGCAGCGTTCCGGTGCGCACCTTTTGCATCGCCGGTTGATAGCCGGCGCGCCAGGCATCGGCGAATGCAGCCCAGTCGATGTTTAGCCGTTTGCGCTCGCCCAATGCGTTGCCTTCCCGAATCAGGCTGCCGCGCCAGTCGACCACCGTGCCGAATACATCGAATACCAGTGCGCGTACCTGCGGAGTCTTCATGGTCAGAGTGAGAGGGATGAACGTGCGCGGGATTATAAACGGCCAGGCACCCGGCCAAGAAAAATCGGCCCGCGAAGCGCATTCGCGGGCCGATCGACGGGGCAAATCCCGGGTCCCGGCGTGGCAGGACGCGCGGTCGCGTTATTGTCCCATCGTGTACTTCAAGCCCACCCAGAACGCGCGCGGCGCGCCGGCCGAACGGAACTGCTCTTCGGTGACGTTGCCGGCGTCGAACGTCCGACCCGGGCCGTTGAAGAAGTTTTCGCCGAGCACGCCCAGAGTCTCGTAATCCTTGTCGAACAGATTGTGGATCCGGCCGAAGAAGGAAAGTTGCCTGGTGTGCTGGTAGCGCGCATCCAGATTCACCAGTGTGTAGCCGGGAATCTTGCCGTTCGCATCCTGGTTGTTTTCGTCGCCGCGCGCATACTGCGAGGAGAAGACCATCACGTTGCTGCCCACCGACACTTTTTCGGTCACGTCGTAGTCCGCGCGCAGTTTCAATGAATGCGACGGGATGCCCGGAATCTTGTCGCCGGATTCAACCTGGATGTCGCCGCTGCCGTCCGCAGAGGTATTGCCCGGGCTGTTCAGGACCAGCGACGATTCAAAGGTTGCCTCGACGTAGCCATAGTTCACTTGCAGGCGCAGTTTGTCGAGGCGTCCATACGCGCCGAGTTCCAGGCCCTGGCGGCGGGTGCGGCCTGCGTTGTCGAAGTAGCCGGCGTTCACGGCACCGCCGCTGGAGATGAAAATGATGTCGTTGTTCAAATTGGTGCGGTAGATGGCCGCACTCCAGCCGGCATTTTCCGACCAGCGTCCGCGCGCCCCGAGTTCGCCGGTCCGGGCCACGACCTTCTCCAGAGGCGGGTCGGCCAGGAAATTGTTTGGCAGACGGCACGGCGCCGCCGGATCCGCGCACGTCAACTCGACCGGCGTCGGCGCGCGCATGCCCTCGCTGTAGGAAACATAAGCGGTCAGCGCAGGTGTCGGGTTGAAGTTCAGTCCGGCAGCCGGGTTGAAGCGCTTGAAAGTATGGTCGCCGTTGAGGGCAGGCTCGAGTCCGGTGCGGTCCTCGATGGTGATATTCGCCCAGTTGTAACGCCCGGCGAGCGTGAGGTGCCAGCGCTCGCTGAAGGAATACACGTCCATGAGATACAGGCCGTAGTAGTCGTTTGTGGTGTCGACATCGGTCTCCAGCTCGCTGGTCCCGGTCCCCACCGTGCCGCGCGCAGCCGTGAAGTCCGCTTCCTCTTCGCTCTGCGAGAACCGCGTGCGGCCCAGATCGGCGCTGGCCCCCACCGTGAAGTTATTCTTTTTGCCGTTCAGGTCACCCAGCAGACTGAGCTGCAGCGAGCCGCCGTAGCCGTCGGTTTCGATCTTGCTGCGGTCATTGATGGCCTGCGGTTCGCCGGATCCGATGCCGCCGGCGCAAAGGCCGGGATTCTCCGCGGGATCCTCGCAGTCGTCGTTGACGTTGCTGCTGAAGTTGTCGTTGGTGTAGCGTCGGTAATAGACGTTGCCTGCGAGCAGCTTGTCGGTGCTCAGAAAGTGACTGGCGCGCGCATTCAGGAAAACCACCTGGTTCTCGTTGCGATCTGGCCAGGTATAAGCCTCCTTGCGCGTATCGAGCCAGCTCCGCGGCAACGCCTGCGTGCCTTCGAGTGTGTTGTCGGCGAGCATCAGCGAGACATCGAGGTCGGTGTCTTCGCGCTCGAAGCCTACCTTGCCGAACACGGTCTTGAGGCGGCTCGGCGAATAATCGCGCCAACCGTCTTCATCCAGGAAATTGCCGGCCACGAACAGATCTGTAGTTTCGCTGTGCGCGCCGTACTCGGCCTCGATGCCCTTACGTCCCCAGGAGCCGCCGGTCAGTGAAACCGACGCGCCCGGGTACTGAAAGCCGGACTTGGTGTTCACCGACAGCGCGGCGCCGAGCGTGTTGAGCCCGAAGACCGGATTGGATCCCGGAATCAGCGTAATGGTCGAGATGGCGTTCTGCGGAATCAGGTCCCAGTTGACGACATCGCCGAACGGCTCGTTCACGCGCACGCCATCGACGAAAACCGACAAACCCTGGGGTGTGCCGAGCAGCGGCGAAGCGGCCAGGCCGCGGAAATTGACGTCCGGTTGAAACGGATTGTTCTGGCCGTGATTGAGTGTAACGCCACCGAGGTTGTTGCCGAGATACTCGGACAGGTCGAGGGTATTCTGGCGCTGTATATCGGCGCCGGTCGTGGCCTGCACGTTAGCGGGCACCTGGTTGACCGGCACGCCGATACCCATGATTGGCGTCGTGCCGATGACCTCGACGGTCGGCGCCTCCAGCGCCGTGGCTGGATTGTCTGCGGCGCCAGCTACCGGGACTTCGAGGACCACGCTTACAGCCACTGCGAAACATGCCCTGATCAGTGGGCGAGTGCGAACCAGCATCTTGCTTCCCCTCTTGTTTATTGTGTTTTGGCGATCCATCAGCAGTCTACCGTTGTCACAGGCCCTTGGGGAGGCGAGCCTGGTGCGCGGCGTGCCCGCTGTGCGACCAAACGCATCTAAGCATAGCGGCATCGTCGGACTCAGGGACGGATTCCCCAGCATGTCGGGAAAAATTCCCATGATGCGCCGGTCGAGGCCGGACGGCGACGGCCGCGGGTAAGTTTTCGCTTGTTGGCCAGAGCCCTTGCGCTATAAAGTTTCGCGTTGTTACTGCCAACCCGGCGCCTTGATGATTTCCACCCAGAATGGACCGCGTGCCGCGACAGCCAGCGTCGCGCAACCTTCCGTGCGGCGCGACCTGTTCGTGGTCGCCGCCGTGACGCTGCTCACGTTCGCATTGTCCAGCGCGCTGCAGGTGCAAGAATGGATTGAGTCGCTGACGGGCCCGCGCGAGGCTTACCAGCTCGATGAGCTGCCGATGGCGATCCTGGCGATGGCGATCGGCCTGACCTGGTTCTCATGGCGCAGATCGAAGCAGGTCATGGAGCAGGTGGCCTTGCGCCGCGGCAGCGAAGCGCAGTACCAGATGCTGTTCATGGAAAATCTCGCCGGCAATCTGGTGGCGTCGGACGATGGAACGATCAAGCTCGCGAACCCCGCGGCGGCGGCGATGCTCGGCGTCGCCCTGCCCGCGGAACTGAACGGGCGCTGCATCGCGGAGTTTTACGCCGAGCGCGACCAATGGGCCGAGCACCGGCGTGTGTTATCCGGGGGTGGCAAGATCGAACTGCAGTCGCTCAAACTCAGGCGCGACGATGCAAAGTCCCTCCAGGTCGCGGCGAAACTGTCGGCGCGGCGGACCCCCTCGCAAGAATCCGAGGTGCACATGTACGTCGCGGACATTACCGATGTCACGACCATGCAGGCAGAGCTCGCCAAGGCGCTGGAAGAAAACAGGCGGCTGTCGCAGCGGTCGATGCAGGTGCAGGAGGAAGAGCGGCGCAATCTTGCGCGCGAGTTACACGACGAACTGGGCCAAAGCCTCAACGCCATCAAGGTCGATGCCGTGACCATTCGCGACGACTGCGGCAATGCCGTCGAAGTACAGCGCAGCGCCAGGTCGATCATCGAGGTGTCGGGGCAGGTTTACGATGTCGTGCGCAGCCTCATGCAGCGCCTGCGTCCGGTCGCCCTGGATGAACTGGGGCTGCGTTCGGCCATCGAATACGGCATCGAGCAATGGCAGCGCCGGCATGCCTCGGTGCGTTGCAATTTTTCAGCCGCCGGCGAGTTGGACGATCTGAGCGAACAATTGAACATCACCCTGTATCGTCTGGCGCAGGAATGTCTGACCAATGTCGCCAAGCACGCCCAGGCAACCCGGGTCACTATCGGTTTATCGCGCACGCCGCCCGGCGATCAGGGCGTGGCGGAAGTCCGCTTCAGTTTCGAAGACAACGGGCAGGGCTTCGACCCGGCATTGCGCCGGCAGGGGCTGGGCCTCGTCGGCTTGCGTGAGCGCGTGGAGGCCCTCGGCGGGCAATTCGAGCTGGACAGCGCACCGGGGCGGGGGGTCCGCGTGCGCGCCCGGATCCCTGCGAAAGCCATGCCATGAGCGCGGCTGCTCCCGTTCGCGTCATGCTGGTCGACGATCATGCCGTCGTGCGCGAGGGCTATCGGCGCCTGCTCGAGCGCACGCAGGATATCTCGGTCATTGCGGAAGTGGCCAATGGCGAGGAGGCTTACCGTCTCGCCTGCGATCTGCAACCCGACGTTACGGTCATGGACATCAATCTGCCGGGCATCGGCGGTATCGAGGTCGTCCGGCGGCTCGTCGCACGCATGCCGGAAGCCAGGGTACTGATGTTCAGCATGCATGAAGACACGGTGTTCTCCTCGCGTGCGCTGCAGGCCGGCGCACGCGGCTACGTCACCAAATCGGCAGCGCCGGAAGTGCTGGTCGAAGCGGTGCGACTCGTCGCGCAGGGCAAGCTTTACATCAGCCATGCGATGGCGCAGGAACTGGCCATGCAGATGCTGCCAGGCAGGGAAAATCCGATCGACGCGCTGTCGGCGCGCGAGTTCGAAGTCTTCCGTCTGCTCGTCGCCGGCCATGCGCTGCAGGAGATCTCCAAAATTCTGTCGCTGTCCTACAAGACGGTGGCCAACTATCAATCCAACATCAAGCACAAGCTCGACGTCAGCAACACCGCGCAGGTGGTGCGCATCGCGTTGAGCCACGGCCTGCTCGACAGCAGCCCGGAAAGCGGTCCGCCACGCGGCGACCCGGAGTAAGACCAGGCACACCGATTCTTCCCGGGCGTAGCAGGTTGATGCGGCGCAATGCGCGCGTCGGGTGCCCAAACGCGCTCGACGCGTTAAACTGCAAGGCATTGAACGAGCGAGGAGCGCCGCGCCAGCGCCGCGCACCCAGCCAGTGGCTTGCACGCCGAAGGCGGCGATGCAACCGCCGTGCATTCCCGGTTCAGCGCCGGGGCTCGGATACGCGAGGAGAACGCGGTGAACACAGCATTGCAGCGGGCGCGGCCTTCATGAACCGCACGCTGGTACTTAACGTGGTCGGTCTGACCCCGGCCTTGCTGGTCCACGCGCCGCATCTTGCCGCGTTGGCAAAGCAGGGGGGGGCGCGTGCGCTGACGACCGTCACGCCGGCCGTCACGACCACCGTCCAGTCGACGATGCTCACCGGATCGCTGCCCCGCGAGCACGGCATCGTCGGCAACGGCTGGTATTTCCGCGACCTGTCCGAGATCTGGCTCTGGCGCCAGTCCAACCGGCTGGTCGGCGGCGAGAAGCTCTGGGACGCGGCGCAAGCGGCGCGATCCGGCCTTCACCTGCGCCAAGCTGTTCTGGTGGTACAACATGTATTCGAGCGCGGACATTGCGGTCACGCCGCGCCCGATGTACCCGGCCGACGGCCGCAAGCTGCCGGACATCTACACGCATCCGCCGCAGCTGCGCGACGAGTTGCAGCGCGCGCTCGGCGAGTTTCCGCTGTTCCGCTTCTGGGGACCGGCGCCGACATCGAGTCCACGCGCTGGATCGCCCAGCAGCGCGCTTGCACGTGTTCGAGCAGCAGCAGCCCGACGCTGACGCTGGTCTACCTGCCGCACCTCGACTACAACCTGCAGCGCCTGGGCCCCGACATCCCGGACATCGCGCGCGACGTCGCCGCGGTCGACGCCGTCTGCGGCGAGCTGATCGCAGGCCGCGCAACGCGCCGGCGCGCACGTCGTCGTGCTGTCCGAGTACGGCATCACCGAGGTCTCGCGACCGGTGCATATCAACCGCGCGCTGCGCGAGGCCGGCTGGCTGCGCGTGCGCGACGAGCTCGGTCGCGAGCAGCTCGATGCGGGCGCGTCCGACGCGTTCGCCGTCGCCGATCACCAGATCGCGCACGTCTACGTGCGCGCGACCCGGAGCTCGTGCCCGAGGTGGCGGCGCTGCTGCGCGGCACTGCCCGGCGTCGAGCGTGTGCTCGACGAGGCAGGCAAGCGCGCAGCTGGGCCTGGACCATCCGCGTTCGGGCGAGCTGGTCGCGATCGCGCGACGCCGACAGCTGGTTCACCTACTACCATTTCCTCGACGACGCGCGCGCGCCCGACTTCGCGCGCACCGTCGATATCCATCGCAAGCCGGGCTACGACCCGGTCGAGCTGTTCGTCGATCCCGACGCTGCCGCATGCCCAAGCTGCGCATCGCCTGGCGGCTGGCGCGCAAGAAGCTGGGCATGCGCTACCTGATGGACGTGATCTCGCTCGACGCCACGCTGGTGCAGGGCTCGCACGGCCGTCCGACCGACCGAGCCGAAGACGGGCCGCTGTTCATCACCTCGGCGCCCGAGCTGCTCGGCGAGGGGCCCGGTTGCGGCGCACCGACGTCAAGCGCGCTGCTGCTCGAACACGTCTTTCGGCGATGCGCAAGCCGCTGCGACAGTGGCGGGAGGCCGGCATGACGCCGGACGCGCTCCTGCGGCAATGGCTCGACGCGCGGCTGCCGGCACGCAGGCCGCGCGCCTGGCTGGCGACGAGGCCGCCGCGAAGCTGCGCGAGCGGCGCGGACGACGCGCGATCTGTACCGGTGCATCAGCCTCGTGTCGCGCAAGATCGGCAAGAGCCGACCTGGCGCTCGACGCCCGCCGAACTGCGCGATGCGCCGCGCATGCCGGCCGGGCTGGGACCCGTCGCGACTGGACGCTCGACCAGGCGGCGCGCGTTCTACCTGCTGCTGGTGGCAGCGACGGCCGACGGCGCCACGCTTCGTGCGCCGCCTCGACCAGCTGTGCAGCACGGCCGACGTCGGCGAACTGGTCGCGTTCTACCGCGGCCTGCCGCTGTACCCGGACCCGCCCCGCCACGCGCTGCGCGCGGCCGAGGGCGTGCGCACGCAACATGAAAGTCGTGTTCGAGGCGGTCGCGCATCGCAATCCGTATCCGGCCGAGCAGTTGGCCGAGGCGGCCTGGAACCAGATGGTGCTGAAGGCGCTGTTCATCGGCAGCGCGCTCGCACCCGATCGTCGGGCTCGACCGGCGGCGCCAACCCGACGCTGGCGCGCATGCTGTGCGACTACGCGCACGAGCGCTGGTCCGCGGCGCGCGCCGATCAGCCCTGAATTGTGGCGCTGCGTCGGGCCCGTTCGCGCCGGGCGCGATGCTGCGCGACCTGCGAACGCGTGCTCGAGAAGGGAACCGACCCGCGAGCGCGCGGCGGCGGCGCTCGCGCTGGGCAGTGCCACCGATCCCGACGGCGCTGCGCCTGCTGCGGGCGTAGCCTGAGCTGCGCGCGCCGTGCGCGCAACGGAAGTCTGAGCTGGGAAGCGCTCGCCGCAGCCGCGCGCTTAACCGATCACACGGAGACAAGTCATGCGATTCATCGATCCGCACATCCACATGAGCGCCGCGGACCACCGACGACTACGAGCGCATGGCCGCCGCCGGCATCGTCGCGCGTCATCGAGCCGGCGTTCTGGCTGGGCCAGCCGCGCACCCACGTCGGCAGCTTCGTCGACTACCTGTCGAGCCTCGTCGGCTGGGAGCGCTTCCGGGCCGTCGCAGTTCGGCATCCGCCACTACTGCACCATCGGCCTGAACAGCAAGGAAGCCAACAACGAGGCGCTGGCCGAGCAGGTGATGGACATGCTGCCGCGCTACCTGGTCAAGGAGGGCGTCGTCGCGGTCGGCGAGATCGGCTACGACGACCAGACGCGCGCTCGAGGACAAGTACTACCGGGCGCAGCTCGCAGCTCGCGCAAGGAGTTCGAGCATGCTGGTGCAGGTGCACACGCCGCATCGCGACAAGAAGCGCGGCACGTTGCGCAGCATGGACGTGGCGCTCGAGATGGGCGTCGAGCCCGGGTCAGGTGGTGATCGACCACAACAACGAGGAGACGGTGCAGGACGTGCTCGACCGCGGCTTCTGGGCCGCGTTCACGCTCTATCCCGAACACCAAGATGGGCAACGAGCGCATGGTCGAGATCGTGCGCCAGTACGGCTCCGAACCGCATCTTCATCGACTCGAGCGCCGACTGGGGCGTGTCCGACCCGCTGGCGGTGCCGAAGACGGCGCGCCTGATGCTCGAGCGCGGCATCGCGCGCGCAGCGACGTCGAAGCGATCTGCTACGGCAATGCGCTCGCGGCCTTCGGCCAGAGCGGCCAGATGAAGGAGGAGCACTGGCTCGACCCCGCAGCCGCGTCGACCAGCGCGTGCTGTTCGAGGGCAACTCGGTGCTGCGCGGTCAGGAGCCGCGGGTGGGCGAAGCCGCCGGCGCTCGGCCTCGGCGACGATCGTCTTCAAGTAGCAGTCGTCTCGAATCGCGCGAGGAATCCGTCGATGAGCGCGCGAGATTAGTCAAGCCGCGGGTCGCCGACCTGCGGCCCGGCGCGGTCTACCAGCAGGAGTTCTCGGTCCGCTACGACTATCCGGTGCTACTTCACCGAGCACCTGTTCGCGCGCGACAACCCGGTGTTCGCGCAGTCGCTGCCCGGCGCGAAGCCGGCAAGCGCCACCGCTTCGTGGTCTTCATCGATGCCAACGTCGCGGCCAGCTGGCCCGCGCTGGCGCACGACATCGCCGCGCTATGCCGAGGCTGCACGCGCGAGGCGATGGAACTGCGTCGGCCGTCCCGAGGTCGTCCCCGGCGGCGAGCACGTCAAGAACGACCCCGCGCTCGTGACGCGGCTGCAGCAGCGGCTGGTCGAGCTCGGCATCGATCGGCACGCGTTCGTCGTCGGCATCGGCGGCGGCGCGTTTCTCGACCTGATCGGCTACGTCGCCGCCACCACGCACCGCGGCATCCGCCACATCCGCGTGCCGACCACGGTGCTCGCGCAGAACGATTCCGGCGTCGGCGTCAAGAACGGCGTCAACGCGTTCGGCATGAAGAACCTGCTCGGCAGCTTCGCGCCGCCGTTCGCGGTGCTCAACGACGCCGACTTCCTGCGCACGCTGCATCCGCGCGACAAGATCGCCGGCATCGCCGAGGCGGTCAAGGTCGCGCTGATCCGCGACGCGCCTGTTCTTCGAATGGCTGGAGGACAACGCCGACGCGCTGCGCGACTGCGCGCCGCGCCGCCATGGCGCGCATGATCCGCCGCTGCGCGGAACTGCACATGCGCCAGATCGCGCACGGCGGCGATCCGTTCGAGAGCGGCAGCGCGCGGCCGCTCGACTACGGGCACTGGTCCGCGCACAAGCTCGAGGCGCTCACCGCCCACGAACTCCGCCACGGCGAGGCCGTGGCGATCGGCCTGGCGCTCGACACGCGCTATTCCGTGCAGATCGGCATGCTGGCCGGCCGGCGGCGAGGATCGCGTGCACGCACTGCTCAAGCGCCTGGGCTTCCATCTCTGGCATCCGGCGCATGGAGACTCGCGACGACGCAGGGCCGCCTGCTGCTGCTGCGCGGCATCGAGGAGTTCCGCGAGCACCTGGGCGGCGAGCTGACCATCACCTTGCTGCGCGAGATCGGCCGCGGCGAGGAAGTGCAACAGCATGGACGACGACGAGATCCTGCGCGCGATGGCGTGGCTGCGGCGCCAGGAGACCGGCGCGTGAGAACTCGGCGCGCACGGCGTCCACCTCGACTTACTGCAGCAACATCCATCCCGGCGAATCCTGGGCGGAGGTGCGGGCCAACCTCGAACGTTACTTGCCGGCGGTGCGCGACCGCGTGCTGCCCGGACGCGACGTTCGGCGTCGGCCTGCGGCTTGTCCGCGCGCGCGGCCGCGCGAACTCGCGGCAGCCCGCGTGCGCTGGCCGAATTCCGCGAATTCCTGCGCGACAACGACCTCTACGTCTTCACCATCAACGGCTTTCCGTACGGCCCTTTCCACGGCACGCGCGTCAAGGAGGACGTCTACCTGCCCGACTGGCGCGACGAGGAGCGGCTGCGCTACACGAACCAGCTGGCCGACCTGTTGGCGGTGCATGTTGCCGCCCGACGGCGTCGACGGGCAGCATCAGCACCGTCCCGGGCGCGTTCAAGCCGGCCATGCACGACCGCAGACGACGTCGAGCGCATCGCCGAGAACATGGTGCGCCACGTCGCGCACCTCGTGGAGATCGAGCGGCGCAGCGGACGCCATATCGCGCTGGCGCATCGAGCCCGAGCCGCATTGTTTCCTGGAGACCATCGACGAAATCGTGCGTTTCTTCCGCGAGCATCTGTTCAGCACCGATGCGGCGAATCGCCTGGCCGAACTGACCGGCCTGGACCGCCGCGGCGGCGGCGAGCGCATTGCGCGACCATCTCGGGCTCTGCCTCGACCTGTGCCACGCGGCGGTCGAGTTCGAAGATCCGGCCGAGTGCATCCGCGACCTGCAGGAGGCCGGCATCCGCGTGCCCAAGATGCAGATCAGCGCCGGGCTGCGCCTGCCGCGCTGACCGCGGACGCGCGTGCAGCGCGCTGCAGCAGTTCGACGACCCCGTCTACCTGCACCAGGTCGTCGAACAAGGTCCCGGCGGCATCCGGCGTTATGCCGATCTGCCCGAGGCGATCGCCACGGCCTCCGGCAAGGCGGACGGGCGCGAATGGCGCGTGCACTTCCATGTGCCGATTTTCCTCGACGAGCTCGGCGCCTTTTCCTCGACGCAGCGCCTTCATCCGCGAGGTGCTGGCGATTCACCGCAAGCAGCCGATCTCCGCCGCACCTCGAGGTCGAGACCTACACCTGGGACGTGCTGCCGGAGCATTTGCGCGCGGGCGGCATGGAGCAGGCGATCGCGCGCGAACTCGCCTGGGTCAAGGAGGCGCTGGCGTGAGCCGAGCTGGGCCCGCATGAAACTGGCCCTCGCGCTGCAACTCGGCCGCATCTCGAACCTGCCGACGGTCTGGACCAACGTGCTGGCCGGCA
Source organism: uncultured beta proteobacterium (assembly GCA_963846655.1). Lineage (GTDB taxonomy): Bacteria > Pseudomonadota > Gammaproteobacteria > Burkholderiales > JACQAP01 > JACQAP01. The sequence goes on along the minus strand of CAWJWT010000001.1, from coordinate 300,099 downwards.
TGGCGCTCGCCGGGGCCAGCCGCGGTCGATTCGCGCCTGCCATCGCTGCTGGTGTCGCTGTCGCTGTTCTACATCGGCGGCATGTTCCTCAACGACGCGTTCGATCAGCGATTCGATGCCAGGCACGTCCGGAGCGGCCGATTCCGTCCGGCGAGGTTCAGCGCGGCCAGGTTCGCGCGTTCGGGTTCGGCATGCTCGCCCTCGGCCTGGCGGTGCTGGCCTGGGCCGGCTATGGGTTCGACGCCGTCACGCCTGGCGCCCGGTGCTGGCCGGCGTCGCGCTGGCGGCGGCGATCGTCTTCTACGACTGGCATCACAAGAACAATCCGCTGAGCCCGCTGGTCATGGGGCTGTGCCGGATGCTGGTCTATGTGACAGCCGCTTTGGCAGTCTCCGTCGTTCCTTCCCCGCGCAGTGATCATCGCTGCCCTGGTGCTGCTTTGCTACCTGATCGGGCTCACCTACGCGGCCAAGAAGGAACACCTCGGGCGCCTTGAGAATATGTGGCCGCTTGCCTTTCTCGCCGTGCCGGTGGGCTACGGCATGCTCCTCGCGCTGACGCAACCGATGGTGTTATTGCCATTGATCCTTCTCGCCGCCTGGGCGCTCTACGCGCTGTGGCTACTGCGTCGGCGCAAGCCCGGCGATGTCCCGCGCGCAGTCGTCAGCCTGATTGCGGGAATTGCACTGCTGGACGCCATGTTGCTCGTTGCCGCGGGAGCCATGGCGATGGCGTGGCTGGCGATGGCGGCTTTCCTGCTGACCCTGGTCTTGCAACGTTGGGTGACGGGCACCTGAGGCTGCCCTGCCAGCCAAGCGGCGACAGTCGGCGCGCAAGGCGCGCGGGTCTGAACCAAATCTGCACCAAGCCGTTCGGTCGCTATCGGGATGGCGTGATTGCTCTGCATGTCCTTTTCCGACCGGTTAGGACAATGGCAATCGTCCCGCGCGGGAAATATTCCCGGGTACATCGGGGCGGCCTCCCTCGCACGCCCGCGCGCCTGCCGGTACGCTGCATTGCGCTTCCGGCTGCGCCCGTGTTCGAGCGGGCTAGGCGGTTTGCGTTTCATCTCACCTCTCGTTTGATGCCGGGCCCTCAGCCCGGCATTTTTTTTCGCGTGCCGCTCGCACTGCGCTTTCGGCGCCTGTCCCTGACACGACCCGCGCGCCGCCAACCCGGCTGCAGTTCCTCGCATCGTCACAACGCGGGCGCGGGACTGCCGGCGGAAGTCCGGTAAGATGCAGGCTCGAGCGCCGATTGCCCTGCGGGTGAGCGTACCGATGGCGAGACAGTTACGGAGGTAACGTAATGATCGACGAAAAAATCAAGGTAAAGGTCACCGACACGGGCCAGATCATCGATGTGGTCGTCCTGAACAAGCGTGCCGAGCGCATCCAGATCGTGCTGGGCGAAGGCATCCATAACGTCAAATGCGAACTGGCGCCCACCCGCAACGGCATGAGTTATGCCGGCAGCGCAATGGGCCGCGAACTCATCTACGAGCGCAGCCGTGAGCAGGTGCAGGCGGATATCGACCGGGTCAATCCCGCACTGAGAAAATCGCGCTGAGCATCGGCGCGTCGCGCGACGTCGATGCGTTGAGCAAATGATGGTCACGATCCTTGCTGTTGGTTTGATTGCGGTATTCCTGTTTCTGGCGGGCGTTCATCTCTACTGGGCACTGGGCGGGCAGATTCGGGCGTCTGGGCACCATCCCGGAGATTGCGCGGCGCGCCGGCTTTCGTGCCCGGACGCCTGTCGATGCTGCTCGGGGCCGCCGCTTTTGTTGCCTGTGCCGCGCTGGTCGGCGCCGCGAGCGGGTTCATCGGGACACCCCTTCCGGCTCTTCTGATCCGCCGCCTGTGTTTCGCGCTGGCCCTATTGTTCGTTTTGCGGGCAATCGGCGATCTGCGCCTGATCGGCTTTTTCAAGAAAGTCCGCGGCAGTCGCTTCGCCTGGCTCGATTCCACGGTGTATTCCCCGTTGTGCGTCCTGCTGGCCGCCGGCGTGTTCGTCGTCGGCTGGACTGCGGCCCTTTAGGGAACGCGCTCGAGTCCGGCGCCCGCAAGCGGCGCCTGGGCGTCGACCGTGCGTCGGCATTGCGCGGCCGGCGCTGAGTCGTTATCCACTCGGGACGATGCTCGGTTAGAATTGTTGCGTAGAATGTGCGACGAGCACGAGATCAACAGCCGCGCCTTCCGAGCCTGGCGACAGAGGAGAAAAATATGGCAACTAAAACTAAAACGAATTCCAGATCCAGAAAAGATCCCGCAAAGCTGCGTTCCCGGCAGTGGTTCGCCAATCCCGACAATCCGAACATGACGGCGCTCTATCTCGAGCGCTACATGAACTGGGGACTGAAGCGCGAGGAACTGCAGGCCGGCAAGCCGATCATCGGCATCGCGCAATCGGGCTCGGACCTGTCGCCCTGCAATCGCCATCATCTCGAGCTCGCGCACCGCGTGCGCGAAGGCATCCGCGAAGCCGGCGGCATCGCGTTCGAGTTTCCCGTGCATCCGATCCAGGAAACCGGCAAGCGTCCGACCGCGGCGCTCGATCGCAATCTCTGCTATCTCGGCCTGGTCGAGATGCTGTACGGCTATTTCATCGACGGCGTGGTGCTGACGACCGGCTGCGACAAGACGACGCCGGCGCAACTGATGGCGGCGGCGACCGTCGACATTCCCGCGATCGTCCTCTCCGGCGGGCCGATGCTCAACGGCTGGTTCCGCGGCGAGCGCACCGGATCGGGCACCATCGTGTGGAAGGCGCGCGAACTGCTGGCCGCGGGCGAGATCAACGACGAGGAGTTCATCGATCTGATCGCCTCGTCGGCGCCGTCGCCCGGACATTGCAACACCATGGGCACGGCATCGACGATGAACTCGCTGGCCGAAGCGCTCGGCATGTCGCTGCCGGGCAGCGCGGCGATCCCGGCGCCGCACAAGGATCGCGCGGTGAATGCGTACGAAACCGGCAAGCGCATCGTCGACATGGTGTGGGAAGACCTGCGCCCGTCGAAGATCATGACGCGCGAAGCATTCGAGAACGTCATCGTCGTCAATTCGGCGATCGGCGGCTCGACCAATGCGCCGATCCACTTCAACGCGATCGCGCGGCATATCGGCGTGAAGCTCGACAACAACGACTGGGAAAAAATCGGCTACGACATCCCGCTGCTGGTGAACCTGCAGCCGGCCGGCGAGTATCTCGGCGAGGAGTACCACCGCGCCGGCGGCGTGCCGGCCGTCGTCAACGAGCTGATCAAGGCCGGCAAGATCCGCAAGAACACGCTCACCGTCAACGGCAAGTCGCTTCACGACAACTGCCGCAAGGCCGCTGGTGACGACCCGCAAGTGATCTGGCCGTACGAAAAGCCGATGAAAAAGGCGGCCGGTTTCCTGAACATCAAGGGCAACCTGTTCGACAGCGCGATCATGAAGACCAGCGTGATCTCGGACGCGTTCCGCCAGCGCTACCTGTCCAATCCGAAGGACCCGAACGCATGGGAAGGCCGCGCCATCGTGTTCGAAGGTCCGGAGGACTATCACCATCGCATCGACGACCCGAAGCTCAAGATCGACGATACCTGCATGCTGTTCATGCGCGGCACCGGCCCGATAGGCTATCCGGGGGCGGCCGAGGTCGTCAACATGCAGCCGCCCGCGAAACTGATCAAGCAGGGCCTCACCGAATTGCCCTGCATCGGCGACGGCCGCCAGTCGGGCACGTCGGGGTCGCCGTCGATCCTGAATGCGTCGCCGGAAGCCGCCAGCAGGGGCGGTCTCGCGCTCCTCAAGACCGGCGATCGCGTGCGCATCGACCTGAACAAGCGCACCGCGAACATCCTGATCAGCAACACGGAATACGCGCGGCGCATGAAGCGCTGGAAACGCAGGGCGGCTTCAAGAGTCCCGAGAGCCAGACGCCGTGGCAGGAGATCCAGCGCGGGATGGTCGACGAGCTGTCGGAGGGCATGGTGCTGAAGCCGGCGGTCAAGTACCAGCGCATTTCGACGAGCAAAGGTACGCCGAGAGACAATCACTGATCAGGAAGCGAGACCATCACGGCGGATCTGCGGCGGCGAACTCGCGGAAATGGCGGGTTTGCGCCGCGTAGGGCGTGCGACTTTTCGGACCATCGCGCGAGGCCGGGACATCGATGCTCCCGGATCATTGCGAATGCTTTCAGGGATTGGCGCATTACTGATGCCAGTCAGTGCGTAAAGCGATGATCGGGGAGCCCAGTTCCGGCGTGGATGCGAAGCAGGCCGCAAGGCTGCGCCGTTTTCTTGTTGCGCTTCCCGTCTATGCGGTCATGGGACTGCTGCTGTATCTGGCGCATGCAGCCGGCCTCATCCGCGGCGCGCCGGTAGCGGCGGGCATCGGCGCCATGGTTGCGGTCAATGCCGTTCTGTATTTATCGTTCCGCAGCGGACTCAACCTGCGTTTTCGCGATCCCAGCCTGACCTGGCTGCAGATTTTTCTTGCCAGCACGATTCTGCTCTATTTGGTCTATCACTTCGATCGGGAGCGCAATTTCGCGCTCATGATGTGCCTCGTTATTTTCGTGTTTGGCGCGTTCCGGTTCAACGTGCGCCAGTTTCTGGGCGCCGCCATGCAGTTTCTTGCCGGTTTCGGACTCGTCATCTATCTGCTGCTGCGCTTCAGACCGGAATACGCCGATCCTCACCTGTTGGGATTGCAATGGATCGCGCTTGCGACGGTGCTGCCGTGTTTCGCGCTCGTCGGCGGCATGCTGAGCGAATTGCGCCGGAAACTTCGCTACAGCAACGAGGAATTGAGTTCCGCACTCGCCACCGTGCAGATAGCCGACAAGGAATCGCGGGAGAGCGAAACGCGTTTTCGCAATACGTTCGATTTCGCCTCGATCGGCATGGCCATCGTGGCGCTCGATGGCAAGTGGCTGCAGGCGAACAAGGCACTCTGCGAATTGCTGGGCTATACGGAATCGCAGCTCAAGGAGCTCTCGTTTCAGGATGTTACGCATCCGGAGGATCTGGAGTCGGATCTTGGACAGGTGTCCAGAGCTCTCCGCGGTGAGATCGGCAACTATCAAATGGAGAAGCGCTATGTGCACAAGGACGGCCACTACGTCCGGGCGCTGCTGAACGTCTCGGTGATGCGCGATGGCGAAGGAGCGCCCGTCCAGTTCATTGCCCAGATCCAGGACATCACGTCACGCGAGCAGGCGCAACAGGCGCTCAGAGAAAGCGAAGAGCGGTTTCGATCCACGTTCGACCATGCGTCGGTGGGCATCATGCACACTTCGCTTGACCGGCGCATCCTGGTGCTGAACCATAAATTTTGCGAGATGGTCGGCTACAGCGCGGAGGAACTGCAGCAAGGGTCGGTTCGTAAAATTCATCATCCCGAAGATTCCGACGCGGACCAGCACCTGGAAAAGCAGTTGCTTGCGGGTCAGATCGAGAATTTCTCGTTCGAGAAACGCTATATCAGAAAAAACGGCACGGTGTTCTGGGGGAATCGCACCGTGTCGCTGGTGCGGGACGCGACCGGGCAACCAAAGTACTTCATTCGAGTGATCGAGGACATTTCCGCGCGTAAGGATGCTGAAGAGAAGCTGTTGCATCTCGCGCATTTCGATACGCTCACGGACTTGCCCAACCGCGCCATGTTCCACGATCGCCTGACCCAGGCTCTGCTACAGGCGCGCCGGCGCAACGAGCTCGTCGGGATCGTGTTCCTCGACCTCGATCGCTTCAAACTTGTCAACGACACGCTTGGCCATGCCATGGGCGACCTGTTGTTGCAGAAAATGGCGCGGCGGCTGAGCGTAACCGTGCGTCCGGGCGACACCGTCGGCCGGCTGGGTGGTGACGAGTTCGCCATCATACTGGGGGATTTGCGCAGTCCCGCCGATGCGAGCCTGGTGGCGCAGAAAATTCTCAAGGCACTGGCATCGCCGTTCCGGCTGGACAGTCACGAGCGACACGTGACCACCAGCATCGGCATCAGCCTCTATCCGGATCATGGGGACGATAACGATGTACTGCTCAAGGCGGCGGATTCCGCGATGTATGCAGCCAAGGAAAAAGGACGGAATACCTTCGAGTTCTTCAGCGGCCAGGCGGGAATCGGCGACGTGCGGCGGGAGGATCGCCCCGCCGAATCGTCGGACGATGCGCATTGACCGGCGGCGCTACGGCCACTGAACAATCTGTTTGCAACCGTTCTGCGCGTTGCACCGGATCGGATTAAACTGTCCCGCTAAACCACATCAGATCCTGCGCACTGCCCCATGAGAAACCTTGTCCTCGCAGCGTTCCTTGCCTTGTTTTCGGCCGCAGGGGTGGCCGATGACGAGTCCGATATTGTCACCGGATGCCTCATGTCGAACGCCGAGTTCGGCCACGAGATGGCGCAGATCTGCATCAACGAGAACAAGGCCGCCCGCGCCGAGGTCCAGCGCTATCCGGAACAATACAAGAGCCTCGTCGAGCGATGCACCCGGCGCAAACTCGCTGGGTGGGGCATTGTCAAGAAATGCATCGACGACGATATCGCATCGCTGCCTGTCCTCGAGGCGTACGCCAGGGATCACGGGCCGCTGCTGGATCGCTGCCGGAATGAATTCTGGGGCCGCGAAGTGTCCAGAATCCGGCTCTGTGTAGAACACGCGCTCGAGGCGCAAGGCTCGTCGGGCAGCAAATGATGCGCGGCCGCGGGCGGCACGTTGCGCTCAGCCTGCTGTTCGCGGCACACCTCGGCGCAGCGCACGCGGCCGATACGATCAGAATGGCCGTACTGGGGCCGATGAGCGGTCCTTTCGCGTTGCAGGGCGTGGAGCGGTTCAAGATTTTTCAGGCCAGCGCCGATATCGTCAACGCCCGCGGCGGCGTGTTGGGCGGCCGCAAGATCGAGGTGGTCGCCTTTGACAACAAGTCCAATCCGCAGGAATCCCTGATCGTTTTGCGCCAGGCGCTCGATCAGGGCTTTCGCTTCGTGGCGTCGTCGGCCTCCAATGTCGCGCACGCGATCAGCGATACGCTGGTCAAGCACAATGCCCGCAATCCTTCGCAGCGCGTCCTGTTCTTCGATTTCAATGCGCTGGACCCGGCGTTGACGGAGTCCAAATGCAATTTCTGGCACTTCCGCTTCGAAGTGCACTCCGATACCCAGGTCGACGTGCTCACCGACTTCATGATGAGGCAGCCGTCGGTGCGCAGGATCTATCTCGTCAACCAGGACTATGCCTTTGGACACGCCGTGAGCCGGGCCGCCCACGAAATGCTGGCGGCGAAAAACGCGGACATCGAAATCGTAGGTGAGGATCTCATCCCGCTGGGCAAAGTAAAGGATTTTGCTCCTTATATCGCCAAGATTCGCGCTTCGGGGGCGGACAGCGTGCTCACGGGGAACTGGGGAAACGATTTGTCTTTACTCGTGAAAGCCGGTCATGAGGCCGGATTGAAGGCGACTTTCTATGCCATGCTCGGCGGCTATCCGGGCACCTGGTCGGCGGTGGGCGCGGCAGGCGCGAATCGCGTCAAATCCCTCGATGCCTGGCACATCAATGCCGCGGACGGCCCGTGGCAGAAAACGCTGCTCGAATACAAGGCCAAATACAACGCGGTCTCGAACGTGGCCTACCTTCCATCGTTCAGGGTAGTCGAAATGTTCGCTGCCGCGCTGGCCAAGGCGGGGACGAGCGATCCCGTCAAAGTGGCCTATGCGCTCGAGGGAATGCACTACGAAGGGCCCAGCGGCGCTTCCTACATGCGCGCCGAGGATCATCAGATGATCGCGCCGCTTTATATTCTGAGCCTGGTGAAGGCCGGGCAGCCCGGCGTGAAATACGACGAGGAGAAGACCGGCTTTGGATGGCGCACCGACGCGTTCATTGATGCCAAAGACACGGTGCCGCCCGTCAAATGCAAGATGGAGCGGCCCGGTTCCTGAGGCTTATGTCAGATGGGCGCTGCTGCCGTATTCTTGCGCCCGGCTTTAGGTGCGGCGCGCTAACTTCAATCCCGCGGCGAAATCTGCCCAGATTGTTCGAGAAGCCGGATGCATTCGATGGCCTCCCCAAACGTCTTGAAGAAATTCTCGCGGCCCACCAGGTCGATGATGCGCGCCTTGGCCAGTTTTGCTTCTACGCGTGCGTTGGCGCCGGTCAGGATTACCTGTACGCCACGTTTGCGCAAGTCCGTGATGGCTTCTTCCAGGGTCTGCAGGCCCGTAATGTCGATGAACGGCACCCAGCGCAACCGGATGATGACAACACGCGGATCGGTATGGGTACTGGCCAGGGCGCGTTCGAAGTTTTCCACTGCGCCAAAAAAGAACGGCCCTTCGACCGCGTAGATCACGACGTCGTGCGGCAGCGCTGTAAATCCCCGGTGGCCGAACTCGCGCCGCAGTTCCGGTTCTCCGATTCGCTGGACTTCAACGCTTGAAGCCATGCGGCGCAGGAAGTGCAGGGTGGCGAGAATGACCCCGATGTTTACCGCGACCACCAGATCGGCGAAAACCGTCAGGCCGAATGTCACCAGCAGGATTACCGTGTCGGCACGCGGTGCGCGTTCGATCATCTTGAGGAAGTGCCTGGCCTCGCTCATGTTCCAGGCAACCACGAACAGGATGGCGGCGAGGGCTGCAAGCGGCACGTGCACGGCCAGGGGAGCGAGAAACAGCACGATCACCACAAGCGTGCACGAATGCACAATTCCCGCCAGCGGGCTGTTGCCCCCGTTGCGGATATTCGTCGCCGTCCTGGCGATGGCGCCGGTGACGGCGAAGCCGCCGAACAGCGGCGTAGCCATGTTGGCAATGCCCTGTCCGATCAGTTCCTGATTCGAGTCATGGCGGGTGCCGGCCATGCCGTCGGCGACCACCGCGGAGAGCAGCGACTCGATCGCCCCAAGTATGGCGATGGTGAATGCGGGCCCGATCAATTCGATCACGCGCGCGACCGAGACTTCGGGAAAGTGCAGAGTCGGTAAACCTTGCGGGATGCCGCCAAATGTGGTCCCGATGGTGGCCACTTCGTCGAACCGGAATATCGACTGCAGCACCGTTGCCACCACCAGCGCCACCAGGGGTCCGGGAATGCGCTTGAAGCCCGGCAATCTGGGAGCGAATATCACGAGCAACAGCGAGAGCAAAGCAAGAGAGGTGGTAATCGGTTCGAGGTGCGGCAACGCCTGCGCGAGTTGCCAGACCTTTTCGTGGAAGTGTTGTGCCTGAACCGCCGGCAGCCCGAAGAAGTCTTTCCACTGACCCGACCCAGATAATGACGCCGATGCCGGCGGTAAATCCGACGATCACCGGATCGGGAATGAACTTGATGATGGTCGCCCAGCCGGGCGATGCCCAGCAACAGAAGTATCAGCCCGGCCATCAGGGTCGCAATCTGTAACCCATCGATGCCGTGCTTGGCCGTAATGCCCGCGAGGATGACGATGAATGCGCCGGTGGGTCCGCCGATCTGCAGGCGGCTCCCGCCCAGAAACGATACGACGAAACCGGCGATGATGGCCGAATACAGTCCCTGCTCGGGTTTGGCACCGGAGGCGATGGCAAAGGCCATGGCCAGCGGCAAGGCCACGACGCCCACGATCACTCCGGAAACGATATTCGCGGCCCAGTGCTGCCTTCCCAGCAAGCCGGCGCGCCTGGCTTCCAGAATGGCGATCATGGCATCGGGGGCGTTGCGGCGTTCATGGGCAACGCATTGTAATGCGGCGCCCCTGCATGCCGACGGACTTTAGCGGAGCCTGATTTCGCTGTCCGGTTAAGATCCCGGACCCCGATCCACCTGGAACGGGCTGAAGGATTGCCGGACCGGCATCAATTCGATGCGGTTGATGTTCAGGTGCGAAGGCAGTGTCGCGATCCAGAACAGGGTGTCGGCGACATTCTCAGCCGTCATCGGGTCGGCGCCTTTGTAAAGTTTGTCCGAGGCTTCCTGATTGCCGCTGGTGCGCACCAGCGTGAACTCGGTTTCCGCCATGCCCGGTTCCACCGAGGTGACGCGCACACCGGTCCCGTGCAGATCCGAGCGCAATCCCAGCGAAAACTGCGTGACGAAGGCCTTGGTGCCGCCATAGACGTTGCCGCCCGGATAGGGGTAGGTCGCCGCCACCGAACTGATATTGATGATCGCGCCCTTGCGGGCTATCAGCGTCTGCAGCAGCTTGTGCGTGATGGTGACCAGACCGCTCACATTGGTTTCGATCATCTGATTCCATTGATCGAGGTCGGCTTTCTGCGCAGGCGCCGTGCCAAGGGCCAGTCCGGCATTGTTGATCAGCAGATCGATGTCGCGAAACGATGCGGGCAGACCGGCCAGCGCGGCGTCGATCGCTTTTGCGCTGCGCATGTCGAAGGCTGCAGGATACACGCGCTCGGCGCCGAGCTCGTCAACGAGCTTCTTCAGTCGGTCCGCGCGCCGTCCGGTAGCGACGACCCGCCAGCCGGCCTGCGTAAACTTGCGCACGGCGGCAGCGCCAAAACCGGACGTTGCGCCCGTAATCAATGCAATCTTGCTCATGACAACCTTTCGTCGAGTATGTTGATCCAGTGCCGCACGCGGAGGCCGGTTCCGCTTTGAATATGGGTCAGACAGCCGATGTTTGCCGTCGCGATGGCCGCAGGAGCATCCGATTCCAGCGCGTCCACCTTGTTTTTCAGAAGCCGCTGCGAAAGCTCGGGTTCGAGGATCGAGTAAGTGCCCGCGGAGCCGCAGCACAGATGAGAATCGGGCACCATGGTCAACTCGAATCCTGCGGAGGCCAGAATTCCTTCGACCATGCCGCGGATCTTGAGGCCGTGCTGCAGCGTACAGGGCGAATGAAAGGCCAGGCGGGGCTTTCCGCCGGCCGCGCCGTCAGCAGGGTTCGCGGAGGAGGCCCGCGCGGACGTCAGCAGTTCCTGCAGTTTTTCGCGTTCGGCATAAACGATCTCCGCGATGTCCCGCGTCAACCCGGAAATGGTGGCGGCTTTCTGCGCGTAGTGCGGGTCCTGCGCGAGGTGGTGGCCGTATTCCTTGACCAGCGTGCCGCATCCGCTGGCCGTTATGACGATTGCTTCCACGCCGGCCTCCACGTGCGGCCACCAGGCATCGATATTCCTGCGCATGAAATCGCGCCCGTCGTCCTGACGATTCAGGTGAAAGGTCACGGCGCCGCAGCAGCCCGCGGCATCGTCCTTGACCAGCGCAATACCGAGCCGGTCGAGCACGCGCGCCGCCGCAGGGTTGATATCGGGGGCGAGGGTCGGCTGGACGCAGCCATCGAGCACGAGCATGCGGCGTTGCTGGCTCGAAACCGGCCAGTCGAGGGTTCGAGTCTGCGTGGCGGGAACTTTCTTCCTGAGTGCGGACGGCAGCAACGGACGCATCACCTGGCCCATTTTCAGCAACGGCTTGAACAGGTTCGGGCGCGGCAAAACCGTTCGCAGGGCGGCACGCTTGAGTGCATCGAGTGGCGAGCGCGGGACATGCTTCTCGACGATGTTGCGGCCGATATCCACCAGCCGGCCATACTCCACGCCGGAGGGGCAGGTGGTTTCGCATGCGCGGCAGGTCAGGCAGCGATCCAGGTGCATCTGCGTCTTGGCGGTGACCTGGTTGCCTTCGAGCATTTCCTTCATCAGATAAATGCGCCCGCGCGGACTGTCGAGCTCGTCGCCCAGCAACTGGTAGGTCGGACAGGTCGCAGTGCAAAAACCGCAATGCACGCAGGTGCGCAGAATGCCGTCGGCTTCCTTGCCTTCGGGCGTGCTCTTGATGAATGCCGCGAGATTTGTTTTCACTCGAACGTTACGTGTCAATCCGTACGGGGTCAGAAATCGGCATGGATTCGCCCCGGACCCAGAATGCCGTGGGGATCGAGCGCGCGCTTGAGTTTCTTGTGCACGGCGAGCAACCCCGGGGCAAACCGTTGGATGCCGATGCGTTTGTTGCCATCGCGGAACAGCGTCGCATGCCCGTTCGACTTATGCGCAAGATCGAAAGTTTTTGCCGGGTCGATGTCCGCGGCAACCCAGCGCAGGCTGCCGTTCCATTCGATCATCTGCGGCCCCAGCCCCAGCGCGGCGGCGGTCGAACGCAGCGAGAATCGCCACAGCGCCGCGGAACTGCGGAACAGCGAATGGGTCTGCTCGCGGACCGATCGCCAGAATTCGTCGCCATTGTCGAGCGGTTCGCCGCCGAGTTTTTGCTGCGCGGCGGTCACTGCGGCCGCTGCCCCGGACAAACGCACATACAGAGTCCCGTCGACGTGGCACGTCGCGGAGAGCGGCAGGGGCCTCGCCGCCCATTTGTTCATGGTCTCGATGGCAGCCGTTTCATCGAGCGTCAAACACAAGGTCCGATGCTCCTCGGGCACCGGCAGCACTTTGAGCGAAATCTCCGTGATCAGGCCCAGGGTGCCGAACGACCCGGTCATCAGGCGCGACAAGTCATAGCCGGCGACGTTCTTCATGACCTGGCCGCCAAAGTGCAGGTCTTCGCCCAGACCGTTGAGCATGCGCACGCCGAGCACGAAATCGCGCGCCGACCCGAGGGCCGCGCGGCGCGGGCCCGAAAATCCGCTGGCGATGCAACCGCCCAGCGTGGCATCGGGCCCGAAATGGGGCGGTTCGAACGCCAGCATCTGCCCCCTGTCCGCCAGCGCCTTCTCCACTTCGCGCAAAGGCGTGCCCGCGCGCGCGGTGATCACCAGTTCGGTGGGGTCATAGTCGATGATGCCGGCCAGGGGGCGGGTGTCCAGTACATCGCCGATCAGCGCCAGGCCGTAGAAATCCTTGCTGCCGCTGCCGCGAATGCGCAGCAGGTTCTGCTCGGCGGCCGCCTTGCGGATGGTTTCGGAAAACTGCTGGACGACGTCTTGCATGGCTTACCTGGCGCGCAAATGACGCCCACGGAGCGTGCAAGCATCGCGCAGGAACGGGCTTTGGGAGAAGGGGAGCGCGGGCATGCCTGATCCGGAGGCACTCAGAAACGCGGCAGATCGGGAAACTTCTCCCTCCCGGCATGCACGTGCATTGCGCCGAACTCGGCACAGCGCTGGAGCGTGGGCACGGCTTTTCCCGGGTTCAGCAAGCCGTGCTCATCGAATACTTTCTTCACGGCGTGGAAGGTTTTCAGTTCGCTGGTATTGAACTGCACGCACATCTGGTTGATTTTCTCGAGTCCGACCCCGTGCTCCCCGGTGATGGTGCCGCCGACTTCGACGCACAGTTCCAGGATCGCCGCGCCATACGCTTCGGCGCGCTCGTTCTGATCGCCCTCGTTGGCATCGAACATGATCAAGGGATGCAGATTGCCGTCTCCGGCATGAAAGACATTGGCGCATTGCAGGTTGAACTGCGTGGAAAACTCATCGATGCGCTTGAGCACGTAAGGCAGGTGCTTCTTCGGGATGGTGCCGTCCATGCAATAGTAATCGGGCAGGATGCGCCCGACGGCCGGAAAAGCGGCTTTGCGCCCGGCCCAGAATTTCAACCGCTCGGTCTCGTCGCGCGAGGTGCGGATCTCGGTGGCACCCGCGCGCTGCATGACTTGCTTGACGCGCGCAATCTCGTCGGCGACTTCTTCCGCGGTGCCGTCGGATTCGCACAGCAGGATTGCGGCCGCATCCAGCGGATAGCCGGCGCGCACGAATTGCTCGACGGCGGCCGTGGCTTTCTTGTCCATCATTTCGAGGCCAGCCGGAATGATGCCGGCACCGATGACGTCCGCCACGGCCTGCGCCGCTTTGACGATGTCGTCGAATGCGGCCAGCACGACTTGCGCCTTCTCCGGTTTGGGCAGCAGTTTGACGGTGATCTCGGTCACGACGCCGAGCATGCCTTCGGAGCCCGTCACCAGCGCCAGCAGGTCATAGCCCGGCGCATCGAGTCCGTCGGAGCCGATCTCGAGCAGTTCGCCCTCGATGGTCACGAAGCGCAGCTTGACGATATTGTGGACGGTCAGCCCGTACTTGAGGCAATGCACGCCGCCGGAATTCTCCGCGACATTGCCGCCGATCGAGCAGGCGATCTGGCTGGACGGGTCGGGCGCATAGTAAAGCCCGAATGGCGCTGTGGCTTCGGAGATGGCCGCATTGCGCACACCCGGCTGCACGCGCGCCAGCCGCGCCAGCGGATCGATGTGCACGATCTTTTTCATTTTTGCCATCACCAGCAGCAACCCCTGCGCGTAGGGCAGCGCGCCGCCTGATAATCCGGTGCCGGCGCCGCGGAACACGACGGGCACGCGGCCGCGATGACAGATGCGCAAGACTTCGCGCACCTGCTCTTCGGTGTCCGGTAATGCAACCATCAGCGGCATACGCTGGTAGGCGGTCATGCCGTCGCACTCGAAGGGTTTGAGGTCTTCACGCTCGTGCAGCAGCGAGGCCGGGGGCAAAACCGCCGTCAGTTGCGCCACGAGATCCGCATGCGCAATCTCGGGTTGCAGCGTTTCGGACGACAGCAGTTCGGGCATGCTCATGTCAGGTGATCAGGATGGCGCGAAAATCGTTGACGTTCGTGAGGGTCGGACCGGTGATGACCAGATCGCCCAGACCCGAAAAGAAGCGATAGCCGTCATTATCGGCGAGCATCTTCTTTGCGTCCAGATCGCGTTGCGCGGCTCTTGCCAGCGAATCGGGTGTCAACAGGGCGCCCGCGTTGTCTTCGGTGCCATCGACGCCATCGGTATCCCCGGCGAGGGCGTGGATACCTGATTCACCGCCAAGCGCAACCGCCAGCGCCAGCAGGAACTCCGCGTTACGGCCCCCGCGGCCCTGGCCGCGTACCGTAACGGTCGTTTCTCCACCGGAAAGCAATACGCAGGGCGCGCGGGCCGGCTGGCCGTGCCGCCTGACCTGGCGGGCAATGCCTGCATGCACCATGGCCACTTCGCGCGCCTCGCCCTCGATGGCATCGCCGAGAATGAGCGGTGTGACGCCAGCCTCGCGCGCGATGCGTGCGGCGGCTTCGAGCGACATCTGCGGCGCTGCGACCATGTGCAGTTCGTTTTTCGCGAGCCGCGGGTCGCCCGGCTTGGGCGTCTCATCCTTGCCGGCGCGCAGGTGATCGATGACTACCTTCGGCTCGCTGATGCGGTATTTCTGCAAGATGGCTACCGCATCGGCAAAGGTCGTCTCGTCGGCAACCGTTGGTCCGGACGCGATGACTGCCGGGTCGTCGCCGGGTATGTCCGATATCGCGAGTGTGACGACTTTGGCCGGCGCGCAGGCGGCGGCGAGGCGTCCGCCTTTGACGGCCGACAGGTGCTTGCGCACGCAGTTCATCTCGGTGATGTTTGCGCCACTCTTGAGCAGTGCCTTGTTGATCGCCTGCTTGTCGCCCAAGGTGAGGCCCGGCGCCGGCAGCGGCAGCAAGGACGAGCCACCTCCCGACACCAGAAACAGCACGAGGTCGCTTGCCGATAGTCCGTGCACCATTTTCAGCATGCGCTCAGCGGCTGCACGGCCCGCTTCGTCGGGCACCGGGTGCGCGGCTTCCACGACTTCGATCCGTGACGTGGGCACGTTATAGCCATAGCGCGTTACAACCATGCCGGACAGATCACCCGGCCACTCGTCCTCGACCGCCTTCGCCATGCTTGCCGCCGCCTTGCCGCAACCGATGACCAGCGTGCGGCCTTTCGGCGGCTTGGGCAAAAAGGCGGGAAGCGTCTTGTACGGCAAGGCGGCCGCGATCGCCGCATCGAACATCGCGCGCAGCAAAGCGCGTGGATCGGCTGTCATGATGGAGTCCGGGGTTATTTTGCGACCTGGTGCTGGGCCAGGGCTTCCAGCGCCTTGACCATCGCCGAGTGATCCCACTTGCCGCCGCCTTGCGCCTGGCAGGCGCTGAACAATTCCTGCGCCGTGGCGGTGTTCGGCAGGCTCATCTTCAGCGCGCGCGCGGACGACAGCGCCAGATTCAGGTCTTTCTGGTGCAGCTCGATGCGAAAGCCGGGATCGAACGTGCGCTTGACCATGCGTTCGCCGTGCACTTCGAGTACGCGCGAGGCAGCGAACCCGCCCATCAAGGCCGTGCGCACTTTACCGGGATCCACACCGGCTTTGGACGCCAGCAGCAGCGCCTCGCCGACCGCCTCGATATTGAGCGCGACAATGATCTGGTTACAGACCTTGCAGATCTGTCCCGCACCGACTTCGCCTACCAGGGTGATGTTCTTGCCCATGAGATCGAACAGCGGCTTCACCCTGGCGAAGGTCGCCTCGGAAGCGCCGACCATGATGGTCAGGGCCGCGTTCTTCGCGCCGACTTCACCCCCCGAGACCGGCGCATCGACATAGTCCGCGCCCGCCTTGCGGATGCGCTCGGCGAAGGCCTTGGTTTCGATGGGCGAGATCGAACTCATGTCCACGACGACTCTTGCCCGCGGACAAGCCTTCCGCGACGCCGTCCTTGCCAAACAGCACTTTCTCCACGTCCGGGGTATCCGGCACCATGGTGATGATGACCTCGGCCTTCTGTGCGACTTCTTTCGCCGATGCGCAGGACTTGCCGCCCGCGTCGCTGAGTTCCTTCGGCACCCCGCTGCGGCTCGTCAGGAACAGCGTGTGACCGCCCTTGATGAGGTTGGCGACCATGGGCTTGCCCATGATGCCCAGACCGATGAAGCCGACGTTCATGTTTTCTCTCCTGAGATGGCGCAGTGCTTGATGCCCTGGCGATTGTTATTTCTGATACGGCTTGAACCAGCCGAGCCCTTCCTCGGTTTTGGTGGCCGGACGGTACTCGCATCCGATCCAGCCCTTGTAGCCGATGCGGTCGAGGAAGCCGAACAGGAACGGGTAGTTGATTTCTCCGGTGCTCGGCTCGTGGCGGCCGGGCGTTCCCGCGAGTTGCATATGGCCGATCTTTGCAAGGTTCTTCTCGATGGTCGGCGCCAGATCGCCTTCCATGATCTGCATGTGATAGATGTCGTACTGGAACAGCAGATTGGGGACATTCGCGTAATGCATGATGTCGAAGGCCTGGCTCGAATAATTCAGATAAAAGCCCGGAATGTCGCGGGTGTTGATCGCCTCGATCAGCACCTCCATCTTGTGCTTCGCCAGCTCCTTGCCCGCGAACTGCAGATTGGCGATGTAGGTTTCCCGCATCTTGTCTTCGTCCACGCCGCGCGGCTTGAGGCCCGCCATGCAATGGACCATCGCGCAGTCGAGCGCCTTCGCGTACTCGAGCGCCTTGCCAACGTTGTCCTGGAACTGGTTCACTTTGGCCGGATCGCAGGCAAGGCCGCGGTCGCCCGCCGCCCAATCCCCCGGGGGCATGTTGAACAGCACCATCTTCAGCTTGTGATGGTCGAGTTGTTCCCTGATCTGCGCGGCGGGAAAGTCATACGGGAACAGGAATTCGACTCCCTGGAAACCAGCCTTGGCTGCGGCGCCGAAGCGTTCCAGGAATCCGACTTCATTGAACATCATGGACAGGTTGGCGTTGAATTTGGGCATGGGTGCTCCCGGGATTATTGGAAATTGATGGACGGGAGGGGCAATTATAGCTGCCCGCGCCGTTATAATCGGAGCCTCTATAGCCGATGCAAGCGAGCTGTCGATGAAGTTCAAAGGAACCGAGTCCTACGTTGCCACCGAGGACCTGATGATGGCCGTGAACGCGGCAGTCACCCTCGAGCGGCCCCTGCTGATCAAGGGGGAGCCGGGCACCGGCAAGACCATGCTGGCCATGGAAGTGGCCCGCGCGCTGGATCTTCCGCTGCTGCAGTGGCACGTGAAGTCGACCTCCAAGGCCCAGCAAGGGCTCTACGAATACGACGCGGTGTCGCGATTGCGCGATTCGCAGCTTGGCGACGGCCGCGTGCACGACATCGCCAATTACATCGTGCGCGGCCCGCTGTGGGATGCATTCGAATCAGAGCGTCAGGCCGTGCTGCTGATCGATGAGGTGGACAAGGCTGACATCGAATTCCCTAATGACCTGCTGCGCGAACTCGATCGCATGGAATTCTATGTTTACGAGACGCAGAAACTGGTGACGGCGAGGCATCGGCCGGTCATCATCATTACCAGCAACAACGAGAAGGAACTGCCCGATGCGTTTCTGCGCCGGTGCTTCTTTCATTACATCAAATTTCCCGACAAGGAGACGATGCAGCGCATCGTCGACGTGCATTTCCCGGACCTGAAAAAATCCCTGCTGCGCGAGGCGCTGGAAGTGTTCTTCGAAATCCGCGAAGTGCCCGGCCTGAAGAAACGGCCCTCGACGTCCGAACTGCTCGACTGGCTCAAGCTGCTCATGGTGGAAGACGTTTCGCCGCAGGCGCTGCGCGGCAAGGATCAGTCGAAAATCATTCCGCCGCTTGCAGGGGCCTTGCTCAAGAACGAACAGGACGTGCATCTGTTCGAACGGCTGGCGTTCATGACCCGCAGGGCGGGGGCCAAAGATTAGCGTTTTCGGCGCGCCCCCCCGCGCTCGACGTCGGGAAATTCCAAAACCTTACCGGGACTGTCCATGAGTCGTTTTTCCGCGCAGGTAACGCTGCTCTGTATTTTCACGGTGTCAGGTTTCTCCGGGCTGATCTACGAATCGATCTGGAGCCATTACCTGAAGCTTTTTCTGGGCCACGCGGCGTACTCGCAAGTGCTGGTTCTGGCGATTTTCATGGGCGGCCTGGCGGTCGGCTCCGCCCTCGCCGGACGGTTTTCCGCGCGCTGGCGCAGCGTCCTGCTGGGGTATGCGGTGGTCGAGGCGATTACCGGAGCGCTTGCGCTGCTGTTCCATGGCGCGTTCGACCGGGTGACCCAGGCCTCGTTTGCCTATGTGCTGCCGCACTTGCAGGCGGAAGCGGCCATTCATGCGTACAAATGGGGCCTAGGCGCACTGATGATTCTGCCGCAGTCCATTCTGCTGGGCATGACGTTTCCCCTGATGAGCGCCGGGTTCGTGCGCCTGGCGCCGGATTCGCGCGGGACGCAGCGTGTCCATGCTGTATTTCACGAACAGCATCGGCGGCGCGATCGGCGTTCTGGCGAGCGGGTTCATCCTGATTCCGCAGGTTGGCTTGCCCGGGGCCATGATGACGGCCGGGTTGCTGAATTTCCTGGTGGCGCTGGTCACCTGGGTCATGGTGAAGAAATTGCCCGAGATGCCGGCAGTGAGCGCTGCGCCCGCCTCCGCGGCCGGCTTGCAGGATCGCGCCGCGAACTATCGCGTGTTGCTTGCTGCGGCCCTGATTACGGGCATGGCGTCCTTTTGCTACGAAATCGGCTGGCTGAGGATGCTGAGTCTGGTTCTGGGCGCAAGTACCCACGCATTCGAACTGATGCTCTCGTCGTTCATCCTGGGCCTGGCACTGGGTGGCTGGTGGATCAAGCGGCGCATCGAGCGCACGGCCGACCTGTGGAACCTGCTGGGCGTCATCCAGCTCGTGATGGGATTTCTGGCCCTGATGACGTTGTTCGTGTATGGCCAGACGTTCGACTGGATGAGCGTGGTCATGCAGACGTTTACGCGAACCGAAGCAGGGTACGTCGGCGTCAATTGGGCCAGCCATCTGATCGCCTCGGCGCTCATGCTGCCGGCGAGCTTCTGTGCCGGCATGACGTTGCCGGTCATTACCTTCGCCGCGCTGCGCAGCGGTCTGGGTGAACGCGCCATCGGTGGCGTGTATGCCGCCAACACGGTCGGGGCCATCACGGGCATCGTGCTGGCCGTCCACGTTTTTATGCCGGCCTTCAACGCCAAGGGCGTCATCATCGCCGGCGCGGCGATGGACTTTGCCCTTGGCCTGGCAATCCTGGCGATGATGATCAAAGGCAAGGGCCTGCGCCGCGCCATGGCGGGCGCAGTAGTGGGCGTGGGCGCGTTCACCGTGACTTTCATGGCGGCTGACGTGGATCCGCTCAAGGTGACCTCGGGTGTCTTTCGCCACGGCTTCAGCCGCTCGTCTTACGACGAAGTCCTGTATTTGCGCGACGGGAAAACAGCCAACGTGAGTTTGACGCGCAGCGGCTCGGAAATCAGCATCGCGACCAATGGAAAAGTCGACGCTTCGGTCAACATGGGGCCGGGGCTGGCGGGCATCGACGAGATCACGCAGACCTTGCTGGGCGCGTTGCCCCTGATGCTGCATCCGGAACCGAAAAACGTCGCCGTGATTGGTTTCGGCTCCGGCATGACCACGCACGTGCTGTTGTCCGATCCTGGCCTGGAGACGGTGGATTCGATCGAGATCGAACCGCGCATCATCGAGGCAGCGCACCAGGGATTCTTTCCGCGCAACCGCCAGGCCTATGCAGACCCCAGAAGCAGGCTGCACATAGAGGATGCCAAGACCTTCTTCTCCGTCACGAACAAACAGTACGACATCATCGTCTCGGAACCGTCCAACCCATGGGTGAGTGGTATTTCATCCCTGTTCACCAAGGAGTTCTACCGGAACACGGCCTCCCATTTGCGCGACGGCGGATTGCTCGTGCAGTGGGTTCAATTGTATGAGATCGACTTCGATTCGGTTGCGTCGATCATCAAGGCGTTGTCGCCCGAATTTCAGGATTACGCGGTTTTTATCTCCGACCGCAATAATCTGATCATCGTCGGCGCCAAGAACAGCCAGATCGGTCCGCTGGGAGAACGCGTTTTCGGCGTACCCGGCCTGCGAGACGATCTGCAGCGCGTTTCCGTTCTGACCCGCGACGATGTGCGGGCACGGCGCGTCGGGGACAAGCAATTGCTCGACTCCTTTTTCCAGCGTTCACTGGCGCCGGTCAATTCGGATTACTTTCCGTTCATCGACCATCGCGCCGCGCGCGCGCGCTTCATGGGAAAGATCGCCGCCGAACCCGTGTTGCTGCTGCTGGCGGAGCTTCCCATACACGAGATGCTGTCGGCGGCGTCCCCGGGCCCGGTCTCGTGGCAGCCCCTTTCCCTTCAGAACCCGGCAGACCGGGCCCTGGGGCAGATCGTGACGCGCTTCACGCTCGAAGGTCATGACGACGTCACGCTCGGACGCATGCGCGATTCCCTGGCGGTGGCCAGGATCGGCGCGCCGGACTGCGGCAAGCAGGCCCCCGCGATCTGGCAAGCCGGATGGGTCAACGTCGGCCGTTTCGTCGCGCCGTATCTCGACCCTGGCAGGGCGGATGCATTCTGGAACAAGCTGTTGCCGCCGCAATGCCGCGAGCGCATGAGCGTCGATGCGAAGCGCTGGTACCGTTTGCTGCGTGCCGTCGCGGCGCGCGATGCCCCGGCGATGATAGAGCATGGCGGCGAGTTGCTGCGCCGGGCGGATGCGCAGACGCCGGCGCGCGACACGCGCTACGCAGCTGCGAGCGTCATTCTCGGACAGCTTGCGCTGCAGAACCCCGAGGGCGCGCGAGAAGTCTGGGGGCTATTGCAAGAGCGCTTGCCAGGCAGCGGCGAGGGATCGATCGAACTGCGCTGGCTCCAGGCCATCACGATCGCGCGTCTGCAGGGCTTGCGCAACTGACGGCGCACGGAGGATTGCTTGCTGACTGATTTCTTTCTGGGTTTGCGGGCGGGCGGCATTCCGGCGTCGGTCAAGGAGTATCTCGTGCTGCTCGAGGCGCTGCAGAAACACGTCTCCTCGGGCGCCCTGGATGAATTTTATTATCTGGCGCGCGCTTGCCTGGTCAAGGACGAGGCGAACTACGACAAGTTCGATCGCGTATTCGGCGCTTATTTCAAAGGTATCGCGACTCCCGAGAGCGTTACCGTCGAAATCCCCGAAGAGTGGCTGCGCAAGCAGGCGGAACTGCTGCTAACCGAGGAAGAAAAAAAGCTCGTTGAGTCGCTCGGCGGCTGGGACAAGCTCATGGAAACGCTGCGCAAGCGGCTGGAGGAGCAGAAGGGCAGGCACCAGGGAGGCTCAAAATGGATCGGTACCGGCGGCACCTCACCGTTCGGCGCCTATGGCTATAACCCGGAAGGCGTTCGTATCGGCCAAGAGGGGTCGCGCAATCGCAGCGCGGTCAAAGTCTGGGACAAACGCGAATACCGCAACCTGGATGATTCCCTGGAACTGGGGGTGCGCAACATCAAAGTCGCCCTGAAGCGCCTGCGCAAATTCGCGCGAGAAGGAGCGGCCGACGAACTGGATTTGCCTGGTACCATCAATTCAACCGCTCGCAACGCCGGTTATCTCGATATCAAGATGGTGGCCGAGCGTCACAACGCCGTGAAGGTATTGTTATTTCTCGATGTCGGCGGCTCGATGGAAAGCTACGTCCGGATCTGTGAGGAACTATTCTCGGCCGCCCGCACCGAGTTCAAGCATCTCGAGTATTTTTACTTTCACAATTTCATCTATGAGTCGGTGTGGCGGGACAACCGGCGCCGCAACGCCGAGCGCACCCCCACGTTCCAGGTCTTGCACAAGTACCCGCACGACTACAAGCTCATCTTCGTCGGTGACGCATCCATGAGCCCCTACGAGATCGGCTATCCGGGCGGAAGCGTCGAGCACCACAACGAAGAACCGGGTGCGGTATGGCTCAGGCGCATGCTGGACGTTTATCCGCACGCTGCGTGGCTGAATCCGACGCCGGAAGATCGCTGGGATTATTACGAATCGACGGGCATGATCCGGCAATTGATGGGCGAGCGCATGTACCCGCTGACACTCGACGGCCTGACGCGCGCCATGCGCGGCCTCGCGCGCTGACGGGGCCTCGCGAAACGTTATTGGGGTTTGGCGAGAAACACCGCGGCAAAGGCGTCCGGGGGAACGGGCTTCGACATCAGGAAGCCCTGGAATTCGTCGCAGTTCTGCGCCTTCAGGAAATTCAACTGGTGGGTCGTTTCCACACCTTCCGCCACCACCCGCAGGCCCAGGCTGTGCGCCATGGCGATAATGGCGACGATGATTGCGGCGTGGTCCGCGGCACTTTGAATTGCGTTCAAGAACGAGCGATCGATCTTGAGTTCGTCCAGCGGAAAGCGGTGCAGGTAGCTCAGCGACGAATAGCCGGTGCCGAAATCATCCATCGAAAGCTGGATACCCATCGACTTGAGCACGTTCAGGATTTCGATATTGCGCTGGGCGTTGTCGATCAGCACGCTCTCAGTCAGTTCCACGATCAGACTTTGGGGTGTCACACCAGTCTGGGTGAGCACTTCGCGTATCGTATCGGGCAAGCGTCCTTCACGGAACTGGTGGCTCGAGACGTTGACCGAGATGCGAGGCACCGTAAATCCCGCGCTGCCCCATTCCTTGATCTGGTTGCACGCCGCGCGCAAGACCCAGCTCCCCAGGGGAATGATCAGACCGGTCTCTTCGGCGATGGGGATGAACTCGCCCGGGCTCACCATGCCCCGCTGCGGATGTTGCCAGCGCACCAGCGCTTCCGCGCCCACCAGCTCGCCCGTCATGGTATTGAGCTTGGGTTGGTAGAACAGGCGCAACTCGTTGCGTTCGATAGCTGCCCGCAGTTCATTGCCGAGACTTAGTTTATGCAGGGCACGCGCGTTCAATTCGCTGGAATAGAATTGGTAGGTTCCCTTCGCCTCGCGCTTGGCGTGGTGCATGGCGATTTCGGCATTCTGAATGACGGTATCGGCTTCCTTTCCGTCGCTGGGAAATACGGCAATGCCGATGCTGCAGGTGATCAACACTTCCTGCGTGCCTAGCGTGAAGGGAGTGCCCACGGCGTCGAGAACACGTTTCGCAACGACCGCCGCGCTTTCCGGTTGTGAGACGGCCGGCAACAAGATGGTGAATTCATCACCGGCCAGACGCGAAAGACTGGCCTGCGCGCCCGTTTCGCCGAGGCGTCCGAGCGTATCGGTCGAGCGCAGGCACTCTTCGGCGCGCAGCGCGACTGCCTGCAGCAGTTGATCGCCGATCTTGGGACCCAAGGCCTCATTGATTTGTTTGAAGCGGTCCAGGTCGATATGCAACACCGCGCCCGAGAGGGAATAGCGTTCCGCGTGCCGGATCGCCCAATCCAGCCGGTCCATGAATGATCGCCGGTTGGGCAAACCCGTCAGCAGGTCGGAATTTGCCAGCCGGTCCCGGTAGGCCTTGGCGGCAAGCGTGTTTTTAACCCGCAGAATCAGTTCGCTGGGATCGACCGGTTTGGCCAGGAAATCCGTTGCGCCCATCTCGAGGGCCTTGAGTTTGGTGGGGGCGTCCGTCGCAGATGTCAGAATGATGGTGGGAACATCCTTGAGGATGTTTTCCGCATTCATGCGCTCGAGGATTTCGAACCCGCTCATGCCCGGCATGTTCAGATCGAGCAGCAGCACGTCCGGCCGGTTGCTGGCCATCAGGCCCATTGCTTCCAGCGGTTCGCTGGTCGAAGCAAACTTCCAGTAGCCGGCTTCCTCGAGGTACACCTGCGTGACCTCGATGTTGATGGGTTCGTCGTCCACGATCATTACGATCGCGGATTTCAGCCGTTGCGTGCTTTCCTGCTTTTTGGCGGCCGTCTGGTCTGTGGTGATGGCATTCATGATTCAGAACTATATCGGCTGTTCAAAAGGGGCACTTTAGGGTTCGATTCAGACTTGTCATCGCACTGCTGCGTCCAGGGTCAGTTCCTGGCCCGGGACGACCATGCGCTCGGCCAGGGCGCGTAATTCCTTGATCGCGCCATGCGTCTCGGTTACCGCGCTGGCTTTCGCCGCCTGCTCCAGCCGCGCGGCGGGTTCCGTGAAGGCGTCATACCCCACAGTACCCCCGGCACCCTTGAGCCAGTGTGCCAGATTGGCAACCTCGACGAAATCCTGGTTGCGCGCTGCTGCGTCGAGTGCATCCAGTTGTTCGCGCAGGCGGCCCGCGAAGCGCCGTACCGCCGGCACCAGGCGTTCATTGCTGGCGAGGCGGGACACCAGCGGTCCGGTGAACTCTGTTGGCGCGGCCTGCGCGGAAATCTGCGGTATGGTCGTTGCGGTGGCGGTGGTCGCGGTGGGGGCCGGTCCTGCATCGACCGTCACGCGCCGCGCCAACGTGCGTATTTCCTTGATCGCTATTTCCACCGCACCGGCGGAGTTGACTTTCGCCGCTTGTTCAAGCCGCGCGGCGGGCTCCGTAAATGCGTCATACCCGACTGTTCCGCCGGCACCCTTGAGCCAGTGCGCCAGATCGGCGACCTGCACAAAATCCTGTTTGCGCGCGGCGGCGTCGAGGGCATCAAGCTGCTCACGCAGGCGTCCGGCAAAGCGGCGCACCGCTGGCATCAGGCGTTCGTTACCCGCCAGGCGGGAGACGAGCGCTCCGGTGATATCCGACTCGCTGGTGGGCGCGGAGGCCGGCTGCGTGCGCGTCTCAACCGCGGCCGCCGGCGCGATCACTGCGCCCTCTTGCGGCGATACTTCGATGCGTTTGCCGCCGAGCAGGTTTGCCAGAGTCTGCAGCAGTTGATCGATATTGACCGGTTTGGTCAGGAACCCGGTGCAGCCTGCGTCCATCACGGCCTTTTCCGAGCCTTTCATCGCGTTCGCGGTCAGCGCGAAGATCGGCATCTTCAACCCTTCAGCGCGCAAGGTGCGTGTCGCCGTGTGGCCGTCCATCACCGGCATCTGCATGTCCATCAGGATCACGTCGAAGGCCTGGGCGCGAGCCTTGTCCACGGCGACCTGGCCGTTCTCCGCTTCGGCCACGCGCAAGCCGGTGTCGGTCAGCACCAGCTGCAGCAGCTCGCGGTTCTCCGGGCCGTCGTCCACGACCAGCACGCTGGCGGCGGGAACGTCCAGCGCGATTCGCTGGTCGCCCTGCGCCGGAGTGGGTCGAGAACTCTTCCTGCAGCAGCATGCGCACGCCGTTCAGCGAGCCGGTGTCGACGGTCACGGTGAACGTGCTGCCTTTGCCGAGTTCGCTGGTGACGACGATGTCGCCGCCGAGCGCGCGCGCGAAGCGCCGGCTGATCGTGAGTCCGAGGCCGGTGCCGCCGAATCGGCGCGTGACCGAGCTGTCGGCCTGCGTGAACGGCTCGAACACGCTGTCGAGCTTGTCGGCCGCGATGCCGATGCCGGTGTCGCTCACGTCGATCGCGATCTCGGTGCGGTTTCGCGCTGACTCGACAATGCAGCAGCACGACCGTCACGCCGCCGCGCTCGGTGAACTTGATGGCGTTGCCGACGAGGTTGGTGACGATGCGCCGCAGGCAGGTCGGGTCGGACTCGATGGTCTCGGGTATCTTGCCTCTCGATGCGAAAGTCGAGCGCGATGCCTTTTTCTCTGCGCCTGCACGCCCAGCACGGTGACGACTTCGCTGCGCGATCGGATACGGCGAGCAGGGAATGCGTCTCGACTTCGAGATGGCCGGCCTCGATCTTGGACAGGTCGAGAATGTCGTTGATGAGCTCGAGCAGGTGCTTGCCGCTGGAGTGGATCGTCTCGAGGTATTTCCTGGCGTCGGCTTCGTTCGTGCTGTAGCCGCGCTTGAGCAGCTCGGTGAAACCCGAGGATGGCGTTCATCGGCGTGCGGATGTCGTGGCTCATGTTGGCGAGGAAGTCGCTCTTGGCCTGGTTGGCCGCTTCCGCCTTTTCCTTGGCCTTGCCGAGCTCGACCTTGTTCTCCTCGAGCTGGGTGACGTCGTCGAGGCTGATCAGCACGCCGGCGGCGCGGCCGCCGCTGCCGAGCACCGGCGCGCAGTTGACGATGAAGGTGCGCTGGCGGCTTTCGGCGTCGCGCAGTCTGATCGTTTCGTTGGTCGCGGGGCTGCCTGTTTCGAGGGTCCGGGTCCAGGGTGACTGGCTGTCGCGGCAGCGGATTGCCGTCGGCGCCGAGCCATGCGAGCTTCGAGACCTGCTGGCCGAGCAGCTTCTCCGGGACGCTGCCGAGCAGCCGCGCGAACGCCTCGTTCGCGAGCACGATGTTCTGGCGCTTGTCGATGACGAGCAGGCCCTCCGTGAGCGTGTCGAGCGCGGCGCGCACGCGGCCGGGAATCGCGCGCGAGGGATCGAGCTGGCTGAGCACGCGGCCGAGGTAGAAGTAGAACGCGATGAAGCCGGCCAGTGCTACGAATGCCGCCAGCCGCAGCAGCGGGCTGTGCAGCAAACCGGAGATGCCCGGCGGTTCGATCGGTTTGTAGCGCAGCTCGAGCTGGCCCCAGCGTTCGCCCGCCGCCATGATCGGCACCTCGATCTGCGTATCGGTGGAGTGCTTCTGGCTCATCAATACCCAGGATGCGTGATCGCCGACCGTTACGATGGGCTCGCCCTCGCGTGAGCGCAGCGCGGCCGAGAGCAGATCGTCATTGCGTTTGACCACGAAGCTCAGGATGGCTTCGATGCGATCCGGATCTCGGGCGCCGATCAAGCTGGTGGTTTCGGCAGCCAGCACTTCGGCCAGCGCGGCGCGGCCGTCGCGGATCGCTCCGGTGCGGTCGGGTATCAGGCCGAGCATCGACGCCATCAGCATCATGCTGGCCGCCAGCGAGGCCAGACCGAAGGCGATATAGACGCGTGTATTGAGGAATTTCTTCATGCCGGCTCAGGCTCTTCCTGACGCGCCGTCCGGTTCTGGCGGGCGACCAGCGATTCGAGCGATTCGTCGCCATCCGTGGTTCCCTCATCGTCCTCCTCGAGGCGCCCCAGGATGGGCAGCGGGTCGACCAGGCGCCAGGCCGGCATCGACGACAGTACCGTGCTCAGCAGCACACCGCCACGCAACAGCCAGAACACATAACCGACGGAAAGACCCAGCGTGGCCGCGGTGGTCAGCGCGACCGTATTTGCCTCGATTCTCGCTTCTTCCTGCAAGCTGTCGCGCAGACCGTCGAGTTCATTGATGAGAGCGCTCGAATGCAGCGCGGCGATGGCGATATCGGTCGCATATTGCGCATCTCGCGAAGTAAGTGCGAAATTGGCCAGGGTGATTTCAGGTTGCTCGGCAAGGCTTTGCAGGCGCAACTCGCGTCCCCCAAAAGCGGTATTGGATCCACGTCCGGAAGTCGAGGTCTGGTCGGTTTCGGGTGTGGCCGAGGCGGCCGGGGCGTCTTGGGTATCGGGTGTTGAATCCGCCGGCAGACTGATGGCCGGTTCGCTGGACGGCAGTGGCACGGGCGTGACAGATGGCGCGGGCTCGGCGGTTGCCTCCGAAACGGGATTCAGGGCATCGCCATCGTCGCCCGGGTCTGTCGACGGGGGCACTGAGACCACTGGCGGTGTGATCGGAAGCACGGCCGGAAGGTTGATCACCGGTGGAGTCTGCACCGAGTCCAGCGGTCCTTCGCTGAAGCCTAGCGCATCGATATAGGTCACCTGCACGCTGATCTGCGCACCGACATCGGCATTGCCCAGCGTGTAGGTGCTGGCGGTGGCCCCGCCAATCGCGATCCCACCGCGTAACCATTGATAATTAAACGCTCCGAGTCCATCGGCGTCAGTGACGGCGCTGGCATCGGCCGTCAACGCCTGGCCTGTCATGACAGTACCGCTGATCGTGGGCACGCCGGCCGGGCTATCGTTGAGATTGGCCACGGCGGCAGTTTGCGCCGAGGTCAGCGGGCCTTCGCTGGTGCCTTGCGCATCGGTATAGGACACCGCAACGCTGATCTGCGCACCGACGTCGGCATCGCCCAGCGTGTAGGTGCTGGCGGTGGCACTGCCGATCGCGACGCCGTTGCGCAGCCATTGATAACTGAACGCTCCCAGGCCATCGGCGTCACTGATGCCGGAGGTATCGGCGCTGAGCGTCTGGTCCTCGGTGACGGTACCGCTGATCGTGGGCACACCGGCCGGGGTGTCGTTGACATTGGCCACGGCGGCGGTTTGCGCCGAGGTCAGCGGGCCTTCGCTGGTGCCTTGCGCATCGGTGTAGGACACCGCAACGCTGATCTGGGCACCGACATCGGCATCGCCCAGCGTGTAGGTGCTGGCGGTGGCGCTGCCGATCGCGACGCCGTTGCGCAGCCACTGGTAGTTGAACGCACCCAGTCCGTCGGCGTCACTGATGCCGGAGGTATCGGCGCTGAGCGTCTGGTCTTCCGTGACGGTACCGCTAATCGTGGGCACACCGGCCGGGCTGTCGTTGAGATTGGCCACGGCGGCGGTTTGCGCCGAGGTCAGCGGGCCTTCGCTGGTGCCTTGCGCATCGGTATAGGACACCGCAACGCTGATCTGCGCACCGACATCGGCATCGCCCAGGGTGTAGGTGCTGGCGGTGGCGCTGCCGATCGCGACGCCGTTGCGCAGCCACTGGTAGTTGAACGCACCCAGTCCGTCGGCATCACTGATCCCGGAGGTATCGGCGCTGAGCGTCTGGTCCTCGGTGACAGTACCGCTAATCGTGGGCACACCGGCCGGGCTGTCGTTGAGATTGGCCACGGCGGCGGTTTGCGCCGAGGTCAGCGGGCCTTCGCTGGTGCCTTGCGCATCGGTATAGGACACCGCAACGCTGATCTGCGCACCGACATCGGCATCGCCCAGGGTGTAGGTGCTGGCGGTGGCGCTGCCGATCGCGACGCCGTTGCGCAGCCACTGGTAGTTGAACGCACCCAGTCCGTCGGCATCACTGATCCCGGAGGTATCGGCGCTGAGCGTCTGGTCCTCGGTGACAGTACCGCTGATCGTGGGCACACCGGCCGGAGTGTCGTTGAGATTGGCCACGGCGGCGGTTTGCGCCGAGGTCAGCGGGCCTTCGCTGGTGCCTTGCGCATCGGTGTAGGACACCGCAACGCTGATCTGCGCACCGACATCGGCATCGCCCAGGGTGTAGGTGCTGGCGGTGGCGCTGCCGATCGCGACGCCGTTGCGCAGCCACTGGTAGTTGAACGCACCCAGTCCGTCGGCATCACTGATCCCGGAGGTATCGGCGCTGAGCGTCTGGTCCTCGGTGACGGTGCCGGTAATTGTTGGCGCGCCGGCCGGCGGGTCATTGGACGCCGCGACATTCATGGTGAAAGTCCTTGCCGTCTGATCCAGATCCACGCCGCCGTTGGCGACGCCACCGTCATCCTGGACCTGGAAACTGAAGCTTGCATAACCAGCGCCATTGGTATTGGCAACCGGCGTGAAGACCAGTTTGTTCAAGCCGATGTCGGAGGCGGAAATGAACTGTCCGTCGCTTACGGCCATGCCGCTTAATGTAAGCGCGCCGGAACCGGTAAAGGTCGTGATCTTTACGGCGAGCGGCGCATTGGCGGGGCTGTCTTTGGGATCGGTCAACCCGAAGTCCGTCATGCTGAAGACATACGCCGTGTCCTCCGGCGTGCTCTTGGTAACACTGGTGCCTACTGGAGCATCGTTCACGCTGCTGACCGTGATGCTGCTGCTCGCCGTTGCCGCGCTGAAAGGCGTGCTGCCGCCGGGGGGTGTCAGGTAGGAAATCTGCACATCGTCGATTTGCAGATTGCCGCCGAGCAGAACTCCGTTCATCACGAACTGGATGCGGGTATTGCTTGCTATGTAACCGCTGATATCGGTGGTGAACGTGTTTGAACCCGTGTTTGAGACGTTCGAAAAAGTCGCCAGGGTGGTGTAGCTGCCGCCGCCGTTGCTGGACGCCTGCAATGACACGGTTCCAAGAAGCCCCAGAGAATTGGTGTAGGAAAAGCTCAGAGTGGCAGCTGAAGCGCCGCTCAGATTCGCTTGGCGGTATATCGAGTCCGTACCAACCAGCGTTGCGAGATTCAACTTTCCGCCCGAAACCGTAACGCTGCCGCCCGATGGATTGCCGTCCGAATCCACCCAGCCGCTACTCCAGTACGCGGTGCCATCTGTGTTGCTGTACGAAACCGTATCGAAACGGTCGACAAGGGTATGCACAACGGCGTTCGTGTCTGCGACACTGCCGTTGAGGCTGAGATCCGTCTGATCCCAGGCGCGGAACGTCAAGCCGTTGCTGACACTTCCGTGGTAATCGGCGTTCGGCACGAAGCGCACGTAGGTGGTCGCAGCATCGGACGCGAGCAGGCGCGCGCTCGCGGCAGTGGGTATTCCGAATGCCGTCCAGCTTCCGCCGCCGTTCACGGAGTACTGCCAGGTGCCGTTCGTATTGTCCACGCCGATCACCGCGATGCCGCTTTGCGCGCCGGGATCGAGATCGCTTGTTTTTCCGGATATCAGGGCCGAAACCAGCGTGCCGGGATTAGTGGCAGGGTCCTCGGCGATCGTGGTTAAATCATTCGCGCCGCTGAGGCCCGGGGCCGTGTTGGTGTAGTTGATAACGAGCTGCGGAGCGTTGGTCCCTTCGCGGCTGTCGTAGGTCACGATTTTCGTGCCGCCGTCGGGGCTGAGTAGCATGACGCCATTGTTGACCTGGGCACCCGTTGCCCAGTTTCTGACCAATGCGGTGAGATCCCAGCTTTGCTGGCCCGCCGCGCTGATCGCCGACGTTGCGACGGCCGTGGAATTGAAGTCGCCGCCGGCAGATGTCCAATTCGTGCCGGCGACGCGTTGCGTCCAGCTGGCCACCCCCGGTGTGCCCGTGCCGGCGCCTTCAGTCCAGCTTTGCAGAATCGTATAGGCCGCCACGTTCAAGGGCGCGCTGACACTCGTCGCCTGCAGCTGCAGTGTCGCGCTGTTGATCGTTGCCCCGCTGGACAGCGCGCTTAGATCAAACATAAGCAATACGCGTTCGTTGCCTGCGCCCCCTGAGTTCGCGGTCAACAAGGTATTCGCGCCGTAATTGTTACCAGTCGACGAAACGATGTAGGTATCCTGGGAAGCCTGCAGCGTCGCCACATTGAGCAGCCCCGACCATTTGCTCTGCATGTAATCGCTGATTGCCATGCGCGCCTGGATGGCGCCCGAAGAATACTCGAGCACCCAGTCTCCACCCAGGGAACTGGCGCCGGTTGCATTTTCACTGGCCGCGACGTCAGCACCCGTCGCACGGCTCAAGGCGTCGACTAGGGCACGTCCGTCGGCGGTCGCGGCGACATCACAACCGTAGATCAGCAGGTCGGCGCCCGGCGCAAACGCGGCGGACCAGCGCTGAAGCTCCGCTTCGTATTCTCCGAGCGAGTGAAGATCCAGCAGGTCGCGGCCGATTTGGACTGTGCCGTCGCTGCCGTGCGAAATAATGTGGATTGCATCGATGCCGCTGCGCCCGGCCAGCGTGTCGCTGATCAGGCGCAGGCCCTCCGCGTCGTGGTCGATCAGCACGATCTCCATCGAGCGACCGGACCCCGCCTGGCCCAGCAAATCGGCCAGCAGCGCCTGGTAATCCGGTGCGGCGGTATCCACGAACACCAGTTCCTGGGTGCGCGCCTGCTCCTTTTCTGCAGCCGGAGCAGGATCGGGCGCCGCCGCTGGCTCGATAACGCGGTGCTCGACTTGCGCCGACAGGGCCGATCCGTCCGTGAATACCGAAGCCAGATCCGCCGAATGCAGGATGCGCGGTTCCACGCGCTCGACGACCATCGAAGCGCGCGCCGAAGTCTGTACGCGTGCTGCGGTACCGCGCAGCATTGACTGGAGTTTTCCGCGGATTGGCATGATTGTGGTGTTATTGCCGCCGCGCGCCAGCCGGTTGTTTGTCCTTGAGCGTCCAGAGGTCGCTTTCCCTCTTGAAGCTCGCCGGGCGCGGTCCAACTGCGCGGGTCGCAGGGGAGGCAGGCTGCGCGCTCGCCATATCTCCTGCGACCAGTTCGGCGCGGCAGCGCAGGCCCGAGGGCAGTGCATTGTCCACATTGGCCAGTTCAGCGCGCACGCGGAACGTATTGCTGGCGGGGTCGATCAATTTGTCGATCAGCACCACTCTGGCTTGCAGGACCGTGGCGTTTGGAAGATCCGGTGTCACGCGCGCCGTCATGTTCTGATCGACCGAGCCGAACTGCGCGGCCGGAACGATGACTTCCACGCGCAGCGGGTTGACCTTGGCGATGCGAAACATTGCCTTGTCCTCGACGCGCTCTCCCACCGTGATGTAGCGCTCGGCGACGATGCCGTCGAATGGGGCGCGGATGGAGCGCTGGCGCAATTGTGCAAGCGCGAGTTGTAGCTCCTGTTGGGCCACGCGCTGCTGTTCCTGCGCCTGCACCAGCTTTTGCTGCGCAACGCTGGTCTCGGTGCGAACCTGGTCGAGCGCCTGTTGGGAAATGAAATTCTTCTGGACCAGTTCTTCGGCGCGCGTCTGTTTCTGGCGCATGAACTCATAGTTGGCCTGTGCGCCGCGTACGTCGGCGTCTGCCTGTGCGCGCGTCGTCGCGGCGCCCACCGAAGCCCGTTCGACATTGGCGCGCAACTTCGCAAGAACTTGTCCTTCGCGCACGAAATCGCCGCGCTCGACATTGATGGATTCCACCACGCCGATCACCGGGCTGCCTACCTCGGCAGCCCGATCCGGTTCGATGACGCAGCGTAGCGGTGCGGCCTGTAACGTGCCTGCGGCCAGCAAGGCCAAAAACAATGTGGCGGATTTCAAACTTCTTCCTTTCATTCGATCTTTCATTCGATGTGCCCGCCCGGCGCCATTCGGTTGGCACGCAGGTCGCTCTTGAGCAGGTCGTAGCGCTGAGCCCGCCGGCGGTTTTCTTCCAGAAATTGCGGTGTGCGTACGATGGCGCGGGCGGCCCATTGCGGTAGTGCTCGCATGAGCCCGATACGACGCGACAGCCAGCGGGGGAAAGTTTGCGCGATGAGGCGTTTGTCCACGGATAGCAGCGTTTGCGCGCTGCCGGGATCGCCCTGGCGCGCGCAGCGACCGATCAGTTGCCGGTCGATGCGCCGCGATTCGTTGTGCTGACAGCAGATTACGTGCAGGCCGCCGCGCTCGGCCACCCCTGAGCCCAACACAATGTCGGTTCCGCGACCGGCCATATTGGTGGCGATGGTGATCTGGCCGGCACCGCCGGCGGCGGCGACGATGCGCGCTTCGTCCTCGTCCTGACGCGCATTGAGCAACGCATGGGCAATGCCCGCGGCGTTAAGGCGCTGTGACAATGCTTCGGATTCAGCGACTGAATCGGTGCCGATCAACACCGGGCGACCGGCGCGGCTTGCTTCGAGCGCGGCAACGAGGACCGCGTCCCACTGGGCAACCTGGTCGGGCAACAGCCGCATGGGCATCATGCGGCGGCGACTCGCGCTGCGCAGCGGCACGCCGACTACGCGCAGCCCATACACGGATTGCAGTTCGCTGCGCGATTCGCGCAGTGTCCCGCTCATGCCGCCCATGCGCAGGTAACGCCGGAAAAACCGCTGGTAGGTGATTTGCGCGACGGTCACGTTCTCCGCGCTGGGAGGCAAACCTTCGCGAATTTCTATCATTTGCTGCAAGCCGCGGGACCAGGCTCGTCCCGGCGCGACGCGGCCGGTGGTCTGGTCGATGATCGTCACCTGGCCGTCGCGCACGATGTAATGGCAGTCACGCTCATAGAGATGCAGGCCAGCAAGCGCGGTGGCGACCGTTTCATCGCGATGGCGCCGATTGCGCCACGCTCCGGACAGTCCTGCAGCGTCGGCTTCGAGGCGCTGACGGCCGCGATCGGAAAGAACGGCAGTCATGTTCTGCGCGTCCAGCACGTAGTCGTCGCCTGCGCGCAGCCGCGTGGCGAGTTCCAATGCCTCACGGTGGTAGGCGGTCTGCCCGGCGTTTTCGCGGCGCTCCGACAATACGAGTGGCACGCACGCTTCGTCTACGAGCACGCTATCGGCTTCATCGACAATGGCCATGCACAGGCCCCGCAGCAAGGTGTCGCGTCCATGACCAGGTGTTTCGGCGCGCGAACGCGTTTGAGTGAAGGTGCCGGAGGCACGGATCAGGCCGTCGCGCAGATAGTCGAACGCCAGTTCTTTTGCCGTGCAATAGACGATGTTGCAGCTATAAACCTGTTGACGATCCGCATGCGCCAACGGCTGCGTGATTGCGCCGGCTGTCAGACCGAGCATGCGAAACAGAGGTTGCAGCTTCTCCACGTCGCGAGCCACCAGATAATCGTTGGCGGTCACGACGTGCACCGGAATGCCCGCCAGCGCGGCGACGGCTGCGCAGAGACCGGCCGCAAGCGTCTTGCCTTCGCCGGTCGCCATTTCCGCAAGCCGGTTGTCGAGCATGATGCGGGCGGCCATCAATTGCGTCGAATAAGGGCGCACGGCAAGGGCAAGCAGGCAGACGCGGCTTGCCAGCGCCATTGCATGAACCAGCAGCGCGTCGGTCAGGCCATCGCGCGCCATTTCTGCGCGGATGCCGCGCACGTGTTGCTGCAGCGTCGGGCCGTCCAACTGCGCGTAGACCGATTCCATGGCCGCGACACGCTGTGCAAAGTGTTGGTAGCGTTTAGTCGATGCGAAAGAACGCGCGCGAACGTCCTGCAGGAGATTCGCCAATGCGTCCTGCGCCGGGCCGCGACGTTCAGGATAGGCGCCGAGAATCAGTCCGGGAATGGGCAGGGCGGCTGTTTTCATGCGCGCAGCCTCATTGCGACGGGTTGAAGTGCGCAAGCAGCAACTGGCGCATGCGCCGGAGCCAGCGGCTGCCAAGCGGCGTGGCTTGGTGGTCGAAGCGTACCCATGCGCGTCCTCCGACACGCTCCAGGGTGGTCGCGGGAAGCTCGAGATCCACCCAGACGACAGGATCGAGCGCGCGAACGCCATTCTTGTCCGCCGGATCAGTGACGGTCGTGCCGCCACCCCGGTCGCCGAGGGCGGCACTGGGCAGCATCAGGGTGGCAGCCGGGATATCGCGCATGACCTGCGCAGGGACCGGCTGGCGTGATTCTTCAAGCCGTACTTCGGCGCCGCGCGTCGCATCGCGCAACAACTGCGCATCGGCCTCCGGCACGGCTGCCCTGACCGACACGTGGCCGCCTGCAAGCACGTATCCGAGAGGCGTCCCCTCGCGCACGAACGTGCCGGGAATGTCGTCCGAGTGGGGCAATACCAGCATGCCGTCCATCTGCGCACGCACTTCGAGACTCGCGATACGCTGTTCGACGCGCTGCAGCTCCGCGCTTGCTTGCTCGAACTCCTGATCTGCGTTCTGTGCTTGCGCCGGATCGTTTTGCAGTGCCGCGAATCGGCTGGCCTGCAAGCGTTCGATCCGGTTCGCGAGTTTGTCGCGCGCGGCAATCAAGGCCGGGTCATCGAGCGTGAGCAGCAATTGGCCCGTGCTGACGCGCGCACCGTCGCGCGCGACGACTTCGCGCACGAAGCCATCCGTGGCTGGACGCACCTGGGCCCGCTCCGGAGGCCAGACCACGGCCGCGGCGACGGTATGGTAAGGCAGCGGAAGCACAAACAGAACAAACACAACGAGGCAAGCTGCAGCGGCGACGACGCCGAATGTCCGGTTGCGCTCGGGGCCCGGGCGCATCTGCAGCAGGTTAGACGCCGCGGACCACGCCGGCTTGAGAACCAGGGTGAACAGGGCCAGCAGGCCGGCGATCGCTCCAAGCACAAACGAATGCCCGCCGACCCACAGAATGATCACGCCCGAGACAAAAAAACGGTAACCCAGGGAAAGCGGGGCATAGCACAGCAGCCACTTGCGTTCGCCGCGCGCGGACTGTACCGGGCGGACTTCTGCGCGTCCGGTCAGGCGGCGCAAAGCACTTGACCAGAAAGCACGACTGCGCGCCGACAGATTGGGCAGATCGAGCGCATCGCAAAGCACGTAATAGCCGTCGAAAGGCAAGAGCGGATTGCCATTGAAAAGCACGGTGGACACGCTGGCGATGAACATCGTCACGAAAGCCAGGTCGCGAAGCAGTCCGGGTTGCACGTTCAACCAGATCAGCAGCGCCAGTGCGGCCAGCGCTAGTTCGACCATGATGCCGATGGCGCCCACGATGACGCGCTGGCGGCGCGCGCGGAACGCGACGGCGGCGGAGGCATCGACGTACGGCGCTGGCACCAGCACGAACAGGCTGAAGCCAGCTTCGTGGACATCGCCGCCCCAGCGGCGTACCGCGAGCCCATGCCCGAGTCTCGTGCAACGCCTTGATGAATGGGAAGGCCAACAAGGAAAGCAGCAGGTAACGCGGGGTGCCCATCCACAAGGCGGCATGCGCGTGCAGCGCCGTCCAGTTCGAAGCTGCAACGCCGATTGCAACGAGTACGGCGGCAAACCACATCACCAGGACCGCGGGTCGAAATACCACAGCGCCCAAGCCATCGAGGCGCCGCAACAGTGCCGACGGATTGCCGAGGGGAACGCGGAACGCAAAGGGATTGATGAAGCCGCGGCGGCCCTGCTCGTTGTGGCGCCGTTGTAGAGTCGAGGAATCGGGCGCGGCGTCATAAACGAGCAGTCCCTGATCCTCGAGCTGCGCCAGGCAGCGGACGACCTCATCCTGACCGGGGGCATCGTCGCGCAACTTTTCGAGCAATCCATCCCAGATTTGTTGCACTGAGCGATGGCCGTCGCAGCGTCCGATGAACTCGTACGCGCGCTCGTTGATGCGGTGGTGGCGGCTGCTCGCCGGGTCGATCAGCAAATACCACGACTGGTCGCGGACCTGTTGCCGCGTGATCGTGACGTCGGAGCGCAACTGCGGATGGCGCTCGGCCAGGCGATACCAGAGCGGGCTGAACAGGGGCTCGCCCATCACATGCCCCAGGACCAGAGCGTCAGGCGCAGCCAATCGAAGAACCGGTGCGTCCAGCTCCACGCCAGGCTGCGCTGGCCGGCGTCGATTTTGGCGACGCCTTGCAGCCCTGGGCGCAAATCGGTCGGTGTACCCGAGAACCTGCCCTCTACCTCGAAGAAATTGCGGCCATCGCGGTTGCTTGCCATCGGCGTCATCCGTACAACCTCGAAGGGCAGCGAACGGCCGATCAAGGCGCCCAACACAAGAGAGCCGTTCGCAGCCATGCCCACGTCCGTGATGTCGCGTTCATCGACTTCAATCAGCAGGCGAAACTGCTGGTCCGGTGCGATCGTCAAAAGGGTTTCTCCGCGCTGTACCGGCGCGCCGAGCGACTGCGTCAGATCGCCGGCGATGACCACGCCAGCGAAAGGCGCGACGATCCGTGCACGCTCCAGTTGCTGGCTGGCCAGATCGAGTTGGGCACGGGCTTCCTCCGCGCGCGCCTGGCTGATTACATACTGGGCGCGGTCCGAACGGGCCAGCGCGGCGGCCGCCGTGTTCTCATGCTGGGCCAGCTCGCTGCCCCATTTGCGCTGTTCCAGGCGCAGATCGTCCTGGCCCAGTTCAGCCAGCACTTGCCCCTGCGTCACATGATCGCCCGGTCGCACGTGCAGCTCGCGCAGAAACCCGTCCGCGGGGGCCACCAGTACGCGCTGGATCGCACCTTCCACGCGAGCGGGCGCCCCTACGCGATAGCTCATCGGTACGAGCGCCAGAATGGCCAGCGCGACCAACCCGGCGCCGGCGCCGGCTTTCACGCCCAGGTTTCCGGGGCCGGTCAATGTGCGCGCAGCTTCGAGCAAGGTCCCCAGCAGGCGATGCCACCAGGGCCGGTCCGCGTCGCGCTTGAGCTGCAAAAGCGGGCCGATCGTGAGCGAGATCTTTTCGCATTGCGCGATTTCATTCTGGTCAAACGACAACACGCCAGTTCGCAGCAATGTCACGGCGCCGAACGCGCGGCCCTGGTGTACCAGGGGAATGGTCGCGACACTCATGCCCGGCGCGGGCCAATGCCGCATGGGCCGCGGTGATATGCGGGCGCGTGCCGCTGGCTTCAGGGAAAGCAAGCGAAGCGTCCTGCTGCAGCGCCTCATCCATTGCGGCGCCGATAAGATCAAACTGTTCGGTACCCGAGGTGATGCGGGGGGCATGCGAGACGGCGATAACTTTCGAATGCCCGCGTCGCGTCACGCCGATGGCCACTCGCTCTGCCCGCATGAGCAACGCCAGGTCAGTCGCGAGCGCGGTCGCTGCCAGCGCGAAACGCGGCTGCGCCAATACGGCGGCTTGCAGCCTCAATATCCTGCCCGGGTCGATGTCCACCGGCACACGGAGGACCGACGCGCCGCTCTGAGGCGAAGACGACGCTGCCTCATGGTTACGCAGCATGGGCTATTTCTCCGCCGCAGGGCGCCGCGCTGCCGTCATCGTGACGGATCGTCCTGCAAACGTCAGACGAGGGTGACTGCCGCGGCTGGTCAGAACGGCGGCCGGTGCAGGCAGGACACATTTTTAGGGCTTGGTTTTGCACGATAATTTCGCCTGGGCCTGTCTTTTCGGATTGGATGCGTGCAGTTACGGCATAACTTGCACAAAAATACAGCAAGTTACATGCCTATCCTAATCTTTTGGTTTACAGCAGAATTGCCGTACTCCACAGGGAGTGAAGGCCGCCACGCAAACCGCGGGGGGCATCAGACTTTGCGGTCGGCTCGGGCGGACGCGGCCACTGCGGGATGAATGCCGGCGTGAGATCGGGTAAGGAAGGAATCGGAAAAATCTTGTGCAGGCAATGGCTTGGACAGCAGAAACCCTTGAAATTCGTCGCAGCCGAGGCGTCTCAGTGCGGCCAACTGGCCTTCGGTTTCGACCCCTTCGGCCGTCACGCGCAGATCGAGCCCATGGGCCATGGCAATGATGGCCTGGATGATGGCGGCGTCGTCAGGGTCGGCCTCGATGTCCCGCACAAAGGTGCGATCTATTTTCAGCGTATCGATGGGGAGTTGTTTCAGATACGCCAGTGACGAGTAACCGGTGCCAAAGTCATCTACGGCCATGAGTACGCCGATTTCGCCGAGCCGCTTTAGAATCGCGACGTTCTCGCTCACGTTTTTGAGCAGGACGCTTTCGGTCATCTCCAGTTCGAGATAATGGGCATCGAGGCCGCTATCTGCCAGGATATTGATTACATCTTCGGTGAACGCGACGGGATTGTTCAGTTGGAGGGCGGAAATATTGACCGCCACTTTCAGTTTGGGGAGACCCGCAAGTTGCCAGGCCCGGTTTTGCAGGCAGGCCGTGCGAAGCGCCCAACGGCCAATCAACCCGATCAATCCCGACTCCTCGGCAACCGGGATGAAACTCAGGGGTGGCACCAGGCCGCGTTCGGGATGCTGCCAGCGGATCAGGGCCTCCATGCCGACCAACTCGCCGGTGCGCAGGTCAGCCTGGGGTTGGTAATGCAGGACGAACTGCTCCTGCTCGAGCGCGAGGCGCAGTTCCGTTTCGAGCTGTTGCCGCTCAACGGCGCGCCGGTTCATTTCCGGGGAGAAAAACTTGAAGTTGTTCCGACCCTGTTCCTTGGCGTGATACATCGCCGTATCCGCATTCTTCATGAGTTCGCGGCTGTCTTCGCCGTCGTTTGGAAAAATACTGATGCCGATACTGCAAGAGGTGTTCAACTGGTGCTCACCGACCGTGAGCGGCCGACGCAGCGCAGTGATGATTTTAAGGGCCACTTGCGCGGCGTCCGAGGCCTGCATGAGTCCTCCGAGTGTCACAACGAACTCGTCGCCCCCGAGGCGGGAGAGCGTATCGCCTTTTCGGATGCACGCAGCCATGCGCACGGAAACTTCCTTGAGCAGCAGATCACCGACGTGGTGGCCCAGCGAGTCGTTGATGTTCTTGAAGCGGTCCAGGTCGAGAAACAGCACGGCCAGCTTGTCGCGTTTGCGCCGGGCGGCGATGAGTCCTTGTTCGAGGCGGTCATTGAATAACAGCCGGTTCGGCAACTCGGTCAATGGATCGCGCGTGGCAAGGTAACTGATGCGAGCCTCGGATCGCTTGAGCTCCGAGATGTCCCGCGAAGTGCCACGATGGCCGCTCGGCCTGTCGTTCTCATCCCGGATCTGAACGGCACTGACTTGCATCCACAACACTTCGCCGGATTTGGACGAGAACATATGCTCCATATCGCGGAAGGAGCGGTCCGGCTTCATGTGTTCGGCGAGCCATTGTCGGATTCTGGAACCTTCTTCGGCGGGCATGAACTCGATCGCGGTACGGCCGAC
Organism: uncultured beta proteobacterium; assembly: GCA_963846655.1. Lineage (GTDB taxonomy): Bacteria > Pseudomonadota > Gammaproteobacteria > Burkholderiales > JACQAP01 > JACQAP01. Next base: position 259,337 of record CAWJWT010000001.1, on the reverse strand, counting down.
CAATTCGTCCGCGCTGTACCCGCGTATAGTCCAGCACACGCGGCGAAACGTATGTGAAACGTCCATTCAAATCGTTTTCCCAGACGAATTCGCCTGCCGCTTCCGCAAAGTCGCGGAAGCGCTGTTCGCTGGCGCGCAATGCCAGCTCGGCTTGTCTGCGGGCTTGCTCGCGGGCAAGATTATCGAGTGCGAACGAGATATTCGCCGCCAGTTCCGCAATCAGCGCAATCAGATCCTCACCAAACCAGTTCTTCTCGGCGGCGTAAATATGCAGCGAGCCAACCACCTGTCCGCCACGGTTGAGGGGGGAAACGACATAGGAACGCACCCCAGTGGCCATCATGGCCGCACGCCAGTGGATATTGCGGTCATCGCTTTCGATGTCGTTGCAAATGTCAGGGGTGCTGGTGCGCAGCGCGACGCCGGTGGGGCCGTGGCTCTGGGGATGGTCCGGATCGAGGCTGATCGAAACCCGGTCGGCATAGCCCTGATGATCGCCTGCGATTGCCACGTTGTTGAGCATGCGTGTATGCGGGTCGATCAGGCAGATGCGTGAAAAAATGACTCTGCCGTAAGTAACCGCGATGTTGCAGACCTCGTCGAACAGGCGTTGCTCGTCACGAATATGGATGATGGCGTTGTTGATCTTGGACAACGCCGCATAAAAATCCCGCAGTCGGGCAAGACGCTTCTCGACGATGACTTCGGCGGTAATTTCGCGGCCGACACCGCGGTAGCCCGTGAAAGTGCCGTTGGCGTCGAACAACGGCGCACCCGTCACCGCGATGTGACGCACCTGTTCGCCTGGCATCTCCCTGATGTACCGGAAGTCGCGGAATGCCTGGCGCTCGGCGAGAAGTTTCTTGTGTTGCGCGAGTGAGTCCGGTTCGAAACGCAAACCCGGAAGTTCCCAGCGCTTCTTGCCCATGCGCACGCTCTGGTCGATTCCGGAGATGGCGTCGATCGCGCTCGATACAAAGGTAAAATTCAGATGGGCATCCTGCTCCCAGTACCAATCGGCAGATAACTCGGTGAGGCTGCGGAAGCGTTCTTCGCTCTCCCGCAGTGCCTGTGCCGCCTGCTCCTGCCCGGTAATGTCACGGCCGATGCCCCGATAGCCGGTGAAGCGACCGGCTGCGTCCAGAACAGGCTCGCCTGCGAGGCTGATATAGACCAGCTTGCCGTCACGGTTGCGCCGTTTGATCACGAAATCCTGGAACGGCTGGTGCGCCGCCAGCATGGACTTGTGGGGCGCCCAGTCGGCGTCCGACATGCCTTCTACCGGCAAATCCCAGCGGGTCTTGCCGATCGCTTCGTCGAGCCTGAATCCTTTTTCCTCCAGCCCGCGGCCCGCGCGCCAGGTGAAACGGAACTGTTCATCCTGCTCCCAATACCAGTCCGCCGAAACGTCCAGCAATTGGCGAAAGCGCGCTGCAATTTCGCGCGACTTCGCCAGCGCGGACACGCGTTCTGCATTGACGCCGGCGACCAGAAACGCCGTGAACGTCACGACGATAAGGAATGCATGCAGCAATAACGCATTACTCATCGCGTCGCCGCCGGCGAACGGCCCCAGGCCGGCAGCCGTCCCGCCGATGGCGATGAAAAAAAGCAGAAAATTCGCAGTCGCGGTATAACGAAGCGGATAGGCGAGTGCCAGCCAGATCACGAACGGCAGCAATGCGTAAGTGGCCGGTTGAATGTTGAACGGTTTCGTGAGCAGCCCCTGGAAAATCAGGAATGCCAACGAGGTCTGGACGACCAGCAGCATGATGGCCGACCAATCGCGCCGCGCTATTGCGGTGGGTCGTTGGTGCCACGCCAGAATGAGCGTGGTAAATAACATGATGCCGAGCGAATCCCCGAGCCACCAGAACATCCCGACTGTTGCGACCTCGGAGGCATCGAGCACGCCGCCAGCCAGCAACATCAGCGGTCCTGCGGTCGCGGCAATGAGGGGGCTCACCGCCGCACCAATGATCAGCAAGGCGGCGATATGGCGCAATTTCGTCAGGCCGTTGTCGAAGCGGCAATGACGGGTGAGCACGAATGCCGCGGCGACGGCGGCGGCGGCATTACCGAGGCCTACTCCGACGGCCCCGATCAGGCTTCCGGAACTCCACAGGCTCACGGCAAAGGCGCCGAGAGCAATGCCCGGCGCAAGCCTCAGACCGAACAGCAGCAGCGCGGCCAGAGCGATGCCCGATGGGGGCCAGACCGTGGTAACGGCAGAATGAAACAGCGCCAGGTGCAGTCCGCCGATGCCAGCCGCGGTATAGATGAGCGCCAGCAGCGCGCAGCCGAAGACAGTACGGAGCGTGCGATTGCGCCTGGGTTCATTCATGCGAGATCATCGCCTTCGGTCAGGAAGACGCATCGCGGGTCTTCTGCGCGATCTTGCTGCGGAAACGCGCCGAGTCGATGACAACGCGTTCATGGGTGCCCGCCGAGATGCGGTCAACGCCATCGTGCGCTTCCACGCTGAAGACCAGTTTGCGGCCGTCGACGCGCTCCAGCCGCACATCGACGCTCACGGTCATCCCGGGAAGGGTCGCGGCCTCATGCGAAAAATTGACGTGCGTTCCCAAGGTCTGTTCAGTGGGCCAGTCGAGGTAGGGGCGCAGCGCATCGATGCACGCCCATTCCAGAAGACCCACCAGGTAGCCGGTCGCCAGAACCTCGGGCATCTGGCGAAACATTTCGGACTCCGGGTAGAGGTGCGGTACGGTCTTGCTGGCAGGAACGGTGAACTGGAACTGATGCGTCAGGCCGGGCTTCAGCGTGCTTTTCATTTTCTTGCGCGAATGGATAGATTGTCCGGCTTATCTTTTGACAGTCTACAGGGAGGGCCGCGCAGGGTCGCCGGCCGGCTCGTCGAGACCATGCCCCCTGCATGGACCTCAGGTCTTTTTTCTGCGGTCCCCGCTCAATGGGCGGCGCGACTTTCATCACCTCGTCGACGGTCGTCATGCCCGGCGGCGATTTTCATGCGCGCCGCTGATGCGCAGCGGTTTCATGCCTTCGCGGAAAGCCTGGTCGCGAAGCAGCGATGCGTCGGATCTGCGACGATCAGGGCCGTTGCGCAGGTCCGGCGTCATCACCATCATCTCGTAGATGCCGATGCGGCCCATGTAGCCGGTCATGCGGCACTCGAGGCAGCCCTTGTTGCGTAATACGTCTGTTGCGGCGTCGTCCGCCTTCCACGGCGAGACAGCATCTCCCAGGCCGATCGTCGATCTCGCCCGCCTCCTTGCAGTGCGGGCACAGCGTGCGCACGAGGCGCTGCGCCATCACGCCGAGGATCGTCGACTGGAGCAGGTACGGCGGCACGCCGAGATCGAGCAGGCGCGTGATCGCGGACGGCGCGTCGTTCGTGTGCAGCGTCGAGAGCACGAGGTGGCCGGTGAGCGCCGCCTGGATCGCCATCTCGGCGGTCTCGAGGTCGCGGATCTCGCCGACCATGATGATGTCCGGGTCCTGGCGCATGAGCGTGCGGATGCCGCTCGCGAAGTCGACACCGATGCCGTGCTGCACCTGCATCTGGTTGAACGCGGCTCGACCATCTCGATCGGGTCTTCGACCGTGCAGACGTTCACTTCGGGCGTGGCGACCTGCTTCAGCGTCGAGTAGAGCGTCGTGGTCTTGCCCGAGCCGGTCGGGCCCGGTCACGAGGATGATGCCGTGCGGGTTGCGTGACTCATGTCGTTCCACTTGCGTCTCGTCTTCGTCGGTGAAGCCGAGCTCGCGGAAGTCCTTGACCAGGTTCTCGGGATTGAAAATCCGCATGACGAGCTTCTCGCCGAACGCGGTCGGCATCGTCGAGAGCCGCAGCTCGACCTCGTCGCCGTCGGGCGTGACGGTCTTGATGCGGCCGTCCTGCGGGCGGCGCTTCTCGACCACGTCCATGCGCCCGAGCACCTTGATGCGGCTCGTCATCGCGGCCATCACCGGCGTGGGGATCTGGTAGACCTGGTGCAGCACGCCGTCGATGCGAAAGCGCACGTTGCCGATGTCGCGCCGCGGCTCGATGTGGATGTCGCTCGCGCGCTGGTCGAACGCGTAGTTGAAGCAGCCAGTCGCAGATGTGGACGATGTGCTGGTCGTTCGCATCGAGCTTGCCGCTGCTGCCGAGCTGGACGAGCTGCTCGAAGTTCGCGATGTCGCTGTAGGCGCCCCCGTGCTGCTCGGTCGCGCCTTTGACCGAGCGCGCGAGGTTGTAGAACTCGACGAGGTACTGCTGGATGTCGAGCGGGTTCGCGATGACGCGCTTGATGTCGAGGCGCAGGATGTGCTTGAGCTGCTCTTCCCACTCGCGCACGTAGGGCTCGCAGATCGCGATCGTCGCCTTCGGTCGAGTTGACCCGACCGGCAGGATCTTGTAGCGCTGCGCGTAGGCGTTCGACATCACCTTCGTGACCGCGGCGAAGTCGATCTTGAACGGATCGATGTGCAGGTAGGGCAGCCCGACTCTTGGCGCCAGCCACTCGGTGAGCGCTTCGAGGTGCAGCAGCTTCTTGCGGGTTGCGCGGGTCCTTCCACTTCTGATCCGCCATGATCGTGAGCGGATGGACGGCGCCCGCGCGGAAATTACGCCGCGGCGCAAGCAGCTTCTCGGCGACGTCGGCGGCCACCAGTTGGTCTGACTGCAGCCACGCGAGCAATTCCTCGAGCGTGAGCCTGTGATCCACCAGTTTCGGGGTCCGGGCGCTGGCGTTGCCGCCGGCGCTCGCAGGGACGGGGGGTTTATTCGCTACGGGCTGGGTTGGATTGGCGGCCATATCGATTCGGTGGATTTTTCTCAGTGCACTATAAACCGGCGGTCACCGGCTTCCAACTTGCCGTCATTTGCGCGCAGTCGCCGATGCAGCGTTCGATGCATTGGAATAGTGCACGAATCGCGGAAAATGCACCATAGTGGCGCCGTTGTCGCAAAGCTGTGCCTGCGAGTGGCCGATAAGTGACTGGATAAGCACTGCTTCGTGATTGGGGAATGGCGTTTGCTTACGACGCGACGGTTTACCAAGAACAAAGAGGGAGGAGTCATGGAAACCTGAAAGTCAGCAGCGACGCGCTGTTCATTTTGCTCGGCGCGATCATGGTGCTGGCGATGCACGCCGGTTTCGCGTTTCTCGAACTCGGCACCGTGCGCAAGAAAAACCAGGTCAACGCGCTCGTCAAGATCCTGTGCGATTTCTCCGTTTCGACGATCGCCTATTTTTTCATCGGCTACGCGGTCGCGTACGGCGTCGATTTCTTCGCGGCGGCGGACAACTTGGCGGCAGAAAGCGGCTACGAGCTCGTGAAGTTCTTTTTCCTGCTGACATTCGCGGCGGCCATTCCGGCGATCGTCTCGGGCGGCATCGCCGAACGCGCCAAGTTCTATCCGCAGCTCGCCGCGACGGCGCTGGTCGGCTTCGTCTATCCGTTCTTCGAAGGCATCGCCTGGAACGACAACTACGGCGTTCAGGCGTGGCTCGAAGCACGTTCGGGCGCCATTCCACGACTTCGCCGGCTCGGTCGTCGTGCACGCGGTCGGCGGCTGGATCGCGCTGGTGGCCGTGATGCTGCTTGGGGCGCGTCGGGGCCGCTACAACAAGGACGGCGGCGTTGCCGCGCACCCGCCGTCGAGCATTCCCTTTCTCGCGCTCGGCGCGTGGATCCTGACCGTCGGCTGGTTCGGCTTCAACGTGATGTCGGCGCAGACGATCGACAAGATCAGCGGCCTGGTCGCGGTGAATTCGCTGATGGCGATGGCGGGCGGCACGCTCGGCGCGCTGATTGCGGGACGCAACGATCCGGGCTTCGTGCACAACGGTCCGCTCGCCGGGCTGGTCGCGGTCTGCGCCGGCTCCGACGTGATGCACCCGATCGGCGCGCTGGCGACCGGGGCTCATTGCCGGCGGGCTGTTCGTCTTCATGTTCACGCTCACCCAGAATCGCTGGAAAGTCGACGACGTGCTCGGCGTGTGGCCGCTGCACGGGCTGTGCGGCGCGTGGGGCGGTATCGCTGCGGCATCTTCGGCCTCAAGGCGCTCGGCGGCCTCGGCGGCGTCAGCTTGATGTCGCAACTTGCAGGAACGGTGCTCGGCATAGCCATCGCCTTGGCCGGCGCGACTCGTCGTATACGGACTTCTGAAATTGATCGTCGGCATCCGGCTCGACGCCGAGCAGGAGTTCATCGGCGCGGATCTGAGCATTCACAAGATTTCCGCAACGGCCGAGAAGGAAGTCAGCTGGTAGCAACACGGCTCCAAAGCGCAGTTCGCGCAACCAGCAACAGAGTCCGGAGGTGGCGTGCAATGCGCCCCTTCTTTTTTCGGCCGTGCGCACGTGTCCTACAATGTGGGGTCCAACGGTTTCTGGACCGCCTCCATAATGCGGCACTTTTCAGGTAACGACGCGTGGATTCGCCGGACCTTTCCCGACTGAGAATAAATCGCTCGAACGACGCTACGACCGTTGCCGCGCGCGGGGGCCGGCGACGGTGGTTGTGGCCTGCGGCATTGGCCATCGCCGTGCTCGTGGTTGCGGCAGCGATCTACTATCGACTTTCGGCTGCACCAACTGAAGTCGAGACTTTTACCGTGACGATGGCCTATCCGTCGCAAACTTTTACGGTGCTCAACGCGACCGGCTATGTCGTGGCCCAGCGCAAGGCGGCAGTGGCCTCCAAGGCAACCGGCCGTCTGGTCTGGCTGGGAGTGCAGGAGGGCAGCCGCGTCAAAAAGGGCGATATCATCGCTCGTCTGGAAGATCTCGATGTCAAAGCGGCGCGCGAGCAGGCATCGGCCAATGTGCAGGTGGCGCGGGCGAATCTCGCGCAAGCGCAGGCGGAACTGCAGGACGCGGAAACGTCGCTGGAGCGTTCCCGCGGACTGCTGGCCCAAGGCTTCGTATCGCAGGCGGCGCACGACGTCGCCGCCGCGCGGTATGCCAAGGCTCGTGCGCAGATCGCGAGCCAGCAAGCCGCCATCGCCGCAGCGCAAGCCGCGTTGAACGGAGCCCAGGTTGCAGTGGAACAAACGCTGATTCGCGCGCCCTTCGATGGCGTGGTTTTGACGAAGGCGGCCAATGTCGGCGACATCGTCACGCCCTTCTCCTCCGCGCTCGACAGCAAGGGGGCGGTCGTCACCATGGCCGACATGAGCACGCTCGAAGTGGAGGCCGACGTCTCGGAATCCAGTCTGTCGAAGGTGCAGGTAGGGCAGCCGGTGGAGATACAACTCGATGCGTTTCCCGATAAGCGATTTCGCGGACAAGTAAGCCGCACCGTTCCGACCGTGGATCGCACCAAGGCGACCGTGATGACCAAGATCCGCTTTCTCGATGCCGATGCCCGCATCTTGCCGGAAATGAGCGCCAAGGCGTCCTTTCTGTCCAAGGAGATCGGCGATGCCGAGCGCACTGCGCGACCCGCACTGAATCCCGCTGCGATTACCAAACGGGATGATCGCGATGTGGTGTTCGTGGTCAAGGACGGCAGACTGACCCAGGTGCCGATCGAAACGGGCGCGGCGATGGGCGATCTGGTGGAAATCCGGCGCGGTCCGCAGGTCGGCGACAAAGTCGTGCTCAGGCCGTTGGACAAATTGCACGACGGCACCGCCGTCAAGACGGCCGCTCGCTAGATGGCAGGCAAGCCGATCGTCCAGGTGCGCCATTTGTACAAGTCTTACCGGCGCGGGGGGCAGAGCGTGCCGGTGTTGAGCGATCTGAGCGTCGACATCGCCGAAGGCGAGTTCCTGGCGCTCATGGGGCCATCCGGTTCCGGCAAGAGCACTTTGCTCAATCTCATCGCAGGAATCGACAAGCCCGACAGCGGAGAATTGCGCATAGGTTCGGTGGATATTTCGGATCTTTCGGAGTCCGCGTTGGCGGATTGGCGCGCCGCCAATATCGGATTCATTTTCCAGTTCTACAATCTGATGCCTGTCCTGAGCGCTTATGAAAACATTGAACTGCCGCTGCTGCTCACCGGACTGAGTCGTCGCGAACGGCGCGAGCACGTGCAACTCGCCCTTGAGATGGTCAAGCTCACAGACCGCGCGGCGCATTATCCGTCGGAACTCTCAGGGGGCCAGCAACAGCGCGTGGCCATCGCGCGCGCCATCATTACCGATCCTTTGCTGATCGTAGCCGATGAGCCCACCGGGGACCTGGACCGGTTGTCCGCGGCAGACATCCTGGACTTGCTGGAGCAGCTCAATCGGGAAATGGGAAAGACCATCGTGATGGTCACGCACGATCAACGCGCCGCCGCCCGCGCGCGCATCATCATGCACCTGGACAAAGGCGAGCTGGTCGAATCCGGGACCCAGGCAACGGCCTGATTGCGGCCCTGGCCCGGGCGGCGACGCAGGAAGCCCGTAAAAAGGATTTGCATGTACTTTCTGAAGCTCGTGCTGCGCAATGCGTTGCGTCATCGATTGCGCACTGGCCTGACCGTGCTCGGCATCTTCGTCGCCATCCTTGCCTTTGGATTGTTGCGCACGGTGGTCGAGTCCTGGTTCGCGGGCGCGGACAATGCCTCCACGACGCGACTGGTCACGCGCAATGCGATTTCTCTGGTCTTTCCCTTGCCGCTGACCTACGGGGATCGCATCCGGCAAGTCGACGGCGTGGACCGGGTCAGCCACGCAAACTGGTTTGGCGGCGTGTATGTCTCGGAACGGAATTTCTTTCCGCAGTTCGCCGTGGATGCCGAGACCTACTTTCCGCTTTATCCGGAGTACCGCATTTCGCCCGAGGACATGAGGGCGTTTCTGCGCGATCGAAGAGGCTGCATCGTGGGCCGCAAGCTTGCCCGCCAGCACGGTTTCAAGATCGGTGACGTCGTGCCGCTTCGCGGGACCATTTTCCCGGGCGCCTGGCAGTTCGTCGTGCGGGCGATCTACGACGGCGCCGACGCCAAAACCGACACCTCGCAGTTTTTCTTTCACTGGGACTACCTGAACGAAACCTTGAAGAAAACCGTGACGCGCCGCGCGAATACCGTGGGCGTGTATATCGTCGGCATCGAACAGGCCAACCAGGCCGCGCCGGTCAGTGCCGCCATTGATCTGATGTTCCAGAATTCACTGGCCGAAACGCGCACCGAAACCGAGAAAGCCTTTCAGCTTGGGTTCGTCGCCATGACCGAGGCGATCGTGGTCGCCATCCAGATCGTCTCCTTCCTGGTGATATTCATCATCATGGCCGTCATGGCCAACACCATGGCCATGACAGCGCGAGAACGCCTTGCCGAATATGCAACCATGAAGGCGCTGGGTTTCGGGCCCGCGCGGTTGATGGCGCTGATCCTGGGTGAATCGCTGGCCATTGCCCTCACGGGCGCATTCGCCGGCCTGCTTGCCACCTTCCCGGTTGCGGATTGGTTTGCCGCCAAACTGGGAACGCTGTTCCCGGTCTTTGGCGTATCGCGCGAGACCATGGCGATGCAAATGGCCGCAGCGCTGTTGATTGGCACAGTCGCCGCGCTTCTTCCCGGATTGCGCGCGGCCAGATTGCGCATCGTCGATGGCCTGCGCAATATCGGCTGAGAGGTAACCGACCCGATGACCATCCCGTTTGCCTACACAGCCAAGAATCTGCGCACACGCAAACTGACCACGACGCTGACCGCGGCGGGCATGGCGCTGGTGGTGTTCGTGTTCGCCACCGTGCTGATGTTGCAGGAGGGGCTGCGCAAGACGCTGGTCGATACCGGGTCCCCGGACAACGTCGTCGTGACGCGCCGATCGGCGGGCACGGAAGTACAAAGCGCGATCGACCGCGCGCAAGCCGCGGTCGTGGAAAGCCAACCTGAAATCGCGAATGGCGCGCAGGGGCGGGGACTGGTCTCCAAGGAAATGGTGGTCCTGATCAACCTTCCGAAGCGCGAGACAGGCAAGCCATCCAATGTGATCATCCGGGGCCTGGGCCCGGCGGGCCGCGTGTTGCGACCGCAGGTCAGGATCGCGCAGGGCAGGATGTTCCGTCCGGGTTCCTCCGAGATCGTGGCCGGGCGCAGTATCGCGGAGCGCTTCCGCGGCGCCGGTGTCGGTGAACACCTGCGATTCGGCATGCGCGACTGGACCGTAGTGGGCACCTTCGATGCCAGCAACAGCGGCTTCGACTCGGAGATATGGGGGGACGTCGAGCAACTGATGCAGGCTTTTCGCCGTCCCGTGTTTTCCTCCTTGCTGCTCAAACTGACCGACCCCACCCAATTCGACGCGCTGAAGCAACGGCTGGAGTCCGATCCCAGACTCACGGTGGAGGCCAAGCGTGAATCGGTGTTCTATGCGGAACAATCCGAAGTGCTGTCGAACTTCATCGGCTATCTGGGGTTGACGCTGTCGGTCATTTTTTCGATCGGGGCAACCATTGGCGCGATGATTACCATGTATGCGTCGGTCGCGAGCCGCACCGCCGAGATCGGCACATTGCGCGCGCTGGGCTTCCGGCGCAGCGGCATTCTGGCGGTTTTCCTGTTCGAAGCCCTGCTTCTGGGCTTGATAGGCGGTATCGTCGGCGTAACACTCGCCTCCGGCATGCAGTTCCTGACCATTTCAACCATGAATTGGCAATCGTTCGCCGAGCTGGCGTTTACGTTCACGCTCAATCCGGACATCATTGCGAAGTCGCTGGGCTTTGGTCTGGTCATGGGATTGATAGGCGGTTTCCTGCCGGCAATGCGTGCATCGCGCATGAACATCGTGGATGCGCTGCGCGCGGCCTGAGAAGTTGCGAATAGCGCTCTGCGCTTATTCTTCGTCCTTGACTTGCTCGCCTTCGGCCACTGGCCTGGCAGAGCCGTCCGCTCTGGTGGCCGGCTCGATGGTGCCCATGTGAAAGGTAAACGAGCCGGCGCGTCGGTCGTCGAAGTAAAGCTTCAGCGTGCGCTTGACGGTTGCGAAAGCGATGGACTCCCAGGGAATCTGCTCTTCGCGGAACAGCCTGGTTTCCAGCGTCTCCGCCCCGGCACTGAAATCGAGATCAAGCAGGCGGGCGCGGAACAGCATGTACACCTGGTTGATGTGGGGAATATTGAACATCGCGTACAGGCCGAGCATCTCGACCCGGCGTTTGCTTCCTCCAGCGTCTCGCGCATCGCCCCTTCGATGGTCGTTTCGCCGTTTTCCATGAAGCCCGCGGGCACCGTCCAGAAGCCGAGACGGGGCTCGATGGCGCGACGGCACAGCAAAATGGCGTTGTCCCATTCGGGAATGCAGCCCACCACCATCTTGGGGTTCTCGTAATGAATGGTCCCGCAGTCCGCGCAGACGAACCGCAGAACGTTGTCGCCCGGCGGTACACGTTGTTCGACTTTTGCGCCGCAGGCGCTGCAGAATTTCATTCGGATAGACTCGATTTCAATTGCATTATATAAGCCCGGCCCAGCGGTTGTTCGCAGGTTTGCGCGCAGGTACTCGCGTCGGCCCCGCACAGGTTAGAATTGCACCGGGTTGTTATGGCTGGCGCTGGTGGGGAGGAAGATGAAGGCAATCAGGCTTATTGCAATGATCGTGACGATGGTGCTGCCGCACGCGGGCCTTGCCGATACCGGCGCATTGCAGGGCGCATGGACGGGGCCGTGGTATATCGGCATGAGCAGTGGAACTGCAACCATGAACATAGCCAAAGACGGTTCGGGCAGCATCGCGCTTACGAATCTGTCGGAATTCGGTGCGCAACCCGTGGCGCTGACCAAACAGTCGTTCGATGGCAAGATGCTGCGCTTCAGCGCGATCGGCGCCAACGGAGCGCCGTTGGCGATGAACCTGCAGCTTGGCGAAGCCGGCAATCAGTTGCGCGGCAACGGCAAGCATGCAGGATTTGGCGCCCGCATGGAGCTCAAGCGCGCCGAGTGAGGGTCGCTGCGCAGACGAAGAAGGCGGCTCGGGCCGCCTTTTTTTGCGAATTCTTTTCAGCTTTCCGGGAGTGCCTTGATGTACTCGGCGAGCGACTGCACTTGCTCGAACGACAGTTGATTCTTGAACCCGGGCATCGGCGACTTGCCATTCATGATTCGCGCCATGAGCTGCGCCACGTCTTTGTCGGTGCCGGCAAGTTTGGGCCCGTCCGCCTGTTTCATACCGTAGCCCTGGTGGCACCAGCTGCATCGGGTCGCAAACAATTTCTTGACGTTGCCGCCGAATTTTTCGTCGATCTTGGCTGCGACGGCGTCGGTCGGATCCTCGGCGTGCGCCTGAGCGTTAAGGCCCGCAGCAAGCGCGACGACAAGCAGGGTGTGTCTGATAAACAAAACATTCATCGTTGTTTCTCCGCAAAGGCGGTCAGTTCGAACAAAAACGGGCGAGGGATCGCTCCCTCGCCCGCAATTAACGCTTTACTACAGTAACTCGCTTACAGGCTGAAAACGACCAGCTGACCGGAGTCGGTCGGCATTTCCGTGAACGGATGGCCGAACAACGGGCCGTAGTTGCCCGAAACGTGGCTGCCCCAACCGGTCACGACCGCGACATACTGCTTGCCGCCGGCCATGTACGAGATCACGCCGCCATGGTGGCCGATCCCGTTGTTGTGCTTCCACAGTTCCTTGCCGGTACGAGCATCCAGCGCGTGGAAGTTGCCATCGGCGCCGGGTACGAATACCAGATTACCCTTGGTCGAGAGCAGCGAAGCCAGCGGCGGATACTTGAACTCGGTGCGCCACTTGATCTTGCCCGACAACGGATCGCGGCCGCTGATATGGCCGTAGGCTTTCTTGCCTTGCGGATGCGTCGAAGTCCACGAAGCGCCGAAGTAGGCCTGGCCGGAGAAATCGGCCGGACGATCTGCCTTCACCACTTCGATGTCGAAGCACCATTCCTGGATGACCTTGTAGTAAAGGCCGGTACCCGGGTTGAAGGAACCCGTGTTCCAGCTGATCGCGCCATCGATGGCCGGGCACACGTTGGCGTGCTTGCCTTCCGGCAGTTCGCGGCGGCCGACAAGCTGGCCGGTCTTCGCATCAACGCCCTTGATGTAGTTGTAGGTCTCTCCCACCATGTAGGCGTTTTCCACCTTCAGCTGGTTGCCACCGCCAACCTGATCTGCGTTGTAAACGAAAATGATGCCGCCCTTGTTCGGGTGCAACATGTAACGCTTGCCGCCTTTTTCCAGGGTTACGAATTCGCCAACGGCGGAATCGAAGTCCCAGGCATCATGTGGCATTTCCGAGAAGTACGACTTGAGTTCGCCGCTGTCAGCATCCAGCACGACCACGGAGGAGCTGTACAGGTTCTCGCCCGGACGCGGGCCTTCGGTCTGCCACTTGTCGCCGGCCCAATCGTAATCCGGTGCCGGATTTGCGGTGCCCCACCAAACGGTGTTGGTCTTCGGGTCATAGGAACCCGTCATCCAGCCGCCGCCACCGCCGGTTTTCCACGAGTCGTTGCCCCAGGACTGGCGCGAACGCTCATCGCCGCCGATGGTATCGAACTGCCATGCCACTTCACCGGTTTGCGCATTGACTGCGAAAATCGGGCCGCAGCAACCGGACAGCTCGCCGCCGTTGGAACCGATGATGACTTTGTCCTTCACGATCACGGGAGCGCCGGTGAAGCCCTTGTTGCCCTTTTCGACGCTCATGATGGTGTTGTCCCAGGCGACTTTGCCGGTCTTCGCATCGAGTGCGACCATGCGTCCGTCGACCGTCCCGATATACACCTTGCCGTAGCCGAGGGCGAGGCCGCGGTTGTACGGGTTGTAGAAGGTGCCTTCCGCACGCTCGGTATCGATCTTGGCTTGATAACGCCAGATCACCGCGCCGGTCGCGCCATCCAGTGCCCAGACCTGGCCGGACGAGCTGGTGTAGTACAGCACGCCATCGGCTACCAGCGGGAAGGACTGGATGCCGCGCTTGGTTGCGGCCGGCGAGTGCATCCAGGCTACTTTCACGTTCTTGACGTTGTCGGCGTTGATCTGATCCAGACCGCTGTAGTGCCAGCCCTTGAAAGACTGGTGATACATCAGCCAGTTGTTTGCGTCCTTGTCAGCATTCATCAGGCGATCCCAGGTCACATCTGCTGCCAGTGCCTGAGAAGCGATTCCGACGAAAGCTGCGGCGGACAGGGCCTTGGCGACCCCTGTATAAGTCCATCGTTTCATAACTCTCTCCCGATCGTATTATTGGTGGATGGGCGCAACTTTAAGAAAACCGATTTACCCATTGAAGGCGCTTGTTTATTGAGTGCGTGTCCAAGCGCCGTCACAGGGGAGCCCGCGGCAAATGTAGCCCGCCTCATTTTTGATTGCAAGCAGGCCGCAAAAATACTCTGTCCTACACGGCTGCCGACGCTTCAACCACGCGTTTGTTGCGCTGCGATATAAGGCTCTTGCCGCCCCGATGGCACAATGGCGTCTCGGCGGGGCGCCTTTGCGTCCCGCATGCGGGAGCGGCGGCGTGCGGCAATTTTCGATACCCGAAGCGGAACTGGAATTGCGCCATGTGCGCGCCTCGGGGCCCGGCGGGCAAAACGTCAACAAAGTGGCCACGGCCGTCGAACTGCGTTTCGACATCGGTGCGAGCCGGACGCTGCCTGCGGAGGTCAAGGCACGATTGCGCCGGCTGGCTGGCCGGCGGGTCAGCTCACAGGATGTGCTGGTGATCGATGCGGGGCGCTTTCGCACCCAGGAGGCCAATCGGCGTGATGCGCTGGCGCGCCTTGCGCAGTTGCTGCAGGCAGCATCCGAGAGGCCCAAGCGACGCGTCGCAACCCGGCCCTCGCGTGCCGCGCGCGAACGGCGCATGTCAGTCAAGCGCTCGCGCTCGACATTGAAACGGGCGCGCGGTCGCGTTGCCGATTCGGAGTAACGGCTACGGGCAGAGCGGTCCCGTTACCCTAGAACCATTTCTTCCATTTGAAAATTCCGATCATGACCACGATGACCAGCGCCATCATGAGCAGCGACCCCTGGAACCCGTACTGCCAGTCGAGCTCCGGGAAGTTGCGAAAATTCATGCCGAAAACGCCCGTGATGAAAGTCAGCGGCATGAAAATCGCGGAAAACAGGGTCAGGACTTTCATGACGCTGTTGGTGCGCGTGGTTACGGTCGAATAGTAGGAATCGAGCATCCCGTTGAGCAGATCACGGAACGTGTCGACGCCGTCGGTTACCAGCATGATGTGGTCGTTCAGGTCGCGGAAGTAAGCGGCGTTCGCGTCCTGCAGCAGGCCTGAATCGGATCGCTGCAGGTTGTTCACCACTTCGCGCAGCGGCCAGGCTGCCCGGCGCACGAATATCATGTCGCGCTTGATGGCGTAGAGGGCGCGCACCGTGCCTTCGTCGGGATTGTCGATCACGATTTCTTCGAGTTGCTCGATCTTCTCGCCGAGCTTTTCCAGCACCACGAAGTAGTGGTCGACGATGATGTCGAGTATCGCGTAGGCGAGATAGTCCGTGCCCATCTTGCGGACACGTCCCAGCGACTGGCGGATGCGATCGCGCAGCGGGTCGAAAAAATCGCCCGCGCGCTCCTGGAAAGTGATGACATAGTTTGGCCCGACAATCAGCGAAAGCTGCTCAATTTCGATCTCGCCTTTTTTCGCGTCGTATTCGAGCATCTTGACGACGATATAGATATAGCCGCCGTAATCCTCGAACTTGGGGCGCTGATCGGTATTGAGGATGTCTTCCAGCATCAACGCGTGGAAGCCCATGACGCGTCCGAAACTCTCGAGCACGCCCGGTTCAGTGACGCTGTCGACATTGATCCAGGTCACCGTCTGCGCGTCCCTGAACGGGATGCAATCATCCACGCGTTGCAATTCCTTCTCCACGAGCTTGTGCTCGTCGAAATCGAGCATGGTCACGCGCGGGATCGGCGCTTTGCTGTCCCCGGTATAGACGAGCGAGCCCGGCGGCAAGCCCGGCTGCTTGCGGCGCGGGCGAAAGATCTGCCTGCGGAGGACTTTCTTGCGTTTCATGCCGAGTTCTCCGGTCAGCGTCGTTCGGGAAGGATGCGCCGCAGCAGGCTCACCAATCGCGTGCGCTCGGCGGCGGACAGATTCTGCGCAACGCGCCGCTCGTGCTGCGCGACTTTGCGCTTCAACGCACGTAGCAACGCCTGCCCCGCAACCCCGAGATACAGGCCATTGCTGCGCCCATCGACGGCGCGGCGCGAGACCAGTCCACGCCGTTCGAGCTTGTCGATCACGCTGACGACCGACGAGCGATCGAGGTGGGCCGCGTTAGCCAGCGCCTGTTGGGTCAGTCCGGGATTCTGCCCGATGACCACCAGAATGCCGAACAGGCCGGGCGAGATATCGGTTGCACCCACGGTTTGCGCGAAATCGGCGAATATGGCGCGCTGGGCCAAGCGCAGCTGATAACCGATCAGATCCGGCAACATGCCCAGATCGGGCGCCCCGGGGCGACGCGCGACGCGGCCATTCGCGGCGCGGGTCGATTGTTTGACATCCAACGGTCTGGTTCCCATACTGGGCTTCGATAGTAGACTATCGGCCACAGCGCCGCCAGCCGATCGCAATCGTGAGTGTAACCGTCACCATCGAAGACCTGAACCAGTCCGCGCCAGCCGAGGAAGGGCAGACCGTGCTCGATGCCCTGCTCAAGCACGGCATCGGCTTTGCGTACAGTTGCCAGGCGGGCAATTGCGGTACTTGCCGTTGCGAACTCGTCTCGGGAGACATCATGGAACTCGAGTACTCCGAGCACGCGCTGTCTGCGCCTGAGCGCGCGCGCGGCATCGTACTTGCCTGCCGCTCGCAGGTCTGGGGCGATGTGGTGGTGCGCAGGCTCGCCGCGGAGGATTTTATCGTGCATCCTTCGCGCGTGCTGCGCTGCGAAGTGGTGGACCTCACGGCGCTGACGCATGACATCCTGCGGCTGCGCCTGCGCATCATGGCGGGCGGGCCGTTTAGCTTCTCGGCCGGGCAGTTCGCCAGCCTCGAGTTTGCGTTCGCACCCGGCGCGGCGCGCGATTACTCCATGGCCAATCGGCCGGATGAGCAGGCTCTCGAATTCCACATCCGCGTGATGGCTGCCGCGAATTCGGTCAGCGCTCGCATCGCGACCATGTTGCGCCCCGGGGACACGCTCAAGGTCAGCGGTCCGCTCGGAACTTCCTACTTGCGCGCGCAACACACTGGCCCGATGTTGTGCATCGCGGGCGGCAGCGGGCTCGCGCCCGTCACATCCATCATCGAAACCGCGTTGCATGGCGGGTTCGCAAATGCCATTCATCTTTATTTTGGCGTACGCACCGAGCGCGACGTTTACCTTGAAGCGCAACTGGCGGAACTGCAGTTGCGATTTCCGGCCTTCAAGGCGCATATCGTGCTCTCCGAAGCCGCTGCCTCGAGCGTGCCCACCCGCCTGTCCAGAAGGAAGGGACTGGTTACCGACGCGGTCGCCGAGGATTTCAGTTCGCTGACGGGGTTCAAGGCCTATTTCGCGGGACCGCCGCCGATGGTCGATGCGGCTACCGCACTGGTGCGCGCGCGGGGTGTCGAGACACGGGACATTCATGCCGACGCCTTCTTTCCGGCGGCCGTTGCGCCCGTCGCGGTGCTTGTGCCATGAACGGCGCCGCAACGCTGGCAGGCAGGGTCGCCGTGGTTACCGGCGGAGCCCGTGGCATCGGCCTGGCCATCGTCGAGGCGTTGCATCGGCGCGGTGCTTCGGTAGTGATCGCCGACAGCGGCGTTTCCATTGCCGGCGCCGATCCGGATCCGACGGTGGCCAAAGCCATCGCTATGAAGCTTGGGGACCGGGCAAGGGCGTTCGGCGAAGACCTGACCGATCCAGGCGCTGCGCAACGCGCCGTGCAACTTGCCATCGATGATTTCGGTGCCATCGATATCGTGATCAACAATGCGGCGATCCTCAGGGATGCGTTCATTTTCAAGGCGAACCGGGAGAACTGGGATCAGGTCATCGCCACGAATCTATCGGTTCCCTTTGCAATGCTCGCGGCGGCGACGCCGCTGATGCGCGAGCAGCAGAAAAATGGCCGGGCACCCGGGCGCATCGTCAATATCGTGTCGAGCGCGGGCTTGTTCGGTAACTTCGCCCAGGCGGCCTATGCCTCCGCGAAGGCGGGACTGGTCGGGCTGACCCGGGTCGTTGCGATGGATATGTCCCGCTCGAAAGTCACCTGTAACGCCATCGCCCCGTTTGCCGCAACGCGGGTGACTGAATCGATCCAGCCGGCCAACGAAGCGCAAGCCGCCTATAAAGAGCGCGCCTTGCAGATTCCCGCGCACTACGTGGCCCGGCTGGCCAGTTTTCTAAGCTCGAACGCGCATGATCTGAGCGGCCAGTTGTTCGGCGTGCGGGGTCGCGAACTCATGCTGTTTTCCCAACCGCGTCCGGTTGCGCGCACCGTAGTGACCGCGGGTGCGGAGTGGGACGAAGCCGGGCTCGCACAGGCCATCGCCGCGGAACTGGGGCCGGGTTTGACGCCGCTTGTCACGGATCTCGAGTTCTTCAACACCGAACCGGTCGTTTGAAAGGCAATACGCCCATGACAGCCCCTGCCGCCGTGATCGTCAAAACCGCCAACGACCTCGCGCATCAGCCCGAGGAATACCAGACGGCAGTCAAAAAGATCGTGATCAGTCACGCCGTGAACGAACTCTACGGCGCGCAGGTTTTCGACGAACCCGCCATCGCGCTGGCGCCCACGCCCTACGCAAAATGGCTGACCTGCCGCGTGGCGATGGAGGAATACCATCACCATGTGCGATTCCGCGGGCTGGCCGAACAGATCGGTGTTCCGGCGCACATGATGGATCCCACGGTCAAGAAGCCGCTGACGATTTTCGGATTCGAACTGAAGACCTGGCCGGAGTTCTGCGTGATCAAGGCGATCGCCGACTATGCGGAGATCCTGCAGGTCGAGGATCTGCTGCATTGCTCGTTTCATCCGCTGCGGGATCTCGCGCGCATCACCATGCCGGAAGAAAAATTCCACGCCAAGTTCGGTAAGGATTTTTGCACGGAACTGATTCAGACTGAGGCAGGCAAGGCGCAAGTGCAGGACGCGATCAACCGGTATTTTCCGATTACGCCGGGCTTTTTCGGGGCGAGCCAGTCAAAGAACAACGAGATGTACCGGCGCTGGGGGCTCAAGAGCCGCAGCAACGACGAGATGCGCGAAGATTTTTTCGCGCGTGTCAGGGAACTGGTCGAAGGCGATTTCGGATTGCAACTTCCGGCAGTGCCGGCACAATAGGCGACGGAGGCCGGTCATGAGCAAGGTCGCACTGAAACCGCACCAAGATCGTCAGGCGTTTTACCGGCGCATTGCGCCGGCCCATCTCACGCCGCTGTGGGAGATGATGAGCGCGCTGGTGCCGCGGCAACCGCAATCCGCATGCGTGCCGGCGCTCTGGAAATATGCCGAAGTGCGCCCCTGGCTGCTGGAATCCGGCGCGTTGATCACGGCCAAGGAAGCGGTCCGCCGCGTGCTCATCCTTGAAAACCCGGGCCTACCCGGCCAGTCCGCCATCACGAATTCACTGTATGCGGGCTGGCAGCTCATTTTGCCCGGCGAAGTCGCGCCGAGCCACCGGCATGCGCAGACGGCGCTACGCCTGATCGTCGAAGGGGCAGGGGCCTATACCGCCGTCGACGGCGAGCGCGTAACCATGCATCCCGGTGATTTCATCATCACGCCGTCGTGGACCTGGCATGACCATGGCAATCCGGCCAGTGAACCCGTCGTCTGGCTCGATGGCCTGGACATTCCGCTGGTACGCTTCTTCGACGCCGGTTTCGCCGAAGATTATCCGCAGGACGAACAGGAAGTCGTGCGCCCGGAAGGCGATGCCTGGTTGCGCTACGGCAGCAATTTGTTGCCCATCGCGTTCCAGCCCCGGAACGCGACATCGCCCGTGTTTGCTTATCCTTATGCGCGTTCGCGCCAGAGCCTGCTGCATCTGGCGAGCGTCGACCGGCCCCACGCGAGCCACGGCCACAAGCTGGAGTTCGTGAATCCCGCGACCGGCGGTCCGGCAATGCCGACCATGGGCGCCTACATCCAGTTGCTGCCCGCCGGGTTCAACGGCCGCGCGTACCGCAGCACCGACGGCACCGTGTTTTCGGTCATCGAGGGCAGCGGACACGCCGAGATCGGTGGCAAGAAGTTCGAATTTTCGGCGCGAGACACTTTCGTGGTGCCCTCCTGGCAGGCCTACACGCTGTGCGCTGCGGAACAATGTGTATTGTTCAGTTTCTCGGACCGCCCGGTTCAGCGCGCTTTGGGTTTGTGGCGGGAGGAAGCGTTGCAATAGCGTCGCCTGCGCCGCCGGCGACGCGCTCCCCGATCTCGTTTCAACCTGACCCTTTTTCCTCTGACAAACAATCCTCCCACCATGAACGGAAATGAACTGTTGTTCGACATTGGCCCCGTACCTTCCGTGCCTATCGCCGGCAAGCGGGAGCGTTTTCCGGTACACCGCATTTATTGCGTTGGCCGCAACTATGCCGCGCATGCCCGCGAGATGGGCAAGGATCCCGAGAAGGAGCCACCGTTCTTCTTCCTGAAGCCCGCCGACGCAGTCTTGCCGGGCGGAGGCAACATGCACTATCCCCCGGGGACGGACAATCTGCATCACGAGATCGAGATGGTGGTCGCCATTCAGCGCGAGGGCCGCAATATTTCCCCGGCCAAGGCGCTGGAGTTCGTGTTCGGCTATGCAGTCGGCCTCGATATGACGCGGCGCGACCTGCAGTTCAAGGCGCGCGACATGGGGCGGCCCTGGGACTTTGGCAAGGCGTTTGACGAGTCGGCGCCGATCGGGCAGATCCATCCGGTGGCGAGCCACGGCCATCATTCGACGGGCAAGATCTGGCTGAAGGTCAATGGTGAAATGCGTCAGCAGGCGGATCTGGCGGAAATGATCTGGAACGTGCCCGAAACCATCGCCTATCTGTCCGAGTATTACGTGCTCAAGGCCGGAGACCTGATTTATACCGGCACACCTGCCGGGGTAGGCGCTGTCAAGAAAGGCGACCAGATGCTCGGCGCGGTGGACGGATTGGGGGAAATCGCCGTCACGCTGGTTTGATCGGATCCCACCATGCAAGCAACAGAGCCAGGCAACACGTGGTTGGAAGTCGCGCTGAACGGTCCGTGGACACGCAAGCGCCAGCCGCGCATGCCGGTCAGCGTCGAGGAAATCGTCGAGCAAGGCATTGCCTGCGTCAAAGCGGGTGCCGCGATCGTACATGCGAATGCCTATGACGCAGTGACCGGCCAGCCCGCCCACGACCCTGACGTTTATGCGCGCATCATCGGCGGCATCCGCGCGCAGGTGGATGCCATTGTCTACCCCGCCGTTGCCTCCGCCGGCTGGGCTGCGGCCGGCGCGCAGCCGTTGGCACAGCGCTTTGCGCATGTCGAAGAACTGGCGCGCAGGGGCCTGATCGAATGGATGCCGGTGGATCCGGGCTCGGCTAATTTTTCGTTGTACGACGATTTGCTCGCAGACACACCGGGCACAGTCCAACTCAATTCCGAAGAAGACCTGCGTCATGCGCTCAAGCTGGCCATGCGCCACGGCTTGCATCCAAGCTACGGCATCTACGAACCGGGGTTCGTGCGCCTGGGCGCGACGCTGCATTGGCGCGCAAGTTGCCCCGCGCCCGTGTATCGCCTCGTGTTCACCAGCGGGTTCACGTTCAGTTTTCCGCCGGAAGACTATGCGCTCACGGCGTACCTGAAACTGCTCGACCAGGTCGCGCCCGGTGCGCCCTGGATGCTGACGGGCTTGCAGGCTGACATCCTGCCAATGATCCCGCGCGCAGTGGCCGAGGGCGGGCACGTGCGCGTCGGACTCGAAGATGCGCCATGGGGCTCGGCCCTGACTAATTTGCAATGGGTGGAGCAGGCCGCGCAGCGCATCGCCTTGTCCGGCGCAGAGCTGGCAACGGCGCAAGAAGTGCGTGCCGCGATCAATCCCGAAGATATCGCGGCCCGCTAGAGCCGCCGGCAGGCCCGCGTGCAAACGCCGCCATCGTCACCGGCGCAGAACGATCCCATCCTGGGGTCGCAAGGTCAGCCGCTCGACCGGTGATCCGTTATTGGCGCCGGAATCCTGTTTGCCGGCAAGGCGTCGCAGGCCCGGGCCCAACGTAACGGTCCGGCTCAATGATGACGGATTGACCAACACGATGCCGTGTTCGAAATCCCGCCGCCAGATGCCGTCAGCCCACGCCGCGGTGGGAGGCGCGGAAAGGGCGTGACCCAGGTGATGGTCGTACTCGTCAAACCAGGGCACGCTGCTGAAACCCCGGGTTTTGTCGGTAAACGAAAAATACCCGTCGTCGAGCAGGCAGGACGTGTACGCATAGCGCAAGAAGCGATAATCGTCGATTGCGCCGAAGACGTTGAAGCCGACGATATGGGGCGGCCGCGTATTGCGCATCGCGCTGCGATAGCGCTGCATCATGCTAGCCCAGCCTTCGCGCCTCTCTATGGACCAGGTTTCGCCCATTAAGCCTTCCAGAAACGCGCCGTTGAGCTGATTGCGCCATTGCTTGCTGGAAAGATCGTTGTCGGCATTGCCGATCAGCAATGCCTTGGGCTGGAGTTCGCGAATGCGCCGCCAGTGCTGCACATGGCCCTCGCGATGCGCGGACAGTATGTCGGGGTCGTCCGGTTGAGCATTGCGTCCGTCCAGACGCCAGTCGCCGCGCACTCTCGACTGCACCATGACGTTGTCGAGATAGACCAGATCGAATTCGGGAATGTCGCGAAAATAAACCGAGTAATTACGTTCCGCCAGCCATTGCGGCCAGCGCCGCCCCTGTGCATCCGGGGGTGCCCAGTGTGTGAAATTGGTGTCCCAGCTGCCATACGCGTTGGTCCATTGCACCTTGTCCCCCTTGCTGTTGCGAAGCCACCACTTCTGCTCATCGAGCTTGGCGCGCAAATCCGCGGTCGCGACATCGGCCGGATCGTCGAACACCTCGTTCATCACGGTGTACTGGCCGACCAGGATAGCCGGATTGAGCACCTTGATCTGCCGCACCACGCGGCGCATCGCCAGGGTGGGCGTCGCTGCGAACCCCTGGGGCTGCCAGCCCCGGTAAAAACCCAGAATGATCACATCGAGCCGCGCCAGATCCTGCTGGTAACGCGTGTCCTCGTAATGCTTGGCGCCAATGTTCATGCCCATCAGGCGCGGAAACGTCGCTTTCGCCGCGCTGCTCTCGGCAGCCAGCGCACCCAGCAGGCTCGACGCCAGCAGCAGGCGAACCAATGAAGCTCGGAGACTTACCGCATCGACGGTCATGGCGGGGACGCAACTCGCCGATACGATTGCAAAGGGGCTACTTCGATCGTGTGCATGAGATTCCTTCCGGGCGCGGTTGCGCGATGGTTCAACGACGCGTGCGGCGCGCCATCGCCGGCTCGCACATGGGCCGGCTCGTGGGTGCGTGGCGTGCATGCTGCAGGACCGGCATTGGCGTCATTTTCTCCTGCGGGTTGCGCAATTGGCAATGGTCCGGTGGGCACGCCGGTCGTGGCCCGTCCGCCGAGCGCGGGCGCGCCTGCGTCGCCTGGCGTTCGCGCGCAAACAAGGTCCGGGCCACGAGGGCTGCTCGGCTATAATTTCGGCATTCAGTTTGCATCGTGAGGACGCTATGAGCGCCAGGATCGGCATTACCATGGGCGACCCGTCAGGCATCGGGCCCGAGATCATCGTCAAGACGCTGGCGCAGATGAGTCCGGCCACGCGCGCGCTTTCCGCGGTCGTTGGCAACCTCGCGACGCTGAAGCGGGCCGACAAGCTGTTGGGCACGGGTCTGAAGTTCGTCGACGGGCTCGACGCCCGCGAAGGCGAGGTGCCGGTGGCCAATGTCGTGAGCAAGGACCAGGACAAGATTGTCGATGGCGAGGTTTCGGCGGCAGGTGGTGAAGCGGCCTACCAGTATGTCGAGGCCGCCGTAAAACTCGCGCTCGCGCACAAAATTGAGGTCATTGTCACCGCGCCGCTGAACAAGGCAGCGATGCATGCCGCCGGCCATCATTTCGATGGCCATACCGAACTGCTGGCGCATCTGACCGGCGCCAAGTCATCGTTCATGCTGCTCGCGAGCGACAAGCTCAATGCGATTCACGTCACCACGCACCAATCGCTGCGCAATGCGGCCGAACGCCCGACCGTCGAGCGGGTGGTGGCGACCATCCGCGCCGGTCATGAACATTTTCGCGAACTGGGCGTCGACAAACCTCGCATCGCCGTGGCCGGTTTGAATCCGCATAGCGGCGAAGGCGGCATTTTCGGGCGCGAGGAGATCGAGCGCATCCAGCCTGCGATCGAAATCGCGCGCAAGGAAGGCATCGATGTCAAGGGCCCCATCTCGGGCGACACGGTGTTCTATCGCGCGCTAAAAGGCGAATTCGATCTGGTCGTCGCGCAGTACCACGATCAGGGCCACATCCCGACCAAGCTGATCGCCTTCGATGAAACGGTGAATATCAGCCTGGGGTTGCCGATCCGGCGTACTTCGGTCGATCACGGCACGGCGCACGACATCGCTTGGACGGGCAAGGCCAATAACGTCAACATGCAGGCAGCCATTGCTTATGCGCGCAAGATGGCGGACCACATTGCAGCCTGAGCGCGTGCGCCGATGACAGGTCAACCCCGTGTCCTCATTGTTGCGGACGACCTCACGGGGGCGATGGACAGTGCCGGGCCCTTCGCGGCGCGCGGGGTGGAAACCTGGGTCGTCGCCTTGCCACTGCGCTGCGACCCGGCGTCGCTCAAGTCGGCGAGCGTCGTATCAGTCAACACCGACAGCCGGCATCTGCCCGCGGCGCAAGCGGCCGCGCGCATTGGGGAGATCGTCGGGCATCTGGGCTGCGACGGGTTCGATCTCGTCATCAAGAAAATAGACTCGACGCTCCGGGGCAACGTCGTGGCGGAAACCATGGCCTTGCGCGAGCTCAGCGGCCGGCGGGAAACCGTGGTGGCCGCAGCGTTTCCGGCGCAGGGTCGTACCGTGAGCGGGGGCGTCGTGCATGTCGAGGGCATACCGCTCGCGCAAACGGCCTTTGCCCAGGATGCGCTGTCGCCCCCCCCCCTGGCGCCGCTGCAGGAGGCGTTCGCTGCGGCGCGAACCGGCTTGCGCATCGGCATTGCCGCGCCCGGCGCGGTATTCAGCGGCGCAAACGACTTCTGGATTGCCGACAGTGCAACCGATGCCGATCTGGCGCATGTCGTCGAAACGTTCCAGTCCCGCTTCAGCCGCACCCTGATGGTGGGTTCCGCCGGATTGACGCAAGCGCTGGCCCTGGTGTGTTTTGCCCGTCACGTGCCGCCTCCCGATTCGCCGCATGTTGACGGCACCATTGTCTTCGCCGTGGGCTCGCGTGCCGCGCGCAGCGCGGAACAAGTCGATGCGCTGGCAGCAGAACCCGAAACCAGCGTGCTGCATGCGCCCAACGGCCGCCTCGGGGCCGCCGCCATTCCAGCGGCACGCAATCTCGTGCTGCAGGCCACCGCGGATGATGCCGGCCGCAGCGCGCAGGCCGAGCACGTTGCCGCAGAGATGGCAAGGCACGCGATTGACCTCGTCGCCCAGGCGCGGGCGCAAGCCCTGGTTGCGACCGGCGGCGATACCGCCATCGCCATTCTGGCGGCGAGCGACAACCCGGCGTTGCAGGTGTGCGGCGATTTGCTGCCTGGCATTCCTTACGCGCGCATCCTGCTCGCGGGCGCGCCGTTGTGGCTCATCACCAAAGCCGGCGGCTTCGGCGGGCGCGAAACATTTTGCGAAGTCGCGCGCCGGCTGCGCCACGCCTGACTTCATGCCCGCCAAAAACGCCGTCAGCACCTTCCTGAATCCGGCCAGCATTGCGGTCGTGGGGGCGGGCGAGCGGCCCACGAGCTCGGGCGGAGCGCTGTTGCGTAACTTGCGCCGCTCCGGTTATGGCGGGCGCATCGTGCCGGTCAATCCCAAAGGCGGTGAAATAGACGGCCTGAAAGTCGAGGAATCGCTCAGCACGATGGGCGCGCCGGTCGACCTGGTCGCCGTGCTGGTGCGCCCCGAATATATTCTCGACGTGGTGGCCGAGGCCGCGGATACGGGCCACAAGAACATTCTCATTCTGCCGGGCGGATTTGCCGAAGCCGGCGAGGGCGGGCGCACGCGCGATGCGGCCTTACGGGACCTTGCGCAGGCGCGCGGTTTGACGATCGGCGGCCCCAATTGCGCAGGATTGATCAACCTGCTCGACCGCAATGCGCCGTTCGCTGCGACATTCTTCCGCGATATGCCCCGAGGCGGTAGCGTTGCGATGATCTCGCAGTCCGGCGCGCTGCTTGAAGAGGCGATCGAGGCCAGTCATACCAGCAACATCCCGTTGGGTGCGGTGGTGTCCGTAGGCAACAGCATGCACCTGGGCATCATCGAGTACCTGATGCAGTTGGGCCGCGACGATCGGTGCAAGGCGATATTGCTTTACGTCGAATCGTTGGGCGACGCCGTGCGTTTCGGCGAGACCGCGCGCGCCGTGGTCAAGCACAAGCCCGTGGTGGCGCTGCTTGGCGGGCGTACCAGCGCGGGCCGGGATGCAGCGTTTCGCCATACGGGCTCGCGGCCGGCTGACGACGCGGCCATGGACGAATTCTGCCGGCGCAGCGGGGTGGTGCGCGTGAAGAGCCTCCGGCGGCTGATGCTTGCGGGCAAGGCATTTGGGGCTTTTCCGCAGGGTATCGGCAAGCGCGTGCTGCTGTTGTCGAACTCCGGCGGCCCCGGCGTCCTGGCAGCAGACCAGGCGCTCGACGAGGGGCTCGCGCTGCCGGGAATTCCTGCCGCCATGGCCGATGTGTTGCGGGGTTTCTTGCCGGCGGAAGCTGCCATCGCCAATCCCCTGGACCTGCTGGCGGATGCGCGCGCGGAGCGATTTGGCGCAACCCTTGACGCGGCGCTGGCAGTGGGCAAAGAGCATTTTGATGCCATTCTGATGATTCACGTGGTGCCATTCATGGTCGATGCGGGCGCCGTGGTCGATGCGCTCGCTGTCCGGTGCAAGACCGCGAAACAACCCATCCTGCATTGCATGATGGGCACGCTCGAGCAGAGGGAGGAATGGTTTGCGTGCATGGAACGCAGTGGTGTGCCGACGTTCAGAGACGCCGAAGACATGTGCATCGCGGCCGGTTTGCTCATGCGCCATCGCGAACTCAACGGCGGGCGCTGAGGCACGCCGCCATCCAGGAGAGACAGATGTTGAAACTTTATGGCTATTTCAGGAGTTCTGCGTCCTACCGCGTAAGGATCGCACTCAATCTGAAAGGCCTCGACTACGAACAGGCCAGTATTCATCTGGCCAAAGGCAGGCAATACACGCCGGAATTTTCGGCAATCAGCCCGCAGAATCTGGTGCCAGTGCTCGAACACGAAGGCCGCAGGTTATTCCAGTCGCTGGCGATCATCGAGTATCTCGACGAGAAATTTCCGCAACCGGCATTCTTGCCGTCGCATCCGCTGGCGCGCAACCGGGTGCGCGCCCTGGCGCTGATCAGCGGTTGCGAGATTCATCCCTTGAACAACACGCGCGTGCTCGCCTACCTGACCGATACGCTGAAGCTGACGGATGACCAGAAGAATGCCTGGTACCGCCATTGGGTGACGGTAGGGTTCACGGCCCTGGAAAAACGCCTTGCCATGGAACCCGAAACCGGACGCTTCTGTCACGGCGATTCACCGGGGTATGCCGATATCGCGCTGGTGCCGCAAGTGGCCAATGCCAACCGGTTCAAGGTCGATCTGGAACCTTTTCCGACCATCCGGCGCATCAATGAACAATGCCTGACCCTGGAGCCCTTCAAAAAAGCAATGCCGCAGCATCAACCGGACGCGGAATGAACGCGTTATCAGGCGTGTTATTCTGGATCGTGGATCGTACAAGGACGAGGCGATGAGATCAGCAATGTGCATTACCGCGGGGCTGTTGGTCGTGCTGGCCGTACCGGCCCTACACGCAGCCGATGCCACGGACGAAATCGAGCCGCCGAAAATTCACAAGCAGGGCGGATCAACCTATGCGACGGGCGGCGTGGGCGAAGCGCAGCGCAAGGCGCTGTTCAAGATTTCACCGAAATTTCCGATCCAGCTCATATTCGAGGTTGACGGCCAGCCCGGTGACATCAGCGGCGTGAAAGTCAGATTGATCGATCAGAGCGGCAACGCGCTGGTCGAGGCGGTGTCCGAGGGGCCTTATCTGTACATCAATCCGCCCGCTGGCGGACGCTTTACCATCGAAGTGGATTATAAAGGCGAGAAACAGTCCGCGACCAAGGATCTGGTGGGCCGGCGCTATCTGGTGCTCGAATTCAAGTTCCAGGGCAAGTAGGTTATGCCGCTCGAGACGTTGGCCAAACCGGTCGTCGATGCGCTGCTCAAAGCCCTGGACCGCGCCAAGGACGCGCAATTGCGGGCCAACGCCCGCCAGTCGGTCAGCGAAGCCATCTCGGAACTTATTCGCATCAGTCCCGATCTGAGCAAAGCGCAGGCGAAAATCGCCGTTGCCCGGGCCGCGGGTATCCTGGATCAGGATCTTTTCACCGCGGAGCGCATGCTCAAAAAGGTCAAGAAAGCGAACCGCAAAGCCGCCAAGCCTGTGTCGGCGAAAAAACCAGCAGCCCGGCGGCGCAAGCGCAAGCCCGCGGGCAAGGCCTTGCGTGCCCGACCTTGAAGGCGGCTCGATATCCCCGAAACTGTTTTTGACCTAGAATCGCCGCATGCGCAGTCCCGGTGTCGCCTCGGCTAACGGAAAGGAATCACATGAAACAACGCATCGCATTTGGCCTGATCGGGCTGTTACTGGCCGGCCTTGGCATCAGCGGCCAGGTGTCAGCCGAAGGCGCCAGCAACGGCAGGGAACGTTTTTTTCTGAAGCGGCAAAATTGCGCGTGGACGCCTGAAATGGGCAAATATATCTACGAGTGCGTCAAGAGCAATGATGGATTCAACGCGCACTGGTGCCACAACGAGGCCATCGATGCTTTCTGTCCGGCGGATGAAAATGCGATTCCGCATCCCACCGACAGCCAGCCGGGCGAACCGCCGCGCGCGGCCGACAGCGCCAAGAAAGGCTGACGCTCCGTCGTACAGCGGGCCGCGACGTGGCGGTCTTTTACATCCGGTAAAGCAGTCCGTGCAGTTCGTCCGGCCGCGGTAGCGACTTGGCCGATAGCCGCAGATAGCGGATCCCCAACGATTTCAGAAAGTCCGACTTGGCGCCCTGCGCGGCGCCTTCGCCGGCATCGATCATGTCGATGGCGGCCACCGCGGCCATCGCCGCATTGCAGACCAGCAGGTCCACGCCGCTGCGCGTCAGTGCCGGGTCGATAGCGCCGCCGGTCGCGAGGGCGGACAGTTGCACATGCGCAAAAATATGATGATCGCGAAGCCCTGCCTTGCAGGCGAGATAAGCCAACTTGGTCGAACCGGAAATGAAGGCTTCGCGTTTGACGGGTACGCCTTGGCGCGCTGAGCGCCGCGGGCGCTGCCACGGCGGACGCGCCGGCGGGGGCTGCAGGTGAGGTTCGCGCCGACGCCGGCGCAGGCGCAATGGGCGTGGCGGCCGTCGCGTCCACTTCGCCGCGCTTGTAAGACGCGATGAAATCATCGAGCGAATTGTTTTGCTTCTTCGCGCCCCGGCCTGAGGGAAACAGCGGGCTGTCGTCGCCTTTGATGGATTTGTAGGCGCGATACCAGAGCACGAACACTACCGCCAGAATGAGGAATCCGAACAACGCACCCACAATTTTCATGCAAGGCTCCAGAGGCTACGGGCGCACCTGCTCGCCCGGCACCAGTTGATGAAAAAGGCTGGATTCGCGGTTGTAAAAACCTTCCGTATGAAAGGTCTCCGGGAATTTGTAGAGCTCGTAGTCCAGATGGTGGCAGATCTCATGCAACAGGGTACGCAGATAACTTTTAAAGGCCACCACGCGTTTATGTTTCGCGGTGCGCATCCACAATTGAATCTTCGCCGCGCTGCCGGCCTCTTCGGGCAAGTACAAACCGTGCAGTTCGCCCCAGTCGTCGCTCGGCCTCACGGCGAGCACCTGGATGCGCAGCGCCGGCACCTGCAACTGGGACACCACCCCGTCGGCGATCTGCTGCGATAGACGCTGAATCGCAAGGCGCTGTTCCGATCGAAGCGCCTCGGCCAATGCCAGGGCCGGCGGGCGCAAGCTCTCGGCATCGGGCAACCTGACCGATCCGATCGCATCGCTTTGCCGGTAGATGCTTTGTTTCCTGGCGGACAGCTTTCTGTAGTAGTCGAAAACCAATGCTTCAATCGATGTATTGGAGCCGGCTGCCCAGCGCGTCCGGATCCCAGAATTTGAGTTTTACGCCCTGTTTGACTTTCTCTTCGGCCTCGGCTTCTTTCTTCTTTACGAGCTCGAGCCGCTGCACCACCTGCGCTGCTTCGGCAAGCGGGATGGCCACGACGCCATCCCGGTCGCCGACGATGATATCGCCCGCCGAGACCGCGACGCCGCCGCAAGTCACCGTGGTGTTGATTTCGCCCGGGCCGTTCTTGAACGCCGAATTGGGCTTGATGCCGCGGGCGAACACGGGGATGTCGACTTTGAGCAATCCGGTTACGTCGCGAACCAGTCCATCGCACACGATGGCCGCGACGCCGATTTTCTTCGCCCAGAACGCCCACAGGTCGCCGATGGTGGCAGCGGTGTCGTCGCCGGTCGTGGCGATCATGATCACATCGCCCGGTTTGGCAAAATCGAGCACGGCCATGGCGGCGAGATTGTCCATCGGTCCGCAGTACGCGGTGATGGCGCTGCCGCTGAACATCATGCCCGGCAGCAGCGGCTTGATGGCGTAATCGAGGCAACCCTTGCCGTTATAGGCGTCGGTGACGAAGCCGGTGGGCATTCCGGCAAATGCGTCCATGACCGGTTTCGCGGGGCGCTGGATGTTGCGTCGAACGGTCAGGGCGACGGGATCGCCGATCATGATTGCTCTCCTTGCAGGTTTGGCTGGGTTATTCGTTTGAGGGCGCGGTATTCGCCTGCGGCACCACGTCAACGAGCTCGACGTCGATGACCAGATCAGAATTGACGGAAACCCCGTCGGGGCTTTGCTGCCGCGCGTACTTGAAACCATCCTTGGCCGGGATGACCACCGTGCGGCGTCCGCCCACCTTCATGCCGGACATGCCTTTTTCCAGGCCGGGCAATGCGCGCTTGTAACCGTAGACAAAGGTTACCGGCGCGCCGCGATCGTCGGAGTTGATGAATTTTCGGCCCTTCTTATCGGCAGCCTGCTCATCGTAAATCCAGCCGTGATAACGAATGGTCGCAAACCAGCCGCGCCGTACTTCGGGGCCGTCTCCGACGGCGTGGTCCACGAACGCCACGTCGGCAGGTGCCGCGAGCAGCAGGTTGGGGGAAAGAACGCACAAGGCGAACAAGGCCGAGAGCACGACGGCACCGACGAAAGGAACGAGGGAAGCTGGCATCATGACCGTAGTTTAACCAAATTCTGGCGCTAGTCCGGAGATGGATCCGCTTGCTTGAACGGACTATGTTCGGAGAGCTCGTCCACATAGTTTTCTATGCCATGGGACTCCTTGCGCAAGAAACGCGTGACTGCCTCGGCGAATTCCGGATGCGCCAGCCAGTGCGCCGATACCGTGCGTTGCGGCATTAACCCGCGCGCCAGTTTGTGTTCTCCTTGGGCGCCGCCTTCGAACGAGCTGATTCGCCGTGCGATGCAATACTCGATGGCCTGGTAGTAGCAGGTCTCGAAATGCAGGCCGGAGTGAAATTCCTTCGTGCCCCAGTAACGTCCATACAAAGTGTCACCGCCGACGATGTTGAACGCTGATGCGATCGGCTCACCTGCGCGATAGCCCACGATCAGCAACAGATGTTCGGGCATGGTCTGTACCAGACGCTCGAAGAATGCCAGGTTCAGATAGGGCGTCGAGTGATGGGCCCGATAGGTCCGGTTGTAGCAATCGACGAAGAAGCGCCAGTCGGCGGGTGCCGCTTCGCCCCCGTGAAACCAGCGAAATTCGATGCCTGCGTCGCGCACCTTGCGGCGCTCCTGGCGGATTTTCTTGCGCTTCTCGTGGTTCATGCGCGCCAGGAAAGCTTCGAAATCGCCGTAGCCCTCGTTGCGCCAGTGAAATTGCACGGAGGCCCGCAACATCAGCCCGGCCTGCTCGAGCGGCGCGATCTCGTGGGTTGCCGGAAACAGGCAGTGCAGCGACGACACGCCGGCCTCGCGGGCGAAGTCGAGCGCCGCCTGAACCAGGGTGCGCCGGTCCGCGTCGCTCGTGGCCAGCAGGCGCGGCCCGGTGACGGGCGTAAAGGGCACCGCATTGAGCAGTTTCGGGTAATAGCGCAGGCCGTGTCGCTGGTATGCGTCCGCCCATGCCCAGTCGAACACGTATTCGCCATAGGAATGCGATTTCAGATAAAGCGGCATTGCGCCGGCAAGTCGCTCGTCGCGCCAAAGCGTGAGATAGCAGGGCGACCAGCCGGTTTCGGTGCTGGCACAGCCGCTCTCGTGCAGCGCGTGCAAGAACGCGTGCGAAAGCAGCGGATGTTGTCCCGTCAGGGCATTCCAATCCGAAGCTGGAATCGATGCGATTGAATCGAGGACTTTTAAATCAGAGCGTGTTTTCATTGGCGCTGGATGCGAATGCTATAGTAGCAGCCATGCGCATTGCGATTGGCCAGATCAACTGCACGGTCGGGGATCTCTCCGGCAACGCAAGAAAAATCCTCGAGTATGCGGAGCGCGCCCGGCAGCAAGGCGCGGATCTGCTGCTCACCCCGGAACTTTCGCTGTGCGGCTACCCGCCGGAAGACCTGCTGCTGCGCGAA
Organism: uncultured beta proteobacterium; assembly: GCA_963846655.1. Taxonomy (GTDB): domain Bacteria; phylum Pseudomonadota; class Gammaproteobacteria; order Burkholderiales; family JACQAP01; genus JACQAP01. Next base: position 226,494 of record CAWJWT010000001.1, on the reverse strand, counting down.
GACTTTCGCATTGCCTGCGAACGCGCGCTCGAAGAGCTGGCCTCGAAGGTCAAGGGCATCACTGTCGTCGTCGGCCACCCGCATCAGGCCGGGGGCAACCTCTACAACGCGGCGTCGCTATTGCAGGAAGGGCGTATCGCCGCCGTTTATCACAAGCTCGACCTGCCCAACTACACGGTGTTCGACGAAGAGCGTTATTTCGACGCCGACAGCAGCCCCTGCGTAGTGGACATCAACGGCACGCGCGTGGGCGTGAACATCTGCGAGGATGTCTGGGGCCCCGGCGGCGAGAGCGCGGCGCGTGCCAGGGCCGCGGGTATCGATGTCGGACCCGGCGCCGCCGTAGCGCGGGGACCGGTTGCACCCAGACGCGCACGAGAAGCCGGCGCAGAGGTCCTGCTGGTGCTGAATGCCTCGCCCTTTCATCTGGGCAAGCTCAAGACCCGCCATGAGATCGTGCGCGAACGCACGGCCGATACCGGCATTCCATTGGTATTCTGCAATCTGGTCGGCGGGCAGGATGAGCTGATATTCGACGGCGCGTCCTTCGTGATGGATGCGCGCGGCAAGCTTACGCACCAGTTGCCTGCATTCGAGGAGGCGCTGGCGTTGGTCGATATTGGCGAAACGGGCCCGCAGCCTGGTGAATTAGCCTTGCAGCCCGATCGACCGACGCCAGCCTGTACCAGGCGCTATGCCTTGGGGTGCGCGACTACATCGGCAAGAACGGTTTCCCGGCGCGCTGCTGGGATTGTCGGGCGGCATCGATTCGGCGCTGACGCTTGTGCATCGCCGCCGACGCGCTCGGCGCCGGGAAGGTGCACGCCGTGATGATGCCCTCGCAGTACACGGCGGATATCAGCGTCGATGACTCGCGCGAAATGGTCAAACGTCTGGGCGTGCGCTACAGCGAGATCGCGATCAAGCCGATGTTCGATGCCTTCATGGACGCGCTGGCTCCGCAGTTCGACGGTCGGCCGTTCGATGCCACCGAGGAAAACCTGCAGTCGCGCATCCGCGGCACGCTTGCTGATGGCGCTTGTCCAACAAGTATCGGTTCGATCGTGCTGACCACCGGCAACAAGAGCGAAATGAGCACCGGCTATGCAACGCTGTATGGCGACATGGCGGGCGGCTTTGCGGTGCTCAAGGACCTGACCAAGAAGTATGTCTATCGCCTTTCGCGCTACCGCAATACGCTCTCGGCGCGTCATCCCCGAGCGAATCATCACCCGGCCGCCCAGCGCCGAGCTGCGGCCCGATCAGGTCGACCAGGACAGCCTGCCGCCTTACGATGTGCTCGACGCCATCGTCGAGCGCTATGTCGAGTGAGGACCAGAGCGTCGGCGAGATCGTGGCCGCCGGCTACCGGCGAGAGGATGTCGAGCGGGTGGTCAGGCTGATGCACATCAACGAATACAAGCGGCGCCAGGCGCCGGTCGGCATCCGCGTCACGCACGCGCGGCTTCGGCAAGGACTGGCGCTATCCCATCACCAACAAGTACCGCGGCGGGTTGTAGCAATCGGCTGCTTCCCGGATCGCGCATGAGCCGACTATACTGAAGGTTCAGGTTTATCGAGACCACGGGGGCGCTGCAGACATGAAGAAAATCGAAGCGGTGGTCAAGCCGTTCAAGCTCGACGAGGTGCGCGAAGCGCTCTCCGAGATCGGGGTCACCGGCCTGACGGTGACCGAAGTCAAGGGCTTCGGCCGGCAGAAAGGCCATACCGAGCTTTATCGCGGCGCGGAATACGTGGTCGATTTCCTGCCGAAGGTCAAAGTCGAGGTCGTGGTGCCCGAGAAACTGGCCGAGCAGGCGATCGAAGCCATCGTCAAGGCCGCACGCACCGGCAAGATCGGCGACGGCAAGATTTTCGTGACCTCCGTGGAGCAGGTGATCCGCATCCGCACCGGCGAGACCGACGAAGCAGCGGTTTGAGGATGACCGAGCGCCCAGGCGCCCGGGTCAGGCCGGGGCCCGAAACCTGGGGAGTGTAATCATTCCTCGTGCTGCGGCTGTCGCAGCCCGGCCCGGTTGGACCTTCCTTTCGCTTTGAGCAGCACCAGGACGGCGCCACCGCCGCCATCCTCGGGACGCGCCTGCACGAACGCCAGCACCTCGTCGCGTTGACCGAGCCAGTGACCGATCTTTCTTTTCAGCACCGGTTCTGCGATTTCTGGACCGAGACCCTTGCCGTGCACGATGCGCACGCAGCGAAGCCCGTGCTTGAGCGCGTCGTTCAGAAAGCTTCGAGCAGCGCGCGCGCCGGTTCGACGCGCAGGCCGTGCAGATCGAGGTGATCCTGGATCGACCAGTGGCCGCGGCGCAGCTTTTTCAGCAGTTGATTGGCGAGACCACTGCGCAGGAAAACCAGTTCCTCGCCGGTTTCGAGGCCTGCTTCAATCGGCATCTGGTCCGAGAGGCTGTCGCGCAAGACTTGCTCGTCTTCGCGCAGCGTCTGCACCGGAACCGGGGCGGGCGGCGGGCGCTGCAAACTGGCCTTGCCTGACTCACGCAGTGGCGCTACGCCCTTCAGCGCTTCGCGCAGCAAGGCATCGTCATCCGCATGCTCCGAGGCCGCTGGTTCCGGCGGGACAGATCGCTTGGCCATTTTTTTCAAAACCCGTTTTTGCCACAGAGGTCTCAGAGGGCACCGAGAGAAAAGCGGAAATGCGCGAAACCAGAAAAAGATCACTCGCCGCGCCCAGCCCCGTCATTGCGTTCTTTGCTTTCCTCTGTGCCTCTGTGGCTAAACAGCGTTATGAGTGTCCGAGTTCTTCGAGATACTTCTCGGCATCCAGGGCCGCCATGCAGCCGGTGCCGGCGCTGGTCACGGCCTGCCGGTAGACATGATCCTGGACGTCGCCCGCTGCGAACACGCCGGGCACGCTCGTCGCCGTGGCGTCGCCCTGGTTGCCGCTGCGCGTGATGATATAGCCGTCCTTCATGTCGAGCTGGCCCTGAAAGATCTGCGTATTCGGCATGTGGCCGATGGCGATGAAGACGCCGGACAGGGGCAGGGTTCGCGCGCTGGCATCTTCAGTCGAGCGAATGCGGATGCCATTTACGCCCTTCTTGTCGCCCAGCACTTCATCGAGCGTGTGGTTCCATTCCAGCCGGACATTGCCGTTTCTGGATTTTTCCGCCAGACGATCCACGAGGATTGCTTCCGCGCGAAATTTGTCGCGCCGATGCACAACGGTCACGGTCTTGGCGATGTTTGACAGGTACAGCGCTTCTTCGACGGCTGTATTGCCCCCGCCCACGACGGCGACGTCCTGGCCTTTGTAGAAAAAACCGTCGCACGTCGCGCAACCGGAAACACCTTTGCCCATGAACTCGCTCTCCGAAGGCAGGCCGAGATATTTCGCCGACGCGCCGGTCGCGATGATCAGGGCGTCGCAGGTGTAAATGGCCTGATCGCCGATCAGTTGAAAGGGTTTTTCAGCCAGCTTGACGGTATGGATATGATCGAAAATAACCTCGGTCTCGAAGCGCTCCGCATGCTTGAGGAAGCGCTCCATGAGTTCGGGGCCCTGCACCCCCATGACATCCGCGGGCCAATTGTCCACATCCGTCGTAGTGGTCAGTTGACCGCCCTGGATCATGCCGGTAATCAGCACCGGTTTAAGGTTGGCGCGCGCAGCATAGACCGCCGCCGTGTAGCCGGCGGGGCCGGAGCCGAGGATAAGTAGCCGGGAATGTCTGGATTTGAGTGCATTCATGAACGTAAGCTGAGGTGGAAATGCAAAAAAAGCAAGACTGTAGCAGCGCCGCGAACGCCATGTCCACGCGAGAAATTGGACTTCGTGAGCACTTCGGCCATGGGCTATAATTCTTTGAAACTGAAAAGGTAATTTGGACTTGCGAACATCATCGGCGGCAAAGGCCGCAGCCCAGAAGACACCGCGCAAGCCGCTTCCGCCGAAGATCGTCGCGCTGTTGCGCGAATCCTGGTGGTTGCTGCTGATCGGCGCCGCACTTTACCTGGTGCTGGTATTTGCGACGTACAGCAAGACAGATCCGGGCTGGTCGCACCAGGGGTCCGGCCAGCAGGTCGTCAACGCCGGTGGCAAGGCGGGTGCCTGGATCGCCGATGTCGCCCTTTACATATTCGGACTGTCGGCCTGGTGGTGGGTGCTGTTCCTGCTGGGCGGCGTCGTCTGGGGCTATCGCCGTATCGAGGCCCTCACGGCAGCGGCCAGCGACCGGCGCTCGCTGTGGGTTGCGTTCACCGGTTTCCTGATTCTGATCACGGCGAGCAGTGCTTTCGAGGCGCTGCGACTGTATTCGCTCGAGGCGCAGTTGCCGCAATCTCCCGGTGGAGTCCTGGGTGAGCTGGTCAGCAGAGCCATGGCGCTTGGCTTGGGTTTTACCGGCAGCACGCTGATTCTGCTGATTCTGTGGGGCGTGGGGTTGTCGCTGCTCACCGGGCTTTCCTGGGTCGTGGTCATGGAAAAGCTGGGCGGTGCTCTCGAGGCGAGCTACGTATTCGTGCGCGACAAATGGGAAATGCGCCAGGATCGCAAGTTCGGCGAACAGGCGGCGGTCGAGCGCGAGGAAATCGTCGAAGTGGAACGCAAACGCTTCGAGGATCACGAACCGATTCGTATCGAACCGCCGAAGACGGTCATCGTCAAATCGGATCGCGTGGCCAAGGAGAAGCAAAAACCCTTGTTCGAGGATCTGCCCGATTCGCCCCTGCCGCCGCTGCATCTGCTCGATGAGCCTCCCCCGGACGTGGAAATGCTTTCCGCGGAGACGCTCGAATATACGTCACGGCTGATCGAGAAAAAGCTGTCCGATTTCGGCATCGATGTCAAAGTCGTGGCGGCGCAGCCGGGCCCGGTCATCACCCGCTACGAAATCGAACCGGCCATCGGCGTCAAGGGCAGTCAGGTCATCAACCTGGTCAAGGATCTGGCGCGCGCACTTTCTGTAGTCAGCGTGCGCGTGGTCGAAACCATACCGGGCAAGTCCTGCATGGGGCTGGAAATCCCCAATCCGAAGCGGCAGGTCGTGCGATTGTCGGAAATCCTGAGTTCCAAGATCTACGCCGAGATGGCCTCTGCGCTGACGCTGGCAATGGGCAAGGACATCGCGGGTAATCCCGTCGTTGCGGATCTGGCGCGCATGCCGCATGTGCTCGTTGCGGGAACCACCGGCTCGGGCAAGTCGGTAGCGATCAACGCCATGATCCTGTCGCTGGTTTACAAGGCGACGGCCAACGACGTGCGATTGATCCTGGTGGATCCGAAGATGCTGGAGCTGTCCGTGTACGAGGGAATCCCGCATTTGCTCACGCCGGTAGTCACGGACATGAAGCAGGCGGCGCATGCGTTGAATTGGTGCGTCGGCGAAATGGACCGGCGCTACAAACTGATGTCGACCCTGGGTGTGCGCAATCTTTCCGGATTCAACCAGAAGATCAAGGAGGCCGAAAAAGCCGGCAAGCCGCTGACGAATCCTTTTACCATCACGCCCGACAGCCCGGAACCGCTGAAGGAATTGCCGCTTGATTGTGGTGGTCATCGACGAACTGGCCGACCTGATGATGGTCGTCGGCAAGAAAGTCGAGGAACTGATCGCGCGCCTGGCACAGAAGGCGCGGGCGGCTGGCATCCATTTGCTGCTCGCGACGCAGCGTCCGTCGGTGGATGTCATCACCGGCCTGATCAAGGCGAACATCCCCACGCGGGTGTCGTTCCAGGTTTCGAGCAAGGTCGATTCCCGCACTATTCTCGATCAGATGGGCGCTGAACAGCTGCTCGGCCAGGGCGACATGCTCTATCTGCCGCCGGGCACCGGTTATCCGCAGCGCATACATGGCGCGTTCGTGTCGGATCAGGAAGTGCACCGAGTAGTCGAGTATCTGAAATCGCGCGGCCAGCCCCAGTACATCGAGGATGTCCTTTCGGGCGGCGATGCCGATGCGGAGAACGGCGGCGTTGCGGGCGACACGGATATGGAAAGCGACCCGCTTTATGACCAGGCGGTCGACATCGTGCTCAAAACGCGCCGCGCGTCGATCTCGCTGGTGCAGCGGCACTTGCGCATCGGCTACAACCGAGCCGCGCGCCTGATCGAGCAAATGGAACGCTCGGGGTTGGTCTCGAGCATGCAATCCAACGGCAATCGGGAAGTCATTGCACCGTCCAGAAGCGAGGCTTGATCGCCCGCAGGCCACACTGGTCAGGAACTGCAATGCTGCCGGGACGGTCTAGGTGGGTGGAGGTAAGTCATGAAAAATCTGAAAATGCTGCGGCGGCCTGCAAGCCTGCTGCGATCGGGGGTGCTGCTGGGGGCGCTGGTCGCGTTGCCGGCGCACGCGGGTGCCATTGAAAAACTGCACGCATTCATCGAGCAGACCCGCTCGGCGCGTGCCAACTTCACACAGGAAGTCATCGATTCAAGCGGTTCCGTGCAACAGCGCGCGAGCGGCACCGTGCAGTTTCAGCGGCCCGGGAAGTTTCGCTGGACCTACGACAAGCCCTACGAGCAAGTCATCGTGGGGGACGGCTCGAAACTCTGGATCTACGACAAGGATCTCAACCAGGTCACGCAGCGCAGTCTCGACAAGGCAATCGGCAGCAGTCCGGCGGCATTGCTGGCCGGCGCGGACGACGTCGACAAGTATTTTTCCCTGAATGCGGTCGGGGTGCGCAAGAAACTGGACTGGCTGGAGGTCAAGCCTTATGACGAAGGAAGCCTGTTCGAAAAGGTTCGCATGGGTTTTCGCGGCGACACGCTCGACGTGATGGAACTGCATGACCATTTCGGCCAGAAAACCACGATCAAATTCTCCAACCTGAAGCGTAATCCTGAAAACGCATCGCCCGACCTCTACACCTTCACCGTGCCCCAGGGCGCAGACGTCGTCACCGAATAGGCCGGTTGCCGCCAGGCGTTGCAGCCCTCCCCGGGAACGCTGCATGTTGGCACGAACATTTGCTAACACTGCCTGTTCTTCATTGGTATTCTTGCGTATCTGTTCCTCCTCGCCGCTCGTCGCACCGCGGGCAGCCGCGTCGGCGAGAAATACCTGAGATGACTGATTTATTCGAAGCGAGGCAGCCGGTCGCGCCTTTGGCGGAACGCATGCGGCCGCAGACCCTTGACGATGTCGTCGGGCAAGGGCACCTGCTGGGGCCTGACAAGCCGCTGCGCGTGGCGTACGAATCGGGCAAGCTGCACTCGATGATCCTCTGGGGTCCGCCCGGGGTGGGAAAGACCACGCTCGCGCGCCTGATGGCCCATGCCTTCGATGCCGAATTCATCGCGTTGTCCGCCGTCTTGTCCGGCGTGAAGGATATCCGGGATGCCGTTGCACGCGCCGAGACCATCCTGCAGCAATCAGGACGCGCCACCATCTTGTTCGTCGACGAAGTCCATCGGTTCAACAAATCGCAGCAGGATGCCTTCCTGCCCTATGTCGAGCGCGGATTGGTGACGTTTATCGGCGCGACCACCGAGAATCCCTCCTTCGAGGTCAACGGCGCGTTGCTCTCGCGAGCGGCCGTATATGTGCTGCAGCCACTGTCCGATGACGATCTCGGGCAGTTATTGAATCGGGCTGTCGCGCAGTCTTTTCCCGCCCAGACCTGGTCGCAGAAGGCATGCGCGCTGATAACCGGAGCCGCCGATGGCGATGCGCGGCGCCTGCTCAACATGGTCGAGGCCATCGGCAATGCCGCGACGATGCGCAAAGCTGCGCAAGTCGACGATGCGTTCGTGCAAACGACCCTGGCGCAGAACCTGCGACGATTCGACAAGGGCGGTGATGCGTTTTACGACCAGATCTCCGCTTTGCACAAGTCGGTGCGCGGATCGTCGCCCGATGCGGCGTTGTACTGGCTGGTCAGAATGCTCGACGGCGGTGCCGATCCACTCTATGTCGGCAGGCGGCTGGTACGCATGGCGGTCGAGGACATCGGCCTGGCCGACCCGCGGGCATTGCGCTTGACGCTGGATGCCTGTGAAACCTACGAGCGGCTGGGTTCGCCCGAAGGCGAACTCGCGCTGGCACAGGCCGTCATTTACCTCGCATGCGCGGCAAAGTCGAATGCCCTCTACGTTGCGTATAATGAGGCCCGCTCGTTGGTTCAGTCGGACCAGTCCCGGCCCGTGCCGGAGCATCTTCGCAACGCCCCCACCCAGCTCATGAAGGAACTCGGTTACGGCCGCAGTTACCGTTATGCGCACGACGAGGCGGAAGCTTACGCCGCGGGTGAGGAATATTTCCCCGAGGGCATGGCGGGTACGCGCTTCTACCGGCCTACGGCGCGTGGAATGGAGGGCCGGATTGCCGAAAAGCTCGCCCATTTGCGTGAGCTCGACGAGAAGGCCGGCAAGAAAAACTGACACGCGCGACAAGACGCACCCGCCGCGCTCGCAACGGAGCGGGGAAAAAGAAAGGATGCAAGGGCAAGGCGATGCTGGACGTACAACTGATTCGTAGCGATCTCGATGCAGTGGCCACCCGGCTCGCAACCCGCGGGGTCACACTCGACGTGGCGGCATTCCGTGCCCTTGAAGAGCAACGCAAGGACGCGCAGGTGCGCACGCAGGAACTGCAGTCCAGGCGCAACGCTTCGTCGAAACAGATTGGCGAACGCAAGCGCAAGGGCGAGGATACCGCGGCGCTGATGGCAGAAATGGCCGAAGTCGGCGATGCCCTGAAGTCCTTCGAGGCGCAGCTCGACGGCATCCAGGCGAGTCTCACCGAGCTCTTGCTTACGATTCCGAATCTGCCGCATGCCAGCGTGCCGGTCGGCAAGACCGCGGAGGACAACGCCGAAGTGCGGCGTGTCGGCGAGCCGCGCAAGCTCGATTTTGCGGCAAAGGACCACGTCGATCTGGGCACGGGGCTGGGTTTGCTGGATTTCGACGCCGCCGCAAAAATCAGCGGCGCGCGCTTCACGCTGATGAAAGGCGCGCTTGCGCGCCTGCATCGGGCGCTCGCGCAATTCATGCTCGATGTTCACACCACGGAGCATGGCTACAGCGAAGTCTACGTGCCTTATCTGGTGAACGCCGAGAGCATGCGCGGCACCGGCCAGTTGCCGAAATTCGAGGAGGATCTGTTCGCGGTAGCGCGGGCGGACGGCGGCAAACTCTATTTGATTCCCACGGCCGAAGTGCCAGTCACCAATATCGTGCGCGACGAAGTGCTCGTCGCCGACAAGCTGCCACTCAAATTCGTTTGCCATTCGCCGTGCTTCCGCTCCGAAGCCGGCTCCTACGGCAAGGACACGCGCGGCATGATCCGCCAGCACCAGTTCGACAAGGTCGAACTGGTGCAGATCATCCGGCCCGAGCAATCCTACGAAGCCCTGGAGCAGCTCACCGCGCATGCGGAAGCAATACTGCGGCGCCTGGAGTTGCCGTTTCGCACCGTGGCGTTGTGCACGGGCGACATGGGGTTCTCGGCGGCCAAGACCTACGACATCGAGGTGTGGTTGCCGGGCCAGAACGCTTACCGCGAGATCTCCTCATGCAGCAATTTCGAGACGTTTCAGGCGCGGCGCATGCAGGCTCGATTCAAGGGCGAGAAGGGCAAGAACGAGTTCGTGCACACGCTCAATGGATCAGGTCTGGCGATCGGACGCACGCTCGTTGCCGTGCTGGAGAATTACCAGCAGGCCGATGGCAGCGTGGCGATTCCGGCGGCGCTGCGCGCGTACATGGGCGGCGTGGAGATGCTACGCCGCGACTAGCGCTACGGCGCGCCGGGACTTTGTTCGGCCGTGATGCTTGAGAAAAAGGGCCGATAAGGGTCCTCGAAGCGGACCAGGATGTCAAAGTAATTGCGGATATTTTCGGTCAGGACAACAGCTTCTCCACCTCGCGCGAACCCACGTTTTACGGTGACGTAGAAATCCGAGCGCGTCAGCAGTGGCAGCGTCTTCTTCACGTCGACCCAGGAATCGGGATTGAGCCCATGGCGCTGGGTCAGAATGCGCGCATCTTCGAGATGGCCATAGCCGACGTTATAGGAGGCAAGAGCGAGCCAGGTGCGATCCGGGTTCTTGATTCGCGAGGGCAGCGTGTCCATGAGTACCCGCAGATAACGCGCCCCGGCGATGATGTTCTGCCGGGCATCCAGCCGATCGCTTACCCCCATCCGGTCGGCCGTTTCTGAAGTCAGCATCATCAATCCGCGCACGCCGGTCGGGCTGGTCGCGAGTGGATCCCAGTGCGATTCCTGAAAACCAAGCGCCGCCAGCAGGCGCCAGTCGATGCCGGTCAATTCCTGGGCCTCCTGGAAAATCGGCCGGTACTCGGGCAACACCAGGATGCGACGCTCCAGGAAGTTGGCAACATCGGCCTGCGTCAGGCGCTCGATGTGACCATAGTAGCGATCGAGCAGTACGCGCAGCGTGCCGTTGGCATTGATGCGCGTGAAGAAACTGTTGACCCGTTCAATCAACAACGGATTGGCGTCCTTCGACATGGCCCAGGCAAGCGTTTGGGGCTCACCCAGATTGAACGCCCGGCCGATATTGGAAGAAAAGTTCTGTGCGAGTTCGACGATGTTCGACTCGGTGATGACAAAGTCGACTTCATCGCTCGCCAGCCGGTCGAGCAACTCCATGCTGTCTGCGTCACGGATTTCCTGCCACTTCAGCCTGGGCTCCTGAGCAGCCTCGAGGCGCAGTTGTTCCGCGCCGCTGGAGCCGGCTACGACGACGACATGCTTGCCGATCAGATCGCGGATGTTGCGGGGTCTTTGATGCGCATTGTTGTAGGCGATGACCGTATGTACGGACAGGTAGGCGGGGCCGAAAATGAAGTCCTTGCGTCGTTGCCCGGTCGCGGTCACGCCGGCTGCTGCCAGATGCGCTACGTGCCTGCGCAATGCGGGCAGGATGTCGCTGAAATTCTTGCCCTGGACCAGGCGCAGGCGGGCGCCGATATCCTTGGCGAACATGTCCAGCAAATCCTGCTCGATGCCACTGTACTTGCCGTCCGCGCCCAGAAATCGCGTCGTGGGACTGTTGTGCACCAGCGCCACCAGTTCGTCGGTATCGCCGAACGTCGGGACGCGGCGGTCGAACAGCCTGTCCGTATCACAGGTAGGCAGCGACATCAGCAATACGGCGGCGACAATTCCAGATGCCGTTTTCGACGAGATGCCGCGCCGCAAGACCCGGCGTCGTCTCATTGGCAATGTCGCAACCCGCGCGCGCGAAGATTCGCAATGACTTGCATCGCTGGTAAAATAACACACGACGCGGGAGAGGTACCGAAGTGGCCATAACGGCGCTGACTCGAAATCAGATGGTCAGGGAGACCTGGCACGTGGGTTCGAATCCCACCCTCTCCGCCATCATCGGCAATGCCAGGCCCAACCTATCGTCCGCGCGCATTTCCGCCTGATCGTCCTCTCTGTGCCTGATGCTCCCGGCATGGTGGTTCTGTGCGATGGCGCACAGAACTAATTCGCACTTCAGCGCACGCTCCCATCAGAACAACAGTCACTGCCGGTTTGAACTCTCAGGGTTTGCCGATGCAGCGATCCGGGCCGTTTGAATCGTGCTCCAAGGGCGCAAGAACGGCTGATCTGAAAAAGGGGATTGCCGAGAGCTCGATAGGGAAGGGCGTGTGACTGAGGCTCGATCGGCACCGCTCTGTGCGGCTGTCGCGAGAACTCGGTCCTCCCGAACGACTCAGGCTGAATCAGTGATGGAGTACGGGTTCCAGGCCACTGCGAAGTCGTTGCGGTCGAGAAGCGGACAGGAGCAGAATCATGGCAACGCGGTATGTATTTGTTCTCGTTACGTTAGTCGGGCTTTCCACGGCTTGTGCCGTGATCGCCGAGTCGGGCAATGCACGCGAGCACGTGCCGTCGGCGACGTCCCCGGCGTCCAGGCAGATGCCGGACGTTGCAGAGTTGATCGAGTGGCACTCAGGATCGGCGTTAGCCGGCATGAAATCCACCCCGCGCCGCAAAAGCAGCCTGGAGCAACGCGACACCGAGGATTCCGCGCCTTTGCTGAGGATGCACGGCGCGCCGGGATTCCAGAACCTGGCGCAAGACCGTCAGCGCCACACAAGCGGTTACGCCCATATTCCCATCGACTTCCGCGGTTACGCAAAGCGCCCTGTAGCACATGAGCGCTGACACGGTCTTCGCGTAGTGCAAGCGCCGCGCATCCGCGTAGCGACGATCTCGCTCCCTCTCTTTCCCTAAATTACGTCGGTGAATTAGGGCAATCGCCCTCTCGCTTGGGAAAAGGCCGGGGTGAGGGTGATGCGTTTTCCGGCTTTCATCAACGCTCGATAGTTCTGCTCCTGTCGTCCTGACGGGCGCCGGCCGTTTCATGGTCTGATTTTCTTGGCGCGACAGTGCCGGCGAATCGCCGCGCCAATTCCCTAGCACGTTGAAACTCCGTAATAAAATTGTTTCAGTATGTTCGCTAGCGTACGCAACGCACGCGCGTATTGTGCGCCTGGTTGCAAGCGCGTATGCTCTCCGCATCAGTTAATTACCTTAGAAACGCATCAGTTAGATGCTTGAGAAGGGACATAATTGAAGCTGGTGCAAATGCGTTTGCTGCACATATTGATTATCGGATTGATGTTGGGGTTTTCTTCAGTCGTCCCGGCCCAGGGCAACAACGAGGGCGTTCCCATCGCCTCGAAGCCAAAGGTCTCGCCGGCTGCCGGTTTTGATCTGAATTCGTTTGGCCTCGACACGATCGAACTGAATGTTTACGGGTTGTCTTATCACCCGGATCGTGAAACCGTTCACCGTCGTAATCTGAATAACCAGGTCAATCCCGGATTGGCCCTGCATGTCGTCATAGCCGACGATGCCCGGGGAACGACTTTCGCGGAGGCTGGCTCGTATTACGATTCCGGACGCAATTGGGCCAAGTTCACCGGCGTGGGTTACCAGTTCAAATTCGGCGAGTACTGGCGCATCGGCGGACAACTCGCGCTCGTCGACAGCAAGACCTACAACCGTGGCGCTGCTTTCCTGGGAATGATTCCGCTGGTGACCTATGACCTTGGGCGCATCAAGCTCAACGCGGTGTATTTCCCCAAAGTCGCCAACTACAATCAGGTCGATGCCTTCGGCTTCTACTTTACGATCCCGTTTGCAGCCTGGCGCCAGTAAATTCTGACGGTGCCCCGTCGCGGGGGCCGTGGCGCAACTGCGCTAATCGACGCTGGCATGCCGGGTGGCGAAGTAGCACGAACAAGAGGCGCTCTCCAGCCCGCGCTCATCGATAATAGTGATGTTGCCGCGGCTGTACTCAATGAGTTTGCGTTGCTGCAAATGGCCTGCCGCCTTGGTAACGCCCACGCGCCGCACGCCCAGCATATCCGCCAGGAATTCCTGCGTAAGCCGGAAGTGAGCCGACCGCACCCGATCGCGCGTCATCAACAGCCAGCGCGCAAGGCGCTCCTCGACCACGTGAAACCGGTTGCAGGCTGCGGTCTGCGCGACCTGACCCATGAGGATGTGGGTATAACGATAAAGGGCGTGTTGCAAAGGCCGGCTGCGAGCCAGTTCCTTCACGAAGTGCGCGGACTGCATGCGCATGGCCTGGCCCGAGCCCTGTACCAGGGCGCGTACCGATGATGCGCCAATGCCCAGCGCCAGCGGCAGGCCGACCATTCCCTCGGAGCCGACGAGTCCGACTTCCAGTGCCAGATGATCATCCACCAGGGTCAGCAACGACACGAGCGATATGCCGGGAAAAAATACGTGCTCGATGGCATCGCCAGGTTCGTACAGCACCTCGCCGAAAGTCAAGGTCACAGGCTCGAGGCGGGTGAGCAGGCGCCGGTAATCCTCCTGGGGTAACGACGCAAGCAGGTGGTTTTCGATCAGCGGCAGGGCTGCTTCCGGTCGCGTGCGTTCGTGAAGCGACTGGCCTTTAGACAGAGCAGTGGGCATGTAAAGAGGAGGGCGCAGGCGTGCAGTTATGCAGCTGGTTGCGCGGCTGCGAGGTGGTGCGAGGCGGGGCGATCGGATTCACGTTTCACCATCGCATAACAGCCGCAAACGCGCTGTTCCAGTTTCAGGCGATCCAGAACCGTAATGCTGCCGCGGCGCACCTGAATGGAGCCAGCCGCCCACAGGCTCAGCACCGCCTCGGTCATGCCATGGCGGCGCAAGCCGGGCATCGTGTAACCCTGCGGCTTGTCTGCAACCGGCGCATCCGGCGACAGACGGTCAAGATTCAGCAGCAGGCCCCGGCAGAGCTGTTGCTGTGCCGAATGGCGGTGATTGCACAGTGCCGTCTGCGCCATCTGCGCGACCAGCGCCTGCGCAAAGTTCAGCAGCAGTTGCAGCAGCGCGCCGCCGCGGCCTATTTCGGCCTTGAGGACCCGCGCGCTCAGACGATAGGCGCTGCCGCCCACCAGAACGACCGCACGGCGCGCGATTGCGCTCTGTCCGAGGACCAGCGATGTACCCACCGCGCCTTCGTTGCCGACCAGCGCCAAGTGCGCCCCGGCGTCTTCATCGTCGGAGCAACGCAGGGAGACGACGCTGCTGGTGGGGAAATAAACATGCATGGGGCCCGCGCCAGTCTCGGCCAGGACCGCGCCGGATTCCCATTCGACCGGCTGCAGGAAGCGCAACAGGCGCCGATAGTCCGCGGCCGGCAGCTCGGCAAGCAGCCGATTCTGCAACGGGGAGTTCGCTTTGAGCATGGAATAATGACCTCTAAGAGTCCGCAATTCGCTGGTCCATGCCGGATTTGCACGGCCAGTGGCGCGGTAAGACAAGCCTAGGTGAGCGCGCAAGCATCGTATGTACGCTAACGCACGCTCAAGTCATTCGGCAGGAGGGGGCGGGAGCCGCCGTGTAGTCCTTGGCATCAGCCGCACTCGATTCACCCGGCGCAGCGAGCGTTTGTGGCCATTCCATGCGCCGATCGCAGCGCGCAGCAGGGGAACTTGTGGGAGCAGACAAAGCCGTATCAGGGGACTTGTCGTTGCTTCGGACATGAGGGAGTCGATTGCAGAATTCAAGCGGACGATTCAGCCGCGCGCGTCGCATTGCCTGCGCACACGCTTTTATCATGGTCGGCCTATCCATGGCGGGCGTGACGGCCGCCGACACCATCGGACCGGACCCGTCGCCTACCCGGGCGGCGCCCGGTTCGGATTTCCCGCAAGCGGCTTCCCGACAGCAATCCTCGCCGGATGTTACGACTCCTGTCGATGCGCGCATGAGCTACGGCATACCCGCCGGCGAGATTCTGCTCTTCAACGCCCTGCTGAACGGATTCGACAGACTGGTGCTGGGCGAGCGCTACGAAAGCAGTCCGTCGTCGATTCGTCGCAATCTGCGCAGCAATTGGCGCGCCGACGACGATACTTTCCTGGTCAATCAACTGGGGCATCCTTACCAGGGATCCATGTTTCACGGCTTTGCGCGTTCCGCGGGACTCGGATACTGGACATCGGTGGGCTACACGCTGGGCGGCAGCACCGTCTGGGAAATCGCGGGAGAGGTCCGACCGCCTTCCCTGAACGACCAGATCACGACGACACTCGGTGGCAGTTTCTTTGGAGAAATCCTGTTCCGCATGTCACAGCTGGTGCTGCAAGAGGCGGACATGCCCAGATTCTGGCGCGAAGCGGCCGCGGCGGTCATTTCGCCGCCGACAGGATTCAACCGCCTTGCGTTCGGCGATCGTTTCCAGCATGTTTTTGCAGCCCATGAGCCGGTTTATTTCGGCCATCTCGCGCTGGGCGCCCGCACGGCAACGCGGTCCGAAGCAGGGCGCTCCGGCAAGAAGTTTCAGCACAACGAAGCCGTGGCGGAGTTCTCGCTCGATTACGGGCTGCCGGGCAAACCGGGCTATACCTATGAGCGCCCCTTCGACTATTTCAGTGTCAATGCCACCGTATCCAGTGCCAATGCGTTCGATACGCTGACCACCCGCGGCTTGCTGATCGGCACCGATTACGCGATTGGCCAGCACTATCGGGGCCTATGGGGACTTTACGGCAGCTTCGATTACCTCGAACCGCAAACCTTCCGCGTCTCGAGCACGGCGCTCTCGCTTGGAACCACGGCCCAGTGGTGGATCGCGCCAGCCGTTGCGCTGCAGGGCAGTGCCCTGGCGGGGGCGGGATACGCAGCCGTGGGGACGGTCAACGGCGCCACGGACAACGACAACGACTTCGGCCTCGTGCCGCAGGCCCTGGTCGCATTGCGCCTCATTTTCGGCAACCGCGCCGCCGTCGACACCACGGTGCGTGAATACTTCGTGAGCCGCATCGGTGACGCTTACCGGTCCGAGCGCGACACGATCCTGCGCGCGGATGCAGCGTTCACCCTGCGCGTGCACCGGCAGCACGCGCTGTCACTGCGCTACCTGCTGTCGCGGCGAAGCACCGGTACGGAGGCCGCGGGCGACACGAACCAAAGCAATGCATCGGTGGGGTTGTACTACGTTTATCTGGGCAATGCGGGTTTTGGTGCGGTTGACTGGCGCGACTCCGCGCATTGAGCGTGGGAAGGCTGCTGTGGCAGCGGGCAGGCAACCGCGCGGGCGGCACATTCAACTCACCAGCTGATTGATCTCGATGATGGGCAGCAATATTGCCAGCACGATCATCAGCACGACTCCACCCATCACCAGAATCATGATGGGTTCGAGCAGCGTGAGGAACACTGCAAGGCGCCGCTCCAGCGCCTGGGTCTCCAGGTGCGCTGCGCGCTGGAGCATCTGCTCGAGTTTGCCGCTGACTTCGCCGCTGGCGATCAGATGGATCAGCAGTGGCGGAAATGCCCGCGTCTCGCCGAGCGCGCGCGACAGGCTCGCGCCTTCCCGTACGCGCTCCATGGCAAGTTCCACTGCCTCGCGCATGACCATGTTCGTCATGACCCGCGCGCCGGAAGCGAGCGCGGACAGGAACGGCACGCCTCCACCGACCAGAATCGCCAGCGTGCTGGCAAAGCGCGAGGTATTGGCGCCACGGATCAGCGGTCCCAACCAGGGCAGACGCAGCAGGAAGCCGTGCCAGCGGCGGCGCTGGGCGTCCTGGCGCAGGAGCGCACGCGCTGCCAGGGCGCCGGCGACGACTGCTGCCGCAATGTAGGGCCACGCCGCCCGCAGAAAGTCGCTTACCGCGATCAGGCCGCGCGTCAGCAGCGGCAGGCCCTGGCGCGATTGTTGAAAGACCTGCACCACCTGCGGCACCACATAGACCAGCAGGCCCGTCACGATCGCCAGCGCCACAACGGAAACAAGGATCGGGTAAAGCAGCGCGAGGCCAGTCTTCTGTTTGAGTGCCTGTCGGGCATCCAGATAATCCGCGAGATGTTGCAACACGATGGCCAGCGCCCCCGATTCCTCGCCGCCATGCACCAGCGCGCGGTAAAAATCGGGAAAGCTTTTCTCGTAGGCGCCCAATGCCCCGGCCAGGGACAAGCCGGTGGTGACTTCCGTCTTGACCCCGGTGAGCACTTCGCGCGTCACCGGATCGGTGGCGGCTTCGATCAGCGCGTTGAGCGACTGCTCCATCGTCAGACCGGAGCCGAGCAAGGTCGCCAACTGGCGCGTCACCAGGCTCAATTCGGAAGAGGAGATCCCGCGCGACCAGACCTGGCCAGCGCGCTCACGCGCGCGAACCGGGCCAATCGTGGAGGGCAGCAGACCCTGCGCGCGCAGTTGCATGCGTGCCTGGCGCGCGGTGTCAGCCTGCACCACGCCCGAGACGGTGCGGCCGGCTGCGTTCAGCGCCTTGTACTGGAACGCTTCCATGGAATGTACAGTCGGCTGCGCTTACTCGCGCGTCACGCGCACGACCTCTTCGAGACTGATCACGCCTTCTCCGGCCCAGCGCATGCCGTCTTCGCGCAGCGAGCGCATGCCGCGCGACAGGGCGTGCGTGCGCAGCGTGTGCTCGGAGGTGCGGTCGTGGATGAGCCGGCGCAGGTCATCATCGACCGTCAGCAATTCGTAGATGCCGGTGCGGCCGCGGTAGCCGGAGCGATTGCACGCCGGACAGCCTTGCGCGGAATAAAGCGTTCCATTGGTCGGCGCGAGGCCCAGCAGGCGCAACTGCGCGTCGTCTGCCGCAAAGGGTTTGCGGCACTCGACGCACAAGCGGCGCACCAGACGCTGTGCCACCACGCCGATCAGACTGGAAGCCAGCAGGAAAGGCTCGACGCCCATGTCGACCAGGCGCGTGACCGCGCTCACGGCGTCGTTGGTGTGCAACGTGGCAAACACCAGGTGGCCGGTCAGACTCGCCTGCACGGCGATCTGCGCAGTCTCGAGATCGCGGATCTCGCCGATCATGACCACGTCCGGATCCTGGCGCAGGATGGTGCGCAAGGCGCGCGCGAAACTCATCTCGATGCGGGTGTTGACCTGCGTCTGGCTGATGCCGTCGAGGTCGTACTCGATCGGATCCTCGACCGTCATGATATTGAGCGACGAAGCATCCAGCCGCGACAGCGCGGCATATAGCGTCGTGGTCTTGCCCGAGCCGGTCGGACCGGTGACCAGCACGATGCCGTGCGGTTCGCAGGATCAAACGATCCATGGCTGCGAGCGTGACTTCATCCATGCCCAGGCGTGACAGATCGAGCCGTCCCGCCTGCTTGTCGAGCAGGCGCAACACGACGCGTTCGCCGTGCCCGGTGGGAATGGTGGAAACGCGCACATCGACCGGCTTGCCCGCAATGCGCAGCGTGATGCGCCCGTCCTGCGGCAGGCGTTTCTCGGCGATGTCGAGTTGGGCCATGATCTTGACGCGCGAAACGATTGCGCCATGCAGCGCGCGCGCCGGTTCGATCAGATCGCGCAGCGTGCCGTCGATGCGCAGCCGCACCACGGAGCGCGTCTCGAAGGGCTCGATGTGGATGTCCGACGCGCCGTCGCGCAACGCCTGCGTGAACAGCGCGTTGATCAGGCGGATGACCGGCGCATCGTCCTGGCTCTCCAGCAAGTCCTCGATGCGGGGGATCTCCTGCAGCAAGCGCGACAAGTCCAGATCCTGCGCGAGGTCGCCGGCCAGCGCCGCGGCGCCGGATTCGGCGCCGTTGTAGGTCGCGGCGATCAGTTCGTCGAATTGTTGCGCAGCAATGCGGCGCACTGCGACCGGAACCCCCAGGGCGCGGCGCAGTTCCGCGAGCGCGCCGGCGCGCGCATCGGTACGCATGGCGACCTGCGCGACGTCGCCATCGAGTGCGGTAACGACCACGCCCTGGCTCTTGGCAAACGCGTAGGGAATGCGGATCGCGCCCCGATTCATTACTTGCGCCCTTCGCTATACGGCCGGACTTCTATTTCCAGCGCGGGAGAAGTTGCCCTGGGCGGCAGCGTCGGCGAGGGCATGTCGGGCAGGATCGGATCCTGCGCGGGCTGGACTTTCTTCTGCTCGCCGAGGATGTAGTCGTAACGCTCGCCGGTATAGGATTCCGCGCGCCTGCGCGTCGCGCACCAGCGTCGGGCGCAGGAAGATCATCAGATTGGTTTTGTTGCGCGAGCGCGACTTGTAGCGAAACAGACTGCCCAGGAACGGAATGTCGCCGAGCACCGGCACCTTCTGCACGCCGTCATTGATGGAGTCCTGGATCAAGCCGCCGATCACGACGATCTGACCGTCGTCGACCAGCACGGTCGATTCGACCGCGCGCTTGTTGGTGATGACGCCCGCCGGATTGGTCGCGTCCTGGATGCTGGAGACTTCCTGATAAATCTGCAGGCGCACCGTGCCGCCCTCGGAGATCTGCGGCTTGACGCGCAAGGTCAAGCCCACGTCATGGCGCTCGATCGTCTGGAACGGCGTGGGCGTGGTCGCGCCGCCCGAAAGTGCGTATTGGCCGGTGATGAAAGGCACGTTCTGGCCGATCAGAATGACGGCCTCCTCGTTGTCGAGCGTCAGCAGCGTCGGCGTGGACAGGATATTCGCATTGGTGTCGCGCTCCAGGGCGCGCACCAGCACGCCGAGATTGAGGATCTGGCCGATGCCGGGAATCGAGACCTGACCGTTGACGATGCCGACGTTGAGCCCGGGCCCGATCGTCGCCGGGTTCTGTGAAATGCCGATGATGTTCTGGCCGGTCGAGCCGAAATTGGTGCCGCCGAAAGGCTGCGTCGTGGTCTTGCCCAGGCCCGTCAAACCCTGCCACTGGATGCCGAACTCCGCCGCCTTGTCGGCGGTGATCTCGGCGATCAGGGCCTCGACGTAAACCTGCGCGCGGCGCACGTCGAGCTTGTCCAGCGCCGCGCGCAGATTGTTGTAGATCGCGTCGGGCGCCGTGATGATGATCGAATTGGTCGCGGCATCGGCCTGGATGATGCCGGGTTCGGCCGGTGCGCTCGCGCTCCCGACTCGCACTGAAGCCCGTCGCGCCGACGCCCTGGGTCGAGGCGGACGTGCTGCCGGCACCTTGGCGTGCTTGCGGCGTGGAAACAGGGGTCGCCAACGCGGTGCGCGGTGCTGCGGAGGCCGTCGCGGAATCGCCCTGGTAAATTGCCCGCAGGGTGTCGGCCAGCTTCACGGCTTCGGCGTTCTTCAGATAGACCACATGAATATTGCCGCCGGCGCTGGTTGGCGTGTCGAGCAACTCGACGAACTTGCGCAGGCGGGTCAGGCGCGACGCGTCGCCCGCGCTCGCCATCAGGCTGTTCGAGCGGGTATCGGCGATCACGGTAAAGCGTTGCGTGGGTTCCGCCGCCGCGCCGCCTTGCGCCTGGGCCGCTTCGGCGAACAGGCGGTTGACGGTCGGCCGCGACATCCACGGCGGACGCGTACTTGCAGCGGGATCATGACGGGATCGTTGCCGCCGGGCTGGTCGATGGCGTCGATGATTTCCGCCAGGCGCTGCAGATTGCTCGCGTAATCCGTGATCACCAGCGAATTGCTGTTCTGATAGGCCGTGATCGAGTTGCTGGGGGCGATCAGCGGACGCAGGATCGGCAGCGTCTGCACGGCCGATTCGTATTTCAGCGTGAATACGCGGGTCTCGATGCGGTCACCGCCGCAGCGCGCGCCTTCTCGCCGGGCGCGATCGTGGGGCTGGAATGCAGCTTTGCGTCGGCCTCGGCCACGATCTTGACGATGCCGCGGTCTTCGACTGCGGCAAAGCCCTGCAGGCGCAGTGCCGACAGAAACACCTCATAGACCTGCGCGCGCGGCATCGGTTTGGCCGACACGATATTCACCGTGCCTTTGACGCGCGGGTCGATCACGAAATTGCGTGCCCGTGATCTCGCTGACGACTTTGACCACGCCTTCGATGTCTGCGTTGACGAAATTGAGCGTGACGACATCGGGTTCGGCGCGCGGTGGGCGCGGCGCAGGCTTGGCTGGCACGGCAGCGCGCTTCCTGGGTGCAGGCGGCGCTGCCTCGTTTGCGCGGGCCGCAGGCCGCGCCGCGGGCGCGGCCGTGTCGGCAGATTGGTCCTGCGCGTGTGCAGGCCACGCCGTGAACAAGAGCGCGGCGCCGAGCGCAGCACAACGCAGCGTCGGCTTCAGCCGTGTGCATTTCGGATAATTCATGGCTGGCCGCACTGGTCGGGACGTAAACGATTGGGATTTGCGCAACGGGCGATCATCTGTTTGAGCGTAGTGGAACAGGTTCCGGGGCCTTTGTCTTGTCGGGCCATGTGAGTATTTCCTGTTTGCCGTTGCGCTCGAGCGTCACGTGATCGAAGCCTACTTCGGCCAGACGTAAACCCGGTGCCACGTCTTCGCCCTCATTCACCGCGAGAATTTGTCGTGGTTCGAGTTCCAGCACGGCGTACCCCTGGCGGCCAGCCGTAGCTGCCACGATACCCAGCAGGCGGATCGCGATGCCGGTGGGCGCAGCCATCATGCGCTCCTGGGATGCGGTGCCGAACAGCGCGGTGGCCGACTGGCCGCTGCCGCCCGTAGCCGCCGGTGCGCGAGGCACGGGACCGGGCGCCAGCCACACCCAGGTCCAGTAAGCCGCCACCAGGCTCAAGACAGCCAGAGCCGTCACCGTCGCCAACGCAACCACGATATTTTTCGCCAGATTCGGGCGGTCGAGCAAGACGAATTGCATCCTTGGCTGATCTTTCGCGGGCGTGCATCATGCGCACGCACTAAGATTGACGTGACGGTGCAGTACACCGGATTGAATTCAGGTTAAGTTTAAACCGCACCACCGTATGTGCGCTAGCGAACAGAGAGCGGGTCTGTGTAGGGCATAATTGCGCCAACAGTCTGGAGCGGGTACGTCCGGCGCGCGACCCTCAGACCTCAATGTAATACACCTGGAGGGTTTAATGAAATACTGGAAACGTCCGCGTGGCTTCACGCTGCTCGAAGTCATGGTCGTGGTCGTGATTCTTGGCATTCTCGCGGCGTTGGTGGTGCCGAAAATCATCAGTCGGCCCGATGAGGCGCGCGTGATTGCCGCAAAGCAGGACATTGCCAGCCTGATGCAGGCACTCAAGCTCTACCGGCTCGACAATCAGCGCTATCCGTCGACGGAACAGGGCTTGCAGGCCCTGGTGACGCGCCCCGCTTCGGCGCCCCTCGCGCCGAACTGGAAAGCCGGCGGTTATATCGAACGCCTGCCCCGCGATCCGTGGGGCAATCCCTACCAGTACCTGAGTCCTGGCGTGCGCGGCGAGATCGACGTATTCAGCTTCGGCGCCGATGGTGCAGCAGGCGGGGAGGGCAATGATGCCGATGTGGGGTCATGGCAGCTGTAGGATGCGGGTAATCGGATGACCAGGCGATCTAGGATGTGAATCGGGATCGACAATCGGGTGATCAGGCACGCTCGAATCGCCGTAACGCCGTCGCCCAGTCGCCGAATAGCCACATCGCCCATCGCTGAATCGCCAATCACGCAATGAACGAAGCAGCCATGCGCTCCCGCGGTTTCACGCTGATCGAAATGCTGGTGGTCCTGCTGATCATGGGGATTTTCGTCGGCCTGGTCAGCACCATTGCACAACCCGACGACCGGGCGCGCCTGCGCATGGAAGCCGAGCGATTGGCGCAGCTGCTGGATCTTGCCGCGACCAAATCGCGCCTGACCGGCCGCCCGGTTGCATGGACCGTGGACACCGGCGGCTATCAGTTCTGGCAATACAGCGAAGAGACCTACTGGACGCAGATCAGCGACGACGATACGCTGCGGGCGCGCAGCCTGCCACCGGGCATGGCCATTACCAGCCTGCAGATCGAGAATATGCAGGCGGCGAACGCCATGCGCCTTGAATTCACGCCGTATAGCCAGATGATTGCATTCAGCATCGAAATGTCGTTCGGATCTGCGCACAATACGGTGGCCGGATCGCCCATCGGCGAAGTTTATGTGCTGCCTCGCCTGGAACGAGCCAATGAGATGGTGCAGCGTTAAATGCGGCGGATTTACCCTGGTCGAAGTGCTGGTTGCGCTGGCCATCGTGTCGATCGCCTTGCTCGCGGCGATGCGCGTGGCGGGTGGGGGCACCAACAGCGTGGGCGAACTGCGCTCGCGTCTGCTCGCGGGCTGGGTGGCCGAAGACGTGCTGGCGGAGCAGCGCGCGCGCGGCGACTGGCCTTCGCTGGGCGTTGTTCGCGGCACGCAGCGCCAGGGCGGCACGGAGTTCATCTGGCGCGAAGAAGTCATCTCCACGCCCAACGTCATGTTCCGCCGGGTCGAGATCCGCGTATACGCCCCGCCCGAAGAAACCCGGGTGCTCGCGCGGCTTACCGGATTTCTGGTCAATTCGCCGGCCACAAGACGATGATCCCGGCGCCACGCACCCTTGCCCGGGGTTTCACCTTGATCGAACTGCTGGTCGCGCTGCTGATCCTCGCGGCCGTGGCGCTGATGTCTTACCGGGGCTTGAGCGCGGTGCTCGATGCGCGCGAACACGTGACGCTCGAGACCGAAAAGTGGCGCCGCGTCACGGCTTTTTTTGCGCGCTTCGAGCGCGACGTGCAGCTCGCGGCGCCGCGGCCGGTGCGCACGCTGTCCGGTACCGATGCCGCGTGGCTGGGCCGTCCCGAGGGCACGCGCGATGCCCTGGTGGAGTTCAGCCGTTTCGGCGCCAGCGGCGGCGTCGATACCCCGCGGCGGCTGGGCTATCGCCTCAACGACAGCCGCGAGATCGAATTGTGGCTGTGGCCCGGGCTGGACGTTGCGCCGGATACCCTGCCGGCGCGCTATGCGGTCCTGCGGGGCGTGTCGGCGTTCGAAGTGCAGTACCTGAATTCCGACCTTGCGTGGGCCACCGTCTGGCCCGCGTCGCCGGTGGCGCCGCTATTTCCGCGTGCGGTGCGGGTGCGCGTCGTGCTCGGCTCCGGCGAAGAACTGGTGCGCGTTTTCGCGATCAATTCATGAAAGCCGCACAACGCGGGGTGGCCATTGTGCTCGCCATGGGAGTCGTGGCGATGGCCACCATGGGGGCCGCGGCGATCATGCTCACGCAAAGCACCTGGTCGCGCGCGAGCGAACTCAGCACCGACCACACCCAGGCGCAAGTCCTTATCCAGGCCGGCGCGGACTGGGCGCGCGCCTTGCTCGGTTATGACCGGCGTGCCAATAACATCGACCATCGCGGCGAACCGTGGGCGATGCGTTTGCCGGCGATGCCCGTCGAAAATGGCGAACTCACCGGTTTTATCGAGGACCAGCAAAGCCGCTACAACCTCAATAACCTGGTCAAGGACGGCAAGGTGAACGTCGCGCAACTGGCCATTTTCCAGCGCCTGCTCGCCGCGTTGGGCCTGGCTCCCGAAATCGCCGATTCGTTGACCGACTGGCTCGACGCCGATAGCGAAGCGCAGCCGCAGGGCGCCGAAGACGCCTACTACCTTGCATTGCAGCGGCCTTATCTGGCGGCCAACCGGTCATTGATCGATGTGGACGAACTCGTGCTGGTGCGCGGCTTCAACGAGGCGACTCGTGCCCGGCTGAGCCCGTTCGTGAGCGCGCTGCCGCGCTTTACGCCGGTCAATGCGAACACCGCTTCGCCGGAAGTGCTCAGCGCAGTCATCGACGGGTTGAGTCTCGACGCCTCGCGCAGCCTGGTCAGCCGGCGTGAGCGGGCGTACTTCCGCAGCTATGACGATTTTTCACGGCAATTGCCCTCAGGCATCATCGTGCCCACCGAAAACATTTCGGTCAGCAGCGACTACTTCATGGCTACCTTGCGCGTGACGATGGGCGGTGCGCGAGCGCGCGGCACGGCACTGCTGGCTCGCAACAGCACCGAACTGTGGCCCGCGATCATCTGGACCAAATCGCAATGAGTCTGCTGCGCATTTACGGCTCGCTGCTCGACTCGCCGCAACGCGCTCAATGGGCGCTGGTCGGTCAGGGCAACGAATCGCTTGCCGGAGAAGGCCGGCTCGCGGATTTGCCGCGGCGCGCCGAACGCGTGCAACTCGTGGTGCCTGCGGCGGAGGTGCTGATCACGCGCGCGCGCGTGCCGCAGGAGGCTCGCCGTCGCGCCGGCGCCGCGCTTGCTTTCGCGGTGGAGGAACAAACCGCGGGAGAGCCGGAGACAAATCAGGTCAGCTGGCTCGGCACGGTGGGCGAGAACGATGTGCTCGCGGTGGTCGACAAGCCGGGACTGCACCGCTGGCGCGATGCGCTCAACGCCGCCGGTTTCCACAACTACGAGGTCCACGGCGAAACGCTGTTGCTGCCCTGGGCCCCCGGACAATGGAGTCTCGCGTGGAACGGCCGCGAGGGCTTTGTGCGCACGGGACAATTCGAGGGTGCAGCGACCGACTGCGGCGATCGCGAAAATCCGCCGCAATCCCTGCGCATGATGCTCGCGGAAGTCGAGGCGCAGGGCGCCGGTCCGGGTTCCATCGCGGTCCATACTACCGCTGCGGACGCCGAACCGGACATCGATGCCTGGACGCGCGCGCTTGGTCTCGCCGTGTCGCTGGCAGGCCCCTGGGACTGGCGCAACCAGCCCGCCGACGCGGGCATCAGTCTGGCGCAGGAGCGCCAGGGCTGGCGAGCCTTTGCCGGCACGTTCTCGCGCCTGCGGCCCGCGGCGTGGATATTGCTCGCCGCCCTGGCGATCCAGACGATCGCGATGCTCATCGATTGGAGCGTGCTCGCGCAGCAGCAACGCAGCCTGCGCACGGAAATGGAAACGCGCTTCCGCGCTGCGTTCCCTGACGCCGTCGCCGTGGTGGACCCGGTGCTGCAAATGCGCCGTAAACTTGCGGAAGCGCGCCACGCCACCGGCCAGGCCGACAGCGGGGATTTTCTACCCATGATCGAGAAAGTCACCGCAGCAATGAGAGATTTGCCGGCCGGGGCGCTGCGCATCGTTTCTTACGAGAGCGGGCGCATGACCCTCGAGATTGCCTCCAGCGATGCGGCGGCCATGAAGCGCGTCACGACGCGCCTGACACAATCGGGATTGACGGTCGAACCCGCTGTCGCGGCGCGCACGGGCGGTGCCACGGTGGTCCTCACGGTGCGCGCGTCATGAAGGCGCAACTGACCCGGTTATGGGGCGCGCGCTCACCGCGCGATCGCGTGATCATCGCCATCCTGTTGGCTGTGGTGGGCCTTACGCTGTATGTACTGCTGATGCAGACGGCGTGGAACGCGCGCGTGCAACTGCGCGGCAGCGTCAGCGCACTGCGCACCCAGGCATTCACGCTCGAACAGCAGGCGGCCGAACTCGAGCGACTGCGCAAAACGCCGCCCGTGGCGACGTCGCAGACTGATTTGCGCACGGTGATTCAAGCCGAGGCAGACGCTGCGGCTTTGTCACGAGCTCTGGTGCGCATCGATGCCGTGGACGCCAACCAGGTCATCGTGGTGTTCGGGGCCGTCGCCTTTGCCGAGTGGCTGAACTGGATAACGGGTCTGAAATCGCAGCAAGTGCGTCTGGATGCCTGCCGCATCGAAGCATTGTCGACACCGGGCCTGGTCAGTGTGACGGCGACCCTGGCGCGGCCCCAACCCAAATGAAGCGCTGGCACGCCGTCACGGTCGGGCTGCTCATTTATGTCGTCGCGTTGATCGTCATGGCGCCGGCGACGCTCGCCGACGGTGGCTTGCAGCGCGCAACCGAGGGCCGGCTCAGACTGACCCAGGCACAGGGCACGCTGTGGTCCGGATCGGGTCAACTGGAGGTTCGCGATGCGGCCGGTCGCAGCGGAATCGCAAAACCCGTCGCCTGGCGCATGGTGCCCCAGTCGCTGCTGCGCGGAGCGCTTCGTTTCGAAGTCGGGCTGGACCAGCCGCCCGTGTTTTTTCCGGTCACGCTGACTTTTTCGGGAATCGAGATCCGCGATGCAGACATCAGCCTGCCGGCCACGGTTCTGGGCCTGGGGGCACCGAAACTCGCGCCGCTGGGCCTGACCGGCGATGTGCTGATTCGCGTGGCGAATCTGTCCATTACCCGCTACGTGCCATCGACGGGACCGCGACCTTGCAATGGCTGGGCGCGGGCTCGACGCTGACTTCCGTTGCCCCGCTGGGCGACTATGAATTGCGCATCGATGGTGCCGGCGCCACGTTGCATGCCTATCTGCGCAGCATCGCCGGTCCGCTCTGGCTCGACGGCAAAGGCTCCTGGAAACGCGGCAGCCAATCCGGTTTTCGAGGCCAACGCGCGCATCGACCCGCAATACCAGGAGCAACTCGTCCCGCTGCTGCGCCTGATCGCCGTGGAGCGCGGCGAGGGGCGCTTCGACCTGAAGCTCAATTGATGCCGGCGCACGGCCGGGCCGCTGGCGGCTGATTCGCCGCTCGCCGGAAGTGCGGGCAAGCGTCCTTTTTCTTTCCTGCAAGGCCGTGGTGTAATGCGCGCTTGCTCCCAGGTCGGGTCCGCCAATGTATCTGCCAACGCATTTTGCCGAAACGCGCGTCGACGTCATGCAAGCCCTGGTGCGCGCCCATCCGCTCGGCGCACTGGTTACCGTGGGCGCGCAGGGTCTTGAGGCAAACCATGTGCCCTTCGAATACGATCCGCATCCGACGCCCTACGGGACCTTGCGAGCGCACGTGGCGCGCGCCAATCCGGTGTGGCAGGCGTTTTCCGCCGACATCGAGCCGCTGGTCATATTCCAGGGGCCCCAGGTCTACATCAGCCCGTCGTGGTATCCGACCAAGCAGCAAAACGGCAAGGTCGTGCCTACCTTCAACTACATCGTGGTGCACGCCTACGGCCCGATGCGCGTCATCGACGATGAGGCATGGGTGCGCGCGTTCGTGGGCAAGCTCACACATCGGTTCGAATCCCAGCGCCCGCAGCCCTGGTCGGTGACCGATGCACCGGAGGCGTTCATCAAGACGCAGTTGCGTGCGATCGTCGGCATCGAAATGCCCGTCACGCGGCTCATCGGCAAATGGAAGGCGAGTCAGAATCGTGCCGCGCAGGACCGCGACGGCGTCGTCCAGGGATTGCGCGAATCGGACGACGCCATGGCGCAAGCGATGGCGGCGCAGATCGACGGGCAGCGGTCCGATGGATCTGCGTGAGGCTGCGATTCGACGATTGGTGATTGAGGTCTCAGAGCGACGGCATCCGCCAATCGCCGAATCACCTGATCGCCCAATCACCGGATAGAATCGCGCCCTTCGAATCCGGTTTGCAAGAAATGATGAAAATTTTCCGCGCCGTGCTGGCCGCCGCATCCAGGCCGGCCAGGGCCAGCCTGCTGGTACTCGGTCTGGTGCCAGCTACCCTTTGCCGTGCAGGCGGCCGAGTGGGTGGCCATTTCCGCGGACGCGGAGTCCGCGTTTTATTTCGACCGCGCCAGTCTGAAGCGCGAGGGCGAAATCGTTGAAGTCGTGCTGCTCTGGGATTTTCCCGAAGTACAGATGACCCGCCCGCCCATCAAACCCTATCTTTCGGCCACGCGCCTGACGCGCTATGACTGCAAGGCCGGAGGGCGTGCGAACGTGGAAAGCACGCTCTATCGCGGCGCCATGGCCAGCGGCGACGTCACTGAGGTGTACCGCACGCCCGATGCGCAACTGGGTTTCGAATGGGTCAATCCGGAAGCCCCCGGTGGTGAAAGCATGCGGCGGGTCTGCGCGGCAGCGCCCGCAACCCCGTGATTGAGGGATTCGGCGATCAGGTGACTCAAACCGCCGCTCCACCCAATCGCCCAATCCGCCCCATTGCCCGATCCCCGCTTCATCTCCCGGCTATAATGGCGCGCCCGCGAAATCCCGGAACCCAATGCTTCAGGCCCGACAGATCGAATGTACCCGCGGCGAGCGCCGTTTATTCCATGCGCTGTCATTTCGTCTGGAGCCCAGGCAGGCGTTGCGCGTCAGAGGAGAAAACGGCAGCGGCAAGACCAGCTTGCTACGAATGATCGCCGGCCTGTCGCCCGTGGAAGCCGGCGAAATCGCGTGGAACGGCTCGCGAATTGCCACGCAGGCCGAAGAGTACCGGCGCGACCTGGTGTTTTTCGGGCACGCCAATGGCCTGAAAGACGATCTTTCGGCCGCTGAGAACCTCAGCCACGTCCTGGCGCTTGCCGGGCAGCCGGCACAGCGCGCCGCCCTGCACGCGGCGCTGGCCGACGCGGGGCTGAGCGCGGTGGCGGACCTGCCGGTCAAACTTCTGTCGCAGGGGCAGAAGCGCCGCGTTGCGCTGGTGCGCCTGGCCTTCTGCGCGAACAAGCCGTTGTGGATCCTGGACGAGCCGTTCAGCGCGCTCGACGCGGCATCGATCGCGCGTATCGGGCGGATCGTCGTGTCGCATCTTCAGCGCGGCGGCATGGTGCTGTTTACGACACACCAGGAAGTCGAACTGGCCGGCGCGGATGTACGCTCGGTCGAACTGGGGGCGCAGTAGTTGGCTGGATCGGCGTTAGCGGCTTGCTACGCGGTGACTGCGCGGGATTTGCTGATTGCGGCGCGCCGCCGCAGCGATGTGCTCACGACGTTCTTTTTTTTCGTGATCGTCGTCAGCCTGTTTCCGCTGGGAGTGGGCCCGCAACCCGACATGCTGCGTGAGATCGCGCCCGGCGTGGTGTGGGTCGCGGCGCTGCTGGCGGCGATGCTCTCGCTGCCACGGATGTTCGCCGCCGATTACGCCGACGGAACGCTGGAGCAGCTGGTGCTGACCCCGCAACCCCTGACATTGCTGGTGATGTCGAAAATCTTCGCGCACTGGCTCACGACGGGCCTGCCGCTCGTGCTGATCGCCCCGCTGCTGGGGTTGCAGTTCGATCTGGCTGCGGAGGCGCTGGTGACGATGCTCGTAGCGCTGCTCATTGGCACGCCCGCGCTGTCGTTGCTCGGCGCCGTGGGGACGGCTTTGACGCTGGGCGTGCGCGGCGCAGGCGCGCTGACGGCATTGCTGGTGTTGCCGCTGTTTGTGCCCGTGCTGGTGTTTGGAGCTGGCGCTGTCACCGCCTCGGCAAGCGGCCTGGGGGCCGGGGGGCATTTGTCGCTGCTCGCAGCGATGTCGCTGGCCGCACTGGTATTCGCGCCCTGGGCCACGGCCCTGGCGCTTAAGATTTCACTGGAATAGACGCACGAGATGAACTGGTTCAGATATGCCTCGCCGCAAACCTTTTATCCGCTGGCCGGAAAAATGGTGCCATGGTTCATGAGCGCCGCGGCCCTGCTGGCGGCGATCGGCCTTTACATCGGTTTTTTCGCCGCCCCCACGGATTTCCAGCAAGGCGAAGCGTACCGGATTATTTTCATCCACGTGCCTGCCGCGTGGATGTCCATGTTCATTTATCTGGTCATGGCGTTCTGGGCCGGTATCGGCCTGGCGTTCAATACCCGGTTGTCGTCGATGATGGCGCACGCGCTGGCGCCGACCGGCGCGCTGATGACGTTCATCGCGTTATGGACCGGGGCATTCTGGGGACGGCCCACCTGGGGCGCCTGGTGGGTGTGGGATGCCCGGCTGACCTCGGAACTGATTCTGCTGTTCCTGTATCTGGGCTATCTGTCGCTGGTGGCCGCGATCGACGACCCTCGCCGCGCCGACAAGGCATCGGCGGTACTGGCGCTGGTGGGGGCCATCAACGTGCCGATCATTTATTTCTCGGTGCAGTGGTGGAATACGCTGCACCAGGGCTCGTCGGTGAGCATGTCGCGCGCCCCCAGCATGGCGGCTATCATGCTCACCGGCATGCTGATCATGGTGTTCGCTTTCTGGGCCTATTCGATCGCGGTGTCATTGATGCGGCTGCGCCGCCAGATACTGGCGCGCGAGCGCAACGCAGCCTGGGTCAGGCAAATGGAGGGTCTCTGAGATGCAATGGTCGAGCGCAGCCGAATTTTTCGCGATGGGTGGTTATGGGTTGTACGTCTGGGGTGCATACGCCGTAACCGCCATCGTGATCGCCGCGGAACTGATATCGCTGATGAAACGCGACAGAACTCCGCGCGCTCCGGCAGGTCGTAGTGCGCAGGCAAAACAGGACTGACAGCGCATGAAACCCAGACACAAGCGGATCGGATTGATCCTGGCGGGACTGGCGATTCTGGGCATTGCCGCGACGCTGGTGCTGAACGCGTTCCGCAGCAATCTCGTTTTTTTCTTTACGCCCACCCAGGTCGCGGCCCAGGAAGCGCCGCAAGGCCGCAACTTCCGCATCGGCGGGCTGGTTGAAAAGGGCAGTGTGCGGCGTCAGCCGGATGGCGTGACCGTGCGTTTCGTAGTCACCGACACCGCCCAAGGCGTACCGGTGCTGTTTACGGGTATTCTTCCCGACCTGTTCAAGGAGGGCAAAGGCGTCGTCGCGCAGGGCAAGCTCGACGCCGACGGTGTCTTCAAGGCCTCCGAAGTGCTGGCCAAGCACGATGAGAACTACATGCCGCCGGAAGCTGCCGATGCGCTCGAGCGGGCGAACAAGGCAATGAAGGAATCGAAACAGACGTTGATTGAAAAGCAGTGAAAGGCCGTGAATATCGTGAATGTCGTGAATACCGTGAATGTCGTAAAAAGACGCTTAATGCGCTTCTGCCAGAGGTTTGACGGAAGTTTGTATTTGCGATATTCACGTATTCACGACATTCACGATATTCACGACATTCACGGTCCTAACTCATGATTCCAGAACTCGGCCATTTCGCACTGATTGTCGCGCTGTGCATTGCGGCTCGCGCAGTCGGTGCTGGCGCTGGCCGGTGCGGCGCGAGGCAACTTCAGCTGGATGAGCGTGGCGCGGCCCGCCGCGCAGGGCCAGTTCGTCTTCGTCGCCTTTGCGTTTGGCTGTCTTGCATACAGCTTCGTCACCAACGATTTTTCGGTACTCAATGTCGCCTCGAACTCGAATTCGAGCCTGCCCTGGTTCTACCGCTTTGCCGCGACCTGGGGCAGCCATGAAGGCTCGCTGCTGCTGTGGGTGTTCATGCTGACAATCTGGATGCTTGCGGTGAGTGTGTTCAGCCGGCATCTGCCGCTGGAAATGGTGGCGCGCATCCTGGGCGTAATGGCGCTGATCTCGATCGGCTTCCTGCTGTTCATGCTGCTCACGTCGAATCCCTTTACACGCTTGCTGCCCGCGGCGCCAGACGGCAATGATCTGAATCCGCTGCTGCAGGACCCGGGCATGGTGATTCATCCGCCGATGCTGTACATGGGCTATGTGGGATTCTCCGTGGCGTTCGCGTTTGCCATCGCCGCATTGCTCGGTGGTAGGCTCGATGCCACGTGGGCGCGGTGGTCGCGTCCGTGGACCACCATGGCCTGGGTATTCCTGACGGTAGGCATCGCGCTGGGCAGCTGGTGGGCATATTACGAACTCGGCTGGGGCGGCTGGTGGTTCTGGGATCCGGTCGAGAACGCCTCGTTCATGCCCTGGCTGGTGGGGACCGCGCTGATGCACTCACTCGCAGTGACGGAGAAACGCGGCGGCTTCCGGGTCTGGACCGTCCTGCTGGCGATCATCGCCTTCTCGCTGTCGTTGCTGGGTACCTTTCTGGTCCGATCCGGGGTGCTCACGTCAGTGCACGCTTTTGCCACCGATCCGACGCGCGGCATTTTCATCCTGCTGTTCCTGGTGATCGTCATCGGCGGTTCGCTGGCCCTGTTCGCATGGCGCGCGCCGAAAGTGGGTTTGGGGGGGCGTTTTGAGGTGGTGTCGCGCGAATCGGCGTTGCTCGCCAACAACGTGCTGCTGCTGGTCGCCGCGGGCTCGGTCATGCTGGGCACGCTCTATCCGTTGTTTCTGGATGCGCTCGGGCTGGGCAAGCTTTCGGTCGGACCGCCTTATTTCGAAGCCGTGTTCGTGCCCCTGATGACGCCCGCTATTTTCCTGATGGGCATCGGTCCGATCGCCAAATGGAAGCACGCGCAGCTGCCTGAAATGGCCGCGCGCCTGAAGTGGGCGATGGTCATTGCGCTCATCACCGCGTTGCTGCTGCCCTTCACGCTCGGCAAATGGACGCCCATGATCGCCTTCGGCCTGTTGCTTGCGCTCTGGGTGGCGATCACCACTTTTGTGAACCTGAAGCAGCGCGTCGCGCAGTTGCGCGGTACAAGCGGGCGCGGCCCGGTTGCGCAGCTCGGCGCACTGCCGCGCGGCTACTATGGCATGCTGGTCGCGCACCTGGGTGTCGCGGTCTTCATTGCCGGCGTAACGCTGGTCAAGGGCTATGAAACGGAGAAAGACGTGCGCATGCGCGTCGGCGATACCGTCGAAGTGGGTGGTTATACGTTCCGCCTGGATGGCCTGTCCGCGGTGCAGGGCCCCAACTACGAAGCCACCCGCGGCGCGGTGGCCGTGCTCAAGAACGCAACCCTGGTGCGCACGATGTACCCGGAAAAGCGCTTCTATCCGGTTCAGCAAATGCCGATGACCGAAGCCGCGATCGATACCGGCCTGACGCGTGATCTCTACGTATCGCTGGGCGAGCCCGTGGACGGCGGCGCCTGGGTGGTGCGCGTCTATCACAAGCCCTTCGTGGACTGGATCTGGGGCGGTGCATTCATCATGGCGCTGGGCGGCCTGCTCGCGATGAGCGACCGTCGCTACCGCATTGCGCGCCAGGCCGAGCGCGAAGCCGATGCTGCCGTAACAATCAGTGACGGCGTGACGGTCGTAATGGACGTTTTTCGGAAAATCATGCGCGGCCCTGCAGAAGCGTTCACTACGACCGTTATGTCCGTTACGACTGCTTCGAAATGCATGAAACGCTTTCTGCCCCTCGGCATCTTCCTGGTGCTTGCCGTCTTTTTGGCCCTTGGACTGGGCCTGAATCCGCGCGAAGTGCCCTCGCCGCTGATCGACAAGCCCGCGCCTGCATTCGAGCTGCCGCTGCTGCAGGATCCCGCCCGCACGATGGGCACGGTCGACTTCAAAGGCAAGGTGTGGATCCTCAACGTGTGGGCGTCATGGTGCGTGGCCTGCCTGGACGAGCATCCCATCCTGGTCGAGTTTGCCAAAAACAACGGCCTTCCCCTGTATGGACTCAACTATAAGGACCAGCGCAGCGAGGCGCTCGCGTGGCTGGCCCGCCATGGCAACCCGTATCTGCTGTCCATGCAGGACGGCGACGGCCGCGTCGGGATCGACTACGGGGTGTACGGCGTGCCGGAAACTTATGTCATCGACCGCGACGGCATCATTCGCTACAAACGCATCGGTCCGGTGACGGTACAGATCATGCAGGAGAAGATCCTGCCCCTGGTGAGACAACTGCAGGGATGAAAACCGTATGCGCCGCCTTGCTGTTGCTGCTGAGCTTTCACTGCGCGGCTGAGGAAGCCCCCGCCGCGGCGGCTGATCCTGTGCTTGAAAAACGCGTCATGCAGTTGAGTTCCGAATTGCGCTGCCTCGTGTGCCAGAACCAGTCCCTGGCGGATTCCAACGCCGACCTGGCGATCGATCTGAAGAACCAGGTACGCAGTCAGTTGCAGGCGGGGCAGACCGAAGCACAGATCCGCGATTACATGGTCGCGCGTTATGGCGATTTCGTGCTGTACGATCCGCCGTTCAAAGCGAGCACGTTGCTGCTGTGGGCGGGGCCTTTTGCGCTCCTGCTGCTGGGGCTGGCGGGCCTGGTCGCCTACATGCGCCGGCGCCAGCGGCGCTTGCCGGCGGAGGTGCTTACTGCGCGGGACCATGCGCGAGCCGAAGCCTTGTTGCGGGGCGAATCGGGAAATGAAGGCCGATGATCGTCTTCGCTGCCGTTGCCTTGTGCCTGCTCCTCGTAGCGATCGCCATCGTGCTGTGGCCGTTGCTGCGCGGCGCCAGCGCCCCGGTTTCCGGTCGGGAACTGTCTAATCTCGATATCCATCGCGACCAGTTCGCGGAACTCGCGCGGGACCTGGAATCCGGCACGCTCGCCGCGGCGGATTACGCGCAGGCCAAGAACGAACTCGAACGTCGCGTTCTCGAGGAAACATCGCCGACACCGTTGCGCCGCCCGGCCACATCCGGCAGGATGGTCCCGATCGTCGTCGCGGCATTCCTGCCAATGGCGGCGGTCGGGTTGTATCTGTACCTTGGCAATTTGCAGGGCATATCGGCCCCACGCCACCCGGCGGCCGACATGTCTTCGATCACCGGCAATGAATTCCAGGACATGACCGCCAAACTGGCCGAGAGGATGCAGCTGAATCCGGCGGATGCGCAAGGATGGAAAATGCTGGGCCGCGCTTACCGTGCAATGGAGCGTTTTGCCGAAGCCAATGAAGCCTACAAGAAAGCAGTGGAATTGAATCCGAAGGACGCCGATCTGCTGGCGGATTACGCCGAATCGCTTGCGCTGGGCGCGGGGCGCTCGCTCGCCGGTGAGCCGACCCGGCTGCTTGACCGCGCGCGCAAACTCGACCCGACCAGCAGCAAGGTGCTGACCTTGTCGGGCAGCGCCGCGTTCGAGCGCAAGGACTACAAGACCGCAATAGGTTACTGGCAAAAGGTGCTCAAACAACCCGAGGTTAACGACGAGCTTGCGCAGGCATTGCAGAAAGGCGTGGAAGAAGCCAAAGCGAGACTGGGCGGCAACACCGCGCCACCCGCCGCATCTGCGGGCAAAGAGCGGGTGAGCGGCGAAGTCACCCTGGACGCCTCGCTCAAGGACAAGGTGCGGCCGGATGATTCGGTGTTCGTTTTTGCGCGGGCGGCCGAGGGGTCGCGCATGCCCCTGGCGATCGTCAAGGTCCGCGTTGCCGATCTTCCCTACCGGTTCTCGTTCGACGATGCATCCGCCATGACTGAGCAGATGCGCCTGTCCAGCGTTTCTGATGTCGTGATCGGCGCACGCGTGTCGCGTTCCGGCAATGCGGCTCCCGCCGCGGGCGATCTCGAAGGGCGCAGCGCGAGGATCAAGCCCGGCCAGACCGGGGTGCGCGTCGTGATCGACCGACCGGTGAGCGAACCATGAGGGTCGCTCGCCTCCTGTGCACGGTCTGGCTACTGGTGCTGGGCGTGTCGTTTTCCACGCTGGCGCAAGCGCCGGGCAGAATCAAACTCAAACCCGAGGTCGAGAGTTTCATTGCGCGCATGGTGCAGCAATACCAGTTCGAGGAAAGTTCCCTGCGCCAGGCGTTTGCGCAACTCAAGAGCAACGAGAGCATCGTGAAGGCCATCAATGCGCCCGCGACGTCGAAACCCTGGTTCGCGTTCAAGGACATTTTCGTCACGCCGACGCGCACCGCCGGCGGCGTAGCGTTCTGGAACGAGCACGCCGAATTGCTCAAGCGCGCGCGCGATATCTATGGGGTGCCGGAGGAGATCATCGTTTCCATCATTGGCGTCGAAACGATCTATGGCAAGCGCACCGGATCGTTCCGTGTGATCGAAGCCCTGTACACGCTTGGCTTCGAGCTGCCCGCGCGCGCCACGTACTTTCGCGGCGAGATGGAGCAATTCCTGCTGCTGACGCGCGAGAACAGCCTGGATCCGCTCGTAGTGAAGGGCTCTTTTGCAGGCGCCCTCGGCATGCCCCAGTTCATGCCGACCAGTTATCGCAAGTTCGCGGTGGATTTTGACAGCGACGGCAAGATCGATCTCTGGAACAGCCTTCCCGACATCATCGGCAGCGTTGCGCATTATTTGCATTATTTCGGCTGGGTTGGCGGCCAGCCCATTGTCGTCCCGGCGCGCCTCAGCGGCACCGATTACAAGGAAATCGTCGAAAAAGGTTATAAGCCGCACATGACCCTGGCGCAGATGGCGCTCAAAGGCGTCGAGCCCACCGAGGAAGTGCCCGCCGATCTGCTGGCCGGTTTGTTCGCGCTGGAGCTCGAGCAGGGCCCGGACTACTGGCTGGCATTGAATAATTTCTACGTCATCACCCGCTACAACCGCAGCAAGAATTACGCGATGGCAATCTATCTGCTCGCCCAGGCCATTGCGCGCGAGCGCGAAAGCGCGTTGGCACCCTCGTCCCTGCCCACCGGTCAATAAGCCGTTTTGTCCCGGTAAGCACCGGCGCCGCATCGGTTGCGCCACCGGAACGCAGCTGCGTTTGTACTCACAGCCGCCACGAGTTGCCCCAAAACCTGAGTGATCTGAATTTCGGCGGTCGTTATGGCCGAGACGGGATGCAGCCCCGGATCGCGCCGTGTATTGACCAGGGCGCAGTCTCGAAACCACTCAATCTGTATGCGAACCGTAAGGCATGTCGGGCCAATATGGTCGCGACAGGCTTGCGGCCGGCGTCTGGCCGAAAGGCATCACCGAGAAGTCGGAGAACCGACCAAACCGAGTGCTAACCGTGACGTTGCTTCTGATGAAAAAGGGGATCTATCATGAACAAGGCAATTGCATCAGCATTGACGCTCGTACCCGTTGCGCTTCTGTTCGGCTGCGCCACGATTGTGGGGGACGCGACCCACACCTTGCCGCTGGCGAGTTCTCCGGAAGGCGCAGTGATCGAGATCAGGGACGAGAAAGGCGTGGAAGTGTTCAAGGGCCAGACGCCGACCACCGTTACGCTGCAGAAAAGCGACGGCTCGTACTGGGGCGGCAAGAAATACGCCGTGACGCTCACCAAAGAAGGGTTCGATCCGCA
Organism: uncultured beta proteobacterium; assembly: GCA_963846655.1. Classification (GTDB taxonomy): domain Bacteria; phylum Pseudomonadota; class Gammaproteobacteria; order Burkholderiales; family JACQAP01; genus JACQAP01. The sequence goes on along the minus strand of CAWJWT010000001.1, from coordinate 188,616 downwards.
GACCATCGAAGTGAAGGCCAGTCCCAATGGCTGGTATGTGGCGGGAAATTTCGTGTTCGGCGGCCTCATCGGCTGGTTCGTCGTCGATCCGCTCAACGGCAAGATGTATAACCTTGCGCCGAAGGAGATCAACGCAACGCTGGGACAGAAAACCGCTCAAGCCGGGGTGCCGGAACTCAAGTTCGTGCTGTTGAGGGATTTGCCTGCGGAGCTGCGAAGCAAAGTCAGCGAGATCGAATGAACAGGTAAATCACGTTCGCCCTGTGGGCTCATTGTCCAACGCGTGTTTCAACGCGTACAACAGGGCGAGCGCATCCTTGGGTGACAGGGCGTCCGGGTCCGCGCTGCGCAATGCTGCAAGGGCGGGGTGTTCCGCCGGCGGTGGAGGGGTGATCCGGGCCGCGAACAGGTCGCCCTGTGGACTGCGGCTTGCCGCCTCCTGTTCGAGCCTCGCGAGGTGTTTTTTTGCGGCACGTACCACCGCCGCCGGCACGCCCGCAAGTTGCGCGACCTGAATGCCGTAGCTTTGCGACGCCGGGCCTTCCTCGACGGCGTGCAGGAACACGATCTTGTCCTTGTGCTCGACGGCATCCAGATGCACGTTGGCCACCTCGCGATATTCGTCGGCCAGTTGGGTCAGTTCGAAGTAATGCGTGGCGAACAGGGTGTAGCTTTTGCTCGCCTCGACCAGGTGCCGCGCGATGGCGATGGCCAGCGCCATGCCGTCGAACGTCGAAGTGCCGCGGCCGACTTCGTCCATCAGTACCAGTGACGTGTCCGTGGCGTTGTGCAGGATATTGGCGGATTCGGTCATTTCGACCATGAAGGTCGAACGGCCGCCGGCCAGATCATCGGATGCGCCGATGCGCGTGAAAATCTGATCCACGGGGCCAATCAGCGCGCGGCGCGCAGGCACGAATGAACCCACGTGCGCCAGCAACACGACCAGCGCGGTTTGCCGCATATAAGTTGATTTGCCGCCCATATTCGGCCCGGTGATCAGCAGCAGGCGGCGCCCGGCATCCAACCGTGTGTCATTCGCGATGAAACCATCGATTTGCTTTTCTACGACGGGATGGCGCCCGGCCTCGATATGCAGGGTTTGTTCATCGCAAAACTCCGGTGCGCAGTAACCCGATTGCGCGGCTCGCTCGGCAAAGGTGGCCAGCACATCGAGTTCGGCCAGCGCGGTCGCCAGTCGCTGCAGCGCCGGCAGTTCCGGCGCCAATTGATCGAGCAGCCGCTCGTAGAGGTATTTTTCTCGGGCCAGCGCCCGATCCTGCGCGGACAGCGCCTTGTCCTCGAAGGTCTTCAGTTCCGGTGTGATGTAGCGCTCGGCGTTCTTGAGCGTCTGCCGGCGCCGGTAATCGTCCGGGACTTTCTGGGTGTTGGCGTGAGTGACTTCGATATAAAAACCGTGCACGCGGTTATATTCAACTTTCAGCGTGGCGATGCCGGTGCGCTGGCGCTCGCGCGATTCGAGGGCGATCAGAAACTCGCCGCAGTTGTTCTGGATGGCACGCAACTCATCGAGTTCGGCATCGAAGCCGTCATTGATGACGCCGCCTTCGCGAATCATGGTCGCCGGTTCGGGCAGCACGGCCTTCACGAGCAAATCCGCCAGCGCGGACTGCGGGGCCAGATCGCCCGCGAGGGCCATCAGCCTGGAGCTGACAAACGCGCGCAGCTGCGGTTGCAAGGCGGGCAGGGCGGCGAGCGTTTCGCGCAACGCTGCCAGGTCGCGCGGTCGCGCGCTGCGCAGCGCAATGCGGGCGGCGATGCGCTCCACATCGCTCACGGGCTTGAGAGCTTCGCGCAGCGCGCCGTATGTTTGCGCGCCGTGTTCACCGAGCAGGGTTGCTACCGCGTCAATCCGCGCCAATATGATCCGGCGGTCGCGCAGCGGATGGTGCAGCGCGTGGCGCAGCCAGCGCGACCCCATCGCGGTTTTGCAGGTATCCAGCGTGGAGAGCAGGGTGGGCGCGGGCTCGCCGCGCAAAGTCTCGGAAATCTCGAGATTGCGGCGCGTGGCGGCATCCATGCGCACGTAAGCAGAATCGTGCTCGACACTGAGCGAGCGCACATGCGTGATCGCCGCCATTTGCGTCGCGCGCGCGTACTCGAGCAGTGCCCCTGCCGCGCCCAGCGCCGGGCCCAGCGCGTCGGCGCCGAAACCAGCCAGATCCTGCGTTTCGAAGTGACGGGTCAACGCGCGCTGCGCGGACTGCCGGTCGAACTGCCACGGGCTCAACCGCTTGATGATGGCGCCGGCGTCCCGAGAGGCTGGACTCCTCCAGATCGTCGGGCGCGAGGATTTCCGCGGGTTGCAGACGTTCGAGTTCCGACGCGAGATTTGCGCGCCGCGTTTCCAGCACGACAAACCGGCCGCTGGCAAGCGACAGCCATGCAACCCCAAGCTGGTCGCCCTCGCAGTAAATTGCCAGCAACAGATTTTCGCGGCTGCTCGTCGAGCAACGCCGCGTCGGTCAGCGTGCCGGGCGTGACGACGCGCGTGACCTGGCGCTCCACTGGCCCCTTGGAGGTCGCCGGATCGCCGATTTGCTCGCAGATCGCCACCGATTCGCCGAGCTTCACCAGTTTGGCAAGGTATTGCTCGACGGAATGGAAAGGCACCCCCGCCATCTTGATGGGCTCGCCCGCGGACGCTCCCCGCTGCGTGAGCGTGATGTCCATGAGCTTTGCGGCGCGCACGGCATCGTCGAAAAACAACTCGTAGAAATCGCCCATGCGATAGAACAACAGCTTGTCCGCATGCTGGGCCTTGATGCGCAAGTACTGCTGCATCATCGGCGTATGTGCGGAAAGTCGATCGCCTGGCGTCATCGGGGAGGGTGAAAAGATGGGTGCAAGCCCGAATTCTATCAATGAAGTGCACAGCCCCAAGCCAGCCTGATCCTGGCCTGCGAGGAAAACATTCAGCCGTTGATCTGTATCAATGGCCGATCCCCAACGCAGGCGGCTACTGTTCGAGAAGTCCGTCGATTGGTTGCAGAGAAACTTTCCTGACTGGAGGTTGCGCATGAGCATTACGCAGAAAGTCGTGCAGGCTGTCGAGCCGCGGGCGCGTGTCGTCAAGGCTGAACCCGTGTCCCGCATGCCGCACAGCGCGGACGAGCCGTACTTGCATGAGTCCATCGCGCTGCTCGCCTACCAGCGGGCGCAAGATCGAAATTTCGAACCCGGTCACGAACTGGACGACTGGCTCGATGCGGAAGCCGAAATCCTCGCGCAGGCGAAGGCGCTGAAGGGCTTGCCCGCCTGACGCTACCCTGGGCCGTGCTGCGACGCGATTACGCCGCGCGGCCGGAAGCGCTCACGCGATATCGCGGCGAGGCCAGCGGCAGGAAAAAACACGCCGTGCACAACAGCAACCCGTAGAAGTTCGTTCCCAGCAAGATTGCGTATTTGCCGCTGCCGATCGCCCAGCTCGCAGGAATCAGGTTGATCGCCTGCAGGATGCCCAGCGTGATGCCGGTCCAGAAGGCGAGGTGGAAGGAGAGCGGGGAATAACGCACCCAGCGCGAAAACAGGAAAATCGGCGCCAGCCCCATCACCATGGTGCCGCTGATGGTTGTAGCCTTCAAAATATCCGTGCCCGCGATCATCGGCAAGTTGCCCAGCAACGCGAACACGACCATCGTCAGCGAGCCGATGGTCATCGCGCGAGGGGAGGGCAACCGCCCCGCGAGCAACGGCAGTTCGCGCGCCACGAGTTTGGATAAGGAGGTGAACGTCGAATCCAGGGTCGAACCGGCCGAAGTGACCATGACCACGACCATGGCGAAGAATCCTGCGAAGCCCAGACTGCGCGCCACCGACGCGGGCACGTTGCTGGTGATCTCGATGCCCGAGAGACGCGCGTGAACGCCGATCAAGCTGAAGGCGAATATCGCCACGAAGCCCAGTGCGCCGGCCACGATGAATGCGCGCAACATGGTCTTCTCGCGGGTGATGAATCCCCGGTCCGTCAGCACCGGATCGTGGAAAGGGTAGGAGACGACCTGCAGCAGCGCGACGAGCAGCAGGTCGGCACCCGCGTTCAACGCGAATGTTCCTTGGCTGAGTAATCGGGTGGGCCCGTGCGCGGGTAAAACGTACGCCAGCACGACCCCCAGAAACAGCACGAACACGATTGCCTGGATGACGTCGCTGAAAATCGAACTGCGCAGCCCGCCCTTCAGGCTGTAGAGCAGGACCGCTGCGGTAAACAGCAGGGCGGAGGCGATAAAGCCGGCCGAGCCGGTGTCGCCGTAGTAGCCGCCGACGACGGCCGTGTTGCTCCACACTTCATTGAACAGGCGGATCAGGATGGCGGCCGAGAACGCAAGGGCTGCACCCCGGCCGTATTTGGCGATCAGGAAGGGCACCAGTCCGGTGGCTCCTTCGCGCGTACGCAACCGATAGATCACCAGTCCCGCCACGGGAATGGACAGCCAATACGCGGCATAGGCCAGGCCGCCGACAACGCCATAAGCCGCACCGAGATTGGCGGCATTGGTGACCGATTTGGCGAATATCCAGCTGATGAAAATGCTCATCATCAACGCCCAGGCCGATGCCGGGCGGCCTTGTGCATCATGGCCGCGGAAGAACCCGTCTTCGTCGCTGGATTTGGGCACGACCAGATACATGATCGCGCCAAAAGCGAGCAGGAACCCCCAGAAGAACAATGCTTGCAGTGCGCTCATGGCGATGGACCCATGATTGAAAGCGAGGCGATTATGGCTCAGCTACTGAGGCCGCGCGATGGATGCGTCAGCCAATAGCGAAGCGCCAGCGGCATGACTCGCCGCTAGCGCATCAGATACGGGGAATATGCGGGCGTGGATGCAGGCGCCAGAAGAACTCAGGCGCGACAGGTAGACCGAATAGCTCGAGGCGTGGCCTGCGCTGCTAACGCCGCATGCTGCGATACCACTCGATCATCCAGGCGAGCGCAAGTGCTCCCAGCCCGGGCAATGCCAGCAGCACATACTTGGCGTACGCGTCTGGCGGCTGGCGGCCGTGGCGCGACGTGATGATGTAAAGCAACAGTAATCCGAGTACCCAGAGCCATACCGTGCCAAAACGCAGAGCCGCCCTGTGCACCGACGGCAACAGCGGACTTTCATGGTTTTTAGCGATGGAGAACATGCGCATGCCCCTTCGTTTACCAATACCCGGGCGAAGTCCGCCGCAGCGGTCCAAACAAGCCGTGCGGTGGATCATGCGGCGGGTTTTGCCCGGACCTTTCGAGTTTGTCGCAAAGCTCGCCCACCGCTTCGCGAAGTGCGCCAATGCCCAAGTCCATCCCCAGCCAGATATCGGTGATGGCGCGGTCGGGCAGGCGTTTACGCACGATCATGCCGTTCGCATGGAACTCCGCGATGTGCATATCCGCATTCGCGCTGGGTGTGATTCGCCCGCCATCGAAGGTAAGCTTGAGATCCCCGGTGAGGCCACCCGCCTGCGCAGCAGCGATGAAGTAGCGCTGCAAGGTTGCGGCCGCCCGGTTGCGGGGGTCAGTGCCTGTTGCTGGTGTCTGCGTGCTTTGCATGCGTCATTGAGTCACTGTTAATAGGCGCCGTCAGTCAATAATGACGCCGGGGTAATAATTACCGGCTGGCAACCCCGCCTTTTGTATTTTTTACTGCAATCCATCCGATACTGCCGTCATATCGTGGGGTAATGAACCGTATACCCGAGGATGCGCAAGAAGCGCACCAGCGCGGGAGCGCTCACCCTGAGCCGATCTCTCTACAAGAGACGGCGCGTCATGTAACAGCCATTCATCGGGTATCGCGAAGAGATGGGGAGTGGTCCAGTTGCGCGCGCAGGAATGCAATGTTCGTGACCAGACCCGGGAGCAACCACTGAAACAGGCGCGTGACCTGCAGGACTTCATCAACACTGGCGTCGCGCCCGGCCGCCCTGCGCAACGCAGGACTGGTCAGGCCTCCGGGATTGGGCAGGCTCCGCGCGAGCATGACGGCGTTATGGTGAATGCGAAGGCAAATGGCCTCGTAAGCCGCTGTCGACACGACGGGCTTCAGGTCCTCCCACGCCACAGAGAAATAACTCGGCCACCGCGCAAGCGCGCGGTAATCGGTGTTCACGAAAGGTAAATCGAGCGTGCGCTGGATGTCCGCAAAGACCGCCCGAGTCGGCGCATCAGCGTGATGGATTTCCATCAGTACCAGCGGGACCTGCGCCGGCGGTGCAGGCGGCGCGCTCGCGGGCGGTGCGTCGGCGTCCCCGCCCGGTTCCACGCCCTCCATCAGCAGGCGCACGACCGTGGCCAGCAGCAGGTAGGGGAAATTGCCATGGCAGAAAATGTCCAGCAGGGCGCGGATCTGGGCAATTTCCCGCGCGGCGTAGCCCATGCACTCCAGCCGCGCCCACAAGGGTGGGGGATAGAGTTGCGCAATCTGTGCGTCGACGAGCCCACGCAAAACGCCGCATTGGTCAACGAACGGCTGGCTGCGCACCAAGGGTTGCGCGCCCTGCCAGAGGGTCTTGAAGAATTCCGGATAATGCGCGTAGGCCATGGTCACGACACCCATCCACGGCACCTGCATGGCCTGTTTCATCTCCTCGTACCACTGCTTTTTCCGGCCGGCGACGACGTGTTCCGCCAAAGGATGAATCCGGGGCAGAGGGTTGGGACGAAGTCGCTCCATAAGAAATGGCTGTCGCGAGCCGGGGAGGCGGATGACTCAGGTGTGCGGGCGAAAAGTCCAGAGCCTGTCGGCGTCACGCAACACATACAGCGCGAAGCAGGCGGCAAGCATGGGCCAGGCCGCAAAAAATAGCAGGTTATTCGCCTCGAACGGCGTAAGGTACTTGCCCATTGCCGCCACGGTCGAGATCGCGTGCAGGATCAGCACGGCTCCATAGGTGAACCGTTTGGCGAGCCCCAGCACAAAGGCGAGGATCAGCAGCATCTCGACGCTTCCGATCAGATAAGCGGCCGGTCGGCCGAGGCCGGCCAGATAGTAATAGCGTTCAAAAACCGACGCGGCGTGCTCCGGGCGCAGCAGCTTGTCAATCGTCCAGACGAAGAACACGGCGAATACGCCCAAGCGAAGCGCCAGCAAGGCAATCGGTATTCGGTCTGCGGTCTTCATAGAAGTCACTCATTCAAGAACGCGGGTTTGAGACTTGGCCCGGCAACGCGAGCCCCCCCTTTGCACGACGCGGGCACGCTTAACGGCCGTCCGCGCGATGCATTGCGAGGCGAGCAGCACTATAAGAGGCAACGCAGAACGGGACCAGGTAGTTCAACAGCAGGCTTGTCCAAAGTAGATCGTTGCCGGTGAAAAATCTTTCCCCCTGATTGATCGCGTTCAGGATGGACCCGACAACGAGCGCGATCTTCATGGAGTTGGGCAGAATCGGTGGCGAAAAAGCGTGGTTGAAAAAAGTCCTGATGGGTTGGTACATGGGGGGCTCGGTCGATGTCGGCGTTCCTGTCGTCGGCATCCGTTGTTGGCGGAGTCTTTCGCCATGATAACCGTGTAATCAAGGCGCGATGCACTCGAAGCTTGCGGCTTTAGCGGGATCGCCCGACTGCCTGTAACGGGCGACTTTGGGATAGGGACACAGCAAGCGTGTCAGGCTGACGGTGCGAGTGGCCGGCGCATCGTTCGTGTACTTCGTGGCGATCAACGTTTCCGGCGCCACTGCATTCTCGACCCAGTTCTCCAGCGCTTTTTGCAGATCGTGGTCGCGTATCCCGCACCGGCGGTATTTGCTGGCCGGCGCCGCCGAAGCTGGAGGCGCCGGGGCCGAACGCGCAGTGCGTCATGCCCGGCACCATGAACAGCCGGCTGAAGTGCTGGGTAGCAACCAGGCCACCCATGGCCGCCACGATCTGCTCGTAATAATTCGGGGCATGGCCCGGCTGGGTGACCTCGTCGTTCCAGCCCTGGTACATAATGATCTTCACGCCGCGATTTTTCGCCAGCGACAGGTCAGTGGCCATGGCATTGCCGATCGCGCCGGCTGTGGCATCCGCAAATGCCATATCGCTGTCGAAATCGAACGTGCGGTAATCCCAATCAGGATCGGCGAAGACAAAATCGGCAAAGTATCCGCGGGCCAGCCGGAAGGGAAGGCTGGTGGGCAGATTCGCCACAATGCCTTCCCAGTATGCTTCGCTGCCCGGAGAGTAACCCGGATAGATCTGCTCTCCCGTGCGCGGATTGACCGGCCCCTGATAAATCGCTCGCAGCGCCGCAAGCTGCGGCGCCGTAAGGCAAGCGTCCGATTCGGGGCCCTGACATAACATCGTTGCCGGATCAAACGTGCACCGGCGGGGATCCTCGATCAAGCCGTCCGCGAGCCCGTCAAGGGCATCGCAAGAATTGACAACCGCGTTTTGAATGAACGGCAACTTGCCAGCCGGGATGGCCGCGCCAGGCTCGCTGAGCGCCTGTGCAGTCCAGATCCATCCTGCGGCCGAGTGAGACTGAAAGTTCCAGGGCACCCCGGCCACGACGCCGTCGTAATCTTCAGGATAACGTTGCACTTCCATCAGTGCCTGGCGGCCGCCGTTGGAACACGAATTGAGATACGACTTCGTCGCCGGCCGACCGTAATACGCGGTAATCAGGCCCTTGGCCGCCACGGTGACAAGGTGTTTCGCGCGGTACGCGTAGTCCACGACTTTTTCCGGATGATTGAGCGCCCAGCTCGTGTCGGTGCCCACATGTCCGGTATCGGTCGAGGCCGTCGCGTAGCCGCGCCGGAGCATCGAATCGAGTCCGCCATCCAGCCCATCGTTGCGGTAATTGATCTGCCCGGCGAATCCGCCTTCTCCCGATGACAGAAAGCGGCCGTTCCAGGTCGCCATGGGCAGCCAGACTTCGAAACGAATCAGCGAATCGGCCGAAGGCCTGCTAATCCCCTGCACGCGGCAAAAGGCGGGCAGGCCGGTAATGCTCTGGTTATCCTGCGTGACCAAGGTGCCACTGGTTACGGCGGTGGCCGCGCTTACCGTCGTATTGCCCTCATAGTTCAGGTTGAGACGCGCGAGTTCGGCACACTCGACTTTGGGCACATCGGGTCCCGTGGTTTGCGTCGGGGTGGCCGGCTCAGAACCTGGGCTATTGCCGCCGCTGCCTCCACAACTCGACAGCATTGCGCCGAGGCACAGGAGCGCCGTGATCTGCCAGCCGCGCGATTCGTGCGGTTCAGTTACTTGATTCATTGCTGGAAACGCCATCATCAGGGTCCGATTGCTTAAGGGCTGGCCTGCCGGTGCGCGGTGGGCCATGAGGCGATATACGTAGCGCGAGGCGTGCACGGATGCGGGCAAGCGTAGGGCGAATGGCGCAGCCTTGCGCTGACTTGCGTAATCATTGCCCAGCATCGAATAATGGCGCTTGCGTTGCCCATTGCGAGGATTCAATGCACGAAGATCCGGAGGCGGAGCGCCCGGGTAGAAACTGTCCGCTGCACTATCGATACCCTGCCTCGGTGTTTGCAAGGCAGCCCGACCTGAGCGTCGACACCCTGTATCTGGTGGGCGGGCTGTACGGCAACATGCCGGCATTGCAGGCCGTCCTGGCCATGTTCGCGCAAGAACGCGGTACGGCCGCGCTGATGTTCAACGGCGATTTCAACTGGTTCAATGCGGACGAACAGACTTTCACCGCCATCAATACCGCGGTGTTGTCGCACTACGCACTGCGCGGGAATGTGGAAACGGAAATCGCCGCGGACGATGCCAGCGCAGGCTGCGGGTGCGGCTATCCGGACAGTGTTTCCGACGCGGATGTGGCGCGTTCGAACGCGATGCTGGAGCGTTTACGCGAAACGGCACGCCGCTTTCCCGCATTGCGCGAGCGCCTGCGCGCATTGCCGATGCATGCTGTGGCCCGGGTGGGCGCTTTGCGGGTCGGCATCGTGCACGGCGACGCGGAGTCGCTGGCGGGATGGCAGTTCGACGTAAGTGCGCTGGACGACGCCGGCCAACAAGCCCATCTGGGAGCCCTGTTTGCCGCTGCGCGAGTGGACGGCTTCGCCAGCAGTCACACTTGCCTGCCCGCACTGCGCGAATTCTCCCTGGCACAGGGGTGCCATTGGGTCATCAATAACGGGGCGGCGGGGATGCCGAACTTTGCGCGTACGCACTTCGGTGTGCTGACTCGCATTTCCGTTCACGCCGACCCGTCCGGCTCCTCGCTCTATGGATTGCGCAGTAAAGGCGTATTCATCGATGCGCTGCCGGTTGCGTACGACCAGACGCGCTGGCTGGAATCGTTCCTCGCCAACTGGTCAGCGGATTCTGCCGGGCATGCCTCTTACTACCAGCGTATCGTGAATGGTCCGGATTACGAGATCTCGCGAGCGCGAGTGGCGCCTGACCTTGAATGCGTCGGGTCGACGGCCTGTCGCGATTAACGGCCGCGGCGTGCGCCGCGCGTGTTGACCAGGCGCAGCACATTCGCCACAACCGGTACGGCATGCAGAACGACACCCAGGGAACGCCCACCCATCGCCGCCAGTTTGCGGACGCGGCGTGCGCGCAGGAACAGCAATGCGACCACGGCGCCGATGACGACATTGCGATGGCGTTGGGCGGCTAAAAGCACAGTGCCCCCCAGTTGCCTGAGACCCAGTTCGTGGCGTAAGGCGCCCGCCGCAAAAATCAATTGTGCGCGCAAATTCTGCGAGTGCGCCACCAGTGCACGACGGCGAGTCGTAATCCGTGCGAGTCGTGAGGCCATGGCCTCTTGCCTGGGGTCGCTTCCCTAGTCACGCCGCTGGCCGGCGCTGATGCCGAGCAGTGCGCCAAGAACCAACCCGACGGCCAGTGCGGCGCCCGCTATGCGCCAGGGATTATCCTGAGCATAGTAGTTGACCCGTCGTGCGCGGCGTTGCATATCGCGCTCGAGGTCGACCAGGCTTTCCTTCGCAGAGGCCAGGTGTTCGGCGACAGTCTCGCGCGTCTTGCCCAGTTTATCCCCGCCGGCCTCCAGCAACTCCTGTGTGTGCGCTACGACCTTGCGCATGTCCCCCAGCAAGTTTTCGCGGTTTACATCCATGGTTCGCTCCTTTTCATTTAATGGGCACAGTTATCCGCAATGATGCGCCACGCCGGGTTTTGCGGTGTTGACGAATGTCAATCCAAGCGCGCTTCACGCGTGTATATTGGGACATGGAATGCGTCTTGACGCAGCCTTCTGCTTACCCCGGTGCGACGCGCGGATTCACATGGCATGGCTGAAGCGTGCCCGCGCCAGACACAGCCGCAGGAGGTCGCTCCATTAAACACCTGACAACATCGCTCGAGATGAGTTCATTTCACGCCGGGTGATCTGTCTACCGGAATCAGTCGCGAAACAGCAAAAAGGAGAAGTCATGGATGAAGTCACCGAAGTCAGCGGCGCCACCCCTGTTACCACCGACAAGCTCATGGGCGATTTGCGCGTGGTCGTGGCGGATGCCGATGCGCTGCTGAGAGCCACGGCAGGTCAGGCGGGCGAGAAAATCACCGTGGCGCGCGCGCGCGTTGAAGAATCCGTGCGCGCCGCGCGCGCCAGGCTCGCGCAAGCGGGCACTGAAGTCGCGGTGCGTGCGCGTGCCGGGGCGCGAGTGACCGATGAGTATGTGCACGACAACCCGTGGGCGTCGGTCGGGGTGGCGGCAGGCGTCGGATTTTTCATCGGCTATCTTATCGGGCGGCGCTGAGGCGTCCGAACGCCCGCGCCGGCCTGCTGCGCCCTTGGTGCCCGTCGATGCCGGCTCATCGCAGCGCCGCCTCGGCGCACGGCCCGTGCGCGGCGTCTCAAGGTCGCGGCGGACCCGCAGGCTTCTCGTCGACCAGGTCCATGATGCTGAGCGGAGCGAACGAGGATTGCAGAGTATTTCCGAATTGGGCGAGCGCGCGCTCAACCGGCGCCGAAGCGGGCAGGGCTGACGGCGCGAGGTAGCGGTCCTCGCCCGCGTTGCGGACGATTTCCAGCAGTTCATGCACCGACACCGTGGTCAGATCACGCGCGGGCAAATACGCGGGCGGATCGTCGTTGCTCTGCGTGAGCAAGCCTCCCGCCTGCAGCGCGTCCAGGATCGGATCGACTGCATGCATCGGTATGCCCAACGGACGCGCCAGCTCCGGCGCGCTCAGAGGCGCCTGGCCGTGCCGGTAACGCGCGGCAATGTCGCTCATGAGGATTAGCGCGAGACGCTCGCGCATGCGGTTGGAGAGCCGGGGTTCTCCGGAGCGCGGAATCACATATTCCGGGTGTTGTGCATAGAACGCCACGCTTGCGCCGAACAGCAGGATGAGCCAGCTCAAATAGAGCCAGATCAGAAACAGGATCAACACCGCAAAACTGGAATATATCGCGGCGTAACGCGTCGACGAGGCCACGAATTGCGCGAATCCCCAGCCTGCGGTTTGCCACAGGATGCCCCCCACCACGGCACCGAGCAGGGCCGGCGCGTAGCGCACGCGGGTATTGGGAATGAACAGATAAACCAGCGCAAAGGCCGCGATCACCAGCACATAGGGAACGAAGCTGCTCAACTGGTAGAACAGCGTTCCCATGGGATCGAAAGCCGTGATCTGCTGCATCAGGTCGGAGTTCATGACCGCCGTACTCATGCCGATCGCCGAGAACACGAGCAGCGGCCCGATCAGCAGCACGCTCAGATAGCGGCTGAAACGCTCGCCGACGGGCCGCGCGTGGCTGACGTGCCAGATGTAGTTGAAAGATTCCTCAATCTTCTGCACCAGCGAAACGGATGTGTAAAGCAGCAGTGCGAGGCCCGCCGAGCCGAGCACGCCAACGTTCATGTTTTCGATGAACTGCATGACGCGAGCGGTGACGGCATCGCCTTCCGGACCCAGCGGGGCCAGCAGTCTTTGCAGCGTGGGTTCGAGCTGATTGTGCACCCCCAGCCCTTTGAGCAATGAGAAGCTCAACGCAAGCAACGGCACGATGGAAAGCAGGGTGGTGTAGACCAGGCTCATCGCTCGCAGAATGAGCTGACCTGAGGCGAGATCACGCACCAGAACGACGAGCACCCGGGCAACATGCATGAGCGCTGCTTTAACCGGGCCGGCGTCGGCTTCCGGCGTGGGCCACAGCGTCTGCTCGATGGTCTGCTGAAGTGGGCGCGAGAAAATTGTCATGACTGCATTGGACGCTCGAAGCAGCGCTTGCGGTAGTTCATCCCGGCTCCTGATTGCTCTTTTGCATTGATGGGTTGCTACGCTTACTCCGCGCGGCGAAAGCAAGATGATGCCTGAGCGCGAAGGCCTGAGCCTGAATCATTGTTACGTGCGTGTTGCCTGCAAAGGTTCCCTGCCGGCAATGCCGCGCAGAAGCCGCCCAAGCAGATCGGCGCCGGTAATGATGCGCTTTTCCTTGCCCCACACCAGGATAAGATCATGGTCGATCACGTCGTCCTCAGAGTGCTCCGGGCGCACGATCATGCGCGAAATCACGTCCCGCAGCGGGGTCCGGGGTTCCGTAATCGTAATTGGGCGATGCCAGTACACCTCCGGCCCCGTCGGCCTCGAGTCGAACAGGGTATCGCGCAGAAAATGATGCGCATCGAGCACCAGCAGCGGTTGCCCGGCCGGGTCGACGAATATCACCCATTTCTTTCCGGACGCATCCAGCCGACGCAGAAATGGATCGAGGGGTGAACGCTCGAACGCCGGCAACATGGGTCTGCCTTCCGCCAGCGGCACGGCGATGATGCTGAGCGGGTCGACGATTTCGCCCTCATCGCGCACCAGAATCTCGTCGAGTCCCAGAAAATTCAGCGCGCCGGCGCCTTCCACCTGGCCGACGTCGCCCCCCGCGGTTTCCACATGTTTGCGAATCAGCACCTGAAAATCACGCTTGCGGAACAGAATGATCGATTCCGGCCCCAGCCACGAGTCGAGCATTAGCGCGGTGACCTTGGCCACGGGATAAAGCACCAGCAGGTAAACGCGAAAAACCGGCGCAAGCAGCGCCGCCATGCGCAGCGCGTTCCGTGAAAAATAAGCCTGCGGAATGATCTCGCCGAAAAACGTGATCAGCACCGTGGACAGCACAAAGGCGCCGGCGCCCGCAAGCGCGGAACCGGACAGCAGCGTCAGCAGCACGTTGACGGCGACGTTTCCCCACAGAATAGTTGCCAGCGTCAGATTGGATTGCTGGCGCAGTCCCAGGACCTTGACGGCATTGCGATCGCCGCCGGCCGCCTGCACTTCCAGACGCAGGCGGCTTACGCTGAAGATCGCCAGATTCAGTCCCGAGAACATGGCTGATTGGCTCAGGCACAAAGCGATGCCGAGCCATACCAGCAGGCCAGCGCTGGCCAGCGACTCCGTGACATTGCTGACGAAACCCTGGACGAATTCCATTCAACCTCCTTGCATCATTGGATCCCGTGGAGCGTGCATGGCAGCGCTCGAATAGCTCAGCGCGGTGCAATGTGGCAGAACGTTTGACGGCCTTTGGATGTCAACTGAATGAACGCACTATTTCGCAAATTGTAGTCCGATCGCTGCGCAAGCGGATTTCGCCAATCGGGTGTAGCCTGCCCGGGTGCAAGCGATTCGGTGGAATTCCCAACGCGACAAGAAAAAGGAAACCGAACATGGATGGCACGCAGACCATGGGGGCGCCCGCGGACGCGCTGGTGTTGTTCGGCATCACCGGCGATCTGGCGCACAAGATGATATTTCCCGCGCTTTACGCGATGGCGAAGCAGGGCGCGCTCGACGTTCCGGTGATCGGGGTTGCGTCGTCGACATGGACTCTGGCGCAATTGCGCGCACGCGCGGAAGACGGCATCCGGAAGTCGACCGGCGTCGATGACCGCAAGGCGCTTCGTCATCTGTTCTCGTTGTTGAAGTATGTCGACGGCAATTACAACGACCCGGCCACGTTCGAAGCGCTCAAGAAGGCGCTGGGCAATGCGCGCCGACCGGCACACTACCTGGCCATCCCGCCGGCGCTGTTTGCACCGGTCATCAAGGGGCTGGGCGCCGCCGGCCTCGCGGAGCGGGCGCGCGTCATCGTCGAGAAGCCGTTCGGGCGCGACCTCGCCTCGGCGCGCAAGCTGAACCGCGTTGCACGCTCGGCCTTCGCGGAGGACGCGATATTCCGGATCGATCACTTCCTTGCGAAGGAGGCGATCATGAATATCCTGTACTTCCGTTTCGCCAATTCCTTTCTGGAGCCGATCTGGAACCGCAACTACGTGTCCAGCGTGCAGATCACGCTGGCCGAGAAATTCGGCGTCGGGGGCCGCGGCGCGTTCTACGAATCGGCGGGCTGCCTGCGCGACGTCATTCAGAATCATCTGTTTCAGATCGTCGCGCTGCTGGCGATGGAGCCGCCGTCCTACCGCGGATTCGGCGCCGTTCACGGCGAGACCGCCGACGTTTTCCAGGCCATGCGTCCGCTGAAGCCGGACGATCTGGTGCGAGGTCAGTATGCCGGTTACCGCAAGGAGCGGGGTGTGGCGAAGAATTCGGACGTCGAGACCTTCTGTGCGCTGCGGCTTTTCATCGACTCCTGGCGCTGGCAGGGCGTGCCCTGGTACTTGCGTTCCGGCAAGTGTCTGGCGGCAACGGCCGCCGAAGTCATCGTCCGGCTGAAGCCGCCGCCCCAGCAACTTTTTGCCGACTCGTTGCCCAGGGACGGCTCGACCAATTACCTGCGCTTTCGGCTGTCGCCGAATTCCGCGATCGCGCTGGCCGCCCGCGTGAAGCGCGACGGCAAGGAGTTCGTCGGCGATCAGCGCGAGCTTTACCTGCTCGACGAGCAATGCGGCGAGCAGGCGCCTTATGCCCGGCTGCTGAGCGACGCGCATGGCCGGCAATGGCTCGCTGTTCACGCGCGAGGATGCCGTGGAGGCTGCGTGGGAGGTCGTCGAGCCCGTCCTGGACAAGCACCACCGGAGCATCATCTTACCAGCCGGGCAGCTGGGGACCGAAGCCAGCGCAGGCGCTCATCGCGGCCGATGGCGGCTGGTTCAATCCGAGGCTGACCGATGCCGCTGCCGATTGAAGACTATGCCCTGATCGGCGACTGCCATACCGCGGCGCTGGTCGGCCGCGACGGCTCCATCGACTGGCTGTGCTTTCCGCGCTTCGATTCCGGCGCCTGTTTCGCGGCGCTGCTGGGCGGGCCCGAGCACGGCCGCTGGCTGATCGCGCCGGCCGGCGAAGTGCGCGACGCGTCCGGCGCCAATACCGCGACGGCACGCTGATTCTGGAAACCGAATTCGAGCACCAGCGAAGGCGCGGTGCGCATCATCGACTGCATGCCGCTGTCGAACGAGCGCTGGGATGTCGTGCGCATCGTCGAAGGCATGAGCGGGCGGGTCGCCATGCGCATGGAACTGATCATCCGCTTCGACTACGGCTCGATCGTGCCGTGGGTGCGCAAGCCCGATCGACGCGCTGCTCGCGACGGCGGGTCCGGACACCCTGGAACTGCATACCCCGGTCGCTCACGCACGGCGAAAACATGAAAACCGTGGCCGACGTTCGAGGTGGGCCCGGGCGAGCGCATCCCGTTCGTGCTCAATTACCGGCCTTCGCATTAGCCTGTGCATGCCGGCCATCGACGCCGAACAGGCGCTCGCGGCCACCGAGCAACGAATGGCGCGAATGGTCCGAGCCGTTGCACCTACCGAGGGACGCTGGCGCGATGCCGTCGTGCGCTCGCTGATCACGCTCAAGGCGCTGACCTACGCGCCCACCGGCGGGATCGTGGCCGCGCCGACGACGTCGTTGCCGGAGCAACAGCGGCGGCGTGCGCAACTGGGACTATCGCTATTGCTGGTTGCGCGATGCCACGTTCACGCTGAATGCGCTGCTGCTCGCCGGTTATCAGGAAGAGGCCGTCGCCTGGCGCGAATGGCTGCTGCGCGCCGTGGCGGGCAGTCCCGAGGATCTGCAGATTCTGTACAGCGTGACCGGCGAGCGGCGTCTCGATGAATACGAGATCGGCTGGCTGCCCGGTTATGGCGGTGCGGCTCCGGTGCGCGTGGGCAACGCAGCAGCCACGCAGTTTCAGCTCGACGTCTACGGCGAAGTCATGGACACGTTGCACCTGGCGCGTGCCGCCGGCCTGGAACCCGAACCGGCCGCCTGGAGACATTCAAGTCGCCTTGCTCGATTTTCTCGAAGCGAACTGGAAGCAGCCGGATGAAGGCATCTGGGAGGTTCGCGGGCCGCGCCGGCATTTCACCCACTCCAAGGTGATGGCCTGGGTCGCATTCGACCGTGCGGTCAAGGATGTGAGCGCTCTACGGCGCTCGAAGGCCCCGTCGAGCGCTGGCGGCAGGTGCGTGATGAGATTCACGCGCAGGTCTGCGAAGCGGGCTTCGATGCGCAAGCGCAACACGTTCGTGCAGGCCTACGGCTCGCCGCACCTCGATGCCAGCCTGCTGCTGATTCCGCAGGTCGGCTTCCTGCCGCCCGACGATCCGCGCGTGCGCGGCACCATCGAAGCCATCGAGCGCGACCTCGTCGTTGATGGACTGGTGCTGCGCTATTCGACCGCGACCGACGTCGACGCATCTGCCCGGCGGGCGAAGGCACATTCCTGCCGTGTTCGTTCTGGCTTGCCGATGCGCTCGTATTGACGCGGACGCCGCGATGAAGGCGAGGCGCTGTTCGAGCGGTTGCTGGCCTTGAGCAACGATCTGGGCTTGCTGGCGGAGGAATACGATCCCCGCAGCCGCCACATGCTGGGCAATTTTCCGCAGGCGCTGACGCACATGGCGCTGATCAACACGGCGCGCCTGCTGTCCATGCCCGCGCAGCACGCCAAACGCGCCAGCGAGAAAGGCGAGCGGCCTGCAGCAGTAAGCGAATCGCCGTGAAGCGCAGACATAAGACAACACTGACCTAAGACAACACTGGCTTATTTGACTATCACAGGTACCCAATGACTCAACCAAAGGACACCGCCGTGACCGCACATCCGCTGGCCGGTAAGCCGGCCCCCGCTTCATTGCTGGTCGATGTGGCGAGACTGATCACGGCTTATTTCGCCGAGCGGCCGGATGTATCGGTGCCGGAGCAGCGGGTGGCGTTCGGCACTTCGGGTCATCGCGGGTGCTCCTTCGATCGCAGTTTCAATGAATGGCATGTGCTCGCCATCAGTCAGGCCATTTGCGAGTATCGAGCACGCAATGGCATCGATGGCCCGCTGTATCTGGGCATCGATACGCACGCGCTGTCGGTGCCGGCCTGCGCCACCGCGCTCGAGGTGCTGGCGGCCAACGGGGTGCAGGTCATGCTCGCCGCGAGCGACGAATACACGCCCACGCCGGTCCTGTCGCATGCAATCCTGAGCTACAACCGCGGGCGCAGTAAGGGCCTGGCCGATGGCATCGTCATCACGCCTTCGCACAATCCTCCAGACAATGGCGGCTTCAAGTACAACCCACCCAATGGCGGTCCGGCCGATAGCGACGTCACGAAGGGGATCGAAAATCGCGCCAATGCGATTCTGGAAGCCGGCCTGAAAGGCGTTTCGCGAATTACTCACGATAAGGCGATGCGCGCGTCCACCACCCACCGGCATGACTACGTGGCGGCGTATGTGAACGACCTGCAACACATCCTCGACCTGGATGCGATCCGCGGCGCGAACCTCAGTATGGGGGTCGATCCGCTCGGTGGCGCCGGCGTGCATTATTGGGGCAGGATCGCCGAGCGTTACGGCTTGAACCTTACGGTTGTCAACGAAGGGGTCGACCCGACGTTTCGCTTCATGACGGTCGATTGGGACGGTCGCATTCGCATGGATCCGTCTTCGCCTTACGCCATGCAAAGCCTGCTCGAACTCAAGGGGCGCTTCGACATAGCGTTTGCCTGCGATCCCGATCATGATCGCCACGGAATCGTCACGCGCAGCGCCGGGTTGCTGCCGCCCAACCATTATCTTGCCGTGGCCATTTCCTATCTGTTTGCGCATCGGCCGCAATGGGGCAAGGAGGCGGCCGTCGGTAAAACCCTGGTCAGCAGCCAGATGATCGATCGCGTCGCGGCTAAGCTTGGCCGCAGGCTGTACGAAGTCCCGGTCGGCTTCAAGTGGTTCGTCGAGGGCCTGCTCGACGGCTCGCTGGGCTTCGGTGGCGAAGAAAGCGCGGGGGCGTCTTTCCTGCGCCGGGACGGCGGCGTCTGGACCACCGACAAGGACGGCATCGTCCCGGCTTTGCTGTCGGCGGAAATCACCGCGCGCCTGGGCCGGGACCCGGGCGAGGTCTACCGGGAACTTGCCCGCGAGCTTGGCGATCCGCTTTCCAATCGGGTCGATGCGCCGGCGACGCCGGAGCAGAAGAGAAAACTGGCGCAGCTGTCTCGCGAGCAGGTGCTGTCTGCCGAGTTGGCAGGCGAGAAGATCCAGAGCATCCTGACGCATGCGCCGGGCAACGGGGCAGCGATCGGCGGGCTGAAAGTTACAGCCGCGAACGGCTGGTTCGCAGCGCGGCCATCCGGCACGGAAGACATCTACAAAGTCTATGCGGAAAGTTTTCGCGGCGCCGATCATTTGCGCTGCATTCTGGAGGAAGCGCAAAACATCGTCGGCGCCGCGCTCACGGCGCCTGCGCATTAGCTTTTTTTAGCAGGTGTAAGATTTCTTTTTGCACGCTCACCGCTCGAACATGCTGGTATTCGACCTGATTGCAGAAGAAAAAATCATCGCAGCCATCGCGCGCGGCGAGTTATCCAATCTGGCCGGCGAGGGGCGACCGCTGGATCTCGATGACGACAAGCTGATCCCCGAAGAGCTTCGCATGGCTTACCGAGTGCTCAAGAATGCGGGTTTTGTCCCGCCGGAAATTGAAGTGCTGCGAGAGATCGGCGATCTGGAACGGCTGATCGATGCGCTCGCGCCAGACGAATCTCGCAGCCTCGCCCTGCGCAAGCTGCAGCTATTGCGCACACGGGTGGAATCCGCTGTGCCGCGGCGCGGTCGCTCGCGTGCTGAAAGCGCCTATACGGCGCTAATTCTGGATCGCCTCGGAAAGCGTGCAGCGGGCGACTGAATCCGCGCGCGGAATGCGCGGGAGAGCCGGTGGCCAGATCCGGCGGTTTTTAATCCTTGCAAGCAGGCCCATGAAGGAGAGCCGTCCATGAAACGCCCTGCTGTGCGCATCGAGCACGACTTGTTGGGTGAGCGCACCGTGCCGGACAGCGCCTATTACGGCGTGCATACGCTGCGAGCATTCGAGAATTTTCCGATTACCGGAACGCCCATCTCCATCTATCCCGACCTCGTGGTAGCGCTGGCCTGCGTCAAACAGGCCGCGGCGCTTGCCAATAACGAACTGGATCTGCTCAACGACGAAAAGTTGCGCGCCATCGCCGGCGCCTGCGAGCAGATCCGCGGCGGCGGGTTGATCGAGCAGTTCGTGGTCGATGTGATCCAGGGGGGCGCCGGCACCTCCACCAACATGAACGCGAACGAAGTCATCGCCAACCGCGGGCTGGAGTTGCTTGGGCGCAAACGCGGCGAATATCAGTATTTGCACCCGCTCGACCATGTGAACATGAGCCAGAGCACGAACGATGTCTATCCTACGGCCGTGAAACTCGCGTTGCACTTTGGCATTACCCGGCTGGTCGCTTCCATGGGCGAACTCGGGGCTGCCTTCAGCGCCAAGGCAAAGGAATTTCACGATGTCATGAAAATGGGGCGCACCCAGCTGCAGGATGCGGTGCCGATGACGCTCGGGCAGGAATTCCTGACTTACGCGGTCATGCTCGAGGAGGACCAGTTGCGGTTGCAGGAAGCGCGCTTGCTCATCCACGAGATCAACATGGGCGCCACCGCGATCGGTACCGGCATCACCACGCATCCGGATTACGCGAGCCTGGTCCGCAGCCACCTCGCGGCCATTACCGGCATCCCGGTCATCACGGCGACCAATCTGGTCGAGGCGACGCAGGACGCCGGGGCCTTCGTCCAGGTGTCCGGGGTGCTGAAGCGCGTCGCGGTCAAACTCTCGAAAACCTGCAACGACCTGCGCTTGCTTTCGTCCGGTCCGCGCGCCGGACTCAACGAGATCAACCTGCCCGCGGTGCAGGCGGGCTCGTCGATCATGCCGGGCAAGGTCAACCCGGTGATTCCGGAGGTGGTCAATCAGGTGGCGTTCGAGGTCATCGGCAACGACGTGGCGGTCACCTTCGCTGCCGAAGCCGGACAACTGCAATTGAACGCTTTCGAGCCGCTCATCGCCCATAGCCTGTTCAAAAGCCTGCAGCACCTGAAGAATGCCTGCGACATCCTGCGTGAACGCTGCGTGACCGGCATCACCGCCAACCGCGAGTATCTGCGGCTCACGGTCGATCAATCGATCAGTATCGTCACGGCGCTGAATCCGCATATCGGCTACGAACGCGCGAGCGAAGTCGCGCGCGAGGCGTATGTCGCCGGGAAGACGGTGCGAGAAGTGGTGCTGGAGAAGAAATTGCTCACGGCCGCGCAGCTCGACGAGATCCTTCAGCCGGAACTGCTGATTCGCCCGGGCTATGTGCCTGCCATGCGCGTCCAGGCGGAGGTCCTGCCGGCCGAGGCCCCGGCAGGTGTGCCGCCACCGCGGCGCAGTTAAACGCAGCCGTTGTCAAAGTAATCATCAGGATGAACGGCGCGCTTGCCGGGCATCACCATTGCTGTGCCTGAGACGGAAAGGACAAGGATGAAAAACGATACCAGCGCGTTTCGCGTGCCGGCCGGGAAGAAAGTCAAGCTTGCGCAATGGCCGACGCGGGTCAAACCCCTCTACGGTTCCAGCAACGACTATAAAGCGCTGCTCGAAGAGCAGGTTTCCGAGCTGAGCGAGCAGCAGCAGATGCACTACGCCTCCAATCGCTATGCGATGCTGGTCATTTTTCAGGCGATGGACGCCGCGGGCAAGGACGGCGCCATCAAGCACGTGATGTCGGGCATCAATCCGCAGGGGTGCCAGGTCTTCAGTTTCAAGCATCCCAGTGCCGAGGAACTCGATCATGATTTTTTGTGGCGCACGACGCGGGCCTTGCCGGAGCGCGGCCGCATCGGCATTTTCAACCGCTCCTATTACGAGGAGGTGCTGGTCGTACGCGTGCATCCGGAAATTCTGAAAGCCCAGGGCGTGCCGGGCGCGGTTCTCAAAGGCAAAGACATCTGGCGTGATCGCTACCGATCCATTGTCGACCTGGAAAGCCATCTGCACCGAAACGGCACGCGCATCGTCAAGTTCTTCCTGCACCTGTCCAGCGAGGAACAACGTAAGCGGTTCCTCGATCGCATCGATGAACCGGACAAGAACTGGAAGCTCAGCCTCGCAGACATCCACGAGCGCAAGTACTGGAAGCAGTACATGCACGCGTATCAGGATTGTCTGAGCGCAACCAGTACGCGAGAAGCGCCGTGGTACGTGGTTCCCGCGGATGACAAGGCGAATGCACGACTGATCATTGCCCGGATCATTCTCGAGACATTCCGCGCGCTGAAGCTCGATTACCCAAGATCGAGCGAACAACACCGCCGCGAACTGCAGGCCATTCGCAAGCAGCTGCTGAAAGAATAAGGAGTATTCGCCAAGCCCGGGGTCCCGTGTGGCGACGCAGTGCGACGCCCGCGCCCGATGCGGGTGCGGGTCCATTCGGCTTACTTGGGGACAGGTCTTTGACTGATTGACTGGGCGGGGAGACTTGGCAGTATGGGTTAGTCGCGCCGCATCGCTCGCTTCGGCCGCACTCGCGGGCGGGCGCTACGGCATATAACGTACTCGCCTCAGGGATCGGTCGTATGTCTTTCCAGGTTCATCCATCTTGACCGCACAGGTTTTCGAGTTCGGACACACACTGGCCCCGGACGGCGACCGCGCGACTGCGTCGACGCGGCAAGGCGATTGGAAGGCCGATGTGTTGCTGGTCGATGACGAACCGAAGAACCTGCTGGCGCTGCAGGCGTTGCTCGAGCCGCTGGACCAGCACCTGGTCACCGCACGATCAGGCCAGGAAGCATTGCGTCTGGTGCTCAAGCATGACTTTGCAGTCATCGTGCTCGATGTGCGCATGCCCGGCATGGACGGGTTTCGAGACTGCCCGCATCATTCGCGAGCGCGAGCGCTCCAAACACATTCCCATCATATTTCTGACCGGCGTCTCCCGGGAAATGGAATCGGCCTTCCGTGGCTACGAAGTGGGCGCGGTGGATTACCTGATGAAGCCCATCGTCCCGGAGGTGCTGCGCTCGAAAGTCTCGGTCTTTGTCGAACTGCACCGCAAGAACGCGGCCCTCACCAGTGAAATAACGGAAAGAAAGCTCGCGGAAGAGCGCTTACGCGAATCCGAAGTCAAGTTGCGGGCGTTGGCCGCCCGCCTGCTTTCCATTCGCGAAGAGGAGCGGGCGCGCATCGCGCGCGAGATCCATGATGAGCTCGGCCAGGTGCTATCCGGCCTGAAAATGGATGTGATGTGGCTGGTCAAGCAACTCGATAGCAGCCAGGAGCCGCTACTGGCCAGAACCGAGACCATGCGCCTGCTGATAGATTCGACCGTGCAGGTCGTGCGAAGGATCTCCACCGGCATGCGGCCTGAGATTCTGGACGATATGGGATTGGTGGCTGCCATCGGCTGGCAGACCAAGGAGTTCCAGAAACGCATGGGCATCCGCTGCCGGGTCGAATTGCCCCCGCAGCAGCCGCAATTGCCCGGTGAACTGTCCACGGCCGTGTTTCGCATCTATCAGGAGATCCTGACCAATATTGCGCGCCACGCCAAGGCGACCAGCGTCAGCGTCCAGCTCACCATGGCGCGGGAGCGCCTGAATCTGAACGTCACCGACGATGGCGCCGGGATGCCGGACGACGCGGTCCATGCGGCAACTTCACTGGGACTGCTCGGAATGCGCGAGCGCGCACAGCTTTTCGGCGGAGAGGTCAGTATTCATGGATCGCCGGGGCGCGGCACGCGAGTCTCACTGTCCATTCCGCTGCCATTGGCTTAGCCGGTCCGGCCGGGGCGCCCATCGGCGCTGCCGCGGGCGTGCGCTGTGTGCGCAAACAGACACAAGTCGAGCACGCTGTGTGCAAAATCGAACAGATGGATTGCGAGCGACGGAGCAAGCTGCGTGCGTGACGACTAATGCCGGGTTCCCCGGCGGGAAGTCACGAAGCGTTCAGCACAACACAGATTTACTGGCCCGCGTTAGCGGAAATTGGCCAATCAACGGGTGAACACATGGAAGGCTCCGTCCTAGTAATCGAAGATGAAGAACCGGCTCGGCAGCAGCTTGCCGTTAATCTTCAAAATGCCGGATATAAGGTGCACTGCGCAGGCGACATTCCTCAAGCCGAGGTGTTGATGCGCCAGATCCGGCCTGATCTAGTCGTGCTCAACTGGATTTTGCCCGGAATACCAGGGCTGCCGTTTGCACGCCGCCTTCGCAGCGACCGGCGCACCAAGGATATTTCCATTGTGCTCATCAGTTCGCGCGGCGAGGAGCAGGACAAGGTGGCCGCACTCGAGGGAGGGGCAGACGACTACCTGACCAAACCTTACTCCGGTCGCGAATTAATGGCCCGAATCAAGGCCGTGATGCGCCGGCGCACGCCCCAACTGGCCGATGACGTGATCGAAGTGACGGGATTGCAGCTTGATCCGGCGGCCCGGCGCGTGAGCTCCGGAGACCAGGAGATCGAGTTGTGGACCACTGAGTTTCGCTTGCTGCATTTCTTCATGACCCATCCCGGTCGCATCTTCAGCAGGACCACGCTGCTTGACGAGATCTGGGGGCACGACGCCTATGTCGAGGAGCGCACCGTGGACGTACACATCCGCAGGCTTCGTCAGGGACTGGCGCCCTTTGGGCACGATGCCCTGATCGAGACGGTGCGCGGACTTGGCTATCGGTTCCGTGCCGAACGGGAATAAGCAGCTTTCTGACCGAGTCGTCAATGCGGTCGGCCAACTGGCCGGCCGCATTGTTTTGTTGGTCCCGCGTCATCCAACCACTCTATATGTAATGCGTGCAGGCCGGCGGCCGCCAGGCACGCCATGCGTGCGTCCGCCCCGCAATCCATAACTGAGCACCGATACGCACGGACGTGCGGGAGATCTGCGCATAAGCGAACGCAAAAGCGAACGCGTCGCCGCCCCCCGCCTGGCGGGCTCTTGGACGCGCAGACAGTGCAAGACCAGTCACCCTGCCGGCCGGAACGCTGCCAGACGCCCGACCAGGGCATGTCGGAACGGACGTTAAGAAGAGAGAAGGAAAGTCAGGCAAAATCAAGGCCGCCTGATAGGCTCAGCCGAACAAGCGGCTCTCAATACGCGTCCTGTTTCTTCAGCACCACGACCAGGGTCATGAACACGATCTTGAGGTCCAGCAACAACGACCAGTTGCGCAGATAGGCCAGGTCATGCTCGATGCGGGCTTCCATCTTTTCCAGCGTGTCGGTCTCCCCGCGCAGACCATTCACCTGCGCCAGGCCAGTGATGCCAGGGCGCACCTTGTGCCGGATCATGTAACTGGGAATCAGCTTGCGATACATCTCGTTGTGGGCCACGGCGTGCGGGCGCGGTCCCACCACGCTCATTCGACCCTGGAGCACATTGATGAATTGCGGCAATTCGTCGAGCGACGTCCTGCGCAGTATCGCGCCCAGGCGCGTGACGCGACTGTCATTGCGCGTTGCCTGCGTCACCACGCCGCCGTCTTCGCAGACGGTCATCGAGCGGAATTTGTAAACGATGATTTCCTTGCCGTCGAGTCCGTAGCGGCGCTGCCGGAACAGGACAGGACCGGCCGAGGTCAGCTTGATGGCGAGGGCGATTGCCAGCAGCAGCGGCGTGATCATCAGCAGGATCAGCGACGCGAACACGATGTCGCTCATGCGCTTGACCAGGCCGTCGGCGCCGTAGAAGGGCGATTCGCACACAGCCAGCACGGGAATGCCGCCGATGGTTTCCATGCGTGCCTGGATCAGGTCGTAGACAAAAATGTCCGGAACGAAATACACCGACGCGGTGGTGTCGTGCAGGTCCTCGAGCAGACGCAGGATGCGCGGCTGCGAGGTCATGGGCAGCGTGATGTAGATCAGGTCGATATGGTGGGTCTTCACATACTCGGCCAGATGACTCAGATCGCCAAGATTGTCCCCGGGCTCCAGTTCGCCTTCCAGACGCGTGCCGCGATCATCGAAGTACCCGGCGAAGCGAATGCCCAGCAGCGGGCGCGAGCGCAGGTGCGCACCCAGATTGCGCCCCGGACCATTGGCGCCGGCAATAACGGCGGCGCGTTGCAAGCCTTCTGCTGCAAGTACCTTAGGCAGTATCAGTGGAATCACGCGGTGGGCGGCGAACAACGCGGCGGGCGTGATGATGCTCCACAGGAATATCGCCCGTGGGTCGAAATTGGACAGCGTTTGCGAGGCCCAGCCCAACAGCAGCAACAATCCGATGATGGCGGCCCAGCCAGCGAGGATGCTGCGGATCAATTCCCCATTGCTGGCCGTGTCTCGGGCGAGATTGCCCGGAAATGTCATGGAAAACACCAGCAGCGCGAGAATGAGGTAAGGGCCGCCGAAGCGTCCGTCGAACCAAAGAACCGAGACCATCATGCAAACGATGGCAACTACCGGATCTACGGCGGAGCGCAGCAGCGTGACCGGGCCGGGCTGGCTGGGAAGCAGGCGTGGCTGGGTGTTCTGGAATTGAAGCACGATGAGTTGTCTATGGCGTCGATGAAAGAATGCGGCCAGGGTGCGTCCGCGGTGCATACGTTAAGGCATACACACTCTGTAACGAGGGGGAGCCGGCGCTCTAGCGATAGCTCTATCGGACTACCGGTCGCGCTGCGCGCGCGTGGGCCCGTGCCATCGGGCCGAATTCGATGTCTGAAGGAAGTTCGAATCCGGCGAGGCAGGTGGTCGTGATGCACTTATCGACATTGCGATATGCGGGGCGGCGCAACGGTGTGCGCGACAGCGTGTCGCCTCTGTGCGACAACGCACATACTTCACGGTGTCTTCAGGATACTTTTGCATCCAATGCCGACGCATCTGATGCATACGTGTGCCGGCGGGAAATACCCAAGAGTGATTTTTTGTATCCACGCCAGCCACGAACCATTTAGCCATGAATCAAAATGCCATGCTTTCTACCTCGCACCCGCTAGACAAGATCGCCGCGCAACTACCCGCAGGGCGCTTACGGCTCGGAAACGAAACGCCCGCGCGGGAGACCACTTATGTCGTGCCTGAGGCTACTGCGCACATCGAGGACAACGGCGCTGCGGACAACGGCGCGTCATCGACGACACTCAGCGACATAGACATAGAGACCCTGATGCTCAATCTGGATGCATCGGTCCGGGTGTATGAGCGCGCGCATTTCTTCAGCTGGACGCAGGGCATGCTGCAAAGCCTGCTCAGGCACGAGGTGCTCATCTGCGCCCTGAAAAGCAATGATCCGCAATCAATGCGCACGGAGAGCTTCTCCATGGTTGCGCCCGATCAAGCCGTGTTTGGCGAGTCATTTCTGCGTGATGCGTCCGTTGCGCCGAACCTGGTCAAGGTATGGGAGGAGCGCGAATTCAGGCCGTTGATTTGCGACGTCACGCAGACTGCGCTCGCCAAGGGCCCCTTTGCGCAGGAACTCGAAAAAGTCAGGGCAACGCAGATTCTGGCGCACGGCACGCATGACGTGGAAGGCCGCGTCACCAGTTTCTTCGCCTTCGCCGGCCGTCCGGGAACCTATGGTCCGCGGCACGCGTACCTTGCGCGGCTGGTGGTGCCGTTCCTGCAGGCCGCCTGGGTCCGAAGCGAGGTCAATGGGCGCACGAAATGCAATGACACGGTCGTATCGGAGACGGCAAAGAAAATCACCTCGCGTGAGCAGGAGATTCTCAAGTGGGTGTATTTCGGCAAGAGCAACTTTGAGATCGGGGCCATTCTCGACATCAGTCCCTTGACCGTCAAAAACCATGTTCAGAAGATCTTGCGCAAACTGGACGTGGTCAATCGCGCACAAGCCGTTGGCAAGGCGCTGGAACTACGCATTCTAAAAACATGAACACGAATCGGGTGGAATCGGGGGCGGCGGAAGTCGTAGTCACAGTGGGCTACTACCGCGCGGTCGTTGCGTCACGCGCGTAGTCCATAGTCGTAACATCGCTGCCAAGGAGTCAAATTGTGTACAGGACCGTAATCCCGTTTATTACCGTGATGCTGGCCGCATCCGCCTTTTCCCCGTTCGCGCTGGCCGACGTTGCGCGCGCGACCATCCAGCCCGCACTCTGCGAGCGGGTAGCGTACATGGATCAGGCGGCGCCGCCTGCCGCACGACAGACAGGCAAGGCGTGTGCAGAAGCCAGTGAGCCGGAAGCCAGCGCGCGCAAGATCGAGACTGTACCGCTTCCAGCGGGCGCCGCGGGGCTTGCCGAGTTAGCGCCGGAGCGCCCGCGTCCGTCAGCCGGCGTTGGCGATATCCTGCCGGACGCCCGGCGCGCAGTCCGCCGCGACATGCCGAACGCCAACGCCCGCGCCACCACCGGCCACGATGACGAGTGGGTTCGCGTGTCCGAAAAACCGATTCCGGAACCCGGCGCCTGGGCCGTGTTGCTGGCAGGGATTCTGGGGATTTTCGCCGTCGCGCGACCCCGCATATTCTCTTCCTGAAAACTGCGTAACTGTTGAGGCAGCATGAACAGCCATCGGGCTCTCCTGATGGCTGTTTTGCATGGGCGTCGCGTGTTTGGCGAGCTCCCCTGTTGCGACGTTAAGCGCTGCGAGCAGACGCTTTTTCGGACGCCATTTATACGGTAGTCCGATCGGATCAAGTCGGGACGTCGCTGATAAATGTCGCGCGATTAGTCTGTACTGGAATCAGCACGCAGCATGGTTGTTTGAAAGTGGGCGTGCCAAGAAAATTCTGATGGAACGAGAACTGCGCCCCGAACGAGGGGTATCCGTTGTTGATAGACCCGCTTGCGCAGTGCCCGAGGTGCGCATTTGCTCCCTGGCAAGCAGTCCGACTCGGTGTTTGTACTGAGATTTGCGCGCGCCGCGGCGAGTTCGCTGAAGCGCCCGGTGCGAACGGCTCGATACGCGCTGCCTGCAAGCAAGTGGACTTTTCTGAAAGAGGTGTTTGATATGGGACACATGCCGAAGTGCCGCTGCTTCTCCAGGGATGCAATGCCGATTCTGGGATCGCTGCTCGTTGTGATGCTGGTTGCGCTGCCAATGGCCTCCGAAGCGCGCGATCCGGCGCCATCACGCAATGCCAACCCATCCGCGGCGCAGCCGCGCAGCGCCGCGCCCTCGCAGGCGGCAACCGCATCGCAATCGGCGAATGCCGCCTTGCAATCCAATTCGTCGCAATTGCGGGAGGTTCTGGGACCCGGCGACAGCATCCGGATCAATGTATTTCAGAATCCGGATCTGACCACCGAGACCCGGCTTTCGCAGTCCGGCTCGATCGTGTTTCCGTTGATCGGCGAAATCGGCGTAGGCGGATTGACGACGGCGGAGGCGGGTGCGCGAATCGCCGAGTTGTTGAAACGCGGCAATTTCATTCTGAATCCGCAGGTCGCCGTTTCCATCCTGCAGGTGCGCAGCCGCCAGGTCCACGTGCTCGGTCAATTGTCACGGCCGGGGAACTACATCCTCGAAGATGCCGGCTCGCGGCTCACCGACGTATTAACCCTCGCCGGCGGCATCAACGCGACCGGCGCAGACACGGTCACCGTGCTGACGAATCGCAATGGCAAGGTGGAAAGGCGCGAAATCGACCTTCCTGCCATTTTTCAGGGAGGCGATCCGTCCACCAACATCCAGATCGAGAACGGCGACACGATCTATGTCGAACGCGCGCCGGTGTTCTACATCTATGGCGAAGTGCAGCGCGCTGGCGCCTACCGGCTCGAACCCAACATGATCGTCATGCAGGCGCTGTCGCTCGGCAGCGGCCTGACGCCGCGCGCCAGCGAGCGCGGCATTGGCATCCATCGGCGCATGCCGAACGGAAAGTTCATCAAGCTCGATGCCAAGTTGACCGATCCCATCCAGGCCGACGACATTGTCATCGTCAAGGAAAGCCTGTTTTAACGCAACACCTGTGACCATGATCAATTACTCGAATCGGCGGATATCGTGAACCTGCATCAGTTCTTACTTGCAATGCGCGCGCGCTTCGGCGTGTTCGTGCTGGTATTGGTGGCCACCGTAGTAGCAGCCGGTGCCGTGAGTCTGATGTTGCCCAAGACTTACAAGTCGACCGTCTCGCTGTTGGTCGATGCCAAGGACGAGCAATCGCTCAACGGCGTGCGCCCGCTCATCCAGCCGCAGGAGCGCTTGAGTTATTTGCAGACCCAGAAAGACATCCTTACCAGCAAGAAAGTGGCGCGCAAGGTGGTCCAGGAGATGAAGCTGCTGGAGAAGCCTGCCACGCTGGCGATGCTGCTGTCGGAAGAGGGCAACGCTGCGACGCTCGAGGATCGGGTGGTCGAAAGCCTGGTCAGGAAGCTCAAGGTTGAAACGACGCAGAGCAACGTCATCCTGGCGACTTTCTCTTCCTCCGATCCGCAGCTATCGATGCAAATCGCCAACGCCTTCGCCAAGGGCTACATCGATACTCTGCTGGAACTGCGCACGCAGCCGGCGCGCGAGACGGCCGAGTGGTTCGACGAGCAGCTCAAGCGGTTGCGTGCCAATCTCGAAGAGGCACAGAGCAAGCTTACGGACAATCACCAGCTCAAGCAGATCATATCGGAGGATGAACGGGGCGATGCCGAAAGCGGGCGCCTTGCCGCCCTGTCGGATGAACTGGTCCGGGCGCAGGAGCAGACCTACCAGTGGAACAGCCGCGAGTCGCAGGCACGTCAGTTCCGGCAGGCCGGCGCGTCGCCGGACCGGCTTCCGGAGGTGCTCGACAATGCGTTCGTACAAAGACTCAAGGGCGATCTGCTGCAAGGTGAAACCCGGCTGCGCGAAATGTCCACGCAGTACGGCAGCAATCATCCGGCCTATCAGCGCCAGGTCTCGGAGAACGAGAGCCTGCGCGAGAAGCTCGACACGGAGATGAGGAAAGTCGTGACCGGCATTGAATCGTCCGCACGCCAGGCCCGCCAGCGCGAAGCTGCGCTCGCGCGATCGCTTTCCGCACAGCGTTCGCGCATGCTCGGCCAGAAGGAAAACCGCAATGAATTCACGGTGCTGCGGCGTAACGTGGAATCGGCCGAACGCGCATACGAAACCGCCATGCAGCGCGCCGTAATGAGCCAGGTGGAAAGCCGCGCCAATCAGACCAACGTGTCCGTGCTCAATCCGGCGGCAGAGCCGCGCAGGGCGTCCAGCCCGAAGACCGTGCTGAACGTCGCGCTTGCCGGCGCCATCGGCGTCATGCTCGGTATCGGCATCGTCTTGCTGATGGAACTTACGGACCGGCGCGTGCGCTCCCTGAACGATCTCGATAACGCATCGAACATCCCGTTACTGGGCGAACTGAAACCGTGGAGACCAGCGCACCATCTGCTGGGCCATTCAAGAAGAAACCAACACGCATTGCCGAACCCGGGCTGAGGGAGTATCGATGAACACCAAGGAAAATGTTCTTCCAATCGAAGGTTCCGGTCGTTTGATCCTGCATCAGGATGGCCGCCTCGGCGGCATACTCGTCGAGAACGGCAAGATCGATCCAAGCGACATCGAACCGATACTGGAGGTGCAGCGCATCCGCGGATTGCGCTTTGGCGAGGCGGCTCTGTCGCTGCGACTGATCACCCGGGACGACCTGCGCGGTGCAGTGGCCAAGCAGTATGGATTGCCGCATCTGATGCCCGGCAGCGAGGAGATCAGCAGCGAACTGGTGGGCGCCTATGAGCCGTTTCATCCGCGCGCGGAGGAGATGCGCGCACTGCGCACCCAGTTGCTGATTCGCTGGTCCAACGCCCAGGTCAGGCACAAGATGCTGGCCATCGTCAGTCCCGGTTCCGGAGAGGGGCGCAGCTACGTGGCCGCCAATCTGGCGGTGGCTTTCTCGCAGTTGGGAGAGCGCACGCTGCTCATCGATGCCGATCTGCGCGCGCCGCGGCAACACAAGATTTTCAACACGGCCGACCGCATCGGACTCTCTGCAGTGCTGTCCGGAAGAGCCGACAGCAGCGCAGTGGTGCCGCTTCCCCAGTTCGGGACGCTGTCGCTGCTGCCGGCGGGCGCGTGCCCGCCGAATCCGCAGGAGTTACTGTTGCGTCCGGCGCTCGCCGCCTTGCTGGGGGAATTGCGCAATGAGTTCGACGTCATTCTTTTCGACACGCCGCCGGCAGGACTTTATGCCGACGCGCAAAGCGTCGCGTTCCGCGCCGGCAGCGCCATCGTGCTGGCGCGAAAGGACCACACCAGCATTGCCGAAACTGCGAGTACGATCAGGGTCCTCAGCGATACCGGCACCCGCGTCGTTGGCACCGTGTTCAATGCGATCTGACTGATCCGGGGGCGAATAGAATGCCTCTGGCTCTGGAGCGACACTTCCATTCCGGGCTGGCAGCATGGTGGCGTGGCACCGGCCCGTCGGGCGTGGACGCTGAACCTGCCGCTGCCATTGCCGCCGGTCCCGATAGCCGCCGCAGATGGCCGTTGCTGACCGGCATCGCGCTACTGGGCGCGCTTTGGGGCGCGATGGTCCCTGTGGCGGGACTCAACGCGCTGTATTTGTGCGTTTCGCTGATCGGCTGTGTGTTTATTGCGCGCGATTTTCGCATCGGCGTTGTGCTGCTGATTGTGCTCATGCCCATTTCGGCCAGCTTCTTTTTCCCTCATGCGATGCTCGGAATCACGGGCCTGAATCCGTTGAACCTGCTGCTGGTCGGAACGCTGGGCTCGTACCTGTTCTACGCGCTGTTCGACGGCGGCCTGCGCGGCTTCCTGCCGCGACCGGTGCTCTGGCTGTACATCGTGCCAATCGTCGTCGGCGGTGCGATGGGCGTGGGCCACGTCACCGAGATTGCGTCCGTTTACCACATCATGGAGCCGGAGCTGATCGCCTTTTACGACTCGACCGGCTATCTCCGCGACATGGTGGTCAAGCCGCTGTTTCTGGTGTTGTTCGCGCTGCTCGTCGGCGCAGCGGTGATACGGTCGGACAAGCCTGACAGGCTGCTGATCCCGACGATGATCTCGATCGCGCTCGTCGCGCTGATGGTGATCTTGTTCGTTGCCCAATCCGGTGTCTCGCTCGGCCAGCTCGCCAGCAGCGAGGCGCGCGAATTCATGTCGCACAAGATCGGCCTGCATGCCAACGACCTGGGGCGCCTGTTCACGATCGCCTATGCTTTGCTGTTGTTCAGCTGGGCCGCGCTCAAGCATGTCGGCTACCGGGTCCTGATCGCCGTGTGCATGGCCCTTGCGGTGGTTGCGCTGGTTCTGACATTCTCGCGCGGCGCCTTCGTCGGATTCATCGGCGTCAATGTGCTGTTCCTGTTCTGGCGGCGGAGCATCAAGACGCTGATCGGTTTCATTCTACTGGCTGCGGCAGCACTGCTTGTGCTACCCGCGGAAGTCTACGACCGCGCCACCGTCGGCATGGGCCAGGGGGTGAACGCCATCAGCGCGGGGCGCGTGGAGACGCTCTGGCTGCCGCTTCTGCCCGAAGTGGTTCGCAGCCCTATCTACGGCAGCGGCCTCGGCTCGATGATGTGGTCGGACACGATGCATTCCGGCGGAGGCGTTACCGTGCTGCAGGCGACGCATCCGCATAACGCCTATCTGCAAGCGCTGCTCGACCTGGGTGGCGTTGGCCTGTTGGTGCTGTGCGGCTATTTCTTTCATGTCTGGCGCGGTTTTCGAAACCTGCTACCGGGATGTGCAACTGAGCCCGGTCATGCGCGGATTTTTCCAGGGCGCGGCAGCGGGATTGCTGAGCATGATGGTGGCGAGCGTGTCGGACGGAAGCCTGCTGCCGCGTCCGGAGCAGGTTTTCCTGTGGCTGGCAATCGGCATGATGTACGGCCAGTTACGCAAGCGGACTGCGAGTTGACCATGTTGACCAGACCGGTGCCAGGCGCGGCGCCTGGCGATGCGTCGTCCCGCGAGCTGTCTTCCGCGAGTGCCGGCGCGAAATCGGCCAGCGCTCCGGCCGGCATGAAATTGGGCCATCGGGCCCTGTCGCTGGGCGCGGCCAATGCGTTCGATTTCGCACTGCAATTTCTGCTGCCGGCGGTGCTTACGCGCTGTCTCGACCCCGCGGCATTCGGCGAATACCGTTTGCTGTGGCTGGTGGCGGGAACCGTCATGGCGATTGCGACCCTGGCAATGCCGGCGAGCCTCTATTACTACGTGCCGCGCTCCGACACTGCGACCAAGCGCATGTACGTCAATCAGACGATGTTGTTTCTGCTCGTCGCGGGGCTGATCTCGGCATGGGCCATCAGTGGCTGGAATCCGTGGTTGCCGGCGCATCTGGCCACCCTTGCCGAACGCGGCGCGATCCTGCCGGCGTTCATCGTCATGCTGGTCGTTGCCTCACTGCTCGACGTGCTGCCCACGGTAGAGGAGCGGGTCACATGGCAAGTCAAAGTCATCGTCAGCCTCGCGCTGTTGCGCGCGGTGGCGCTGTCGCTGGCGGCGTTGCTGACCGGGGAACTGCTGCCCGTGCTCCTGGTGCTGCTTGCGTTCGTGGTTTTCAAGGTCATTTTGCTGCTTGGCTACGTGGCCAGGTTTCACGGCCTGCGCCGCCCGGTAATCCGCTGGCACGCATTCGCTGACCAGATGAAGTATGCAGTGCCTTTTGGCGCCGCG
Organism: uncultured beta proteobacterium; assembly: GCA_963846655.1. Lineage (GTDB taxonomy): Bacteria > Pseudomonadota > Gammaproteobacteria > Burkholderiales > JACQAP01 > JACQAP01. The sequence continues at coordinate 153,855 of CAWJWT010000001.1, read as the reverse complement.
GGCGCGTTATACGGCGTGCGTGTCCAATCCGATCAATGGGTGGCAGCGGCCCTGTTTCCGTTGGGAATGTTCGCGGCGTTTTCGATAGCGGCGGTGCTCGGACCGCTGATGAACCTGTTTCGCCAGTCGGTCAACAACGCCTTCCTGCCGATCATGAGCAAGCGCCAGGCCCAGGGAGATGTCCCGAGCATGCTGGAGCTCAACAGCCGCGGCAACGTCATCGTCGGTGCGATCGTTTTTCCGCTGTTCTATTTCGCATTCGTCTTTGCCGAGGAAATCGTCACCATTGTGTACACGGCGAACTATCTGGAGGCCGTTCCGGTCATCAGGATCTACATCGTCGGCATCGCTGCGCTGGTGATCGAACTGTCGTCCATCACGTTGTTGCTGCGCCAGGCGGTATTCGTCATGGCACTCAACATCGTCGCGCTGGTGCTTGCGGTGGCCCTGAACTGGTATGCAGCGCTACAAATCGGCCTGGCGGGCGCCGCACTGGGCAGCGTGACGGTGATGTATCTGGACCGCGTGGTGACGCTCTGGCGCGTATCTTCGCTGACCGGTGTTCCCGTTGCGCGGCTTCAGGACTGGAAAACGCTGGTACTTCTGGCGTCGGCCGCCCTCATCGCGGCGTTGCTGGCGTGGGGGACAGTCGCGCTGTACTTCGCGGGCAGCGGACCCCTGGTGCGTGTGGTGGTGGGCGGCCTGACGCTGATGCTGGCCTATGGCGCGATCGCCACGTTGTCGGGTACGAGCCGGGTTTGGCTCACCAGCCTGCGCAGTCAACACCACGGTAGTTGAGAACAGAACATGACACGTCTGATGTTTGTGACCGGCTCATTAGCTTTCGGCGGCGCCGAGCGGCATTCCATCACGCTGATGAATCGCCTGGCGGAGCGGGGCTATGAATGCCATGCCGTCTACGTCAAAAGCGCCGCCAGCCAGCTCGACCGCATCGAACTGCATGACGGGGCAACGGTAAAGTGCCTGGAAGCCCAGCGTTACCTCGACCGGCGCGCCTTGGCGGACTTCAGCACGCACATCGCGCGCGTGCAGCCATCCATCGTCGTCGCTGCGAATCAGTACGCGCTGATGTATGCCTGGCTGGCGATTCGCCGGACCGGCCAGCGCATTCCGCTGCTGGTGACTTTCCACAGCACCCTGTTGCCAAGCGTCAAGGAATGGGTGCAGATGCTCTATTCCCGGCCCCTCTTCTGGACTGCGGACTGCCTGGTGTATGTCTGCGAAACCCAGCGCCGCCACTGGATGCGCCGGTTGCTCGGTGCGCGCCGTGTGCGTACCATTCACAACGGTGTGGACCTCGCGCACTGGCGTCCACGCGATGCGCAGGAGCGCGCTGCCGTGCGCGCATCGCTTGGCTTTGCCGACAGCGATCTGGTGATCGCCATGTGCGCGGTTTTCAGGCCCGAGAAGAATCATCTGCAACTGATCGAGGCGATCGCCTCGCTGCGCCTGCGCGGCATTGCAGCGCGTGCGCTGCTCATTGGGGACGGAGATATGCGTCCCGCAATCGAGGCATGCGCGCGCAAACTGGGCGTATTCGATGCGCTCTCGATCACCGGTTTCCAGCAGGACGTGCGCCCCTACATCGGCGCTGCGGATGTCGTCGTCTTGTGCAGCACCACCGTGGAAACGTTTTCTCTCGCAGCCCTCGAGTCCATGGCGCTGGCGCGCCCGATCGTGCTGTCCGAAACCGGCGGCGCGGCGGAAATGGTCGTCCCGGGCCAAAACGGCTATCTGTTTCCCATCGGCGATACCGGCGCGCTGGTCGAAAAGCTTGCGAGCCTGGCGGACCGCGAGGTCCGTAGCGCCATGGGCCGCCAGTCGAGGCAGATGGTCGAAGCCCTATTCTCCGAAAGCACCATGATCGAGCGCTACGAGACTACCTTGCTGGAATTGTGCGACAAGCCATCGCGGCGGGCAGCGGCGGTTATCAACTGACGATCCAGCTCTGCCAGGGCCCAGATAAAGGGTTCCGATCAGTAGACGAGTTCGGCATTATTTGCGCCCCGGCGCACTGGATGGCGTTGAGTGCCCATGCCCCCGGCGCGGATCGCAGAAAGAGACAATCCCTCCTTTATAAACAAGACGATTCCGGCGAATTGCCCCGGCAGCGATGATCTATCCGGCCCATGGCAAGTATGCAGAATCCTACACAGTGCTGTCGCACCATGGCGACAGCGCTGCGCGAAAGCAGTGCCAACGAGTCATGATGGAAGGAGCAAGCAGAGAATGACGACCTACGAAGCGCTGCAGGAAAGGATGAAGGCGCAAACGAATACCTGGTTGATTACGGGCGTGGCCGGATTTATCGGTTCCAACTTGCTGGAGGCGTTGCTCAAGTTGAATCAACGGGTCATCGGCCTGGATAATTTCACCACGGGCAAACCCGCGAACCTTGCTGAAGTCAGGGACGCCGTCGGCCCGGGCCGCTGGAAACAGTTCCGCTTCATCGAGGGAGACATCCGTGTTGCCGATGATTGCCGCGAAGCCTGCCGCTCGGCGCATTACGTGTTACATCAGGCAGCGCTTGGCAGCGTACCAGAATCCATCGAAGATCCCGTTTCCTACAACGAATCCAACATAGGCGGTTTCCTCAACATGCTGGTCGCGGCACGCGACGCGGGCGTGGCGCGATTTGTCTATGCAGGATCGAGCGCGGCCTACGGAGATGATCCGGGTATGCCGAAGAGGGAAGAGTCGGTCGGCAATGCGCTCTCGCCCTATGGATTGACCAAATACGTAAATGAACTCTACGCGGGTTTGTTTGCGCGCTGTTATGGGCTCGATACGATCGGATTGCGGTATTTCAACGTATTCGGGCCGCGCCAGGACCCCAACGGCGCGTATGCGGCCGTCATTCCGCAATGGATCGGCAGCCTGCTCAACGCAGAACCCGTCCATATCAATGGCGACGGCGAAACCTCCCGCGATTTCTGCCATGTCGACAATGTCGTGCAGGCCAATCTGCTGGCGGCGACATGTGAAGACGAGGCCGCTGTCAACCAGGCATACAACATAGCACTGGGCGAGAAGACGACGCTGAACGAGCTTTTCCAGATCATCCGCCAGGCGCTGGAACCGCGTTACCCGCGCCTTCGCAATGTGCGGCCTGTCCATCGCGAGTTCCGGGTCGGTGATGTTCGACTCTCGCAGGCCGACATTGGCAAGGCAGTGCGCCTGCTCGGCTACCGGCCTGTGCGGCGGGTATCCGAGGGGCTGGTGAGCGCAATCGAGTGGTATGCCAGCCGGGCGGGCGCGCAACCATCCGCGGAGCGCGGGTCATCGGCAATCCCGGTGGAGGAGCGCAGTCTTGTCGGCAGTCACTCCTACTGAACAGTCATTGAGGCGTCCCTCGGACACGCGCCAAGTCGGGAGTCAAGACCGCAGACCAGGCAGGATCGGGCGGCTCGTAGCACGGGTGGCGAGTCCGTTGCGACTGGGCGCCACGACGCTGACTTGCGGCACCGCCGTTGTGATTGATCGCTTTGATCAGACATTGCAGGGGCTTTGCGGCAAGGCGTTGCAGCGCTAAGCCGGCGGCCACGACCTGACGATCCATCCGGCCCATGGCGAGTACACGAATTCTAAAGAGCATTGCTGCAATATGAGAATCGCAGGGCGCCTCGACATTCAAGCGGGGTACGGGCAATCGATGCGCGCCGCGCAATGATAGGCGCCACCTTAAAACTGAATCAGAGCGTCACTGGGGAACAAAAATGTTCCGAGAAAACCGAGATGAGTTTGCTGAACAGTAACGACCGGAAGAATAAAGTGCGTTTCATCAAACCGATAGTCAGCGCAACTTCAACGGCAAGGCCGCGTGCATGGCCGCCGAGCCCGTATGCACGGCGGCAGGAATCGACCTATTGCACGGTCGCCGGTTCGCACGGCGTGATTGCCAGATGCTAAGCAGTTTCGGATATCGCCGCAGCCCGGTCTGGGCGCAAGAGTCGCTCATCGCGGCCAAATCCTCGCTGCGTAAAGTGATGCGCGAAGGAAGCGCGTTCAAGGCCATCAGCGCCCAGGTCGATAAGAGCCAATGGTGGTCGGAGCAAGAGCTGCGAGAATTCCAGTCCCGCAGGCTGCGGATGATCGTGGAAGAGGCGGCGACAGCTGTGCCTTACTATCAGGACAGCTATCGCATGCCGGGATTGGATTTCTCAGTGGAGGATTTTCCCGGGGTTCTGGCCCGCTTGCCCTACGTGACCAAGGACGATGTGCGTTCTTGCGGCCGCGCATTCATCTCGAAGCGCAGCCGAGGCCCACTGTTCGCCAGCGGCACTAGCGGTACCACGGGAAAGCCGCTGCGACTGTACCAGGATCTAACCGGCATCAATCGGGAGAACGCCTTTATCTGGCGTCAACTCGCCTGGGCCGGCCTCCGGCAAGGCGAGCGGCGGGCATGGATACGGGGCGACATGATTGTCCCTGCAGAGCAGAACGCGGCACCTTATTGGCGCTCCAATCGCGCCGAAAACATGCTTATGCTTTCGTCCTACCACCTGTCGGAATCCAGCGCGCGAGACTACGTAAAAGCGTTGGCTGGATTCGATCCCGTAGTGATTCAGGCCTATCCCTCTTCTATCGGATTTCTCGCCAGTTGGATGCTGAGCGCGGGCGCAGGCTACGGCGGCAGCGCACTGCGTGGCATTGTCACGTCGTCGGAAACCTTGAGTGATGAACAGCGCCGGAATATCTATCAGGCCTTTGGCTGCCCGGTATTCGACTGGTACGGACAAGGTGAGCGCGTCGCGGCGATCGGAACTTGCGAGCATGGTCGTTATCACCTGCTGACTGACTATTCATACGTCGAGCTGCTCCCGGCAGGGGACGGCTGGTGTGAAGTGGTGGGGACTGGGTTCAACAACAATGCCATGCCGCTCATCCGCTATCGCACCGGAGACTTCGTGCGTCCTGCGCCGCAGGGCGAGCGCTGCGTTTGCGCCAGGGCGTTACCGCTGATTGAGAGCGTTGCCGGCCGCGCCGACGATGTGCTCAAGCTGCCGGACGGGCGTGTAATCGGGCGCCTTGATCACATCTTCAAGGATGTCGGCGGCATCATCGAAGCGCAGATCAGACAGGATCGTAGCGACCAGGTGACCATTCTGGTCGTTCCTGCGGCAACGTTCAGCAAGCGTGAGGAAGAGATCGTTCTGCGCAATGCCCGCGAACGTCTGGGCGAGGCCGTGAGCCTTGAAATCCGACTGGTGGATACGATCCAGCGCACGGCAAACGGCAAGCTCAGAGGTGTGGTATGCAACATATAAGAGAGGTGGGTGCATTGTGTGCGGCATAGCGGGTTATTTCAGGATTCAACCACAGCACTGTGCGCCGATTGGCGCCAGCACGGCGGGTGAGATGTTGGCGGCGATCAGGCGCCGCGGGCCGGACGGCGAGGGCGAGTGGCGCTCACCCGACGGTCTGTGCTGGCTTGGCCACCGGCGCCTCGCAATCATCGATCTACGCAACGGCGCCCAGCCGATGAGCAACGAGGACGGGAAAATCTGGACCGCGTTCAACGGCGAAATTTACAATCATCGTGCCTTGCGGACGGAACTGGAGGCGCACGGTCATCATTTCAAAACAAGCAGCGATACCGAGGTTCTAGTCCACGGTTACGAGCAATGGGGGTTGGTCGGGCTGGCGCGACGCCTGCAGGGAATTTTTGCTTTTGCAATCTATGACTCAAACAAGCGCACTGTGTCGCTTGTGCGTGACCCGATGGGAGTCAAGCCGCTTTACTGGTGGAGCGACGGCAATGCACTGCTGTTTGCCAGTGAGATGAAAGCGCTGTTGCGTCATCCCGCCCTGCGGCACCGTAAAGTCAATCAAGCGGGCGTTGCACAGGTTCTCGTTACCCGCTATGTAACCCGCCCGGACACCATGTTCCAGAATGTGTCGCGCCTGCCGGAAGGATGCTGCATCGAGTTCAGCGTGAACGATACGCAGCCAGCAAAGCCGGTGCGCTACTGGGATGTCAGTTTCCAGCCGGAGCAGATCAGCGTCGAGACAGCGACCGAGCAACTGGATGCGCTACTCAAGCGAACGGTGGAAATGCAGTTGATGTCGGACGTACCACTCGGGGTGCAACTCTCCGGGGGAGTCGACAGTAGCATCATCGTCGCCTTGATGGAGAACATACGCCGGGAACGCGGAGATCCGGGGCGGATAAAAACCTTTTCCGTCGGCTTCGACATCCCGGAGTTCAGCGAGCTCGGCCACGCACGCAAAGTGGCGCAACGTTACGACACCGAGCATCACGAGATCACCGTTGGCTTCAGGGATTTTGCAGAGGAATTGCCCCTGCTGGCCTGGATATACGACGAACCAATGGGAGAGCCGCCGGGAATACCGACCTATTTCATGTGCCGTGCGGCCAAGAAGCACGTGAGTGTCATGCTATGTGGGGAGGGGGCTGACGAACAGTTCGGCGGCTATTCCAAATACATATTCGATCAGTTCTCGAGCAAGCTCAACTGGATGCCAAGCGCGTTTCGCAGTTCGCTCATGCGTGGCATGGCCAGCGGCTTGCCATTTGGCGGCCGGCGACTGCGCAGCATGGCGGAGATTCTCGCGATTTCAGACATGCCGTCGCGCTTTGCATCGTGGTACGGTTGCTTCGACACGCAGCTTCAAACGCGCGTGCTTTCGGACACGATGCGAAAGGAAATCGGCGACGGTGGATTGGCCGGTGCATTCCACGAGATTGTCAACGCCTGCGACAGCACAAGCCCCCTGGATCGTTTTCTTTATTGCGACATTCATTCGCGATTGGTGGACGATATACTGGTCAAAAGCGATCGAATGAGCATGGGAGCCGGCATCGAGGCTCGCGTTCCCTTCCTCGACCACAAGGTGGTCGAATTCGCCGCGCGCCTGCCGCAGAACATGAAGATCGACGGATTGCGTTCGAAAATCCTGCTCAAGCGGCTTGGCGAGCGATACCTGCCCCATGAAATCATGTACCGCCGCAAGGTCGGCTTTACCGTGCCGCTCACTCGCTGGTTCACGGGACCGTGGCGCGGCCTGATCACGGATGTACTGCTTTCCGATCGTTGCCTTGACCGTGGCTACTACAACCCGGACGTGGTGCGCAGCATAGTGGACGACCATATCGAGCGTCGCATCGACCGCGAGCAGGGAATCTGGATGATGCTCGCGCTGGAAGTCTGGCATCGTCTGTTTGTGGACGATGACGGCAGTGAAGCGGCGGTGGACAGGACCAAGGCGGATTTCGTGTCCTCGCTGGGCTCGATGCAGGCAGCGGCATAGATGTGCAACGCACCTCCATTATCCAGAATGGACAAGCGCTGCATAGTATTGTTAGGCCCGTCACTGCATGCCATCAGCGGCGTGTCGACCCACGTACGGATGCTGATTGCTTCCGGGCTGGCGCGTGACTACGATCTGCGGCATTTTCAAGTGGGCAGCGAGGGACGCCGCGAAAACACGCTGCAAAAGGCGATGCGCTTCGCGCTCAGTCCTGCGCATCTGGCGCTGTTTCTGCTCAAAACACGCGCCGACGTCGTCCATCTGAACGTTTCTTTGGATACGAAAAGTTATTGGCGCGACCTCGCGTACTGGAGCATTGCCAAGTTGCTCGGCCGTCGCGTCGTGAACCAGATCCATGGCGGCGCGATGCCGCAGGAGTTTTTTCGCGGAAACGCCTTGCTCACCTGGATCTTGCGGCAATTCCTGGTATCGAGCGACGTAGTCACCGTGCTCTCCAGCGCGGAACTGGCTGCCTACCGCACCTTTGATTCACGCATCAGAGTCCATCTGGTTCCCAACGCAATCGATCCGGTCGGGCAAACCGACCAGGTACGCTCCTACAATGCCGACCAACCACTGAGGCTGCTTTATGTCGGTCGGATCGTGCGCGCCAAGGGGTTGTTCGAACTGATCGACGCTTTGGCTGAGCTGAAACGCACCGGACGGGATTTCAGGTTGTCGATCGCAGGGTCTGGTCCTGATCAGGCGGATCTGATGGCCGCTACGCAAAGGCAGGGACTGCTCGACCGCGTGCAATTTCTCGGCGGCGTGTTCGCTGCGGCAAAGGCCCGACTCTGGCTCACGTCGGATCTGTTTGTATTTCCGACCTACATGGAAGGGCTTCCCTATTCGTTGCTGGAGGCCATGTCAGCCGGCTGCGTTCCGATCACCACCGCCGTCGCCGCGATTCCGGATGTCATGCAGGACGGGGAGCACGGCATGTTCGTGCCGGTGAAGGATGCACCGGCGCTGGCGGCCGCAATAGCTACGCTCGATGACCATCGCGAACGCCTGGTTCGAATGGGCGAAGCCGGCCGTAGGCGAGTGATGGAGCAGTACACGGTGTCGCGGCTGGCGGATGATTTCCGCAGACTCTATAGCGGTTGCCTGAGTTGAAACGCGTATTGCGTCGGGGTTGCGGCTGGGTCCGTGCTCATCAGCCGCCGCAAGATTACGGGCTCTGAAGCCGCTGACTTGGGCGCGCAGCGGGCTGTAAATAATTGTTGGCAGTGTCCGATGCGATGCAAGAACCGGGACCAGCAATCCCTTGCTTTGGAACGGCGCCCTGCGGGTCAGCCATTGATCCAATCGGATCACGTCGGCTAGCGACGACAAAGCAAGGCCAGAAATGCCGCCGCTTGCATACTGTAAGCCCTAACTCAATCCAGCGAACCTTCCGCTGCCCGGGGCAAGCAGGTGACTCACAGATCGAAAAAGTACACTGGAAGACCTTTGTCATGAACCTGGAACGCACGCGTAAGAGAAATCTCGCGGCGCTCTCGTCCTGAAATTTCACCGGAATTGCCCTGGCGCCACTTCAATTCAGAAAGCAAGTAGAGACAAGATGCCCGCAAACGACTTCGTAGACATTGGACATCGCCTTGAGCACAGTTTCGCGGCCAGGAGCAGGGACTGGTGGGTGTGGCGCTTTAATCGACTGCGCTGCATGACGCTGGCCGAGATTCCGCATCGCGTGATGCGGACCGTGTCGGCCTATGCGGAAAGGATCGACTGGGCGTTGCGGCCCGTGGTCGTGCCGGTGCCCAATCTGGCGATCGGGCCAAAATTCTGGATTCATAACACGGCGCGCGTCGACGCGGCGCGCTACACCCGTGCCGCAGATCGGGTGGCCGCCGGGCGGCTGGATGTGTTCGCCCTGCACGACGCCGACCTTGGCTCACCGCCGCTATGGAACCGGGATCCCAAGTCCGGCATCGAGGCGCCACGAACCTTCGGCAAACTGCTGGACTACCGGAATCCGCAAATCGTTGGGGATATCAAGTATCTGTGGGAGCCCAACCGGCACCTGCACCTCGTCACGCTGGCGCAGGCCTACTCGCTCACGCGGGACGCCGCCTATCTGCAGGTCATCAGGCGACACCTGGAATCGTGGTTCGATTCCTGTCCCTATCGCACAGGCGCGAACTGGTCCAGCTCACTCGAGGTGGGCATCAGGCTGATCAACTGGTCGGCCACGTGGCAGCTCATCGGCGGCGTTCGCTCGCCCCTGTTCGAAGGTGCTGACGGCGAGAAACTGCGCCAGCGCTGGCTGGAGTCGGTCTACCAGCACGCGCAATTCGTGCGCGGTTATTTTTCGCGTCATTCGTCCGCCAACAATCACCTGATCGGCGAAGCCGCGGGGCTTTTCATCGCGGCGCTGACGTGGCCGCATTGGGCCAAAGCCAGAAGCTGGCTGTCGATTTCCAAAGGCATCCTCGAAGCGGAAACGCAAAAGCAGAATGCCGCGGACGGCGTCAACCGCGAGCAGGCGGTGGCCTACCACCGATTCGTGCTCGACCTGCTGCTGTTCTGCCTGCTGGCCGGCAGACAGAACAAGGTCTGGTTTTCGGTCGCTTACGAAAGCCGGCTCGAATCGATGGTCGAGTACCTTGCGTCGATCATGGACGTCAACGGCAACGTGCCGATGTTCGGCGACTCCGACGATGCCGATGTGGTGCGGCTGGTGCCCGACGAAGACTTTTCATCCTATCGATCCTTGCTGGCGACGGCGACGATCATATTTCGCCGGGGCGAATTCAAGCGCAAGGCCGGCACGCTCGATGACAAGACGCGCTGGTTGCTGGGCGGCGAGGCCGATGTTCTATTTGAAGCACAAAGCGTGGCGCTGACCAAGTCGCCGTTGCGACAGAACTTTCCAATCGGCGGCTATTACATTCTTGGCAGCGAATTCGAGACGCCGGGCGAGCTGCGCTTGACCGTCGATGCAGGCCCCCTGGGATTCCAGACGATTGCCGCCCATGGTCATGCCGATGCCTTGTCCTTCACCTTGTCGGTCGGCGGTCAGGAGTTCCTGATTGATCCCGGGACCTATGCCTATCATACGCAGGGCGCCTGGCGGCGCTACTTTCGCGGCACGGCGGCGCATAACACGGTGAGGGTGGACGGCAAGGACCAGTCTGAACCGGGCGGTAATTTCATGTGGCTGAGAAAAGCGAGCGCAGGATGCAGCCAGTGGGCCAGTACGCCGGCGGAGGATCTGTTCGAAGGATGGCAGAACGGTTATCAACGCCTGGACGATCCGGTGATGCATCGGCGCAAAATCGTGCTGCGCAAAGTTGAACGGCTGGTCATCATCGAAGATACGTTGAGCATGGCAGGCACCCACGATATAGAACTGCTGTTCCATTGCAGCGAACGCTGTCAAGTGGAAGCGGTGGCGGGCGGCTATGCCGTGACTCAGGGTCAGAAGACGCTGTTGCTGAAACTGCCCGCTCTCAAGTCATCGAGTTCGCAAGTCATGGTGGGCGGTACCGCGCCGATTTTCGGTTGGGTCTCCCGGCAGTTCGATCACAAGCTGCCGGCGCCGACCATTGTCTGGAAGGCGCGTCTCAAGGGCGAAGTCGTTCTGCAAACGCATATCGCTTGTTGACCGGCACCGACCGTGCGCCGGTCATGCGCGCCACTCCGGGCGCAAGGGCATAGGCGAAACACCCTATGCCTGCCGGCGCATCCCCGCCGCCGGGCCCGTCTTGCGCGAGCGGCGCGCAAACCGCTGAGCCGTCCGGACTAACGCCACCTTCACGCTCGTCAAACGCTCTTCTCTATTCTGTCCATCAGCAGGCCCGGATTGCGCCGCAGCAGTTGCGAGCAGTCCTGCATGTCGGGCCGGTCCGTTTTCAACATAAAAGGGAGCGTCATGAAGATCAGTGTACTGGGTCTGGGGTACGTCGGTGCCGTCTCGGCGGGTTGCCTGGCGCAGCAAGGCCATGAGGTGCTCGGCGTCGATCCGGAGCCGCGCAAAGTCGATTTGATCAACTCCGGCAAATCTCCCATCGTCGAAAAGGACATCGGCAGCATCATCGAACGGCAGGTAGCCACGGGACGACTGGCGGCGACTACCGATGTGATCGATGCCGTCCAGCGCAGTGATCTTCTGCTGGTGTGCGTGGGTACACCCAGCCGGCCAAACGGCGATATCGAACTGAAGTACATACGCCGCGTCTGCGAGCAAATCGGCGAGGCCATGCGCCAGCATCAGGGCGCGCCGGCCGTGGTCATTCGCAGCACCATGCTGCCCGGAACCATGCGTGACGTGGTCATCCCGACCCTCGAGCAGGCCTCGGGGCGGCGCGCGGGCGTCGAGTTCGGCGTCTGCATCAACCCGGAATTCCTGCGCGAAGGCACCTCGGTGCATGACTACTTCCATCCGCCCAAGACGGTCATCGGCGAACTCAACCCGGCGAGCGGGAATCTGGTGGCAAGCCTTTACGCGCACCTCGATGCGCCGATGATCCGCACCGATATCGAAACCGCGGAGATGGTCAAGTACGCGGACAACTGCTGGCACGCGGTCAAAGTCGGGTTCGCCAACGAGATCGGCAACCTGTGCAAGGGCCTCGATGTCGATGCTCACCGCGTCATGGACATTTTTTGCCAGGACACCAAGCTCAATCTGTCGCCGTATTACCTGAAGCCCGGATTTGCTTTCGGCGGCTCCTGCCTGCCCAAGGATCTGCGCGCGCTGCTGTACAAGGCGAAGACGCTGGACTTGTCGCTGCCGATCCTGTCCGCGGTTCTGCCCAGCAACGAGCTGCAGCTCGAACGCGGGGTGCGCGCGGTCATTGAGAAGGGCCGCAAGAAGGTCGGCATTCTGGGCTTTAGCTTTAAGGCCGGTACGGACGACCTGCGCGAAAGCCCGGTCGTGGAACTCACCGAACGGCTCATTGGCAAAGGCTACGACCTGAAAATCTACGACAGCAACGTGAACATCGCCCGCCTCCATGGCGCCAATCGCGACTACATCCTGAACCATATTCCCCATATCTCGCGCTTGATGGTCTCCAGCGTCGAAGAAGTGCTCGATCATGCGGAAACCATCGTCATCGGCAATGCCGGACCGGAGTTTCGCGAGGTGCCGGCACGCCTGACTGACACGCAGACCATCATCGACCTGGTGCGCATCACCGACTCGCGCAGCGTGTCGGGCGTCTATGAGGGTATCTGCTGGTAATGGACACGACGCCAGGCAGCAAAGGTATGGCGGCGGCCCGACGCGTGCTGATCCTCGTCGAGAATCTGCCCAGCCCGTTCGATCGTCGCGTCTGGCAGGAGGCGGGCACGCTGCGCGATGCGGGCTACGTCGTGTCGATCATCTGTCCTACCGGCAAGGGATTCGAGCGCAAGTTCGAAGAGATCGATGGTATTGCGATCTGGCGTTACGATCTGCCGGTCGAGGGCGAAGGCGCGCGCGGCTATGCGCTGGAGTATTCCGTCGCCTTGATCAAGACGTTCTATCTGTGCTGGCGGGTTCTCATGACCCGCGGCTTCGATGTCATCCATGCCTGCAATCCGCCGGACCTGTTCTTTCTGATCGGTCGTTTTTTCAAGCTGTTCGGCAAGAAGTTCGTATTCGACCACCATGACCTGAATCCGGAGCTCTATGAGGCGAAGTTCGGCCGACGCGATTTCTTCTACCGATTGATGCTTAAGCTGGAACGCTGGACATTCCGGGCCGCGGACGTGTCGATCGCAACCAACGAATCGTACCGGCGGGTGGCGATGGAGCGGGGCGGCATGCCGTCTGACAGGGTCTTCGTGGTGCGCAGCGGTCCGAGTCTGCAGCGCATGAAAATCGGACCGGCGGACGAGCGCCTCAAATGCGGCCGCCGCTTTCTCGTGGGTTATGTGGGCGTGATGGGCAAGCAGGAGGGCATCGACCTGCTGCTGCGCGCAGTCAGGCATCTGGTATTCGACCTTGGCCGCACCGATATCCATTTCGGGCTGGTCGGGGGCGGCACCTCGCTCGAGGCGATGAAGATACTGGCTGCCGATCTGGGCGTCAGTGAGTTCGTTACGTTTACGGGCCGGGTTCCCGACGAGCAGATGCTCGCAATGCTCAATACCGCCGACGTTTGCGTGAATCCCGATATCGCCAACGAAATGAACGACAAGTCGACCATGAACAAGATCATGGAGTACATGGCGCTTGGCAAACCCATCGTCCAGTTCGATCTGACCGAGGGACGGTTTTCGGCGCAGGCTGCCGCGCTGTATGCCGTCAAGAATGACACCGCGGACCTGGCGGCGAGGATTGTCGAGTTGCTCGACGACCCGCAGCGGCGCCGCGAGATGGGTGCGTACGGACGCCGGCGCGTGGAGCACGACCTGGAGTGGCGCCACGAGGTGCCGAAATTACTGTCAGCCTATGAACGGCTGTGGAATGGATCGGAGCGCGGCGCAAGGCAAGCGGCCCGGTTGCCATCGATCCGGTTGTAAGCGGTGAAGTGCCGGCGGACCAACGCAGAATCTTGTCATGCAGCTTTGCAGCGGCTTCAATGAATTCGTCAAAGTAGCGGGAGATTGTCATTAAAACTTTTCACATCATCGCGCCATTGTTTGTGCTAATGGCATTGACCGCGTGCGGCGGTGGCGGCGATAGCGGGCCGGGCACCGGCACGAGCGGGACGCCCCAGGGTCCGCAAACCCAGGTGGTCTCGACCCGGATCATCGATTCCAGCGGCGGCACGGTAGGCGTGACCGACGAATCGTCGCCGATTGCCGGCACCCAGGTCGTGATTCCACCAGGCGCCCTGTCGGGTCCGACGCTGATCAGCATCGGGCAGGTTTCCGGCGCGACCGGCCTTCCGGGCGATGCAGCGGCGGTCGCCTTGAGTCCGGCTAATATTGCCTTCGCGGTTCCTGTCGCGGTGACGATGCGTTACTCGCCGCAGTACATGGCATCCAACGGCATCACTGACCCCACGACCCTGAAAATGGTCGCCGTTCAGAGCGGCTCAGCCACTCAAACGCTGCGCACCGAATCCCAGGATACCGGCCAGAATACTCTCACCGCGCTGACCACGCGTTTTGGCCTGTTCGGCGTCGTGGGCTACACGCTCGCGTCCCTGTCCGGCGATTACGCAATGAACTTCACCATGATCGATGCGAGGTTCGGACCGCCGGTTCAACTCGCCATCAACGTTCCCGAGCCCGAGGTTCTCGAGCCCGAGACGCCATATACCGGCGTGCTCAATGTGCCGTTCCCCGGCTACGCCTTCCGCGCCGAACAAGGGACGGTCAACTTCGACGGCGCAGGTAATTATTCGTGGACGGCAATCCGCAATGTAGCGGGCGTAACGACGCAAGAGCGCGGCAGCGGCCAGTACACCGTCAGCGCGGACGGCAGAATGGCGCTCGATTTCGGCCTCGAGGGCGGTGTGCTGGCGGGCGGAAGCACCTTCGTTCTGGCCGCTACCGACAGCGTGCCTGTCATAGAAATGGGCATGGGCTTGAAGAAAGGCGGAAGCTTCAACAACGCCAGCCTCAGCGGCAGCTTTACTGTCGCGTTGTACTTTTCCGATCCGGCGGCGGGGACGGGGAACAGCATTAATCTCGATGTAATCGAAACGCCTTATGCGGCTGCGCTCAACGTGCCGTTTCCGGCGTATGCGCTCAACAGCGAACTGCGCACCATGACGTTCGATGGCGCTGGCAATTACAACTGGTCGGGTACTCGCAACACAAGCGGCACCCTCAGGGCGGTTTCGGGCGGCGGCAGCTATTCCGTCGCGACCGATGGCACGCTCAGTTTCGACACCGGATTAAGCGGCCACCTGCTCGCCGGAAGCAGCGCGTTCATCCTGACCACGCCCAGCGGAATGGTGCAGATGGGCGCGGGCATCAGAAAGGGCGGCAACTTCAGCACGTCCAGTTTGGCCGGGCGCTATACGGTTGCGTACCATTATTCGGATGGCACCACGGCAGCGCCTGACACCGTGAACATCCGCATTGACGAGAGGCCGTATAACGCCAGCATCGGCTTGCCCTTCCCCCTGTATGGCTTCAACAGCGAGATGCGCACTATCGAATTCGACGGCAACGGCACCTATACGTGGTCGGGCAAGCGCAACCGCGGGGCCGTTTCGAGCCCGGTGTCGGGAGGCGGAACTTATTCGGTCGACGTGGACGGTACGCTGCGCATGGATACGCTGATTGCTGGCAGCGTGCTCGACGGGGGCAGCACGTTCATCCTCGCACCGACCAGCGGGCAGAGCGTCCAGATCGGCGTGGGTATCCTCAAGTAGCGGATTATCGCGCGACCGTGTGATCGACTTGCCTTTAAGCGCGTCCATTCGGGCCAGGATCCCGCACAAAGGGCGACATGATGACGAGCGACAATTCTCGGTAGATTGGAAAGGAACGTGCGTACGACGATAGGCAAAGCGCTTAACAATCGTTCGGGTACTTCTTTCCCGTGATGCCAATCGAATTTTATTGACCAAGGAAAAAGCATGAAAAATTCCAGAATCGTTTTCAGGCCGCTGTTATGGTTGACGGCATCGTTGCTGGCCGCTCTGGTGGCCGGATGCGGCAGCGGTGGAGGGAATAATGACGGATCAGTGCCGAACCCAAACCCTCCGACCGCTGCAGGCGTGGGCAACGGCGTGAACGGCGCGGGTCGGGGCCCGGAACCGGTGCCTCTGGGAACCGCAGGCGAGTATGCGATTCTGAGCGTTGCCACGCTGTCCAACATAGGGCCTTCCGTGGTAACCGGAAATGTCGGCTTGACCGGTGCCAATGGTTCTTCGATTGGCCTGTCCTGCGCGGAAGTGATCGGTACGATCTATAGAAGGGACAACAGCGGGGACGACACTTGCATGCAGACGGACGCTGCCCGATTGAACATCGCCAAAACCGATGGCGACATCGCGTTCGACACCGCCATGGGGCGCTCACCCGATTACATTGAATTTGGCGGGGGCGACATTGGCGGGCGCAATCTCGGTCCGGCCACCTACTATTGGACAACTGCGGTTCAGATACCGACCGATCTCACGCTCACAGGGGGCCCGAACGATGTCTGGATCTTTGCGACTGAAGAACAGCTCAATGTCGGTCCGGGAGTGCGAATCATCCTGCGCGGCGGCGCTCGTCCCCAGAATGTCTACTGGGCGCCCAGAGCAACGGTGACGCTGGAAGCGGACTCGCAATTCAACGGCATTCTGGTGCCTGCCGCGCCTGTCCTGATGCGCCCAGGTGCATCGGTAATCGGCAGACTGTTGGCAGAGGGGGTTGAACTTGAACAGAACAACACTATTACCCAACCTACTCCGTAGCGCCACCGACAACCGCCCGCGATGAATCCAACACCGGAGAACGGCAGCCGTCGGCCATGCGTCACGGTGCTGCCGGGTCACTGCGGCGGTACGACTGCACCGCCAGAATTCGTTTGCGCAGTCATCAATGGGCTTACGCTGGATGCGGCACGCACCCTTGGTGCAGCAGAGTTAATTTCGAAACCTCGCCGGCCCATAGCCGGCTAGCGAAAACGATCCGGACGAAAACAGACGATATTGCGTCGGCAGCACATATCTTCGTAAACGCTTGAGGGTCGCCGTCGGCAACGCGCAGTCGCGTTTGCAGGCTTTGATTTCACGCACTCACACTTGCCCCCCGGCGTCCTTTGGCGCAAACGCATTAACACTTCGGTTCCGAGTGCGGCGCGAAACGTCGACTGCCTGCAGTCGGGAATTGCGGATCTGGGCGTGGGTGGAATGCAAGTCGGCTTCGGCCGTCGCTTTCGACACCGCGCATTCGATTACTGCTGGAAAACTCTTTGTCGCGGAATGCGATCGCGGCAACTTGGACAAAATCGATGTCGGATGGGTCTTGCATCTTGCGGTATTGCGCATCGATCGGCCAGGACGCGTCGCGAGTGAAGCCCGGCTTGATTGCGCCGATCTTAAGCGACTGCGCGCGTCACGCGCTGGCGAGGCTGGCTTTCCTGAACGGTAGCGCGGTGCGGCCGCTGCGCCACGCAGCGCGTAGCGGAAGGTACAACCGGCCCTTGAACGTGACGGGCACCGTGCAATTGAAGGTTCGCGCGATGTGCCCGCCAAAGCTTCGCTTGAAACCGTTGATTCCTGCGTGCTCGGGCTCGGTTTCGTCCGGGAACAGACCGCCCCAGTCGTAGCATGTCATGCCGAGCGCTTTGCAATGCAGGATGGACTTCCAGTGCAGCCAGCGGTTTGCCCGGCCCACCAGGGCGCGGTAGTCATTGTCCTTGTCGCGGAAACAGGAAGCGGAGTATTGCAGCCAGGCGCGATTGCCGGCAATCAGATAAGCGTGCCAGACCAGCGTTTCACCGTCGCGGGTAGCCCGCGTCAGCATCAATTGTCCAGCCGCGGACGCGGCCCCCAACCATTGCCGGTCGCAGGGCTCATGCGATTTCTGGCGCGCAAAGGCATCGAAGAACGCGATGAATTCCGCCAACCCGGGCTGCGGATCTGAGAACCATTCGGTGATCAATCCATCCTTCGTGTCCGCGCGTCTGATCTTGTAGCGGCAATCCTTGCTGAACGCCGCCATGATGTCGTCAGGCTCGACGTTGAGCTCGGTGAGCATGGAAAGAAACGCGGTAACGCTGCGGGCCCCTGCCGGTGGTGCGGACCGGCAGCGATAGCGCAATATATCCACGCCGGGACTCTCCGGCGCTGCTTCGTCGAACCACAGCTCGCCGTAACTGGCGGCCGACCCGTTGAGGCGGATCATTCGCGGCCCGCCTGCCGGCCATTGGCGGGCGCAAGGCCTGCATAGCTCGGCGCGTAAAACGAGGCGGTTGGTGCATCCCCGGAGTCTTCGCTGTGTCCCAGCACGCCCGATTCCAGTGGCGCGGCAATGCAACGCTCGCGGAATTCGGCGAGCGTCATGCCGCGGCAACTGCCCGATACTTCCCCGAACAGCGCCTCGAGACACGCGTACAAGTGGTCGATGTCCGACGGGTTCTTGAAACTCGGGCTGCCGCCGGGCACCAGGTCGGACGAATGAAGCATGAATTCAAGGTGAGAAGGGTTGTCTAGCTGCGCCTGGCGCGCGGCGTCGATCATAGCGTCAGCGTTATATCTTTCCAGCAGCGGCACCGGACACAGCCAGCGTTTTTCCGGGGCTATGCGGCGTGCAACTTTACACAACACGGGGACACGATAAACCCAGGGCGCCTTGCGCATGAGCCGGCTCGGCGCGACGGTCATCGGCACCTCCAGCATCGGACCGTCGGCGGGCACGGAGATGTCGGAAGGGTCGAAAAAGTACGGCCGGTTGGGGAATGACCTGTAATCCGAGCCGCCTTTTCCACGCGGATCGCCCGGATTCGCGCACCAGTCCACGCCGGGCGTCACGGAACAATCCACACGGTAGCCTTCATCGAACAGCATTTTCGCGTAACGCCGGTCAAACGCCCACCGGCCGGCGCGATGGCTAATCATCTTGCGGTCGAATCGATCCTCCAGCAAGCGCGTCATGACGTTTATTTTTTCCTTCATGACCCGGTCCGCGTATTCGATCAGATAGGGTTGATGGCGGAAATCATCCCCGGTCAGGGGTTCGAGCGGCGGCGAATTCCAGGCGTGCAGATGCATGCCGATTTCAGCCGTGCCGCGCGCCAGGACATCGCGTCCGAACTCGACAAAGACGTCCGACATCGCCATCTCGTAGTTCACGAGATACACCGGCTTTAATCGGAAGCGTTCGCACAGCCACTGGAATCGCGGGATAAAGGCAGCGTTTCGGGTGGTGATGTCCTGGGGCTTCGACCACAGGTTATCGCCTTCGGTATCAACAGTAATCAGGAAAGGGGTCTTGGGCATGTCAGGACGCTCGCGACGGAATGACCCTCAAGCTAGCCGGTCCGGAATGCAGGGCTTTGTCGAAGGTGTCCAGATAGGGGGACAGAATCTTGTCTTCGCCGAATTCATGGGCCATGAACCGCCTGCAACCATCGCTGGTCACCTGCCAGGCCGCAGGGTCAGCCAGGAGTCCACCGATGATGCCGGCCAGTTCTTCCGGGGCGCGGGCGGCCGCCCCCAGACGTTCTCGCTCGATGACACGATCGGGATCGATGAGTGTCACAACCGGCACGCCCCGTATCCAGGCCTGCAGGTAGGAATTCGGGAAACCTTCGATATCCGACGTGTTGACCAGCAGCTTTGCACGGCCGTACATATCGTTTGCATCCCAGTACGACAGCGGGCCATGAAAGGTTACATTGGTCATGCTGTTCGCTGCAGTCTTGATCTGCTCATAGAGCGCGGCGTCTCCGCGCAACGGACCACCTACCATATGGAAATTAACATGCGGCAGTTTTGCCGCGAGCTCCAGCAGCCGGTCGGGGCGCTTGAGACCGCGGATGTTGCCGACCCATAGCACGTCGATGTCGCGCTGAGGAGTTGTTAACGGATTCTCGACCAGCATGCCCGCAATGCGGCCCGGCAATCCGAAACTGCGCCTCAGGATGTCTTCCTGCACGGCGCTTTGGACCAGAACTGCGTCGGCGCGCCGCAGGCCCCACGAATAAAGCCAGCGATCCCGCGCATACTTCACCAGCAGGCGGGATTTGTCGCAGTCGGTGTCGCTGGCGCAGCGAAACACGAATCGCTTGTTGTGGAAGTGGCAGTACAGCGCCATGAGCCCGACCTGCATGCCGGCGCAACTGGTGTAATAGATATCGGCATCGGCGCGCCGTAAGGCGGCCCAAAGCCCCGTCCATCGGGGATGAACGAAGCGCAGCACCGGCATGCCGGCCTGCATGTGATAGGCCTTGTACACGCGGATGCCCTCGCATTCGAGGCCATCGATCTGCCCGTAGTCCGCCACCACCATGCTCACATCGTGTCCGCGACGCGCCAGCGCCCGCGCCAGCAGCGTCTGTTGCACGGACTCGCCGCCGACCATGTGATGCTTGTATTGGCGCGCCAGCGCCGGCAGATTGTCCAATCCCACCAGGCAGATTTTCATGATTTCAGGGCGCCTTGCGGGAGGCGCCGGTCGAATCGGCTCATCGTGCACGACACTCTTTTTTTTTCATGGTTCCATCCTAGCTTTGCAGGATTAAAGCGATGCCGCCGTCCCATCGCCCGCCTTTGATCCATCCGGATCATGTCTTCAGACGGTAGGCGCCGGCGGCGCGGACTCCAGGCTTATTTGTTCCTGGCACTCGCGGAACAACGCTGCAACGACGGGCGCATCCGGCTCCAGGAGCAGAATGTCCGCCGTGCAGCCGTCCCGCCCGAAGTATTGCTCCGCATTCGGTGCCACCGCACGCCAACGCAGCGGCTCGGCACGCGAATGCATCCATTGCCGGCTGGGCAGGAACAGGCTCACTGGCCCGTCGTAAATGCCGGGCGTGTAGTGGGCGACCGCCGAAGCCGTCATGCTTTGCACGCGAGCACGTCGCTGCAACACGGGATCCTTCATCGCCGCCTGTTTCGTCTCGTGCCGCGCCTTGCGATTGCGCAGCAGTTCGCCGATATAGCTGCGCTGCTGGGCGAAGGAAAGTTTAAGTAGTGCGCGCAAATGCTTGCCCAGGCTTTGCGCTTGCTCTGCGATCGCCTCGCCGAGTTGAGAAGAGAACCGGCAATAAGTGGGATAGGGTGCGGCGAAAAGGGCAAGAAAGCGGATGGATGCACCGCGCTGGCGCAGTTGGCGCGCCAGTTCAAAGGCGATCGTGCCACCGGCGCAATAGCCGGCAATGACGTACGAACCCTCGGGCTGAAACGCCTGGATCTGATCGGCAAAATAGGCCGCGATGTCCTCGACGCGCTGCAGCGGCTCGCTGGTGCCGTCGAGGCCCGGGGGCTCGAGGCCAAAAAATGGCTGGTCAGGGCCGAGTTGCTGGGCGAGGGCGCGGAAAGTGAAGACGTCGCCGTTATGACCCGCGACCGCATAAATCGGCTCGCGGGTTCCGCTTGCCTGCAGCGGAACGATGGCACGCGGCTGCGCAGCGGCGCGTTCGGCCGTGCGCAGAAACGCCAGGATCTCGTTCTTGCGCGCCATCAGTTGTTCGCGCAGGGTCGGCGTGAGTACCCCGGCCGGCGCCTTGCAGCGCAGGCGGTCGCCATCCGCCCAGACATGGATTTCGCGGTTGCTCAGTTCGGTCAGAAAGCTCTGCAGGTTCACAGCGCGATCTCTTCGCGGTTGTCGGGTCCGTCGACCGGGCCGGCCGGCCGTTTCAGCCAGATGAGGCCGTCGATCACGCTCGCCAGCCCCTCCAGCGTGGGCGACTCGAACAGGTTGCGCAGCGAGACATTCACATCGAACTGTTCGCGAATGCGGGAAACGGCCCGGATAGCCAGCAGGGAATGACCGCCGAGGTCGAAGAAATCATCCTGGGAGCCGATTTGTTCGACTTCCAGCAACTCGGCCCAGATGGCCGCCATCGCCTTTTCGGTCTGCGTTTGCGGCGCACCGCCGACGTGGACGGCCGTAGCTTTCTCGCCGGCAAATGCCGGAAAGGCCTTGCGATCAATCTTGCCGTTGGAGGTCAAGGGAAATTTCTCCATGAGAATGAACGCGGCGGGCATCATGTACTGAGGCAGCCGCGTTTTAAGCCGCTTGCGCAGCGTCAAAGGGGTGAGAATTTCGTCATTGTGCGGGGGCAGTGTACGCACATGACTGCGCTCGTCGTGCTGTCGCACCAGGCTGCTTCTTTCCGAGGGCCGGATCGCATAGACGTAGCACAGATCGGTGTTGCGCAACAGCGAATCCTGCTCCACCAGAAAATCGTAACCGTGCTGCTCCAGCAACGCAGTTATCGGTGCGAGATTGCTTTCCTGATCGACTTCGATGACCAGTTGACGAATCTTGCGCCAGTCCTCGGCAGCGATGCCCATCAGCACATCCAGTTCGCTTTTCTCCACATTGATCTTCAGCAGATCGACGTGCTCGATGCCCTCGTCGGCGAAGACGCTGGACAGGGTGCGAAGCTGCGCGGTGACAATGCGGGATTGCAGCCGCTCGTCGATCAATTCGCCGATGTCGCCGGCGGCGTTCTCGCTAAAGGTCTGCCCGGGCTCTTGCTGGTTCAGTACGTAAGTCTTGACGACCTCGCGCTCGGTGTCGGCGTCGGCATAGAAGCCCGAGAGCAGGGAAAGGCCCTGGAAAAACGTCAAGTCGGCGGATTTGTTCTCGCTCGACAATCCAAATGGCAGGCACTTCACGCCAGGTCCCCATGTATCCGCATTGGCCTTCAGGCAGGCATACGCCGCGGGATTGGGTTCGAAGGCAAGCATGCGCAAGTTGCGCGCAAGCCGGTTGGCGAACACGGTAAACAAGCCGATATTGGAACCCGCATCGACGATGCAGTCGCCATCATCGATCGTGATGCCGTGACGCAGGTAGGCTTGCAGGACAAAAATCTCGTTGTAGATGTAATCGGTTTCGTTTCGGTTCAAATGCGCCACCGGTGCGCCGTCGGGCAGCACATGCGTCTGCGCGAACGACCACAGCGGCTGATCGGCTCGCCTTGGCACGAGGTAGGCAAGCAGTTGCCGGTTGCCCGATTCGGTCTCGGGCGCCAGCGCCACCGCATCGCGCACCCCGGCGTGCTCGCGCAGCGCGCATTCGATTTCACCCAGTTCGACGCGATAGCCGTTGAGCTTGACCTGGTCGTCGCTGCGGCCACAAAACTCGATGTTGCCGTCCGGCAGGCAGCGCCCGATATCGCCGGTGCGGTACATGCGCGCACCGGTCTGGGGGTTCGACGGATCGGCGACGAATTTCTCGGCGGACAATTCGGCACGATTCAGATAGCCGCGTGCCACGCCGCTTCCACCAATGCAGATCTCTCCGCGCTCTCCCATCGCGACCGGCCTTGCCTGCGCATCCAGCAGCGCAATACGGATATTGGGCAAGGGCTTGCCCAGTGGCAGCGTGCCGGATTGCGTGGTCGCGATGTGTTCCGAAACCTGATAGGTCAATACGCCAACCGTGGTTTCAGTCGGGCCGTAATGGTTATGGATCTGGCACTGCGGGGCCAGGTCCTGCAGCCGCGCGATCCATTCCAGGCGCGATGCTTCGCCGCCGAGAATCAAGCGTTTCCTTGGCATGACCTGCTCTGGACTCCTGCCGGCCTGCAGCGCCGCGAGATGGGAGGGAACGATTTTCAGGACGTCGATGCGCTCGCGCGCGAAGTATTCGGCCAGCAGGTTCGCATTCTCGGCGCGTTCCTGGGAAACGACATGCAGGCAACCGCCCGTAGCCAGTGCCGGGAAAAGCACCGTGTTACCGAGATCGGCGGCAATGGTCGATACCGTAGCGTGGTGCATGCCCGGCTCAAATTGCAAGCGTTGCGCTACGCCGATGACGTAGTTGACGATATTGCGATGCTCAATGCACACGCCCTTGGGGCGGCCGGTTGAACCGCTCGTATAAATGACGTAGGCAAGACTGCGCGGATGGGAGCGCACGGGCGCCGGCGCGATCTCGCGGGCGGTCCAGTCGAAAGTATCCAGGCAAACGCTGGGTGCGTCGCTGCCGGCCAGGGTAGGCAGCAGAGGCGATTGCGCGAGCACCAGTGCGACGCCGGAATCGGCGAGCATGAATGCCACGCGTTCCTGCGGAAAGGCGGGGTCGATCGGCAAATAAGCGGCGCCAGCCTTCAGGATGCCCAGGATTCCCACCACCATGTCGACAGAGCGCTCCACCAGCAGGCCGACCAGCACATCGGGTCCCGCGCCGAGGCCGCGCAGATGGTGGGCAAGCAGGTTGGCGCGGTCGTTCAACTCCCGATAAGTCAGCCGCTGCTGCTCATGCGCGACGGCCGGCGCGTCCGGCGTCAGCAAGGCCTGGCGTTCGATCAGGTCATGCAGGCACAGGTCCGCGTCGGCAATCGCGGCCGCCGCGCCACGGGTGTCGTGGGCGGGTGCAAGCGGCTCGGTGCCATGAGAAGGCGCCGCTTTCGGGAATTGATTGTGCGACTCAATTTGCTCGTTTTTCAACATCATCATTTTTACGCATGCTCCATCTTGGAGAAAAATTCACAACGACCAGCCGATTAACTCCTTCATGATCTCGTTTGATCCCGCGTAAATACGTTGCGCGCGGCTGTCCGCCCACATGCGAGCGATCGGGTACTCCATCATGTAGCCGTACCCGCCGTGCATCTGGACGCAACTGTCGATGACGCGGCACTCGCAGTCGGTGAGCCAGTACTTGGCCATCGCGGTCGTGACATCGTCGAGCCGGCCGGCGAGATGGCGCGCAATGCAATCGTCCAGAAAGACGCGGCCGATGTGTGCCTCGGTCACGCACTGGGCGAGCTGGAACCGGGTGTTCTGGAACTCGATGAGCGGCTTGTTGAAGGCCATGCGTTCCTTGACATACTGGGTAGTCAAGGCGACGGCGCGCTCCATCGTCGCCACTGCGCTCGCGCCAACGGTCAGGCGTTCGTAGGGCAGCTGCTCCATCATTTGTGAGAATCCCCTGCCTTCGGCAGCGCCGAGCAGATTGGCCGCCGGTACGCGCACGTCGTCGAAAAACAGTTCGCAGGTATCCTGCGCATGCATGCCGACCTTCTCGAGCGGGCGGCCCGCCTGATAGCCGGGAAGATCCTTCGTTTCCACGAAGATCAGCGAGATGCCTTTCATGCCCGAGGTCGCCGATCCGGTTCTGACCGCCAGGCAAACAAGGCCCGCATGCCAGCCGTTGGTAACGAAAGTCTTCGATCCTTTGATGACGTATTGATCACCCTCACGGCGTGCGGTTGTCTTGATGCCCTGCAGATCGGAGCCCGCGGCGGGTTCGCTCATGGCAATAGCCGCGACCAGATCGCCGGTTGCCATGCGCGGAAGCCAATTTCGTTTCTGCGCTTCGCTGCCATAAGCAAGCAGATAGCGCGCGACAATGCTCTGAATACTGCACCCGAACTGGATTCCGGCTTGCGCAAGTTCTTCCAGAACGACGATTACATGGGCCAGCGTGCCGCCGCCGCCGCCATAAGCTTCCGGCACATCCGGCAGCAGAAGTCCGGTTTTTCCGGCTTGCGTCCAGGCTTGCGCGTCGGGAAAATGCTGGGCGCACCAGCGCGCATAGTGGGGAGTGAATTCCTTCTGGATGAACTGAAGGGCGGTTTTTCGGAACATCCGCACTTCGTCGTCGATCCACGCCGACTGGTAGGTTCCAGAGGGCAGGAGCGGATCACGCCGGTCCAGTGGTTGCGTCACGGTGTCCATAGCACACAGGCGGGTTTTTTCCGGAATGTGTCATCGTTGGCTGCGCTCCTGGAGCGCTCGACGACGACGGCCGCGACATAACCGGGCGACGGTGAGAAGCTGCGCAGGCACCATCCGCCATCGGAGCCTTCCGCATCGCCGATACGCAGAATCGCGGCGGGCTCATGCGGCGCAAGCGAAACGTCGAAACTGTCCAGCGGGTATTGCAGGCCCTCGCCGACGGCCTTGACGAATGCCTCTTTGCGCGTCCAGCAGTTGAAGAATCCCGTCTCCTTGTCGCGCGGATCGAGTGCCGTGTAGGACTGCACCTCATTGCGCGAAAAAAAACGTTCGGCAATGGAGTCGGCGCAATAGACCCGGTGCACCGCCTCCACATCAATGCCGATTTCGCGACCGCGGCAGAACGCGAAGACGGCGATATCGCGCGAATGCGAAACATTGAATCGCCAGTCCATGGTGGCCGAGCCGCCCGCGAGCACGGGTTTGCCGTGCGTGCCGTAGGCGAGTTCGACGCACTGCGCCTGGATGCCCAGCCGCTGTCCGAGCATCTGGCGCAGTCGTGCGCGCGCCACGATATAGCGGCGGCGGTCACGTTCCAGATGAAAGCGCCGCGCCCGGGCCAGTTCGTCGTCGTGCAGCGAGGCTGCCAGAAATTCAAAGGCATCGGGTTCCAGATCCAGGCGGGTCACGACCACTTCGACCGCATCGCCTGCCAGGGGCGAAACCGTTTCCGGCGTGAGCGGCACAATCGTGGAATAGGGCACAAGATTTGATTCCAAAAGCGGATACCTTTCTGTTGAAATCCTGCATGGTCGATCCGTACTTTGCCTGACGGCGTCGGCAACTCCGATCTATCAGGCGCGGGACCCAATGTACTCGACGAACATGGATGAGCATGTTTCCGGCAGGCCGCCGGATGTGGTCCTATTGGCTTACCGAATACGGAACCCAGCCGCTCGATGCGCGCCGGAATGGTGCGATGTGCGGCCAGGACGGCGCGAACTCTGCGCAGACACCAGATTGCGTGGCGAAGATGACGCGGCCGTGGCGTGCCGAAACCCGCAAAGCCTGCCGCTTGCGCCATGCCCGTCTGCAAAACAAAAAGGGCACACCTGGTGGCATGCCCTCTCAATCTATCTCAACGGGGTCAAACGACGTGGTAACTACGCTGTGCTTGGCCCTTCCTGCCGGGCTGTTAGCATGGTGTTGGCTACCGTCTGATCCGAAACTGGGTCACTACACAATGCCAAGCCCTTTCTGGCGGGGCCTTAGGCACGGGTTGGCAACCCCGCCCGTATGTTTCCTGCAGGCAACTACACGATGCCGGCCCTTTCTCACGGAGCTTTTGGCATGGGTTGGCTGCCCGTACTAGTACTATCTGCCGCTCCGGTAACGACTCAATGCTTGGCCCATTCTGCCGGGCTGATAGCAGTGAGATGGCTACCGTCCTTTTTCCAACGGTTAACTACGCGATGCTTGGCCCGATCTGCAGGCTATTAGCAGGGCATTGGCTACCGTCTGATTCCCACTGGTAACGACTCGATGCTTGGCCCATCTTGCCGGGCTGATAGCAGGGGGTTGGCTACCGTCTCATTTCAACGTAGGTGTTTTCTTACGCGTGTAGGAATTGTCGAAGAAACCCGCACAATGATCAATGGCCAACCATAGTCCGCCCGGACTATCCGCTGTAGAAATTCGTGGCAGGCCGTGATCGATGTGATGTTCGCAGCGCCGCGCATTCAACGATGGTGCGCGCGCAACCCCCCGATACCTAAAGAAAAAAGGGTACGACCTCGCGGTGTACCCTTTTTAAACAACGGCTACCAGGTCACTACACTTTGCTTGGCCCGATACGGCGGGCTATTAGCAGCGGGTTGGCCACCTGGGCATTCGAGCGTAGGTCATTTCTTACGCTTGCAGGAATTGTGGGGGAAACCGCCACACCGAGCAACGGGTGCGCGATAGTCCATTCGGACCAGGGCGTGTCATAAGAATTTCGTTATTGGTGCCTTCAACGCGCCGGGCGCACCGGGGCCGGTGTTCCGGACGGCAGCGTTCCGGACGGCAGCGGGAGGCCCTCGCGCCCCCTCGCTGGCGTCGGCAGTGCGGGCGTTCCCGCCGTGTCCGTGACCATGTGCTGGAATGTCCAATCGGCATAGCTCGTTTTGTTCTTGAAGGCTTCGTAGCCGGGCGGAAAACGATCGGTTTTGAGCGGTTGCCCGCTTGCAGGGCTCTGCACGCCCATGATGCCGCCATCGGGCGCGCGAATCGGCACCCATTGCTGTCGTGCCGCTCATCGGCTCGATGTAGATGCGCCGCAGGTGGCGCTGCACGTTGGCATAGCGCCGGTCGAGCAACAAGTCTTCTAGGGTCTGCGGAAAGCGCTTTTGGCCGCCTGGCGATTGCTCGTAGTAGGCGCCAATGGCCCGGCGGATCTCATCGCCTGCAAACAGCAACTGCTTTTCCTTTTCGCGGCGGGATTGCTGGTGAAACGCGACTCCCGTTGCGCTCAGGCCGATGCTGACCAGGGTGATGAACACCAGCAGGCCCATGTAGGTGAAGCCCGCTGCTGCCGGGCGCCGGCCGGGTGGACGCAAGCCGTTACCATTCACCGTAGCGTGTGCCATCGCGGGCCGTTCCTGCCGCACCACTGCGGACATCGTAGAGGGCGCCGGTCGCGGGATCGGGCGGTGGCACGACGACCCAGGTCTGCGCGCTTTCGGTCATGGGATCGCGCGGAATCGACTTCAGGTATTGCTTTTCCGCCAGTTCCTCGATGCTGTCCGGATACTTGCCCCGATCGGCGTGATATTGATCGATGGCGACGCGCATGTGCGCGAGATCCTGCCTGAGCACCACCTCGCGAGCCTTGTCGGTGGTATGCCAATAGCGCGGCACGGCGATGGTCAGCAGCAGGGCAATGATGGCCATGACCACCAGAAGTTCGATCAGCGTGAATCCGGTTCGCGCAACGTCCAGTCCGCGCGCAACGCTGCTGCCGCGCGTCGCACGGCGATTGATCAAGGCCATGCGTTCGCGTGCGGTGCGCCAGTGCATGGGCGTCAACACGGGCCAGTCACCATTCGCGATACGCGATGCCGTTCAATCCGCTGCCTTCGGCCGCGGAATACACGTCGAACACGTCCTCCCCCTCGCGGGGATCTTCGGGCGGGCTTTGATACGAGCGTTTGCCCCAGCTTTGCGCTGCGCTGAGTTGCGCGGAGGCGAACGGATCGCGGGGCAGGCGCCGCAGAAAGTAGATCTTTGGTTTTCGTGGATCCTTGATGTTCTCGACGCCGGATACGAGCACTTCAAGATTAGGCGGATAGCCTGATTCGTCAGCCTTTTTCTCGATCACCCCGCTGTCGGCTGCCTGCTTATAGGCGTCGAGCGCCGCGCGGATCTGGCGTAGCGACGAGCGCAGGTCCTGCTCTTTCACACGCTGGGTGGCGAGGTGCGTCAGGGGGATCGCCCCGGAGGCCAGAATGGCGACAATCGCAACCGTTACCACCAGTTCAATGAGCGTGAAGCCACTGCCGGGATGCGTGATGCGCGACGCCGTGCCCGGATTTGCCGCCGCTCGCCAGTCGCCGCCGATTCCTTGACGGGTCATGGCGTCACATTGATGGTCACCGGCGCGGGGGCGGCAAGCGGTGGCGCGTTCCCGCCCTCGCCTGGTGCCGGAATGACGTTGCCGATGGAGACCCGCGCGGGGCCCGCCTGACCTTCGAGGGCGCGCAGACGCACGGTCGTCGGACCCGCAATCGTCAACTGAATGCGCCCGGGCGTGGGCTGTGGGTCCAGGGCGGCAAACTTTGCGCTGTCGTACTGCAAATCGAGCCGTACACTGCCCGCCGAATTGGGCGGCAGCGAAATGGCGACCGCGAATTCGCTGCCGGCCTTGACTTGTTCCGGCGCGGACAACGTGATCGACCGTGTCGCATTGCCCGGCAGTGGGGCCGCGGCGCCCGCGGCGGCGGGCGGCGAGACGGGCGGTTCAACCGCCGGCGCCGCGGTGGCGGGTGGCGGAACGTTTTGCCGGGCCTCCTCGGTGGCAGGCCCCGGTGCTGGCAGCGGCGCTTGCGGCGGCGGCTCCCCGGGCGCGCCCGACAGGCGCAGCGGTGCGTCACCCAATCCGCCCTCGGTCCCGGAGGCGAGTTCCAGCGCGGAGGGTGGAGGGCGGTCGAGATTGCGCACGACATAGGGCGTGATCAGCAGGACGATTTCGGTTTTCGTGCGTGCGTCATTGTTGTTGGTAAACAGCCGCCCGATCACGGGCAGGTTGCCCAGGCCCGGGACCTTGTCCGTGGTGCGCCGGTCTTCGTCCTGGATCAGACCGGCCAGCACCTGGGTTTCGCCATTGGCCACGCGCAGCACGGTTGCGGTGTTGCGTGTGCCCAGCCGGTAAGTCAAGGTGCCTTGCGCGGACTGGATCTGTTGCACGATGTTGCTCACCTCGAGTCCCACTTTCATGGCAACTTCGTCGTCGAGGTAGACATTGGGTTCGATGTCGAGCTTCAGGCCGACGTCGAGATACTGCACCGATTCGGTCACGCCAACGTTGGCGGTCGAGGTGGTCGTGATGACCGGCAGCCGGTCGCCGATATGGATTTTGGCCTTTTCGCGATTGCGCACGCGGATGCGCGGGTTGGCCAGCAGATTGGTGTCGCTGTCCTGTTGTTGCAGGTTGATGACGAAAGCCGGATCGGTGATGTTCAGCACGACCAGGTTGGAGCTGCGGTTGAGCCATTCGTTGAGGGTGATCTGCCCGGGAATGCCCGCCGCACCCTGAATGCCCGCGGAAACGCGGGTGGGATAGGTAGCACCCAGGTTCTGCAGCTTGCTGCGCGTGATCTCCAGAACTTTCATTTCCAGGATCACTTCCGGTTCGGCCAGGTCCTGGGCCGCGATCAGCTTTTCCGCGAGGCGCACGGCTTCAGGCGTGTCGCGCATCACCAGGAGGTTGAGCCGTTCATCGATGAACACATCGCGGGTTTTGACCACGGTCTTCACCAGATTCAGCGTCTGCTTCACGTCCGCATTGCCCAGGTAGAAGCTGCGCGTGACCAGTTCCTGGTAATCGCGTGCCTTGGTCGGTGAATTCGGATAGATCAGCACGGTGTTCTGGTTGAGCACCTTTTTGGCGAGCTGGTTGGTGACCAGCAGGAAGTTCAGGGCTTCTTCAAGCGGCGTGTCGCGCACGATGATCGTGGTTTGCAAGTCGGCGCGCACATCGCGGTCGAACACAAAATTAATGCCCGATGCGCGCGAGAGCACTTCGAACACGTTCTTGAGCAGCGCATCGCGGAACTCCAGCGTAACCGGTTTGCGGAACTCCGCGCCGAGCTGAGGTTCGGCGGCTTGCCTGCCGACGCGCATCTCCTCGATGCGCCGCTGCAGCGCCTGCGCCTCGCGCTGCGATGCGTTCTCCTTGAGCACTTCCTTGGCCATCGACAGGGCCTGCTCTTCGTTTCCGGCCTCCAGCAAAGCCTGGGCCTGGCGCATGCTGTCGCGCTGGCGCTGCGCGACCCGGGTGGCTTCCAGGCCGGCCTTGGCGCGGGCATTATCGGGATTGAACGCGAGCGCGCGGTCGTAGGCGGCGAGGGCCTGTTCGCCGTGTCCGAGCAAACGCGCCTTGTCGCCTTCGTAATTGAGCTGATCTACGTACAGGTCACGGTAGCGCAGGTATTGCGTGCGCAACTCCACGTCCTCCGGGTGCGCCTGATGCGCTTTTTCCATATGGCGGATCCCGGCCTCCATCGAACCCTGGTCGATCATGCGGCGCCCCTGCGTCAGGGCGGCATCCGCCGCGCAACCGGCCACGAACAGAAGAAGCAGAAGGAACGCGATGCGCTTCATGGGGGCGGTTCTCCGATGACAATGGTCTGGCGCTCGTCGAGCGGCAAATAGACCAGCGTGATTGCGCGGTCGGCGATTTGCTCGACGCGGTAGGTTGAATCGATGGTGTCCCCTTCGCGCAGCACCAGATTGCGATCGCCCTGGGTCAGGAATACGGCCGTATCCGAACCTGAGCGCAATTTACCCATATAGGTGAAGGGCACCGGCGGCGCGCTGGGGGGCGCAGGGGGCGGGGCTATGGGTGCACGCGCGCCGGTGCGCGCGACGCGTTTTTCGATTTTCGGCTGGGGCAGGGCGAACGGATCGCGCTGCGGTGTGCCGGGCGTGCGTACCACGAGCCGGTCCAGATCGATGCCGGTCGTGCCAGCCTTGGCGGACTTGGCGGGCGCCGGTGCGGCCGGTGCAGTGCCCGCGGTCCTGGCCGGCACTTCGGCGCTGATGCCGGATTCGGTGTCCTCGGCGTTGCGCACCCACGCGACCGCCGAAAGTGTCGCCACGAGCAGGCCGCCGATGATCATCCAGCGCCGGCGGGCGGTCACGGGGAATTCCTCAGAAAGGCCGTGAATCGCAATTGCGCTTGAAGTTGCGCGGACTGTGCGTCTTCGCGCCTGAAGCTGATTGCGTCCAGCGCAAGGCCCGGCATCCCGAGCAGGGCATCGGCCAGAAAACGACGTATCTGCAGATAGCTCCCATTCACCGGCAGCACGATCTGATACCGCACGAATTTGCCCGATGCATCGGCAGCCGGCCGGTAGTCGCCGCGCTCGAGCGTCAAACCGGCCGCGCGCGCGGTCGCGTGCAGTTGGCTGGCGATTTCAGGTGCCTGGCGAGCATCGGCCAGTCGCTCATAAAACGCCGCCAAGCTGGGCCTCGGGGCGCGCCTGTCCGGGGCGGTTTGGCGCGCTGTCCGCGCGCCCCTGCAATGCCACCAGGCGATCGGTCAATTCCAGCCGGCGTGTTTCAACCGGCCTCACGCCGAACGCGTACATCGCCAATGCCAGCAGCGCCAGGGCCAAGCCGCCCAGCGCCAGCCAGTCCGGACGGCGCGCCAGCCACTTCATGCGGCCGCTCATCGAACGGGTCGGGGTGTCAGCCATGATGCCGTGACCACGAAACGCAAAAGGTTTGCACCGCGCTTGTCGCGTTGGTGCTCCAGCAAGTACACATTGGTCAGTTCGGATTGCTGCTCCAGGCTCCTTACGTACGCGAACATGGCCTCGGCATCCGCGGTTTCGGCACTGATTTGCACCATGCCATTCTTCGCGTCGGGCGCGATGCCGAGCAGGGTCACCGGGCCGACGGCGACGCTTTCTACGGCGCGAAACAAGCGGTCCCAGGGCAATGCGAGTTGATCGATCACTTCATTGGCGCGCTCGATCTGCGGACCGGTTGCGGCATCGACACCCGCCGGGGCCGGTCCGGGGCCGCCCGCTTGCCCTTCGAACTGGGCGAGGCGCGATTCGAGTGCCTGCGTTTCGCCCTGCAGGTCCACGCGCCAGTACCCGACGAAAAAAACCGCCAGTGCGCCGGCGATCAGCAGCAGCACGCCGCCGCTGCGGTGCCGGCGGGAGGCCTGCACGAAATCGAGTTGCAAGGCGTCCATTAATGCAGGCCCGCCATGGCAAGGGCGTAGCTATCGGCCGGTTTGCGCGATGCGCCGATGCCTCCCGCATCGAGGCGTTCAGGCTTCAGATCCTGGGGGTCGATCGCCACACCCTCGCTCGCGGCCACGAATACCTTGTAGCCGGGCTGGGCAGCCGACAGCAGCATGCGTTCCTGATCGAGCACGTCGCGCAACTTCACTTCGGGATCGTTCAGCGGACGAACCCTGACCGAACCCCAGTTTCCGCCGCGAATCCACGCGATAAGAAGGCGCTTCTGTTCCGCGCATACGATCCACGCGTTGTCGCCGATGCGGCTGCGGCTGGCATTAAATTGAGCCATCAGCGCGGGCTGGCAGGATTCGAGCGCGAGCCCTGCTTGCTCCAGCGTGCTTGCAAGCGCCTCCAGCAACGCCCGGTCGGTTGCCGCGGCAAGGCGCTGCAGACCCCTGGGCCCATCGCTGGCGCGGATCGTCCATTGCCGCGCGTTCTCGCCGAACACCTGCATGAATCGCGCGCGCGCGTACTCGGCTTCCTCGGCGCGGGTGACGAGCTCCGCGCTCCACTGCAGCACCAAATAACGCACGAAATGATTGGACAGGATCACGGTCACAGGCACTCTGGCGGGTGCCGGGGGGCCCAGCACTTCGCGCAGCGAGGTGAGCGCCGCCGCCCAATTGGGCTGCTGCCCGGTGTGCGCGCACGGCAGGCAGCGCCGCAGCGTTATCTGCTTGCCCTTCCAGTTGGAAGCGTATTTGACCATCGCCACCTGTTGCGGCGAAAGGGCGATCTGAACGCGCTCACGCGACAAACGTGACACGATTGACCTCCTCCAGAGTCGTTTCTCCCTGCCTGAGCAGTTCGAGTCCCGCTTCGCGCAGGCTGCGTGTGCCCAGATTGCGCGCGGCTTGCTTGACCGCGCGCACGGGTTGACGCGTACTGATCAGTTCGCGCATTTCGTCGTTGAGCGTGAGCGTTTCGGCAATCGCCTTGCGGCCCTGATAACCGGTGCCCCGGCATTGTCCGCAACCGCGTCCGGCGCGAAACCGCCAGTCGGCCGCTTGCGCGGGATCGAGACCCGATGCCGCGAGCAGTTCGGGTGCCGGGTGCATGTCGGTTGAGCATTGCGGGCAGTTGATCCGGATCAGCCGCTGCGCCGCGACGCCGTTCAAGGCGCTGACAAAGCTGTAGGGGTCCACGCCCATGTGCAGAAAGCGGCCGATCACGTCGAACACGTTGTTCGCGTGCACCGTGGTGAACACCAGGTGGCCGGTTAGTGCGGATTGAATCGCGATCTGCGCCGTTTCCGGATCGCGGATCTCACCGACCATGATCTTGTCGGGGTCGTGGCGCAGGATGGAGCGCAGGCCGCGCGCGAAGCTCAGTCCCTTCTTCTCGTTCACCGGTATCTGCAGTATCCCGGGAAGCTGGTACTCGACCGGATCTTCGATGGTGATGATCTTCTCGTGGCCACTGTGGATCTCGGACAGCAGCGCATACAGCGACGTGGTCTTGCCGCTGCCGGTGGGGCCGGTCACCAGCAGCATGCCGTAGGGTTCGTGCGCGAGCTTGCGCATCCAGGCCACCGTAGGTGCGTCGAAGCCCAGCGCATCGACACGCAGGCCGCGGAGTTCATCGGCCAGGATTTTCTTGTCCAGAATGCGCAGCACCGCATCCTCGCCGAAAATACTGGGCATGATGGAAACCCGAAAATCCACATCGCGTCCCTTGACGGTGACCTTGAAGCGGCCGTCCTGTGGAATGCGCCGTTCGGCGATGTCGAGCTCGGCCATGACCTTGACCCGCGAGATGATCTGCTCGCCCATCTCGTTGCCTTGCACGGCTCCCACCGGATTGAGCACCCCATCGATGCGGCAGCGAATCGCCAGGCCGCTTCCGGTAGATTCGAGATGGATGTCACTGGCGCCGGCCTTCAATGCGTCGTAAAGGGTCGAATTGACCAGCCGCACGACGGGGCTGGTGTGCTCACTGATGGCCCGCAGCGACAAGTCCTCGACTTCATGTGTGTTGTCAACGCTCGGCGCCGGCGCCGAGATCACGCCGTCCATGGCGCGCATGTCTTCCTCCACATGCGACAGGTACGCCGCGATGTCGTCGCGGTGGGCCAGACCGAGCGTGAAGGGCGCGTGGATGCGCTCGGCCGCCCAGGCCTGTAACTCCAGCGCGAACGGGTCCCCGATGGCCAGCAGCAGCTGGCCGTGTTCGTCGCGCAGCAGGGCGCACTCGCGAGCGTTGGCTTCGGCGAAGGGCAAAATGTCGAATGCAGATGCGAGCGTGTGCAGGCGCCGGTTCGTCAGCGCGGGCATCTGCAAGGTGTGCGCAAGCGCAGCAGTGAACTCGGCGGGTGGAAGTTCCAGTTGTTCATCGAGCAATTGCACGATGCTTCGCCTGGTCGTGCGCGCGAGCTTGCGGGCGTCGTCGATCTGCTCGACCGTTACCTGCCGGCGATCGGGCAAGGCGGTGTCGATGACGGCGCTCATTCGATACTGCCCGCCAGTTCGAACACCGGCATATACATCAGAACGACGACCACGCCGATCACAAGCCCGATAGCCGCCATCAGCAGCGGTTCGAACAGGCGCGTGAACCAATCCACCCAGCGCGCGATTTCATCATCCAGAAATGCGGCGATGCGATCCATCATCTCGTCCATGCGGCCGCTGCGCTCGCCCACGCGCAACATGCGCAGCGCAACAGGTGTGGTCAGGCCGTGCGCTTGCATGGCCTCCGAGATCGACTGCCCTTCGCGGATGGCTTCGCGGGCGCGCTCGGCGCTCGCGCGAAGCGCCGGGGCGAGCAGCCCCGCTGCCATGTCGAGCGCGGGGACCACCGCAGTACCGCCGCGCAGCAGCATGCCCAGGGTGCGATAGAAGCGCGCCAGCTGATAAAGGCGCATGCGGCTGCCCACCGCGGGAATTTTCCACATGGTGGCGCCAATCCAGCGACGCGCGGCGGGCGTGAATAGGACTCGGCCCAGCAGGGCGATCAGGCCCGCGGCGGCCAGCGCGACAACCGCCCCATGGGCGCCGAGAAAGTTGCCAAGATCCAGCAGAAGGCGCGACACCAGTGGCAGATTGCCCTTCACGTCTTCGTACACCATGCTGAATCGGGGCACTACATAAGCCAGCAGAAAAATCAGCACCAGCGTGCCGGCCGCGATGAGCAACACGGGATAGATCGACGCGCTGATGACTTTCTTGCGTACCAGGTCGAGCTGCACGTCGTAGGCCGCATAGCGCTTGAGCGCATCGTTCAGATCGCCGGTTCGCTCGGTGGCGCGAACGGTGGATACGTAAAGAGCAGGAAAGGCCTGCGGCTGCTCGTGCATGGCTTGCGAAAGCGTGCGTCCCTGCCTGAGTTGCTCGCTCAGGCG
This sequence comes from uncultured beta proteobacterium, assembly GCA_963846655.1. Taxonomy (GTDB): domain Bacteria; phylum Pseudomonadota; class Gammaproteobacteria; order Burkholderiales; family JACQAP01; genus JACQAP01. The sequence goes on along the minus strand of CAWJWT010000001.1, from coordinate 117,523 downwards.
CGCGAGCGTGGTCCCGGTCACGGTATTGCCTTCTTTTTCAGCCAGCGCCTCGATGGATTCGACCAGGGTCAGGCCGGCACCGAGCAAGGCCAGCAACTCCTGGTTGAACAGGCCGAGGGGAAAGCGCTGGGCGACGCGCAAAGAGCGCAGTGGCCAGCCACTGGCGGCGCGCAAGGAAAGAACATTGCAGCCCCTTGCGCGTGCCTGACGCGTGGCATCGGCTTCGTCGGCGGCATCGAGGTCGAGCGAAACGACGCCACCGGATTCGCTGAGCGCCTTGACGAAAAATTTCATGCGCGCCTGCCGCGGACTGAGAACGCGCGGTCCCGCATAAGCCACCCGATCCACCGCCACGAATGCGAGGGTGCCGCTGCCTGGAATAGCGCCTGATTGCCTGGGTTCGAAAGCATGTTCTCGTCCGGTTACCAGTTGGTGATGTCCTCGTCCTCCGCGGTGCCCCCAGGCTTGCCGTCGCGCCCGTAGGACAGCAGATCGAAGTCGCCGTGCTCGCCGGGCGACTTGTAGACGTACTTGTTGCCCCAGGGATCGGCCGGCGGTTTTTTCTTCAGGTAGGGACCCTGCCACTTCGTTTCGCTTTGCGGGCGATCGAACAGCGCGTCGAGACCCTGCTCGTTCGGCGGATAGCGGCCAACGTCCATCCGGTACTGTTCCAGTGCTTTCTCGTACGCATCGATCTGCGCCCGCGCCGTCTTGGTTTGGGATTTTCCAACCTGCGCGAAATAACGCGGACCGACATAGCCTGCCAGCAGGCCAATGATCACCATGACGACCAGCAACTCGAGCAATGTAAAGCCCCATGCCCGCTGCGCGGGACAACGGGGGAGGTTCAAGAATGGCAAATTAGCCTCCACGGCAGTGTGTGATGAACGATTTTCATGGTTCGCACCTGCTTCCTTTGCAAATTCATGGGCGGCGTTGCTGCGCCAACAGCAACATGGCAGCCAGTGGTTCAGCAACCCCGCAGCCGGAAGTAGGAAGTACATCTGCGTCACATGGCGTTGCCGCGAGACGAGAACAAGGCAGAACGAACTTCGCCAGACGCCGGCCGCCCCGACGCGTCAAACATCCTGCGTATCGGTTAAACCACTTATTCGTGCGGCACTGACTGGATCGACGTTCCTAGTCCTCTGCAGCAGTGACGATAGCGTCCACGCAAGATGGGACGCGTTCCGGGATGTAAAGTTCGTGTAGCCCGTTGAGACTACAGTGCGAAAAAGCTATGGATAGCGCCTGTTTGGACGGACGGCGCGCCGCGCCGTGGCCGCGATTGGCGTTGCGAGGAGATTAGATCCTGGAAACGCGAATCGTGAGGAAAACGCTGTTTTCCTCACGATCGATTTTCGCGCCAGGCCTCGCAGGGTTTTCCTGCACTTTCCCTGCGAGGTTGCTGGAATTGTTGCGGTTACTTGCCGGCTGTGACGGCGACCGGGGACGGGGTCCAGTCACCATGGTTGGGCACCGCATCGAACGCGCTGACGCGGTAGTTGTACGTGACCCCCGGCGTGAGGCCGGTAATCGTGTGCGACGTGCCGGTGGTGGTGGTGAGCGCCACGTCATTCAGATAGACGTAATACCCCTTCACGCCGACATTGTCCGTGGCGGTTTGCCAGGTCAGCGTGACCTGGGTGCCGGACACGGCGGCCGTGAGGCCTGCCGGAACGCTGGGCTTGGTGGTGTCCGCCCCGGTTTGCGGGGGCGTCGTGCCACTGCTGGGCGGGGTGGTGGTAGCGGCGGCAGCTTTCACCGAGACCGGGGTCGAGGTCCAGTCACCATGGTTGGGCACCGCATCGAACGCGCTGACGCGGTAGTTGTACGTGACCCCCGGCGTGAGGCCGGTAATCGTGTGTGACGTGCCGGTGGTGGTGGTGAGCGCCACGTCATTCAGATAGACGTAATACCCCTTCACGCCGACATTGTCCGTGGCGGTTTGCCAGGTCAGCGTGACCTGGGTGCCGGACACGGCGGCCGTGAGGCCTGCCGGAACGCTGGGCTTGGTGGTGTCCGCCCCGGTTTGCGGGGGCGTCGTGCCACTGCTGGGCGGGGTGGTGGTAGCGGCGGCAGCTTTCACCGAGACCGGGGTCGAGGTCCAGTCACCATGGTTGGGCACCGCATCGAACGCGCTGACGCGGTAGTTGTACGTGACCCCCGGCGTGAGGCCGGTAATCGTGTGTGACGTGCCGGTGGTGGTGGTGAGCGCCACGTCATTCAGATAGACGTAATACCCCTTCACGCCGACATTGTCCGTGGCGGTTTGCCAGGTCAGCGTGACCTGGGTGCCGGACACGGCGGCCGTGAGGCCTGCCGGAACGCTGGGCTTGGTGGTGTCCGCCGCGGATTTGGTGGTCGCGCTGACTGCCGCGCTTTGGCCGGACGCGTTGCCGGCTGCATCCAGGGCTTGCACGGTATAGGCGTAGCTGGTTGCGCCACCCAGACCGGTGTTCTGGTAGCTGGTGACAGCCCCCAGGGTTGCGATTAGCGTTCCCGCGCGGTACACGCGGTACCCCGCCACGCCGACGTTGTCGGTGGCTGCCGTCCACGACAGATTGATCTGTGTGGCGGAGGCGGCAGTGGCAGTCAGTCCGCCCGGAATGCTGGGCGCAGTCGTGTCGGCCGTAGGTGCCGATTTCACCGAGACCGGTGTGGGCGTCCAATCCGAATGGTTGGGCACCGCATCGAACGCGCTGACGCGGTAGTTGTACGTGACCCCCGGCGTGAGGCCGGTAATCGTGTGTGACGTGCCGGTGGTGGTCGTAAGCGCCACGTCATTCAGATAGACGTAATAACCCTTCACGCCGACATTGTCCGTGGCGGTTTGCCAGGTCAGCGTGACCTGGGTGCCGGACACGGCGGCCGTGAGGCCTGCCGGAACGCTGGGCTTGGTGGTGTCAGCCGCGGATTTGGTGGTCGCGCTGACTGCCGCGCTTTGGCCGGACGCGTTGCCGGCTGCATCCAGGGCTTGCACGGTAAAGGCGTAGCTGGTTGCGCCACCCAGACCGGTGTTCTGGTAGCTGGTGACAGCCCCCAGGGTTGCGATTAGCGTTCCCGCGCGGTACACGCGGTACCCCGCCACGCCGACGTTGTCGGTGGCTGCCGTCCACGACAAATTGATCTGTGTCTCGGAGGCGGCAGTGGCAGTCAGTCCGCCCGGAATGCTGGGCGCGGTCGTATCGGCAGCTGCAGCCGCCTTTACCGAAACCGGCGTGGCAGTCCAGGCCGAGTGGTTGGGCACCGCATCGAATGCGCTGACGCGATAGTTATAGGTCACCCCGGCTTTGAGGCCGGTGTGCTGGAATGACGTGCCGGTGGTGGTCGTCAGGGCGATATCGTCGAGATAGACGTAGTAGCCCTTGACTCCGACGTTGTCCGTGGCGGGTTGCCAGTTCAGGTTGTTCTGGGTTGCCGAGACTGCGGTCGCAGTCAGGCCGGCCGGTACGCTCGGAGCAGTCGTATCGCCAGCGGGTAGCGGCGGCGTCGTGCTGACCGGCGGCGTGGTAGTCACCGGCGGCGTGGTAGTCACCGGCGGCGTGGTGCCTGCCGAGGTCGCCGAGGTCTTCATGAGGAAGGCGGCGTTGTGGGCGTTGAGCGAGATGGTGCTCACGCTGGGCAGCGAGCTCAGGGCCGAGTTCAGGTTGTCGTGCGTGATCTGGCGCGAAGCCTGGGGCAGCGAGATCGAGGAGACAGGGCTGTTGGTCGGATTGACGTAGACGTAGCCTTTTTCGAACTCCCTGGAATAGATGTTCACCCCGCCGATGGTCTGGACGGTGTAAGGCCCGAGGGCTTTGCCCATGTCGAGCTTGTCGTATTCATCGAACCACCAGATCTTGTTGTAGCCACTGCCGCCGTTGAACATGAAGTAGCTGTTGCCCAGGGTGTCGTTCTTGCCCAGCAGGAAAGAGCCCAGCGCATAGGAAAGGGTCTGCCAGAAGGTGACGGGCCTGCCCCAGTTGTCCGTGCCCGATTGACCCTCGGAGAGCTTGGTGTGGCTCATCAGGGCGATCTTCGCTTTCTTGATGGCGCCCATGTTGTCGACCTGGCGCTTCCAGTCTGCCTCGGGATAGAACTGCGTGTCGGCGCCCCATTCCACGGCGAAAGCGCCTTCCTCGAGCAAGATGTCGGGGCTGTTGGCGCTGTTGTCCAGCTCGCGCCAGGAAGCGTTGCCTTCCGCCGAACGGGTATCGCCCTTGTTACACCAGATCTTTTGCCCGTGGGCGCGCATGCCCGCGGTAATTGCGGAGGAGAAGGAATTCATGGCGGTGGACCACGCGGCATTGGTCGAGTACCACGCCGATGTCGCGTTATAGCCCCCGGCTGCAGCGGAGTTCACGCAGTTATCGACGAATATGCCGTCGGCGGCCCAGGGTTGATCGGCAATGTCTGCCTTGGTTGCACTAATCCAGTACGACTGATAGGCGGCGGAGCCGAAATCCATCAGGTACCAGTACTGGTTGGCGCCGGGGTTCGAATACCCCTGGCTGTAAATGCGATTGCCGGCGGCATCTTTCTGATACAGGCCGGAGTTGTTGCCGTTGATGCTGCCCATGGGGTGGCCGCGGGCGACGTCATGCCGGCCGATTCCGTTGAGGAACATCTGCTGGTAGTTATCAAGATGGCTGGGTGATTCCGGGCCCATCTGGTACAGGTAGATCTGCACGTTCGGGTTGATGGCCTTGATAGCCGCCCAGGTGTTGGAGCCCACATTGTTGTAGCGGAAACGATCGACATCGAGCAGATCGTACTTCGCCAGTTTCGGTATGTCGGCCGAGGTGAGCGTCGGGCCGCCCCCGTAATACACCAGAAACGTCGGAATGAATTTGGTCGAGCCGGTGGCTGCCAGGGCGGCGCCAGGCAGAACTGTTGCAAGAATCAGGGCAAGGGCTCCGGCTTTCGCACGGGCCGCAATGCGGGCGAGGACAGTAGCGCCCGCGGCGCCTACCGCATTTGACTGACTGCCTGGGTTGGCACTTCGAAAATCAAGCGTAGCCTTGAGCAGGGCATGGATTTGAGTCGTCATCATTTTATCCTCCAGATTGCGAAAAATATTGCGTTGCGGCAACTGTTCGCAAGTTGGGTGCCAGCTACTATTTATTATTTCATTACAGCAGCTTGGATAAATGACTGTAGTATTTGCACTACAAGAATGTAGGGGTGCGACGACGGATCATGCAGGGTTCGCTCGATATCGTTGTTTGCATTCGCAAAAATATGTCGCACTCGCACGACAATCCCGCAAAATGGCATCGATCGATATCCGGAATAATTATGTATTACAGCAAGTTATGACAAACGACAGAGTGCTTAGGCGACATAGGTGAAGTAACCGATCCGCATACGAAGAAAGCGGGGCGCCCGAGCATGCTGGACGACCCCGCCTTGAATCGGCTGCGGTGATTCAAATAGCTGATTTGTTACGGTTTTAAGCGCAAGGATTGGCCACGCTGAGAGTTGCCAGTTGCGCGGGTGGTATCCGGGGCGCCGCAGCCAGTAGGGCGCCACATGAAAGAAGCGGGGTGGTGCCTGCATCCTTGCTAAAGGCGGACGTGCGCCGTGCCGCCGGGGCGCGGGCGGCAGCAAGCAGGGTGCGTAAATCGGGCGCGACCTTGTTGGCCGAAAGTGTCGCCGAGGTCTTCATGAGGAAGGCGGCGTTGTGGGCGTTGAGCGAGATGGTGCTCACGCTGGGCAGCGAGCTCAGGGCCGAGTTCAGGTTGTCGTGCGTGATCTGGCGCGAAGCCTGGGGCAGCGAGATCGAGGAGACAGGGCTGTTGGTCGGATTGACGTAGACGTAGCCTTTTTCGAACTCCCTGGAATAGATGTTCACCCCGCCGATGGTCTGGACGGTGTAAGGCCCGAGGGCTTTGCCCATGTCGAGCTTGTCGTATTCATCGAACCACCAGATCTTGTTGTAGCCACTGCCGCCGTTGAACATGAAGTAGCTGTTGCCCAGGGTGTCGTTCTTGCCCAGCAGGAAAGAGCCCAGCGCATAGGAAAGGGTCTGCCAGAAGGTGACGGGCCTGCCCCAGTTGTCCGTGCCCGATTGACCCTCGGAGAGCTTGGTATGGCTCATCAGGGCGATCTTCGCTTTCTTGATGGCGCCCATGTTGTCGACCTGGCGCTTCCAGTCTGCCTCGGGATAGAACTGCGTGTCGGCGCCCCATTCCACGGCGAAAGCGCCTTCCTCGAGCAAGATGTCGGGGCTGTTGGCGCTGTTGTCCAGCTCGCGCCAGGAAGCGTTGCCTTCCGCCGAACGGGTATCGCCCTTGTTACACCAGATCTTTTGCCCGTGGGCGCGCATGCCCGCGGTAATTGCGGAGGAGAAGGAATTCATGGCGGTGGACCACGCGGCATTGGTCGAGTACCACGCCGATGTCGCGTTATAGCCCCCGGCTGCAGCGGAGTTCACGCAGTTATCGACGAATATGCCGTCGGCGGCCCAGGGTTGATCGGCAATGTCTGCCTTGGTTGCACTAATCCAGTACGACTGATAGGCGGCGGAGCCGAAATCCATCAGGTACCAGTACTGGTTGGCGCCGGGGTTCGAATACCCCTGGCTGTAAATGCGATTGCCGGCGGCATCTTTCTGATACAGGCCGGAGTTGTTGCCGTTGATGCTGCCCATGGGGTGGCCGCGGGCGACGTCATGCCGGCCGATTCCGTTGAGGAACATCTGCTGGTAGTTATCAAGATGGCTGGGTGATTCCGGGCCCATCTGGTACAGGTAGATCTGCACGTTCGGGTTGATGGCCTTGATAGCCGCCCAGGTGTTGGAGCCCACATTGTTGTAGCGGAAACGATCGACATCGAGCAGATCGTACTTCGCCAGTTTCGGTATGTCGGCCGAGGTGAGCGTCGGGCCGCCCCCGTAATACACCAGAAACGTCGGAATGAATTTGCTGGAACCCGTGGCCGAGCCTGCCCCTCCGCCGTAGCGCACTGCGCCGCCACTGTTCGCATCGCCCCCTCCGCCGCTGCCGCAAGCCGAAATCAATGACAGGAGAGTCGTAAACGCGACGGTGGCCACGATGCGAACGGTGTGGACCGGGCGGCCGATTTCGCCCGGCTTCCTCACACTCATTTCCCGGCCGTTAACGTTCGCGTGATGTTCTTGTACAGCGCTTGATCCTGTCATGACGGCCTTCCGAGGGACGATGGGAGTGTGGCGCGTCGACTAAGGGCAATAAGTATTCCAGCGTGTAAAAAATATTTATAAACAACAGATTAACTTACATCGTGTAGGAATACAGCTACATACATGTAGTGTGTCAGCGACAGTTTGTACAATAATAGACTGAGGTACTTGTTTCGTCGAGAGAATAGTTGTCGTCAATGGCCGACGCTTCTCGGTTGTATGCACGTATACGCCGTTCAATATCCGAAAAAACAATTAGTTAATGAATAGCCGCAGATGGGTAGTTTCACTGACCCGCATCAGGGAACTGCGCTAATTCAACTAAGGGCCATACACAGAACGTGCAGGTTCTGAGGAAGTCGGGGCACTCCCGTTAAGCTCTGCTACAGAGGCTGTTAGGATGAGAAGTTATGGCCCAGACGGGGCGCTTTCACGGCACTGTCGCGGCGCGCTTGGCTGCCGAGCATCCAGGTTGCTTGTTATGAGTGAGGAGCAGTTGGATGCCGCGAATCGTGCAAGTCGTATGAACGCCTGGGGGTGTGATCTGACCGGCGAGGATGCCGTAGCGCCAGGCGAGTTCGTTGCCCGACTGGCCGCCGCCCATTGTTTGCATGCACAAACCTAAAATTCTGATCGCGGAGGACGCTCAGACCCTTGAGTCTTGCCGCAACATTCTCGCGAAGCTCGATGTCGATATCGCCACCGCGCAGACCGAGCAGGAGATCCTGGGCTACGTCTCAGAGGTCGAGTTTGCGGTTATTCTGCTGAATGTTCGACTGCGCAGCATGGACGGCTTCGCAACCGCCCGCGCCATTAGAGGGTGCGAGCGTTCGCGCCACACGCCGGTGTTGTTTCTGACGGATACCTATGACGATACCGTATCGAGTTTTCGGGGCTACGAAGTGGGGGGCGTCGACTATCTGCTCAAACCGCTGGTTCCGGAGATCCTGCGGTCCAAAATTTCTGTGTTTGTGGATTTGTACAGATACAACGCAGAACTGAGCCGCGAGATACTCGAACGCAAGAGCATCGAGGACGATTTGCTGAAATCAGAAGCAAGGCTGCGGGAATTTGCCGCGCACATCCAATCGGTGCGCGAGGAGGAAAGAACGAATATTGCCCGGGAGATCCATGACGAGCTTGGACAGGCGCTGACCGGATTGCGCATGGATCTGTCATGGCTGGAGAAAAGATTGCCCGGGCAACCGAACGAGGCGGGAGAGAAGGTCAAGGCGATGTTTCAGTTGATCGATACGACCATACAATCGGTAAGAAAGATCTCCTCGGACTTGAGACCCCAGGTGCTGGACGACGTCGGCCTGCTTGGCACGCTGAAATGGCAGGCGCGGGAATTCCAGGCGCGCACCGGCATCCGATGCAAGGTGGAGGTGTCGGGCGATGAATGTGCGATGGCCCCGGAGCGCTCCACTGCGGTATTCCGCATTTTCCAGGAAGTCATGACCAACGTGATGCGGCATGCCAAAGCCACGCGAGTCGAAATAAAATTGCACTTTGACGAAGGGCGTCTTGTATTGCAGATCGCGGACAACGGCCAGGGCATCGCCCCGGCCGACATCCAGAATCCGAAATCGCTTGGCTTGCTGGGCATCCGGGAGCGCACGATGATACTCGGGGGCAGCGTCGAGATAGACGGGATCGCGCACAAGGGCACATCAGTTCGTCTTAGCGTGCCCATGCAGAAGCAGCATGAAGCCTAGCGAGCCAAGGATGGCCCGTTTCCCGATTTGTGACGCGACAATGGCGGCTACCCGATGAACATCATTATCGCCGACGACCATACCGTGGTGCGGCAGGGCCTGAAGCAGATATTGGCCGCCGAACCCGATATGACAGTGGTCGGAGAGGCCAGGAACTTCACCGAAACCCTGGAAATCGTGCGCAATGTCGCATGGGATGTGCTGATACTCGACTACTCCATGCCAGGCGGAAATGGTCTGCAGGTGCTCAAGGAAATCAAGCACGCCCATCCCGAGCGCCCGGTGTTGATATTGAGCATGCATCCGGAAGATGCAATTGCGATTTCGGCGCTGCGTGCCGGCGCGGCGGGCTACATGAACAAGGAGTGCGCTTCGGAGGACCTCACCGGCGCCATCCGCAAAGCGGTGGGCGGCAAGAAGTATGTAAGTCCCGCTCTGGCGGAAAAGCTCGCGCTGGAACTCGAGGAGGGCGCGGAGGGCCTGCCGCATGAGGCATTGTCCGACCGCGAATATCGCGTCATGTGGATGATCGCGTCCGGAAAATCCATCTCCAACATCGCCGAAGAACTCACTCTGAGCCCGAACACCGTCAGTACTTACCGGATTCGAATCCTCAAGAAGCTCAAGGTTGAAACCAATTCGGACCTCGTACGCTATGCCATCAAGCATGGTCTGGTCGAATAGCCCTGCCGTGACGGAGCGCTGCGTGCGCAAGTAAGCCGTTCGGTCCATTGCGCTGCACCCGGCGTTGTAGCAGTTTTACCACTCCGCAGTACAGCGTTCATCAATCCTAAAACAGGGGTGTGTTAACGGGCGGCCGCCGGACAGCGGCGGCTCGCCTTGTCATTGCCGGGGTTGCGATAGGGGCCTGGAGCTGGTTGCGTGAGAAATGCTCTGCGGCTGCCACGCGGTTGCGGCCGGGCGCATGCACAGACGGGCGCCATCAGAATCATTCACTACGCCGAACCATTGGTCACCGGGTGGGTCCCTGAACAAAGGGATTTGAGAGATGGATTTTTCATGATGCATGGCACCACACATCTGGATCGATTGCTTCGGCTGGCCGCTGCCAGACGCTTATGCGCGTCCTGATCGTCGATGATTCGGCAATCATCCGCGTGCGTCTCGCAGAGTTGCTTGCGGAGGTCGATGGCGTTGAGATCGTCGCCCAGGCCGACAACGCCTATGAGGCGGCCAGTCTGGTCCGAGAACTGGAACCTGACGTAGCGATCCTGGACTTGCGCATGCCCAAACGTAGCGGGCTCGACCTTATCGAAGATGTCAGGAATATTCCGCAGCCGCCAAAGATCATCATGCTGACCAACTTTCCTACACCGGAAAACCGCGAGCGCTGCTTGAGCTATGGCGCGGATTATTTCTTCGACAAATCCAGCGAAATAGAAGAAGTGATGGCGGTGCTCAAGGATCTCGTGCAGGAATCCGGTCCCCGCCATCACTGACCCCGCCGTACGAAGTAGGGGGTAAACATCGACTGACGCCGGAAGACACCCTTTGACTGACCTGCAGTTGCAACAACGCATAAGCCCCGCGCATGCGGAAATACTGAGAGCGTTGCAAGCACTCAGACGGGGCGATTTTGGCTACCGCATGTCGGCCGAAGCCGATGGGGCGGGCGGCAAGGTTGCCGCGCTGTTCAATGAAATTGCCGAAATGAACGCGGCGCGCGTTGCCGAACGCGCTGCAAGGGCCCCGGAAGCTCAACCCGCGGTCGTGCAGGAAGACTTGCAACGCACCAACGCGAAATTGCGGCAACAGGCGCTGGAGTCATCGGTGCAGATGCAGGAGCTTGAGCGGCATAGCGCGCAAACAGAAGCCGCGCGGCTGGCACTCGAACAAAAAGCCGAACAGTTGCTGCTGAGCTCGCGCTACAAGTCCGAGTTCCTTGCCAATATGTCCCACGAGCTGCGCACCCCGCTGAACAGCCTGCTGATCCTCGCGCAACTGCTGTCCGAGAACACTGGCGGAAATCTTACGCCCAAACAGGTGGAGTATGCCCAGACGATCTGCATCTCGGGCAACGATCTGCTGGCATTGATCAACGACATCCTGGACCTGTCCAAGATCGAATCCGGCACCGTCACCCTCAACATTGCCGAGGAAAGTCTTGCCGATTTGCATGATCAAATCGAACGCGCGTTTCGCCAGGTCGCCCATGACAGAGGGCTCGCATTCGACATAGCGGTGGATGGCGCGCTTCCATCGAACTTATGGACCGACATGAAGAGGCTGCGGCAGATTCTGCAGAATTTGCTGGCCAATGCCTTCAAGTTCACCTTGAAAGGCAGCGTCTCGTTGAAGGTCGAAACTGCCACTGGCGGATGGACGCCTGGACACCCAACCCTGGATGCCGCGCAGGAGGTCGTTGCGTTTTCCGTAATCGATACCGGGATCGGCGTGGCTGCAGACAAGCAGCGGATCATTTTCGAGGCGTTTCGGCAAGCCGATGGCACGACGAGCCGGCAGTTCGAAGGCACGGGCCTGGGTTTATCGATCAGTTCCGAACTGGCGCGGCTGCTGGGCGGCGAAATCCGGCTGCAGAGCGAACCCGGAACGGGCAGTGTATTTACGCTTTACCTGCCCGTGACCTACCAGTCGCAAAGCGGCGACGCGGATGCTGTCGAAGAGATGACTTACGCGCGCGACGATGCGCCGCATCCGAGTGATGACATACCGGCACGGCAGCCGCCTGCTGCGGAGATTCCGCCGGACCCGTCGGATGAGCAAGACGATCGAGGCAGTATCCGCCCCGGCGACCGCGTTGTGCTCATTGTCATGGAGACCGAGCCGTTTGCGACAAGGCTGCTGCGCCAGGTACGGGAACTCGGCTTCAAGGGGGTGCGGGCCGCCAATGCCCATACCGCCCTCGCCCTGGCGAACGAATATATGCCAAATGTCGTGAACGTGGAGATCAGTCAACGCAATATGAGCGGCTGGGCAATCCATAACCTTCTTCGGCACGATCCGGATACGCGTCATATACCGGTCAACATGATCTCAATCGATCACCGGCAGCAGACCTATTCTTGCATGAGCGCCCTCGGAATCGTGGCGACGTCCACCCGCAAGGAGACCTTGCGCGAGGCGATGCGCCTGGTGCATGGCGAACTGCGCCGGCCGGCTAATGTTCTGGTTGCCGCCCCCGGGAAAGTCGAGCGCAAGAGAATCATAGACGCCATCGCGTCGGACACTGGACATGCCATCGGCGTGGGGACCGCAAGTCAGGCGCTCAAAACGCTGAACAAAACCGGCGTCGATTGCACGATCATCGGCCAGAACCTGACGGATCTGACGGGCTTCGTGCGCGACGTCGTGCAGTTGGATTCGCTCAAGCAGATATTCCTGGTCATGCAAAGCACCTCCGAAGGCGTAGCGTCGGCGGCAGGGGCAGGGCTTCGCGAACTCGCCGAAATCCTGTGGCTCAAGCGCGTACCGTCCGCCGATGCCGTTCTGCACGAAACGGCACACTGCCTGCAGCGGGCCATTCAGCAAATGCCGCCCGGACACCGCCGCCCGGTTGCGAGCATGCGCCAGACGGTCCCGGCGCTGTCAGGCCGGAAAGTTCTGGTGGTGGATGATGATATACGCAACATATTCGCGCTGACCGGCGCCCTCGAACAGCAGGGCATGTTCGTGTTGAACGCCGAAAGCGGCCGCGCAGGAATAGAACTGCTGCAAGCTAATCCGGATATCGATGTCGTGCTCATGGATATCATGATGCCCGAACAGGATGGTTACCAGACCATCAGCGCCATCAGGCAAATTGAATCGCTCAGCGCCATTCCCATCATCGGCGTGACGGCCAAGGCGATGACGGGCGACCGGGAGAAATGCATCGAAGCGGGTGCGACTGACTATATCTCCAAGCCGATCAACATGGAAATGCTGCTGTCCCTGATGCGCATGTGGATTGCCGACAAGGATCCCGCTGCGTCGACTTGACTAGCACCGCGGCCCGCCCGCAGGTGCATGTCAACGTCCTGTTCCATTTGTGGTGGAAGAAGTGTGCGCTGGTGCACACAACTTACCGCGATCGCGCCCGGTGCTTGCTCACGCCCGAGCGGCGTTGACCTCCGATAGTCCGATTGGACCAACTGCGTAATTTCTCCATAAATGTCGCGCGACTATTCTGCATCCAAGTCGGATCGCGGACGGCGGCAAACAATGACGCCACCAAATCCAAGAACCGGCTCTTGTTTGGTTTTCTCATTAAACAACGGGGCAGCGCTGGATGATTCAGCGGCAATTGCCAAGAGCGATGCGGACAACGAGGAAGGAAAGCAAATGAACAGATTCGAGATTTTTTCCAAGCGATTGGTGTGGTCAGGTGCCTTCTTGCTGACCGCAATGGTAGCCGGCTGCGGCGGCGGTGACGACGATAATGGCGGCGGTGGTGGTGGTGGTGGTGGCGGCGGTGGCGGTACGCCGGTAGATGCGGCGGGCGCGGTGTGCGACCCGACTGTCTCGGCCGGTTGCGTGGATCTTGCCACGGCGGGCACCTACGTAATTCTGGGCCAGTCCGGTACCACCAATACCGGGACCTCTGCCATCGTGGGCGATATCGGCACGAGCCCCGGAGACAGCCTCACGACTACGGGATTTGCGGAAACGATGGATCCCGCGACGAACACCTTCGCGACGTCGTCACAAGTCAACGGCAAGATGTACGCCTCGGACTATGCGGATCCAACGCCGGCAAACCTGACCCAGGCGGTGGCCGACTCGTTCGCCGCTTATGGCGATGCTGCCGGACGCCCAGCTGACGACAGCACTAATGCGGCAACGGATCTGGGCGGTGCAACAATCGGCCCCGGCGTGCACCAATACAATGGTGCCGTGACGATTGCTGCCGGCGATTTGATTCTTACCGGCACGGCAACCGATGTGTTCATCTTCCAGGTGAATAACACGCTTGCCCAGACGGCCGGAACGAAAGTTGTCCTCAACGGCGGCGTGCTTCCCAAGAACGTGTACTGGCAGGTGCAGGACGGCACGACAATTGGCGCCGGTGCCGAGTTCAGTGGGATCATCATTACGGGAAATACTGTCACGTTGGGTGCCGGGGCGACGATGAACGGCAGAATTTATGCTGCAGCCACCGTGAGCCTCGATAGTGTGACGTTGACGCGGCCCGAGTAAGTCAGGTAATGCTGTCTGAGTGAGAGTTTGCAGAAGTCAGCTGCGGGCTCGCATTCTCACCAAACGAAAAAGGACCCGGTTTCGGGTCCTTTTTCTTTGCTCTGGCATGCGCCCTTTGACGCGCCGACAGGCCACTGAGTTATTCGGATCAGGGAGTGTGTACGCGAACGCACAGAGCCTGACCCCCTTATTCACCATGATTGTCACCAGCGGACCTGATATCCAGGTTCGCAGCACAAAAGGAATGCCATGCTTTATACCATCGCCGTCGTCCTGCTCGTATTGTGGCTTCTGGGCCTCGTCAGTTCTTACACCCTGGGCGGCTTCATTCACGTCCTGCTGGTGATCGCTGTCATCGTAATCCTGCTGCGCGTCATCAGCGGCCGCAAACCCCTGTAGTGGATACCGGGGGCGTTCTAACCCAGTGCCGATCGGCAGATCGCATCAAGCGACGCAAGGCGTACAATGGACAGCACATCAGGGAATATTTGTACCTTATCAGGGTATCCATCTAATTGTGAGCCGGATCGGCAAGCGAATCGGCGGATGCCTGACCCATACGCCAATTGGCGGGCATCCGGTACGGCTGCATGCAACATAGGCGTCGTATCATCTGCTTGGGCATTGGCGACGATTTTGAACGAAACGGCAACTGGAGTCGCAGGGGCCGGGGTGGAGGCGAATCAGCGGTTCCGGCCGCGGGAGGGTCCTTCCCTGACACAGAACCTTTGAACGCAATGGCCGTTCAAACAGGAAGCGAATTCGGAGACTGACATGCGGGTACTTTTGGCAGATGACCACCAGATTGTTCGGCAGGGTTTGCGAGGCATTCTGGAAAAGGCCGGCCACGTCGTGGTGGGCGAGGCTGCCGACGGCCACGAGGCCCTCAAGCTCGCGCGCACGCTCAACCCTGAAATTGCAGTGCTCGATCTATCCATGCCGCTGTTGAACGGGCTGGATACGGCGCGCGAGATCCACAGCCTGTCACCCGAGATCAAGACCATCATCCTGACCATGTACACGGACAAGGGGTACGTGCTGCGGGCGCTAAAAGTCGGCGCAAAAGGCTATGTCCTGAAATCGCAGGCGGCCGATGACCTGATTCGCGCCATTCGTGAAATCTCACGCGGAGAGGTGTACCTGAGCCCGGGCGTCGCTGCATCGGTGGTCGATGCTTATCTGGAAAAAACCGGCGCCGCGGCAGATCCGTTGACCCCGCGCGAACGCCAGGTCCTGCAGCTTATCGCCGAAGGCAGTACCACCAAGGAAGCAGCAAAATATCTGAACATCAGCTTCAAGACAGCGGAGACGCACCGTAATCACATCATGAAAAAGTTGAATATTCATGATGTGGTCGGACTTGTGCGCTATGCGATCCAGAAAGGCCTGGTGCATGTGGATGTGCACAATGAAGTCTGGAACGCCCAGGACCGGCGCGCCGCGCCTCCGTTCTAAGTCGTTGGCGGGAGAGCATCCCGCGTTCTGCATTCATTACGCGGCACGCTTGCCGCCCCTAGGGACTTGCGGCCGCTCAGGGTCCCTTACTTTGCTTGTGGTCCCGCCGATCCACCACCGCATCGGCCGACGCGACCCGGTTGCGTCCCGCGTGCTTGGCTGAGTACAGCGCTCGGTCGGCGCGTTGCAGCAGGGCCTCTCCATCTTCGCCCTCCCGCCATTCAGCCACCCCGATGCTGATGGTGACGGTATCATTCTGCGGCCCGAGCTTTTTATCGATGATGGCGCTGCGCAGGCGCTCGGCCGTGCCCAGCGCTTCCCGGATATTCGTATGCGGCATCAGCACCACGAATTCCTCCCCGCCTATCCGGGCAGCGGTATCGGTTGGGCGCATCTGCTGGCACAGCAGCTCGCCGAACTGCGCGAGCACTTCGTCGCCGATTGCATGGCCGTGATTGTCGTTGACCCGCTTGAAGTGATCGAGGTCGGCAATAGACAGGCACAAGTTGCCGCCGTGGCGGCGCAATCGATTGATCTCGACGGCGAAAATCTCATCGAGCTTGCGCCGGTTTCCCAATCCCGTCAGTGCATCGTGCTTGGAGAGATATTCAGCACGCCTGTTCTCCGAGCGTGATCGCTGCAATAGCGCATCGTCCATCTTCAGGGCACAGCGGACTTCAAGCCGCAACTCCAGTTGATGCATGACCAGCGCCGCAAGATCCTGCAGGATCGCTAGATCCGCGGGGGAGAGGTCGCGGGGCTGCGAATCCAACACGCATAGGGCGCCCAGGTTGTACCCGTCGTTCGTGATCAAGGGCGCCCCTGCATAGAAACTCAAACCGGGTTCGCCGTTCACCAATGGATGCAGGCGGGTGCGCCGATCACTGCCCGTATCCGGGACAATCCAGGGGCCGGGGTGCAAAAACAGGGACGGTGAATTGGCGTCGACGCGCGGGAGTTCGCGCCGGTCGAGACCATAGCGCGAAATCAGGCAGACCCGGGCGGCCTCGACGATGCCAATCAGTGTTACGGGCGCCTGCAGCACGCGTGCCGTGAGCGCAGTGATCCGATCGAAGGTCTCGTCGAGCTGCGCATCCACGACTTCGTAGCGCTGCACGGCGCGAATGCGGTCCTCTTCGTCGTGGCCGATTCGGGTATTACCGATGAGGTGACCGGCCGGCGCGTACGTTGCGGCGTCCAAAGGTGCGGGCATTCAAGGCTCCATCCATGGCAGCGAGCGTTAGCGGGCAAAACACACACAAAAGGCGCCATGCGCGCATCTGCAAGACTAGGCTGCCCGCTTGAGGCTCACAATCCAGTAAACGCCTGACCTGCTTGCGTCTTGATGGCGCCCCGTGGTCCATCCGGACTAACGGACAACGCGCAATTACATGGGCGGCTGCGTGCCGGCCCGTCCGACCAGCAACCGCCGGACAATGAATTGACTGTCGACGGGGTCGGCAACGATGAACACCCGTGCACCGGGGATGATGAGGGTGCGATTGCCGGGAGCCATCGTGACCACGGGCACGCCATCAGGAACGATGACCGTCTGCTCGCCGGCCGGATAGCGCAACAACAACTTGCGGCCCCCCGAGGAGCGCGACAGTTCTGCGACCGTTGCATTGGTCATGTGGCTGCCCGGCTTCAGGTCCCACGCAAAATGTCCTTCGCCGACACCGCGTGCGATTTCCGGGAATACGACCACTTCGAGCGCTTCGAGCGTGCCATCCGCGCGCGGCAACGTCGCCGTGCCAATGAACGATCCCGGCTGCACGGACGTGATATCGGTGGGAATAACCTCAGCGATGCCGGTTTCCTCCGGCAACGTCAGGCTCAGCGTCTCGCCGCTGCGTTCCTTGATGACGAGCACCGGCTCTGAAAAACTTTGCACGGTGCCGCGCAGGCGCACGGGCTGGTCCTGGGCCGCGGCGTTTGCGCTGGCGAAAACCAGCCACGCAGCCACTGCGGTGACCCAACGCTTCACGCGGGCTGTCTCATTTTCGCCGTCAAATGCGGTTCGATGGTCTGCAGAAGCTGGGAGAAAATCTTCGGGCTCGCGGCCACGATCTGGCCCCGCTCCATGAACGTGTCATTGCCTTCGAAATCGCCGACCAACCCTCCTGCCTCGGTCACCATGAGGACGCCGGCAGCCATATCCCAGGGTTTCAGGCCGATTTCCCAGAAGCCGTCGAAGCGGCCCGCGGCGACGGCAGCCAGATCCAGCGCGGCTGCGCCCGGCCGCCGCACGCCCGCGCATTTGGTCATCAGGTCCCTGAGCATCGCGTTGTAGGCATCGAGATGATCGAACATGCGGAAGGGAAAACCGGTTCCGATCAACCCGTCGATCAACTTGTCGCGCTTTGCCACGCGCAGGCGCTTGTCGTTAAGAAACGCGCCGCGCCCACGCGAGCTGGTATACAGGTCATTGCGGGTCGGATCAAAGATTACGCCATGCGTGGGGACGCCTTTATGGACCAGTCCGATCGATACGCAGTACTGCGGAAATCCGTGCAGGAAATTGGTGGTTCCATCGAGCGGATCAATGATCCACACATATTCCGAAGTGCCGGACGCGCCGCTTTCCTCTGCTAGAATCGCGTGCTCCGGGTAAGCGCTTTTTATGACGCCGATGATCGCGTCCTCCGCTGCGCGGTCGACTTCGGAAACGAGGTCGTTGAGACTCTTGTGCTTGATCGTCAGTACGTCGAGATTTTCCGAGGCGCGGCTGATGATGCTGCCCGCACGACGAGCGGCTTTCACCGCGATATTAAGCATCGGATGCATGAATTCGGAATGGTGATAACCGGCGAAGGCGCCATTCTAGAGATTCCATCGATTCCATTCCAATGAAAAAACCTTCCGCGCTCGGACGCACCCGCATCGTCCTGTCGCATACGACTCATCCCGGCAACATCGGTGCGACGGCACGGGCGATGAAGACCATGGGTCTTTCACGCCTGTATCTGGTTCAGCCGGAGCGTTTTCCCCATGCCGACGCGAATGCGTTTGCAACCGGCGCCATCGATGTGCTCGAAGGTGCGGTGCTCTGCGAGACGCTCGACGAGGCGTTGACGGGCACCGTACTCGCCATCGCCTCATCCGCCCGCCACCGCGATCTGGCGCATGAAGTCCTCGATTGCCGGGCCGCCGGCGAGCGACTGGTTGCCGAAGCATCCGTCGGCGATGTGGCGCTCGTGTTCGGAACGGAACGCGCCGGTCTGACGACCGCCGAAGTGAGCCGATGCCACGCCATAGCCGTCATTCCCACCGACTGGGAATACTCATCGCTGAATCTGGCCCAGGCAGTTCAGGTTTTTGCCTACGAATTGCGCATGTGTGCCGTTGGCGACCAGGTTTATGCCCAGCACTCCGCGGAGCTCGCCACGCACGATGAGGCAGAAGGGTTCTATCGCCAGCTCGAGGAGTCGTTCTATGCGACGGGCTTTCTCGATCCCGCACAGCCCAAGCGCCTGATGCAGCGCATGCGCCGATTGTTTGCCCGCGCGCGCCTGGAGAAAAAGGAAGTGAACATCCTGCGTGGGTTTCTGAGCGCCATAAAGTCCAAAAGTTGAGTAAAATAGTCATATTCCAACCCACAGTTATAAAAGGGTTTTTATGTTGGAACGTATAAGGGAAGAGATCCGTGTGGTATTTGACCGCGATCCGGCCGCGCGCTCGTCCTGGGAGGTCATTACCTGCTATCCCGGGTTTCATGCACTGCTTTTCCACCGGATTTCGCATCGGCTCTGGGGGTGGCATCTGAAGTGGCTGGCGCGCTTCATCTCACATCTCGGCCGCTGGCTTACCGGCATCGAAATCCATCCCGGCGCGAAAATCGGCCGGCGCTTCTTTATCGATCACGGAATGGGCGTGGTGATCGGCGAAACCGCGCAGATCGGCGACGACTGCACGCTGTATCACGGCGTTACTCTGGGCGGAACCTCGTGGAACAAGGGCAAGCGCCATCCCACGCTGGGCAACGGGGTCGTCGTCGGCGCAGGTGCGAAGATCCTTGGTCCGATCACCATCGGCCGCGGCGCCAAAATCGGCTCGAATGCCGTTGTCGTCAAGGATGTGCCCGACGGCGCGACCGCTGTCGGTATCCCGGCACGCATCCTCGACGACGAAACGAAAAATGCCCGCGAGGAAAGCGCCGCCAAAATGGGTTTTTCCGCCTACGGAATCGGCGCCGATGCCAATGATCCCATGGTCAAGGCGATTCATGGCCTCATCGACCATTCCGTCTCGGCAGACCAGCGCATCGACTACATCCTCGAACAACTCGCGCGCATGGGCGTCAAACTCGAAGATGCGCGCGCCACGGCGGACAAGTTCGACCCTACCTACCTTAATCGCATAGTTGACTAAAGTAGTCAGGTTTGTGTAAACTTGACTGCCTTAGTCGGGTTTTGGTATTGGATTAGATATTTCATTGAAATAATTACATTTATTAGGGGCGATCATGAGACTGACCACGAAAGGACGCTTTGCGGTAACGGCAATGATCGATCTGGCGCTGAATAACGCGTCAGGTCCGGTGACGCTCGCGGATATCAGCGAACGCCAGAAGATTTCGCTTTCGTACCTGGAGCAATTGTTCGGCAAGCTGCGGCGCCGTTCGTTGGTGAAGAGCGTGCGCGGTCCCGGAGGCGGTTACAACCTGGCCGATCGCACGGACCAGGTTTCGGTTGCCGACATCATCATTGCCGTCGACGAGCCGATTGACGCGACGCAGTGCGGCGGCAAGGAAAACTGCCAGGACGAGAAGAAGTGCATCACGCACGACTTGTGGACCGATCTGAATCGCCACATTTTCGACTACCTGCGTGCGGTCAAATTGTCCGAGCTCGTGGACAAGCAGCGCACGGAATCGAGCAACGTGGCAGTGATGCAGATGCATGACAACCGCTCGAGCGCGGCCAAGGCAAAGGAACCGGCGGCGGCTTAAGGATGCGAGATGCAAGCATACTTCGATCATAACGCGACGACGCCGATCGACGAGGGCGTGCTGGCGCAGATGCTGCCTTTTCTCAGGCACGAATTCGGCAATGCGTCCAGCCGCCACGATTTCGGCACGCGCGCCCGCCGCGCGGTGAAGTCAGCGCGCGAACAAATCGCGGCGCGGTGAACGTGCAGCCGGCGCAGGTGGTATTCGTGTCCGGCGGCACCGAAGCGAACAATCTGTTCATGCGCGGCGCGGCGGCTTATCTGAAACCCGCGCAAGTCGTGGTGAGCGCGATCGAGCATCCGTGTGTAGCCAAACCCGCGCAGGATCTCGTGCGGCAGGGCTGGACATTGCGCAAGCTGGCGGTTGACAGCCACGGGCGCGTCGATCTCGCCGCCGCGCAAGCGTCACTTGCGCGAACCCACGGCGCTCGTCTCGGTCATGCTGGCGAACAACGAAACCGGCGTGATCCAGGCGGTCGCGGAACTCTGCCGCCATGGCGCGCGAAGCGCGCGCGTGGATGCATACCGACGCGGTGCAGGCGCTCGGCAAGATCGAGATCGATTTTCAGGCGCTCGGCGTGCACGCCATGAGCGTGTCGGCGCACAAGATTTACGGGCCCAAGGGCATCGGCGCGCTGATCGTCGACAAGCGCCTCGAGTTGAAGCCGATCGTGCACGGCGGCGGTCACGAGCAGGGCATGCGTTCGGGCACCGAGAACGTTCCGGCCATCGTCGGGTTCGGCGCCGCCTGCGAACTGGCGCCAGAGCGCAGGCAGACACTGGCGCAGCGCACACGCCGTCTGCGGGATCAGGCGGAGCAGGTGCGGCGGCCCTCGGCGCAACGATTTTCGGCGCAAGCGCGCAGCGCCTGCCCAACACGACCTATTTCGCGTTTCCAGACATCGACGGCGAGACGCTGGTCATAGAACTCGACAAGGCGGGCTTCGCGGTGGCGAGCGGCGCGGCGTGTTCGAGCACCAGCACGGAGCCGTCCGCGACGTTACTGGCGATGGGCGTCAGCCCGGAGCTTGCGCGCGGCGCGGTGCGCGTGAGTTTTGGCGCGCAGAACACGGCCGAAGAAGTAGAGGATTTTTTGCACGCACTGAACGCGACCGTTTCCCGGTTGCGGCGCTTGACGGCGGTTGTCGTCTAGTGCGATCGGACCTCAAGGAGCAGACACACATGGCAATCACCGTGACTGAGAATGCGGCCAAACACATTCGCAACGCGCTCGCGAAGCGAGGCGGCGTGGGCCTGCGCGTGGGCGTCAAGAAAGTCGGCTGCTCGGGGTTCGCATATACCTTCGACTACGCCGATGAGGTCGGTGCCAATGATCACTTGTTCGAAACGCGCGATGTAAAGGTCGTGGTCGACAAGAAAAGCCTGGAGTTCCTGGACGGATCGATCCTCGACTACGTGCGCGAAGGCTTGAAGCAGGCGTTCAAGTTCGAAAATCCGAACGCGACGCGATGTGCGGTTGCGGCGAGAGTTTCAGCGTCGGCAAGATCTGATTCGAGGAGGACAAAAGGTGAGTGCAGTCATCCAGAACCTGGTCAACCAGCCTTACAAGCACGGTTTCGTCACCGACATCGAATCCGATGTCGTCGCCAAAGGACTGAGCGAAGACATCATCCGTCTGATCTCGGCCAAGAAGAACGAGCCCGAGTGGCTGCTCGAGTTCAGGCTGAACGCGTACCGCCACTGGCTGACGATGGAAGAGCCAGCGTGGCCGAACGTCAAGTATCCCGAAGATCGATTTCCAGGACATCAGTTATTTCTCGGCGCCCAAGCCGAAGAAAACTGGCGTCCATGGACGAAGTCGATCCGGAGCTGCTGCGCACCTTCGAGAAGCTCGGCGTGCCGATGAACGAGCGCGCAGGCGCTCGCCGGCGTGGCGGTCGACGTGATTTTCGACTGCGTGTCGGTGGCGACGACATACAGGAAGAAGCTCGCCGAAGTCGGCATCATCTTCTGCTCGATCTCGGAGGCGGTCCACGATCATCCCGAGCTGGTGCGCCAGTATCTGGGCAGCGTCGTGCCGGCGGGCGACAACTTCTACGCGGCGCTCAATTCCGCGGTCTTCACCGACGGTTCGTTCTGTTTCATTCCGAAGGGCGTGAAGTGTCCGATGGAGCTGTCGACGTACTTCCGCATCAACACCGAGGAATCGGGCCAGTTCGAGCGCACGCTCATCGTCGCCGAAGAGGGCGCGCACGTGTCCTATCTCGAAGGCTGCACGGCGCCCAAGTTCGATACCAACCAGCTGCACGCGGCCGTCGTCGAGCTGGTGGCGCTCGACGGCGCCGACATCAAGTATTCGACCGTGCAGAACTGGTACGCCGGCGACGAAAACGGCATAGGCGGCATCTACAACTTCGTCACCAAGCGCGGACTGTGCAAAGGCGCGAACTCGAAGATCTCGTGGACGCAGGTCGAGACCGGATCGGCGATCACCTGGAAATACCCCTCCTGTATCCTGCTGGGCGACAACTCGGTCGGAGAGTTCTATTCGGTCGCGCTGACCAACCATCATCAGCAGGCCGACACCGGCACCAAGATGATCCACATCGGCAAGAATACCCGCAGCACGATCATCAGCAAGGGCATCTCCGCCGGTCTCTCGAACAACAGCTATCGCGGCCTGGTCAAGATCGGCGCGCGGGCGGAGGGCGCGCGCAATTATTCGCAGTGCGACTCGATGCTGATCGGCGACCGATGCGGCGCGAACACGTTCCCGTACATCCAGGTCAACAACAGCACGGCGAAAGTCGAGCACGAAGCCTCGACGTCGAAGATCGGCGAGGATCAGTTGTTCTATTTTTCGCAGTCGCGGCATCGATGCCGAAGAAGCGGTGTCGATGATCATCAACGGTTTCTGCAAGGATGTGTTCGTAGCAGTTGCCGATGGAATTCGCCGTCGAGGCGACCAAGCTGCTCGGTCTCAAGCTCGAAGGAAGCGTCGGATGATCAGAAAGAACGCACCGGTTGTGCTGGAGGTGCGCGAGCCTCACTGCGAACATCGACGAGCGCACCATCCTCAAGGGCATCAATCTCACGGTCCGGGCCGGAGAAGTGCACGCGATCATGGGCCCGAACGGTTCGGGCAAAAGCACCTTCGCCAAAGTGCTGGCCGGTCATCCGGCCTACGAGGTGACGGGCGGTACGGTGCTTTTCGAAGGCGCGGATCTGCTGGCCCTGGCGCCCGAGGAGCGCGCGCGGGCCGGCGTGTTTCTCGGATTCCAGTATCCGATCGAAATTCCTGGCGTGACCAACAGCGCTTTCCTGCGCCTGGCGTACAACACGGTGCAGGGCGCGCGCGGCGCCGACGAGCTCGACCCGCTGGAGTTCGACGATTTCGTGCGCGAGAAGATGAAGCTGCTCGAGATGGACCCGTCGTTTCTCGAGCGCAGCGTCAACGAAGGTTTTTCCGGCGGCGAGAAGAAGCGCAACGAAATTCTGCAGATGGCGCTGCTCGAGCCGAAGCTCGCGATACTCGACGAGACCGACTCCGGCCTCGACATCGACGCGCTGCGCGTCGTGGCAAATGGCGTCAACACGCTGCATACCCCCGACAACGGCCTCGTGCTGGTCACGCACTATCAGCGCCTGCTCAATTACATCGAGCCCGACTACGTGCACGTCATGGACGGCGGGCGCATCATCAAGACCGGGGACAAGTCCCTGGCCGTGGAACTCGAAGCGCGTGGCTACGACTGGGTGGCGGCGGAAGCCAAGGGCGGGGTGGCAGCGTGATGCGCGTGCAGAACAACGATTACCTGGCCAGCCTGCTCCAGGGCCGTGATGCAGTGGCGGACGCGGGCAGCGCGTGGCAGCGGTCGTTACGCATGCGCGCTGTGGAGCGCGCCAACGAATTGACCGTGCCGACGACGCGCGACGAAGAATGGCGTTTTACGGATCTTTCGCCTCTTTACAAGATTTCATTCCGGCCCGCTTCGGGGGGCGGAAAGGTCGATCCGTCCGTGGTGCAGAAGCATGTGGTTGCAGAAGCGCAGACGCGACTCGTTTTCGTGGATGGCCGTTTTTCAGCGGATCTGTCGCAGGTCGCCGCGCAAGAAGGCGTAAGCGTGAGCGATCTGGCCAGTCTGTCCGGTGCGGCCGACGACATTGCCAAGGCTCACCTGGCGCAACTCGCCGGTTTCGAGCACGACGCGTTTACGGCGCTCAACACGGCCTTTCTGCAGGATGGCGCTTTGATTCATGTCGCGCGCGATCGCGCCGTTGACCGACCGATTCACCTGTTGTTCATTGCGACCCAGACGGGACAGTGCGGTCTATCCGCGCGTGCTGGTGGTTGCAGAGAGCGGCGCGCAGTGCACGGTGATCGAGGATTTCGTCGGTCTCGCCGAGGGAGCCTATCTCACCGACGCCGTAAGCGAGTTTCACGTCGCCGAGAACGCGCGGGTGTCCCATGTCAGACTGCAGCGCGAGGCGCCTGGCGGGTTTCACATCGCCAATACGGCGGTCCGTGTCGCGCGCGGCGGGTTTTATGGCATTTGGACCATTGCGCTGGGCGCGCGCATCTCGCGCCACGATCTATCCATTACCCAGGCCGGCGAAGCAACCGAATTCTCGATTGACGGCCTGGCGCTGATTGGCGGCCGTCAGCTCGCGGATATGCACAGTAGCGTCGATCATGCGCATGCGCAGGGGCGCAGCCGGCAACTGCACAAGACGGTGGTCGGGGGCGGTGCGCACGCTGTGTTCAACGGCAAGATCTTGGTGCGCCACGGCGCCCAGCAGACGGATTCGGCCAGCAGTCGCGGAACCTGCTGCTCTCCGACAAGGCGCACGTCGATGCCAAGCCGCAACTCGAAATCTTCGCCGACGACGTCAAGTGCGCGCACGGCGCGACAGTCGGGCAGCTCGACGCCGACGAGCTGTTCTACCTGAAGAGTCGCGGGCTATCCGACACCGCGGCGCGCAACCTGCTGACCTACGCGTTCGCCGCGGAAGTCATCGAACGCATTCCGGTGAAGTCCGTCGTGGACAAGCTGGAAGCAAACCGTGCTCGAGCAGACGCAGGCGAGAAAGGCCGCATGAATTCCCCCCATTCCGTTGTTCACGCAGTCCGATCCACCGGCGCACTCGATGTCGAGCGGATCCGCGCCGATTTTCCGATCCTCGGGCTCAAGGTCAACGGCAAGCCGCTCGTGTTTCTGGACAACGCGGCCAGCAGCCAGATGCCGCAGCAAGTGATCGATCGTCTGGTGCGCTACCAGACTGCCGAGCACGCCAACATCCATCGCGGCGTGCATTATCTTTCGGAGACGGCGACTGCGGCCTACGAAGGGGCGCGCGCGCAAGATCCAGCGCTTCATCAACGCCAGCGAAGAGCGCGAGATCATTTTTACGCGGCGGCACCACCGATCGCATCAATCTGGTGATGCACGGGTTCGGTCGCGCTTTCATCGGCGCCGGCGACGAGATCATCCTCTCGCAACTCGAGCACCATTCGAACATCGTTCCGTGGCAGATGCTGTGCGAGGAAAAGGGCGCCCGATTGCGCGTGATACCGTGCAACGACGCCGGCGAACTGCTGCTCGATGAGTACCGGCAGCTTGTTCAACAGCCACACGAAACTCGTGGCCATCACCCACGTCTCCAATGCCCTGGGCACGATCAACCCGGTAAAGGAGATGATCGCGCTCGCGCATCGGCAGCGGCGTGCCGGTGCTGGTGGACGGCGCCCAGGCGGTTCCGCACATGAAGGTCGACGTGCAGGATCTCGATTGCGATCTTCTACGCCTTCTCTGGCCACAAGATGTGCGGCCCCACTGGCATCGGCGTGCTTTACGGCAAAGCGGCGCTGCTGGAAAAAATGAAGCCGTTCAAAGGCGGCGGCGACATGATCCTGTCGGTCACGTTCGAGAAGACGACCTACAACATGATTCCGCACAAGTTCGAAGCGGGCACCCCGCCGATCGCGGCCGGCGATCGGGTTGGGCGCAACCATCGATTACCTGGAAAGCGTCGGCATGGACCGGATCGCGGCGCACGAGCATGAGTTGATCACCTATGCGACGGACGTTTTTCGGGATCTGAAGGACGTGCGCATCATCGGCACCGCGCAGGAGAAGGCCGCCGTGCTGTCGTTCGCCGTCGAAGGGGGTGCACCCGCACGATGTCGGCACCCTTCTCAACGAGGAAGGCATCGCCGTGCGCACCGGCCACCACTGTGCCCAGCCGGTCATGCAGCGTTTCGGCGTGCCGGCGACCGTGCGCGCGTCGTTCTACTTCTACAACACGATCGCGGAAGTCGATGCGCTTGCGGCAGGCGTTGCACAAGGTCCAGAAGATGTTCAGCTGAGCAGTCATGGATTCCAAGCATCTTTATCAGGAAGTGATCCTCGATCACAACAAGAAGCCCCGCAACTGGGGCAAGCTCGCCGATGCGACCCATCATGCCGAAGGGTTGAATCCGCTGTGCGGCGACCATATCTGGCTGTCTTTGCAGCTGGACGGCAGCACCATCAGAAGCATCGCGTTCGAAGGCGATAGTTGCGCGATCTGCAAGGCGTCCTCGTCGATGATGACCACCAACGTGAAGGGCAAAAGCGTCGAGGAGGCCGAGCAGCTGGTTCGTGAGTTCCGCGACATGGCGACCGGCAAACTCGACACGGCGAGTGAGCCCAACCACCTGGGCCGCCTGAGCGTATTTGCCGGTGTGCGAGACCTGCCGTCGCGCGTGAAATGCGCCATCCTGCCGTGGCATACGCTGCACGCCGCGCTTAATGCCGAATCCACCATCTCCACAGAAGGCGACCGGGATCCGGTCCCGACCGAACGCTGATGCCCAAGATTGCCGATCTCGAATACACGCCCAATCCGAATGCGCGCAAGTTCGTGCTCAAGGAGCCGCTGACCAATGGCCTCGCGCGCTCTTTCGAGAATTCGGAACAAGCGCAGCGCGACGAGCTCGCGACAAAGCTGTTCGCCATTCCGCACGTCACCAACGTGTTCTATATCGACAACTGGATCACGGTGACGCAGGACGGCGAGGCGGACTGGCAGAATCTGCTGCGAGAAGTGGCGACGCCGATTCGCGAAGCGCCTGCGGCCGAGAAGGCCTCGGAAGAATTCGCCAAAGCTGCCGCATGGCTGGCGCAGGACGAAGGCGGAGGCTCTGCACTGTCCGAAACCGACAAGCTCAAGCTCGATCAGATCAACGAGCTGCTGGACGAGGAGGTGCGCCCGTATCTGCAGAGCGACGGCGGCGACCTTTACGTGGTCGGCCTGGAAGGCAGCACGCTGAAGGTTCATTACCAGGGCGCGTGCGGCAGCTGTCCCAGCTCGATCTCGGGCACGCTTGCCGGCATCGAAGGCCTGGTCCGGCGCATCGATCCCGAGATGGAAGTGGTGGCGGTCTGAACAGCCGTGACGACGTGGCGGTCGTGACGATCTTGAATCTCGATTTCTCCCTGGTCCCTGATCGCTAGCTTCATGTCAAATTGGATTTTCGTTGCCGAGGCTGCAAGCATCAAGCCTGGCCACTATGAAACCGTCGATCTCGACGACAGCATCGCCGCCGTGTTCAACGTCAATGGCGAGTTCTACGCGATCGAGGACGTCTGCACCCACGACGGCACGATCCTGACAAGCGGTAATCCGATCGAAGGCGACGAAATCGTCTGTCCTCGCCACGGGGCACGCTTTTGTGTCCGAACAGGCGAAGCGCTGTCCGCGCCCGCGTATGAACCCACCGCGACGTTTCCGGTCAAGGTCGAGGACGGCAAGGTCTACGTGCGGGATAACCGGTGGGACTGATCTTCAATCGAACCAATCCCGCTTGATCCTGCGGATTTCGCCGGTCTTTGCGTTGATGTCGACCTCCCATTCGACGGCATCGGCGTCGATAATTTCCACTTCGTAATAGTAATTCTTCCATTTGCGATCAAGATCGATGTCCGTCACGGTTCCCGCCTTGGCGGCCAGCGCTTTTTCGCTGGCCTGTTCCGGCGTGATCAGATTGGCGGCCTTGGCGATTGCGCGGTCTTTGGCGTCATCGTCGTCCGCCTTTGCCGGACCGGTGATAGCTATCGTGGAAATCGCGAAAGCAGCGAGCAGGTTGCGAAGTAGAATGCCTTTCATGGTGTTGCTCCTTTGCGTTGCGGTGAATCGGTCAAAGAATTGCGCCGTTCAATCTCCCGGCGCGGGCAGGCGCACTTCCACCCGCAGGCCTCCGAGCGCCGCCGACCGACCGAAAGCCAGCTTGCCGTCGTAGCTCTCGACGACATCGCGCACGATCGATAGTCCCAGACCGCTGCCCGGCGCGGATTCGTCGGCGCGGAAGCCGCGTTGCGTCAACGATTCGATCTCATCCGGGGTACAGCCCGCGCCGTCGTCCTCGACGGTGAAGACCAGGCCGCTCCCGGCCGAGACCGTCAGCGAAACCTGCTGCCGGCACCACTTGCAGGCGTTGTCCAGCAGGTTTCCCAACAATTCCATCAGGTCTTCCCGATCACCGGAGAACACCGCCTTGTCGTCCAGGCTCAATGCAATCTCCAGCACCTTGTCTGCGTAGAGTGCCTTCAGCGTCTTCGATAGCAACGTAATCTCGTCACGCAGATTGACGCGTTCGCCGGGCAGGGCTTCGCCGATCAGCCGGGCGCGTTTGAGTTCGCGCTCGACGATGCGGCGCATCTGGCTGGTGGAGTCGCGGATTTGCGCTCTCGCCTGAAGGTGTGACGCGAAGTCTGGTCGTTCCGCCGTCTGGTTGAGGATGGCGAGCCGGGTTTTCAGCGCGTGGGCGAGATTGCCGAGCGCTTCACGCGAGCGCCGCGAGCGCTTTCCCATCGTGGCAAGCAAACGGTTCAGTTGCGCGATCAGCGGAGCGATCTCTGCGGGTCCCTCGACATCGATGCGAGCAACTTCACCACGCCCCAGTTTTTCCATGTTCCGCTGCACAGCTTCCAGCGGCCGCAGGCCGCCGCGCACGATCAGGCGCTGCACCAGCAGCAGGGCGACCAGCACCGCTACCGACACGGCGCCGTGTATCAGCTGGAAGCGTCTCAGCCCGGCGTTCAGTTCGCTAAGGTTTTCGGCCACCGCGATGGTGATCGTGCGATCGAATTTACGATAGCCGTGCGCGACCACCAGCAGCGGTTGTTGCTCCGGGCCGGTACTGCGGAAAGTCAGGGTCTCGCCTGGATTGATCGCGGGAAACTCGAATGCCGTATCCCATAGTGAACGTGAGACCTCGCGCCTGTCGCCCGCGGCGATCGTGTAGTAGTACCCCGCGAACGGACGCTGGTATCGCGGACTGATCCGGCGCGCGTCGAGGTGCAGGTCGCCTTGCGCGTTTGCCTGCAGGGCGGCGAGCAGGCTTTCCGCATCTTTGGACAGGCGCGCGACCATTAGTTGCTCCGTGAGCCGGCTGATTGCAATGCTGGCGATCAGCCATTGCAGGGCCAGCAGTAACACCAGGCTGATCGCCAATGCCGCCGACAGCCGGCCCGCAAGGGACTTCACAGGTCCCTCTTCCCGAAGACGTAGCCCTGGCCACGGCGGGTCTGGATCAGATCGTGTCCGATTTTCTGGCGCAGGCGGTTTACGTACACTTCGATCACGTTGCTGTCCTTGTCGCCGTTTTGATCGTAGACATGTTCCGACAACCGGGTCTTGGACAGGACTTCGCCGGGATGCAGCATGAGATAGCGCAGCAACCTGAACTCCATGCCGGTCAATTCGTTGCGCACCCCATCCGACCCGACCGCGACCTGCGTGCGCTCGTCGAGCGTGATGCCTTCGATGACCAGTGGGCCGCCGCCGGCGCCTTGACCGCGCTTGAGTACCGCGCCAATGCGAGCCAGCAGTTCCTCGAATTGGAATGGCTTGCCGACATAGTCGTCGGCGCCGGCCCCGAAGCCCTCGACCTTTTCCTGCCAACTGCCGCGCGCGGTCAGAACGATTACCGGCAATTGATTGCCGCGGCTGCGCCAGTTGGCGAGAACCTGCATGCCGGGGCGTCGCGGAAGCCCGAGATCGAGCACCGCCACATCGTATGGTTCGATATCGCCGAGCGCTTCGCCGTCGATGCCGTCGACCGAAAGATCGACCGCATAGCCTCCTGCTTCCAGAGCGGCTTTGAGCTGTGGTCCCAATACCGCATCGTCTTCGACGAGCAGCAGGCGCATGATCAGTCGTCGCGTTCCATCGTGATCAAATCGCCGGTGCCAGCGTCCAGTTTGAGTTCCCACACCTGACCACCCGCATCGAGAATCTCGACCTCATAGACATAGCGGTCGTGCTTGAACTCGAGTTCGGTCTCCAGAATTTGACCGGCTTTGTGAGCGCGCGCACGATCGGCGATACTTTCCAGCGAAAGAATTGTTCCCGCGTCATGCAGTTTGCGGGCGGCTACATGGTCGTCATCCGCCAACGCGAGTTGTGCCGTCGCTGCGGGAAGGACGATGCCGGCGATGAAGATAATGGCCACACTCAAATGCTGCGGTTTTTTCATGATTCGATCCTCCTGTTGCCCATGCCAGGGCGTTGCCGATGATTGGCAGTCTAGAGGTTCGACCTTAAACCACACTGAACGACCCGCTACGGCGCAGAGCGGACGGGCACCGGTCAAGTGCGGCGGACTGTGAAAAACTCGCTCAGGCGAGGTCCTTCAGTACAGCTCGCACCTGGGCCGTGCGCGCCGTCACGTCCGGCATGGTGGCTTCGATGCGCAGGCGATCCGGTCCGCTCAGCTTGTAGTTCTTGCGCGACTGCACCAGGCTTGATGATCTCGCAGCGGGTCGATCGGCGGGTTCGGAATGAACTGCAGCACCAGGGTCTCCGGGTCCGGCATCGATGCGCATGATGCCGAACGCCTTCGATGCGATGCGCAGGCGGTGGGTTTCCAGCAGGCATTTGGCCGGTTCGGGTGGCAGGCCGAAGCGATCGACCAGTTCCTCCTGCATGGCCTCGAGTTCGTCGAGCGTCTCGCAATTGGCCAGACGCTTGTACAGCACCAGGCGTTCGTGGACGTCGGCGCAATAATCTTCGGGCAGCAGTGCCGGCGTGTGCAGGTTGATCTCTGTGCCGAGATTAAAATTGCCCGAAAGTTCCGGCTCCTTGCCGGCTTTCAACGCTTTGACTGCGGCGTTGAGCATTTCGGCGTAAAGCGCGAAACCCACCTCCTGCATTTCGCCGCTCTGCGATTCGCCGAGCACTTCACCGGCGCCGCGAATTTCCAGATCGTGCATGGCGAGATAAAAACCTGAACCGAGTTCCTCCATCATCTGGATGGCCTCGAGGCGTTTCTTCGCCTGCGCGCCGACCGCGTCCTCGTCCGGAGTAAGAAGATAGGCATAGGCCTGATGGTGGGAGCGCCCAACCCGGCCGCGCAACTGATGCAGCTGCGCCAGCCCGAACTTGTCGGCTCGATTCATGATGATGGTGTTGGCCGTCGGCACGTCGATCCCGGTTTCGATGATGGTCGTGCACAGCAGAACATTGAAGCGTGCCTGGTAAAAATCCCGCATGACCAGCTCCAGTTCACGCTCGGGCATCTGGCCGTGGGCGATGCGGATGCGCGCTTCGGGCAACAGCTTCGTCAGGCGATCCTCCATGTTATGGATGGAATCGATCTCGTTGTGCAGGAAGTACACCTGGCCACCGCGCTTGAGTTCGCGCAGGACGGCTTCGCGAATGAGACCGTCGCTGACGGGAGAGACGAACGTCTTGATCGCCAGCCGCCGTTGCGGGGCCGTGGCGATGACCGAAAAATCGCGCAAGCCTTCCAGCGACATCGCCAGGGTGCGCGGGATCGGCGTCGCCGTCAGGGTCAGCACATCGACTTCAGCCCGCAGTGCCTTCAACTGCTCTTTCTGCCGGACGCCGAAGCGGTGTTCTTCGTCGATGATGGTCAATCCCAGATTCTTGAACTTCAGGCCGCGGGACAGTAGTTTGTGCGTACCGATGGCGATATCGACGCGGCCTGCGGCCAGGCCTTCGAGGGCAGCCGTGGTTTCCTTTCCCGAGCGGAAGCGGGACAGCTCGACTATTCTGACCGGCCAGTCGGCAAACCGGTCGGAGAAGGTCTGGAAATGCTGCTCCGCGAGCAATGTCGTCGGTACCAGCACTGCGACCTGTTTGCCATCGGCAACGGCGATAAATGCGGCACGCAACGCCACTTCGGTCTTGCCAAAGCCCACGTCGCCGCAGATCAGCCGGTCCATGGGCCGTCCGCTTTGCATATCGTCGAGTACCGCCCCGATGGCGGCGGCCTGATCCGCAGTCTCCTCGAAAGGGAAGCCTTCCCGGAACGCTTCGTAATCGTGGGCTTTGAACTTGAACGCATAACCTTCGCGCAATGCGCGCTGCGCGTAAAGATTCAGCAGTTCGGCCGCCGTGTCGCGCACTTGCGCTGCCGCGCGGCGCCGGGCTTTCTCCCATTGGCCGCTGCCCAGCTTGTGCAGCGGCGCGGCTTCTTCCGAGGCACCGCTGTAACGGCTGATCACGGCAAGCTGCGAAACGGGCACATACAGCTTGTCACCGGCTTCGTATTCCAGCGTCAGGAATTCGGTCGCGCCCTCGCCAAGGTCCATGGTGGCAAGGCCCAGGTAGCGGCCAATGCCGTGCTGGGAATGCACCACAGGATCACCGATCTTGACCTCGGAAAGATCGCGCAACAGACCCTCGGCTGCGACGCGTCGCTCGCGCGTGACCCGCGTGCGGGCTTGCGAAGGATATAGTTCGTTCTCGGTAATGATTGCAATGCGACGCTCTGGATCGATGAAGCCGGCGTGCAGAGGACCGACTGTCAGCATCAGGGGCTGGGCGGCTAGTTCGAACGCGGCCCAGGTGTCGCAGAGCACCGGATGCAGCTCGTATTCGCGCAGGAGACCGAGCATGGTTTCGCGACGACCGAGGCTCTCGGCGATGAGCAAGACCCGGCCTTCAAAGCCTGCGCAAAACGCCGCCAGCGAAGCCAGCGGATTCTGCGCGCGGCGATCGACGGCCACGGGTGGCAGGGGTTCGGTTGCCATGGGCGGGGCAAGCTCCCCCGTGGTACCCGGACCGGGCGCTTCGATGCGCGCGAACGGCTTCAACCCCGCAAAGAATTCGTCTTCACGCAGGAACAGATCGGCCGGCGGCAGCAGCGGCCGGTCCGGGTCGCCGCGCAGCAGGTTGTAGCGCGATTGCGTGTCGGTCCAGAACTGACGCACGGCTTCGGCGATTGAATGATGCAGGCACACGTGGGTCGAAGGCGGCAAATAATCGAACAGCGTCGCCGTGTGATCGAAGAAAAGCGGCAGATAGTATTCAATGCCTGCGGGCATCAGCCCCTGGCTAACATCCTTGTAGAGCCGGCTCTTGGACGGATCGCCCTCGAACTTTTCGCGGAACCGCACCCGAAACGCGGTGCGCGCGGCATCGTCGGACGGGAACTCGCGCGCCGGCAGCAGGCGCACATCGTTGACCTTGTAAATACTTCGCTGCGTATCGACGTCGAAAGTGCGGATGCTGTCGACCTCGTCGTCGAACAGGTCGATGCGATATGGCAGTGCACTGCCCATTGGGAACAAATCGATGACGCCGCCGCGAAAGCAGAATTCGCCTGGTGAGACCACTTGCGTGACATGGGTGTAGCCGGCCAGGGCCAGTTGCTGACGCAGCGTGTCGGCCGGCAGGGTTGCCCCCTGTTTGAGAAAGAAGGTATGGCCGGCGATGAAACTGGCCGGAGGCAGCCGGTACAGCGCCGTGGTGACCGGCACGACGGCGACGTCGAACGCTTCATGCGTGATCTGATACAGCGTGGCGAGGCGTTCGGAGATGAGATCCTGGTGCGGGGAGAAACTGTCGTAAGGCAATGTTTCCCAATCTGGCAGCAGAAAAACGCGCAGTTCGGGCGCGAAAAACGCCAGTTCCAGGCGCAATCGTTCCGCGTCTTGCGCGGATTCGGTAAGAACCAGCAGGGGCCTCGCGGCGCGCAGCAAGGTTGCCAGCGCCAGAGCATCAGCGGATTCACGCAGGGGAGGGAGTTTGGTACGCGCACCGGGGTCCGGTGCGAGGTGGGGCAGTTGCATTATTGCGGCCTGGGTATGAGGTGCAATTATAGAGGAAGCCGACAGCCGGTCGGCGTGTCCCGCCGAGACCATGGGTTGCCGGGGCATCGCCGAGAGCTGATAATGCCGGCATTTCACCGTCCATGTCCCGCTACCTCGCCGTTATTCCAGCAGCCGGCTCAGGCACCCGCGTGGGTGGAGCGCTGCCCAAGCAATATCTGCTCGTCAGTGGGCAGCCGTTGCTGTATTTCGCTGTGGCGCGCCTGTGTCGCTATGCTGCGATCGAACGTGTTTGCGTGGTGCTCGCACCCGAGGACCGCCATTTCGCAACCTTCGACTGGTCGCCGTTTGGGGCCAAACTCGAAGCGTTGTTTCGCGGCGGCCATGCACGGGCGGCGAGTGTGCTCAATGCGCTGGACCACATGGCAGGTTACGCCAAAGCCGATGACTGGATTCTGGTGCACGATGCGGCCCGTCCCTGCCTGAGCGAATCGATGCTTAATCGGCTCATCGAGGAAGTCGGCGAGGACAGTGTGGGCGGGCTGCTGGCGATGCCGGTGGCCGATACGCTCAAACGCGCCGACGGCGAGCGGCGCTCGGTGGGGACCGAACCTCGAGCGGGTCTATGGCAAGCGCAGACGCCGCAGATGTTCCGCTACGAGTTGCTGCGACGTGCGTTGCGCGCGTGCGACCTGAAGCACGCGACCGATGAAGCCGCCGCCGTAGAAGCACTAGGCTTCAAACCAAAGCTTGTGCAGGGCGATGCCACCAATCTCAAAGTCACGCACGCGCAAGATCTCGCTTTGACGGGATGGATTTTGAATCAACCGACGGGGCAACAATGAGAGCAGGCCTGGGATTCGATGTCCATGCGCTGGTCGCGGGCCGCGCGCTGATCATCGGGGGGGTCACCATCGCATTCGACAAAGGCCTCGACGGGCACTCGGACGCCGACGTGTTGTTGCATGCCGTGTGTGATGCCTTGTTGGGCGCGGCGGCCCTCGGGGACATCGGCCGGCACTTTCCCGATACCGATCCGCGCTACCAGGGGGCTGACAGCAGGCAGCTGCTGCGTGAGGTGGCCAAGCTGCTGGCGCAGAACGGTTTCCACCTCTTGAATCTGGATTCCACGATCATCGCGCAGGCGCCGAGGATGGCACCCCACATTCCGCAGATGATCGTCAATATCGCATCCGATCTGGGCGTGGATCGGTTACAGGTGAACGTCAAGGCGAAAACGACCGAGCGGCTCGGATTCACCGGGCGCGGCGAGGGCATCGCGGCCGAAGCCATCGCACTGATCGAGTGGCGGCAGACAGCGGATTTCGGACGGCGCTGAAACCGGCGCAACACCGGGTGTTCTTCGCGCTTTGGCCGGATGCGGGGGTGCAGGCACAACTTGCCCGGACGGCGCGTCACATGCACGCGCACATCGGGGGTCGCATCACCCCCGAGGAGCGTATGCATCTGACGCTCGCGTTCCTCGGCAACGTCGGGCCCGCTGAGCTTGCACGCCTGCTGCGTCCGTCGCCGGCTGTTGCGTTGACACCCTTCAGGGTCACGCTCGATACGTGGGGCTGCTGGGTACACAATAAGGTCGGTTGGGCAGCCCCCTCGCACGCCCCCGCGGCATTGGGCGAGTTTGTGTCCAATCTCGAATCCTGGCTCTCGAGCACCGGATTCGAGCGAGAGGGCCCGGCCTTCACGCCGCATGTGACGCTTGTCAGGAAAGCGCATTGCGGCGAGTTGCGCCATTTGATGACCCCGATCGAGTGGGCGGTGGCAGAATTTGCGCTGGTTGAGTCCGTGCCCACGCCGCGCGGGCCTCGCTACGAAACGGTGCGCATCTGGGCAGCGCGTTGAGTGCGATCAGGCGGCCTTGGTGACCACAGCCGGCAATTCGACCCGCGCTTCCAGTCCGCCGCCTTCACGACCCATGAGCCGGACCTTGCCGCCATGCATCCGCGCCGCGCGTTCGACGATTGCCAATCCCAATCCCGATCCCTTGCCGCCGGTGCGTGAGGCCTCCATCCGTGTGAAGGGCTGCATCACACGCGCAAAATCGTTTCCCGGGATCCCCGGCCCCCGATCCAGCACGCGCACGACGGCATTGCCCTCGGCATACTCGGTTCTGACTTCGACGTCGTGGCCGCCATAGCGCACGGCGTTATCGACCAGATTGGTGACCATGCGGTGCGTTGCCGTGGGCTTTAGCGTCAGGGGCGGCAGCGCGCCGAGCTGTGTCGTGATGGCACGTCCCGTGCGCGAGAAACGTTCACACACGCTGGCAACGATGTGATTGAGGTCTTCTCCAGGGCAGGACGGCTCATTGTCGCCTTCGCGCGCGAAATCCAGAAATTGATTGATGATGGCGTCCATGTCTTCGATGTCCTGGATCATGCCCGGTTTAAGTTCAGCGTTCCCGATATCGTCGAGCATCTCGACCCCAAGCCGCAGACGAGATAATGGCGTGCGCAGGTCGTGCGAGATGCCGGCGAGCAGCACGGCACGGTCGCTGTCAATGCGCTTGAGATTGGACGTCATTTGATTGAATGCATGCGACAGCGTGCGAATCTCGACCGGCCCGTTCTCATCGAGCGGTGTCGGGGTCTTTCCGGCGCCTATTTCTTCGGCAGCGGTGGCCAGTGCGCGCAGCGGTCGATTCACCCGCAGCATCAGCAAATATCCACCGGTAATCGCCAGCGTCAGCCCGAAAATGCTCCACCCCGCCCAAGCCCATGCCGACGCGGAACCCCGTGAATCCGGCGGGAAAACCACCCAATAAGCCTGATTCTTGACCTTGATTTTAATCCACAGGGCGCGTGTGGCATCCTCGAGCATGACCAGCGCCTGTGCATCGCCGGCAAAATCGCGCTTTAGATGTTCGCTGATGTTGCGCAGTACCGGCGATTCAGGCAAGGGCACCTCTTCATCGTCCCACGCGGTGGCGGGCAACAGCCGGATGTTCTGCTGGGCGGGCAATCTTTCGCTGAACTTGCGGCGTGCGGAATCCGGCATGGCCTCCAGTGCCACACTGACCGTGCTGATGACGCTGGCGATCTGGCTGGCAAGATACTCCGACTGGGTGCGCACGTTGTACGTGCGATACAGCCCGAACCAGATCAGCTGGCTCAGCACCAGCAGCGCCGAGATCAGAAGCACCGAGCGGGACAGCAGCGACTGCGGCAACCAGGTCATGCGGTGAGCCGTGGCTAGGTACTTTGGTCGTCGGGCACAAACACATATCCGACGCCCCAAACCGTCTGGATATAGCGCGGGTGCGCAGGGTCTTCCTCAAGCAATCTGCGCAATCGGGACACCTGTACGTCAATGCTGCGGTCGAAGACGCCGTATTCGCGCCCGCGGGCGAGTTCCATCAATCGGTCACGTGAAAGCGGCGTGCGCGGATGCGTCACGAGCGCCTTGAGCATGGCAAATTCGCCCGTGGTCAATCCAACCTGTTTACCGCTGCGGGTCAACGTTCGCGTCGCGAGATTGATCTCGAACGGGCCAAATTTGACCGGCTTGAGGCTTTCATCCGGGGCGCCGGGTGCCGCGTTCACCGGAGACTGGCGTCGCAGCACGGCATTGATGCGTGCCACCAGCTCGCGGGGATTGAACGGCTTGGGCAGATAATCATCGGCGCCGACATCGAGGCCGGCGATTCGATCGGCTTCGTCGCCTTTCGCAGTCAACATGATGATCGGGGTGCGCCTGCCCGCTGCCCGGAGCCTGCGGCAGACGCTCATGCCATCCTCCCCGGGAAGCATCAAGTCAAGGATGATCATGTCGACGTCCTCCTTGTGCATGACCTTGTCCATCGCCGGCGCGCTGGCCACGGCCTGAACGCCGAATCCCTGTTCGCCGAGATAACGGTTGAGCAGTTCGCGCAACCGCTGATCGTCGTCGACCACTAGTATGTTCGTCGGTGTCTGGCTCATAGGCGGTCTGGAGACGGTTAAGACCGGATTATGAGCTACCCGGTTCAAGTCGTGAAAGCCTTACGCGAGCAGGTGGCCGGACCCAGGGGAAAGAACCCTGGAAGCGGGACAAGCGCGCCAGGCGCCGGTGCTACTAGAGCAGTGCGGCGAACCGCTCGGCCTCGACAGGCCGTCCGCCCAGGTAGCCCTGATAGACCTCGCAACTGAGCGAGCGCAGAAAGTCGAGCTGCGCCCGGGTTTCCACGCCTTCGGCCACGACCACCATGCGCAGGCTTTTCGCCAGGTTGATGATGGCTTGTACGATCGCCGAATCGTTCAGGTCGTGCGGCAGGTCCTCGATAAAACTGCGATCGATCTTGAGTTTGTCGATCGGGAAGCGTTTGAGGTAATTCAAACTCGAATAGCCGGTGCCGAAATCGTCGATCGAAAGGCTGACGCCCATGTCGTGAAGTCGGTCGAGCGTCTTCGCCGTTTCCTTGGGATCCTGCATGATCGCGTTCTCGGTCAGTTCGATTTCGAGCTGTTGCGGCTTGATGCCGTGGCGGGCGAAGGCCGCCGCGACGGACTCCACGAGGTTCGTGCGCCGAAACTGGAACGAGGAGAAATTGATTGCGACAGGCACGACGTTTAGATTGCTGGCCTGCCAGGCTGCGATCTGCCGGCAAGCCTCGTTGAGCACCCATGCGCCGATCAGCTGGATGGTGTCGGATTCTTCAGCCAGCGCGATGAAGCTGTCGGGAAACAACAACCCGTGCTGACTGTGATTCCAGCGGACCAGTGCCTCGGCGCCAACGATCCGGCCTGTGGCGGTGTCGAATTGCGGCTGGTAATGCAGCACCAACTGGTTGGTTTCGATCGCGCTGCGCAACTGACCGGCCAGCACCAGGCGCTCGGCGACCGGCACATTCAGTTCCGGCGTGAAAAACTCAAATCGGTTGCGACCGCTTTTTTTCGACTGGTACATCGCCGCGTCCGCATTGCGGATCAGGTCATCCATGTTCTGTCCGTCGTCCGGATAGATGCTGATGCCGACGCTGGCCGATATCTGGACTTCGTGGCTTTCGAGCACGAAGACCTCGTCAAATATTCTCAATACCTTGTCGGCTACCAGTGCGGCCTCGGTCGGTTCCCGCAACGCCGACAGAACAATCAGGTACTCGTCTCCGGCGTGCCGGCAAACGGTATCGGTCTCGCGCACGCAACCGCGCAGCCGCGCCGCCACCGTCTGCAGGAGAATGTCGCCGGCGCGGTGCCCATACGAATCATTCACGGTTTTGAATCGATCAAGATCGATGAACAGTAATGCAACGCGCGATTGCATGCGCTTGGCGGCGGCAAGTGCCTGCTGCATGCGATCCTGAAACAATGTGCGGTTGGGCAGTCCGGTGAGCAGGTCGTGATGCGCCAGAAAACGCACGCGAGCATCCATGTCCTTGCGTTGTGACACGTCCTCGGTGACCCACAATACCTTGATCGGCTCGCCTTCGAGGTCGAGCAGCGCATCGCCCTTGGTGCGCAGCCACCGGAAGCTGCCGTCGACCCAGGCCACGCGATACTCGATATCGAGATTGCCGGTGCCGTTGAGGCATTGCTCCAGCGCGTGGTCGAACTTGGCGCGATCTTCCGGGTGCAGGCTTTCCATCAAGGTTTCGTAGGGCACATCGCGCTGGTCGCTGCGCACGCCGAACAGGCGCAGGCTCATTTCGGAGGAGTGCACCATCGAGGTCTTGACGTCGAGTTCGCAAGTGCCGATCTCGGCGAACGCCAGCGCCAGCGTTTTGCGATCGAGACTCGCCTTGAGGGCTTCGAGGGTGTTGCGCGCGTTTTCCTGCGAATCGCCCGGCTTCGCCATCACGCGAGGCTCGGCATCGATGCTTCTGAGTTTGTTGTACGCGGCGTCTAGCTGTGATTGAAGCTGCGCGAGCTGCGACTCGAGGTCGGCGATGCGGGCCGAATCGGACTGCGACCGGGGTGAAGCTGCCTGCATCAGGGGCGTACCGGACCGTGCGAGCGCGCCCGCCTCATCGACGACCGCTTCGGGATCGGCGTCGGCAGGGGAATGCAACTTCTTGTTTGAGGAATCCACGATTTCGGACACACATCGGATGGTTCGGCCCGCCGTAATACTTCCAGGCAGCGTGACAGGACAAGGAGCGCAAGAACGGGTCGCGCAAGCATCATGCCCGTTGCATTCTGAGCGAATCCGGGCCGTGGGGCAACCGGCCCGTCATCCCACTTGTCGGCAACAAAGCGCCGATTGGAGCGGGTCAGGCGTGACCGGGCGCGGCCGAGATGGCGTGACATAGCGCCGCAGTTACGTCCACGGTGCGTGCGCGACCGCCCAAATCCGGCGTAAATACGCGCGAACTGGTCACGTACTCGATCGCGCCCATCAGCTTCGCGGCGGCGCCGGATTCGCCCAGATGTTGCAGCATCATCACCGCGGTCCAGAAGGTGCCAATCGGATTGGCAATGCCGCGTCCGACGATGTCGAGCGCGGAGCCGTGGATCGGTTCGAACATGGATGG
Organism: uncultured beta proteobacterium; assembly: GCA_963846655.1. Classification (GTDB taxonomy): domain Bacteria; phylum Pseudomonadota; class Gammaproteobacteria; order Burkholderiales; family JACQAP01; genus JACQAP01. Next base: position 76,609 of record CAWJWT010000001.1, on the reverse strand, counting down.
AAATTTACGCTCCGGATTCAGGTTCGCGGTCGGCGCGATGCCGAGACTTCCCGACAGCGCCGCGGCCAGGTCGGAAAGGATATCGGCATGAAGATTGGTGGCCACCATCACGTCGAGCGAGGCGGGTTTCAATACCATGCGCATGGTGGCCGCATCGACCAGCATCTTGTCTGTCTGTACCTGGGGATAATCGCTGGCAACGCGCGCAAAGATTTCATCCCACATGACCATGCCGTGGCGCTGGGCATTGGACTTGGTGATGAGGGTCAACTGGCGTTTGGGCCGGTTGCGTGCAAGCTCGAATGCGAAGCGCTGGATACGTTCGACCCCGGTGCGCGTGAAAATGGAAACCTCGGTCGCGATTTCTTCGGGCAGCCCGCGATGGCTGCGGCCGCCCTGGCCTGAATACTCGCCCTCGGAATTCTCGCGCACGATGACCCAGTCCAGATCGGCGGGCGAGACGAGTTTCAGTGGCGGATCGATCCCGGGCAGCACACGGGCAGGGCGCACGTTGGCGTACTGATCGAAGCTCTGGCAGATGTTGAGCCGCAAGCCCCAGAGCGAGACATGGTCCGGCACTTCCTTCGAACCGACCGCGCCGAAATAAATGGCGTCGAAGGGCTTGAGGCGGTCGAGCCCGTCGGCGGGCATCATGGTCCCGTGCTTGAGGTAGTAGTCGCTGCCCCAGTCGAAATGCTCGAACTCGAGCGCGAAACCACCATCGCGCGCGGCCAGGGACTCGAGGACCTCGATGCCGGCGGCGATGACCTCCGTGCCGATACCGTCGCCAGGAATGGCCGCAATCCTGTAAGTTTTCATTTATGTTTTACCGGCTGATGGCCGCGGCAATGGCTTTGCCCATGTCTTCGGTGGTGGCCTTGCCGCCAACGTCCGGGGTGCGCGGTCCGTCGGCAAGGCATTGTTCGATCGCTTTGACAATGGCCGCGCTGGCGGGCCCATAGCCCAGATGATCGAGCAGCATTGCGCCCGACCAGATCTGTCCGACGGGGTTGGCGATCTTGCGTCCGAATATGTCCGGGGCGGACCCATGCACGGGTTCGAACAGCGAAGGAAATGTGCGCTCCGGATTGATATTGCCCGAAGGGGCGATGCCGATGGTTCCAGCGGTCGCCGGACCGAGATCGGAAAGGATATCGCCGAACAGGTTCGAGGCGACGATGACATCGAAGCGTTGCGGATTGAGCACCATCTGGATGGTCAGCCCGTCGATATGATACTGGTCGGTTTTTACCTGCGGGTAATTCTTGGCCATCGCCGCAAAGCGCTCGTCCCAATAAGGCATGGTGATGGATATGCCGTTGGATTTTGTAGCCGAGGTCACCTGCTTGCGCGGCCGTTGCAGGGCCAGTTCGAAGGCAAACTTCATGATGCGGTCCACGCCTTTGCGCGTGAATATGGACTGCTGCATCGCCATCTCGCGATCGGTGCCCTCGAACAACCGGCCGCCCACCGAGGAATACTCGCCTTCGGTGTTCTCGCGGACCACGTAGTAGTCGATATCTCCAACCTTGCGGCCCGCCAGCGGCGGCGTGATACCCGGCATGAGACGCACCGGACGCAGGTTCACATACTGGTCGAAGCCGCGCCGGAACAGGATCAGGGAATCCCATAGTGACTTGTGATCCGGCACTTTCGCAGGCCAGCCGGTCGCGCCAAAGAAAATACAATCGTGGTGCTCGATTTTCGAGCGCCAGTCCGGCGGCATCCACCAGCCATGCTTGTCGTAATTGTCGCAACTCCAGTCGAAATGATCGAACGCCAGGCCGATGCCGAACTTAGCCGCTGCGGCCTCGAGCACGCGCACCCCTTCGGGCATGACCTCCTTGCCTATGCCGTCGCCGGCGATCACCGCGATTCGGTGCGTTTTCATCGATTTTGAATGTCCGGGATAGCTGACTAGAAATTGACGTTGGTCTTGCCCTTGAGCTTCAGAATCTTGCGCGCATCGTCGGGTGTCGCGACTTCCAGGCCAAGCTCTTCGAGGATGCGACGGATCTTGGCAACCTGATCTGCATTGGTTTTTGCAAGTTGCCCCTTGCCGATCCACAAGCTGTCTTCCAGGCCCACGCGGACATTGCCGCCCATGACCGCCGACTGGGTCGCGATATACATCTGATTGCGCCCGCCGCCCAGCACCGACCACTGGTATTGATCGCCGAACAGCCGTTCGGCCGTGCGCCGCATGTGCAGAACGTCCTCGGGATGCGGCCCGATGCCGCCGCGAATGCCGAACACCGATTGGATGAACAACGGCGGCTTGATCAGGCCGCGGTCGAGAAAATGCGCGGCCGTGTACAGGTGGCCGATGTCGTAACACTCGATCTCGAAGCGTGTGTCATTGTCGCTGCACGACTGCAGGATGTGCGCGATGTCCTTGAGGGTATTCTTAAAGATGCGATCGTCGGATCCGGCCAGGTAAGGTTTTTCCCAATCGTGTTTCCACTCCTTGACGCGCGGGATCATTTCGTACAGCCCGAAGTTCATCGATCCCATGTTCAGCGACGCGACCTCGGGCTTCAGCTGCAGCGCCGGTTGCAGCCGGTCTTCGATGCTCATGGTCGGCGCGCCGCCGGTGGTCAGGTTTACGACCACGTCGCTCGCGGCCTTGATCTTGGGCAGGAACTGCATGAACATTTTCGGATCCTGCGTCGGGCGCCCGTCTTTGGGCTCGCGCGCGTGCAAGTGCACGATCGCCGCGCCTGCTTTTGCGGCACCAATGGCTGCTTCCGCAATTTCCTCCGGCGTGATCGGAAGGTGAGGCGACATCGAAGGCGTGTGGATGGCGCCGGTCACAGCGCAGGTGATGATGACTTTGTTGGCCATTTGGTTTTCTCCGGTAGCAGATTCAATTGCCGATTTTCTTGGCGGCCTCGCGTTTATGCGCGATCAGCGCCATGAGCCTGCGGTCGCGCCAGGCTTCGCGTTCAGCATGGGCTTGCTGGGACATGAGCTTGCGCCGCTCGCCATCCACTTTGGCCACCAGGGCGTCATCCCACGCATCGGTTTTCACATTGCGCATCATGCCCTTCAGAACGGGCCCATAGCGTTTGGCATAGTCGGGCACGCCGCCGGGCGCATTCAGATCGATGGTTTCGAACGGTCCCATGAACGACCATCGCAAGCCCAGGCCATCCTTGATGCACTTGTCCAGATCCTCGACCGAAACATAGTCTTCCCTGACCAGCTGCCAGGCTTCCAGCAGCAGCGCGGCCTGCAGCCGGTTCAGAATAAAACCTTCGATTTCCTTGTTGACGGTGATGGCGACCTGGCCGACTTTATCGTGCAGCGCCCGCGTTCTGGCGACCACCTCGGCGCTGGTCCACGGCGCCGGAGAAATCTCCACGATCGGCACGATGTGCGGCGGATTCACGGGATGGGCGACGATGCAGCGATGCTTGCCCTTCAGGCCTTCGCTGAAGCGCGAAGTCTGAATTGTCGAGGTCGAACTGGCGAGAATGCACTGCGCGGGCGCGATCTCGTCCATCTCACGATAGACCGCGCGTTTGATATCCAGATTCTCCGACGTGTTTTCCTGCACATAGTCGGCATCCTGCACGGCTTGCGCCAGAGTAGCCGCAGCCGTGATGCGCCGGGCGACGGTGTCGGCCGCTTCCGCGATCAATCCGAACTCCCGTAACTCTTCGAGACCGTCGCGGATCAGCGTGAGGGCTTTCTCGGCCGCGCCGGGCGCCGCGTCATAGATCTTGACCGAATGCCCGGCACGCGCGAACACCATTGCCCATGCCCGGCCGATCAGGCCCGAACCGATGATTGCTATTTTTTCCATGTTGTTTCCTGAATGATCCTCGGGACGTTCAACCCAGCATCTCGACGCCGGCACAAACCGAGATTGCCTGGCCGGTGATGTTCTTGCCGACGTCGGCTGCGAGATACAGGGCCATGTTGGCGATGTCGTAAGGGCTGACCATGCGATGCATGGAGACACGCTCCAGGGCGATTTTCTTCTGTTCCTCGAAGCTGATGCCGACTGCTTTGGCTTTGGCCTCAATGACGCGATTGATGCGCTCGCCTTCCACCACGCCCGGTTGAATGGCGTTCACGCGTACGTTGTCGGGCCCGGCTTCCATGGAAAGGCTCTTGGTGTAGCCCACAACGCCCCATTTGGCCGCGGAGTAGGGGGTGCGAAACGGGAAGGCAAGGCGTCCGGCCGCGGACGACAAGTTGATGATCGAGCCGCCGCCGGCGGCCTTGATGAGCGGCATTGCCCGGCGAGTGCAATAAAACATGCCGTTCATGTCCACATCGATGCAGCGTTGCCATTCCTCGACCGGAATATCCTCGACTTTGCCGGTCGGGCCCGCGATGCCCGCGTTATTGATCAGGCAATCCAGCCCGCCAAGATGGCGCTTGACGTCGGCAAACAGGCGATCCACGTCATCGAGTTTCGACACGTCGGCAAGTGTCGCCGTAACGCCCGGAAAGGCCCGCGTGGTTTCGTCGAGCGCCCCTTGCACCACGTCGCAGATATGGACACGGGCGCCGGCCTTGGCGAACACATCGGTCATGGCGCGACCGATGCCGGCCGCGCCGGCAGTAATCAGTACGCGCAGCCCCTTGACGAAGATTTCCATTTTTTTCGATCCTGAATCAGAAAATCGGGCACCAACAAATGACGCCGTACGCACCAGACCATACGGTGTCGCTTTTGCGCATGGCGCGGCATTGCGCTCAGCGCTTGAAGCCAGAGCGAATCCAGTCGATGCTCTTGACCCCGTCCGGCGGGCTGATCTGGCTGGGCGGGTAGTACTTGATGTTGATCAGGGTAAGTTTGCCATCGACTTTCCTGACCGTGCCGTAGGGCACGTGCTGCACGGCCTGATGACCTTTGCCGAGAGCCATATCCACCGTTCCGGCGACGGATTCGAATTTCAGATACTCCAGCGCACCAATAATCTGCTCGTCGCTGGGGCTACGGGCTTTGTGGACAGTCTGGGCTTTCTCGTACGCCGCTTTCGCACCCAAAAATGCGGTCGCGAGGTGATAGGACGCATACACCGGCGCCACATTGAAGCGCTCCTTGAACGCCTTCTGAAACCACTTGTTCAGGCTGGTAGGCGGTGCAAAGGGGCCGTTTGGGCCGCGCGCGCCGATCATCGTGCCGTCGGGCAAGTTGTTGCCAAGGCGATCGAGCACGGTCTCACCCGTGATCATGATGTTCGGCATGCGAGACATCAAGCGACGCGGCGACGCTTGCAGGATGAACGCTTCAAGATCGCCGCCCCAAAGGGAATTCTGGATGATCTCGCTGTCACTGCCCAGCAGGGCCGATACTTCCGTGTTGTACTGACCGGCTCCGAGTTTCGGCGTGACATTCGTGGCAATTTTTGCAGCGGGCAGCAGCACTTTCATGCTTTCGGTAAAGTCGGCCCACGCGTCCTGGCCCCAGGCGTAGTTCGGGTTGATGCCCGAGTAAGTTTTCAGATTCGGATAATTTTCGACGACGTATCGCGCCGCGGCGACATTCTCCTGCGTCGCCATCGTCGTCGTGCGAAATACATAGCGGTACGAGGCTTCCTCGAAAATCCGGTTGGTGGCGCAATCGAACAGGATGGTGAGTTTCTTGAGTTCCTCGGCCACCGGGGCCACGGCAAGGCAGTCACCACTGGAAATGACGCCGATCACCATATCCACATTCTGGCGCGCGACCAGGTTGCGGTACTCGGTCACGACCTTGGTCGGGCCGCCCGCTTCATCGACGTAAACGACTTCGAGGGCGCGCCCGCCAAAGCCTTTCTTTTCATAGCCGGGAATCTGGCCGCCCTTGTTGAAGGCGTCCACCAGCAAATCGGCTGCGTTCTTGGCCGGTACCCCGAACGGCCCGGCAGCCGGCCCGGACAGGAAGGTAATCACTCCGATACGCAGCGGGCTCTCCGCGGCGGCATGGGCTGCGGCGTGCGACAGGAAAACAACGGCGATGATTGCGCCAAGGCAGCGCGGCATGCGGAACATTCACGGTCCTCCGGATATTTGATTTATAAGGACGCTCTGACGCGGCGTGGCCGGCCGGACTGCCCATACCCTGCCTGCGGCCGCGAAGCATTACGCTGCGCGGCACAGAACGCATCAAATGCGGGCAAGGCGCTGCGAATTATAACTAACTAACGCGGCTTGCCTGTGTTCGGCTAGAATCCGCTGGCGCCGATGGGTCTGAAGCACAGCGAACGCTCGGCAGCGGATCAGCATTGAAACTTCTCGCTCTCGATACTTCCACGGAATACTGCTCGGCCGCGCTCTTGTGCGACGGAGAACTCGTGCATCGCGAGGCGCACGCCGTACAGCGGCACTCGGAGTTGATCCTGCCCATGATCGAGGAGTTGCTGGCCGCGGCCGCGCTCGAACTGCGCCAACTCGACGCCGTCGCGTTCGGTGCCGGCCCGGGTTCTTTCACCGGCCTGAGAATCGCATGCGGCGTGGCCCAGGGTATTGCGTTTGGCGCAGGATTGCCCGTAATCCCGGTGGGAACGCTGATGGCATTGGCCGAGGAGGCGGGCGCGTCGAGGGCAATCGCATGCCTGGATGCGAGAATGGGCGAAATTTATCATGCGGCCTACGCGCGCGAGCACGGCGGCCCCTGGAGCCAGATCCTCGCGCCGAGCGTGGGGCCTGCGCATGCCGCGCCGGCACTCCAGGGCAGGAGCTGGGTCGGTTGCGGAAGCGGTTTTGCTGTTTACGCCGACCAACTGACCCGGCGCTATGAAGGGCAGCTTGATCGTGTAGCACCTGCATTGCATCCGCACGCGCGGTCCATCGCGCGGCTGGCGCAACCGTTGCTGGCGGCGGGGGGCGGATTGCCGCCGGAACAGGCAGCACCGGTGTACGTGCGCGACAAGGTCGCGCTTAAAATGCATGAACAGCGATGAGCGCTCTGCTCGATAACTTGCCTGAATTCCGGCCGATGCGGCCAGCGGACCTCGATCGGGTCATGGAGCTCGAGCCCGACTTGTATGCGCACCCGTGGACGCGTGGAAATTTCAGTGACTCGCTGGCGGCCGGTTACAGTTGCTGGGTCGTGGAATGTGCCAGCACGCTGGCCGGCTACGGCGTGCTGATGATCGGCGTACGTGAGGCTCATCTGCTCAATCTCAGCGTGGCAATGCCGTGGCAGCGTCGCGGCTTTGGCCGCATGCTGCTCGAACACTTCGTGCGCATCGCGCGCGCGAGCGACGCGGCGCAGATATTTCTGGAGGTGCGCCCGTCCAACCACGCCGCACGCCGGCTTTACATCCAGTTCGGCTTTCGCGATATAACGCTGCGGCGCGGCTACTACCCTGCCGGAAGGGGGCGCGAGGATGCAATTCTGATGGGGATGGCGTTATGAACCGCCGCGCGTTCGTCCTGAAGGAACTTGGGTTATCGCCGCTTTGGATGCGTCGCGGCAGCGGTGCTCAAGGGCGATGCGGCCCAAAGTGCCGCGCGTACGCCGGCCCCGCATGACCGCGAGCCTGCCGTGGACGCGCCGCATGCCCCCGGTGCGCGCATCGCCACGCTGGACTGGTCGCAACTCAAGGCATGCGCATCGGCCTGTACCGCCTGCGCGCTACACAAGTCGCGTAAACAGGCCGTCTTCGGGGTCGGAGACGAAAAAGCCGAGTGGTTGTTTGTCGGAGAAGGACCCGGTGCGGAGGAGGACGAGCGCGGCGAACCTTTCGTTGGCCAGGCGGGCAAGCTGCTCGATAACATGCTCGCCGCGATCGCGCTTCGCCGTGACAAGAATGTCTACATTGCCAATGTCGTAAAGTGCCGTCCTCCAGGTAACCGCACCCCGGAGCCGGCAGAAGCACAGGCCTGTGAACCCTTCCTGAGCAGACAGATCGCGCTGATCCGCCCGCGACTCATCGTCGCGCTTGGCAAGGTGGCGGCGCTAAATTTGCTCGGCCAGGACGGGTCGCTGTCGAGCCTGCGCGGACGCGTGCACGAGCATCAAGGCTTGCCGGTGATAGTGACTTATCATCCGGCATATCTGTTACGCAACCTGCCGGAGAAATCCAAGTCGTGGGAAGATCTGTGCTTTGCGGTTGAGACCATGAAGAGCTTGAAACAACAGTCTGCCGTCCCCAATTGAATGTCGCCAGTTTATTCCCGGAGAAAGCCATGAACCGAATTGCCGCGCTGTGGTTGTTGCTGCTTTGCACCTTCGCCCTTGGCGGATGTGGATACAACACGCTGCAGTCCCAGGATGAAAGTATCAAGGCCGCCTGGGGGGAAGTGCTCAATCAGTACCAGCGGCGCGCGGATCTGGTTCCCAATCTGGTCAATACGGTCAAGGGTTTTGCCACGCAGGAACAGGAAGTGTTTCTGGGCGTAACCAATGCGCGAGCCAAGGTAGGCAGCATTCAGGCCACGCCTGAACTGGTAAACGATCCCGCCGCATTTTCCAGGTTCGTTGCCGCGCAGGGGGAGATGACGTCGGCGCTCTCGCGACTGCTGGTCGTCGCGGAGAACTATCCGCAACTGAAGTCGGATGCGAACTTTCGCGACCTGCAGGCCCAACTCGAAGGCACCGAGAACCGGATCACGGTCGCACGCCAGCGCTACATCCGGGCCGTGCAGGAATACAACACGACTGTTCGGTCGTTCCCGACGAATCTTACGGCCATGATGTTCGGCCATAACGTAAAGCCTTCTTTCACCGTGGAAAACGAGCAAGCCATCACCAAACCGCCGACGGTGGATTTCGCAAAACCCGCTCCTGCCCCAGCCCCGGACAAATAACTCATGGCTGCAGTTCTGCGGGCGGCGCTGATCGCCGCGCTCTTGGTCGTCAGCCTGGTCGCGTGGGCCGAAGACCGACCGATTCCGGGGCTGACCGGACGCGTGGTCGATGAAACCGGCACCCTGACAGTGGAGCAGCAGCGCGCCCTGGCGGCGAAATTGCAGGCGTTTGAACAGCGTAAAGGCAGCCAGATTGTCGTGCTGTTGACGGGGACAACCTTTCCCGAACCCATCGAGTCATACAGCATTCGCGTCGCCGAGGCCTGGAAGATCGGCCGTAAAGGCGTCAGTGACGGCCTTGTCATTGTCGTGGCGAAAGCCGATCGCGTCATGCGCCTTGAAGTGGGCTACGGCCTGGAAGGCGTCATTCCGGATGCCACCGCAAAGCGCTTGATCGAGGAGGTCTTCATTCCGGGGTTCCGCGACGGGAATTTCTACGAGGGGCTTGATAACGGCATCGACCGCGTCATGCGATTGATAGACGGCGAACCATTGCCTGCGGTCAGCACCCGCGGAACTGGTAGCAACGGTGCAAAATCCCTGGAATCTTATTTCGTTTTGTTCATGGTCGCGACATTGGCCGGTGGCGCCCTCCTGCGCAGTGTGTTCGGTCGTTTGCCTGGCGCGCTGATTGTCGGCGCCGGCATCGGCCTGCTGGCCTGGCTGATCGTCGCGCCGCTGGTCGTGGCCGTGCTGGGCGGGTTCCTTGCGTTTCTGGTAACGCTGCTCGGTGGTGGTTCGGGAATGCCAGGCCGCTTTGGTCGCGGCGGATTCGGACGCGGCGGATTCGGAGGCGGTGGTGGATTTGGCGGCGGTGGATTCGGCGGCGGCGGCGGCGGCTTTGGCGGCGGCGGCGCGTCGGGACGCTGGTAGCATGAAAATGCTGCGCCTGTTTCGTCACCTCATGTCGCCGCCCTGGCGCGCTCGCCGCGCGTTCCCGCCGTCAGCGTTGCATCGCATCGAACAGGCGATTGCGCAATCCGAAACACGCCACGGCGGCCAGATCCGGTTTGCGGTAGAGCACGCCCTCGATACGTTCCCTCTGCTGCAAGGCGTCTCGGCGCGCGAGCGGGCACTGGAAGTGTTCTCGGCCTTGAGAGTCTGGGACACGCAGCACAACAACGGGGTGTTGATCTACCTGTTGCTCGCCGACCATGACGTGGAAATCATAGCCGACCGTGGAATCTTCGGACGGGTCGGTACGGCCGACTGGGAAGCCGTGTGTCATGCCATGGAAAGCGCGCTGCGCGACGGGGATTTCGAACGCGCGGTGTTGAGCGGCATCGAGCGCGTTTCGAAGTTCCTCGAGACTCACTTTCGAGCCGGCCCCGGGCGTTCAAACGAACTTCCAGACCGGCCCGTCGTACTCTAGTGGCGAGATGCTGACCGTCAGCGGCGATCCTGGTCGTGCCAGTGTCGCCGCGTCAAATAGGCCATGGAAAGCGCGATGAACAAGCCGAAAGAAATGATGATTGCGTGGATCGAGATGTCGAGCTTGATCATGAGCGCATAGATCCCCAACAAAACCAGGATGGACAGGTTTTCATTGAAATTCTGAACTGCGATCGAATGGCCTGCGCCCATCAACAGATGGCCGCGATGCTGCAACAACGCATTCATGGGGACCACGAAATATCCGCCCATGGCGCCGATCAGGATCAGCAGAACGATGGCAATGCGCCAATCGGTGATGAATACCATCGAGATAACCAGAAACCCCATCGCGATGCCAACCGGCAGCACACGCACCGCGCGTTTCAACGAAACGTACTTTGCGGCGAGCACCGACCCCAGCGCGATGCCGAAAGCGACGACTGCTGTCAACTGCGTGGCCTTCTCAAGGCTGAAGTTCAAGGCCATGGATGCCCAGATCAGCACGATCAAGCGCAACGTCGCGCCGGCTCCCCAAAACAGCGTCGTCACGGCCAGCGATACTTGTCCCAGCGGATCGCGCCACAGCAACCGGAAGCTGTGCCAGAAGTCCTGCATGATGAACACGGGATTGCGTTTGGGCAATTTGTGATCGATCGCGACTTTCGGGATATACAAATTGATCACGGCCGCGATGAAATAAAGCACCAGGATGACGCTGATCGCCAATTCCGGAGGTGTATTGATGCCGGTATTCACGATCGGCAGGTCGATCCGGGCAAACACGTATTCGGCAAATCGCGGGCTGACCATGATGCCGCCGACAATCGAACCCATAATGATTGCGGCGACGGTCAAGCCCTCCATCCAGCCATTGGCGAGCACGAGTTTTTGATGCGGCAGGTATTCAGTCAGAATGCCGTATTTGGCGGGCGAATACATTGCGGCGCCGACACCGACGAGACCGTATGCGAGCAACGGGTGCGTTCCCATCAGCATGGCAATACAGCCCAGCAACTTCACCGCGTTGGCTACGAACATGACGCGGCCTTTGGGCAGGGAATCCGCGAACGGGCCCACGAACGGGGCCAATACGATGTAGGCGAATACGAAGAACTGCTGCAGCACGGGCGTTTGCCACGCTTGCGCGTGCAGGCTCGCCAGGAGTGCGATGGCGGCGAACAGCAAGGCATTATCTGCCAGCGCGGAGAAAAATTGCGCGCCCAGGATGGTGTAGAACCCGCGGTTCATGGTGTCGGAGCGGGTAGAGGCGGTGAGTTCGAGTTCTTGTCGTTGGAGATCATTGCATCTTCGCGGCGGTTTTATACCACATTAAATGCGCCAGGATTGCACGCGAACGACAATCGACCTGTCTGATCTTGTGCCCGAACGCATAGAATATCGAGACCGTTCGATCATGAACCATCGTGGAAGACTCACCATACATGGCCCGACCCATACAGGCTAGTTTTGACCTCGCCGCGCTAAAGAATAATCTTGCCGTTGCGCGCCGCTGCGCCGGCGATGCGGAAGTCATGGCTGTCATCAAGGCAAACGCCTATGGGCATGGCCTGCTGCGCGTGGCGCGCGCGATGGCGGACGCGGACGGATTTGCGTTACTGGAACTCGATGATGCCGTGCGCTTGCGTGACGCGGGATTCCGGCAGCGCATCCTGCTGCTGGAAGGCTGTTTTCGCGCGGACGAACTGGCGGATATTGTGCACCACGACCTGAGCCTCATGGTGCATGCGCGCGAGCAGCTTCAGATGCTCAGGGCGCTGCCCGGCTCCAGCAAGATCGACTTGTTTCTCAAGTTCAATACAGGCATGAACCGGTTGGGGTTTGCCTGCACTGAGGCGTCCGGCGTGATCGAGCAGACCCTTGCATTGCCTTGCGCGGGCGAACTCATGCTAGCGACCCATTTCTCCGACGCCGAAGGCGCCGCTGGCATCGACTCGCAGATGCGCGAGTTCGAAGCGCGCGTGGCGCGTCCTGGCTATCGCCGATCGTTGGCAAATTCCGCGACACTGCTTCGATTTCCCCAGGCGCAAGGTCAATGGGTACGCCCGGGTCTGATGCTGTATGGCGCCAGTCCGCTGGAAGCAGTCGGGGCGCAGGAATTGGGGCTGCAACCTGTTATGACGCTGACGAGCGAGATCATCGCCATCCAGCACCTGAAACCCGGCGATAGCGTGGGCTATGGCCGTGTTTTCTCGGCCGATCGCGCGATGCGAATCGGCGTCATCGCCTGCGGGTATGCGGATGGCTACCCTCGGCATGCGCCCAACGGAACACCGGTACTGGTCGATAACACCAGAGTGCCGATGGTCGGGCGCGTATCCATGGATATGCTGTGCGTCGACCTGACCAACGCGCCCGGCGCCGTAATCGGCTCACCCGTCGTGCTTTGGGGAAGGGGTTTGCCGATCGAAGACGTGGCGTCCGCCGCCGGCACGGTCAGCTACGAACTCATGTGCGCGCTGGCCCGTCGGGTGCCGGTCAACGATTCCGCCTGACACGATGGCCAAGGCAAAAACCGTCTATACGTGTACCGAGTGCGGCGGACAGACCCTCAAATGGCAGGGCCAGTGTCCGCATTGCACGGCCTGGAACACCCTGGTCGAGACCATCGCCGAAAAACCGGGCGGCTCTCGTTACCAGTCCATCGCGGAAGCCAGCAAATTGCAGAAGCTCGTCGAGGTCGAGGCTCGCGAAGAGCCGCGCAGGCCCACCGGTATCGATGAGCTCGATCGCGTGTTGGGTGGCGGACTGGTGACTGGCGCAGTCGTTCTTCTGGGCGGAGATCCCGGGATCGGCAAATCGACCCTGTTACTGCAAGCCCTCGGCATTCTGGCGAAAGGCTGCAACGCGATTTACGTGAGCGGAGAAGAATCGGCGCAACAGATCGCGCTGCGGGCGCGGCGACTGGCGGTCGAGGCGCCGGCGTTGAATCTGCTTGCGGAGATCCAGTTGGAGAAAATTCTGTCGGTGCTTTCTGCGCAGCGGCCGGACGTTGCGGTGATCGATTCCATCCAGACGGTGTATTCCGAAGCCCTGCAATCCGCGCCCGGCAGCGTTGCGCAAGTGCGTGAGTGCGCCGCACAACTGACGCGCTTTGCCAAGTCGTCGGGAACGGCGCTGCTGCTGGTCGGCCACGTCACGAAGGAGGGTGCGTTGGCCGGCCCGCGCGTGTTGGAGCACATGGTCGACGCCGTGCTCTACTTCGAGGGCGATACGCACTCGAGTTTCAGGCTGGTGCGAGCGATCAAGAATCGCTTCGGCGCCATCAACGAGCTCGGCGTCTTCGCGATGACGGAACGCGGACTGCGCGGCATTTCCAATCCCTCGGCGCTATTTTTGTCGCAACATCATTCGCAGGTCGCAGGCTCGTGCGTAATGGTTACACAGGAGGGCTCCCGCCCGCTGCTGGTGGAGGTGCAGGCGCTGGTCGACGAGGCGCACGCGCCGAACCCAAGGCGACTCAGCGTCGGGTTGGAACAGAACCGGCTGGCGATGCTGCTGGCCGTCTTGCATCGCCATGCGGGCATTGCCGCTTTTGACCAGGATGTGTTTGTCAACGCCGTGGGTGGCGTCAAGATCGACGAGCCCGCGGCCGATCTGCCGGTGCTGCTCGCGATCGTATCGTCTCTTCGAAACAGAAGCCTTCCACAGAAAATGGTGGCTTTCGGCGAAATTGGCCTGGCGGGCGAAGTGCGTCCCGTGCAACGAGGTCAGGAGCGCCTGCGGGAAGCCGCAAAACTCGGATTCAAAATGGCCATCGTGCCGAAAGCAAATGCCCCGAAGACCCCGATCCCAGGTCTGGAGGTGCTCAGCGTGGAACGGGTGGAAGAAGCCGTGGACAGAGTGCGCTAGGTTCAGCGCAACAGAAAAAGTCCCGCAGCAGCCATCGCCATGAGCCCGCTGAAAATCCAGATCAGCTTGAGTTGAGCGCGCGACATGGATACGGGCGCGGCTGCTTGTTCGCTGCCGATGGCGTTGTGTTGCCAGGTGGTGGCGCTGCTCGACATCGTCGAGGCTGCCGCTGACGCGGTACCGCGCTTTGCATCCGCCAATGCCTTCAAGCGGGCGATCTTTTGCGTCTCGGAGAACTTATCCAGTTCTTTTTGAACGCCGGTCAGTGCGGCAAGACGCATGGTCGCATCGAACGAATCGAATGCCTTGGAAAGACCAAGAGCAGGGACGCTGGAATCCGTCGCCTCCATCGGTGATTCTTCGGGTCGCGCATCATTGGCAGCGGTTTCGATGGCGGTTTTGTCCGCCATGCTGAAAATACGCGCCTCCTTGTCCTGCTGCCGCGTCAGCGCAGCAACGGGTTCGACAAAGGGAACCCCGGCCGGACCGGCAATCGTTTCGGGATTGCCTGGTTCGCCGCTCAGTGCGGCGATGGCCTGGCGCAGGTCGTTGCACAGGTCCTTGGCATTCTGGTAGCGATCATCCAGATTCTTGGCAAGCGCCTTGGCGATGACGAAATTGAGCACCTCCGGCAATTCGGGCGCAAGGGTTTTCGGCGGAGGCGGATTGAAGTTCATCGTCTGATACATCACGCCATGGATGTTATCGGCGACGAAAGGCGATGTCCCGGTCAACATTTCATAGAGAACCACCCCGAGCGAGAAAATGTCGGAACGCGTGTCTGCGCGCTTGCCCGAGACTTGTTCCGGCGACATGTATTTGGGCGACCCCAATATCATTCCGGTCATGGTCTTGACTTCATTGGTGCGCATGCGGGCGATGCCGAAATCGGTGATCTTGATCAGACCGTCGGTCAGCACCATGATGTTGGCCGGCTTGATATCCCGGTGGATGATCTGGCGGTCGTGCGCGTATTGCAGTCCGTCGGCGACCTGTGCGCCGATGTCCAGCGCGTGCGCGATCCGGATCGGCGTGTGCGCTTGCATCAGCCGGCGTAACTCCTGGCCTTCGAGAAATTCCATGGCCATGTAAGCGACTCGGTCGCTGCGGCCGATGTCGTGGATAGTGACGATATTCCGGTGGGACAACCCGCCAGCCGCCTTGGCTTCCTGATAGAAGCGTGCTTCGTATTCCGCCAGTTCCTCTTTTGGCAGCGTCAGGTTGATGGTCTTGATCGCGACGATTCGATCAAGCATCGGATCGCGAGCCTTGTAGACCACGCCCATGGAGCCTTGGCCGAGCTCCGATAGGATTTCGTAGCGCCCCAGCATATTGCCCAGCGCGCCGTTGATCATGGCTGCCTCGATTGTTTCGCTTTGACGCTTTTGAACATTGGACCCCAGATCGGGTGCCCTGACTCCGCCGCGTTCAGTTCGAAGGCCGGGTCGAGTTCAAGTGCGATGGCGAACTCCTCGCGGCAAGTGAGCTGCTGGCTGGACACGCAGGCAATGAAGGCGAGGTACTTATGCGCCTTGACGCGACCGGATCGATCGAGCCCTTCCTCCAAAGCGAACTGCAAGCGACGCCTGGCAATGCGATAGTTACCCTCTTCATAGTTCTGGACGCCGTCTTCCAGATATCTGGTGCCGGCCGTGCGCGGCGAACCCAGCTCTTTTAGCGGGCCATACTGACACCCGCCCAGGAGCAGTATCGCGAAGATCATGATCAGCATGCGGATGTTCTGGGGCATCGTCGTCTAGTTGAACTTGTGCTTGATGCGGACTTTCTGATCGGCCTTTACATCGACCACCTGCGTGTAAACCGGGAAACCTCCGTTCTTGATTTCTATCTTGCGCCTGCCCGGTGCCACCTCCACCTCGTTGACCGGTGGGCTGACGCCGATGCGATCGCCGTCGACAAATATTTCACCCCATGGTGCGATCGCCAGGGTGACCAGACCGGTCCCGACGGGCGCCAGCGCCGGTTCCGCCTCGGTGGGCGCGGGGTCGCTGTAAAAAAAGGCAAACGGGGAGCGTTTGGCTTCTCGCTTTGCATTGCCTTCATTCAGTCTTGCTGCCGACAGGTTCGTATCGGTACGGGGGGACGCGGCTGCGGCTTTTCTCTGCGCTGCTCTGCGTTCCACGGGTGGCGAGCTATCCTCCGGACGCGCACGCGCCTGGGATCGGGTCGGCGCGGAGAGTTCCGCATTCTGCGAAGGCAACGCGGCGACTTCACTCTGACCGAGCAAATTCACCATTACCGCCAGAGCGAAAGCGCCGGCCGATAACGTGGCCGTGCCGAACACGATCGTCCGGTTGGTAAGCCATGGTTCGATTTTGGCGAGCAGCGGCCAGCCGGGCGCCCCCGTGGCGCGCGTCGCCGCGGATGCCTGACGCTTGCCTTCGTGCGTGGAGACCTTTGCGCGCTCGGCGGGAGAGCGAATGCCGTTTGAGCGCGGGCTTGTATAACCCACGCTATAGACTTCGTGCTCGCGCACGTGTTTGTCGGTACGCGAGCCTTCGTAGTTGAAGAGTTTGGTGTAGCCCTCCGAGATGTGCAGCACGACTTCATAATACGAACGCGAGACGAGGATCTGCCCGGGTTGCGCGAAACCCATTACCCGCTGGGCGACGTTGATGCCGTCGCCGATGATATTGGGCTGGCTGTTCAGATCGCGCACCAGGCGCACAGGGCCGAGGTTGATGCCGATGCGCGCTGGCAGAAGCGGCGGATCGGCGGCCTTGGGCGCAAAGGACTCGCGCAGGCTCATCGCCACGAATAACGCGTCTTCGGGATCGCCCAGAAAATTGACCGCCACCCCATCGCCGGTATCCAGAATGATGCGGTCGTTCGGCGCGATGTCGCGAATCGATTCCGCGATCAGTGCATTAAACCGGTCCTTGAGCTGGATCTGCTCCGAGACGGGTTTCTTGGAGTATTCGGCGATATCCAGAAACAGCACGCTGCAGATGAACGTGCGATTGGCGCGCTCTGGCATCATCTGGGCGTCACCTGCGGATTCGGCATCAAACGGTTTCCTTGACGGAATTGCACCTTTCTCGGAAAAGGATCTTAGCACCATAAGCATTCCTCGCGGTACTAGGAAATAGAAAAATATCTACCTACGTCAATTGGTTTGGCCACAATCCTACGTAACTTTCTAGGATTAGTCCGGGCACCTGTGGGCCGGCAGGTTGCGCCAGGCTTATTCCCGTATTATTCAAGGCCTACACCGGTATCCGCCGGCTTCATCATCTGGTTCTGCCCTATCTTCCGGAGCACACTTGAAGCGTAACCATCCCTTTCAGTCGGGTTTGGACAAGAATCCCGCCAATTTCGCGCCGTTATCTCCCCTTTCGTTCATAGCCCGCACTGCCGAGGTTTATCCGCAGCGGCCCGCCGTCATTCATGGCGACCAGACCAGAACCTGGCGCGAGACCTATGCGCGCTGCCGCCGGCTGGCCTCCGCGCTGGCGCAATGCGGCATAGGCGACGGCGATACCGTTGCGGTCATGGCGCCGAACGTGCCGGCCATGTTCGAAGCGCACTTTGGCGTGCCCATGACCGGTGCCGTGCTGAACACGCTGAACACGAGACTTGACGCCGAAGCGATCGCGTTCATGCTCAATCATGGCGAAGCCAAGGCATTGATCACGGACCGCGAATTCTCTTCGACTATTTCTGCCGCACTGCAACTTGTTGATCATGATGTACTTATCGTCGATATTCATGATCCATCGAGCCACGCCGGGAGCGCTCTGGGAGAGATGGATTATGAATCTTTTCTCGAATCGGGCGATCCCGCATTTGCGTGGTCATTGCCTGAAGATGAGTGGAACGCGATTGCCCTGTCGTACACGTCGGGCACAACCGGCAATCCGAAAGGGGTGGTCACCCATCATCGTGGTGCATACCTCAATGCGGTTGGAAACATCGTGACGTGGGCGATGCCGCATTTTCCGGTTTACCTTTGGACGTTGCCGATGTTCCACTGTAATGGCTGGTGCTTTCCCTGGACATTGGCTGCATTGGCGGGTACCAGTGTTTGCCTGCGCAAGGTGGAAGCCCAACCCGTATTCGATCTGATGCGACGCCACAAGGTGACGCACTTCTGTGGCGCGCCCGTGGTGCACAACATGCTGATCAATGCCCCCGCAGCGTTGCGCCAGGGCATCGACCACAAGGTCTGTGCCATGATCGCGGGTGCCGCCCCGCCGCCAGCGGTGATCGAGGGCATGGAGCGCATGGGCGTGGACTTGACCCACGTCTACGGGCTGACCGAGGTGTATGGCCCGGCCTCGGTATGTGCCAAACACCCGGATTGGGTGACTCTGCACGCCCGCCGAGCGCGCCGAACTCAACGGCAGGCAAGGCGTGCGCTACGAGATGCAGGAGGGCATGGACGTCCTGGATCCGGCAACCATGCAGCCAGTGCCGCGTGACGGCCAAACGATGGGAGAGATATTCTTTCGCGGAAACATCACCATGAAGGGATATCTCAAGAATCCCCAGGCAACTGCCGATGCGTTCGCGGGAGGATGGTTTCATACCGGTGATCTCGCGGTCATCGATGCCGCCGGCTACGTCAAGATAAAAGATCGCTCGAAAGACATCATCATCTCTGGCGGCGAGAACATTTCGACCATAGAAATTGAAGACGTACTCTATAGCCACCCGAACGTGCTCGAAGCCGCGGTCGTCGCAAGGCCCGACGAAAAGTGGGGGGAAACACCCTGTGCCTTTGTCGCCGTCAAGGATGGCACCAACCCGCCAACCGAGCAGGAACTCATCGCTTATTGCCGCGCGCGCCTGGCGCATTACAAGTGCCCGCGCAAGGTAATCTTCGGGCCATTGCCGAAGACTTCAACGGGCAAGATTCAGAAGAACCTGTTGCGCGAACGGGCCAAAGCCGACTGATTGTCGAGGCGCGACGCCCCAGCAGCAATTGGGACCAATCCGGGCGCTGCGGTAGAATTCGGGTTCTCCAATCCGG
Organism: uncultured beta proteobacterium; assembly: GCA_963846655.1. GTDB lineage: Bacteria > Pseudomonadota > Gammaproteobacteria > Burkholderiales > JACQAP01 > JACQAP01. Next base: position 57,618 of record CAWJWT010000001.1, on the reverse strand, counting down.
CATAAGGTTTCTGAAATGAAAGTACTGGTACCCGTAAAGCGGGTGGTGGATTACAACGTCAAGGTCCGCGTCAAGGCGGATGGTTCCGGCGTGGAAACCGCCAACGTGAAAATGTCGATGAATCCGTTCGACGAGATTGCAGTGGAGGAGGCGATGCGCCTGAAAGAGGCCAACGTCGCGACCGAGATCATTGCAATATCGATCGGGTCCGCACAGTGCCAGGAGACGCTGCGCACGGCGCTCGCCATCGGCGCGGATCGCGCCATTCTGGTCGAAAGCAGTGTGGACATTCAGCCCCTGGCTGTGGCAAAGCTTCTGAAGGCGGTAGTCGCGAAAGAGCAGCCCGATCTGGTCATCATGGGCAAGCAGGCCATCGACGATGATTCAAACCAGACCGGGCAGATGCTGGCCGCACTGCTGAACTGGTCGCAGGCGACATTCGCGTCAAAGTTGAAAGTCAGCGGCGCGACCGCAGAAGTTACGCGTGAAGTCGATGGCGGGCTGGAGACGCTCTTGATCAAGCTTCCGGCGGTCGTGACGACTGATTTGCGCCTGAACGAGCCCCGCTATGTGACCCTTCCCAATATCATGAAAGCCAAGAAGAAACCGCTGGAGGTCATGACCCCGGAAATGCTTGGCGTCGAGGTTTCACCCCGGTTGAAAACGCTGAAGGTACAGGAACCGCCGAAACGCAGTGCCGGCAAGCTGGTCAAGAGTGTGCAAGAGTTGGTCGAAAAACTCAAAACCGAAGCGAAGGTTATATAAATGGCCACCCTGATTATTGCGGATCATGACAATGCGACCCTCAAGCCGGCGCTGCTCAATACAGTAGCCGCCGCCCAGCAGATAGGCGGCGACATAGACATTCTGGTCGCGGGACATCAATGCGCCGGCGCCGCGAAAGCGGCCGCCGCCATTCCCGGCGTGAGAAAGATACTGGTATCCGATGCGCCCCATTACGCGCATGCACTGGCCGAGAATCTCGCCGCACTGGTTGTTTCTATCGCGGGCGACTACAGCCATCTCCTTGCGCCCTCGACCAGCTCCGGCAAGAACGTGTCGCCACGGGTGGCCGCGCTGCTGGATGTGGCCCAGATATCGGACATCATCAAAGTCGAATCCGCGGACACCTTCGTTCGACCGATCTATGCCGGCAACGCCCTTGCCACAGTTCAGTCCGCGGATGCAATCAAGGTGATCACCGTGCGCTCCACCGGATTCGATGCCGCACCCGCCACCGGCGGCGCCGCGACGATAGAGAATGTCGCTGCTGCAGCCGATGGGGCATTATCGTCGCTGGTCGGGCAGGAACTGACCAAGTCAGCGCGTCCGGAACTGACCGCCGCGCGCGCGATTGTGTCCGGCGGGCGGGGGATGGGGAATGGAGAGAATTTCAAGTTGCTCGAGGCGCTTGCCGACAAGCTGGGCGCCGCAGTCGGGGCTTCGCGCGCGGCGGTGGATTCCGGGTTCGTGCCAAACGACTATCAGGTGGGCCAGACCGGCAAGATCGTCGCCCCCGAACTGTACATCGCCATCGGCATATCAGGTGCCATCCAGCATCTCGCAGGCATGAAAGACAGCAAGGTCATCGTGGCAATCAACAAGGATGCCGAAGCGCCGATCTTTCAGGTCGCCGACTATGGACTCGTTGCCGATCTGTTCCAGGCCGTTCCCGAACTGACGGCCGCGCTGTGAGCGCGAAAATCAGGCGCGCGGCGCAGCGACAAAGTGCGTCGGTTTCCTCACGCACGCGTTTCCTATTTCTTGAATCAGTGTTCCAGGAGTAAATAATGTCCGTTTACGCAGCGCCGCTTCGCGACATGAAATTCGCCGTCAAGGAATTGATCGGGCTTGACGACATCGCTAGGGTTGCCGGGGTGCGAGGATCTCACCCCTGATGTGGTGGATGCCGTTCTCGAGGAAGCCGGAAAATTCGCAACCGGTGTGCTCGATCCGATTAATCGGCCGGGCGATGCCAACGGCGCGGTGCTCAACGGCAACGAAGTCAAGTCGGCCTCGGGATTCGCGGAAGCGTTCCAGCAGTTTTCGCAAGGCGGCTGGACCGGATTGAACTGCGATCCGCAATACGGCGGGCAGGGACTGCCGCACATTCTCTCGGCCCAGACTTCGGAAATGTGGAACTCGGCCAACATGTCGTTCTGCCTGTGTCCAATGCTCACGGCCGGCGTGGTCGCCTCCCTGATGCGTCACGGCTCGGAAGCGCAGAAGAATACGTTCCTGCCGAATCTGGTGAACGGCAAGTGGACCGGAACCATGAATCTGACCGAATCGCAGGCGGGCTCCGACCTTTCCGCCGTGCGCACGCGAGCCATCCCGCAGGGCGACCATTACCGGCTTCATGGCACCAAGATTTTTATCACGTGGGGCGAGCATGACATGGCGGAGAACATCATCCACATGGTACTGGCCCGCACGCCCGATGCCCCGGAAGGCGTCAAGGGCATTTCATTGTTCGTGGTGCCCAAGTTCATGGTCAATGCCGATGGCAATCTGGGCAAACGCAACGACGTCAAATGCGTCTCCATCGAACACAAGCTGGGCATCCACGGCAGCCCGACCTGTGTCATGGCTTATGGTGATGACGACGGTGCAGTGGGCTATCTGGTCGGCGAGGAGAATCGCGGTCTGGAATACATGTTCACGATGATGAATTTCGCGCGGCTTGAAGTCGGAATTGAAGGTGTAGCCATTTCGGAGCGCGCGTATCAGCATGCGCTCGAATATGCGCGCAACCGCGTCCAGGGACGCGAAATCGGAGTGAAGACCGGCGATCGCGTCAGCATCATCCATCATCCCGATGTGCGCCGCATGCTCATGACCATGAAAGCGCAGACCGAAGCAATGCGCGCCCTGGCAACGCTGGCGTCCGCGCACCTTGACCAGGCGCTGTTGCATCCCGACAAGGCGCAACGTGCGCACCATCAGGCTATGTTTGATTTGCTGACACCGGTGGTCAAAGGCTGGTGTACCGAGCAGTCGATCGAGATTGCGTCGATCGGCGTGCAGATTCACGGCGGCATGGGTTTCGTGGAGGAGACCGGTGCGGCACAGTATTTGCGCGATGCGCGTATCACGACAATCTACGAAGGCACAACCGGTATCCAGGCGAACGACCTGGTCGGCAGAAAAATCGCTTACGAGAAAGGCGCCACCATGAAATTGCTGTGTGGGTCAGATGCGCGAACTCGACGAACAGCTCTCGAAGGTTGGCCATCCTGGTCTTGCGGTCATCCGCCGTTCACTCGCCGAAGGCGTGGCGTCGCTTTCCGAAGCGACGGATTGGCTGCTGGCGACTTATCCCGGTAATGTGAAGGCGGCGAGCGCCGGCGCCGTGCCGTTTCTGAAGCTCTGCGGCGTCGTCGCCGGCGGCTGGCAAATGGCGCGCGCGGCATTGATCGCCAAAAATCGGCTCGACGAAAATAGCGAAGATTACGATTTTTACCGCGCCAAGATGGGCACGGCGCGATTTTACGCGGAGCATATTCTTCCGCTTGCGACTGCCTACAGGCAGGAAATCGTGCATGGCTCAAGCAGTGTCCTGGCCCTCGAAGAAGCCCAGTTCTGAGCCCCGGGCGGTCGCACTTCATGCCGGGCACGCGGTCATAGGGGCTGGGCAAACTGCGTCACGGCAACGGCCCGTTCCCGTCAGGGGGGCTTTACTGCGCTTGATCGCGGGCTGTCGGCGAAGAGCAGAAGCATGAATTGATTGTGGGATCGAATACGGGAGGAAAATCATGAGCGCCATAGTTTGGATTGCCGCGGCGGGCGTGCTGTTGTGGATATTGGCCTATGCGCAGGCGCGTGCCCCGTCTTGGGTGATTGGTATTTCCTTGTATCTGGGTGCGCTGACGCTGTGGTCGGACGTCGGTGGCGCAGCCAAGGTCGCACTGTGGACGCTGTTTCTGATCGCTGCCGCGTTGCTGTGGGTGCCGCAGTTGCGACGGGGACTGCTTAGTGAGCCGTTACTGAACTGGTTTCGCAAAGTCTTGCCGCAGGTCTCGCAGACCGAACAGGAGGCGCTCGACGCGGGCACCGTGTGGTGGGATGGCGAACTGTTCAGCGGTCAACCGGACTGGAACAAGCTGTTCGGAACGCCGAAACCCCGGCTGACGCCGGATGAGCAAGCATTCCTCGACGGTCCGGTGGACGACCTGTGCCGCATGTGCGACGACTGGGAAATCACCTACGAACTGAACGATCTGCCTCAGGACGTGTGGCAGTTCATCAAGGATAGGGGTTTTCTCGGCATGATCATTCCGCGCCATTACGGCGGTCTGGGATTCTCCGCCTATGCGCATTCACAAGTCGTGCAGAAACTCGCCACCCGCAACGCAACGGCCTGCGTTTCAGTGATGGTGCCCAATTCCCTCGGCCCGGCCGAATTGCTCCTGCATTACGGCACGGAAGAGCAGAAGAAGCATTACCTGCCGCGCCTGGCCAAAGGGCTCGAGATGCCCTGCTTTGCGCTCACTGGGCCGGAGGCGGGCTCGGATGCCGGCGCCATTCCGGACTATGGCATTGTGGCCAAGGGCCTGCATGAAGGCCGCGAAGTCGTGGGAATAAGACTGACCTGGGAAAAGCGCTATATCACGCTTGGTCCCGTAGCGACGCTGCTGGGACTTGCATTCAAGTTGCACGACCCTGATGGCTTGCTGGGCTCGCAACCGGATCTGGGCATCACGCTGGCGTTGATTCCGACACGGCATCCTGGCGTAAATATCGGCCGCCGCCACTTTCCGCTGAATGCGTCGTTCATGAATGGACCCAACTCGGGCCGCGATGTATTCATCCCGATGGAATGGGTCATCGGCGGGCGCGAATTTGCCGGACAGGGCTGGCGCATGCTGATGGAATGTCTGGCGGCCGGGCGCTCCATTTCGCTGCCTTCGTCCAGCGCGGGGGCCGCCAAATTGGCGTTGCGCACAACCAGTGCTTACAGCAGGGTGCGCAGCCAGTTCAAGATTCCCATCGGAAAATTCGAGGGTATCGAGGAAGCGCTGGCGCGAATTGCGGGAAACACCTATGCGATTGACGCTGCCCGAACCATGACTGCCGGTGCCATCGATCTCGGTGAAAAACCGTCCGTCATCTCGGCAATTGTGAAATATCATTGCACGGAGCGCGGTCGGCAGGTGATCAACGATGCGATGGATGTGCATGGCGGCAAGGGGATTTGCCTCGGACCGAACAACTATCTCGGTCGGGCTTATCAGCAGATCCCGATAGGAATCACCGTGGAAGGAGCCAATATCCTTACGCGAAGCATGATGATATTCGGCCAGGGTGCCATACGGTGCCATCCCTTCGTGCTCAGGGAAATCGCTGCAACGCGAAATCCGGACAAAGAGCAGGCGCGCGATGATTTCGATGACGCGTTCTGGAACCACGTGCGCTTCGTGATGGCCAATGCGGCCAGGGCGTTGTGGCAAGGGATGACAGGCGCGTATCTGGGACGCGTTCCGGGGGCGCCCGAACTGCGGCCGTATGCCCGCCAGCTCACCCGTTTGTGCGCGGGTTTCGCATTCGCATCTGACGTGGCGATGCTGGTGCTTGGTGGCGATCTGAAACGCAGAGAGAAATTGTCGGCACGCCTCGGCGATATTCTCAGCCAGCTCTATATTGCGTCCGCCGTAATGAAGCGCTATGAGGATGATGCGCGTCCGCGCGCGGATTTACCGGTGGTGAGATGGGCAATCGAGGACTGCCTGCATCGAATTCAGGACGCGTTTTACGGGGTATTCGAGAATTTTCCTAGCCGGGTCATGGGCGCCCTGATGCGGTTTGTGATTTTTCCGCTGGGCAAGTCATTTTCTGCCCCGAGCGACCATCTCGGCCATCAAATAGCCAAGCTGTTGCTCGAGCATACTGCGACGCGCGAGCGACTGACCTCCAATGTGTTCCTGCTCCGCCACGAGGGCGATCCGGTCGGGCGTCTGGAGATGGCGATGCAAGCAGCCACAGCTGGAGAGGCGACGGAAGCAAAGATTCGCAATGCCGTGCGAGCCGGTGTCGTCAGTGGCATGACAGAGCAGGCCCGTGTGGCGGCGGCCGTGGAGAAGGGCATTATCGGTCCCAGCGAGGCAGCGCAGTTCCAGCAATTCAGCCTCTTACGACGAGGCTGCATCATGGTTGACGACTTTCCACACGACATCGGACGTGCACAGATTTCGCAGGACGCGGTGATTGCTGCTGGCGTCGTGGCCCAGAAAAGTGCCGCTTGAGGCCGTCGCCTCGGTATTAATCAAAAGGGTTTATTGACTTAGACCCGGTCCAATGGTCGGCGTCCATGACGGCGCTGACGGATTTTCAACAGCGCCTGTCGCAAAGTGTCGGGCGCTCCTCGTTTCCGGCCATCAAGTCGCCCTCGGGCGACGCCATGCGCCTCGCCCCATTTCTGCTGTTTCGGCCTGAAATAACATGGGTTTGCGACTTGTTATTCGAAGTGTTTCGCATACGGGCATGTAACCTGCTGTCATGAGGCAGGGATTTTATGAGATTCAAGCGCGCGTTCGTTTCCCGTGTCGCGGTAATTCCTGAAGAACGGATTAACGATGTTACGCATGAAAATGAATAGTGGAATGACCGCGTTGGCCAGAGCCCTTCAGTGGTTCTTGATGAGCAAACGCATGCTGCTCATCGTGTCGCCATTCCTGGCGATCGTCGTAGTGCTGGTGTGGCTCGCGATTGTCAGCATCGATATCCTGGCTGCGGGCCGAGCGTACGTCGAAGGCGAAAGTCTCTGGTCCAAAAACCAGAAAGAAGCCGTGTTCCACCTGCTGCGATTCGCTGAAACCGGTTCCGAGGCAAACTTCCTGAGTTACCGCAAGGCCATCATGGTGCCGCTGGGTTTCCGGAAAGCCCGCCTTGAGCTCGAAAAAGCCGAGCCGGATTACATCATCGTGCGAAGTGGCTTTCTCCAGGGCGGCACCCACCCGGACGACATTGACGGCGTTATCAGCCTATATGAACGCTTTCACCGCGTGGGGTATATGGCCAGCGTTCTGGATATCTGGAAAACGGGAGACGAATTCCTGGCGCGGCTGGAGGCGGCAGCCGAAGAATTGCATGATTTCCAGGGTATCGGTAACGCGGACCCGTTGCGGCGCGAGGCAGCATTAAGCCGCATCATTCAAGTCAACGAGGAGCTCAAGCCGTGGCAGAACCGCTTCTCCAATACGTTGGGTGAGGCGACACGCTGGATCCAATCCACATTATTGCTGGTCATTCTCACTGTAGCGGGCATTTTGATTCCCTTCGGCATTCTGCTTACCCAGCGCATGGTCAGCCAGGTCGATCGAGCCGAACGCGAACTCAAGGAGCTCAAGCTCGGTCAGGAATATGCCGTAAAGCTCGCTTACCATGCCAGCCACGACCCGCTTACCAATCTCGTCAACCGCCTGGAGTTCGAGAAGCGCCTCGCATTGGCGTTGCACACGGCATCCAGCCAGGGGCGCCAGCATGTGGTCATGTATCTCGATCTGGATCAGTTCAAAATCGTGAACGACACCTGCGGGCACGCTGCCGGGGACCAATTGCTGCGGCAAGTAAGTGCCCTGCTAAAGGAGCAGGTACGTGAAGGAGATTCGCTCGCCCGGCTTGGCGGTGACGAATTTGGCGTGTTGCTTGAAAACTGTCCGCTGCAGGAGGCCATCGGCATCGCCGACAAGCTCAGGCTCTGCATTGCGGACTTCCGCTTTGTAAGCGAGGGAAAGGCCTTCAGCATCGGCGCAAGCGTCGGCGTGGTCCAGGTTTCAGATGGAATGCTCAATCTCACGGACATTCTTAGTGCTGCCGATGCTGCCTGCTATATGGCAAAAGACAAAGGGCGCAACAGGGTTCAACTCTACAGGCCGCATGACAGCGATGTATCGATGCGCCGAGGTGAAATGGAATGGGTATCGAGGCTGCAGACGGCCCTGGAAGAAGGACGCTTCGTTCTCTATTCCCAGCAGATCATGTCCATCAAGGAGCACCTGCCCCAGACAAGCCATCATGAGCTGCTCGTGCGCATGCTGGATGAGCGCGGCAGGATCGTGCCCCCGATGGCATTCATTCCAGCTGCGGAACGCTACAGCATCATGCCCCTGATCGACCAGTGGGTCGTCCATAACGCGTTTGCAGCGATCAGTTCTCTGGGGCCGGACTGCGGAACCTATTCAATCAATATCTCGGGCGCATCGATCGGCGACGAGCGCATCCTGGAATTTGTCCGTGAACAGTTTCGCACCTTTGTCATGCCGCCTCGCAGCATCTGTTTCGAGATTACCGAAACGGCAGCGATCGCTAATTTCGACAAGGCGGCCCGATTCTTCGGAGAAATGAAATCGCTCGGCTGTTTGTTCTCGCTCGACGACTTCGGCGCCGGAATGTCTTCATTCGGGTACCTGAAACATTTACCGGTTGACTTCATCAAGATTGACGGAAGTTTCGTCAAGGATGTCGCACACGATCCGGTTGCGGTGGCAATGGTGCGCGCGATCAACGACGTCGGGCATGTAATGGGCAAGAAAACCATTGGCGAGTTTGTCGATGGTGAAGTCGTACTCGGTTCATTACGCGAGATTGGCGTGGATTTCGCACAAGGCCATTGGATATCCCCGCCCAAGCCATTCCCAGGAAAGTCTTCCAGTTCGGCGCCTTCGACGCGCGGCGGCGCCGAGCCGGTCCCACTTGCAGCAGTACGCGCGACGGGGCGGGACGTAGTCCTTAATTCCATAACATGAAAGAAAAGACCATGAACATGAATGACAATGCGGTTCGGGAGATGACTTCGCATCCCCGCTGGGTGTCCTCGCTTTATGAGTTCGTGGCGCCCCATTGGGATAACGTCGTGAACGGGCAATGGGCGCAATCTGTCGCATCGGCTCGCCTCAGCGTCGAGCAGATGCAGGGCTGGATACTGCAAATTTACCCATTCATCTATGATTTTCCGAAGTTTCTCGCCGAAGGTCTAATCAAGGTTGAAGACGATTTCTCGCGTACTTTTCTCATCGAGAATATCCGGATAGAAAGAGCCCACGCGGAACATTGGCTATGGATGGGTGAAGGTTTCGGGTTGGATCGGCAGAAAATGTTGCAGTTGGCCGAAGGCGAGACACCCATCCTGAGAGATGTGCAATCTCTGACCGACTGGGTCTGGCGTGTCAATGCCAAGGGATCCCTCGCGGAGGCGGTGGCTGCGACGAGTTTCGCCATCGAGGGTGTTGCCGGTGCGTTGGCCAGGAAGATTGCAACTGGATTCGAATCCTACCGGGATCGGCCGGGCGTCGATATGAATCCGAAGACCTATAAGTGGATCCGGGAACACTGTCACTATGACGACGAACACCCAAAGTTCGCGCTGGAAATCGTCAAGCATTATGCGATCACGGAGAGAATGCAGCGCCAGGTGATGTTTGCCGCCAAGCGCAGTCTGGAACTGCTGGAGCTGGCGTTGTTGAGTTCGACCCAGATGGTCCCGACCACCAAACGTTGATCGCCCCCAGCCGGCATCGTTAGCCTTACGCCCGGCAGCGTAAGTCGAAGTCGCTAAACCTCGGAGATTGCTCCGGGGCCAACGCCGCTTGCATGCTGCGATTGCGCCCTGCTCTTGACCGGGAGCCTAGGTTCGTCTGACACTGTCTCCAACGCGACGAGCGGTACGACGCGTGCGGACGCTGGATTCCATTCATTCGTCAGAAATTAGCGCGGCCAGGGCATGTCGAACCTGAATAACAAGACGGTGTTCATTACCGGTGCGACGAGGGGGATAGGCAAGGCCATCGCACTGCGGTTCGCCCGGGACGGGGCGAACGTCGTCGTCACGGGCAAAAGCGTGGGGCCCGATCCCAAAGCAGCAGGTACCATTCAAACCGCGTCGCGGGAGGTCGAAGACGCTGGCGGGCATGCGCTGGCATTGCAGTTGGATGTGCGCGAGGAACAGGCCGTTCGGGCTGCAGTCAAGACAGCGGCGGACGTTTTCGGGGGAATCGACATTCTGGTGAATAATGCCAGCGCCCTAAGCATGACCGGCACCCTTGCAACGACGGTCAAGCGCTATGATTTGATGAACCAAATCAATGCGCGTGGAACGTTTCTTTGTTCGCAGGCCTGCATACCCTACTTGATCAAGTCCGCCAACCCCCACATTCTTACCTTGTCCCCCCCGCTGAACCTGAATCCGAAATGGTTCAAGGATCATGTGGCGTACACCATGTCCAAATACGGCATGAGCATGTGCACCCTGGGGATGGCGGCGGAGTTCGCGGCTCAAGGCATCGCAGTCAATTCTCTGTGGCCACGAACGACTATCGCAACGGCCGCTGTTGAAGTGTTCTTTCCCCAGGCATTGGCTGGTAGCCGCAAGCCCGAAATCATGGCGGATGCCGCCCATGCCATCGTGGTCAGCGATAGTCACAGCCTGACGGGCCAATTCCTGATCGATGAAGACGTCCTGCGTGCACAGGGGGTTCGCGATTTCGAACCTTACGCTTACACGCCCGGTGCGCAACTTTATCCCGATATTTTTCTCGATTAACGCGCGCTTTCGAACTGGAGAACTTTATGGCGCAGACAACCGATGTCATCGCCCCAGAAAACGCAAAAACCCTGGACGGATTGTTTCAGGAGCGCGTGCGCCGCTCTGCCGACAACGTTGCCTACAAGAACTTCGACGAGCCAGGTGGCTGGAAGGATTACACCTGGCGGGATGTCGAAAAAATGGTCGCGCGCTGGCAGGCGGGGTTCGATGCGCTGGGGCTGCAGCCCGGGGATCGAGTCGCGATCATGCTGCGCAACAGCGTCAACTGGATCGCTTTCGATCAGGCCGCCATGGGGCTCGACCTCGTCACTGTTCCGTTATATACCTCCGATCGACCCGACAACATCGCCTATATCGTCCAGGATTCCGGCGCCAAGGTTCTGGTACTCGAGAACGCGGATCAGTGGCCGACGTTCGAACACGTACAACATCATCTGGTTGGACTGAAATGCGTCGTGAGCATCAACCAGCTTTCCGGCCCTTCTACAGATCCCCGCCTCAAGAGCCTGGCGGAATGGTTGCCCAAGAGTGCCGCAGCAGTAAGGCACGTCAATCAGGACGGTACGAAACTCACCAGCATCATTTATACCTCCGGCACGACTGGAAAACCCAAAGGTGTCATGCTTTCGCACAAGAACATGCTGGAGAACGCGGCCGCAGCCCTACAATGTTTTCCAGTCACACCGCAGGATATATTCCTGTCATTTCTGCCCATGTCGCATACGCTGGAGCGGACCTCGGGCTGTTATCTGACCATGATGGCGGGCGCCTGCGTGGCGTATGCCAGATCGATTCCGCAACTCGGTGAGGATCTTGTCGCCATTCGACCCACACTGATGGTGTCGGTGCCGCGGATCTACGAACGTGTGTACGGCAGTATCAAGACCAAATTGGCTGAAGGGCCGGCATCGCGGCGAAAACTGTTTGAAACGGCCGTGGCTATCGGTTGGGCCAAGTTTGAGCACGAACAGGGGAGGGGGCCGTGGAAGGCTTCATTTCTCCTGTGGCCAATATTCAACCGCCTTGTAGCAGCCAAAGTGATGGCGCGTTTAGGGGGCAGATTGCGCGCAGCGGTCAGCGGCGGCGCAGCCCTGTCGCCTGAGATCGCCAAATTATTCATTGGCCTGGGCCTTCCTATCCTGCAGGGATACGGATTGACGGAAACCAGCCCCGTCGTCAGTACCAACCGTCTGGAAGACAACGTCCCTGCCAGTATTGGCAAGGTCATTCCAGGCGTACAGGTCAAACTTGGCGATAAAGGCGCGCTGCTCGTGAAGGGACCGAACGTAATGCTCGGGTACTGGAATCTGCCGGACGCGACCAAGGCGATGTTCACCCCCGACGGCTGGCTGAACACGGGCGATATCGCCCGCTTCGATGAAGCGGGCCATATCTACATTACGGGGCGTCTGAAGGAAATCATCGTGATGTCCAACGGCGAGAAGATTCCTCCTGTGGACATGGAGGCCGCCATTCTGCAGGACAACCTGTTCGAGCAAGTACTCGTTCTAGGCGAAGGTCGGCCTTACCTGACCGCATTCGTTGTGATCAATCAGGATCAATGGATGAAACTCGCGGGCGAGCAGGGACTGCCACCGAATGTGGCTGGCATAATGGGAAACGAACCCGCGCGCAAAGTCGTGCTGGAGCGGGTGCAACGCCAGATTCGATCCTTTCCTGGCTTCGCGCAGATCCATCGCGTTGCCGTCTTGGCGGAACCCTGGACGATCGAAAACGGCCTGTTGACGCCTACGATGAAACTCAAGCGGGCAAAAGTGGTTGATACCTACCAGAAGGAGTTCGAGGAACTATATGCCGGACACTGAATCCCGCGCGCAGCAGGCAGCCACGGCTGCGCTGCCGGCGGGACGCGAGCCGACGCTGCGCGTTGTGCCCATGCCCTCGGATGCCAATCACACCGGGGACATATTCGGCGGCTGGATCATGTCACAAGTCGATATTGCGGGCGCCATCCCCGCCATAGAACTGGCGCAGGGAAGAGTGGCGACAGTGGCTGTTAATTCATTCGTGTTCAAACAGCCGGTGATGATTGGCGACGTGGTTAGTTTTTATGCCGAAGTCGCGCGCGTGGGTCGAACTTCGATTACCGTAGATGTCGAGGTTTATGCGCGCCGGCGTGCATCACACGCGCTCGTCAAGGTCACCGAAGCGACCTTGACCTATGTGGCCGTGGACGATGAGCGGCGCCCGAGGTTGGTGGCGCGAGGCTAACTGGTCTATTATTGATCGATATTTTGAATGACCCATTTCACTAGGAGAGGATAATGCGCGAAAAACATCAAATCCAATTGCTTGCATCAGCCGTTGCCCTGGCGCTAGGCGGCGCATCAACGCTTACTTCGGCGGCGGGTTTTGCGCTCATAGAGCAAAGCGCAAGCGGCATGGGTAACGCGTACGCAGGCGCTGCCGCGACGGCCGAGGACGCAAGTACCGTGTTTTTTAATCCGGCTGGCATGTCACAGCTCAGTGGGATGCAGGTGACGCTGGGTGCGCATTTGATCGATTTGCGCGCGAAGTTCAGCGACTCCGGCTCCACGATTCCCCCGGCAGCTGCGGGTTCGGGCAGTCAACCCGGCGGCAATGGCGGCGATGCGGGAGGCCTATCCGTAGTACCGAATGCCTATTTCGTGATGCCCATTGGCGACCAGCTGAATTTTGGAGTGGGCATCAATGTGCCGTTCGGACTGGTAACTGACTATGACGACAACTGGATCGGAAGATTCCAGGGAATCAAGTCCGAAATCGCGACCATCAATGTCAATCCGTCGCTTTCCTTCAAGGTAACCGATGCATTTTCAGTTGGCGCGGGGGTTAACTATCAGCGCATCGAAGCCGAACTCACCAATGCCGTGGTCTTGGCCCCGCCTGCCTTTGCAGGCTTGACCGAGGGGCGCGCAAAACTTGAAGCGGACGATGAGGGATGGGGCTGGAATGTCGGCGTGCTGTGGAGCCTGACGCCCGCTACGCGCATCGGTGCAGCCTACCGATCAAAGATCGATTACGAACTGGAAGGCGACATCACGGTGACCCAGGCGAGCAACGGCGCGCTCGTGCCGCTGGCGACGGGTCCGGCCAAAGCTGATGTGACTTTGCCCGATATGTATTCGCTCAGTTTGAGTCATCAACTCAACGACCGGCTGCAATTGCTCGGCGATGTAACGTATACCAAGTGGAGCACGATCCAGACCATCGACATCAATGATGGCAATAATGGCTCCCCGCGCGACCAGTTGACGTTGAACTTTGACGACACGTGGCGTTATTCGGTTGGCGCAAACTACAAACTCAACGAGGATTGGACGCTCAAGGGCGGAGTTGCCTTTGATGAATCACCGGTTAAGAACGCAGCCAGCCGCACCGTGCGATTGCCCGACAATGATCGCACATGGATCTCGCTCGGCGCACAGGTGAAGGTCATGCAAAGCGGGAAACTCGATTTTGGTTATACCCACATCTTCATCAAAGATGCGGACATCGACTTCAGCCGCGGACAATTCAACCCGGGTACCACCACGGTCAATCCCGCCACCGTTTCGAATGTTAAAGGCAGCTACGAAGGCTCGGTCGATATATTCAGCGTCCAGTACACGCTTAGCTTCTGATTGACCCGGCGGCGGGCGCGGCCCGCCGCCGTCCTGATTGTTGTGGCATGGCCATGTCCGTGCCGTTGCTTGAGGAATCTACATGGCCAATACATCCCGCATGGTTCGAAAAGTCGCCGTTCTTGGCGCCGGCGTCATGGGCGCGCAGATTGCCGCCCATCTCGTCAATGCCGGCGTTGACGCGATATTGTTCGAGCTACCGCCGAAAGAAGGCGATCCAAACGGGAATGTGCGTAAGGCGATCGAGGGCCTGCGCAAGATCGAACCCAGTCCGCTGTCCGTGCCGTCCCGATCGGAGTACATCCATGCTGCCAATTATGATCAGGACCTCGCGTTGCTCGGGGAATGCGACGTCGTTATCGAAGCGATTTCCGAGCGCATGGACTGGAAGAAGGCGCTGTACGAAAAAATCGCTCCGCATCTAGGCAAGAACACTATTTTTGCCAGTAATACGTCCGGGCTTTCCATCAACGCCCTTGCCGACGCGATGCCGGCACAGGTGCGAGGCCGTTTCTGTGGCGTGCATTTCTTCAATCCACCGCGCTACATGCACCTGGTTGAACTGATTCCGTGTCACACAACCGAGCCTGCGATTCTCGACCAACTCGAGGAATTTCTGGTCACTACGCTGGGAAAGGGTGTGATACGCGCCAAGGATACGCCCAACTTCATTGCCAATCGGGTGGGCGTGTTTTCCATTCTGGCGGCTTTCCATCATACGCACGCGTTCGGGCTTGGATTCGATGAAGTGGATGCGCTAACCGGCTCGCTGATTGGCCGGCCCAAGAGCGCAACCTATCGCACGGCCGATGTCGTTGGCCTGGATACGCTTGCACATGTCATCAACACGATGAAAGAAACGCTTCCGGACGACCCGTGGCACGAGTATTACGAAGTACCGGCCTGGCTCCAACAACTCATCGACCAAAAGGCGCTCGGCCAGAAATCAGGGCGAGGCGTATATCTCAAACAGGGCAAGGAGATTCAGGTACTTGATCTGCAGCGCCAGGACTACCGAGCCTCCGGCGGCGCAGCCGACGAGGCGATCGTGGCGATCCTTAAAAACAGGAATGTCGCGCAGCGGTTTGCGCAACTGCGTGAGAGTGCGCATCCGCAGGCGCAATTCATGTGGGCGGCGACGCGCGACATGCTGCATTACTGCGCGGTCCATCTTGAATCCGTCGCCGACAACGCGCGCGATCTGGATCTGGCCATTCGCTGGGGTTTCGGCTGGGATCAGGGGCCATTCGAGATTTGGCAGGCCGCCGGCTGGCAGCAAATGGCAAGCTGGATTGCCCAAGACATCGCTGCCGGCAAGACCATGGCCTCCGCGCCGTTGCCCGCATGGGTGAACGAGCCGGGACGCGAAGGCGTGCATCGTGCACAGGGTTCGTGGAGTGCCAAGCAACGCGCCTATCAACCGCGTTCGGATTTGCCGGTTTACCTCCGCCAGCCGTTTCCCGATCGCCTCATCAGTGAGACACCCCTTTATGGCACGACGGTGTTCGAGTCCGATGCCGTGCGCATGTGGACAACCGGGGACGATATTGGCATTGTCAGCTTCAAGACAAAAATGCACGCTATCGGCGAAGACGTGCTCGACGGCGTCATGCAGGCCATCGATGAGAGCGAGCGTCACTTCAAGGGAATGATCCTCTGGCAGACTGAACCCCCGTTTTCGGTCGGAGCCAATCTTTCAGGCGGCGGCGCGCGCAAAAGCGAACAGAAACCGACTGCTTTCGCATCGATGATGAAGAAATTCAAGCGCGAGGCGGAATCGGCAATTCTCAAAGCCGCATTCAAGCTCAACGTGGCGGACTCCCTGATGGCCGGGCGCCTGGAGAAAGTCGAGAAGGTAGTGGAACAGTTTCAGGCCACATCACAGGCGCTGCGCTATTCCATGATTCCGACAATTGCCGCGGTAGATGGCATGGCGCTTGGTGGCGGGTGCGAGTTCACCATGCATTGTGATCGTGCGGTGACCTCGTTGGAAAGCTACATCGGCCTGGTTGAAGCCGGCGTCGGGCTGCTGCCTGCGGGCGGGGGCTGCAAGGAATTCGCGATGCGCGCCGCGTCCGATGCCAAAGGCGGCGATACCTTCCCTTTTCTCAAGAACTATTTCCAGAACGTGGCTACTGCGCAAGTCGGCAAAAGCGCCGAACATGCCCGTGAATTGGGATTCCTGCGGGCAAGCGACCGCATTGTGATGAACCGGTTCGAGTTGCTTCATGCGGCCAAAGCCGAGTTGAATGCGATGGCGGAGGCCGGATATCGCCCCCCCCTCAAGGGGCGCAGTATTCCCGCCGCCGGCCGCAGTGCGATTGCCACCTTCAAGATGGCCATGGCCAACATGCTCGCCGGGCACTATATCTCCGAGCACGATTTTCTGATCGGAAGCAAAGTGGCTTACGTGATGTGCGGCGGCGACGTGGAGCCAGGAACACCGCTGACCGAGGACTGGTATCTCGACCTCGAGCGGCAAGCGTTCATGGAACTCATCGCCACGGAAAAGACCCAAGCTCGCATCGAGCACATGCTCAAATCGGGCAAACCGCTCAGGAACTAGTTGCAGGAGGGTTTGTTCCCGATCCTGCGATGGAGAATCACCATGACCAAGCAAATACAGGAGGCCTACATCGTTGCCGCGACGCGCACGCCGGTCGGCAAGGCGCCTCGTGGGGTATTGAAGCATGCCCGCCCCGACGACATGCTCGCGCACGTACTGAAGGGCGCCCTCGCGCAGGTGCCCGGGCTCGAGCCTTCCGTCATCGACGATGTCGTGGTGGGTTGCGCGATGCCTGAAGCGGAACAAGGCATGAATGTCGCCCGTGTGGGTCTGTTACTGGCCGGGTTTCCCGACAGCGTTTCGGGCGTGACCCTCAATCGCTTCTGTTCCTCGGGTCTGCAGGCCGTCGCGATGGCCGCCGACCGCATACGCCTGGGTGAGGCCGATGTCATGATCGGCGCGGGCACCGAGAGCATGAGCATGATCCCGATGGGCGGCAACAAGCTCGTCGCCAATGAACAGCTTTTCACCGGCGATGAAAATATCGGCATTGCCTACGGGATGGGGATCACGGCTGAAAATGTCGCCGAGCAATGGAAAGTGACTCGGGAAGCGCAGGATGAATTCGCGACCGAATCGCACCGCCGAGCCTTGGCGGCCATCGAGCAGGGAGAGTTTGCGCAAGAAATCACGCCTTACACCCTGAACGAGCACGTCCCCGATTTTGAGCACCATCAGGTTGTCACGCGCAGCAAGATCATCAGCGTCGACGAAGGTCCGCGCGCGGGAACCACGCGCGAGGTCCTCGCGAAACTGCGGCCGGCTTTCGCGGCTCATGGATCGGTCACTGCCGGCAATAGCTCGCAAACTTCCGATGGCGCCGCAGCGGTCATTCTGGCCAGCGAGGCGGCGCTTAAACGATTCAACCTGCAACCACTGGGTCGCTTCATGGGTTTCGCTGTTGCCGGCGTTCCCCCGGAAATCATGGGAATCGGCCCCAAGTTTGCGATTCCCAAGGTGCTCAAGCAAGTCGGCCTCAAGCAGGAGGAACTCGACTGGATCGAACTGAACGAAGCTTTTGCAGCACAAAGCCTTGCGGTGATCGGGGATCTCGGGCTCGATGGCAGCAAGGTCAATCCTTTGGGCGGAGCCATCGCGCTCGGCCATCCGCTGGGGGCGACCGGAGCCATTCGCACCGCGACAATTTTGCATGGCATGCGCCGCAGAGGCCAGAAATACGGCATGGTAACAATGTGCATCGGCACCGGCATGGGTGCCGCGGGCATATTCGAGTCGCTCGGATGAGGTCAGAGGGGCCGTGGCGGACCATATTGCCACGGGAGTCGCTGCGTATCTGGGTGCGGCGCCTGATATTCAATTTTTTCCCCGCTTTCCGTGCAACCGGCGCTCGCGTAATTTTCATCTCAGAGGACATGCGCAAGCTGCGCGTCAAGCTGCCGCTGAATTTCCGCACGCGCAATATCCATGGAACGTTGTTCGGCGGCGCCATGTATGCCGCGACCGATCCCCTTTACGCCATTCTGGTCAAGGTCGCGCTTGGCCCCGGACATATCATCTGGGATAAGGCGGGCACAATCCGTTACCGCAAACCTGGCCGCTCCACGCTTTATGCGGAGTGCATCCTGAGCGATGCGCAAGTGGTTTCGATCAAGAAACGGCTCGCATCCGAAGCCTCGGTAGATCTGAGCTTCGACATCGAACTGGTTGACAGCGGTGGTGTGGTGCATGCAGTCGTACAGAAAACGATTTATGCTGCAAGGAAGGAAATCTACAAACAGCGTCCGCAGGACATGCGCTAACGACTGCTTGCCGCCGCTTCAAGAGATTTCACAACAATTCAAAAGGGAGACTGTGCAGTATGTCCAAGATCATCCGGGTCGAGGTATTCCAGGTCGACCTCAAGCCCCATGTGCAGCGCGGCGATGCAATCCAGTCCTTTCACACCCAGGAAACGCCGATGGTGCGCCTGTACGCCGACGATGGCGCGGAAGGCACCGGCTACACCTACACCATTGGCACGGGCGGATCGTCGGTGGTTGCGCTAATCCGCGATCATTTCGCCGCGCAACTGCTGGGGCGCGATCCCGAGATGATCGAACAGATCTGGAAGGACTTGTTCTTCCATACGCATGCAACCGCCGTTGGCGCAATCACCAGCCTCGCGCTGTGTGCGGTCGATTCAGCGCTGTGGGACATGCGCTGCCGGAAGGCAGGGCTGCCACTGCACATCATGGCGGGTGGCGCGCAACGGCGCGTTCCGATCTACGACACCGAAGGCGGCTGGCTGCATTTCCCGGTGGAGCAGGTCGTCGAGAACGCGCTCGCCAACCAGTCTCGCGGCTTTCGTGGCGTCAAAATCAAGGTTGGCAAACCGCATGTCAGTGAAGACATTCAGCGCCTGGCCGCCGTGCGCCAGGCGATCGGCGACGAGATGGAACTGATGGTCGATGCGAATCAGGGATTCAGCGTCGGGGAAGCGATTCGCCGCGCCCGTCATTTTGAGCAATTCGACCTGGCCTGGTTCGAAGAACCACTGCCTGCCGAGGACCTCGCTGGCCATGTCCGGCTGTGCCGCTCGACCAGCCTGCCAATCGCCGTCGGCGAGTCGATCTATTCCATCAGCCACTTTCGCGAATACATGCAGCAGGGCGCTTGCTCGATCGTCCAGGCCGACGTCGCGCGCATCGGCGGCATTACGCCATGGCTCAAGAGCGCGCACATCGCCGAATCCTTCAATATGCCAATCTGCCCGCATTACCTGATGGAATTACACATCGGCTTGTGCGCCGCAGTTCCCAACTGCACCTGGATCGAGAACATTCCACAGCTCGGTGTCATCATGAAGAACGAATTGAAGATCGAGAAGGGTTACGCGTATCCGTACGAGACGCCGGGCCTGGGCATCGAGTGGAACTGGAAAGCTATCGAGCGGTTGCGCGTCGCGCCACCGGCAGTTCTGCAATCCACGACGTCTAACGTGCCCAAGAGGAGAGTGAAATGACTGGAATAAAGAGTTGGACTACGTTCGCGATGCTGATATTTGCCTCCGCGCAGGCATATGGGGCGGCCGATTCACCGGTCGGAACGTGGCTCACTATCGACGACAAGACCAAGAAAGAACGCTCTGTAATTCAAATCACCGAGGAAAACGGGGAACTCAGCGGTGTCGTCGAGCAATTGTTCGACCAACCCGATGACGACCCTGCACATCTTTGCAAGGAGTGCAAAGGCGATCGCAAAGACAAACCCATCATCGGCATGAAAATTCTGTGGGGCATGAAGAAAGACGGCGATGCCTGGTCCGGAGGTGAGATCCTCGATCCGAAAAATGGCAAGATCTATCGTTGCAAGATGACGCTATCGCCAGACGGCAACAGCCTCAATGTCCGCGGATTCATTGGCATCTCACTGATCGGGCGAACGCAGACCTGGTTGCGTAAAAAGTAGCGAACGCCGCGGCACTGCTTGCGCCGGGGTTTCCCCTCGGCGGAGGTTAGGGCTATAGTGTCCATGGGAGGACGAATTGTCGACCCATGAAAATTCTGATTGCCGCATTGCTGTGGATTCTGCACACGGCGCCGATTCTCGGAGCGGACGGTCCTGTAATCGTGCTGTCTCTGGACGGCGCGATCGGCCCGGCGACCGCGGACTACATACACCGCAATTTTGAGCGCGCGCGCGAACAGCAGGCGCGACTTCTGGTTCTCAAGATGGATACGCCGGGCGGCCTCGACAGTTCGATGCGCTCGATCATCCAGGATATTCTCGCGTCACCCATTCCCGTTGCGACGTATGTGGCGCCGAGTGGCGCGCGTGCTGCCAGCGCAGGTACCTACATCCTCTACGCGAGTCATGTGGCAGCGATGGCCCCTGCGACGAATCTGGGCGCGGCCACGCCTATTTCAATCGGCGGCATGCCGGGCTCGCCCCAACCGCAGCAACCGGCACGCGAGCCCGAGCGCAAGGACGGCAAGAAACCCGATCAGACCAAGGCCGCGGAGAGGGATTGGATGGGAGATGCGTCGCGGCGCAAGGCAGTCTTCGACGCAGCCGCTTATATCCGCGGTCTTGCGCAATTGCGAGGCCGCAATGCCGAATGGGCAGAGAAAGCGGTACGCGAAGCGGTGAGCTTATCGTCCGAAGAGGCGGTGAAGCTCAACGTGATCGATCTCATCGCAGTGGACCTTCCGGAGCTTCTGACGAAGATCGACGGGCGCAGGATTTCGATCGCGGGACAGGAGCAGGTCTTGCGGACCAAGGGGATCGAGGCGACGGTGACGCAGCCCGACTGGCGCAGCCGCTTCCTCGCCGTAATCACCAACCCGAGCATTGCCTATATCCTGCTGCTGGTCGGGATTTATGGGCTGTTGTTCGAGTTCTACAATCCGGGCTTCTTCCTGCCCGGCGTGGCGGGCGCGATCTGCCTGCTGATTGCGATGTATGCATTGCAGATGTTGCCGGTCAACTATGTCGGCGTGGCGTTGCTCGTGCTGGGCATAGGGTTCATGATCGCGGAAGCTTTCGTGCCCGCCTATGGCTCGCTTGGAATCGGCGGAGTTATTGCGTTCATAATGGGTTCGCTGATGATGATCGATACCGACGTTCCCGGATTTATCCTGCCATGGCCCTTGATCGCGGCAATCGCGCTGGTGAGCGCATTGTTTATCCTGCTAGTCCTGGGCATGGCGATCCAGGCACGCAAGCGCCCGGTGGTCAGCGGGCACGAGCAGATGCTGGGTGCCAGCGGCGAAGTCATCGACGATTTCTCGCAAGAAGGCTGGGCCCGCATCCATAGCGAAACCTGGAAGATACGCTCCGCGATTCCGCTGCGCCGTGGACAGAAAGTCCGCGTCACATCGATCGACGGTCTGGCGCTCGAAGTGGCGCCTGATGGTGTTCTGAAGGAGGGGGAATAAGCATGGGCGGATATTTTGGCATTACGCTTCTGGTCGGTCTCGGCCTGTTGCTCTTCTCGGCGCTACGCGTGCTGCGCGAGTACGAGCGGGGTGTCGTGTTTCAACTGGGCCGGTTCTGGTCGGTCAAGGGTCCGGGTCTGGTCATTATCATCCCGGGCATACAGCAAATGGTGCGGGTGGATTTGCGCACCGTGACGATGGACGTGCCCAGCCAGGACGTGATTTCGCGCGACAACGTCTCGGTGAAAGTCAACGCAGTGGTCTACTTCCGCGTCGTGGATCCAGAAAAGGCGATCATCCAGGTCGAGAACTTCCTGGTTGCCACCAGCCAGCTCGCCCAGACGACTCTGCGCGCGGTGCTTGGCAAGCACGAGCTCGATGAAATGCTGGCCGAGCGCGAGAAACTCAATCTCGATATCCAGAAGGCACTGGATGCGCAGACCGATGCGTGGGGAATCAAGGTCGCCATGGTCGAGATCAAACATGTGGACATCAACGAAACCATGATCCGTGCCATTGCGCGCCAGGCGGAAGCGGAACGCGAGCGGCGTGCCAAGATCATCCACGCCGAAGGCGAGTTGCAGGCGTCCGAGAAACTTCTACAGGCCGCGCAAATGCTGGCGCACGCGCCGGAAGCGATGCAGTTGCGTTACCTGCAAACGCTGTCCAATATTGCCGGCGACAAGAGCTCAACCATCGTGTTTCCCGTGCCCATGGATCTGCTCAGCACGTTGCTCGAATCGGTCAAGCGCAAGCCCGCTAGTTAGCCTTGCGCCGTCGCGCGGCAGTTCAGACACCGGCGCGGTTTACATATTCGGGTAGTTCGGACCGCCGCCCCCTTCGGGCGCGACCCAGACGATGTTCTGCGTCGGATCCTTGATGTCGCACGTCTTACAGTGAACGCAGTTCTGTGCGTTGATCTGCAGGCGCGGCCCGGCACTCTCCTGCACGATCTCGTACACGCCTGCGGGACAATAACGTTGTTCCGGCGCATCGTACCGCGCCAGATTGACCCGGATCGGCACCGCCGCGTCCTTGAGCGTCAGATGCACCGGTTGGTCTTCACCGTGATTGGTGTTGGAGATGAAGACCGAAGACAACCGGTCGAACGTGACCACCCCGTCGGGTTTCGGATACGCGATGTGCGCGACTGTGTTTTTTTCCTGCAACGTTTCGTGATCCGCGTGCTGGTGATGCAATGTCCACGGCGCCTTGCCACCGAAGACGATCTGATCGACGCCAACCATTGCCGTGCCGGTATAAAGCCCCTTTGACATCCAGGGCTTGAAGTTGCGCGCGCGATGCAACTCCTCGTAAAGCCAGCTGGCACGAAACTGTTCGGGATAATCGGTCAGCTCATCGCCGCTGCGGCCCGCGGCCAATGCATCGATGACTGCCTGGGCCGCAAGCATGCCCGATTTGATGGCGGCATGGCTGCCCTTGATGCGCGACGCATTAAGAAAGCCGGCGTTGTCGCCGAGCAGGCCCCCGCCCGGAAAAATCAATTTGGGCAGCGACTGCAGGCCACCGGCCGCGATGGCGCGTGCGCCGTAGGAAATGCGTTTACCGCCCTCCAGAAACGGACGTATCGCCGCATGGGTCTTGTAGCGCTGAAACTCTTCGTAAGGGCTCAGGTAAGGGTTGGTATACCCCAGGCCAACCACGAAGCCCACGCAGACCAGGTTGTCTTCCATGTGATACAGGAAGGAGCCGCCGTAGGTCTGGCGGTCGAGCGGCCAGCCTGCCGTATGGATCACGAGACCGCTCTGGTGTTTATCCGGCTGGACCTGCCAGAGCTCCTTCAAGCCGATACCGTACACCTGGGGATCGCGGTCCGCATCGAGACGGAATTTTTCCGTCAACTGACGCCCGAGTTGGCCTCGGCATCCTTCAGCAAAGAAGGTGTACTTCGCGTGCAGCTCCATGCCCGGCTGATAGTCCGGCCCAGGTTTTCCATCCTTGGCGAGCCCCAGGTCGCCCGTGGCGACGCCGATGACGGCGCCGCGGTCGTCGTAGAGCACTTCGGACGCGGCAAATCCCGGGAAAATTTCGACGCCGAGCGCTTCGGCCTGCTGTGCCAGCCAGCGGCACACATTGCCCAGGCTGACCACGTAATTACCATGATTGCGAAAGCACGCCGGCAGCAGAAAATTGGGCACCTTGAGTGCGCTGTTCTCGCGCAGGAACAGGAAACGATCTTCCGTCACGGGCGCATTCAACGGCGCGTTCATGGCCTGCCATTCCGGAAAGAGCTCCGCGAGCGCGCGCGGATCCATGACAGCCCCCGACAGAATGTGCGCGCCGACCTCCGAGCCTTTTTCCAGCACGCACACGGACGCCTCGGTGCCGCGCTCGGTGGCAAGCTGCTTCAGCCGAATGGCACAGGCGAGCCCGGCCGGGCCCGCGCCTACCACGACTACGTCATACTCCATTGATTCGCGTTGCGCCAAGCTGCTCTCCTCGCTGTCGGACGACTGTTCGTCCTCTGTTAAAATGCGCGCCGTTACGAATGATAAACGCTTTCGCATGCCGCCAGAACCGGTATGCCATTACCAACGATGATGAAAAAAGAAGAAGGCAAACTCGTGCGCGTGGACCGGGTACCCATGCGATGGGGGGAAATGGACGCGCTCGGTCATATGAATAACGTTTCGTACTTCCGTTACTTCGAGCAGGCGCGCATTTCCTGGTTCGATTCACTCGAAATCGATTATCGCCCGGGATCCGAGGGCCCGATCCTGGGCACATTGAGCTGCAAGTACGTGAAGCCCGCCATTTACCCTGCCGACATCGAAGTCACGACTTATATCGGCAAACCCGGCAGAAGCAGCTTCGCGATGTTTCATGAAATGTTTCGCGCAGGCGACCCCACTACGCTTTACGCCGAGGCCGGGGCAGTCATGGTGTGGATCGACATCACCGAGGGCAAGTCCCGCCCCTTGCCGGACTGGATGCGCAAGGTGCTGGAATCGCCGGCCTAGCAGTCGAGCACCGTCCCGGAAGTCCCGCGGCTGTCCGGCCCGATCAGGTACAGGTAGGCCGGCATCAAAGCGATGGGCTGACGCTGGGCGAGCGCGACTTCTCCAGGATGCGTTTTCGCACGCAATGGTGAAGCCACCGGACCGGGGAGGAGGGCATTCGCGCGCAGATTGGGGAACGCCTGCCATTCCGCCGACTGAATTTTCATGAATGCTTCCAGCCCTGCCTTGGCTACCGCATAACCGCCCCAGAAGGCGGCCGGCGCACGACCGTGGCTTTCCAGCGTAAATACGACGGACGCATCGTCTGAGGATTTCAGCAGCCGCAGGCAGGCCTGCGTCAGCGCAAAAGGCGCGACCAGGTTGATGCGCAGCATGCGTTGCCATTCCTCCGCACTTTGCTGTTCGAGCGGCGAGAGCTTCTCGAGGTAGGAGGCGTTGTGCAATATGCCGTCCAGGCGGCCGATCTGCGTTTCGATCGCGTAGGCAAGCGCGTCATAATCGCGCGACGTTGCCTTGTCCAGATCGAGCGGAATCGCCGCCGGCTGCGCGTAGCCATGGGAGGCAATCTCGTCGTACACGTTTTCGAGTGCCGTCACGTCGCGCCCATGCAGTATCACCGTCGCCCCGTGGGCGGCGAAGCTCAGCGCCGCCACCTTGCCCACACCGCGGCTTGCGCCCGTCACGAGGATAGTGCGTCCTGCGAGCACATCCGCCCGCGGCTGATAATCTTTCAAGTCAGGCATGCTGCATGACCAGGTTGGCGGCTCGCACGCCGCTGCGTACCGCGGATTCCAGGGTCGCCGGATAAGGTGAAGCGGTAAAGTCGCCGGCCACGAACAGGCCGGCAACCGGCGTGATGTTATCGGGGCGCGCCAGATCCGGCGCGCACGAGAATGTCGCGCGCTTTTCCGCGATGACTTGTTGCCAGTGCGGCGCGCCCAGGCCGGGAAAATGTTCGGCCAGCTCGGCGCGCACGGCCCGGGCGAGTTCGTCATGGGTCAGATGCTGATGTGCACCCCGAGCGGAAATAACCGCGCCGATCAACCCATCCTGGCCGCACAGTTGACCCCGGTCGAACAGCCACTGCGTATAACGGGCTTCAATGCCTCCCATCTGAAACGGCAGGCGCGTGCCGGAGGCGAACTGCAGATACACGGAATAGATCGGCTGATAGTCGAAGCGCTCAATCATGGCAACAACGGGTGCAAGGGCCGCGTGCTGACTTAGCAGTGCGCCGGCCCGATGCGGCGAGACGGCCACAATCGCATGGCTGAATCGACCGGCCTCGCCATTGAGTTCGAATCCGGCGCCGGATTTTCTCAGACTCTCGACGGCAATGCCCAGGCGAACGCTGCCGCCCCGGCACCGCACGTAGCGCGCAGCGCGCTCCGGGAAAAGCATGGAGAAATCGACAGTGGGCAGCAGCAGGTCGCTGTCGGCGCGGCTGCCGTTCAGGCTGTCTTTGAGAACGTTCAGGAACACCCGGGCGGACGCCAGATCGGGCGGGGTATTCAGGGCCGCAATGCACAGGGGATTCCAGAGCAGGCGCGAGACGGTTTCGGGCTGGCGTCTGGCGAGCAGCAGCGCGCGCACATTGGTGTCGGAGGCCAGTTTGAATCCTTGGCGCCGGGCCCACGCCATGAAGCGAGCCGCGGCAACGCGATCGCTGAATCCAAACCCCTGCGCGCCGAGCAACGCCGTCAGCAAATGCAAGGGCGCCGGAAGCCGCGCTGCACGCAGGCGAAAGTTCGGATGAATGTTGAGTTCCAGCGGCAGTCTGCGCAAGCCCTGGGGTTCGCCGGGATTCTGGACCAGTCCGATGAGGCGCAGGGTCTCCCGATACGCGCCCAGCAAAATGTGCAAACCGTTGTCGAGCGCCCGGCCATCGGTTTCGACGCGTCGCGCGCGTCCGCCCAGCACGCGGCCTGCTTCGAAGACATTAACGCCAACGCCGTGCCGAGCGAGTTCTGTAGCGGCCGCCATGCCCGCATACCCCCCGCCGATGATGGCGACGCGCAGCGGGTTATTGGCGCCACCGCTTATGCGCTCAACCATGTCCGCCATGCGATCCACAGCTTGCGTACCGGTGTCAAGGAAGTGCGCTGGTTAAGCACCTGGCAGCCGTTGGCACGTATTTCGTGGAGCACTGTGCGGTAAATGGCCGCCATTACCAGACCGGGACGCTGGGCTTTTCGATCTTTGGCCGGCAGGGCGCAGAACGCGGCTTCGTAACATTGCTCGGCCCGATCGATCTGGAATTCGATCAGTTTCCGAAATTTTTCGGAGTCGTTCAGATGAACGACATCTGTGGCGGACAGGCCGAATCGTGCCAACTCGTCGAGCGGCAGGTAAACCCGCCCGCGTCGGGCGTCCTCGCCAACGTCGCGGATGATATTGGTAAGCTGGAATGCGGTGCCCAGATGCTCGGCATACTTGAGCGTGGCGGGATCGCGATAACCAAAAATTTCCGCGGCCATCAAGCCTACGACGCCGGCAACGCGATAACAATAGGACTGCAGCGTGACGTAATCCGGATAGCGGTTGTAACGCAGATCCATTTCCATGCCGTCGATCACGTCCTGGAAGTGGCGTTGCGGAAGGTTGAACGCTTGCACCACCGGGATGAGCGCCTGGGCCACCGGGTGCTGGGCGGTGCCCGCGAAAGCCCCGGCGACCTCCTGGCGCCACCAGGCGAGTTTCGTACGCGCCAGGTCCGCATCGGAGCATTCGTCCACGACGTCGTCGACCTCGCGGCAAAACGCGTAGAGCGCCGTAATTGCGCGGCGCCGAAGCGGTGGCAGAAACAGAAAGCTGTAGTAAAAGCTCGATCCGCTTTTGGCAGCCCTGTCCTGGCAATATTGTTCGGGTGTCATGGGTAGGAGAGCAGTGAACGATACAGCATGAGCGGCCAGTCGAACTTTCCGAGTTTCGGCCGATGGTGGAACACATCGCCGTCATGGGCCTGCAGTTTTTCCAGGATGCGGTTCCCACCCATGACGATCATGCGCAACTCGAGGCCGATGCGGCCGGTTAATGCGCGCCCCAGCGGGGCGCCGGCCAGCAACATGCGACGCGTGCGATCGATCTGAAAATGCATCAACTCGCTCCAGCGGCCGCTGGCATCGCCATTGGCAATCTGGGATTCGGAGATTCGGAAACGCGTCATTTCATCGAGCGGCAGGTAGATGCGATGATTGCGGTAGTCGATCTCGATGTCTTGCCAGAAATTGATCAATTGCAAGCTCGAGCATATTTTGTCCGACCATTCGAGATGGTGTGGCTCGGTACTGCGATAAAGATGCAGCAACAGTCTGCCGACCGGATTGGCAGAACGGTTACAGTAATCGAGGACTTCGACAAAAGTGTCGTAGCGACGCTTGACCACATCCTGGGAAAAAGCGGACAGCAGAGCCCGAAACAGGTCCAGGGGCAGGTCGAATTCCCGAATGACCCGGGCCAGATCCACAAACAGTCGCGATGGCGGCGTGTTGCCGCGTTCGATCAGGTCAAGCTGGCGCGAGAAGCCTTCCAGGTTGGCGAGCCGCGTGGCGGATGAAACTTTACCCTCGTCGGCGAAGTCATCCGCCTGGCGCGCGAACGCGTAGATCAATTCCACGGGACGCCTCAGCCGGCCGGGAAGCAGCACCGAAGCGACCGGGAAGTTCTCGTAATGATCGACCGCCATCGTTTCTCGATAACTGAGATGGGACAGTGAGTTAGGATTGCAGGCGCGTCAGCGGCGCGGTGCTTTTCGGGTGACGGCGGGGGGGCATTATATTAGAATGCGGGCAGCGCGAAAGTGGCGGAATTGGTAGACGCACCAGATTTAGGTTCTGGCGCCGAGAGGCGTGAGAGTTCGAGTCTCTCCTTTCGCACCAGAGCCGAAGCAAAACGCGCTGTTTGAATTCACTCACACCAACCGGAATAACGGAATTTGATGCAAGCCAATCTGGAAACCCTAAGTGCGCTCGAGCGCCGCCTGTCGGTGACATTGCCGCTCGCCAAGGTCAATACCGAAATCGAATCACGCCTCAAGCGCCTTGCCCGCACGGTGAAGCTGCATGGCTTCCGGCCCGGCAAAGTGCCGATGAAAATCGTCGAGCAGCAGTTCGGCGGGCAAGTGCGCCAGGAGGTGCTGGGCGACGCCGTGCAGCACAGCTTCGGCGAGGCGGTCAAGGAAAAGAATTTGCGTGTGGCAGGTTACCCGCGCATCGAAGTCAAACCAGGCGAGACGCCCGCTGATCAATTCGAGTAT
This sequence comes from uncultured beta proteobacterium, assembly GCA_963846655.1. Lineage (GTDB taxonomy): Bacteria > Pseudomonadota > Gammaproteobacteria > Burkholderiales > JACQAP01 > JACQAP01. The sequence goes on along the minus strand of CAWJWT010000001.1, from coordinate 28,776 downwards.
GTCGCCACGTTCGAAGTCTATCCCGAAGTAGCCATCGGCGAATTGTCACAGGTCAGCATCGAGCGCCCGGTGGTCGGCATCAACGATGCGGAAGTAGACAAGACTGTCGACATCCTGCGCAAGCAGCGCACGCACTATCATGATGCCGAGCGTGCCGCGCAAGCCGGGGATCAGATCCGGATGGACTATCGCGGGACCCTGAACGACACGGTTTTCGAGGGCGGAACCGGCACGGATCAAGTGGTGCTGCTCGGCAGCGGACAGTTGCTGCCGGACTTCGAGAAAAACCTTATTGGATTGAAGGCCGGAGACAGCCGTGAATTCGACGTGCGCTTTCCCGACGATTACCACGGCAAGGAAGTGGCAGGCAAAGACGCTCGCTTCTCGGTGCAACTCAAACAAGTGCAGGCACCGCATGTACCGGAAGCGGATGCGGAGTTTGCGAAATCACTGGGTGTCGCCGACGGAGACGTCGGAAAGATGCGCGCGGACGTCAAGGCTAACCTCGAGCGCGAGGTCAAGCGCAGGGCGCAGATGCGCGTCAAGGATCAGGTCATGAAGGCCTTGCTTGAATCGACCAAGGTCGAGGTGCCGCGGGCGCTGGTGGACCTGGAAATCGAGCGACTGATGCAGAATATGCGCCACGACCTGGAACAAAGGGGACTGAAGGCGGACCAGATTCCGATGCCCAAGGAGGCATTCGAGCCCGAAGCAGTCAAGCGCGTGAGCCTGGGGCTGATCCTTGCGGAACTGGTCAAGCTGCATAAGCTGGAGGCGAAGCCCGAGCAGATCAAAGCGGTGGTGCAGGAATACGCCCAGGGCTACGAGAAGCCCGAAGAGGTGGTTCGGTGGTATTACCAGCAACCGGAGCGGCTGCGCGAGGTGGAATCTATCGTGCTTGAGGACAACGTAGTGCAGTGGACGCTGTCGAATGCCCGGGTGGAGGACAAAGCCACCGACTTCGACGACCTTATGGGGAACGCACAATGATTAATTTGCATGATCGTTTCTATACCGAGCCCCAGGGGCTCGGGCTGGTGCCGATGGTCATCGAACAGAGCGGCCGCGGCGAGCGCGCTTACGACATCTACTCGCGTCTGCTCAAGGAACGCGTGGTGTTTCTGGTCGGCGCGGTCACGGAAGTTACCGCCAATCTTATCGTGGCGCAGCTGCTGTTTCTGGAATCGGAGAATCCGGAAAAGGACATTTCGTTTTACATCAATTCTCCCGGCGGCTCGGTTTCCGCCGGGTTGGCGATTTACGACACGATGCAGTTCGTCAAACCCGACGTCAGCACGTTGTGCATTGGCCAGGCGGCCAGCATGGGCGCATTTCTGCTGGCGGCCGGCGCGAAGGGTAAGCGCTTTGCGCTGCCAAATTCCCGCGTGATGATCCACCAGCCGATGGGGGGATTCCAGGGGCAGGCTTCTGACATCGAGATCCATGCCCGCGAAATACTGTACCTGCGCGCCCGGCTCAATGAATTGATGGCCAAGCACACGGGACAGAAAGTCGAAACCATCGACCGGGACACTGATCGCGACAATTTCCTCAGTGCGCAGGACTCCGTAAAGTACGGGCTGGTGGACAAGGTGTTGAGCAGCCGGGACGAAACCGCCGCGCAAGCGGTCTGAGGTCGGTATCTGCCGGGCTGCGGCAGACCCGGGCTTAGGTGAAGGATTGAACGAAAGGGAAATATGTCTGAGAAACCTGGTGGCGAAAAGCTTCTTTATTGCTCCTTCTGCGGCAAAAGCCAACATGAAGTTCGCAAGCTGATCGCCGGCCCATCGGTTTTCATTTGCGATGAATGCATCGAGCTGTGCAACGACATCATTCGCGAGGAAAGTCACGCCGAGACATCGGGCAAAGGCGTCAAATCGGATCTGCCGGTTCCACATGAGATCCGCGAAAGCCTGGACCAGTACGTCATCGGCCAGGATATCGCCAAGAAAATTCTCTCGGTGGCCGTCTACAATCATTACAAGCGATTGAAGACCGCGCAGAAGAAAGACGACGTCGAGCTCGCCAAGAGCAATATCCTGCTGATCGGGCCCACCGGATCGGGCAAAACCCTGCTGGCGCAAACATTGGCCCGGTTGCTGAACGTGCCCTTCGTGATGGCCGACGCTACCACGCTGACGGAAGCGGGCTATGTGGGCGAGGATGTCGAGAACATCATCCAGAAGCTGTTGCAGAAGTGCGATTACGATGTCGAGAAAGCGCAGCGCGGCATTGTCTACATCGACGAAATCGACAAGATTTCGCGCAAATCGGACAACCCTTCCATCACCAGGGATGTGTCGGGGGAGGGCGTGCAGCAGGCCTTGCTAAAGCTGATCGAGGGCACCATCGCCTCGGTCCCCCCGCAAGGCGGTCGCAAGCACCCCAACCAGGAATTCGTGCAGGTGGACACCACGAATATTCTGTTCATTTGCGGCGGCGCATTCGATGGCCTGGACCGCATCATCCGGGCGCGCTCCGACAAGGGGGGCATCGGTTTCGGCGCTGAGGTCAAGAACAAGGACAATCGCAAGGACATCGGCGCAGTCCTGCGCGGCGTGGAACCGGAGGACCTGATCAAATACGGCCTGATCCCTGAATTTGTCGGGCGATTGCCGGTCGTGGCGACGCTGGATGAACTTGATGAGGCGGCATTGATCCAAATCCTGACTGAACCGAAAAATGCGCTTTTAAAGCAGTATCAGCGCATGTTCAGCATGGAAGGCGTCGAACTCGAGGTACGCACGGACGCGCTGAAAGCCGTAGCTTTCAAGGCCCTGGCCCGGCGAACCGGGGCGCGCGGCCTTCGCTCGATCCTGGAACATGTCTTGCTGGACATCATGTATGACTTGCCCTCCCTGAACAATGTGGAGAAGGTAGTGGTCGACGAGGGCATGATAAAAGGCGATGCCCAGCCGATTCTGCTGTACTCCGACCAGCCAAAAGTGGCGGGTTCCGCTTAACCGGCCGATGGAGGGCAGCAGAACGCAGCCCTCCACCTGCCAGTCAGCCCGTAAATTGCTAGCGTTGCCGGTAAGGTTGAATTTGACGGACCTTACCCAACCTTGAATCGTTCCGCTGCCACTTAAGGTGACAAATGACTTATATCCCTGACGCCAACGAAAATTCCGTTACCTACCCGCTATTACCGTTGCGGGACGTGGTGGTGTTTCCTCACATGGTCATCCCGCTTTTCGTCGGGCGCCCGAAGTCGATCAAGGCCTTGGAAACCGCAATGGAATCGGGTAAGAGCATCTTGCTGGTGGCCCAGAAGTCGGCCGCCAAGGATGAGCCCTCCCCCGAAGACCTGTACGACATTGGCAGCGTCGCCAATATCTTGCAGATGCTCAAACTTCCCGATGGAACCGTGAAGGTGCTGGTAGAGGGTGTTCAACGGGCGCGCGTGGTGGCGGTCAGTGACGAGAAAACGCATTACACGGCCGAAGCGCTGCCCATCCCGGCGGACGCAATCGAGTCCACAGAAGTCGAGGCGATGCGCCGGGCGATGCTCACGCAGTTCGACCAGTATGTGAAGCTCAACAAGAAGATTCCGCCCGAGATCCTGACGTCCTTGTCGGGCATCGACGAACCCGGTCGCCTGGCCGATACGGTTGCGGCGCATCTGCCCCTGAAACTCGACCAGAAACAAGCGGTGCTCGAGATGTTCGAGGTCAAGAAACGCCTCGAGCATCTGTTATCGCTGATGGAGGCCGAGCTCGACATCCTGCAGGTCGAGCGCCGGATCCGCGGACGCGTCAAGCGTCAGATGGAAAAGAGCCAGCGCGAGTATTACCTCAACGAGCAGGTCAAGGCGATCCAGAAGGAACTTGGCGACATGGAAGAGGGCGCCGACCTGGACGAGATGGAAAAACGCGTCAAGGCCGCGCATATGCCCAAGGAAGCCCGCGCCAAGGCCGAATCGGAATTGAAGAAATTACGGCTGATGTCACCGATGTCGGCGGAAGCCACCGTGGTGCGCAACTACATCGAAACGATGGTAAGTCTGCCGTGGAAGAAGAAAAGCAAGATCAGCAACGATCTGGTGAAAGCGCAGGAAGTGCTCGACGCCGATCACTATGGTTTGGAAAAGGTCAAGGAACGTATCGTCGAGTATCTTGCCGTCCAGCAACGCGTCGAGAAGCTCAAAGCGCCCATCCTGTGCCTGGTCGGTCCTCCCGGCGTGGGCAAGACCTCGCTGGGCCAGTCGATCGCACGTTCCACGAATCGAAAATTCACGCGGATGTCGCTCGGCGGCGTGCGCGATGAGGCCGAGATCCGGGGCCATCGGCGCACTTACATCGGCTCCATGCCGGGCAAGCTGTTGCAGAACATGACCAAGGTCGGCGTGCGCAATCCGCTGTTCCTGCTCGACGAAGTGGACAAGATGGGTCAGGACTTTCGCGGCGATCCCGCCTCGGCCCTGCTCGAAGTACTCGATCCGGAGCAGAACGACAAGTTCGTCGATCACTACATCGAGGTCGAATACGATCTTTCCGACGTCATGTTCGTGGCCACGGCCAACACCATGAACATCCCGGCCCCGCTTCTCGATCGCATGGAGGTCATACGCCTGTCCGGTTACACGGAAGACGAGAAAATCAATATCGCGATGCGCTACCTTCTGCCCAAGCAGATCAAGAACAACGGGCTCAGAGAAGGGGAGATCGCGGTGTCGGAAAGTGCGATCCGCGACATCATTCGCTATTACACGCGCGAAGCGGGCGTGCGCAGTCTGGAGCGCGAGATATCGAAAATCTGCCGCAAGGTGGTCAAGTCGCTGCTGACCAAGAAGCGTGAAACGCGTGTGACGGTTTCTGCGCGCAATCTCGATCATTATCTGGGCGTGCGCCGCTTCAACTACGGGCTCGCCGAAAAGAACAATCAGGTCGGGCAAGTTACCGGATTGGCGTGGACCGAGGTGGGCGGCGAATTGCTGACGATTGAAGCCGTCGCAATGCCCGGCAAAGGCAATATCCAGCGCACCGGTTCGCTGGGCGATGTCATGAAGGAGTCCGTGGAAGCCGCGCGCTCCGTCGTGCGTGCGCGGGCGGCCCGACTTGGGGTCAGGGACGACGCCTTCGAGAAGAACGACATCCACGTGCACGTTCCAGAGGGTGCCACGCCCAAGGACGGACCCTCCGCGGGCATTGCCATGACGACGTCGCTGGTCTCGGCGCTGACCGGCATTCCCGTGCGGGCGGACGTGGCCATGACGGGCGAGATCACGTTGCGTGGAGAGGTCCTCGGCATAGGCGGTCTCAAGGAAAAGTTGCTTGCGGCGCATCGTGGGGGCATCAAGACCGTCCTGATCCCCGAAGAGAACGTCAAGGATCTGGCCGAGATTCCGGACAACGTCAAGAATCGCCTGGAGATCCATCCGGTGAAGTGGATCGATCAAGTGCTGGAGTTGGCGCTCGAGCGCAAACCAGAACCGTTGCCGGAAAAGGCCGAGCAGGTAGCGTTGCCCAAGGTTGGCTCCAGCGAAGCGGTGGGCGCCGTCAAGCATTGACGATTGCCGGCACACACGAAAAGGGAATGCCTTTGGCATTCCCTTTTTTTTGAACAAGCGCATGCAAGTGCTGTTATACGCTGCGAGCGCGGACTCGCGCTTGACATGCGGAAATTTGCCTTGCTATAAAGCACGTCCGGGGATCAAATCATAAAAGAATTTCGTCTGTCTTCGGCCCAGTCGAATGCAGTTTCCCGTATTTTCTTCAACGAATAAGCGAAAGGGGACGTAGTGAACAAATTCGAACTCATCGAGGCCATTGCCAAGTCAGCCGATATATCGAAAGCAGCCGCCGGCCGCGCGCTCGACAGTGCGGTCGCATCGATCCAGAATTCGTTGAAAAAAGGGGGGATGGTGACGCTGGTGGGTTTCGGTACTTTTTACGTTGGCAAGCGCGCCGCGCGCAGCGGCCGCAATCCGAGAACAGGTGCGGCGATCAAAATCAAGGCTGCAAAAGTGCCGAAGTTCCGCGCTGGCAAAGCCCTGAAGGATGCAGTAAACTAGCGCGCTTCGTTAAGCCCGCAACTGACGATTCCATAGCTGTACGGGGACCAATTAGGCATGCAGCGGCGGTCCTGCCGCCGCAGCGCGGGTGCTTAGCTCAGTTGGTAGAGCGTCGCCCTTACAAGGCGAATGTCGGGGGTTCGAGCCCCTCAGCACCCACCAGCGGAACTTAATGCGCAGGACAAGGGAGTGGTAGTTCAGTTGGTTAGAATACCGGCCTGTCACGCCGGGGGTCGCGGGTTCGAGTCCCGTCCACTCCGCCAATCATGGAAGGCGAACAAATGTTCGCCTTTTTCATTTTCTGCCTGCAACCGCCCGTCCCACATCGGGCAAGCGGTTCGGGCATACTCTCGCCTCTGCCCAACCCACCCTGACGGATAGACCATGTACGATTTTGTATACAAGCACAAACGCTGGCTGCAAATTGGACTGCTCGTGCTCATCGTGCCGCCCTTTGCGCTGTTCGGCATCGATTTCTATTTCCGCAATACCGACACCGACGGCTCGCTGGCAAAGATCGGCGATACCGCCATCTCCGAGGTCGAATACTCTAAGGCGTTGCGTCAGTCGCAGGAACGTATGCGCGAGATGATGCGCGATAATCCGGATCCATCCCTGCTCAACAGCCCGCAACTCAGGGAGTCCGTGCTCAACGAGCTCATCGAGCAGAAAGTCACGTTGGCGCACGCTCGTGAAACCGGCATGACGGTTTCGGATGCCGAGTTGCAGAGAATCATTGCCGGTGTGGAGGCCTTTCACGACGAATCGGGAAAATTCTCGCGCGAGCGCTATCGCCAACTCTTGCAGGGGCAGGGATTGACCCCGGCAGGGTTTGAGAACCAGGTTCGCTCCAACATCGTCCTGGAGCAGGTGCGCAGCGTCTATGCGGCGTCCGCATTCGTGCCTGAATCAGTCGCGGAGCGATTGCTCAAGATCCGCGAGCAGGAGCGGGAGGTCAGCCAGGTCGTGTTCAATCCGGCCGAATACCGCAAACAGGCGAACATAACTCGTCGCGGACGCCGACAAGTATTACGCCGAGCACAAAGACGAGTTTCTCGTGCCGGAGCGCGTGAAGGTCGAATTCGTCATCTTGTCGCTCGACGCCTATCAACGCAGCGTACAGGTCGGTGATGAAGAGATCCGTAAGTACTATCAGGAAAATCAAAGCCGTTATCAGACTCCCGAAGAGCGCCGCGCGAGCCATATCCTGATTCCTGCTTCCGCGAGCGCCACTGCGGAGGAGAAAGCGAAAGCCAAAGCGCTCGCGGAAGATCTGCTTGGGCAGATCAAGGCAAACCCCAGGAAGTTTGGCGAACTCGCCGCGAAATACTCCAAGGATCCGGGCTCCGCCGAGAAGGGCGGCGATCTTGGCTTTTTCGGCCGCGGATTGATGGTCAAGCCTTTCGATGAGTCGGCCTTCACGATGAAGGCAGGGGAGGTTACCGGTCCTGTCGAGACGCAGTACGGTTATCACATCATCCGCCTCGACGCAATCAAGCCCGTGCAGACCACGCCGCTGGAGTCGGTCCGCGGGCAGATCGTCGAAGACATTCGCAAACCCAAAGTGGCGCGGGCGTTCGCCGAGGCGGCCGACAATTTCAACAATCTGGTGTACGAGCAATTCGACAGCCTCAAGCCCGCGGCCGATGCGCTCAAGTTGACGGTGCAGCAGAGCGACTGGGTAAGCCGTGCCGGCGGAAACCAGAATCCGCTGCTGAACGATGAGAAATTGCTCGCAGCGGTGTTCTCCGACGAGGTTCTGAAGAACAAGCACAACACCGCGGCGATTGAAGTCCAGCCCAATATGCTGTTGTCTGCGCGCGTCCTCGAGCACAAGCCTGCGGAAGCCATGCCACTCGAACAGGTGCGCAACGATATCGTGCAACATCTGACCGACCAGGCCGCCACGCAACGGGCGGAAATCGCAGGCCGCGCGGCGCTCGAAAAACTCAAGAAAGGCGAGCCCGTCGCGCTCGCGTGGTCTGCGCCGCAAACCGTTACGCTGCAAAAGCGCCAGGGCCTGCATCCCGAGGCGGCGCAATCTGTTTTCGGTCTCGACACATCCAAGTTGCCCGCCTACGCGGGCGCGCCCGTTTCGCAGGGCCGCTTCGTGATTTACCGGGTGACGAAGGTCAAGGAGGCGCCCGCTGTCACGGCCGACCAGCGCGAGGCGCTGGCCAAACAGCTAGCCCAGATGATCGGCCAGGAACAGTACATTGCCTTTCTCGCAAGTCTGCGCGAGCGGGCGGACATCAAGGTGGACAGGAAAAAACTCGAACAGGGTTCGTAGCGATTCGAACAGCCTGCAGACAACCCGCATGGCGCAGGCCGTGCGGGTTTTTTATTCGATCTGACCCACTGCCGTCGTATTGAAACCGGCGTCGACATAGGTGATTTCACCAGTAATGCCGCTGGCCAGATCGCTGCACAGGAAGGCCGCCGTATTGCCGACTTCGTCGATCGTCACATTGCGCCGCAGCGGCGCCTGCTTTTCCGAAATGGCCAGCAGTTTGCCGAAATTGCCGATGCCCGCTGCCGCCAGCGTCTTGATCGGGCCCGCCGAGATGGCATTCACGCGAATGTTTTTGGGTCCCAGGCTTTGCGCCATATAGCGAACATTTGCTTCCAGGCTGGCCTTGGCAAGACCCATCACGTTATAGCTCGGGAAGGAGCGCTCTGCGCCCAGATAGGTCATAGTCAGCAGCGCCGCATTGCGGCCCTGCATCATGGGTAGTCCGGCCTTGGCCAGTGCGACGAAACTGTATGAACTGACGTCGTGAGAGATGCGAAATGCCTCCCGGCTCACGGAATCCACATAGTCACCGGCGAGAGCTTCCCGCGGGGCGAAGGCAATGGAATGGACGATGCCGTCGAGCCCTTGCCAATGCTCTTTGAGACCGGCAAACAGGGCGTCGATCTGTTCATCGCTTCCCACGTCGCACGGCAGCACCAGTTTGCTGTCGAATTCCGCGGCCAGATCGACCACGCGGTCCTTCACGCGATCGCCCTGGTAGCTGAAGGCGAGTTGCGCACCCTCGCGGCGCATGGCCCCGGCAATGCCGTAGGCGATTGAGCGGCTGCTCAGCAGCCCGGTGATCAAAATATTCTTGTTCTGGAGAAAGCCCATGATTGTTTCCCTGATGAGACCTTGCATTATAGCCAAACCACGGGCTGCGCCCGTTCCCGGTCCTGGCAAATGAGCGCCGAATCGATTATTTGTTGGCGGGGATTCCGCTACACTTCCGCGCAATGAAAGGTTTCATCACAATCCTGGCGCTGGCCATGCCGGCATGGTTGGGCGCATGCAGCGGTCCATGGAACGATCCCTATCCGGCCGGGGACGCCGGCAAGAACATTCTCTACGCCTCGTTCGCGGAGCGGCCCAAGCATCTCGATCCGGTTCAGTCCTATGCCGAGAATGAAGCGGTGTTCACGGCGCAGATCTACATGCCTCCGCTGCAGTACCACTATCTGAAGCGTCCGTACGAACTTACCACGCTGGCGGCAAGCGAAGTGCCGCGTCCGGCTTATTACGACGCGGCGGATCGCAGGCTGCCGGATACCGCGTCCGGCGACAAGGTTGCATACAGTGTCTACGAAGTTCGCATTCGTCCCGGCATTCTCTACCAGCCGCATCCGGCTTTCGCCAAGGATGAGAATGGCCGGTATCGCTATCATCAACTCAAGCCCGAGCAGTTGACCGCCGTCTACGAACTGCGCGATTTCAAGCACACCGGAACGCGCGAACTGGTGGCCGATGATTACGCCTTCCAGATCAGGCGACTTGCGCATCCGCGACTGCATTCACCGATTTTTGGTCTGATCAGCGAATACATTCTGGGCCTGAAGGACTACGCGCAAAAGCTGCAGGAAACGGCAAAAAGCCTGCCGGAAGATGGTTACCTGGATCTCATGCAGTTTCCGCTCGATGGTGTAGAGGTCGTCGACGACCATACCTACCGGATCAAACTCAAGGGCAAGTATCCGCAGTTCGTGTACTGGCTCGCCATGCCGTTCTTTTCCCCGGTTCCCTGGGAAGCCGAACGCTTCTACTCCCAGCCGGGCATGAGCGACGGAAAGAATCTTTCGCTCGACTGGTATCCGGTGGGCACGGGTCCTTACATGCTGACGCGTGAACAACCCGAACCGCATGATGGTCCTGGAGCGCAATCCGAACTTTGCCGGAGAAGCCTATCCATCCGAAGGCGAAGCCGGCGACGCGGCAGGCGGGACTGCTCGACGATGCCGGCAAGATGATGCCGTTCATCGACAAGGTCGTGTTCAGCCTGGAGAAGGAAAGTATCCCGTACTGGAACAAGTTCCTGCAGGGCTATTACGATGCGTCGGGCATTACGTCCGACACTTTCGACCAGACCGTCCAGATCACGACCAGCGGTGACGTCACGCTGGCAGACGCGATGCGCGAACAGGGCATTCGGCTGCAGACGTCTGTGGCCACTTCGGTCATGTACATGGGCTTCAACATGCTCGACCCGGTGGTCGGCGGGGATTCGGAGCGCACGCGCAAGTTGCGCCAGGCGATCTCCATTGCGATCGACCAGGAAGAGTTCATCTCGATATTCAGCAACGGGCGCGGCATTCCCGGCCAGGGGCCGATTCCGCCGGGAATCTTCGGTCATCGCGAGGGCAGGAAGGCGTCAATCCCTACGTATATGACTGGGTTGGCGGCAAGCCCGAGCGAAAGTCCGTGGACCACGCAAGAAAGCTGCTGGCCGAAGCGGGCTACCCGGACGGCCTGGACAAGGCAAGCGGCAAGCCGCTGGTCATCTATTTCGACACGACACTGACCGGCGTCGGCGGCAAGTCGCGCATCGACTGGCTGGCCAAGCAATTCCAGAAGATCGATCTGCAACTCGTCGTGCGCAACAGTGACTTCAACCGCTTCCAGGACAAGATACGCAAAGGCACGGCGCAGCTTTTTTTCTTCGGCTGGAATGCAGACTATCCCGATCCGGAGAATTTCCTGTTCCTGTTCTACGGCGCGCAAGTCGCGCGTCAAAGGCGGGGAGAACGCGGCCAACTACCAGAACGCGCAATACGACCGCATGTTCGACCAGATGCAAGTCATGCCCAACGGGCCGGAGCGCCAGGCAACTGATCGACCGCATGGTCGAGATCCTGCGCCATGACGCGCCCTGGGTCTACATGCTTCTATCCCAAGGATTACACGCTCGCCCATGCGTGGGTCTTTAACCGCAAACCCAACAAAATGGCGAACAATGGCCTGAAGTACCAGCGCATCGACCCGATGGCACGCGCACGCGAAGCGCGTGTCGTGGAACCGGCCGGTGGTCTGGCCGATCGTTGCCGTATTCGCAGCTCTGGTCACTCGCCATCGCGCCGGCCGTTCGATCCTACCGACGCCGCGAGCGCGCACGCGGCAAGCTGCAGCCGGCATGAGACCGCGGCGATGATCAGCTATCTCGTGCGGCGCATTCTTTACGCGATCCCGATCCTGATCGGCGTGAATCTGCTGACTTTCCTGCTGTTCTTCATCGTCAATTCGCCGGACGACATGGCGCGCATGCAACTCGGCGCAGAAACGCGTCAGTGAGGAAGCGGTGCTCAAATGGAAGCAGGAACGAGGCTACGACAAGCCCAGCTTTTTCAATGCGCAAGCGGGCGGCAGCGCCAAAGCTGACCAACACCATCTTTTTCGAAAAATCGGTTCCGCTGTTCTGGTTCGATTTCGGTCATGCCGAGGATGGCCGCGACATCGCGCACGAGATCCGGGCGCGCATGGGGCCGAGCCTGGCCATAGCGATTCCGGTATTCGTCGTGGGTCTGCTGTCCTACATTACTTTTGCGCTGCTGATGGCGTTTTTCCGCGCGACGTACATCGATTATGTCGGGCGTCCTGCTGTGCATCATCGCCATGTCTGATTTCGGGTCTGTTCTACATCATCGGCGGCCAGTATCTGGTCAGCAAGCTGTGGAACCTCGTGCCGATCTCCGGTTACTCGAGCGGCGTGAGCGCGTGGAAATTCCTGGTGCTGCCGGTCGTGATCGGCATTCTGGGCGGCGTCGGCGCGAGTGCGCGCTGGTATCGCACCATCTTTCTGGAGGAGATCAATCGCGACTACGTGCGCACCGCGCGCGCCAAGGGCCTGTCCGAGATGGCGCGTGCTGTTCCGGCACGTCTTGCAGAACGCGATGATCCCGATCCTGACGGGTGCGGTGGTTGTCATTCCCGCTGCTGTTTCTCGGCAGCCTCATCACCGAATCGTTTTTCGCCATTCCCGGGCTGGGCAGCTACACCATCGATGCCATCAACAATCAGGACTTCGCCGTCGTGCGAGCGATGGTTTTCCTGGGCTCGGTGCTCTACATCGTCGGGCTGATCCTGACCGACATCTCCTACACGATCGTCGATCCGCGGATACGCTTGCAATGAACTTTCCGTTCAAGCCGGTCATTCTGACCACCGATGCGCTGATCTTCCTGCTGCTTGCGTCGTCGTGGCCGTGTCGGCGTGGTACATCTCGACGGCACGAGCATTTGCTCGCGCCGTGGAAGAAGGTCGCGACACAGCCGCAGCGGCATGATTGCGGCCGTGGTGCTGCTGGCTTTCGTCGCCGTGGGATTGCTCGATTCGGTGCATTTCCGGCCGCGCCTGGCGGGCGACACCACGGCGGGCAACGCCAATTATGCCGTCGAGGTCATGTCGCTGTTCGATGTGATCGCCGTACCGCTGCGCAACAAGCAGGAAAAGACCTATTCGGCGCCCTTGTCGGCTTATCTGTTTGCCAAGGAAACGGTGCAGATGCCCGAAGGGACCGACAGCACGCGTGTATCCGCGATTGAAACACGGCGGCAGCCACCTCAAGGATCCGGAACGCGAACGCAGCGCAGACCTTGTCAAATGCGACCGTTGTCGGGTTGGCCATCGCGGTGCTGGCATGGAATGTCCTGTTGCTGTGCGTGACTTTCTGGCTGGCGCATCGCCACGCGCACAGCGTGCGCGAAACCTGGACGGCCCTCTGGCGTGGAAGAACTGCCGTTCCCTGGCGCGAAATTCTGGTCACCGCCGGCGTGTTGCTGCTGGTCTTCTGTCCGATGGTGGTGCTTTCGACCAAGTATCACGTACTCGGGACCGACAAGGTGGGTCAGGATGTCTTTTATCTGACGCTCAAGAGCATCCGCACCGGGCTCGTCATCGGCACGCTCACGACCCTGGTCATGCTGCCCTTTGCGTTGTTACTGGGCATCCTGGCGGGATACTTGCGGGGGCTGGGTCGATGATGTGATCCAGTATATTTATACGACCCTCAATTCCATTCCCGGCGTGTTGCTGATCGCTGCATCGGTGCTGATCCTGCAGGCCGTGCTCGATCGCCACCAGGACTGGTTTCAAACGGCCAGCGAGCGGGCCGACGCCCGCCTGTTCGTGTTGTGCATGATCCTGGGGGTGACCAGCTGGACGGGGTTGTGCCGCCTGCTGCGCGGCGAATCGCTCAAGCTGCGCGAGCTGGATTACATCCAGGCGGCGCGGGCATTCGGTGTCTCCGACTCGCGCATCATCACGCGCCACATCCTGCCCAATGTCATGCACATCGTGCTGATCGCGATCGTCATGGATTTCAGCGCCCTGATCCTGGCCGAAGCCGTGTTGTCGTACGTGGGGGTGGGGGTGGATCCCTCCACGAACAGTTTCGGCACCATGATCAATGCGGCGCGCATGGAAATGGCACGTGATCCCATGGTCTGGTGGTCGCTTGCTTCCGCATTTGCATTCATGCTCACGCTCGTGCTGTCGGCGAACCTGTTTTCCGACGCGGTGCGCGACGCGTTCGACCCCCGAATCCGCAGTCGTGTGCTCGCAACGGGATTTCTCTCCAAGTATCTGCCTCCGGCAACGGGTCGTTGAATGGCCAAGACCGCTACGCTGCTTGAAGTCGAAAATCTGCGCACCTGGCTGGCGGGCAGCGAGGGCGTGGTGCGCGCAGTCGATGGTGTTTCGTTTTCGCTCGCGCGCGGGGAAACGTTCGCCTTGCTGGGTGAGTCCGGGTGCGGGAAATCCATGACGGCGCTGTCGATCGCGCGACTGCTGCCCGATTCCGGCCTGATCGTTTCCGGCACCGTGAAACTGGATGGACAGGACGTCCTGCAGCTTCCCGAATCGGCCATGCGCGAGGTGCGCGGCAGCAAGATCGGCATGATCTTCCAGGAGCCGGGCACCAGTCTGAATCCCGGTCATGACGGTCGGCGCGCAAATCAGCGAAGTGTTGACGCGGCATACGAACCTGCGTGGCAGCGCTGCCGCAGGCCCGGATCCACGAACTGCTCGATGCGGTGGGCTTGTCCGATCCGGCAAGCCGCATGCTCGAGTACCCGTTCCAGCTTTCTGGCGGCATGAAGCAGCGCGTCATGATCGCGGTGGCGTTGGCCTGTGAACCCGAACTGCTGATTGCCGATGAACCGACTACGGCGCTCGATGTCACCATTCAGGCGCAGGTTCTGGATTTACTGCGCGATTTGCAGAAGAAACTGGGCATGTCGATCCTGCTGATCACGCATGATCTGGGCGTGGTTGCGTCGATGGCGCATCACGTAGCCGTGATGTACGCCGGTGAGATCGTGGAGTCTGCGCGACGCGATGCTTTCTTTCGCAGTCCAGCGCATCCGTATTCGCGCAAACTGTTTGCATCCTTGCCGGATCGGCAGGCAAGGGAGCGTTCCCTGGCGGTCATCCGGGGCCGCGTGCCGTCACTGGCGCAGGAATTTCAAGGCTGCCGGTTCGCCGAGCGCTGTGACTATGCCTGGGAGCTTTGCCGCACCACGGCTCCCGCGTGGAATCCGGTCGAATCCGGGCATGGCGCGCGTTGTCACCTGTTCAGTCAAGCGCAAAGCAAGCCGGCGACCGACGATGCGCTGCACGGTGCGAACCTGTTGCAGGCCTGCGGTGCGGCCCATCCGGATACCGGAGCGCCGCTGCTGGAGGTTGAGGATCTGAAAATTCACTTCCCGATCCGCAAGGGGGTCTTCAAGCGCGTAGTCGGTCATGTGCGGGCCGTGGATGGCGTATCGCTGAGCGTGAAGGCCGGGCGTACGCTCGCGCTCGTGGGGGAATCGGGTTCGGGCAAGACCACCGTCGGCAAGGGGATCGTGCAACTGCTGCCGTTATCCGGCGGCCGGGTCAATTTCTGCGGCACGGATCTCGCGACGTTGTCGGCGACCGAACTCAGAGGCCGCCGCCGTGATTTCCAGATCATCTTCCAGGACCCCTACAGTTCGCTCAATCCGCGCATGCGTGTGCTGGACATCGTCGAGGAGGGCATGATCGCACTCGGGGTGGGCGGCGACCGGCAGGCGCGCGCTGCACGCGTCGACGCGATTCTTGGGCAGGTTGGCCTGGGTGCGGAGATGAAGTTCCGCTATCCGCACGAATTTTCCGGTGGGCAGCGCCAGCGTATCGCCATTGCACGGGCGCTCGCGGTGGAGCCCAGGCTGATCGTGTGCGATGAGCCGACCAGCGCACTGGACGTGTCGGTACAGGCGCAAATACTGAATCTTCTACGGGAACTGCAAAGCCGGCTATGCATCGCCTATCTATTCATCACGCACAACATGTCGGTGGTGGAGTTTCTGGCCGATGAAGTCGCGGTGATGTATCTGGGCAAGATTGTCGAGCAGGGCACGGCCGAGGAGGTGTTGCGCCGTCCGCAGCACGACTACACCAGGGCGCTGCTGGCCGCGGTGCCCAAGGTCGATGCCCCGGGGATGGGAGCCGTGCGCACGCGGTGAGCGGTGTCAGCGCCGGCCCGCGTAACAGGGCTGCCTACTGGTGGACGAGACGCGGGTTGCGGTAAACCGTGAGCCGCTGGCCGGATTTCAGGCGGTTGCTCTTCAAGTGATTCCATTCCTTCAGGGCAGCCACGGTGACGCGGTGTTTGCGCGCGATCGAATAAAGGCTGTCACCGCTTTTTACCCGATAAACCACGCGGCTGGCATACAAATCTTCAGGCGGCCTGAAGTCCGGGCTGTTCCACGTTTCCCCGAGATTAGAGGCATCATCGTCGTCGCTCATCGGCACCAGCAGCGAGCGGCCGGAGCGTATGGCGGCATGCTGATTGATGCCATTGATCTCGCGCAGCCGCGCCAGGGTGATACCGAACTTGGCCGCCACGGCTTCTGGGCGCTCGTTTTTCTTGAGCGTATAGGTCTGCCAGGAAATCAGGGGCTGGTCATACTCTTCGAGATTCGCGGAAAAGATGTCGGCCTTGTCGATCGGTACCAGCAGCGTGCGCGAGCCGTTCGACATGATGACCGGACGCGTGTGTCCCGGATTCAGCGACCGGAAATCATCGATGGACATTTCCGCCAGTTGCGCGGCGATCTCCATATCAATGTGCTTGGTCGTCGAGACGGTCGTGAAATAAGGTTGGTTGGGAATATCCTCGAGCGGGATACTCAGCAAATCGGGACTGCTGATGATGTTGCGAACCGCCTGCAACTTGGGCAGATAGTTGCGCGTCTCGCGCGGCATGCGCAGATGCTGATACTGCGTCGGCTTGCCCTTGGCCCGATTCTGCCGTATCGCCCGGGCGACCCCATTCTCACCCCAGTTGTAAGCGGCGAGCGCCAGTTGCCAGTCGTCGAATTGCACATGTAATTTCTGCAGGTAATCCAGGGCGGCCCGCGTCGCGGCCAGCACATCGCGGCGCCCGTCATACCACCAGTTCTGTTGCAATCCATACTGTTTGCCGGTTGCGGGCATGAATTGCCAGATACCTACCGCGCGGGCGCGGGAGAAAGCCACCGGATTGAAAGCGCTTTCAATCATGGGCAGCAGGGCCACTTCCATGGGCATGTCGCGCTTTTCGATCTCCTCCACGATGTAATACAGGTACAGCCGGCTGCGCTCGATCATGCGCTGGAAATAATCCGGATGATTCAGGTACCAGGCTTCGTGGCGAGCAACCAACCCGCTATCGACGACCGGTAGCGCGAATCCTCCGCGAATGCGGTCCCAGAGACTTTCCGGAGACGGCGAGAGCGCCATGTCCATGACCGGGATTTCCCCGGTAGGAAGGGCGGCCGGCGCTTCGGATTGCCCCTCGGCGGCCGGGTCAGTCCCCGGTGCGATCCACTCCGGTGTTGCCTCAGTCGGTGGGGAGGCGGCCTGCAAGGACTCTTGCGCTCGCAAGGGGGTCACGGTCAGACCGATGGATATGCCGACCAGAATCGTAAGTAGTTTCTTCATTGTTTATCGCAAGGCCTTGATATGCCGAATTATACGTGTGGATGGTGGGGTCCGGTCAAGTCCCTATTTTGAGCATTGTCATGCGGCTTGGAAAGCACCTTCCATTTGTGCAGCATCCTAAAAACCTCGACCGGACTGCGCAGCGCGCTGCGTAAGAAGGGGTTTACGGCGAGTTCGCTCCGGATCGTCGAGGGCAGCGCGGGTCGGACGGCGTCGAGCGCCGATCGCGCCGCAGCCTCATGCGCATCGACGGCGCGATTGCGGGGAACCGGAAAACACACCCTCTCGAACCTGCGGTTCGCCCGCGCGGCCGATTAGCGAAGCGAACTTCGCCAGGGACGCAACCATCTGCGCGGCGGTGCCTTCGAAAAGCTTGCCGCATTCGCAGGAAACGTCATCTGCAAGCCCGGAACGTCGACCCTATCGCCTTCTCGCAAGCTGCGCGTGCGGCCGGGGATGGGCTCGCGAGCCGGGCCGAATACCGGTACGTTATACTGCGCCAGCAAGCGGGTATTGCCGCCGACGTGATCGGCGTGATGATGAGTGGTCAATATCGCCGCAAGGTCCAGTCCTTCACGTGCAAGATAATCCAGCACGGGACCCGCATCCCCGGGATCTACGACGACCGCGGTCGATGCGCGGCGCAGGCACCAGATATAGTTGTCCTGGAATGCACGGATGGGAACGATGGTAGTGGTATCCATGCAGGTATCTTTTGATTTGCAGAACTGAATGTCAACCCTGGCCGCGTCCGCTGACTCTGTCCGAATGGTTCTCCACGCCGGTGGGTGCGCGCCTCATTGAGGCTGAACTGCGCTATTTCGACCAGGAACTCGCCGATGTGTTTGGCTATAACGCCGTCCAGCTCGGATTGCCCGAGTACTCGTATCTGCGTGCCAATCGAATTCCGTTTCGTTGCGTGACGGGAAGCGAGGGCCCCGTGGGCCTGCGTTCTGAGCCGGGCGCACTGCCGCTGCGCACGGCCTCGATCGACCTCGTCGTGCTGCCCCACACCCTGGAGTTCAGCAGCAATCCTCACCAGGTGTTGCGGGAGGTGTCGCGCGTGCTGATGCCCGAGGGCCATGTCGTGCTCTCGGGATTCAACCCCTGGAGTCTGTGGGGCGCGCGCCGGCTTGCGGCGCGTCGCAATGGCGCGTATCCATGGTGCGGGCAATTCATCAATCTGCCGCGGATCAAGGACTGGATGGCTTTGCTCGGATTTGAGCTGGCAGGCGGGCGCATGTGCAGTTATGCCCCGCCGGTGGCCAGTGAAAAATGGTCCCGTCGCTGGAGTTTCATGGAGGCCGCGGGCGATCGGTGGTGGCCGTTTGCGGGCGGCGTGTACTACTTGCACGGCATCAAGCGCGTGCAGGGCATGCGCCTGATCACGCCGCAATGGAAGGCAGCGTCGTCGGCCAAGAAAAAGGCGCTGGCGCCCGTGCCTCACAAGACCAACGGCCGTGACGATGCCATGGCGGCGCGCTCCAATCACGCCGCCGGAGATTCGAAATGAGCGACATCGTCGAGGTCTACACCGATGGAGCCTGCAAGGGCAATCCCGGGCCGGGCGGCTGGGGAGTGTGGATGAAGTGGGGCGAGCACGAGCGCGAATTCTGCGGTGGCGAAGCGCAAACCACCAATAACCGCATGGAAATGATGGCCGTGATCGAGGCGCTGAGCGTGCTCAAGCGCAGTTGTACGGTGCGCCTGCATACCGATTCGAAGTACGTGCATTCAGGCATTTCGGTATGGATCCACGACTGGAAAAAGCGCGGATGGCGCACCGCAGACAAAAAACCTGTGAAGAACGTCGACCTGTGGCAGCGACTCGACGATCTGGTGCGCAACCATCAAGTCGAATGGATCTGGGTGCGCGGCCATGCGGGGGACGTGGGCAACGAAAAAGCCGATGAACTGGCAAACCGCGGCGTTGCCGAGGCCATGGCGCAGCGGCGCAAAGCTCAAGCATGAGACAGATCATTCTCGACACCGAGACCACGGGCCTCGATCCCGCACTGGGCCATCGCATCATCGAAATTGCCGCGGTGGAGATCGTCAACCGCCGCTTCACCGACAAGCAATACCACCAGTACGTGAATCCGCAGCGTGAGATCGATGCGGGGGCCCTGGAGGTGCATGGCATCACCGGTGAATTTCTGGCGGACAAACCGCGATTTCGCGACGTGGCCAAAGAGTTGCTCGCGTTCATCGAAGGGGCGGAACTGATCATTCATAACGCGCCGTTCGACGTTGCATTTCTGGATCAGGAGTTCGCGCTGATCGGGTTGAAACCCACCTCGGTCTACTGTTCCGTGGTGACCGACACGCTGAAGATGGCGAAGGGGCTGCATCCGGGCAAGCGCAACTCGCTCGACTCGCTGTGCGAACGCTACTTTATCGACAATTCCGCGCGCGCCCTGCATGGCGCGTTGCTCGATGCCCGGCTGCTCGCCGAAGTGTATTTGTCGATGACTCGCGGTCAGGAAAGCCTGCTGATGGACATCGCAGAGCCGGCCTCGGCGGCGCTGGACGCAAACTTGTTGCACGTGGACATCGAGCTGATCGTCGTACGGGCTACTCCGGCGGAGCTCGAAGACCATGCGCGCTACCTGGCAGGTATCGAGGCGGCGAGCAAGGGCGCCTGCGTGTGGAAAGCACTGGAGCAGGCCGGCCGGCCGTAGCTACTGTGCGTGGGCCCGGCGCCAGACTCGACAGTTGAATTTCGCCAGGCAACGGCTTTCCCGCGTTGAATCCCGGCAGTTAATTGCGTTCTCAGTATTGCGGCGGCGGGCGTGCGGTCAGCAGCCCTGTGCTTCACACGGTTCCCACGCGTGCAAACGCAATGCTGCGCCGCTGCCGATCGGACCTGCGGCTCGGCGATAGTCCGATTGGATCAAAACCGGATATTGCGGGTAAATGTCTCGCGCCTAACCTGACGTTCAGAGTAATTTCCTGGCAATGCACAGGCCCGAGTTTCTCAGACAAGGCCTTGTCACGTGTCGCCAGCAAGTCCAGGTGAAATCTAGCGAGTGGCGTACGGATACCGCCACGCGTCACTATCAGGAAACCACATCCTCCCATCCACCGGGAATGCTCAATATGAGGTTTACTATGCGACAACTAACAGACCGGCGCTTCGCCACGATCAAGCCACTGCGACATCTTGCGTGGGCATTGCTATCCATGGCTGTCATCGCAGCCCCGCTGTATGCGCAGGTGCGGGATGCCGCGAAGGAACGCGAAGTGCCGCAAGCGCGCGAGGCAGCCAAGGACGCCGCCAAGGAACGGGAGCTAGCCAAATCACGCGACACCGTGCAGGCGCGTGCCACACCGCCGGGGCCCGGCTCGACCGGTGCAACGAGCGGTCTGGCCGGCAATACCGGTCCGATCCGTGAAGTACTGGGTCCCAGCGACAGCATTCGCATTACAGTGTTTCAAAACCCGGATCTGACCACCGAGACGCGGCTTTCGCAAACCGGGTCGGTCGTGTTTCCGCTGATCGGCGAGGTCGCATTGAGCGGGTTGACGTCGGCCGAGGCGGGGGCGCGTATTGCCGAACAACTCAAGCGCGGTGGCTTCATCATCAATCCCCAGGTTGCGGTCTCCATCTTGCAGGTGCGCAGCCGGCAGGTGCATGTGCTCGGCCAGTTTGCCAAGCCGGGCAGCTATGTGCTTGAGGAAAGCGCTTCACGCCTGACCGACATCATCACGCAGGCTGGCGGCATCAACACCACGGGCGCCGACAAGGTAACGGTGCTGACGAAGCGCAGCGGCAAGCCCGAAGAAATCGAGATCGATGTGGTGGCGCTGTTTCGCGGCGGCGATCCGACGACCAACATCCAGCTCGAGAATGGCGACACGATTTTCGTCGAGCGCGCCCCGGTTTTTTATATCTATGGCGAAGTTCAGCGTGCCGGTTCTTATCGTCTCGAGCCCAATACCATTGTGGCGCAAGCCTTGTCACTGGGCGGCGGGCTGACGCCGCGCGCCACCGAGCGGGGCATCGGCATTCATCGGCGCATGCCGAATGGCGAGCTGATGATGATCGATGCTGCGCTGACCGATCCGGTCCAGCCGGACGACATCGTGGTCGTCAAGGAGCGTATGTCGGAGTATCAGTTGCGCCGCTAGATCAACGCGCCGTGACGTCGGAAAAAAATAAAGCCGGGCGATTGCCCGGCTTTATTCTTGACTGGCGTCCCCAAGGGGATTCGAACCCCTGTTACCGCCGTGAAAGGGCAGTGTCCTAGGCCTCTAGACGATGGGGACAGATCCTGGCTTCGTGGTGGAGGTAAGCGGGATCGAACCGCTGACCTCTTGCATGCCATGCAAGCGCTCTCCCAGCTGAGCTATACCCCCACGAAAGGGGCGCATTATACGGGCGGCCTTTACCTCTGTAAAGATTGGGCCGCAGGGCTACTTCGGGTAGTGCGCAAGCTCCGAATCCATGCGGCGAAGCACTTCCTCGCGGCCGATCAGTTCCAGCACGGCATCGATCGACGGGGTCTGCGCCGTACCCGTCAGCATCACCCGCAGCGGCATGGCCAGTTTCGGCATCTTGATCGCGTGCGCCGTAATGACCGCCTTGATCGTCGCGCTTAATGCCGTTCGGTTCCAGTCGGCCGTTGCCAGCTTCTCGCGCAGGGTATTCATGGCGGGCAGCACCTCCGCGGTATAAAACTGCGCGCGCAAATCCTCGGCGGGATGCAACGGACGGTAAAAATACACGGCCGCATCCGCCAGTTCCTCGACGGTGCTGACGCGTTCCTTGAGCAGGCCGCACACGGCGCGCAGATCCGGTCCCCGGCTCGGGTCGCAGCCGTGCGTTGCGAGAAAAGGCGCCGCAAGCGCTGCAAGCCTCGCGTCATCGGCCTGTTTGAGGTATTGCGCGTTGAGCCATTTCAGTTTCTCAGGATCGAACTTGGCGGGCGAGCGACTGACGGCCTCCAGGGAAAACCACTCGACGAACTGGCTGCGCGTGAACATTTCCGCATCCCCGTGGCCCCAGCCGAGCCGCGCGAGGTAGTTGAGCAACGCTTCCGGCAGATAACCGTCCTCGAGATACTGCATGACGCTGACCGCACCGTGGCGCTTGGATAGCCGCTCGCCATCGGCGCCGAGGATCATCGGGATGTGTCCGAAGTGCGGCAGCGGCACACCGAGCGCCCGGAAAATGTTGATCTGCCGCGGCGTGTTGTTGACATGATCGTCGCCGCGGATGACGTGCGTCATCTGCATGTCCCAGTCGTCGACCACCACGCCGAAGTTGTACGTCGGAATGCCGTCGCCGCGCAGAATGACGACATCGTCGAGTTCGTGGTTGCTGATGGAGATCGACCCCTTCACCAGATCGTTCCAGGTCACGTCGCCATCGTCTGGGATTGCGGAAGCGCACCACGGGTTGTACGCCTGCCGGCGGCGTTTTGCCTTTTGCGTTCTCCGGGCGCCAGCGGCCGTCGTAGCGCGGCTTCAAGCCTTTCGCCCGCTGCTCTTCGCGCATCGTGTCGAGTTCTTCCTTGCCGGCATAGCAATGGTAGGCGTGACCGCCGGCCAGCAGTTGCGCTGCGACCTCGCGATACCGGTTCAGGCGCTGCATCTGGTAGAAAGGACCCTCGTCGTAATCGAGACCCAGCCAGTCCATAGCGTCCAGGATCGCCTGGGTGGAGGCTTGCGTGGATCGCTCGACATCGGTGTCTTCGATGCGCAGAATGAACTGGCCGCCGGTTTTGCGCGCATAGGCCCATGAGAAAAGGGCGGTGCGCGCGCCGCCGATGTGCAGAAATCCGGTTGGACTGGGCGCAAAACGGGTGCGGACCATGGAGAAGATGCGAGGCATGCGGAAAAGGGCGCCATTGTACGCGATGCCCTGCTATGCGCTGCGCACCCGCAGGCAAGCTGCTTCCACGCCCCGCAAATTGACCCTGGCCGCGGCGCTGTGGTTAAATGCCGCCTCTCTGCACACGGGTGGTTAGCTCAGCGGTAGAGCACTGCCTTCACACGGCAGGGGCCACTGGTTCGATCCCAGTACCACCCACCAAGAAAAATCCCAACGTCTGTCCGGATGCGAAGCGGGACCAAGGTCGATTTCCACGATCCGTATGACCCCACGATCCCGATTACCGTGGACCCGATCGCGTTGAGGAATACGATGGGCTTCGGCACGAGCTTGTACTCTCTCCTCGTCATGCCTTCCCCTCATTAGTTGGTTGCACGTCGACAACGTGGCCGTGTTCAAGTGTGCGCTCTTCGCCATCCTGGCCGCGGATAATCAAAGTGAGCTCGCGCCCGCTACGGCTGCCGGCGCGTTGTCGGTCAGCTGGTGCAATTTTAGCCTCTCGCGTACGGAGGTTTGCGACGGCTGAGTACTGCTCGAACTTGCGAGCCTCGTCGATCAGGGTAGTTAGCTGTGCGTCAGCGGCTTTTACGTCGTAAGCCAATCCTGCATATCAGACCCAAGCCATGCCGAGCGCATCCCCCGATTATGCAGGACAAGAAAATCGTCGCCCAATGCGGAGCCGTTCGTCAGCCTAGAAGGACTGGTCAGCCGCTACCCCGTAACTGACTCGATAAAGGATGGGGCGAATGGCCATTGGTCGCTGCCGTAACTGGGCCTCGGACTTGCCGGTTCGAAAAACTACAGTGTCAAAGGCGATTTTCACTGAACTGATCGGGATCGAAGAAGAACGCCGTTAACCATAGGCCTCGCGACTCCGCTTCTATCCCGTAATTACTCTGACGTTTTTGGCGTTGGGGTTTCTTCGATATTTGAGGATTGGCTAATTGCTCGGCGAAATCAGCTACGCGTGAGCCACGAAGAATCATCTGACCTAAGACTCGAACATCGTAAGGACCAGGAGCTTTTCTAAGATCTCTAGAGCTCACGAGAAACGCGCCCGTACGTCGCCCCCGGTCTTTGCTGTCCTTTACCCGGAGTCTCGCGATAGCTGTCGAGTCCGCAGATCGGACACTCTGGGGATTGGTGCGCGCCCGAAAGGACAATTAACGACACATTATGGCACTGATGCGCGATGGGTCAGATTCTCATGGGGATAAAAAAACGCATTGAAAAATCTACAAATCAATGACTATATTCAATATGTTAAATAACACACCGAATCTTTTTAGTTAATAAGTGAAAGGCATAGCAATTGCCTATTTTAGGAGAGCACCGAGCGCGCTTTATCGAAGGGCGAACCTAAAAAACCAAAACCAACATCTGCCTCGGGGCACACTAGGGGGGGGCTATGAAGTTCGTCACATCCATCCGCTCTATTCCGCTTGCTGCCTTACTCATCACGTCGGCCCAACTATTTGCCGCTGAGGCAGCAAAAGTCGAATTCGTCTGGGGTTCAGCTTTTACCCTATCGGGATCAGGCGAAAAACGGGAACTCAAGAAGGGATTAGGCATTGAAGTTGGCGATACAGTGATCAGCGAGGATGCCAGGGTTCAATTGCGCTTTTCCGATGGCGGATTAGTTTCGCTGGCGCCGCATTCCGAATTTCGGGTCAATGCATATTCATATAGCGGCAAGCCCGACGGTACGGAGCGCATCGAAATGGAATTGCTCAAGGGCGGCCTGCGCACAATCAGTGGCCTGATCGGCAAGGCGATTAAAACCGCGTATGAGATGAAGACGGCTGTAGCCACGATGGGTATTCGCGGCACGGAGTACACGGTGGTCTACGGCGATAGCGTGACGGGAACGGTCTCCGCAGGAGCCATCGCCGTGTGCAATGCCGGCGGCTGTCTCGACGTAGTACGTGGACAGTCGTATCAGGTAATGAACCTCGATTTTCACTTTCTCCGAATACCGTCCACGCGAAGCGTGCGGGCAAGTCTTTCGAGTTGCGCGAGCCGATCACACGGCGGCGACCAGGAGGACTTGCCTCTCCCCGCCGCGCAGGACACCGCCCGAGCTTGCCGCGTAAATCAAAGACCCGGCCGGTTCTGCGACGCTGCATGAGTCAACGACGTCGGGCGCCTGATCGTTTACGCCAGCATCGGCGCTGGTGCCGGTTACCTCAGGAGATCCGACTATGAAGCTGTTTGGCCCTATCGTCGTACTGGCTGTGTCCGCGCTCGTGAATCTTGGCGCTGCGCAGGCCGCGGAAAGGGAACATCCGCGCGCCTGTCGTGCCGATGTGCAAAAACTCTGCAAAGGCGTGCAGCCCGGGGAGGGGCGCGTTGCGATGTGCCTGAAAGAGCATGAGCAGGAGTTGTCATCCGGTTGTCGCGATCAGATCGCGCGCGCCAGGGAGCGGGGCAGGGAATGGGCGGAAGCCTGCAAACCGGACGCGGAAAAGTTTTGCAAAGGCGTGCAGGCCGGCCAGGGCCGCGTGGCGAGTTGCCTGCAAGAGCATGAGGCGGAGCTATCGGGCGCATGCCGCGACAAGATGGCGCAGGCGAAACGCAGGCACCCGTGCATGGCGGACATGCAGCGGCTCTGCAAGGATGTTCCGGCCGGCGAAGGGCGCAAGATGCAATGCATGAAGCAGCATGAGGCCGAGCTTTCCGCCGAATGCAAGGCGCACCACAAACACGAGGGCGGCAAAGCGCGCGAATAGACGCCGGATCAGCCTCGGCAAAGAAAACGCCCGTTCCTTGCGGAACGGGCGTTGTCATTTTCAATCCTCCGGATTGCCCGGAGGACGTTGCCGTCAGGCGCTCAGTTGATCGCCCATCGGCAGGTTGCGGATGCGCTTGCCAGTTGCGGCAAACACCGCGTTGACGAATGCCGGAGCAAACGGCGGAACGCCGGGCTCGCCGACACCACTGGAGGGATCATCGATCGTGGCTTCGATGATGTGCGTCCGAACGTCCATGGCACCCTGGCCAATGCGCAGCACCGGGTAGTCGTGGAAGTTGTTCTGCTGCACGCGGCCGTTCTTGAACGTGATCTGGTTCAACTTCGCCAGACTCAGGCCCATGACTGCGGCACCCTCGATCTGCGAACGTACGCGCTCGGGATTGACCACAAAACCGCAGTCGATTGCCGTATGCACGTTGGGCACTGTGACGTTGCCCTTGTCATCGACAGCCACCTCGACCACCGTTGCCACGTAGCTCAGGAAACTGCGCTGAACCGCGATGCCCAGGCCATGGCCCTTGGGCAGCTTCTTGCCCCAGCCGGCTTCCTTGGCAACACGTTCCACCACGCGGCGGGTACGGGCCGTATCCACCGGATACGTATCCCACGGATCGCCGTAGTTCCACAGCTCGCTGGTAACCGTCTTGCGCGGATCCACGATACGCGGGGGGCCGATCATCTCGAGCAGGAAGTCCTTCGGATCGCGGCCCAGTTCATGCGCAAGCTCCGCCACCATCGATTGCATGGCGAATGCATGCGGAATGTTGTTGACCGAACGGAACCAGCCGATACGCGTCTGCGCCACGGCTTCACCGGTCTCGAGCCGCAGGTTCGGCACGTCGAACGGCGTGTCGATCAATCCCAGTCCCAGTTCCAGCGCGCTTTCGCGTTTCGGATCGGGCATGAAATTGGACATCAGCGACGGCGATACGCTGCGATGGCGCCAGGCCACGACTTTGTTGTTCTTGTCGAGGCCGGCGGTGACATGCTGGTACGACACGCTGTGATAGAACGAGTGATGAATGTCGTCCTCGCGCGTCCACACCACTTTGACCGGTGTGCCGCCCATTGCCTTGGACAGAATGGCCGCTTCCTGCGCGAAATCGCACTTGGATTTGCGTCCGAAACCACCGCCCAGCAAGGTGACGTTGACCCGCACATCTTCGGGCTTCATGCCAAGAACCTTGGCTACGTCGCCGCGGGTGCCGCCGGGGCTTTGCACGCAAGCCCAGACTTCGGCTTTGCCGTCCTTGATCTGCACGGTTGCAGCCGGCGGTTCCATTGGCACATGCACGCCATGCGGGATGTAGTACTCGCGCTCGATTACCTTGGTGGCACCTGCCAGCGCTTTATCGACATCGCCTTCGTTGCGCTCGATCTTGCCGGGCTTGCGCGCCGTGGCCTGCATCTTCGCCTTGTACGTTTCCGAATCGTAGCTCTTGTTCGGGCCGTCATCCCACGTGACTTTCAGCGCCTCGCGACCCTTCAGTGCCGCCCACGTGCTGTTCGCGATGACCGCGACACCACCCAGTGGAGCGAACACCGCGGGCATCGGCGTCGAGGGGATCTTGACGACCTTGATCACTCCCGGCACTTTCATTGCCGCAGCTTCGTCAAAGGTCTTGACCTGACCAAGAACAACCGGTGGACGCGCCACGACGGCGTACTTCATGCCGGGCATATGGAAGTCCTGCGCGTAATTGGCCTTGCCCGTCGTAATATCGTGCAGGTCGGTAATCTGGACTTCGCCTTTGCCGATATAACGAAACTCGGACGGATCCTTCAGCGTGAGCGACTTTTGATTGGGCGTCTTCAGTTGCGAAGCAGCTGCCGCCAATTCGCCGTAGCCGAGGCTTCTTCCGGTCGGTACGTGCATGACCTTGTGGTTCTGTGCGCGGCATTCCGCGTTGGATACGCCCCACGTGATCGCCGCAGCGTGCTCGAGCATTTGCCGGGCCGCCGCGCCACAGGTGCGCATCGGCTGAATGAAGTGGCGAATGCTGCGTGAACCGTCGGTGTCCTGGTTGCCATACTTCTGCTCGTCGCCTTCGGCCTGGATGATCTTGACCTTGGACCAGTCGGCTTCCATTTCATCGGCAACCACCATCGGCAGGCTGGTGCGCGAGCCGGTGCCCATTTCAGAACGATGCGTGACGATAGTTACGATGCCGCTCGGATCGATGGAAACGAAAACATGCGGATCCCACACGACTCCGCCGGGCATGCCTTCGGCGCCGGTCTTGTAGGCGGCGAGGGCAACGTTGGGCGAAACGAACTGCGCTGCAAGAACCAAACCGCCGGTGCCGACGATGCCCTTGAGCAGATTGCGGCGGCTGACGTTGGTGACGATGGCCTGAGTGTTAGTGTTTTTCATTTCAGGCCTCCTGTGCTGCGGTCTTGATCGCAGCGAAAATGCGTTGATAGCAACCGCAGCGGCAGATGTTTCCGGACATGGCTTCGAGAATCTGGTCGTCCGAAGGGTTCTTGTTCGTTGCGAGCAGTCCCGCTGCATTCATGATCTGGCCAGGCTGGCAATAGCCGCACTGGGGCACATTCTCGGCGCGCCAGGCTTTCTGCACCGGGTGATTGCCATCGGGCGACAAACCTTCGATCGTGGTGACGGCGTGATTGGCCGCTTCCTTCATCACGACGACACAGGAGCGAACCGGCTTGCCGTCGAGGTGCACCGTACAGGCGCCGCACAGACCTGTTCCGCATCCGAACTTCGTTCCCGTCAGGGCGAGTTCATCGCGCAGATACCACATGAGCGGCATCTGCGGATCGCCCTCGTAACTCCTGTCTTGCTTGTTTACCTTGAGCTTCATTGTTTAACCCTCCATCGAGCCTAAAATTTTTAGTTTGTCGTGCTTACACGGTCCCGCGCAGCCACGGCATGCCAGTGCGAATATTTATGTAGTCCAAAAAAGCTGCGCGCAAACTGTACTCCTTTG